>CAVUQM010000018.1:0-119303 GCA_963743625.1 uncultured Pseudomonadota bacterium | reverse complement strand
GATCCCGAGCATCAGCGCCGATCCCGCGCATCGCGAGGACGTCAAGCGCGCGGGCGAGTGGGCCGCGGAGTTCTTCCGCTCGAAATGCGGGGCACCGCCGAGCTGACGCCGTGGGGCGAGAAGGAGCTCGCTGCTCGGCGAGGTTCCCGCCTCTACGATCCCGAGAACGCGCCGACCGTCCTCGTCTACAACCACTTCGACGTACAGCCGCCGGCGCCGCTCGACCTGTGGGAGTACGCGATCCGTTCGAGCTGACGGTCAAGCGACGAGTGGGCCGTACGCGCGCGGCATCACCGACGACAAGGGCCAGCTCTTCATCATGCTCAAGGCCGCGCAGAAGCTCGTCGAGGCGAACGCGCTGCCGGTCAACCTCCGCTTCGCGTTTCGACGGCGAGGAGGAGATCGGCGGCACGACGATCGTCGACTGGATCGAGCGCCGACGGCGTCGGCGCCGACGCGGGCGTCATCTTCGACGGCGGCATGCTCCGGATCGACTCCCGCTGTTCAGCCTCGCGACGCGCGGGCTATCGCGTTCGACGTCAAGGTGACGACGGGCGAGCGCGATCTGCACTCGGGGATGTACGGCGGCGCGCGCTCAACGCGATTCATGGCTCGCGCGTGCCTTTCGGCGGTACTCGCGGGCGAGAACGGGCTGCTGCCGGAGCTGCTGCGGAGGGGATCGTCGCCGCCGACGGCGGAGGAGCTCGCGAACTGGGAGGCGCTGCCGACCGGCGCGGAGGAGCTCGAGCTGCCAGGGCGCGCGGCCGCTCGACCCGAGCGGCGGCGCAGTTCAACATCCGCACGCTCGCCGAGCCGTCCGCGGACGTGAACGGGATCATCGGCGGCAAGCCGGGAGTGCCGGAACACGACGCTCTCGGTCGCACGCCGCCGGCGAGATCACGTCCGCCTCGCGCCGGGCCAGAAGGTGGACGTGATCGGCGCCGCGGCGGAGAAGCTCATGCGCGACGCCGCGCCCGCCGGCGCCGACGTCGAGATCGAGCTGGAACGGCGTCACCGCCGGGCTCGATGCGTCCCGACGCCCCCTGCGATCCAGCTCGGCGCCGACGCGTTCGAGCAGGTGCTCGGCGTGCGGCCGCTCCTCGTCCGGCTCGCGGCGGCACCTTCCGATCGTTCCCGCGCTCGAGGCGAGGGAATCCCGACGATCATCACCGGCTTCGGCACACCCGAATCGACGTCCACTCGCCGAACGAGAAGTTCCTCTACCGCTACTTCGATCAGGGCATCGCAACCGCGCGCCGCAGCTCTACACCGAGCTCGGCAAGCTCGCCTGACCGCCGCGCCGACGTGCCCCCGACCGGCCCGCGTCCGGCGTCGGACACTGGACGTGGCTAGGTTGGCCATGTCTCTCAGACATGTCTGCAGCGTCTCGACTCGTGGAATGACGCGATCGCGAGGCCGGCCCTGTCCCCAACGGCCACGTCCTGTGTCTGACAACCGGACGATGCGATCGAAACGACGTCGTCGTCCGTCCACGAGGTCGCCGCCGAGTTCATCGAACGGATCGAAGCCGAGCGGGAGCTACTCCGCGCAGGCACGCACCCGCCCACTGGGCAATCTCCGGACGCCTAGTCCCAAGCGCTGCCGGGCTATCGCGCCAACGCGCGAGCATCCAATTGCGTCTCGCCGGTCGGCTCGACTCGGTAGCCGCTTCGGCCCGGCGAGGAACGGAGACGACCTCCGCGAGGTCGACGCCGTCGAAGCGTGCTGCAGCAGCATCGTCTAGCGCGATGCCGGACGGGAAACCGCCCGCGACAAGGCGTTGATACGTGGGCCGACGCAGCTCTTCACCGTCGTAGTGAGGGCACCCACTGCCCGGCAGGAAGCCAAGGCCGTCGGGTATTCCCGCGAGCTGCGGACCGAACGAATCCGTGACGCCCGCTCTCGAACCAACCAGATCATTCCTGCGCTCCAGCCGAAAAGGACGATCCCCGACTCCCACGCCTCGCGAAGGATCTTGTCGAACCCGTGGACGCGCCAGACCGCGAGCATGTTCGCCGTGTTGTCCGCCACAGACGAGGATCGCGTCGTGCGACAGCGCCAGTTCGCGCAGGTCGTCGGGTGGCCACGGGTAGAACGACAGCTCCGTCGGCTCCGCGTCCCAGTCCGCCGGCCAATCGAACTCACGCATCGGTGACGCGGTCGTGTCCACGCAGCACCCGCCTGCCGGCTGCGAAGCTCAGCGCGTAGTCAATGAGCGCAGCCGTCGGACGTGCGCCGATTCACGACGGTGCGCCGCCGCATCTCGGTCAGTCCCATGGCGGCGGGTTGTGGGTCCAGCGGCCGCCGAGCATCGTCGCGACGACCTGCACCTCGCGTAGTTCCTCCGGCTCGCACGCGAGCGGGTCGCGGTCGAGGACGACGAGGTCGGCGTAGCGGCCGGGGACGAGCGTGCCGCGCGTGCGCTCGTCGTGCGAAAGCCAGGCGGGCGCGACGCACGTCGCCGTGGAGCGCCTGCTCGACGGTGAGCCGCTGATCCTCGCGCCAGTGGTCGAGGACGCCGGCGACGACGCCGGCCCAGGGTCGAGCTCCTCCACCGGCGCGTCGGAGCCGTTCGCGACGACGGCTCCCGAGTCGACGAGCGAGCGGAACGAGTACGTGCCGTCGAGGCGGTCCGCCCAGAAGCGCTTCGCGAGCTGCTCGTCGGATGGCGCGTGGGAGAACTGCGCCGAGACCGCGACGCCGAGCTCCGCGAAGCGCGGGACGTCGGCGGGGTCGAGGCATTGCGCA
Source organism: uncultured Pseudomonadota bacterium (assembly GCA_963743625.1). Taxonomy (GTDB): domain Bacteria; phylum Pseudomonadota; class Gammaproteobacteria; order Steroidobacterales; family Steroidobacteraceae; genus 13-2-20CM-66-19. The sequence continues at coordinate 116,555 of CAVUQM010000018.1, read as the reverse complement.
TGCTCGATCCGCTGCCGCAGGCCGGCGGGGCGCCACCGTCCTGCGAGCGCTCGAACGCGTCGAGCGCGGCCGTGTTCGCCGCGTCGCCGATCGCGTGCACCGCGACGGGCCAGCCGGCCGCCGCGCCTTCGCGCGCGATCTCCTCGAGCTCCTCGCCCGACGTGATCATCACACCCGAGCCGTCGCTCATCCACGCGGTCTGCGAGCCGAGCGTCCCGTCCATGAACGCCTTGAGGTAGCCGAGCCGGAGAAGGGGAGAGCCGGCGCCGCTCCGCAGGCCGAGCTCGCGCAGCTGGGGGAGCCGGTCGGCCGGCGTCGACTGCCAGACGCGGATCGGCAGCCCGCCCTGCGCCTCGAGCCGCTGCCACAGCCCGATCGCGCCGAGCCAGCCGTCCTTGTCGTGGAGGCACGTGACGCCACGCGCCGCCGCGATGCGTACGCCCTCGCGCATCGCGGCGAGGTACTCGTCCTCGGGCGTCTCGACGAAGCGCGCCTTGAACCGCCACGCCGCCTCCTCGTAGAGGACGCCGGTCGGCTCGCCCGCCGCGTCGCGGACGACGACTCCTCCGTCCACCTCGAGGTCGCCGCCCGCGAGCGCGAGTGCCGTCGAGTTGAGCCAGAGCCCGTGGTAGTCCTTCGAGATCAGCATCGCCGGCCGGTCGGAGACGATCGCGTCGAGCGCGGCGGCGTCGGAGGCGCCGTCGGTCCAGTCGGCGTCGCGCCAGCCCTGGCCGCGCAGCCACGCCCCGTCGCGCGGGTGCGCGCGAACGCGGTCGAGCGCCTCGGCGAGCGAGCCGCACCCGTCGAGCTGCACGTCCTTCCGCGAGAGCGCCCACGTCGGGAAGTGGACGTGCGAGTCGGTGAAGCCGGGGAGGACGCAGCGCCCGCCGAGGTCGACCGTGTCAGGGCTCGGCAGCGCGGTCTCGTGAACGCCGACGCCGCCGGCGATCCGGTCGCCCGCGATCCAGAGCGCGGCGACGGTCGGCAGCGACGGGTCGAGCGTGCGGATCGTCCCGTTTCGGAGGATCATGTGCCCATGTTCGATCATGTCGGCCCCAACGTGCGCGACTACGCGAGCAGCCGCGCCTTCTACGAGCAGGCCCTGGCTCCCCTCGGCTGGACGGTTCTCGCCGAGTGGCCCGACCACGGAGTGGCCGGATTCGGCGACGGGGAGCGCCCGATCTTCTGGATCCATGTGCGCGAGCCGTACACGACCGGCGTCCACATCGCGTTCACGTGCGATGACCGCGCGACCGTCGATCGCGTTCCACGCCGCGGCGCTCGCCGCGGGCGGCACCGACAACGGAGCGCCCGGCCTCCGCTGGTACCACGAGAACTACTACGGCGCCTTCGTCCTCGACCCCGACGGCAACAACGTCGAGGCCGTCTGCCACGGGCCGCGCTGAAACGCTCGGCTCGTTCCGGACATGCTGTAGGTGTGACGCCGGCGACGAGACGCGAGCGCTTCGAGCTCCTGTACGACGGGCTGTACGCCCCGATCTCCGGGTACGTCCTTCGCCGGACGCGCGACCCGAGGACGCGGCCGAGGCGATCGCCGAGACCTTCGCGACGCTCTGGCGGCGGCTCGAGTCCTGCCCCGCGGGAGAAGACGCGCGCCCCTGGCTGTTCGGTGTCGCGCGGCGGGTGCTGGCGAACCAGCGGCGCGGCGACCGTCGGCGCAGCGCGCTCGCGGAGCGGCTGACCGCCGAACTCGATCCATCGCGCGTCGCGGTAGCGGTCACACCGGCATCCGATGGCCAGGTCGCCCGCGCGTTTGCGGCGTTGAGCGAGCCCGACCGCGAGATCCTCGCCCTGCTGGCGTGGGAGGGGTTGACGCGCGAGGAGTTGTCCGTCGCGCTCGGCGTCTCTCGTCCCGTCGCCCGCCTGCGACTGCATCGCGCCCGGCGCCGCTTCGAAGCGGCGCTCGACGCGCCCGCCCAACTACGGCTCTCCGAAGGGAGAACACCATGACCGATCCCCGCCCTACCGAACTGCTTTCGCGGCTCGCGCCCGTCTCCGACGCGGAGGCGGCCGATGTTCTTCGGCGTCGCCGGCCGCGAGAACCTGCTCGACGCGATCACCCGCTCCCGCACGCCGTCGCGAGCGCCGGACCTCCGCCGGCCGCTCGTGATCGCGGTCGCGCTGTCGTCGCGCGGTCGCGACCGGCGCCGGCTGGGCGCTCACGCACGGCTCGGCGAAGGACACGACGGCGGTCGACTGCGTCGTCGCAGGGAGTCGACCCATGATCGACGCGACCTCCGGCGACCCGGCCGCCGACTGCGCCGCGTCTGGAAGGGTCTGGTCCGCTCCTCGGCGCTCCGGCCTACGACGACGGCACTCGGTGGCATCGCCGTCATCCCAGCGAGCGAGAAGCCGCCGGTGAGCTGGACGCCGATCGAGTCCCAGGACGTCGCGCTCATCGAGCTGCAGGAGTCGCTCGACGACCACATATCGGTCTCGCCTCGGCGTGCTTCAGCTCCGACGCGGCGACGACGTTCGTGCAGCGACAGTTCGACCGGCTCGGCTTCATCGCTGGACTCATCGCCCCGGCGCAGGTCGGCACGCCTGCGCCGTCGACGATCGGCGCCGGCGTCGCCGGCCGGCCGCTGCTACGGCGGCTACGCCGGACACGAAGACGGTTGTCGCTGGTGCTCGATGGGCGACCAGTCCGGTGCGGCGACCTGGCCGCCGCACCAGCTCGCGGACAGTCTCCGCCCCTTGACGCAGGAGTGCCTGTCCTTGCCGGCGATGGAGAGCGAGGTTGGCAAGCGCGCGACGGCGCTCGGGATGTCGCAGACCGTCGAGAACGACGACAACTACCAGCTGAAGGCCGTGCCGGACGACACGCTGCGCTGCGCGACCGTCACCGAGTCGGTCGCCGGCACGACTGTGGTCATCGTGAGAGGACCGCCCGCATCGTAGAATCGCGGCATGGCCTGGGACGTCCTGACCGACGAGCAGCGCGAGCTGCGCGATCTCGTCCGCCCAGCTCGCGCGCGAGCGGATCGCGCCGCGCGCGGCGGAGATCGACCGCTCGCACGAGTTCCCCTGGGACATCGTCGAGCTCTTCCGCGAGAACGACATCTTCGGCCTCTCTTCGAGGAGGAGTACGGCGGGCTCGGCACCGGCACGCTTCTCGCGCTGATCGCGATCGAGGAGTTCGGCGAAGGTCTGCGCGACGTCGGCGCTCATCCTCGCGGTGCAGGAGCTCGGCTCGCTCGGGCTCAAGCTCGCGGGGACGCGACGAGCAGAAGGCAGCGTTCCTCCGAAGTTTGCGTCGCGGCGAGTGGTTGCCGGCGTACGCGCTGACCGAGTCCGGCTCCGGCTCCGACAGCGCCGCGATGCGCACGACGGCGCGGCGCGACGGCGACGAGTACGTCCTCGACGGGTCGAAGCGCTTCATCACGAACGCGGGCGTCGCCAACCTGTACACCGTCTTCGCGAAGACCGATCCGGAGCGGGCCATGCCGGCATCTCGCGCCTTCGTCGTCGAGGCCGACACGCCGGGATTCGCCGTCGCGCGGCTCGAGCCGAAGATGGGCATCCGGGCTCCACGACCGGCGAGCTCGTCTTCGACGACTGCGCGATCCCGGCCGCGAACCTCCTCGGCGAGGAGGGCGAGGGCTTCAAGCTCGCGATGCGGATCCTCGACCGCTCCCGGCCCGGCGTCGCCGCGCAGGCCCTCGGCATCGCCCAGGGCGCGACCGACTACGCGCTCGAGTACGCGAAGACGCGCGAGACGATGGGCAAGCCGATCGCGCAGCACCAGCTGATCGCAGCCGAAGCTCGCCGACATGGAGACCGAGTGCGAGGCGGCGCGCGGCCTGCTCTACCGCTTCGGGCGGATGGTCGACGCCGGCGTCGACGGCGCCGGAGCTGACGAAGGCCTCGCGCGATGGCGAAGCTCTACTGCACCGATGTCGCGATGGAGGTGACGACCGAGGCGGTGCAGGTGCTCGGCGGCTACGGCTACATCAAGGAGTACCCCGTCGAGCGCATGCATGCGCGACGCCAAGATCACGCAGATCTACGAGGGCACGAAGGAGTTCCAGCGCCTCGTGATCGCGCGCGAGATGCTGCGCGAGAGCCGGGCCTTCCTCCTTGCGGGGGTGAGCTGATGGACGGCGAAGACGTCGTCGTCGTCACCGTCGTCCCGAGCGAGACCGAGGCGGAGATGGCCTGTGGGGCTGCTCCGGTCGGCCGGGATCGAGTGCGGCTACCGCGATACCGAGGCGATCGATTCGCCGCTCGAAAACTTCATCGCGGCCAGGCGGCGCGAGATCCTCGTCCGGGAGGCCGATCTGGAAGACGCCAGATCGGTGCTCGCGGCGCGCGGCGACTGAAGCATGACTTAGCGCGTCGGGGTCGAATCTCTCCCGCTGCAGGCGACGACGAGCGAAGGAGATCCCGATGCACCTGAACGGCGCGAACACCGGCTTCATGCTTATCGCCGCGGCCCTCGTCATGTTGATGACGCCGGGGCTGGCGTTCTTCTACGGCGGGCTCGTGGGCCGCTCGAACACGCTCACGATCATGATCCAGAGCTTCGCGTCGATGGGGATCACGACCGTGATGTGGTGGCCTCGTCGGCTACTCCCTCTGCTTCAGCGGTGGCAAGGACGGGATCTTCGGGAACTTCCACTCTCGCGTTCCTGCGCCACGTCGGCGTCAACACGATGTACCAGCCGTCGCACATCCCGCTCTCCGGTGCTGATCGTCATACCAGATGATGTTCGCGATCATCACGCCGGCGCTGATCACCGGCGCGACCTTCCACGAACCGCGTCACGTTCAAGGCGTACCTCATCTTCCTCGTCGTCTGGCAGCTCGCCGTCTACTACCCGTTCGTCCACATGCTCTGGGGCAACGGACTGCTCTTCCAGTGGGGGTCAGTCGATGCGCGTCGGGCGATCCACCGTGCGCAGCGTGCGGCGTACCTGCGCCAGGGCGCCCGGCAGCTCACGCCACTCCTTCCAGCGCCTGCGGAGGAAAGCAAGCGCTAGGGCGACGGTCGCACCGAAGGGGTGCTCACCATCCAGCGCTCGCTGGCGCCGCCAGCTCCCGGGGAGTGGGCGGCGGGGGCGCCTTGGCTAGGTCCTGTGCCGCACGGCGTACCAGTCGCGAGGAAGTACCGCAGCTCAGCAGCGAGATCAGCATCCCTAACGATGCAAGTATCAGCAGCAGGCCAGCAACGATGCGCAGGGCTTCAGCAACCTTCAGACCGAAGCTCTGACACAGTGTCGTGAAAGTGGGTCCGAAGACGACGAAGGAAGAAATCACCACGTACGTGGCGAAGAACGGCCACGGCGTCGTATTGGTTTTCGGCGAAGGTGTGGTTCGGCGGCTTTACGGTGACGACACCGAGGCGGTAGGCGTTGAACTCCGCCCAGCGCCAGATGCTGTCGAGAATGTAGGGCACGTCACCAAGGCCGCCTGGACGACCGGATTTGGCCTCGCCTCGCTCGATATCTGGCCCAGGGTGATGAACCGCCAGGACTGAGCCTAATGAGGCCCCTGTTCGTGATCCACGCTTTTTCGGTAGATCCGCTGCGGAGCGGGGCACCTTCCTGACTCGGACAACGCCCGTACCTGAGAATCCGCGGCCTTCGAGAACCCTGCCCGTTCCCCGGTAGCTCAGCGGTAGAGCGTCGGACTGTTAATCCGTTGGTCGTTGGTTCGATTCCAACCCGGGGAGCTCATTAAAACAATAACTTAGCTCTGATTCTTGAGACTCCAAAGAGCCGGTTGTTTCCAATTTGTCTCCAAGTCTGCGAGCACCGAGTTCGGCCATTTTGTCGGCCGAGCCGTCGTGCTTGCGCTTCATCGTGTGCGTGTAGATGGCGAGGGTCGTGCGCACGTCCGCGCGCCCCAGGATCTCCTGGGCGCGGTTCGGCGGCATGTCGGCCCTGACATCAGCGCGCCAGCAAGGTGGCGCATGTCGTGCGGCGGCAGTCCCGCCCTCCGAAGAGCGCGGCGCAGGATGTTGCGGGGAGTTTGTCGCCCTCGATCGCGACCGCGCTCTCTGCGCGTTCGGCTCCCCGGGAAACACGAGTCCGTGCGCAGTCACAGGACAGCTAGCTTCCGGCGCTTGAGTCCGGGCACCAGGTAGCCCAGCACGCCGCGGCGCGTCGGCCGTGTTTTCTACGCCGAGCAAGAAACGGAATGCAGGCATGCGGGCACGGCGCTCACACTTGGACTTCCATAAGATGCTTGCGGGAGATGCTCATGGGCTTCCAAATCAGCGGACTGAAGTTTGCAGAATTTGCCACTGGTTGGCCTGTCCGATGGCCAGCTGGAAGCGCTCAACGTGCGCCGCGTGGTGGCTGATCGGCATCCCGGTTCCCGTGCCGCGTCAGTCTTATCGATGCGCAGCCGGGCGAAAGCGTGCTGCTGCTGAACTACGAGCACTTGCCCGTCGACAGTCCCTATCGTGCCCGCTACGCGATCTATGTGCGGGAGGACGCAACCGACGCGCGTGGGCCCGCGACGAGATCCCGCCCGTGCTGCAGAAGCGGTTGCTGAGCGTGCGCGCCTTCAGCGCGGCAGGCCTGCTGCTCGATGCAGACATTGCCGAAGGCGCCCCCGCGCTCGCCCCTGTCATTGAACGACTGCTCGCACCTGAGCAGGTGGCATTTCTGCACCTGCACAACGCGCGGCCGGGATGCTTCGCTGCGCGCGTTGATCGCTGACCAGCGAGCGTGATCGCGGATCCCCGGCGAGCTCTATGCGTCATTGCGGCTTGTGAAACTTGAGCACCACCTGATCCGTTGCGCCGCGAATGCTCGGATCGAATGCGGATCGCGAATGATCATCGTCTGGATTCGCCAGGACATTGCTCTCGGAGTCAAAGACAAATCCCGCAGCCTCGATCTCCGCCTCATAATCGCTGGGTCGATTCTGTGCAGCGACTCGGTCGTGGCGAGACTACTTCCGGGCGCTGCAACGTGATCGACGACGATAAGCGCTCCGCCGGCCTTGAGTGCGTTGAAAAACGCACGATTAACCTGCCTGACATCCGCGGGACCCATGAATTTGTCGTGCAGATCGTGATAGTTCTGCGCGGTCCACAAAATGTCTAGAGGCTCAGGAACCGAGAATTGATTGACTGGCCCTGTCAGCAATTTCACGTTCGTATACATCGGATCCCGCGAGACGGCTCGCGAGCCGGCAACTTCTGTGGCCGGACAGTTCTTGATCTCCTCGGTCGGGATGAAGGCATATACCCGACCACTGGGCCCGACAACCCGGCTGAACAACCGCGTAAAATATGCATTCCCGGACATGAAATCGCCCACACGATCACCAGGCTTGATCCCGGCGATATCAGCATCTGCTCTGGAAGACGCTGTGGATCTCGGTCCCTCTGTTCCTGCGGTCTGTGGCTATCGGCCACCGCAGCCGCAATGGCCTCTGAATTGGCGTTCGCGTCGCTTGGCGCAGCTGGACCAAGAGCCCACCCCGCGATCAAGAGTGTTCCCAGGATCAATTTTGAAAGTCGCATGAGCGTCTCCCGTAGCGTGTCGCTTTACTGAAGTGCGGCTACCCTACGAGTTAAAGTGCAGTTCAGGTCAAGCGATCCCCCAAAGATCGGAGTCTTCGTATGAAAACCCTGCTTATCGGAGCACTCGCCCGTAGCGTCGGTGTGTCGGCCTCCGCGCTGCGCTACTACGAAAAGGTCGGCCTCATACCGCCGCCCGCGCGAATTTCCGGGCGTCGCGCGTACGCCTCCCGTATCCGTGGGCGGATTCGGATCATTCTTCTTGGCCGTGCCGCCGGATTTTCCATTGCCGAGACGCGCGCATTTTTGAGCGGCTACCCGGGCAGATATGGCGCCGTCGAAGCGGTGGCAAGGCCTAGCACGGCAAAAGATATCTGAGATCGACACTCAAATAAGGCAGTTGCGGCAGATGAAGGCGATTCTTAAGTCGAACTTTCGATGTGATTGTCCGAGCCTCGAGGACTGTGAAACACTAATGGCGGCGCCCGAGTTCGCAAGCACGGTGGGATAGCTGCCCCAGCGTCGCGTTACCGCTGGGGAGTGGGGAAGGTGACTCTTCTGAAAAGTGCGGCGGACGCTACCTAAAGGGAGCCGTGCGAGACGCACAATTAAGCCACATGCTGTACCTCGATAGTCACGTGTGAGAGCGCGCGAATGCGTCCAAGTTTCTCGCGGTAGAAGCTCGCGTCCCGCGGCTGTCGGGTCTCGATGGCCAGAATTGCGCCCAGGTGCCCGGGTCCCAACCGCCACAGGTGCAAATCCGTCAGTCGATCACCCGCCATCTGCACCGATTTCTGAATACGCGCTTCGAGGGCCCGGTCCGGAGTCATGTCAAGAAGTACGCGGCCGGTGTCGCGCATGAGACCTAAAGACCAACTCGCGATCACGCAAGCACCGACGATTCCCGCCATTGGATCCTCCACAACCACCCGAATGTCCGCGCTAGCAGCAGGCCCACAATGACCAGCACCGAAACCGCGGCATCCGCGGCGACATGAATGATCGCCGCGCGTAGATTATTGTCGCGGTGGGCGGCGGCGAGCGAGTCCCGCTCATCGTGTGGATGTTCACGCTCCCCAGCGGCGCTATGTGTATCCCGGCTCATGGTCATGGTCATGGTCGTGGTCATGGTCGTGGTCATGGTCATGGTCGTGGTGGTGATGATGCGCGTGGCTGCCGCGTGACAGCAGCCAGGCCGAGACAAGATTGACCCCCAAGCCCAGGACCGCGATCGGGATCGCCTCCCGGAACTGGATCGCGATCGGGCTAAAGAGTCGGCTGACCGCTTCGTACGCGATCAGCAGCGCGATCATCGCCAGAATGACGGCGGAAGAGAATCCGGCCAGATCGCCGAGCTTCCCGGTCCCGAAGGCAAAGCGCCGGTCGCCGGCGTGCCGGCGCGCGTATCGGTAAGCCAGAGCTGCCAGCAGCAACGCGCTGGCGTGAGTAGACATGTGCAGCCCGTCGGCAACGAGCGCTAGGGAACCGAAGAGGATGCCGCCGACAATCTCGACCACCATCATGACGCCGCACAACCAGATCACCGCCCAAGTCTGGCGTTCCGCGCGCTCATGGCCCTCACCGAGGAACACATGATCGTGCTGGGGTTCGAAAAGCGGCGTGTCGAGGTCAGCCATCTGACTCACCGCACGTAGGTGCGAACGACCGAGAGGAGTTCCTCGACGGCTTGCGGCTGCAGGGCGGGGGGATGGGCCTTAGGGTCTACAAGGTGAGTCCGGACATGATCCTCCACGACTTCGGCCATCAATCCCGCCATCGCCGCACGGGAGCTTGAAAGAAGGTGCATGACACGCTCGCAGCCCGCCTCTTCCTGCAGCGCACGTTCGACGGCCTCGATCTGGCCTCTGATGCGCCGAACGCGCGCCAGAAGTTTCCGCTTTTCGATGATTGTGTGTGACATCGTCAAAATATAGCATAGGGCCCTACCCTATACACCGACATGACTGCTACCCGGCCCACTCAACCCACGTGGCGCGCCGCCGTCCGAAACTGGCGGCTTTGGGCGCTGGTCGCGGTGTGCCTGCTCGTCGCCGCAGTCGCAGCGCTCATGGGCTATGACTGAGAGGAAGTAGGCGCACCTGACTCACGTCAGTCCGGCCACCGCCCCGCGCGATCCTGCCGAGCTCGCGGAACCCGGAGTAATTAGCACCCAGGGCGCGGGTCGCAGCCTGCGTTACCAGCTCATCGACTAGCTGGGCGACACAGCACCAATGGCTCCTTTGTTCTTCTGGACCTTTCCCTGAGCGCCTGACCATTCAACGTGGGCCCCTTGGGAGCAGCGGTAAAAGCCGTGCTTCGGGAACTTGGCAGCGCCGCGAGCATTTACGCCCGCGGATAGGGTATGAGCGCATCGAATGTCTGTCTCTTCTAGCAGGGCCTCAGCAACCGATGCATGCAAATCTCAACTTGCGTCACATCTTTGAACCCCACCGTCCGCGTGGCGACTAGGAAACGGGCCCACGGTCGGGCTACACTCCGGCCTTGGCCACAGGCCGATTCTCGTGAACATGCATCGCCGATCTCTTTCGTGGGTTCTATCGCTGCTGCTGCTGCTTGCTCAGCACGGAGCGGTATTGCATGAGCTGAGCCATCTCAGCCACGGCACGAGCACCACCCACGGTGCGATGCTGGATCACAGTGACCAGCTACCCGACAACGGCACGTGTCCGACCTGTCAGGCGTTCTCGCAGGTTGCCAATCCCGCGACCGCCTCCGCGATGGCCTTGGCACTTTGCCCAGCCGCCTTTATCCCCGCTCCCGATCCTTTCTACGCGATTCTCGGCGCCGAGATTCCGACGCCCCGCAGTCGCGGCCCTCCGCAAGTCTGAACTGAGCTTTCGATTCTGAACCGTGCAGCGCGAGCAATCCGCGCTGCGCTGTCTCTTCAGTTCTTGTGGAGTAGCTTCATGGTTAATCCCCGAAACCGGGCCGCACCTAGCGTGGCCGCCGCCTCACTTGCGTTGGGACTCCTGATCACGCCCGAGATCCGGGCCGAGGCCGGCGATGTCACTTCCCCCACCGTCTCGACTGCGGATTCAGCCGCTACACCCGGCGGCTCTTCCGCCGCCCCCTCCGACGCGGATGGCTCCGTAGCCACAGTCGTGGTTACGGCGCGGCGCCTGAACGCTGCGCGTTCCGAGATCGAAACGCAGACCGGCGCTTCGACTTACACGATCACGAGCGATGCGATTGCCGCGACGCCCGGCGGCGAAAACGTGCAGCTTAACCAGGTCCTGCTGCAGGCACCGGACGTCGTGCAGGACTCTTTCGGACAGCTACACGTGCGCGCAGACCATAACGATCTGCAATACCGCCTGAACGGGGTGATTCTGCCGGAGGGCATCAGCGTCTTCAGCCAGACCTTAAGTCCCCGGCTGATCTCGTCACTGAGCCTGATCACTGGTGCGCTACCGGCGGAATACGGCCTGCGGACCGCTGGCGTCATCGACCTCACCACCAACAGCGGCCTGCTGCAGCCGGGCGGAGAGGTCTCGTTCTATGGCGGCAGCCACGGTACCGTCCAGCCCGCGGCCGAGTACGGCGGCAGCGCCGGAAATTTCAGCTACTACCTGACGGGCGACTACAAGCAGAATAATTTGGGCATCGAATCACCGGATGGCAGCTCCGATCCCCTGCACGATCACACCACGCAGGGACACGCATTTGGCTATTTCGAGCAGATTCTTGATCCGCAGAACCGCCTCTCGCTGATCGTGGGTCTGTCCAATGATCACTTCGAGATTCCGAATCAACGCGGACTACAGCCCAGCCTGGGATATCAGGTTCTGGGTCAGAGTGACTTTCTCAGCGATAGTCTGAACGAGAACCAGCACGAGCTCGCCGAATACGCCGTTCTCAGTTGGCAGCACTCGCAGGGCGATCTTAACTGGCAGACGTCCCTGTCGGCTCGCTACACCAGCCTGCACTTCGCACCGGATTTGTTGGGCGATCTGCTTTACAACGGCATCGCCCAGGATGCGTTTAAGGACGATACCGCCCTCGCGTGGCAGACCGACGGCTCATACAAGATCACCCCCTCGCATACCCTGCGTGCGGGTTTCTATGTTCAGCACGACAGCGCCGAGAGCGACACGAGTTCGAATGTCCTGCCCATCAATGCTCAGGGCGTGCAGACCAGCGATATTCCTCTCACGATCCCGGACAATGGCAAACAGTCCCAGGCGATCGAGAGTGTCTATCTGCAGGACGAATGGAGAGTCTTTGCACCGTTTACGCTGAATTACGGCGTACGGTTCGATCACTACAGCGCCTACTCAAGCGGCAGCCAGCTCAGTCCACGCGTGAATTTTGTCTGGCAGCTCGGATCGGGTACGACTGTGCACGGTGGCTATTCGCGTTACTACACGCCGCCGCCGTTCGAGCTGGTCGGAAGCGAGACCTTTACGAAATTCGCAGGCACTTCGGCCATTCCGCCTGGCACTGTCACCCAGGACACGCCTCCCATCGCCGAGCGGGCAAACTACTATGATTTCGGTGTTCAGCAGAAACTCCTCGACAATGCGCTGACGCTTGGGGCTGACAGCTTCTATGAGCAGGCCCAGCATCTGATCGATGAGGGGCAGTTTGGCGCGCCCATCATTCTTACGCCGTTTAACTATCGTTACGGCCTCATCGGCGGCGTGGAATTTTCGGCGAACTACTCCGTGAAGAACTTCTCCACGTATGCCAACTTGTCGTTCCAGGCTGCGCATGGCAAAGCCGTCGAATCCTCGCAGTTCAACTTTGGCGCGGACGATCTCGCCTATATCCAGAATAACTACATTCACCTGGATCACGAGGGACGAGTGGCAGCCTCTGCAGGCGCCTCTTATCTCTGGTTGGGCACACGTTTCAGCGCCGACATGCTCTTTGGCACCGGACTTCGGCAGGATCTCAGCCTGCCCGATGGGTCGAGCATCCCGAATGGCGATCACACGCCGAGCTACACGCAGATAAATTTCGGCGTCAGCCACGAGTTCCGACTTGCCAGCTCGGGGCCCCTGACGGTGCGCTTCGACGTAATCAACGTGACTGATAAGGTCTACCAGATTCGAAGTGGCTCAGGGGTAGGCGTGTTTGCACCCCAGTACGGTGCGCCGCGAGGGTTTTTCGGGGGTGTTGCGTGGCAGTTCTAGGCTTTCGGGTGCACGATTCCCGTTAGCGAGTGAGGCTTGACAGCCACCGGCATTCGCGCCGGTGGCTGCCCCGTGGCCAGCCAGTACTCGGCAAGCAAGCCTCGCCCGGTCATATCGGCTAGCGCGAGCTTGATTCCAGCGTTGAGCTTCTCCGCGGTCATGTCTCGCGGGATCACCGACTGCGTGCACGTAACCCCGTCCTCTACAATCTTCGTTTACCGGTTCCGCGGCATCCCTGATCACCGTCGGAGTCGCCGTCCTATGGGACTCCGAAACCTTGTCCGGAAAGAATCATGCGACTAACCTTGGGTGAAAATCGATATTCACACGATCGAATGATAGCTTCATCGAGAGGAGCGTCGGTATGCAAAGCAAGGTAACTGAAATCGCATCTGATACGTATCGGATCTCGACGTTTAACCCGGAATATCAGATCCAGCTCAATCAATTTCTTATAACGGATGACGAGCCATTTCTGATGCATACGGGCTTTCGAAGAATGTTCCAATTCACGCGAGAGGGCGTGGCCTCAGTAATGGATCCTGCGAAGCTACGCTGGATCGGGTTCAGCCACTTTGAATCGGACGAATGTGGTGCCCTGAATCAATATCTTGGGATTGCGCCGCTGGCACAGCCGGTTTGCAGCTTCGTTGGTGCAAAGGTGATGGTCGACGATTTTGCGGATCGCCCTGCGCGCCCGCTTGCTGACGGAGAAGTCCTGCCGATTGGCAGGCACGACATCCGATTCATTTCGACTCCGCACGTGCCGCATTCGTGGGATGCAGGTTTGTTCTTCGACTCGAGCGAACGAACACTGCTGTGCTCCGATCTCTTTTTCCACCCTGGTGATCCGGCGCCTCTGGTGGAGTCTGGGATAGTCGAGCGTGCACGCGATGCAATCCTGGCGGCCATGGCAGGCCCCCTGGCAAGAGATATGCCTTACACGCCATACACGGATGCTACGCTTCGGCGACTGGCCGAGTTGACGCCAGTAACCCTCGCAACGATGCACGGCTCTTCATTTCGCGGCGATGGCCAACAAGCGCTTCTCGATCTAGCCGTTGTCTTAAAGGACCTTCACGGATAATCACGCCCCAAAGTGGCAAGCATCGCGATGCCTCCCGCCAACCTTTCGTTCGCGTGACCGCTTCATCGGGCCAACTTCGTGGACTTTGGTGGCGCATTTAGCATCCTCCTCAAGCCACGGTGCACGCCCGATTCACCACTTCATCCCGGCCGATATCCCGTAGGTGCGCGGATCGTTGAAGTTGGCGATGTTCAGCTCACCAAACGACGGGCCAAAGTCAATTCCGTTCTGCTTCTTGACCACGTTCGCAAGGTTCTTGCACCAGACGGACACCCAGCCAGTCTGTGAGGCGATCGGAATGTTCTCCCAGCGCAGCTGCGTATCGACGAGTCCCAAGGCTTCCGCCTGCGTCAGAGACGCGAGCGACACCAACGGGAAATCCGCCGTTGCGGTTTTCGCATACGGGTACAGATAATAGCTGCTCGTGTAGTGGGCATCGACGATGAGATGCAGACTATCGGCCTTCCCCAAACTCAGCACGCGCCAGTCGAAGCCGCCGGAGGCCTGCCACTTGGGCGCATGGGGGATCACGCGGTCGTCCGCGACGTTCACAACCTCACCGCTCGTGTTGGTGTCGTAGTAAGTGTTGTACTTCGCGTTCAGGTAGGCGAGGTTTGCGGTGAGTCGCAGCGCCTCCACGGGGCGAAACGCGGTCTCGAGCTCAACGCCGCTCATCTTGGCGGAACCCGCATTCTGGATAAGGCTCTGCAACGAGGACACCGCCGTGAACACCGACAACTGCATGTCCTTGTGATTGTTGATGAAGGCGGCAATGTTCACTTCCAGCCGCCGGTCCCAGAGGCTTGACTTGAGTCCCACCTCGAAGGAGTCGACCGTCTCGGCATTGAAGGGCGTGGTGGTCGCCTCGTTTGAGCCGGCCTCGCCGTTAAAGCCGCCGCTGCGGTAACCTTGGGCGTATTTTGCGTACGCATTCAGGTTATCGGTGAATTTGTAGGAAAAAACGACGGTCGGATTGAGCGCGTGGAAACGGTGTGAGGCTTCATCCACGTCGACCAGCACGGTGTCGGGCAGCAACACGTCCGAACGATGGATCGTCTTGGTCTCCAACGTATAGCGCAGACCGCCCGTAACGGTGAACCGGTCCGTGACTGCGAAATCGGCCTGCCCGTACGCCGCGCCCGCGTGCGTCGTGCCTCCGTAATTCGTATCGTAGTTGACGCTGCCGAAGAAGAAGCGCTGCGGGTTGGTCGTGTCACCCTTGTCCTGGAAATAGTAGAGCCCGCCGACGTAGTTGAGGCGCGTGCCCCACTTGCCCGTCAGCTGGAATTCCTGGCTGAGGGAGTAATAGGAGGTCTGCAGGCCGCCGGTCGCCAGCCACAATGGCGTGCCGTCGAGGTCCGCCGGAAAGTCGTTGTAGCTCATGGTCGATAGCCGGTGATCGACTTCAGGATCACGCTGTCCATGTCCCAGGTCGCCGTAAGCCCGTGGCCGGCGATCGACACATAGTCGGAAGGGATGTTGTCGATGAAGCCCGTGCTCGAGTACTTCGGCTGCACATAAAGGTAGGCCGGCAGGCATACCGTCGGACCGTAGGGACAGTTGGCGCCGAGGAAACCGTTAGGATTGACCGACTGCAGCTGACTGTACACCGGCGTATCGCGCGCACGGCTGTAGTCGAGCATGTAGTCCACGGTGACGTGCTCGGCAGGTAGCCACCGAACCTGGCCGAGGAAGGCAACGTGATCCTTGTCGCCCATGCGCCCGCTTTTGGCTTCAGCCCCGAACGGGTCCTGCATTACGGAATTGTTATAGAGCTCACCGAGCGGTACGCCGCCTGCGTTGTACGGGTCGCCGATAAGGCGGACGTTGCCATCTCGCCGCAGGCTGGAGCCCGAAAGGCGCACATACAGGGAGTCGGTGATGGGCACGTTCACCGTGAGCTTCGCGTCCGTCTCGTTGTAGTTGCCGAAGCCAAGCTCGGCGGAGCCGCCAAAGTTGTTGTTTGGCTTGTTGGTGATGAAATTGATGGCCCCCGCCAGGGTATTACGCCCGTAGAGTGTGCCCTGCGGACCGCGCAGCACCTCGACGCGCTCCAGATCGTCGATCTCGAATACCGCACCTTGGGCCTTTCCGATGTAGACCCCGTCCAGGTACATGCCCACCGAAGGATCGAGCACGATATCGTCGTTCTGCTGCACTGAGCCGCGGATGCCGATTTGTGCATTGTTTGATTGCGTCGGGTACGACGCCACCACCAGACCCGGTGCGAGCCCATCGAGTTTGTCGACGGAGTTGATGCCGCGCTGTTCGAGATAGTCCCCTTTAAGGGCGGTGACAGCGATCGGCACGTCAATCAGGTTCTGCTCGCGCTTCTGAGCAGTGATTACCACTTCTTCGAGGGCGCCGGCATCCTGGGCGCGAGCGACGCTGCCGAGGCAGACTGCGCCAACGCACATTGCAACCATGGACAACTGACGCCCGGCAGAACCGCGGCACACTCCAGAGGCTAGTCGCTCGCTCACACAACCCCCTCGTTCGGATTTGCAGGCCGTCGGTCATTCGGAATCGGTACTCCGATGTAACGGCAACTGCTACGGCGGGCACTGTACGGGTCGCGCGCGAGCGCCGGCGCGACAGGAATGAGCAAAGATCGACGCAGTTTTGGAGGCGAGGCGAGACGTGTCGCCCGCTGCCGCCTTATCGTCAGGGAGCGGGGTCAGCCTGCTATGAAGGCCTTGATCTGAGAAGACATGACGTCGATGGCAATCTCGTTGTTGACGTCCCAGCCTCGCACGGCAAGGGTGTACGTGAACTCATCGAGCTGCATGAGCAGCAGGCAGGCGCGGATGTGCGCCAGCTGACCGGCCGCGGTGCGTGCGAGCGCCTTTCTGAAGGCGCTCAGACCGGAGGCGAGCACGTGAATCACCTCATCGTGCGTGCGCACAACCGCCGCCGCGCCGGCCGGCTCGAGCGCGACGGCCTCGCGCATCATGAGGAACATGGAGCGGTGGCGATGATAGAGCGCGAGCCTGCGCCGCAGCCAATCCTCGAGCACGCTCTGGCTCGGATCGCCGAAGCCCGCGAGCTCGTGCCAGAGCTGCCAGGCCTCGGGCATCACTTGACCGCACAAGGCGCTGGCGATTTCCCACTTACTGTCGAAATGGCGATAGAACGAGGCACGGCTCGCAGCCGCGGCGACGATGATGTCCTCGACCGAAGCAGCCGCGTACGATTGGCGGTCAAACACCTGCTGCGCCGCCTTTAACAGACGCTCACGCGTCTCCTCTTTCTGCTCCTGCTGCAGCTTCGTCCGTCCGCTCGGGCGTGCGTGTGCGCGACGCGTGCGTACGTCTTCCACTGCACGAGATACTTCCGGTTCGTACTTGCGTACGGGCTTCATGGGTCGCCGTGTGCCTCAAGACCAGCAGCCATTGTGCGCTCTCAGACTCTGTCGAACCAACTGCGAGCATTCGCTCGCCTCACGCGCCGGGCGTCAGCCACAGTTTAGGGCGCGCGCTTGACGGTGATATACAATGGTGATACATACTATCACATCATCGAGGGGGCGATGGTCATGGACTTTCCAGGCAAGCCTGAGGTGTCGGTATTCTCGGATGCGCTGAGTATGGCGCGCCCGTCACCGCACAAGCACGTGGCGCGCCCGGACTGCGGCCGCGTGCCGCCGATGTTGCTGCAGGGATTGCTGGGAAGCATCGATGAGCTGGGGGCAAATTCTCAGGAGGTGCTCCGGCAGGGCGGTTGCGAGCCGACCGACGTGACGCGCGGCGCGATTGAGCCCGGCATTTTCATTCGCGCAACCCGCATCTGCCATGAGTACCTGCGTACCTACATCGAGCGTACCGACCGCGGCTCGTCCCTGACCGCAACTCAGCTGGTACTACTGAGCAAGTGCCTCGTCGGTTGCGCGGACCTGCGCGACGCCATCGAGACGACGGCGCAGTTCTTCGACGTGCTGGGTGGGCGCGTCGGCCGGGTGGCACTGACCAGCGAGCGTGGGCACGCCCATCTGCGCGTAACGACTGTCGTGGGAAGTGCCAGCGCGGCCGCACTACCGATGGACCTGTGCAACATCATGCTGCTGCACAAGCTGTATGAGTGGCTGATCGATGCAGCACTTGCCTTGCAGGTGGCCGAGTTTGCCCATCCGCAACCGCGTCGTTCGCTGCTGCATTTGAGCCTTCTCAGCTGTCCTGCCCACTTCGGCAGGCCCGAGACATGTCTGACCTTCGCCGTAAGCGGTCTCGAGCATCCAGTGATCCGCCGTCCGTCGGAGCTGAGCGCCCGGCTCGCCGACTTCCCTTTTAATCTGCTCGCCGGCGAGCGCCAGCGCACGGCGGTGGCCGAGCACGTGTACCGGACCATGGTCGATGGGCACATGCGTCTGCGGAAGGTCCCAAGTGTGGATGAGGTCGCGCGCCGCTTCGGCATTACCAGCTGGACGCTGCGCCGCCGGCTAGCGGATGAGGGCACCAGCTATTCCACGATCCGCAAGCGCGTCCAGCTGAGTCTGGCCACCGAATTCCTGCGCCGGAGCGACCTGACGATCAACGAGGTTGCGGACCTGGCTAACTTCAGCGACGCGGGTGCATTCCGGCGCGCTTTCCAGCAGTGGACCGGTCGCTCGCCGTCGGCGTACCGCGAAGACGTGCTACATGCCTGAAGGACGGTCGGGCGCTCACCCGTGACCCGTTCTTTGCGCGGCGCTGTCCCTCATTGCCGAGCGGCCCGCCGCTAGACTACCGCAGCGGCAACCGGACCGCGGTTGACGTCACGGAAGGGGGTTTGAATTGGGGCCGCTGCTGGAGACCGGTACCTCTCTGGATGCGTTCCAGCCATATCCCCCGGACCAGCCGGAATGGACCGACGCGGTGTGGTTCGCAACATATGTACCCGAACAGGCACTCACCGCTTACGTCTATCAGTGGTTCAGGCCTGCACTGGGAATCTACGGAGGGGGCTGCATTGTGTGGGAGCGCACGGCAGCGGTTCCCTGGGATGCCGAGCTCTTCCAGTATGACGTGAACCGCCCCATTCCAGGGGCACTGCGGCTGCAGGCGCTGTCGCTCGACAACGGCACATCCATCACCTCCTTGCGGGAAGGCAGCGAATACCTGGTGCGCTTCCAGAACGCGCGTGCGCTGCTCGAGTTTCGGTTCGAGGCTCTGACCACACCTCACGTCACCACACGCGGTGCCGCAGGCGATTTCTTCGCAGGTCACCTGGACCAGGGCGGATGGTGCACCGGCTCGATCGAGATCGAAGGCCGCCGGCAGGCGATTGACGCCTACGGCGTGCGCGACCGCTCCTGGGGACCGCGCGTCATTCGCGACGACGTGCGCCTCGGATACTTCCACGGCGGCTCGCGGCGGCGCTGCTTCCTCGGATTCTGCCACTCGGGTCAGACCCCCCAGCCGGTCTTCAACGGCTACCTGAGCGTCGACGGTCAGCGCGAGGCGGTAAGCCGCGGCGAGCGGCGTGTGCAGTACCGCGGCGATCGACTCGAGCGCGTTACCTTCGATATCGAAGACTCAGCCGGTCGTTCCCTCCACGCCTCCGGCGTGCCGCTGAACGAGTTCGCCTATACGCCCTACCCGAACCTCCTGAGCCGGCACTATCTGATGCGCTGGGATATCGGCGGCGAAGTTGCCTATGGGGAAGAGCAGGACCTCTGGAGTGTGCCGTTGTGGCGCCAGCATCGGCGCGCACGCTCCGCGATACGCGGCGCCCGGGAATGAGCGCGCCACCCCCTTCGCGCCTCAGTGCCTGGGCAGGCTCCGCGCTCGGGGCCGATGTCGCCCTGGAATTGATCCCCGGCGGCGGGTCGCGCACCAGCTACGTTGCGAGGACCCCTGACGGCTCCCGGCACCTGTTGCGCGTCGATAACGGCGCCGGACCGTTGTCGGGCACCGAGTTCACCATCGAGCGCGAGTATCGCGTCATCTCGGCGCTGCGCCGGAGCGACTTTCCGGTACCGGCAATCCTCGCCTACGACGCCGCGCAGAACGCGATGCTGATGGAGTTTGTGGAAGGGACGACGAGCTACCAGACCCAAGTCTCCGCCGAACTACAGCGCGCGATCCAGTCCGATCTCATGCGACACGTTGTCGCCCTGCACAGGCTGCAGCCGGGGGATCTGGGGCTCGAGGACTTCGCACGTACGGCGAGTGTCGGCGCGGCTCTGGCGCACGATCTCACCCGCCTGAAATCGATGTATGCACCGGCGACGATCCTCAAAGAGCCGGAGATCGACTTTGCACTGAGCTGGCTGCTCAATAACGTCCCCGACGCATCGCAGCCGGCGCGCATCGTGCATGGAGACGTAGGACCGGGGAATTTCATCTTTGGCCCGGACGGCCGTCTGCGCGCGATCATCGACTGGGAGGTCGTGCACATGGGGCACCCGCTCGAGGATCTTGGAGCGGTGCTGTGCCGCTCGCTCGGCGTCCCGTTCGGCGAAGCTGCGGAGCATATCGCGAACTACGAGGCCTTCTCCGGCGCAGGTGTGGACCGCGACGCGCTCGCGTACGGGGTGATCCTCGTGCTCACGCGCTGGTACATCGGCCTGAACCTCGCGGTCTCCCGGCCTTCGCTTAGCCAGAACCTGCCGGTTCTTCTCACCTACCGGCAATCGGTCGCCGACGCGCTGGTGCGCGCACTTGCCGAACGCCATCAGGTTGCTGAGCTCCCGGACGGGAAGCTGCCTCATGCAGCTCCCGAGCCCTATGTGCATGACTATATGCTGCATACGCTCGAACAGGTGGTGATCCCGGCCCTCGGCGACTCCTATGTGCGCGATCGTGCCCAGGGCCTTGCGAACCTGTCACGCTACCTACGCGATCGCGCTGCCTACGGCGCCGAGAGATTGCAGCGGGAGGAGATCGAGGATGCCGAAAGACTGACGGGTCGGCGATTCGCCAGCCAGGCCGAAGCGCGCGCCGCCCTGTGCGACGTGGCACGCAGCGCCTTCGGCACCGCGATCCCGCAGGTGATCGGCTGCCTCCAGCGTATCAACCGGCGTCGCCAGCTCGTATGGCGCGCGGCCATGGGTCCGATGGCGGACCGAAGTCTGAAGTACTGAGGACGACGACGGTGCGCGCACGATCGGCCCGGCCGGTGTCGCTTTGAGGACTCCGTAATGCAGATCGCCTTCAGGTTCGACATGCGTGCCCCTTCCTTCGGGACCGACCGGACCTGGCTCTATCACGAGATGCTCGAGATGGTGAGCTGGGGCGACCGCTGCGGCTTCACGCATGTGCGCATCTCGGAACACCACGGCGTGGCCGATGGCTACCTGCCTGCACCCCTGATCGCGGCCGCCGCGATTGCGGCGCGCACGGAGCGACTGCGCATTGTGATCGCCGCCCTTGTGCTGACGCTCCATAACCCGGTGTCCGTCGCCGAGCAGATCGCCGTCCTCGATCACATCAGCCGCGGCCGCCTCGATGTCACGCTCGCCGCCGGCTATGTACCGAGCGAACTGCAGATGTTCGGAGTCGATCCGCGGCAGCGCGGATTGCTGATCGAGGAGAACATCCGCGTGCTGCGGGCCGCCTGGAGTGGTGAGGAATTCGAATATCTCGGCCGCCGCATGCGGGTCACCCCGCGGCCGTTGCAGAAGCCTCACCCGCCGCTGTGGCTCGGGGGCTCGACGCCTGCCGCGGCGCGCCGCGCCGCGCGGCAGTCGATGGGCTTCGACACGCATCTGAAAGACCTTCACGATGAGTATGTCGCCGAGGCGCGCAAGGTGGGATTTACACCCACGGCTGCGATGAATTTCGGTCCTACGTTCCTGCACGTGACTGAGGATCCGGACGGCGACTGGGCACGGATCGCGCCGCACGCCCTGCACGAGACCAACGCGTATGGCCAGTGGGCGGCCGAGGCGGGCCTCGATTCCTCCTACAAGCCCGTGGACTCAGCCGAGGAGCTGCGTCGGCAGGGCGGCTATGCCGTCGTAACGCCGAAGGAGTGCATTGAGCTCGCCACGAACCTGGGCTCCTCGGGGACGCTGCTGTTTCACCCGCTCATGGGCGGTCTTGACCCGGATCTGTCCTGGAGGAGTCTGCATCTGTTCGAGCGCGAGGTGCTTCCCCGGATCCGCCGCCTATAGCTGTGCGGCCCACTTGGGTCCTGCTCTTTGCTCTTTTCGGTCGCGCTCCCATGGCGGGCGGGTGGCTACAGTCGTCCTACACCTGGAGCTCGCCGCATGCATATCTATCCCGAGGCAGAAGTCCGCGCCGCGTGGGGCAGGGTCCTCACCACCCGCGAACGTGTGGCCAAAGGCATCGCAGACTGGAGCGAGGTCGCCGAGCATTTCACTGAGGACGCGATCTACATCGACCCTGTCTGGGGTCGATACGTGGGTAGCGATGCCATCGCCACCTTCATGCATGAATGTATGGTCGGGTTCGATGACTGGCGCTTCCCCACGCTCTGGACGGTGGTCAAGGACAATCTGGTCATCTGTGCCTTCTGGAGCCGGGTACCCGGAAAACTCCCTGACGGCAGCTACCCCGATTGCTTCTCGCTCAGCCTCGCTATTTACGCCGGCAACGGCCGGTTCTGCTACGAGAACGACGTGTTCAACATGGTTGAACTTGCGGAGCTGATCAAGGAGTCGGGCTGGATGCCTCCCAAGAACGCGCACGCGCCACCGGCCAAGCTCGACCGCAATCAGCGGCCGCCGGAGCGAGCGGATATCGGCACTTGGGGACTATCTAACCCGTGAGCTGACCTGCATAGACCATTTTTCGCCAGGCTTTTCAGGAGACCTTCATGACCACGCAGACTCCCCCGGATCTGGGAAAAATTGCCTATCAGGGGGCCATGTCCGCTGCCCTGGGGTGGCAGACCCTGCTGCGCACCGGACCCGCATACCCGCACGAGGAGGTGGAGGCGGCATTCCAGGACTACGCGGCGCGCGCCAACATGAACGACTGGGAGCACTGGTGCGACATGTTCACGGACGAGTGCCTGTACGTCGATCACCATTTCGGTACGTTCCGACGCCGCGACGACATCGCCAAGTGGATGGTGCCGCTGATGGCCACACAACCCGAGTTGCGCTTCATCCCCGAGTGGCACGCGATCCAGGGAAACCTGGTCATTAACTACAACTGGAACCGCTGGCCTAACCCGGATGGCAGCAAGGTTCCGTATGGTGAGTGGCGCAATCCGGGCCCCGCGACCGACTACCGTTATCAGTTCCCCTGCGTCACGCTGAACCTCTACGCAGGCAATGGCAAATTCCACTATGAAGAAGACCTCTACTGCGCGCCGGCGTACCTCGAGATATTGAAAACCTGGAAGCGCGACATGGGAAAAGCCTGAACGTGGGCCTCGTCGCTGCGGGCTGAGCTACAGCACGGAAATTGGCATTGGCGACAACGAAGGAATACGGACTCGGGGAATTCACCTTCCCCCGCGGCTGGTTCATGGTCGCCGACGCGGAGGAGCTGACGGACCGGCCGATTCCTCTGCGCTTTTTCGGAACTGAGCTCGTGCTCTTTCGCGGCCGGGCCACGGGGAAACCCGTGCTCCTGAACGCCTACTGCGCGCACATGGGCACCCACCTCGGGCGCAATACGACCTCATTCGTGATACGCAACGGCACCCACATCGAGGGCGACGCCATCCGCTGTCCGTATCACGGCTGGCGCTACCGTGCGGATGGCCAGTGCGACGATATCCCGGGCTTGAGCGGACCGATCCCACGGGCGGCCTGCGTGCGCAGCTGGATGGTCCACGAGAGTCTCGGCGTCATCTGGGTATGGCACGACCCGGAGCGGCTCGAACCTGAATGGCCGGCGCCTGAGCAGGCCGAGTGGTCTGATCCGTCGTGGGTTCACTGGAAGATCGACCATATCGGCACGCTCCCCATTCACGGGCAGGAGGTGGTCGACAATATCGCGGACAGGGCCCATTTCGGCCCCATTCACGGCATGGATCGCATCGATCTCTACGAGAACGAATTCGAGGGGCACAAAGTGACCCAGCGCATGGCGGGGACACACCACACCCTCACCGAAGCGGCGGATACGCTGCGCATCGACGCGACGTATCATGGTCCCGGATACCTTCTGGCCCACATGACCGGCGCTTATCCGACGGTTCTATTCATCGCCAATACGCCGGTGGACGACGGCGTGACGCGCGTGTGGCATGGGCTCTTGGTGAAGTTCCCCCATGAAGTTACGCAGGCTGAGGACGTAGCCGCGGCGCGCGCGTTTCAGGAAGCCAGTCGGGTGGCCTTCGCGCAGGATTTCGAGGTCTGGACGCACAAGGCGCCGGCGCTGCACGTGCTCCAGGTCGGGTGCGACGGGCCCTTCCATCTGGAGCGCAGCTGGTACAGCCAATTCTTCAATCCCCGAGCGCAGGCAGAGAAGTTTCGCAGGCGGGTCATCTGGGTGGACCGACTCACCTCGCATGCCGGGACGAACAAACCGGTGAACGTCTCGTGAATGTCGCGCGTGCGTCAGGGCTCAAAGAAATCCGATGGTTGCCGGGCTGAAAGAGGCCAGGTTAGGCAGCACGGCGGTGAGCCCACTACCGCTGACGCCGAACCAGCTCGCCAGTGTCGCTGCGTACTGGTCGACGGCAGTGGTCGGGACCCACCTGCCCGAGTTACCAACGTCATCGGGGCCGCCCATCTGCAGCGTCGGCCAGGTACCGTAGAACTGACCGCCTTTGACCGCCGCACCAGCCACGAAGTGGTTGCTGCCCCAGGCGTGGTCGGTGCCGCCATTGGTATTGGCCTGGTAGGTGCGCGAGAAATCCGACAGCGTGAACGACGTGACGTTGCTGCCAGCGCCGATGGCCGCCATGGCGTCATGGAAGGCCTTGATGGCAGGTCCCATCTCGGCGAATAGCGCGGCCTGCGCAACGAGCTCATTGGAATGCGTATCAAATGAGCCCAGGGAAACCAGAAAGACCTGACGCGATACCCCGAGGGTGGCCCGCGCCTCGATGACCTTGGCAACGGCGAGCAATTGGCTGGCAATACCGCTGCTTAGCGATGAGAAGTAGCCGCTGACTGTGCTGGTCGTGGACTTAAGAATGGGATTGAGCACGGCGCTGCTTTGAAGCGCGCCGGTCATCACATCCTGCGCCGCATCCAGAAGATCGGTGCCCCGGTCGACTCCGAGCAGGGTCTTGAGCGCGCTCAGGCGCGCGACATCTCCGGTGGAGCTGCCGAAGCCATTCAGGCCAAACGAGCCGCTAGTAGGAATCGTGAGGGCCTGGGTCGCACGGCCGGTTACGAACAGGTTGTTGCCGACGGTGGAGATCATCGAGGGGATGCTCGCGCCGGCGTTCATGCTGGCGAGCTGATCGGCGAGCCGGCCGCCCCAGCCCGTGGTGGAGGGTGCGTTGGAGAGCGAAGCCTGCCACTGCAGCTGCTGATCAAGGTGTGAGAACAGGCTTTCCGGCTGCGGGGAATTCGGAGCGAGATACAAAGATTTCGTCAGCGGCGCGACCAACGTGCCCACATTGGTGACGACCGCCAGATTCTTGGCATTCCACATGGCCTGCAGGCCATTCGCCGCGCCGAGGGAGGGATGCATGCCGAGCGTGGCCGTGCCGGTGCTGTCTATGAGCGGCAGCAGCGTCGCCTGCGGCAGGGCAATCTGGGGACGCGCCGCCGCGTAGTTCGCATAACCGGTGGTGTCGATGGGCACGATGGTGTTGTTGCCGTCGTTGCCCCCGTACATGAAGATGCAAACGAGCGCTTTATAGTCACCGGCGGTCTGCGCGCGCGCTGCGAGCGCACCGAGCTGGCCCAACGCGGCTCCTGCACCGAGGGCACTTGCGTGCTTGAGAAAGTGTCTGCGGTCCATGTCAGTGCTCCACCTGGAACTGGGGCGACGTTGCGAGCAGGTAGGTGGCTGCCTTGACCTGCCCCAAGGGATCGCTGGTCGACGCGGCCTCAACCGCCGTGACGATCGCGGCGTGCGCCGCACTCGAAAGGCTCCCGTGCACCAACAATCCGTTCAATTCGTTGACCAGCTGGTCAGGCGTGTAGACGGGACTGCCGAGCAGTGCATTGAGATTTACCGTGGTCCCGGTACTTCCGGTGACGGTCGCATCAGGCGTGGCGCCACCATTGAGAATCAGCTGGTTGACGAAGTTGTCGCGCGCCAGCGCGGTGGCGGCGGTCTGAATGAAAAACTCCGGGCCCAGCGTGGTGGTGCCGGGCAGCTGATAACCCGGCGGGTAGTAGTTGAACACGGTGGGCGGAGAAAACAGCGGCTGCCCCATCGCAGACACCTGCGCTCGCAGATAAACGCCATCCGACTGCGCACCCAGCCCGCGCAGCAGCGTAGTTATAAAGAGTGCAGGTTCGCGCAGATGCCCGGCGTCCGGGTTCGAGGGTGCATCGCCCCGCGCTTCGACATCCCCAAGAATGGCCTTCACGACCGCGGCGAGGTCGCCGCGCACGCCGTTGCCGTTGTCCGCGAAGACCGCCGCGACGCGCGCAACATAGGCCGGGCTCGGATTGCTGGTCACCAGATGCTGAATCAGCTGCTTGCCAATGAAGGGGCCCACATTGGGATGGTTGAATATCGTGTCAAGCGCCAGCTTCAGATCGGCCTCCGGCGTCTGCCCGGTAGGTGTTGTCACCCCGTTGAGGAGCAGTTTGGCCGTCGTGTCGTGGTAGCTGGCCACCGAGACCATCGGCGCCTGATAGTTGATCGGAGCTCCGGCGAAGTTGACGGTGGCGCCGGGGAGCGGTGCATAGGTCCAGCCGGTGAATGTGGCGGCGAAACCTTCCACCACACTTTCGTTGTAGGTGGGCTGCGGATTCTGGCTTGCATCCAGTATCTGCGAGCCGTCGGCGTTGAGCTTGTATAGCCCGATGGAGAACAGCTGCATCAGCTCGCGCGCGTAGTTCTCGTTCGGTTCCGAGCCGGCGCTCGGATTCGCCTTGGCGTTCTGCGCCATGGTGAGGTAGCGGCCCATAACCGGGCTCAACGTGACGTCTTCGAGGAGCTGCCGGTAATTGCCGAAGGCATCGTTGAGCAACATGTTCTGATAGGCAGCCATTCCATAGGCCTCGTAAATCGACCCTCCGGACACGACGAAGATCTGCGATAGCGCAAAGGCGACACGCTGGCGGAGCTGATCAGGAGCGGTGAGGGCGTTCTCGAAGAACTGGCGCTGCACCTGGAAGTTGGAATAGTTGTCCCGCGCGCAGATGCTCGCTGCGCTCGTGGGCGCCGTCGGATCGGTCTTGCACGTCGATGGCGCGGTATGAGGCACGTAAGTAAAGGGAGGGTATCCTGTGGCCGGGATCGCCTCCTGCTGCGTGATGTAAGCGTCGAAGCCGAGTGCGGCGACGCGCGTGACTTCGCTCGGTGTGGGACCGAAGGTGGCTTGCTCGAGTAGCCTCTGGGCATCAGTAGCGCTCAGAGTGACCGGAGCCGTTCCGCCGCCCCCGCCCGTTGTAGTGGTGCCGCCGCCGGTGCCGGTCGTCCCGGAAGTAGTGCTGCCGCTGTCGTCGCCGCTCCCGCCGCAGGCGGCGAGTGTGAGGAGCAGGCCCGCGAGCAGGAATCTTGAGTTGCGCATCATGAGCCAGATCTTCCCTGTGGCTGATCGCATCGATGAGATCGAGACCTCGGACCTGTGGGGGAACGCGCGGCCCGACGGCGCGTTGACAGAGGTTCATGTTGGGGCGCAATGCTCCGTAGCTGCCATCGTGCGCGCAGAGGCCTACAAGCGCGAACGTCGCCGCGCTGCGACAAAACCTGCTGCCGCCCGCGTGCGATTAAGTTATCTGGGCGCGCAGAGCGGGAAGTGCCGGGACGACATGCGGCAAGAGGCGGCACGCTCGGGACTGCCCAATTCCACGTGGCTCAAACCAGCGCCCGTAACGACCGAAGACCACATCCTCCTCGCCCCCTGTGCGCCGGTAGGGCGGCCGTCGTGGACTCCGTAGATTGCTGTGGGCAATCGGCGCAAACTCCTAATGCACCAATATTGGGATTGCGAGGAGCAGAGTCATGCCTGGCGAGGACCTGGAGCTCCGAGTATCCGCGCTGGAGCGCAAAATCGACGACGAGCGGCGCAAGACCGATAGCGCGCTCGAGCATCTTCAGCAGCAACTACGCCAAATGAAGCGAGAAATTCAGACCATGAATGTGCGCCTGGCTAATGCTGCTCAAAGGCGGTAGCGGCGAGGACCCCAAACGGACGCGATACGGCATTACGGATAGATGCAGACCGCACGATCCAGAAGCAGGACTAAATCCAGACTTCTAACGGGGGATTCGAATGAACCGAGCGGTATGTGCCGTGGCAGTGGCGTGCGCCTTTTTTGGGACTTTCGCCTCCGCAGAGCAGTCGTCAGCCAATGAGAACAAGGTATGGGCGCTGGAGGCAAGCTACTGGACCTACGTGAAGGCGAATGACCTGGACCGGTATAGGAGCCTCTGGCGTAGCGACTTCCTGGGTTGGCCGCTGGCCAATCCCGAGCCCGTCCGAAAGGATCACATCACGGACTGGATTACAGCGCATACCAGCGTGGGCGAGAGTCTTAAGTCCTATGAAGTCGAGCACCTGGCTGCTCAAGCCGCCGGCGACTACGTGACTGTTACCTACCGCGTTCGCTTGACGTGGCTCACCAAGGATGGCGTGGAGAAGCCCAGCGGCCTTCGTGTAATCCATACCTGGCTGAAGAGCCCAGACACTGGATGGCAAATCCTGTCAGGTATGGCCGCGGCACCCAACGCGCAGGGACACTAGAAAAGCATCGAGCCCGTCAGATACCGCAGAGACTCGGGGCCGGCCGTCTAGACAGGTGCCGAGAACGTGCAAAGCGAACAACCCAAACCGCCGGTCCTGTTCGTGTGGG
This sequence comes from uncultured Pseudomonadota bacterium, assembly GCA_963743625.1. GTDB lineage: Bacteria > Pseudomonadota > Gammaproteobacteria > Steroidobacterales > Steroidobacteraceae > 13-2-20CM-66-19. Next base: position 87,984 of record CAVUQM010000018.1, on the reverse strand, counting down.
GAGCCAATAAGACCAAAACCTAGCCCCTGCGCTGCGTGAGATAGCTGAGCGGCGATCAGGGAGAGCGGCTGCACGGAATCTGCACCGGACGGCGTCAAGCACCACCGGGATCAGCGGCTCACCCCGCGCACCAACAGATTGCCTCTCCGTTGATGCCGGAAGGCTGCCTATCTTGCGGCTCGTGTCAGCGCTTGGCGCCGTGCTCCGCTTGGCCGGCGCGCTGTGTGAACCACCGGCCGATCAGCACCAGTCCCGCAAAGTACGCCACACCAAAGGCCAGCGTCGCAAACAGGTTGGGGAAGCTGACGTGCGCCTGGACCAGGGGCATCGACGCGATCGTCAGAAAAGTCATTGTTGTGAGATTCACCATCACCGTGAGCCAGCCCATGATCTGGCAGTAGACCATCGCCAGGATTACGCACAGGATCGGCACAAAGGCCACCACTCCCAGCACTGGCGGCAGCCGTTGCATGGCGTACGCGACGAGCACGCCGACGAAGGCGCCGACGGCACAATCGGCTAGCTTGGAAAGATCCATATGGCTGAGTGCCCAGCACACCAGGAATAGGAAGCCGGCCCAGCTCTCAGTCAGCCCCATCGCATAATTCACCGCCAGGTAGGCCGCCACGACGACGACGACCGCCGCCAGCACCAGCAGTCCTTTGACCGGAGTGATCCGAGCATCGGCCGGCGCGCTGTTCCCTTGTTCCGCCGACGGCGAGGATTGGTTCATAGGGCGCTACTGTCACGAACATCGAACGCCAGGGCACCGATTCGCTCTGCTCCTCCCGACAGGGGGACAAAAGCACTCTCGGACACTGACGCATAATCACATTGCACGACCACTCGCTCGCACCGGCGCCGCGCGCCTGCTTTGCGAAGGAGCTGTGGAGCCGCATGATCATCGCGAACATTGAAGACTATCGCAAACAATGCGAAGCCGGGGGGTACCTGCCTGAAGCGCTCGCCGGCTGAGCGCTTGCGGCTCAGCGCCATGCGCCCGCCGCGCCGTTACCCTGCGAACGCCCTGGGGCATGCGGGGGCCGTGTATATAATCCTGCGACACCATGGTCAGCCGCGGCACCACGCAGCAGTCGAGCGCGCCCTACAACCGGCGCATCGTGCTCGACGTGATCCGGCGTCGGGGCCGCATCTCGAGGAAGGAGATTGTCGATCTTGTCTCCCTGAGCCCCCAGACCATCGCGAACATCACCAACGACCTTCAGGCGATCGGTCTCATCGTTGCCCGGCGTCTCAAGGGGCCGAAGCTGCGCGGCCAGCCGCCGATCGCGTTTGAGCTCAACCCCGACGCCGGCAATTCCGTGGGCATCAGCCTCGAGCCCGGACGCGCCTCTGCGGGACTGGTCAATCTCGTAGGCGACATCCTCGAGCGGCGCGAGGTCGACCTCGATACCCACGATCAGCGGCACGTACTCGAGATGATGGTGGACCTCATTCGGGAACTGCGGCGCAAGAAGGGTTCGGCGCGCATCTGGGGCGTCGGGGTCGCGCTGCCCGGCCCGCTGGTGGCGACCGACATCAGCTTCGTGGGTCCGACAACGCTCGAGGGCTGGGCGGACCTCTCGGCGTTCGATGGCCTGCGCAAGGCCTTGCGCCTGCCGGTGTTCTACAGCGTCGACAGCGTCGCGGCCGCGCTCGGCGAGACCCTGTTCGGCCAGGCGCGCTCACTCGACAACTTCTTCTATCTGCACTTCGGGGTCGGCCTGGGCGGGACGCTGGTGGTTAACCGCTCGGCCTACCGCGGGGTCAATGGCAACGCCACGGAGATCGGGCACATTCCGGTCGTGCCCGGCGGCAAGGCCTGTTACTGCGGCAACGCGGGGTGTCTTGAGCGCTATCTCTCGCTGCAGTCGCTCGCCGAAGCCCTCGGGGTGAGCGAGGCGCCGGACCGCGACCAGCAGGTGGTCGCAGCGCTCGAGCGCGACACGGATCCCAGGCTTCGGGCTTGGTGTCGCGAGGCCGCCGAACGGCTGCGCGATGCGGTGTGCGTGATCGAGAACATGCTCGACCCGCTCACGATCGTCATCGGTGGTTCGGCGCCGAAGATGCTGGTCGAGCGGCTGGTCGGGCTCGCCGAGCCGCTGCGCCATTCAGTGCGCGGCGGTGTGGCGGCCAGCGTGCCGCGCATCCTCCTGTCCGAGCGCCAGGAGGACAGCCTGATTCTCGGTGCCGCGGTGCTGCCGATCTACGACCTCCTGTCCCCACGCCTCGAGGTGCTGCAGCAGGAGCGTCCGGCCGACGCCGACGTGGTTGCACTCATGGGGCAGCGCGCCAAGGGGCGTGCAGGGCGCCTCTAGAATATGTACATCCATTAGATGTATTTATTGACAGCCAGCTGAGGGGCCTCCTATATTCGGTTCATGGGGGCAGGGGAGCAGCGGCTGATCATCATCGGCGACGTGGGCGTCGACCTCGTGCTGGGTCCCCTGTCCGGCTGGCCGCGACCCGGCACCGAGATCCTGATGCAGCAGAGCGAGCTGCGTCCCGGCGGTTCGGCCGGCAATGCCGCCCTCGCGGCGAGCTATCTCGGCGGCCGCTCACAGCTGCTGTCAGTGGTCGGCAACGACGAGGCCGGTGCCTGGCTCGCCGGGCAGTTCCGTGACCTCGGGGCCTCGCTGGCCGTGTGCGATGCGCCGACGACGCTGACCGTCGGCCTCATCCACGAGGGCGGTGAGCGCAACTTCTTCACCACCCGCGGCCACCTGGAGTCGCTGACTCTCGATCTTCTGAAACCACGCCTCGCACCGGCGCGCCACGCCGGTTCCATCGCGCTGCTGTCGGGCGCGTTCCTCACCCCGGCGCTGCGCGTCGCCTATCTGCAGCTGATCCGCGAGCTGCATACACTCGGCTATCACGTCGCGCTCGACACCAACTGGCCGCCCGAGGACTGGAGCGTAGCGCTGCGCCGCGAGGTATCCGGCTGGATCGGCGAGTGCGAGCACGTGCTGCTCAATGACCTCGAAGTGCGCAGCCTCGCCGACAGCGAGGACCTCGAGGTCGCCATCGGGCGCGTTGGTACGTCGCTTCGGCCCGGCGCGACCCTCGTGGTGAAGAGCGGCGCGCGCGGGGCGCTCGCCCTGCAGCACGGACACCGGTACGAGTGCGCCGCGCCGCCGGCAAAGATCTTCGACACCATCGGCGCGGGCGACTCCTTCAACGCCGGGTATCTGCTCGCACGCCTCGCGGGCGCAGAGCTGGCGGAGGCGTTGCGCGCCGGTTGCGAGGCCGCCTCGGCCATCATCACGCGCTTCCCGCGCCGCTCGATCGCGGCCGGGGATCTCGCCGGGTTGCTCGTGCCGCGTGTGCAGCTGGCGAAGGAGCGGGCATGACGCGCACGGCGCTCCTCATGCTCTACATCATGGTCGTCTGGTTCGTCATCTCGTTTGTGACCAACCTGATCGGGCCGCTGATGCCGATCCTCATCAGTGACTTTCACTTGAGCCTCGGCATGGCCGGGTTCCTGCCATTCTCGTTCTTCCTCGCTTATGGGCTCGTCTCCATCCCCGCCGGGGCCTTGGTGGAGGCGCGCGGCCCGCGCGTGACGCTGCTTGCGGCCTTTACCCTCAATCTCACGGGCTGTCTCGCCATCAGCCTCTGGCCGAGCTACCTCACGGTCATCGCGGGCCTGTTCATCATCGGACTCGGGATGGCGATGCTGCAGGTAGTCATCAATCCGCTCATGCGCACCACGGGCGGAGAGAGCCACTTCGCCTTCTTCTCCGTGCTCGCGCAGCTGGTGTTCGGGCTCGCCTCCTACGTGAGTCCCTATATCTTCTCGCTGCTGATGCGCAATCCGTCCACGGGCCAGTCGCTCGTCTGGGTAGAGTTCTACTGGGCGTTCGTGGCGCTGTACCTCGCCCTGATCCTCATCACCTCGCTCCTCGCTATCCCGCGCATCGAGCTCGCCGCGTCGGAGCGCTCCGGGAGCGTAGCCACATACCGCAAACTTCTCGCCGAGCGCACGGTGCAGCTCTATTTCCTCGGGATCGTTGCCTACGTCGGCACCGAGCAGAGCCTCGCGGACTGGATGTCGCAGTTTCTCGCCACCTATCACCACTTCTCGCCTACGCGCGAGGGCGCCCACGCGGTGGGCCTGTTCTGGGGCCTCATGTCCTTGGGGTGCCTCCTCGGGATGGTGCTGCTGCGCCTCCTCGACTCGAAGATCGTGCTCGCGGCCTTCACGGTCCCGGCGCTTGTGTGCGTCGGGCTCGCGCTGTTCGGTCCCGCCGACGTGGCGCTGGTCGCCTTCCCGGCGGCGGGATTTTTTCTGTCGGTGATGTTCTCGATGATTTTCTCGCTGGCACTGAACTCACTTGACCAGAACCACGGCGCGTTCTCCGGAATTCTGTGCACCGGGATTCTGGGCGGTGCGGTGGTGCCGCTCTTCGTCGGCATGCTCGGCGACCACATCGGGTTGAGGTTCGCGCTGCTCACGGTATTCCTGACCTTGGGGTTCATTCTCAGCATCGCCATCTGGGCGCGCCCGCTGATCCGTAACCAGACGGTGTCATTCCAGGATCTTTTCAGCCTGGGCCGGCGCGGCAGTGCCCATGAGTAACGCAAGAACACGCTAAGCCGGCTCGACCGGCGTGATGCGGACATTCGGGGGAGAAAACATGAAGACACGGCAAACCCTGATCGCGCTTGCGCTCGCCGCGGCGCTGGCGGGCTCTTGTGCTGCGGCGGGGAGCGAGGAGGCGACTGGCCCTGCGCCCAGCGCCGGCTCGGCAGCGGACGCGAACGGTTTGCAGACGGTCGTCGTCACCGGCTACCGCGCTTCCTACGAGCAGTCGCTGGAGAAGAAACGCGACAGCGACTCGATGCTCGAGGTAGTCACGGCGGACGAGATCGGCAAGCTGCCGGACAAGAACGTGGCGGATGCGGTGCAGCGCCTGCCGGGCGTCAACATCGAGTCCGGCTCGGGCGGCGAGGGCGGCTTCTCTGAGAACGACCGCGTCAGCATCCGCGGCACTAACCCGAGTCTTACCCAGACGACGGTCAACGGGCACTCGATCGCCACGGGCGACTGGTACATCGGGGATCAGACCAACACGGTTGGCCGCAGTGTCAGCTTCACGCTGCTGCCGGCGGAGATCGTCGGCTCCGTCGTAGTGCAGAAGAGCTCGCAGGCGGATTACATCGAGGGTGGCACCGTCGGCAACGTGGACATCGTCACGCGCAAGCCGCTCACTCTGAAGAAGGATCTGACCGTCGAGCTGACGGCCCAGGACCTCTACGCCGATCTGCCGAGCACCAACGATCCGCAGCTAAACGGGCTGGTTGGCTGGAAGAACGCCGACAGCACCTTCGGGGTGCTGCTGCAGGGCTTTTACGAGGCACGCCACGAGCGGCGCGACGGCCAGGAGCTGTTCCTGCTGGGCGAGGGTCAGATCGGGCCGGCCACCGGACCGAATGCCGACCCGGTGGCCGTCGCGCATCCGGACCTCGCCAACGTCGTTTATCCGGCGCAGATCGGCTCGGCCGCGTTCACGCAGCACAGCACGCGCAGCGGGGGCCTGGTCGACTTCCAGTTCCAGCCGACCGACGCGCTCGCGGTTGACTTGAACGGCTTCTACTCGCGCTTCCTCGGCACGAACTTCGACACCAATTTCATGGCGAGCCCTCTGAATGAGCTGCAGGCGGGCATCGCGCCGACGAGCTACAAGGTAGTCAATGGGACGCTCGTGAGCGCCAGCTTCCCCAACGCAGCCTTCGACCCGAACAATCCCTTCGGTTCACCCTTCCCCGGCGTGCGCGACTCCATCTACCGTCCCGACGCTGGCTCCTCGGCAAGCTACGTGGACCTGGACCTGAACTTCAAGGCGAGCGAGAACCTGCTCCTCACCAGCAAGATCGGCTACACCCGCGGCGTCGGCGAGACCCCGCACGACTACGGCTACGAGGCGTTTCTCATCAACTCGCCCCTCATCTATCAGCTGCACGGCACCACCGGGCCGGCGATCGTCTCCTTCCCCGGCGTCGACACCACGAACTTCAATGACCCGGCGCACGTCACCAACGGCGGCAGCTGGTCGGACTCGGTCAAGGTGACGGACCAGGAGAGCTATGCCCAGGCGGATGTGCTCTGGACGCTCAATGACGGGGTCCTGAAGTCGGCCAAGTTCGGTCTGCGCTTTGCCAAGCACGACCGCTCGGCTTACGGGGTGAACTACGGCTGCGCGGCTGAGCCGGATCCGAATAATCCCCCCGCGTGTTACAACTTCCCGAATCTGCTCTTCCCGCCACCGGCGTGGAACAACACCGTCTCTCCGGGCAACTTCGGCTCCGGCATCGGCATGGGGCCGGGCTACCTGCAGCATTTCTGGGTGCTCGACCCGCAGAACATCGCCGAGTGGGAGAACACTTATAACAACGTCAACACGGGCCCCAACTACCAGGGCAACTTCACCATCGACGAGAAGGACACCGCCGGCTACGTCATGGCGAATCTGGGCGGCGACCACTGGAGCGGCAACGCCGGGGTGCGCATCGTCAATACCCGCCAGGTGAGCAACGCCTTTGATCTCGCCGACGACGGGGTCACCTGGCTCCCGACTTCCGTGTCGCACAGCTTCACCGACGTGCTGCCGAGCATGAATCTGCGCTATGACATCACCCACGACCTGGTGGCACGCTTCGCGGCCTCGCGCACCATGTCGCGCGCCGACTACTCGGCGCTCTCACCGGCGGTGATCCTGAACAACCTCGACCTCACCGGCACCGGCGGCAACGCGGATTTGAAGCCGGTCCGCTCGAACAACTACGACCTGGGCCTGGAGTGGTACTTCGCGCGCCAGTCGCTCCTGTCGGTAGCGGTGTTCTACATGGACATGCCCTCGTACGTGACCTACGGCTACAACTCGCGCCCCTTCCTGGATACCACGACCGGCCAGATCACGAATTTCGTGGTTACCTCGCCCTTCAACATCGCCGCCAAGAATCACGGCGTGGAGTTCTCGTGGCAGCAGCCGCTGTGGGGTGGTTTCGGGGCGCTCGCCAACTACACCTACGCCGACGGCCACGCCGCCGACGGCACGCCGCTCGTGGGCTCCTCCAAGAACACCGCCAACGGCGAAGTGTACTTCGAGCGTTGGGGCGTCAGTGCCCGCGTCGCCTACACCTACCGCTCCTCGTTCCTGGTGGGACTCGCCAACGTCACCCAGCAGTACGAGGCCGGCATCGGCACCCTGGCCGCTTCCCTCAACTACACGGTGAACGAGCACCTCATGTTCACCTTCGACGGCCTGAACCTGAACAACCCCGTGCTCAAGTACTATTCCAACGCGGAGCAGCCGCAGGCCTTCTACTCCAACGGCCGCCAGTACTACCTGGGCGTGCGGCTGTCGCTCTAGCGGGAAGTGGGCGCAGCGCGCCCGGAAAACAGGGGAGGGAGGATGGGCGGTTACCTGCGGTGGGGGCTGATGCTGCTGGCGCTGCCGTGCGTGGCGCAGACCATCCGCATCGATGCCGCGCCCGAGCACGCCACCAACCTCATCCGCCCGACGGAGGCGCTCGGCGCCGGCGTCGACCGGCTGCCCTATGGCGCCTCCGACAAGCTCCTGACGCCCGCCGTCATCGAGAAGCTGCATGCGGCCGGCTGGAACGCGGTCACTTACCGCCAGAACACCGAGCTGCACGCGGAGGCCTGGCACTGGAATCCCCACGGCACCTGGAGTGCCGCGGGCGGGCGCGGCTACTTCGTGGGCGATGCCTCGCCCGGTAGGACGCCGATCATTCACTCGTGGGGATACCCCTTGCCCCGGCGCGGTGTCACGCGCGATGACGGCACCGACACCATTGGCTACTCGCGCCTGACGGACGGGGATCCGCTGACGTTCTGGAAGAGCAACCCCTACCTCACCCAGGCCTTCACCGGCGAGGACGATGCGCTGCACCCGCAGTGGGTGATCCTCGATCTCGCCACGAAGCAGAAGCTCGACGCGATCCGTATCGAATGGGCGAGTCCGTATGCCACGAGCTACGTCGTACAGTTCTGGACCGGAGAGGACCCGATCCGCAAGCCCGCAGCCGGCAGCTGGCAGCGCTTCCTGCACGGGGCGGTGACTGACGGCCGCGGTGGCCGCGCGACGTTACGGCTCGCTGAGCTGCCCGTGGAGGCGCAGTTCGTGCGCATCCTCATGAGCCGCTCCTCGAATACCTGCACCGGGTCGTCCCATCAGGACCCGCGCGACTGCGTGGGCTACGCCATCGGGGAGATCGCGCTCGGTACCTCGAGCAGCGACGGCAAGTTCCACGATGTGCTGCGCCACACCCCGGACCAGGACCAGACCGCGACCTACTGCTCCTCGGTCGATCCCTGGCATGAGAGTCGCGATCTGGACGAGAAAGCCGGCGAGCAGGTCGGGTTCGATCGCTTCTTTACCAGCGGCATCACCCGCGGGCTGCCGGCGATGATTCCGATCGCCATGCTCTACTCGACGCCCGAGGATGCGGTCGCGGAGCTTCAGTACCTGAAGCGCCGCGGCTACCCGGTGGCGTACGTGGAGATGGGGGAGGAGCCGGACGGCCACTACACGGTGCCCGAGGATTACGCGGCGCTGTATCTGCAGTTCGCATCCGCGCTGCACCGCCTCGATCCGACCCTGAAACTCGGCGGCCCGATCTTCACCGGCCAGAACGAGGACATTCAGACCTGGCCGGATGCCGCGGGTCACACCTCGTGGACGGGACGCTTCATCGAGTATCTGAAATCCCACGGGCGGCTTCAGGACCTCGCTTTCTTCTCCTTCGAGCATTACCCGATCGATCCGGGGAAGATCGCCTGGAGCAGCCTCTACGAGGAGCCGAAGTGGGTGACCCACATCATGCAGGTGTGGCGCGAGGATGGCGTGCCGAAGGACGTGCCGCTCTTCATCACCGAGTCGAACCTGTCCTCCCAGTACTCGGAGGCCTACATGGACCTGTGGGGCGGGCTGTGGCTGGCGGACTACATCGGCGCGTTCCTCGCCAACGGCGGTAACGCGGTCTACTACTTCCACTACCTGCCGGAAGCCATGGGGAGCGGGCACAACGGCTCGCTCGGGACGTTCAGTTTCTACACCGCCGATAAGGACCTGAAACTCGGCCAGCCGACGGCGCAGTTCTTCGTGAGCCAGCTGCTCAACCGTCAATGGCTGCAGCCGGGCGATCAGGAGCATCGCCTGTACGGTGCGCACTCGGACATCAGCGACGGTGCCGGGCACGAACTCGTGACGGCCTACCCCGTGCAGCGGCCGGACGGTGCGTGGGCACTCCTGGTCGTGAACAAGGACCAGGACAACGCCCACGAAGTGAGCGTGCGCTTCGAGGATGCGCTGCGCACGGGATCATTCGCAGGCCCGGTGACGGTGATCGTGCTCGGGCGCAATGAGTACGCCTGGCATCCCGAGCCCGGTGGCGGCCGCGCCGATCCGGACGGTCCGCCGAAGACTACGCAGGTCGCAGCCGATGCCGGTGTGAAGTTCACTCTCCCGGCGGGCTCGGTCACCGTCTTGCGTGGCGCGGTGGCCTGGAAACCCGGCCCGGCCCACTGAGTGGCGCGCCTCCTTCGAGCTTCAGCAGGTTATTCACGTCGAGGCCAACCTGCTGGGTTGGTCTGCCGTCGCCGTGCCTTGCAGCGCGGATCATCGCGGAGAGTGGCGGGCAGCACGTCGCTACTGAGTTCCGCCAAACCGCCATCGTGCTGTATGTGAACGCGCTACTGCGGCAGGTTCATGTTCTTCAGCAGTGCCTTGAAGCGCGGATCGCCGTGCAGGTTACCCAGCAGCAGGTCGACTTTCACCTCTGACAGGCCGCCGTCGCGCTGCTGGTAGGCGCGCTCGAGCCACTCGAACGCCTTGTCCTTCTCGCCGCGCCACGCAAAAGCCTCGGTGACCTGGTAGGCGCCATCCGAAGCATGCTTGGCGATCAACTCGTCGAGGGCCTGCTGGGACTCCTTGGCGTGATCGAGGCTATGCTCGGCCATGGCGACGTCCGTCAGCCTAAAAAGCTCAATGCCGATCTTGCCTGCCGTTGCGAGTGCCTCGGCCGCGTTGCCTTCGAGCAGCTGCAGGATGGCCAGGTGATGGGCGCCGTAGCTCGATTCCGGATTGATCTCGAGGCAGCGACGCAGTGCCTCGTGTGCGGCCGCGTAGTCTCTATGGAACGTCAGGTATAGGCCAAGATTCGACCAAGCGATAGCAGACAGTGGATCGATCTCGGTCGCCCTTCTTCCCACTTCAATGGCCTGTGGCAACCGGCCGAGCCTTTCCAACAAAGTAGCGTAGTTTCCCTGAGCCTTGTCGGAGGCGGGATCGAGCTCCAGCGCCTTCTTCAGGTCCGCTTCAGCACCGTTCCAGTCCCAGCTGACGTTCATCCGGAGAACTGCGCGCGACACATAGCCGTCGGCCTCCTGCGGTGCGAGGGTAACGGCTCTCTCGGCGTCAGCCATCGCTTGCCTTTGTCCTGCTGCGTCGCCGGTCGAATCTGCCAGGACATACTCCGAGAGAGCAAGACTGGCATAGGCTGCGGCGTAATCCGGATCGAGCGCGATCGCTTTGTGGAAGGCGTCGATCGCCCGCCGCCAGCTGTCCGCGTTGCCTCGACTGTGAAACCGCTTGCCGAGCAAATACTGGTTGTAGGCCTCGGTATTTGAGCTGCGGTACGCGGCGACGGGCTGTGCCGGCGCGAGCTTGGCCTTCAGCACCTCGACCACGGCGGCGGCGATCTCGTCCTGGACCTTGAAGATGTCCTTGATGTCTCGGTCGTAGGTCTTCGACCAAAGGTGATAGCCGTTGTCGGCGCGGATCAGCTGCACGGTCACCCGGAGCGTGCTGCCAGCTTTGCGCACGCTGCCTTCGAGGACGTTGGCGACCCGCAGTTTCTGAGCAATGCTCGGGACATCGTCCGCCTTGTTCTTGAAGGCGAAAGAGGAGGTGCGCGCCGGCACCCGCAGGTCCTGGACCTGCGCCAGGAGGCCGATGAGCTCCTCGCTCAATCCGTCCGAGAAGTACTCCTGGTCCTTTTTCTCGCTCATGTCGACAAACGGCAGTACTGCGACGGACTTCTCCGGGATCGCAGCCGGTGGGGGCGCGCCGGTCTGAACAGTCGATGACGGGGTCTGCTCAGCTACTGCTGCTTGCTTCGACGGCCACAACTTGTCCACCGCAAGGTAGCCGACACCGATGACCGCGACTGCCGCGATCAGCAGCAGGACACGCTGTGTTGTTCGCGGCCCGGGTGGCCCCACGGGGGCAACTGGCAACCTGACCCCTCCCGGTGCATGAGTCGCTTCGGATGACAGCAGCCGCAAGACGCGCACGACGAAGGCCGGTTCCGCCTCCCCGTTAGGCAAGCGAGTCCACTGCGCGGCGGTGAACGCGTCCGGCACATCAGCGTCCGTCTCGGGTGTGTCGTCGACGCAGATCGGCACGATGAACGGCCGCGTGCGCCCCATGAGGTGCGTGCGCTGGTCCGCGAGTCTCCACTCAAGCCTGAAGTATCCCTCTGTCCTCTCCTGTGTATGGGACGAGATAATCGGGAGGAAGAGGGCGCAGTCCCGTATCTGGTGGCGAATCTTTTCATCCCAGACATCGCCGCCGCGAAGCTCGCTCTGATCAAACCAGACTTCGATGCCAGCGGCTCGCAGCGCGTCGGCGATCCGTCGCGCCGGCTCCGCATCCTGCGAGGCATAGCTCAGGAATACGGCTCTGGTCGGCTCGGTCATCGAGGTGTTGCTCCCCCGGACGCGGCTCGGGGACCTTCTAGGGGGTGCCGCCGACCTCGCCCGCAACGTCAGCTTATCCGAATTCGGATCTCCGCTCTCGGGACTGGCGAGCGACTGCTTGGGGGTCTACTTCCTGTCGCCGCATCTGGTGCAACGCACACGCTGATGCGTTGCATCGAGAAAATGACTGATGAGGGAAACCGCGTTCAATATCAGTCGACGCTGTCTCGGGAAATCAGGAGCTTAAGTGCCCGTGGATCCAGAAATATTGGACGCCGGGGGCGTAAGTTTTCGCGCCCATTTTCAGGGAGACAGTTCGCCCTTGGCACTTCCGGGACGCCCGATCAGCCCGGTGAATGTGGCTATGTCAGTGATAATCGCACTGCCCTCGAACGCGAGACTCTCGAGCGATCGGCGCCCCGCATCCGCGTTACCCGCCCCACACGCGTCGGAAATGATCACCGGAATCAACCCGAGGTCTATGGCGTGTCTGACAGTGGGCTCGATACCGACCTCAAGAGCAATGCCGACGACCGCGATCGCTGTGACGCCACAATCACGCAGGGCAATATTAAGAGGAGTTCCTTCAAACGCCGACATCGTGATCTTGTCGAAAATTGCCTCGCTCGGCAGGGGTGTCAGCTCCGGGACTATCTGAGAGTTGGGCGAATCGCGCAGAAACCACGGTTTTACCAGAGCGGGTTCCTCCACCCGCTGCCAGGCCATGGCCATTCGCAACTGGAATGCGCCCATGACTTCGAGCGGCAAGGACATATGGCGCGTAAAAAATACCCGAACGCGCGCGTCACGCGCCGCCCTCAGGATGCGTCCGACGTTTGCCACGATGGTCTGCGAGCCCTTTATCTGACTCGCAATACCGATCTGCATGTCGTAAACCAGGAGTGCTATCTGATCCCGATCGCAGAGATCTGAAAGCGAGGTTCGTACATTCAAGCCCGAGAACTTTTTCACGGTGACGTCACCGGCTAGCCTGTTTCGGTTGAGACTGGGTGAAGGTTCGGTCGAAGGGTTCGCCGACGTCAATGCCTGCATCGAATACAAACTCGAGCGGTAGCGGGGCACTTACCGGAATGAAGTACCACTCAAGCAAACCTGCCTTCGAAAGCGGGAAATCGGCAACGTAGCGCTGCGCCTCGGCCACACTGTCGCACTCGAATACGATAACCACACCGTTTTGATCCGCGCGGGCATAGTTTTCTCGAACAACGCCAGCCTTCCAGAGACGCCAGACATTTGCGACCTCATCCTTGATGTACGGCTGGATTGTCTCCATCCCGACGCCCGGCTTAAAGCGATCATAGGCAATAATCTTCATCCTCATCCTCCGCGCGCTTGTCTTCGGCTCGGCAAGGTTGCGAGGGAAATGACGGCAGCGCAACGAACTGATTGGAAAGTGAATGCGCAGCGCGTGCGCACAAGAGCTAGGGTACCAGCATGACTAAGAGGCTTCCGACCTACTTCCACTGCCCGACGGAATTCACGCTGGCCGTTCTGGACGGGAAATGGAAAACGGTGATTCTTTGCTATCTGAAAGTGCGACCTTGCCGATATGCAGAGTTGCGAAAGCTGATCCCACGCCTTAGCGACAAGGTGCTGACCGAACGACTGCGCGAACTGACCAAATCCGGACTAGTGGTGCGACAAGGACGGGCGAGGAGCCGTGTGGGGCATTATTCCCTTACGCAAAAGGGGCGTTCACTGCGTAGGTTACTGCAGCATTTGTACTCATGGGGACTCGAGAACTCAGGTTCTTTCGGCGTGCGAGTGGGAGCACCGCTCAAGGAGTTTGACGCCGGGCAAAAAGCGGATCCCGCAGCGCTCCAGGGGTCGCCTGGGAGCGCGCGGTTTGACTCGCCTGCGAGGGGTGTGAGTGTTCAGGTACGTTTCGCGGTGCGCGCCGTTGTCCTCACGCGCAGTCACTACGCTCGGGCTCAGGATTGCGCTCGGGGATAGCCGAGTAACCGAAGCGGGCGTTCTGGTTCAGTCGCCTGGTACCGCATCGGATCCCCCGCGGTAGGAGCTGCCCCCAGCTTCGGGGCACGGCTCGCGAAACTTGCCTTGCCGGAGTGATGCCACCGCGTCGCGTCCCGGCGCTCGGGGCGCCCATGCATTACTCAGGTCATGGACACCAGGCATGACCGCGGGCACTGTTCGCCGCAGCCGGGAAACTGGATAAAGCGGCTCGTATCTACTCTTACCTGGAGCCCGCTCCCATGACGCATGAATTCAATATCGCAGGCGTTGGCCTGCTCCTGCTCCTCACGGTGGTCGCCCTGGTGGCGCTCGAACCCTGTGCGCGACACGACGCCGAACACGCAGCAAAGGCAATCACCTACGACCTGGAGAGGGGTGCTACCGGTCTGCTGGAAAGGGGTGTGCAACTTACGCTCAATCGGCCGGATCCTCGCCCCAGCGAGGCGCGTAAGCAGCTCTGCACGGGTATCAATGTTTGCCCGGTGCGCAAGCCAGGCGCGAGGCAGGTGTCATGAAAAAGCCATTCCGTATGGTAGTCACGGCCCTGATGCTCGTGGTGGCTGCAGGCAATGCGCTGGCACAAGACATGGATCACGGCTCGATGGCCGCGCCGAGCGCTGCCTCACCCGGCGCAGCGTCCGCCGAGGCTCTGCTTGAGAAGATCAAGTCACTTGAGGGCACGTGGGATGCTCCCATGGGCAAGGGGGTCATCACGGACATCTTCAGGCCCTTTGCCCTGGGTACGAAGGTGCTGGGCGAGGAGTGGGTCGACGGCAAACAGATCACTTCCACGATCTTTTATGTGGTCGGATCGCAGCTGTACGCCGACCACTATTGCGATTACCTGAACGAGCCGCGCTACACCGCCAAGCCCTCGGCAGACCCGGCGGTTATCGACTTCGAGTTCCGGGCCGCGACCAACCTGGACACTCATCCGGCCCATTTCCATTCCACTCGCTGGCGGGTCGTGGACGCCGATCACCTGATTCAGGACTGGGAGATCCTGGGAGGCGCGAAGCCGGTCTCCACGGCACACCTGGTGTTCGCCCGCAGGGCGGCGAATTCCCTCAACTGAGCTCCAGTGTTACCTGGGCCATACCCTGAGTGCGCCAGGGCCGCGGGCCGCAGGCATGACTGCAGTCATGCGACGGCCCTGACCCGCTCGACTAAACTGTAGCCATGGACCCGCTTCGTTTGCGCAACCGGCTGGTGCGCTATGCCTGTACCGTGATGGTCGCGGCGGCCGCGATGAGCGCCGGCTACGCGGCCGTGGTTGAGCCTTCCCGATTTGCCCGCATCGCTCATCCCGAGGTTGCGTGGGTCGTAACCTACCTGATATTCGTGATCGCCTACGCACTCACGCCCAGCGACGGCGCGACACGGCTCACGACTGGGCGCGCCTGGTTGCTGGCTGCTCAGAGTGTCTCGGGACTCTTTCTGGTGTGGCTGTATCCCAGCCTCATCGTTTGCTGTCTGCTGGTGGTCGTGGCGTGGCAATTTGCGCTGCTGACCGAGGCCCGGGTCGCATTCCTGGCAGCGGCTGCTCAGGTGGCGGTGCTCGCGAGCATCAAATGCACCGGCCAGACGGACGCCATGTCGATTCTGATTGCCATAAGCTGCAGTGGCTTCCAGCTGTTTGCGGTGTCCGCCGCGCAGCTGGCGCGCAATGAGATAGCCGCGCGCAGCGAGCTGATGCGCGCCAACGCGGAGCTTCGGGCCGCCTACACGCTGCTGGATGAGAGCGCGCGCAACGCCGAACGGTTGCGGATTGCCCGTGATCTTCACGACGTGATGGGCCACACGCTGACCACGCTCACGGTTCAGCTGGACGTGGCCAGTCGGCTCAGCAGTGGACCGGCCGCCGAGCATCTTGCCTCCGCCCGGGTCGCTTCAGGTCAGTTGCTGGATCAGGTGCGCTCGGTCGTGAGTCGCTCGCGCGCGCAGCCGCTTGATCTGCAGGCGGCTTTGCAGGAGCTGGCGGCCGGGACCCAGGGACTACGGGTGCAACTGCGCGCGCCGGCCGAGATCACGATTTCCGAGCCGGCGCAGGCGGAGGCCCTCGTACGCTGCGTCCAGGAGGCGATTACCAACACCATTCGCCACGCCCGCGCGCAGGAACTGACGATTGAGCTGCGCCGCGACCCCAGCGGGGGCGTTGTCATCACCGCATCCGATGACGGACGCGGGGGCCCTTTTGTGATGGGTCACGGATTGGCCGGCATGCGCGAGCGGTTTGAGCTGTTGGGCGGCAGTCTTGCCATAAGCAGCGCTGAAGGCACCGGCTTCGAGCTGCGCGGTAGGCTGCCCGCGATGGAGGGCCCCATTTGATCCGCGTGTGCCTGGTGGATGATCAGGGGTTGTTCCGCGGTGGGTTGCGTGCCCTATTGGGCACGTTCGATGGAATCGAGGTCGTCGCCGAAGCGGAGGACGGCGAGGCTGCGATCGAAGTGGTGTCATCCTCCAGACCGGATGTGCTGCTGCTCGACGTACGCATGCCCAAGACCAATGGCGTGGAGCTCATTGAGGTCCTGCGCAAGCGTGGTCACCTGCCGCCGACATTGCTTTTGACAACGTTCGAAGATGACGACGCGCTGGTCGCGGGCGTGCGGGCCGGCGCGCGCGGCTATCTGCTGAAAGGCGTCTCGCCCGAGACGCTGATCGAAGCTATCCGGGTTGTGGCCTCGGGTGGTTCTTACCTCTACGCGCCGCTGGTGTCCGCATTGACCCGAGAAACCGTCGGTGAGAACTGGCGCAGCGACACTTTTGACCTACTCGAGCCCCTGACTGCGCGCGAGCGCGAGGTCCTCAAGCTCATGGCGAGTGGTATCAGCAACCGCGCGATCGCGGAGGCGCTCACTCTGAGTGAGGGGACTGTAAAGAACCATGTCTCGAGCGTGTTCTCAAAGTTGGGCGTGACCGACCGGACCAAGGCGGTGTTGCGGGCAATGGCCAAGGGTCTCGTCTAGCGGGGTTCCAGGCTAAGGCGACCGAGAACGGCGAACTGATTTTCACAACCGGCGCGGCGAGAAGGGCGAGTGCGAACTCCTCGCCGCTCAAGTTGCCTCGCCTTTTCAACTCAGCGAAGCCGCTGTGTGCCTTTGAGCTTCCCCAGGTCCTTGTCAAACGTGCCCAGCGGTACGTGCCCCGCTTTCTTGGCGATCTGTAGAGTTAAGCAGTCAGAGAAGCCAAGCGCGGGGCGATTCTTGAATTCTTCAAGTGCCGAGATCACCACGTCAGAATCTTGCACTGATAGATCCTTGTGGTTGAGCAACATCTCGAGGGCACTTGCGATTTGGTCAGCTGTACGATCGTAGACCGCGTCGAGTACCCAAATCGTTTCGGCAAGAACCAGGTGAGACACCCAAGCCCCGCCCGAAATGAAATCATCCGCTGCTCGCACCTGGCCCGCATCATCGCGGACGACTAACCGGACCAGGACATTCGTATCAACTGCGCGCACGCCGCTTACGCACGTAGGTCCGGATACCGTCCTTCACGTCAGCAGATGACACTGAAGTCCTCCCGCGAGGAAACAGCGCCTGATGAACTTCCTCTGAGGTATGCCGTCCTGCCCTACGTACCACGACTTCCCCGCCCTGCTCGTCCCATTCGAGGACAGAGCCCGGACCGACGCCGAGTTTTTTTCGGACCTCAGCCGGCACTGAGATCTGGCTTTGAGCGGTAAGCTTCGATTTAGCTAGGGACATTGCAATACATTACCACGGTAATGAATCCGGCTCAACGGGCTAGCGACTGTCTGTGCGAGCGTCGCTCCTCGCAGCACGGAATTTGCGCCCGTAGGGAAGACAGAGGTCGAAGAGTCAACGACTTACGCTGCACTTCAACGGATTGCCCGTCCGTTGCTTCCTAGCGGACCTCTGAACATTCTGCGTGGCTTTGTTTGGGCTTGATGCGCGTGCAGCGAAAGCGATCAGAGGTGCGCGGGTCCAGCCAAGCCTACTGGCTGGCCGCCTTAGAGCCAACAGTAACGCCCGCCAGATCGCTCTTAATGACCCATCCCCCCTTCATTACAAGTTTGACGTGTTGCAGCAGCGCGATGTCCGTGATCGGGTCGCCCTCCACGGCGATCAGGTCGGCGAACTTCCCGGGCTCAAGCGCCCCGACGTCGTCGGACCACCCGATCAGATCGGCCGCCGACGCAGTGGCGGCGCGAATCGCCTCCAGGGCTGAAAGGCCGCGCCGAGTCATCGACAGAAGCTCCTCGGCGTTCTTGCCGTGCCGGCTGGCTTGGGCGGGATCCGAGCCGTTGGCGATCTTGACCCCGAGCTCTCTTGCGATGAGCATCTCTTGACGCATCGCCTCCAACCGAGCCTTGATTCGGGGGGAAGAGCTCCATTCGGGGGGTGCCTTGGCAACACGGTCATCGACCACCGACAGAGTGGGCACCAGATACACACCTTTGGCTTTCATCAGCTCGAGGTCGGCCCGGTCGGCGTGGTGGCCGTGTTCGATCGAGTCAACTCCGGCCAATACTGCATTGCGTATTCCAACGAGGGTGGTCGCGTGTGCCGCGACCTTGCGGTTCGCCTTGTGGGCCTCCTCGACAATGACCTGCATCTCGGCGATCGTCAGCGTTGGATAGTCCCAGTCCGCATAAAGCTTGATCAGATCGGCACCGTGGCCGATCTGCTCGCGCACGGCGCGTCGCGCCTCCTCGGGCCCGCTGACCATCTGCGCGCCGGTGGGGAAATCCGTGAGGTCAGGCGAGATTCCAAACGGATTGTATTGTCCGACGGCGGCGATCCCGCGTGTGGCCACCTGCATGCGGGGCCCCTCGACGAGCCCCTCGGCGATCGCGTCGCGTAGCGCGACATCTGCGTAGCCAGAGCCCTCGCTTTCCACATCCCGCACTGTTGTGAATCCTGCCTCCAGCGTGGCTCTCGCATCTGCTGCGCCCTCAAGTGCCCGGACGGCTTCGGATTTGGTCAGGAGATTCACTCCGTAGCCGTTGGGGCCGTCGGGGATGCGCGCCATGAGGTGCGTATGACAATCAATCAATCCTGGGAGAACCGTTGCGTTTCCGAGATTGATTGTCTGAGCCGATGCGGGCGCCTGTTTTAAGACATCGGACGCCGGACCCACTGCCTTGATGCGCTCGTTCTCGATCCAGATCGCCGCGCCACTGATGTAAGTGCCGGTGCGAACGTTGAGAACTCGCGTCGCGCGAACGATTACTTCTCGATCTGGCGGATTAGCCGGCGGACCATCGGCGAGCAGCACACCCGATATAAGGAGTGCCGTCGTGCCACTCAAAGCGGCACGGCGGATCAAGTGCCTTGAGCAGGATTGAGTTTGCATGCCGGCGACCCTCCCAAATCGAAAGTCGATTTTTGTGTGCAACTGAAATGGGCTCCATGTAATCGCCGCACGCGAAAATGGCCGCCTCCGGTAAAGCGCTTTTTTGTCGGTTGCTTAGCGAGCAGCATTACACGCATCGACCACCCGGGTAAAATCGGGTGCGCACGTCTGCAACTGCCTGTTAAATAAGGTTCCTGACCGCTGGCGAAGTGCTGGCTGCCGTCAGCTGTAAAGTTCGAACGTGAAGCGGGCTCCTGCGCCTGGAACATTCTGCGCGCTGATCCGACCTGCATGAAGCTCGATGATGCGTTTGGCGATCGCTAAACCCAACCCTGCGCCGGTGCGGTTCTCGCGCGACGCCTCGGCTCCTCGAAAAGATCGATCAAAAACACGCGGCAAGTCCTCGGGCGCGATGCCGCGACCGGTATCAGAGACACTGATGCTAGTGGTGCCCGCGATCTGGGACATGACTGTGTTGACCGTGCCACCAGGAGGCGTATGACGGATTGCGTTCGACAGCAAATTTTCTAATACGCGCTGTATCAATCCCACATCCATGTGAACCAGCTGTGCCTCGTGAGGAATCTCGGCCATGAGGGCGACACCTGCGGCCTTCGCCACGGACCGCAGCTCGTGCGTCACGTCGCCGATGAGGTCCGACATCGATGATGCCTGCGGGTCGAACGGGAAAGCCGTCGAATCCAGCAATGACAGCTCGAATTGAGCATGCACCATGCGGGCCAAACGCTGCTGTTGCACGGCGGCCAGATCTAGGTAGCGCGTTCGTTCAGGCTCTGAGAGCTCGCTGCCGTGCATGCGCACAGTATCGAGGTACCCGCCCAGGGCCGTCAGCGGCGTTTGCAGATCGTGTGACAGCGCCGCGATGGCCTCGCGCAGCTGCTGATCCGCGCGGCGCAACCTGTCAAGTTGCGCATGAATCACGACGCATAGCGTGTGAACGTGTTCGCGCAATTCGTCCAGCTCATCGGCCCGGCGCGCGGCCGCGGAGTCCGCTGTTCCAGCCTGCGGTAAGGCAAGGAAGCCGCTATCTCGAAACTGATTGATTTCTGAGGAAAGTCGCGCAATGCGCCGGGTAAAGAACCAGAACCCAGCAAGTCCTGCCACCAGCCCGCAGACGATGACGGCGGCCGCGGCCTCTGCGGCTGACTGCAAAATGCGGCTCACACGCAGCCGTTTCAGCCAACCCTGATACTGCTCGCCGCCGACCACCACGTAGGCGTAACCGATCGTCCCTGCGGCGGAACGGATGGGCGCCACCGAAAAGATCTGGCGCATGGCGGGGTTACGTGGGTCGGTGCCCAAGATCGGCAGGTCACGCTGCCCACCGAGCAGCTGGCGGACAGGTTCCATGTCGACTCGCACGAGCCTCACGCGTCCGGGCGGTGCATTGAAGGCGACTATGCGTCCAGTTGCATCGAGCAGATAGACCTCGATGGTCGGGTTGATGCGCATGGCATCCGCGAAGACCGGCGTGATGCCGGTGCTGTCGATATGACCGTCCCGCTCGAAGTGGTACTGCTCGACGAGCCAGCTCGCGAGGTCCAGGTGCAGCCGCTGATTCGCTTCCTGATGGTAGGCGCGTGCCGTCATGTCGATACCGAAAATGGCAACGCACACGAGCAGCACACTGACGCCCACGGCCGCAGCTGCGACCCGCGCATGCACGCGCCGCAAGATCACGAGCTGATGGCGGACGGAGCCGCCGCCGGCGGCGGTATGAGCTTGTAACCGCCGCCGCGCACCGTCACCAGCACGCTCGGATGCAGAGTGTCCAGCTCCAGCTTGGCGCGCAGACGGTTGAGATGTGAGTTTACGGTGTGCTCAAACCCCGTGAAGCCAGTGCCCCAGACCGCATCCAGCAGCTCAGCGCGACTGAATACCCGTTGCGGATGTCTCACGAACCACAGGAGTAGAGCAAACTCCCTGGCGGTGAGCTCGATGCGGCGACCCTGCAATCGCGCAGATCGTTCCCAGCGGTCGAGGACCAGTGCGCCGGCCGCGAACAGACGTACCGAATCCTCTGAGGCTGCAGCCGCCATCGGCGGACGGCGCAGCAGCGCCCGCACCCGGGCGACGAGCTCCAGCACGCTGAAGGGCTTGACGAGATAGTCATCCGCCCCGAACTCCAGTCCGCGCACTCGGTCGAGCTCCGTGGCGCGCGCTGTGACCATGAGTATCAACGGACGCGGACTCTTGCACTCGAGGCGACGACACACCTCGAGTCCGTCCATCTGCGGCAGCCCTAGATCGAGCACCACCAGATCGACCGGCTTACTCAACGCCAATTCAAGCCCCTGCCGGCCGTCGACGGCCACCATAACATGGTAGTGCGCGCTCTCCAGATGCAGCTGAACTACGGCCGAAATGTCAGGATCATCCTCGATCACAAGAATCCGGCCTGATGCCGGTTGGGCCGCCTGATATGAAGCGCCTATTTTCTCGTTACCTGAGCTGCCGGACATGAGGGGCACAACGGGCGCGCTGCTGGGACTTCGGATATACGATTTGTAACCTATACCCCAAGAAACTGTGTTGCAACTCGCGGCCGGCGCGCGGTCTCACAAACGTCACGTCTCCGTGATCTTCCCGTGAGGACAGCGGTGTCAGTTGTGAGCGAGGATCCGCCTTAGTCAACCAGCGCGCGCCGCGCCCAAAGCAGCCGAGGCCGCATGACGCCACGCGTTCCAGTTCCCACTTCCCGCACAAGAACGGCCAGCGCAATGAGCGAGCGCGATCCTGGCGGTGCCTTGTTCCCGGTGACCCCATGAAAAACGCCAGCGCGACGGGCGAGCCCGGCCCACCGCTCGCCCCTGTTGCGGCTGCAATCCCGAGTGTTCCGGAGATTGATGCGCAGGAACGGCATCGGCGCATCTGCGAGGCCGCGTATTTTCAGGCGCTCGCTCGGGATTTCGCCGGCGATCGTCAGATCGAGGACTGGCTCGCGGCCGAGCGGGAAATCGATGCAATGCTGCTGGCCGAATCCCAGCCGCCAGCCCACGCGGATAGGCACCCGCAGTCAGGGCTCGCACGGCCGCGCCGCCGATGACGCATCACTGGGCGGTCGTGCTCGCCGGCGGTGAGGGCACGCGTCTTGCCGAGCTGACGCGGGATGCTGACGGTCACACGGTCCCCAAACAATTCTGCTCACTGCACGAGGGCGGCTCGATGTTGCACGAAGCCGTGCAGCGAGCTCAAAGCGTGGTGCGCGGCTCCAACGTCTGCGCGGTCCTGGCGCGCCAGCACGAGCCGCTGTGGCGTCGCCTCCTGACGGGCTTGCCGCATGTGACCCCGCTGGTTCAGCCGCGCAATTGCGGCACGGCGAATGGGGTGCTGTTGGCGACGCTCTATATACTCGCGCGCGATCCGCTCGCCCGCATCCTTTTTCTGCCCGCTGATCATTACGTACTCGACGAGGGTGCACTGGCGCAGACGCTGGCCATGGCGCTGCAATTGCTTGACACGAGCCCTTACGAGCTCGTGCTGCTGGGCGTACGGCCGCAGACGGCTGATCCCGAACTGGGGTACATCGTTCCTGGTACCAAACGCAGCGATGGCACCTGCTCAGTGGTCAGATTCATCGAGAAGCCCGCGTTGCGGGAGGCACGCCGTCTGCTCAGGCGTGGAGCGCTGTGGAACAGCTTTATTTTCGCGGCCCGGGCCCAGGCATTGATCAATAGACTAAGTCGCTGTTACCCGCGGGTCGTCGTGGAAATGCAAGGCGCGCTCGCAGCCATGGGGCGACCCGGCACCGGCACCCGTGGACTCGAGGAGCTGTACCGCGATCTGCCGGTGATCGATTTCTCGCGGCAGATCCTGCAGCGCTGCGACTCGGAGCTGACCGTGCTCGCCGCGCCGCCGTGCGGCTGGACGGATCTTGGCACCCCGCGGCATCTGCTCGACACGCTCGCCCACCTCGAGTATGCCCCACGAGCGCAAACCGCGAGCATCACCACACCGGCCCTCGTGAATCTTTCGGCCGAGCGGGCGCGCCTGATGATGAAGGAGCTGCGCTCATGAGGTATGTCGGGCGATGGCTCATAGGCATGCCGCGGGACATTGCCGCACACCTCAGCTGGCTGGCACCGCTATTCGCCCGCATCACCGTTGGCTGGGTGTTCCTGCTCAGTGGCTGGGGCAAGCTGCACAACCTGCCTGTGGTCACCAGCAACTTTGTCGGCTGGAACATCCCGCTCCCTCAGGTGCTGGCCCCGTTCGTGTCGGGCGTCGAATTCTTCGGGGGCCTGTTCCTGTTGCTCGGGCTCCTCACCCGCATTTCGGCGGGAGCGCTCGGTATCACGATGATCGTCGCCATTAAGTCAGCGAAGTGGGCAGACGTCGACTCGCTCGAGACCCTGCTTGGATTCGATGAGTTCGAGTACCTGGCGCTGTTCTTGTGGCTTGCGATTGCCGGTGCCGGTTCCCTGTCGGTGGACCACTGGCTGGAGCGCTGGATTGCGCGTGAGATTCCAACGCCCGAGAGCCGCCGACCCGGTGCCCAGTAACCATCCAGGAGCGGCCCTTCAGGGCCTATCGCGCATGCCCGCACGGTAAATGTGTCTTGCAAGGGAACGGATTGTGTAATGGCGGGCCCACTTCGACGGTCATCTTGCTGTGTAAACGCCCGGGGGTGCTGCCATGAAATTCCTGCTTGCGCTGAGCGACGCCCATACCGGGCTCGGGCGACTTCTCGATCACTTTCGCTCTTTGACGCTACTTTGCGCTCGTCTGGCGAGCGGCTGGGCCCTTTGGCAGGCAGGCACGGTGCTCTTGACGGCGCCCGGCCGCAACGAGGGTGCGGTGCATCAAATGCTCCTGCCCGCTCTCACCTCGCTCACGGGCGCGTATGCGGCGCTGATCTTCGCCACGCTGCTTTTCCTCGGGCTTTTCACCCGTATAGGCGCTTTGGGTGCGCTGAGCCTCAACGCGGCGCTGTTCCTGTCCGTAAACTCCGGTCTCAGCGGCGCAGATCCGGCCCAATTGCTGCGCTGCGAGCTATGGGGATTCATGCTCCTCATCGTGGCAGTGTTCGGTCCAGGGCGCATGGCGGCGGATAGCTGGCTCGAGCGTCGCTCGGCCGCACGCTGCCGACCCTCAACCGCCGCGCTCGCGCAGTAAGCCATGAATGAGGCGGCAGGCACGGTATCCTCTACGCTCGCGCGCGAGGACTTCGCGCAGCTCCCGTCCGCCCTGCGGCGCGAATGGCTCGTGACCAACGGCCTGGGGGGCTTTGCGTGCGGGACAGTCGCGCTTGCCAACACCCGCCGCTATCACGGTCTGCTGGTGGCTGCTCTGCGGCCGCCCGTCGAGCGCACGGTGATGCTCGCGAAGGTGGACGTTACCGCACACTGCGGTCGGCAGTCATTCGCGCTCGGCTGCAACGAATTCGCGGATGGCACCCTCTCGCCACGCGGCTTTGAGCTGTGCTGCGACTTTAGGCTCGTCTCGGGCCTGCCGGTGTGGTGTTACGCGCTGGCCGGCGCTGTGCTGGAACAGCGCATTTGGATGCCGCACGGGTATAACACCACCTGTCTAGCCTTCACGCTGCGACATGCACCGGCAGCCGTTGAGCTCGAGCTGACTCCGCTATGCACTTATCGCGACTATCACGCGCACACTCGGGGCGGCTGGTCACTCAATGTCAGCGCTCTGCCGGCCGGCTGTACCGTTACGGCTTTTCCCGGAGCACGGCCGTATCGCATCGTTCTTGATCGCGGGCAGTTTGTCGGCACGGGTGACTGGTACTGGAACTTCCTGCACCGGGTCGAGCAGCAGCGCGGTCTCGACGACGTCGAGGATCTCTTTCGTCCCGGCATCCTGACCGCGCGGCTCGCCCCCGGCGAGACGGTAACACTGGTAGCGAGCGCGGAACCGCACGACACCCGGCTGTCGTTGCGCGAAGAGCTCGAGCGTCGCGACCGCCTACTAAGCAGCGCCGCTGTCACCGCTCCCTCATGGGTCCGGCGTCTTACACTCGCGGCCGACGCTTTCATCGTCAGGCGCAACGATCCCACACCACAGGCGCCTACCGCGAGCGAGAGACCCCAGGCAGACACGCCGGTCGGCGCAGCTGGCGTAACCGTCATCGCGGGCTACCCGTGGTTTACCGACTGGGGGCGTGACACGATGATCGCGCTGCCGGGCCTCACGCTCTACAACGACCAGGGCAGCATCGCCGCCTCGGTCCTGCGTACGTTTGTCGCCCACGTGAGTCAGGGCATGGTGCCCAACCGCTTTCCCGACGATGGCGCTGCACCCGAATACAACACTGCCGATGCCACGCTGTGGCTGTTTCACGCGCTCGAGGCTTATCTTCAGGTCACGGACGACCGGGCCCTGCTGGTAGAGCTCTATCCGAGTCTCAGGGGAATCATTGACTGGCACCAGCGGGGCACCCGCTACGGCATCCATTGCGATGCCGCGGACGGCCTGCTGCACGTCGGTGAGCCCGGGATCCAGCTTACCTGGATGGACGCGAAAGTCGGCGACTGGGTGGTCACGCCGCGCACCGGCAAGCCGGTCGAGATCAACGCGCTGTGGCATTTCGCCCTCACCCATATGGCGCACTGGGCGTCCGAAATGGGCGACACGCGCGCCAGTGCCGCCTACGCGCGCAGCGCCGCACGGGTCGCAGCCGCCTTCGTGCCAGCTTTCTGGTATGAGGAAGGAGGCTACCTCTACGATGTGGTAGAGAGCGAGTGCGCGGTGCGTTCCGAGGGCACTCACAGCGATCCGAGCCTGCGGCCGAACCAGCTCTTCGCAATTTCTCTGGGTACACAGCTCCTTGATGAGCGTCGCGCCCGCGCCGTGGTGGATGTGTGCGCGCGCGTATTGCTCACGCCCGTCGGCCTGCGCAGTCTTGCGCCTGGTACACCCGGCTATGCCGGCCAGTATGGCGGCGACCCGCGCGAGCGCGACGGCGCCTATCATCAGGGCACGGTATGGAGCTGGCTCGCAGGGCCGTTTGCGCTCGCCCATTACCGCACGTACGGGGATGCCGACTACGTGCTCAACCTGCTGGCAGGTCTGGCGGCGCACCTCGATGAGGCGTGTCTTGGCACCATTAGCGAGATCTTCGACGGTAATGCGCCCCACGTGCCGCGCGGCTGCTTCGCGCAGGCCTGGAGTGTCGGAGAGACACTGCGCGCCTGGCACATCCTAAGTCGCGCGCGCCAGACTACGCACGAGCGCATTTCGCATGCGGGGAGCGCGCCGTGAAGCCGACTGCAGAGCACCGCCGACTGAGTACACCTTTCCCGGCCGGCCACGGATGGAAACGGTGGGGACCCTATCTCTCCGAGCGGCAATGGGGAACCGTGCGTGAGGACTACAGCTCCCATGGCACTGCATGGGATTACCTGCCGCACGAGCACGCACGCAGCCGCGCCTATCGATGGGGGGAAGACGGACTGGCGGGCCTGTCGGATGTTCAGCAGCGACTGTGTTTCGCCGTCGCTCTCTGGAACACGCACGATCCTATCCTCAAGGAGCGCCTCTTTGGCCTGACTAACGGCGAAGGCAACCACGGCGAGGACGTCAAGGAGCTCTATTACTACGTCGATGCCACGCCGTCTCACTCCTACCTCAAGATGCTCTATAAGTACCCGCAGCGAGCTTTCCCTACGCGCAGCTGGTGGAGGAGAACCGCCGGCGCGGCAGCGGCGAACCCGAGTTCGAACTCATCGACACCGGCGTGTTCGACGACAACCGCTACTTCGATGTTTTCGTGGAGTATGCGCAGGCCGAGCCCGACGACGTCCTCATCCGCATCACGGCCCACAATCGCAGCGCCACCACCGCCGCGCTGCATATTCTGCCGCAGCTGTGGTTTCGCAATACATGGAGTTGGCAGCCCGGCAGACCCAAGCCTCTCCTGCGACGCAGCAGCGATACACATGATAGCGGCCGAACATGCGGGGCTCGGTCAGTTCTACCTGCATTGCGACACGCCGGACGCGGCGCTCGCTTTTCTGCGACAACGAGTCAAACCCGCAGCGCCTATGGAATGACAGTTCGCGCTCGGGCTACTGGAAGGACGCCTTCCACGAGCGCGTCGTGAACGAGCGGTCCTCGGCCGTCAACCCGGACGCTCGGGGCACCAAGGCCGCATTCTGGTGTCGGTCTGAGGTGGCAGCCAAGGCCGCCACCGAGGTTCGGCTGCGCCTTTGCCGGCACGCCGAGCCGCGCTTCGAGGATTTCAGCGACGTGTTCACGCTGCGCCAGGCAGAGGCCGATGAGTTTTACGGCGACCTGCAGGCCGGCATAGACAGTGCGGACGCGCGCAACGTCCAACGGCAGGCGTGCGCTGGCATGATCTGGAGCAAGCAGTTCTACTACTACGACGTGCCACGGTGGCTGCACGGCGATCCTACGCAGCCGCCCCCGCCAGACGCGCGCAAGTCGGGCCGCAACCACGAATGGACGCACCTCAATAACGCCGACATCATCTCCATGCCCGACAAATGGGAGTACCCCTGGTATGCGGCCTGGGATCTCGCCTTTCATTGTCTGCCGCTAGCGCATCTGGATGCCGCCTTTGCCAAGGAGCAACTGCTGCTGCTCACACGTGAGTGGTACATGCATCCGAACGGCCAGCTCCCGGCGTACGAATGGGCTCTGGGAGACGTCAATCCCGCCGGTACATGCCTGGGCGACCTGGCGCGTTTTCCAGATTGACCGCAAGCAGCGCGGCGACGTGGGGGATCTCGCCTTTCTTGAGCGCATCTTTCACAAGCTAATGCTGAACTTCACCTGGTGGGTGAACCGCAAGGACGCCGAGGGGCGCAATGTATTTCAGGGCGGTTTCCTCGGGCTCGACAATATCGGTGTCTTCGACCGCAGCGCACAGCTGCCCACCGGCGGACACATTGACCAGGCCGACGGCACGAGCTGGATGGCGATGTATGCGCTCAATCTCCTGCGCATCGCGCTTGAGCTAGCCCAGCATAACCACGTCTACGAGGACATCGCCACTAAGTTCTTTGAACACTTCTTGCATCATCGCCGAGGCCATGACGAGCATCGGCGGCCAAGCGGGCATGGGACTGTGGCACGAGGAGGATAAGTTCTTCTACGACGTGCTGCACTTGCCGGACGGGCGGATGACTCCCCTCAAGGTGCGCTCGATGGTGGGCCTAATCCCGCTGTTCGCAGTCGAGACACTCGAGCCAGAGCTGCTCGAGCGTCTGCCCGCCTTCAAGGAACGCCTCGAGTGGTTTCTGCGCTACCGACCCGACCTCGCCTCACTCGTCTCACACTGGAATGAAGAGGGCCGTGGGCATCGGCGGCTACTGTCGCTGCTGCGCGGTCACAGGATGAAAGGGCTGCTGGGGCGCATGCTCGATGTGAACGAGTTTCTCTCGCCCCACGGAGTGCGCGCCATCTCGCGCATGCATGCGCAGCAGCCGTACCACTTCCCGGTAAACGGCATGGACCTCTCTGTACGTTACCAGCCGGGCGAGTCGGACTCCGGCCTATTTGGCGGTAATTCAAACTGGCGCGGACCCATTTGGTTTCCGGTGAATTTTCTCATCATCGAGTCGCTGCAGAAATTCCACCACTACTATGGCGATGACTTCAAGGTCGAATGTCCCACGGGCTCGGGCCGCTTTTTGACGCTCAATGAAATCGCCAACGAGCTGGCAATGCGGCTCGCGACCCTGTTCCTGCGCGACGCCGATGGCCGGCGACCGGTGTTCGGCAGCGCACCGCTGCTGCAGAACGATCCGCAGTTCCGCGATTACATTCTTTTCTACGAGTACTTTCACGGCGACAACGGTCGCGGCGTCGGTGCCTCCCATCAGACCGGCTGGACCGGATTGATCGCCAAGCTCCTGATGCCGCGCTACGGCCAGGAGCTGGGGCACCACGACTCCCCGCCGGACTCCGCGCCAGCCCAAAGCAACACGGCCGTCACCCGACTCCGGAGCACGCCATGACCTCTTCCGACCATAGCCATCTGCCGCAGCCCGTGATGCCGACGGTGCCGCCGCAAAAACTTCTGCTCGGGCAAAAAGCCCTGGTGACGGGTGGCGGCTCCGGGATCGGACGCGCGGTAGCCCTGTCTCTGGCGGACGCCGGCGCTGATGTGGCCGTCAACTATGTCAGCGGCGCGGACCAGGCTGAGTCACTGGCGGCAGAGATCCGCAACAAGGGTGTGAACGCCGCCGCCGTTCGGGCCGATGTGTCGGATGAGGCCGAGGTGCAGGCCATGTTCAGCGCGGTGATTGGGGATTTCGGCACGCTTGATATCCTCGTCAATAACGCCGGCCTGCAGCAGGACGCGCCGCTGCACGAGATGACACTCGCCCAGTGGAACAGGGTCATCGGCGTTAATCTGACCGGTCAGTTTCTGTGTTCACGCGAGGCCGTACGAGAATTCCGGCGCCGCGGCGTGCGCCGGCAGGTCTCCTGTTCAGCCGGCAAGATCATCTGCATCAGCTCGGTGCATGAAGTCATCCCCTGGGCCGGACACGTCAACTACGCGGCGTCCAAGGGCGGCGTGATGCTGATGATGAAGAGCATCGCGCAGGAGGTGGCACCCTACCGCATCCGCGTAAACTCGATCTGCCCGGGTGCAATCCGCACCCCGATCAACATGCAGGCGTGGGATACGCCCGCGGCCTACGCAGAGCTCATGAAGCTTATCCCCTACAAACGCATCGGTGAAGCCCAGGAGATCGGGCACGCTGCGGTATGGCTGTGCTCCGACTACGCGGACTACGTGCACGGCATCAGCCTTTTCGTCGATGGCGGGATGACGCTGTACCCGGGGTTTGAGACCGGAGGATGAGGACTTGAACATCGGCGGGGCACTACGTGCGCACTGGCCCGAGTACCTGATCGAGGCCTGGGCGCTCGGCACCTTCATGATCGTCGCGGGGGTGTGCACCACGCTGCTCGAGTATCCCGCCTCGCCGCTACGCATCAACGTTCCGGATCCCTCCATGCGGCGCGTGCTTGCGGGCATCGCCATGGGGCTCACCGCCGTCGGCATCATTTATTCCCCATGGGGCAAGCGCTCCGGCGCGCACATGAACCCCTCCGTGACGCTGGCTTTTCTCAGTCTCGGAAAAGTGCATCCGGTCGACGCCCTGTTCTTCATAGTGAGCCAGTTTGTCGGTGGCTCATTAGGAGTGCTGTTCGTGCTGGCCCTGTTCGGCAGCGCCTTCAGTGCACCGCCAGTGAGTTTTGCGGCCACGTTACCGGGCCCACCCGGCATTACGGCCGCCTTCATCGCGGAGCTGCTGATCTCGGGCGCATTGATTTTCGTGATCCTGCTCATGCAGCGCGCGCTGCGCGCGGCTCCTTTTGCCGGCATCGTCGCCGGGTGCCTGGTAGCGGCCTACATTGCGTTCGAGTCACCGCTGTCGGGCATGAGCATGAACCCTGCACGCAGCTTCGCCTCTGCCGCCCCGGGGCAGATGTGGCAGCATCTGTGGATCTACATGATCGCCCCGGTCTCCGGCATGGTGCTGGGCGCGCAGCTGTTCCGCCTGCTCTTCCGGCGCACAATGTGCGCCAAGCTCATCCACTCCTCCGACATGCCCTGCATCCACTGTGGGCAGTGCCGGCCGCCTCGCCCCGGCACGGCGCAAGAAGCCCGGGCGATCCGCCATGAGCCCAGCCCCTCCTGACGCCATCATCGTCGGCTCCGGCGCGGGCGGGGCCGCCGCGGCCTGGCGCTTAGTGCAGGGCGGCTGGCGCGTGCTGCTGTTGGAAAAAGGAGAGTACCTGCCGACCGACGGTAGCACCTTGGACGTCCAGCGGGTCGTGCATGGCCGTGAGTTCATGAGCCGCGAGCCATGGGTCGACGCACAAGGACACCGGCTGCTGCCGGAGGAGCATTTCAATGTCGGCGGCAAGACCAAGTGGTACGGCGCCGCGCTCCTCCGCTTTGCGGAGCATGAGTTCTTGGCGGATGCGCAGCACGGCTGCCCCGAGTGGCCCCTGCGCCTCTGCGATCTTGAACCCTACTACACCGAAGCCGAACAGCTCTTGGGCGTCAATTTTTTTGAGACCGAGCCCAACCTCGCCCGCATTCTCAGGCGCATGGTGCACCCGGGCGGCAGCTGGCGGAGCTCTCCACTCGCTCTTGGTCTGCATCGCGACATCCTGCGCACGCCAGCCGAAGCGCGGCATTTTGACGGCTTTGCCTCGGCGCTGGGTCTGAAGGCGGAAGCCCAAACCGCCTTTCTGGAACGCCTGCGCGGCCACCCGCTCTTTACTCTGCTGACCCATGCCGAGGTGCGTGCGCTCATCGGCAGTTCTCAGTCGAGGCGGCTGATCCAGGGCGTCCGCTTGAGCGATGGGCGCGAGTATCGGGCGCCCGTGGTTCTGCTGGCGGCCGGCGCACTGCACTCACCGCGGCTACTGCAGCGCTACATCGATAACGCCGGCCTGGCGGACGAGCTGGGCGTGAGCCCTCACATCGGTCGCTATCTGAAGCTGCATCTGCTCACCGCCCTGGTCGGCGTGCAGACGAGTGCCGTCGCAGACACGCTGCGCAAGACGAACTTCCTCACCTGCGTCCGCTATCCGCACTCAAGCGTGCAGCCGCTCGGCTTCGATGCGGAACTGATCAGCTCTCTGGTGCCCGGATGGATACCACGGCGCTTCGCGCGCCGGCTTGGAACCAACGCCTATGGATTCTTTCTGCAGACCGAGGACGGCACCTGCGCCGAGAATCGTGTACTCGACCGAGGCACTCTGCCGCCGCTCATGGACTATGACGGACGCCGCGCGGCGGCCGCCTGGCGCGAACATCGCGCGTTTACACGGGCCTTGCAGATAGCGCTCGCCCGAGCGGGAATTCTCGGCTTTACGCGCCGCATCGGTTCGGCGGGCACGGCGCACGCCTGCGGCACCCTCGTCTGCGGCAAGACAGCGGCTGACTCGGTGGTGGATCATGAAGGCTGTGTCCATGGCCTGCCCGGTCTTTATGTCGTCGACGGTAGTGTCCTGCCGCGCTCCAGTCGTATGAACCCCGCGCTCACGATTTTCGCTTGGGCGCTGCGTGTTAGCGATCGATTAGTGCGCGGATGCGCTCGTACCCGCGCCGTCGCACCGGAGAGTGCCGGTGCGGTCTGACGCTCGCGCCTACTGGCGCGCGGCCCTCCGCGTCGCCCTGACGCTCATCGTCTGCCTGGTTACGCCAGCGCTGACGCCTTCTGCCGCGCTGGCGGGCGAAGCACCTGCGGTGGATAGGGTTGACTCGATAGCCATGACGGTCGGCGATCTGGAGCGCTCCGTTGATTTCTACACCCACGTGCTTAGCTTTGAGTTTGACCTCGATCGTGAAGTGCTGGGCGAAGACTACGAGCGGCTTTTTGGTCTCTTCGGTGTACGCCTGAGAGTCGCCACCCTGCACTTGGGGAATGAGCGACTGCAGCTGCTGCAATTCCTTACCCCCTCCGGGCGGCCCATTCCGCCGGACCTCCATAGCAATGATAGGGCCTTCCAACACATCGCCATCGTAGTGAGCGATATGCAGCTCGCATTTAAACGCCTGCGCAGCTTCAAGGTGCAGTACGCCTCTACGGCGCCCCAGCGCCTGCCGGAGTCAAATACCGCGGCTGCCGGAATCGAGGCGTTTTACTTCCGTGATCCTGACGGCCACTTTCTGGAGCTCTTGTCCTTCCCGGAAGGTAAAGGCGCGCAGAAGTGGCATCTGCACGGCGGCCCGCTATTTCTCGGCATCGATCATACGGCGATCGTGGTCAGCGACACCGAAGCAAGTCTGCACTTCTATCGCGATCTGCTCGGCCTGCGGGTCGCCGGAGAGAGCGAGAACTTCGGCACAGAGCAGGAGCACTTGAACAATGTTTTCGGAGCACACCTGCGCATCACGAGTCTGCGCGCTCAACAGGGACCGGGGGTAGAGCTGCTCGAATATCTGGCGCCGCAAAGCGGTCGCCCCATGCCGCCTGATACAGCGCCGGCCGACCTGTGGTACTGGCAGATCAACCTGCGCAGCGCCAACCTTGCCGAACTCGCACAACGTCTACAAGGCGCCCGCACGCCGCTCACCGCGGGCAAGGTCATTGAACTGCATGACGGCGCCATGGAATTTTCGGCCGCGATACTGGCCCGGGATCCTGACGGTCACCGCAGTCTGATCGGGCATTAGCAGCCGTTCGAAGTCTGAGAAGAGGAGCCGAGTGTATAAGAACCTGATCATCGTCGGCGGCGGCTTTGCCGGCATGGGCATCGCTCGCCGTCTCGAGCACACGTTGCCGCCAGATTGGACACTGACGGTGATCAGCCAGGAGAACTTCGCGACTTTCAATCCGCTGCTGCCGGAAGTGGTGGGGGCCTCACTCCTTCCTGCGCATGTGGTTGCCCCATTGCGACAAATGATCCATTGCACCCACGTATGCATGGCCCGCGTCATCGAGATCGATACCACTTCGCGGACGGTTCACTATCTCGGCGAGGGCGCAGGAGTATTTCGCTATGACCATCTCGTACTGACATGCGGAACCAATGCCAAGCTCGACGTCGTCAAAGGAATGGAGTCCTACGCCCTTCCCTTAAAAACGCTCGGCGACGCCCTGTTTCTGCGCAATCATATAATTGCGCGCCTCGAGCAGGCAGAAATGCAGCGCGACCTCGAACACCGGCGCTGGCTGATGAGCTTCGTCATCGTCGGCGGTGGCTTCAGCGGCGTGGAGACCGCCGGCGAGCTCGTCGATTTTCTTCTCGCGAGCCTGCGCTACTACAAGCGAGTGCGCGCGGGCGATCTGACGATCACGCTGCTACACAGCGGTGAGCGGCTGCTGCAAGAGCTCTCCCCATCGCTGGGGGAATTTACCCTCAGGAAGATGCGCTCAAGGGGCGTTAGCGTCCGCTTGAACACGCGCGCGGTGCGAGTCACTGATCTGGACGTGCAGCTCGATTCCGGCGAGATCCTCCCGGCCGGCACCGTCATCTGCACGATCGGCACTCAGCCGAGCGACCTGATCGAGGCACTACCTGCCCCCAAGAATCGCGGCCGCCTCACGGTCAGTGACGATCTGTCTGTGCCCGGTCTTGCCGGCATTTGGGCGGCGGGGGACTGCGCTGCTGTCGTGAACGCGCTGGACGGTAAGGTTTGCCCACCGACCGCTCAGTTTGCCGAGGCGCAGGCCCGGCAACTCGCAGCCAATATCCTCGCCGACATCGCTGGCCGGCCTACGCAGCCGTTTCGCTACCGGCCAAAAGGCCAGCTCTCGTCGATCGGCCACAACAAGGCCGTCGCTGAAGTCGCTGGCATCCGACTGTCGGGCTTTGTTGCCTGGCTCATGTGGCGCGGCCTGCATCTGCTGCGAACACCAACATTGTCCCGCAAGTCCCGTCTATTCCTCGAGTGGAGCTGGGGTATGTTTTTCCCTCCCGATATTGCTCACTTCGGGTATCGCCGTACCCACCGGCGAACCCGCGCGCCCGCGACGACTTCCGCTTCCGAGTTGCCGGCGCCGCCGGAGCACTGAAGCCAGGTAGTCAGAGACTTTGTAGATCCTGCGACCGGATTAGCCAGAGACAGGACGCAGTGGCAGCCGGTATGGCCGCGGCTCCCAAGCGCGGGGACACTAGGAGGGCTCTTTGGTCCGTACTTACCCGGAGACGCCAGAGCGGCGCCGGTAGATGCGCGGAATCAGCATCGGCGTGCGGGCCCGGTAATCAGCGTACGCGTCTCCGAATGCGCTCTCCAGGTCTGCTTCCTCGAACCGAATCGCAACCAGTATGTAGGCCGTGGTGACAAGCGCGAAGACCAGGTGCGCAACGGTCATGGTGGGCGCCGCCCAGAAAATGACCAGCCAGCCGATGTAAAGCGGGTGGCGCACGAGCTTGTAGAGACTTGGCGTGCGAAACACGGGTGCACGGTAGGTCTTGTTGGACAGCCTGCGCCAGACCTGCTTGAGACCGAACAGATCGAAGTGATCGATCAGGAAGGTGGTATAGAGAAGAAGCAGCCAGCCGGCAAGATACAACGCAATGATCGAGTTACGAGCCAAGCCCTCGGGAACGCTCCAGATCACCCCGTCGATCGGCTCCCAGTAGACATAGATCGCCGCCAACGCCAGCGAGCTCAGCAGAACATAGGTGCTGCGCTCGGCGGACTCCGGCACGATGCGCTTGAACCAGGTTTTGAATGCTGGCCGCGCCATGCCGCTGTGCTGAATGGCAAAGAGGCTCAAGAGAAGCAGGTCAACCGCCAGCGCGTGACCGACGGTCGAAGTGGCGGCGCCGTCGAGGGTCGTGGGCGTCAGGAACCCGCCAATAAACCCGATGCCATAGAGGAACACCGCAAAAAAGACGGCGTAACAAAGGATACCGTAGAGAAAAATTCCGAAGCGTGACATCTGTGGCTCCCAGGATAGATCCGAGGATCACAGCGTGACGCAATCACCTCGCGGCCGCATGGGGTGCCCGCCCCCATCTTTTCAGCGGTCGTTACCTATTTTTTGAGGTCCCCAGCAGCCCGCTGCGGCGGGCCGCCGCAGCGGCGGCCTGTCGCGTCGGGCTATCCAGCCTTGCCATGATGCCGGCGACGTGGTGTTCGGCGGTCTTTGCCGAGATGCACAGGCGCGTCGCAATCTCCGCATTGGTCAGGCCCTGGTCAAGCAGTTCCAGAACCTGCACCTGCCGGCGGGTCAGTCCGGCGGGATTGGCGCGCGTCGCCGCGATTGGGCCTCTGGGCACCGAGCGCACGCCACCGGCGCGCAGCTGGCGACGCACGCGGGCCGCGGCCGGCACCGCGCCGAGCCGATCAAAGATCTCGAGTGCCTGACGCTGAGCGCCAATGTCACCCTCGCTCAGCGCCAGCGCCTCCTCGTACGGACGAGCGAGTCCCCGCCAGCCCTTCGCCGCCGCTTCCCATCGACCCTCGCAGTGCTCGCGAAACGGTGTGGCCATGCCCTGGGTATCGCCCACCGGTTCGCCCAGCATGCGAAGCCAGAAGGCTGCGTCCTCGATCACCCAGAGCGCTTCGCGCTCACGCGCAAGCTCGAGTACTTGGCGCAACATCAAGCGGGCGTCCCCCACTCCGTGGGTCTTCGATCCCAACCACTCGGCCTCGGCCGCCGTAGTCGCGACGTACACACTGCGTTGCGGTTCCGCGAGTGAGGCCGCGACCGCTTGCGCCGCCGCCAGCGGCGTCTCGACGTCAGGCTCTCCGCACCGTATACGCAGCCGCGCCAGCGCAATGAGTGCCGGAAACCGGTAGACATCGGCTGCAAACGTCCGGCTGCCGATTTCGTGCGCCTCGTCCCCGGCTTCCTGCCACAGTCCCTGATCCAATCGGATCATGCTGCGCCAGCCTCGCAGATACCCCTCCCAATGAGTGAGCTCGAGAGCCGCCGCGTAACTGACTCCTCGCTCGATACAGGCCAGAGAGGCCCCGTAGTCGCGACGCCAGTAGTAGGTGCACGTCAGATTGCACGATGCACGCTCGACGTGGTCATGGAACTTGCCGGCCATTGCCAGCTGAAAGCTCTCTTCCAGCTGCTCACACTTTCCCGACCGCAGGTGATCCACGGTGGCAGATCCGACGTTACCCAAGGCATGAATGATGATTTCCTGCTCGCCCAGGTCCCGGGCAAGCGCTAGCGCTCGCTCGCCCCACGCGATTGCGCTGTCCATGCGTGAAGCCAGCATGTCGAGCTGCGCCTGATGCGAATAGGCCCACGCCAGCTCAGCTCCCGGCGGGACTGTCTCAAGCACACTGATCGATTCCTTTACGAAGCGCTCGGCGTCCGTCCGCCGGCCGCACATCCAGGCATAGCGAGTCAGGCGAGTCAGATCCCGGCCGAGGGCGAGTGTGTCGCGCGCATCCCGACGTAGCTGCGCTGCCTCAGCCATGCAGCTCATGGCAACGTCCGCTCCGCCTGCCAGATATGCCTGCTCAGCGTAACGCTCGAGCACCTCTACGAGCGCCGGGCCAAGGGCGTCGCGATGCTTAAGCATTGTCGCGAAGTGCGCCGCGGCCTCCTGCGGGGCACCCGCACGGGCTGCGCTGTCCCCAGCAAGCTGAGCGAACTGCAGAAGTGCAGGCACGTCCGCCGCGCGTTCCGCATGGTGCGCAACCTCCCCGGGGCGCGCGTCTGAGCGTCGCTTGAGGACATTGACGACCCTTTGATGCAGCGAGCGTCGCTGGGCTGCAGAAATCGACTCTTCGATGGCGCGCCGCGCCAGCTCATGCCTGAAGCGGACCATTCCGCCTTCGAGCGACAGCATGCCCTTCTCGACACATTCATCCAGGCCGGCTTCGACAGACTTCTTAACCAAGTCCGCCAGGAGCGCCGTCTCCGCGCGACGGGGGAATATAGAAACCGCTTCCAGCACCATCCGGCCCCCGGTACTAAGGCGCGAGGCGCGCGCGAGAGTGGAATCGCGCACGACATCGTTTGGCAGATCACCGTCCACGGCGAGCGCCTCGGTGACGAGGAATGGGTTGCCTGCGGTCAGGGCAAAGACATGTTCGCCACGGCGCCCGCGCTGTACGGAGAGACGCGAGACGGCGGCCAGACTCAGGGGCGCCAGGGTCATTCTTTCCACGCTTTCGGAAGGCACTTCGCCGAGCAGGTTGCGTAGGGGTGAGCGCACGCCGACTTCCTCATCCCGAAAGGTAATTATCACCAGCGCCCGCACCCGGGCGATCCGGCGACCCAGAAATCGGATCAGATCCAATGTCGCCGTGTCGGCCCAATGGATGTCTTCGATGACAAGCACAGCCGGGTTGGGGCCTGTAGAGACAAGGCGCAGGAGAGCCTCAAAGCATCCGATGTGATCGCCGCCGAGAGGCAATGTGCTGCCGGTGGTTCGGGCAATGTCCCGCAGCGGCAGCAATACTTCGGGAGTTGCGAGATTCTCGCAGGCGCCCCAATACGTCCGCGCACTTCGCGCGTGATCGGCAACAAATCGCCCCGCCAGCGCCGTCTTGCCGGCCCCGGCTTCAGCTGCGAGTGCAATGATTCGTCCCCGACCCAGGGCCGCCAACTCAAATGCGCGCTCCAGCCGGGCAAGCTGTTCGTCGCGTTCAAGCAGATCGGCATTGAAACTGGTCACGAATCACAATCCGATAGTGTTGCGGCGCTGGATCGGCTAGGCACCGTCATGCCGCCGACGTAATCGTTCTTCTTAAACGTCAGTATTGCAAAGCGACGGCTTCCTAACCGTTGCTGCAAAGCCTTTTCGGGCCATCAATTTGAGCAACATCCCTTTGTTTATAAAGGTATTCATTGGACCTGGCCTAGATCCTTGATTTCGCACTGCCTTGAGATATCATGATGCATCAAGATATATCATGATGGAGTACCCATGAGTACTTTGCGCAAGTTCTCGTCTCAGGCAGATCCTGAAGTGCTTGAAGGGTTGCAGGAGATTGCGACTCGCGAGGGACGTCAATTTCAGGCGGTGCTCGGGGAAGCCATGCGTGAGTATCTCGCCCAGAAGCGCCAGCAGGCTCCCCGACGAAATGTCATCGAGGCATTTCAGCAGAGCCTCGAAGAGCGCGATCAACTGTATCGCTCGCTCGCTAAATGACGGAGTACGTCACGACCGCCGATGCGCTCTTTTTTCACAAGCTGCTGATCGAGCGCTACGGCGGGGCTCCCGGCATCCGCGACGCCGGTGCGCTGGAATCAGCCCTTCACCGCCCTCAAACGGGCTACTACGACAGCCTCGTCCACGAGGCCGCCGCGCTCCTGGAAAGCCTCGTTCAAAACCATCCTTTTGTGGATGGCAACAAGCGAGTGGCCTTCGCAGTAGTCGATGTGTTCTTGCGGATCAACGGCTATTCAATCGCCGCAAACTCTGAGTCGATCTACGAATTCATGATTCGGCTATTTGCGGCGCGAAGTTTCGACATGGAGCGTTTGGTGCCGTGGTTGCAGACAAACGTACGGCCGCGCCCTGATACAGGACCTGCATGACCCAAGTTTCACTCGTGCGTTTGTCAGAAGTTCAGAGGTCGAGATGGACATCGTAATGCGATGCGTCCTGCCCCGCGTGCTCATCGCGCTGATTCTGACGAGCCCGATAGCAGCGACCTCTGTGGCCAATGCCACAGGCTCCGAAACCCACTCGCCACTATTCAAACCCTGGATCAGCGGCGTCTCGAGGGATGAGCCGCAGATGCAGGTGCAGCGCTACGATGACAACACCTATGTCATCCGCCAGTCGATCCGCACTAACTTCGAGGGACCGTTTCTTTACGTGCTGTTCGGTAGCAATCGCGCACTGTTGATAGACACCGGAGCCGGTGGATTGAACGTTCGCCCGACGATCGACCGGGTTGTCGACGAGTGGGCGGCCCGACATCATCGCGACTTTATCCCCTTGATCGTCGCGCATTCCCATAGCCACGGAGATCACCACCAGGGTGACACCGAATTGCAGAGCCGACCGCACACCACGGTCATCGGCCCGTATCCCAAAGAAGTGGCCGACTTCTTCAAGATAGCCGACTGGCCGAACCAGATCGTCTCCTACGACCTTGGCGGCCGCGTCCTCGACATCATTCCGACGCCCGGCCACCAAATCCGCGCACGTCATGATATTTGACCGCAAGACGCGGCTCCTGTTCTCGGGCGACTCGTTGGGTCCCTACCGTCTATACATACCGATGAACGAGGCGAAGACCTATCGCGACAGCATCGACCGTGTCGCGGCCTTTACCAGGGACAAGCACGTGTCCTGGATCCTCGGTGCGCACATAGAGATGACCACCAAGCCCGGAGACCTGATCCCCGACGAGGCGCCAACACACCCCCATGAGCACGTACTCGAGATTTCCTACACAAACCTGCCCGAGCTGCAGGCCGCACTTCATGCGATGGGCGACGATCTGGTGCAGGAGAGCCACCGCGACTTCGTGATCTTCCCTGAGCCGGCACGCGAGCAGCAGCCTTTCGCGCCGCCGGCGGAATAGCTCCGACCTATCCATCCCGTTGACACCCTCGGTTGTGATCGTCAGCGCGTTGTCCGGAACGCCGGTAGCCAGCTTTGGATATCAGCGGCTTGTGTACGAAACCATCGGATTGCTCCACCGGCGGCAGCATAGAGTCCTCCGACGAGTTATGAGGTACCAGCTGGGACGACATTCGCGATCGGCCGCTTTGCGGTGCATTATCAGCGCTAAGTTCGCTCGGTCGAGTTGCTGAGAACGACGGTCTGCAACGGGCATATGGGGAGGGATCCGTGAGCTTCCTTGCGCCATCCCCTGACGCGGCGGCGCAGAATGCGCTCAGTTTTGTTTCCCCAAGGGTAACATTCTGATGCAGGCGTTTCGGTCCACCCGATTTCTCATTTGGACTGCACTCGCCGTCCTCAATGCAAGTTGTAGCGGCGGCGGTGGAAACAGCGCGAGCAATACGTCTCCTCCCCCATCCATCGAAGTAGTCATCAGCGGCCCATCAGGTGTACTAGACACCGGCGCCACGCGGCAGTTCACCGCGTCCGTAAGCGGCACGTCGGACAAGATGGTCACGTGGTCGGTTGCAGATGGCGACGGGACAATCACT
Organism: uncultured Pseudomonadota bacterium; assembly: GCA_963743625.1. GTDB lineage: Bacteria > Pseudomonadota > Gammaproteobacteria > Steroidobacterales > Steroidobacteraceae > 13-2-20CM-66-19. Next base: position 47,424 of record CAVUQM010000018.1, on the reverse strand, counting down.
GCGGCCGGACTGTACACAGCCCCGGCCCTTCCGGGCACCGAGGCGGTGAAGGCCACTGCGGATGCCGACGGTAAGACGTTCGCAACGGTTGCGGTCCCGATTGTCATTCCTGAAGGTCATGTCGCTGGCTATGACGTCGGTGTCGACTATCACGCAACTGGTACGGACTTCATCAATACTGCATTTATCAGCCAGTACGACACCCCGTCCGTGCGCCAGACAGTCCAGACGCAGCTGCAAGGCATGGCCGACCGCGGGGCAACGCTGATTTCGACGAGATTGTGGCTGGTACTCGAACCCGGAACGCCGAATACCCAGGGCGCGTGGGCACTGACATTCCCGATGACGAGCCGGGAGCAGGCGAACTTGCGCTCCTACGCAACCGACGTCGCTGCCATCGTCGGCTCTGGCGGAAATCGCCTGCGGTTGGATCTTTGCCTACTTTGGTTAGGCGCAGCAGATTACACCGTGGGGTCTCCGGCGGCCGGTCTCGGAGATACGCCGGTTTCCGCCGCAACCTACACCACGCGCGTGGAAGCGACCACGGACGCGGTGCTCGCTGCTGTCCACGGGGTCAGCCGGCCGGACGGGGTCGCTGTCGTTGATATCGTCTACATTGACGGAGAGATCATGATCGCAGCGCCGGGGGAGGTTCAGCCGAAGACGAACGAAGGATGGTTCATGACGACGCATTATCCGCGGTTTGTGCAGGTGGTGGGGCAGGCCGGGTTCACGTCCTCGGTCTATTTCAATATCAGCGACACGCAGGCGGACTACTTCAGCCCCGGATACGTCGACGTGACGTATCCTGAGTTGAATGGCCACCGATCAATGTATTGGCTCTATCGAACGCTGCATTTCATGCAAGACAACTCACTGCCTCTGCCTGCCCGTATCGATTTCTCAATGTACGTTCCAAGCGATCTGCCGCTCAACCCCGGAGTAACGTACGCAGAGTTGATCGAGCGCGGACTCGACGATGCCGATGCGGTACTCCCGTTGCTGGGCGTCGGTTCCTCATACGGAGTGGCGGAAACCTTTTACTTTCCAGATGCCGTGCAGCGCCGCTCGTTCGGGCAGGCGTTCGCCGCGGAGGCGAGCGCTCACACACGACTGCACTCGGTGACCTTTTGGAGCACGCCCGACGGCGGAGGGGCCGGGATAGATAATGCATATCCATTCGCAATCGAGGACTATCTGCCGCCACCTCAATAGAATTGAACTTGACTGGTTTAGTCGAAGTTGGAGTGCGTTCTGCCTAAGTTTAGAGCCATCCGGAATAAACCCGGCTCTCCCGGGTCGCAGACGTCACCAGCGCTTTCCAGCGTGCCTCCGCTATACCGTATGATTTGCCATGACGGACACGTACTGGGCTTAGAAATTCCAAGGCGTGAACATTAGTCTAGGCGGACTCTTAGGAAACGTCAGAATGCTGCAACCTGCATCCGAGAATGTCGATGCCATCATCATCGGCGCTGGGCATAATGGGCTCGCTGCCGCCGCATTCCTCGCCCGCAGTCGGGTGCGCGTGCTGGTGCTGGAAAAGAACGATTATGTCGGCGGCATGGCGGGGTCGCGGGAGATCCTGACCGGCTGCCAGAACGATGTCGGCGCCACGTGCCTCTTCCCCCTGGCGAAGGAGGTCATCGACTTCTACGACTTCGAAGGCATGGGAGTTGAATACATTTCGCTGCCCGTGTTCGCCACCAATCTAACCGGCATGAACGCAAAGCCGCTCATGTTCCAGACGAACACCAGAAAGCAGCTCTGGTCGATCCTGCGCGATTTTGGACCGGGCGCGCTCCTGGGCTTCGTGCGCATGATGAAGTTTTTCCAGTATCCCGCGAGGGTGATGAACCGCTTCACCGCGCGCCAGCCGCCGCACAGCCTCGAGGACCTCCTGACGAACGCGCCCGATGAAGCGCGCCGCGATCAGCTGCGCTTGGCTTTCACGGGTTCCGCCATGGACGTGATGGACCGCTTCTTCCCCGACAAGCAGAAGCACATGGAACTGCGCGCCAATCTTGCCTTTGCCGCGATCCAGTCGACCTACAAGGGTCCTTACACGCCGGGCTCGGCCATGTGTCTCGTATTCACCATGGCGCAAGAGGGCTCCGAGGGGCTCATGAAGCGCGTCAAAGGTGGGATTGGAAAGATGTCGGAGGCACTTGCCCGTCAGATTGAGCAGAACGGTGGCGAAGTCCGCTTGAAACAATCGGTCGCGCGCATTCTCGTCGAGAACGGCACTGCGGTCGGCGTCGAGCTCAAGAATGGCTCCGTAATCGGCGCCCGGATGATCGTGTCAAACCTCGACAAGGTTGCCACTTTCGACCGGCTGCTCGCCGGCTATACCCTGCCGCCAGAGACGCGGGAGAAAATCGATGCGATCGTGCATAAAGGGGCCTTTGTTCATATCTGCTTCAAACTGAACACATTGCCGCCATTTGCGCCCCGCTTCGCGCAGCTAAACCGCGTGCCTTACGCCCATTTCGGCGGTGCCATGGTGTTCGAGCCGGAAGAGATGCAGAAGTGTTTCGACTTGTGCAAGGCGGGCCGCGTGCCGCCACGCATTCCGATCGCCTATCAGTTCCCGACGATCATGGACGATACGCTGGCGCCCAAGGGCTTCCACATCGCTACTGCCTATGGCTTCTTTTACCCGTGTGACGCGCCGAAGGAGAAGCGGGGCAGAAATCCGCGACCAGATCGCCGAGATGGTGGTCGCGCAGATGGACGAGTACTTCCCGGGCTTCCGCACCGCAATCGTCGCAAAGGCGGTGTTTGCATCGGACCATTTCGCTGCCATGCATTGGGCGACCAACGGTGACTTCACCCACGGCGTCATCCATCCCGAGCAAATGCTGGGCAACCGCACGCTCGTCGAGGGGACCGGGCATGCAACACCCGTCAATCGCCTTTTCCTGTGCGGAGCCTCTTGCCATCCGGGGCCCGGCGTCACCTTCCTGCCGGGGTACAACTGCGGCAACGAGGTCCTGGCAGCGTGGAACGCGCTGGCGAGTGGCTCGGAGCTCGCGTCCCGGGCGCATGTCGATAGTGCTGAACGCCAGTATTCGACGGCGGCGGCTTTGTAGGAGTCGGACCTTAATACGTTGGACGGCATTTGCCCTCAGTAGAAGCCAGCTTCCCCCGGGCTGCTGAAGTGTCAACGATTTACGTTTGCCGCCAACGGATTGCAATCCGTTGGGATACCGGTGCCTGACAGGACCCGATCAACGCTCCGCTACGCTGCCTGGCAACCCCCGCGTGTTTGACGAAGCTCCGGCGCCTTGATGCTGAGTGTCCAGTGCCGCATCGAAAAACCTGACGAGTCGGTCGAGAACATCGGCACTGTCTTCGGCTCGATAGGTCCCTGCGGCAGGGTCGTAGAACCTGCCGTGGGCTTGCGGGTACGTCTTTATGTCCACTAACCGAATAGTTGCCCCAAGTTTCGCCTTGAGGCTGCGGGCTTGCGCCGATGCATCGCTCGCAAAGCTGCCCATGAAAGCGGTTGTGCAATGTGGCGGGAGCTGTACGTTCGGCGCGTCAATCGCAGTTATAGCTACGGCGCGAGGAGGTGCCTTATCGTGCACAAGCTGCAGAGCGTAGCGGCTTCCCTCGCCCCACCCAGCGACGCCGATGGCCTGAGGGCGGACGGTTGGGAGCGATCGAAGAAACGTCAGTGCGGCTCCGAGATCGTGCATAGCATCCGCATCACTGAGGTCGTGCGCCAGTTGTTGCGCCTGCTCGGCTGTGTTGGCGGTACGTCCGCGGTAAAGGTCGATCGCCACCACAACCTTTCCGCTCGCCGCCAGACGCTCAGCCGCCGCGCGCACGTAGTCAGTCAGGCCACCAGCGCCGTGGATGAGAAGAACGGCTGCAAACGGCCCCTGACCTTGCGGTGCGAACAGGAACCCATCGGCCGCATAGCCCTCGGCCGCATGCATATGGATCTTGGAGCCCTGCTGCTGTGCCAAAAGGGACTGGCTGGGCCATACGAGTGTCACAAGCACCAGCAGGCCCAGCCGCATGCAATGCATCAGCGCTGATCCAGCCGCAGGATGTCGAAGGAAATCTTGTAATCCGTCGAACTTGCGTTGCGCCCCGTCACGGTGAACTTGAAGCTGTGGTTACCGGATGCTGGGATAACGATAGGCCCCACATCGAATGTACCCAGAGACTCCGTCGCACTGTACTCATCAGCCGTCGGTCCGACATTTGTGCCATCGATGCTCAACTGCCAGATTCCGCGGATGTTGTAGTCTTTCCCCGTCACCGTCAGATCATAGGTGGCGGCCGTTGGCACGTTCACGGTGAAAGTGACGCTGTCACCGACTTTGGTTGCATCGAGAATAGTCCCAGACCCGTCCGGGAAGCCTGAGTAGGTAAACGTGCGGAACGTAGGCCCGGAGCTCTTTGCTGCGAGTTTCGTGCTGTCGTATTGCAGCGAGGTAAACTTGGGCTGGGATACAAAAGTCCAGGTCAGTATCTTCTGGCTCGCGGTCAGGCCACCGGTGCCTCCGGTAAAGCCCACATATGCCGTGTTGCTGCCGATTGTTTGCGGCAAATTGATCGCAAAGCGCGTGGCCCACAGCCGCCCGACAACCGGGTCATGTAGGCTGAGGTACAACCACTTCCCGTCATAGGCAACGTGTGCACTGATGACATCTCCGGAGGCCAGGACAATGCCGCTGTTGGCGAGTGTTACCGATGGGGTTGTTGGCGAGGCGCCATTGACGTAAATGCCAGTCGAATCGGTGCCTTCGCCGGCGTTGTTATAGACGTCGAACTTCACGGCCACGCTATTCGGTATGCCGCCCACAGCCGGGTGGTCGGGCCCGTAACCCAGCCCCCCTCCGGACGGGCCCAGTGCTGTCGGGGCACTGTTCTGGACCGTAAAAGTAATTCCATCAGCAATGGGTGAATTGCCCGAAAGCTGGAAAGTAAAGTCGGACACAAAGCTCTGCACGTTGACGGGGGTTTTCCAAAAGACGCTGCCTGCCTGATTGTCCCCACCCGTAGTCAGCTGCAGTCGACTATCGTCTGAGTTGACAGTGCTGCCATTGAGCGTCAGGCCCGCCACAGACGCGAATCCATTGCTGAAGTTGATCGTGGGCGCGCTACCTATCGTGTAAGCGCCACCGCCTACTGCACTGTTGTTACGACCGGCAGCCACAGCAATCGCCTGTATAGTCCGCGAACTCGTCACCATGATTGGCCCCGAATAGAGGCTCGAGTTCACTGTCGGAGGCGTTCCATCGCTGGTGAAGTGGATGGCAGCGCCGCTGAGTGAATCGCTGATTGTCACGGTCTGGGCACTCGAGTAGACGCCCGGGACCGGGCTCAGAGTGGGTGTCGGCACAGTCGGCGGGGCGACTGCGAGAAGGCCATAAACGTCAACCTCACCCTGCGCACCCACATAGACCTTTCCGTTGACCACCATCGGCACGGTCATCTTGACCGCCTTGCCAGCGGCATCGCGAGCGCTGTTCTGCGAACTCGCATAAAGCAGGTTTCCCACGTTGGTCGCGTCGTAAGCGTAAAGAATCGCCGAAGTGCTGGAGGTATAGCCGTCTGAGCGGATAGCCCATAGCACTCCGTTTGCCGAGCCGTTGCTGCTAACTACGGGGCTCGACCCCGGAAACAACGACTGCACCGTACCCTTGGCAGAGGGAGTTGCCGCCAAGCGCCCAGCGCTGAGCGGGTACTGCTTCAGATAATCGCCACTGCCCCAGAAGTAGACGTTGTTATTCCAGTAGGCAGGTGTACTCCAGAGTCCGGATATCTGTCCGCCGATCTCCTGCGGTATGGCGTTGTAGCTGGTATTGAAGCCTCCCAGGTTGTCCCGGTCGATGACTTCAATCCGTCCGTTCTTGCCCACCTGCACCATCTCGTGAACATTGGCACCGGGCTGGTCTGGCAGCAGCAGGACACCGCCCGAGGTCTGATCCTGATCGGATGCGCTGAGCTGATCCGAATCGAACGGCGTCCACTGGTCGCTGATCACGAACCCGCCGTTGGTGATATCGAAGCGTATCACCGCGTTGCTGTAGTTCTGCGCGCCCGTGTAAGGCAGTTTGGGAAACGACGGTCCGTTTCCGGTGCTGAAGAAGTTTCCGGTGACGATGAACAGGCGCGGAACACCGTTCACCACGTCGGCCGCGAGCCCCTCGCCTGACTCCCAGATGCCGTTTCCGCGACCGTTGGGACTGGAATTGAACACGGCGATCTGCTGCAGGGTAGTGGCGTTGTAGGAGAACAGCCATCCGTGATACGGCCCGTTGTCGCCGTGCGCGCCAAAGCTGATGAATATGTTGCCATCCATGAGCAGCAGGCCTGTACGCTGCAGCTCCCACTGCGGCTGGAAGGCCACACTTCCGGCTGCAGTTCCTGCACCATTCCCAGGGACCTGCGCGTGGATCACCACCGGGCTTGCAGGCCTCTCATTTCCGGTCGTGACATCCAGGGCATGGAGACGGACAACGTAGGCTCCCGACTCCTTGGTTTTGGAGACCACGTACAAGGTGCCGCCGGAGGGATCGATGACTGGCGTGCCGGTGATGCCGATTTCCGGCACGATGTCACTGCTGGCGATGTCGCCGCTCGGTACGGTGGTTGCGCCGCTTGGTGCACCATGTGCGGTGTCCAACAGGCTGGCCTTCCACAGCTGCTGGTTTAGGTCGGCGTCGAAGGCATAAACGGTGTCATGCTCGGTGGCGATGAAGAGTACGTTATGCGAAACGCCCGCAACCGATAACCCAGCGAGATACAGGGGTTGCGCATAGACGTAGCCATCAACCGCGTACGAGAACAGCTTGCCGAAAGTGTTGCTGCGGACGTTGGCGGGCGTGAGCGCCGTCTCCATGGTGTTTTGTCCGTTGCGCGAGACGTCGTATCGCCAGGTCGTGACGTTCTGCGGTGCGGCCTGTGCGCAACAGATCATTCCCAGTGCGACAACGGCTGCGAACTGAGCGCGATTGAACATAATGTCCTTCCCTTCTTAACTGGTAGCAGTGCCAGTCCTGCGCTCCACTCGACATCCCGCCGCCTCAGCTTGGGCGTGTCGACAGGGGGGCTCACTGAATCGTTGTTAGTGGTGAGCGGTTTGACTATGCGCCATGTTGCGGAACACGGGAAGAGCATCCGCGCGGTTGACCCGTCGGGATGTCATTTGATGTTGCATCGCCAAAGACTCTTTCACGCGCGTTAGTCTCACCGCTGGCGCCGGTGTTGCCGCGCATCTGCGTGCTGATCGAGGTTCACCCTGTCGTCCTTGACCGCACAGCTCAGCCGACGCCGGCAGAGCTCACTGCATGCGATTCGCACTAAAGCGAAACGGCCAATGGACGACGATGGCCTAATAGAGAAGTCGCGCGCAAGCCATCAACGGATTGCCCATCCGTTGATCGAGCAGCTAGCGAGGCCCATGAGTGGCTCGCACTGCGGCTTCCACGCAATTCGACCCGCCTCCTCAATTAGAAGGCCACAACCCGTTGCGAACTTCCCCTTTATGACTATAATGACCATGCTGACTATTCTGAGGGAACTCTATGGATACCGATCTTTGGACAGTTGCCGAAGCCAAGGCGAAACTAAGCCAAGTAATCGAGGAGGCCCAGAAGCGCGGGCCACAAACCATCACTAAAAATGGCCGCCGTACGGTTGTCGTCGTCGATGCCGCTGAGTGGGAGCGTCGCATTCGTCCACGTGGCACGTTGTCGGACTTTTTTGCGACCTCCCCCTTGAGGGGCTCTGGTCTCAAGGTCCGGCGATCTAAGGACCGCTTGCGCTCGACAGAACTGTGACCTTCCTGCTCGACACAAACGTAGTTTCCGAGTGGACCAAGCCTCGGCCGAATGCCGGACTGATGACGTGGCTTTCGCAAGCTGACGAAAATCAGGTTTTCCTAAGTGTCGTGACTGTTGCTGAGCTGCGTTACGGGATCGAGCGGCTGCCACAGGGAAGGCGCCGCCGCGAGCTTGATGAGTGGTTGCAGGGGGAACTCCCAAGGCGGTTTGAACAACGGATCATCTTGATTGATGGACCAGTCTGTGATGAATGGGGCCGAGTTGTGGCGCGCCAGGAGTCTCGGGGACGCTCCATAAGTGCCATGGATGCCATGATTGCTGCTACGGCACTTGTGCACGGACTTACACTTGTGACACGCAACGCGCAGGACTTTCATACGGCCCTGAAATCTGTCATCAATCCGTGGATATAGGGCAGCCCACGGCTAGCTGTGATGTTTCAGAGTTGTTCCCTCCCACCGGAGGAGAGAAGCTGATGTTGCTAGACGTCAGTTTCCTTACCAGGGGAGAGAACAACCGTGCATAAGAATGCTCGTTTGACACCCAAGGGTCGAGCGCTGATGCTGGGCCGCCTCGAGGCGGGCCAGCATCAGCTGGACGTTGCCCAGGCGATGGGGGTGTCACTAACGACCTTGAAGAAGTGGGCTCGCCGATATCGCGCTGAGGGGGCGGTGGGCCTGCTGGATCGTTCGTGCCGGCCGCGGCATAGTCCGCGCCAGCTCTCCGCGACCCTGAGCGCTCAAGTGATCCAGTTGCGCCAGCAGCGGCGCACCGGGCGCTTTATCTGCTGCCGTGTGGGGTTCTCGCCGCCAGCGTCTCGCGCATCCTGCGCCGTGCGCACCTCTCACGCTGGCGAGATCTGCAGCCGCAGTTGCCCGTGCAGCGCTACCAGCGCGAAAGACCAGGAGAGCTGCTGCATCTGGATATCAAAAAGCTCGGGCGAATCAATGGCATCGGACATCGCATTACCGGGAATCGAAGGCCGGGAAGCTCAACCACGGTATCGGCTGGGACTTCGTGCACGTGGCGATCGATGATGCCTCTCGAGTGGCTCTGGCCAGCATCGTGCCTGACGAGCTGGCCCACACCGCCAGCGCCTTCCTCAGAGCCAGCGTAGCCCGCTTCCTCGAGCACGGTGTGCGCATCGAGCGAGTCATGACGGACAACGGCGCAGCCTATCGCTCCCACGCCTACCGCGACGCCTGCCACGAACTGGGAATCCGTCATCTGCGCACTAAACCCTATACCCCCCAGAACCAATGGCAAAGCGGAGCGCTTCATCCAAACCTCTTTGCGCGAGCGGGCTTACGCTGCCGCCTACTGCAGCTCCTCGGAGCGCACTGCCTGCCTTGGCTCCTGGCTGCACCACTACAACTGGCATCGCCCTCACTCGGCGCTAAACTCTCTGCCGCCCATCAGTAGGCTCGGCCTGGAGGGTAACAATCTGTTGAAGCTCCACAGGAGCGACCGAGCCACGGTCTATGACGTTGTGGTCACGCCAACCGGTGCACTGAAATTGGGCCTTTGGGAATCGGGAGCGCCCTACGCTGTTGTTGCCACAAGGCTTGCCGTAGCGGACCAACGGATTGCCCCACCGATGGTGCCGCCGCTCTCTTGGCTAGATCACCTATGTCTCGCTACAGACCGGCTGGATCGGTCTGAGAACTCGCTCGACATCGCACTCGACTCCATTCCACCAGTAAACTCTCGACGATCAGACCAGTGCCAGCTGTTGACGCGTCGTAGCGAGAGTGTCAATCCCCAGAGCCACCAACAGTTCAGCCTCGACCAGTCGGGCCGCCGGCCGCGTCGATTCCCGGCCACCTGGCAGCCCATTCGGTCGACCTAAATTACTTGAGCTAAGCTGGCGCTATAGAGGTCGCAAGAGGGCCTGGGATGATCTGTCAGGTGTGGTCCCATCGATGACTAAACCATCGGTATTTCTGAGCTACGCGTCGGAGGATTCGGATGCTGCACAGAAGCTTTGCCTGGCACTACGCGCGGCCGGCATCGACGTGTTTTTTGACCAGAGTGAACTACGGGGCGGGACGCCTGGGATCGGAAGATCCGGCACAACATCCAAGCCTGCGCCCTATTTATTCCCACATAGTCTCAAAGCCGTACACTAATAGTGCCTCGAGGGCTATTTTCGCCACGAATGGAAGCTCGCCGTCGAGCGAACACACCACATCGCAGAACAGAAGTCCTTTCTGGTTCCGATCCTGATTGACGACACCCGAGATCAGGATGCCCTTGTCCCGGACGCGTTTCGAGCCGTGCAGTGGACCCCATGTACCCCGGCGGCAACGCGCCGCCAGAATTCGTAGAGCAGGTACAGCGACTGCTGTCCTCCGAACTGTCGCCGCCGGGTCCATCATCCACCGTCGCAGCGGGACGCAGAAGGTCGGCGCACGCCGCTTGGTCGTCGAAGCCGGTGCTCTCTCACATTCATAGCGGTCCTGGTTGCGCACTGGTGTACTTCGCTGCTGACCAGTTCTGGATCTCGAAGCCCCTCACGCCGGCTGCCGCCACCTTCGCCCCGCCGTCGCATTCAATCGCGGTGCTGCCGTTCGTGAATATGAGCGGGGACAAGGAGCAGGAGTATTTCTCGGACGGGCTCGCGGAGGAGCTGCTCAATTCCCTGGCTCAGATCAATGACTTCCAGGTTGCCGCCCGGACTTCTGCCTTCTCCTTCAAGGGCAAGGACACCGACGTCGGCACGATCGCTCGCAAGCTCAATGTCGGGGCGGTGCTCGAAGGGAGCGTGCGACGCTCGGGCAACACCGTGCGCGTCACCACGCAGCTGATCAATGCGGTCACGGGATTTCACCTCTGGTCCCACACCTACGACCGCGACTTGGCGATGTGTTGAAACTGGAGACCGAGATTGCGGTACCTCGGTCGCTAGCGCCCTCCAGGTGACACTGCTGGGAGATGAAGTCCACAAAATCGAGCTTGGCGGCACGCGCAACCCGGCCGCATTCGACGCCTACTTGCGCGCATCGAGGGCATATCAATCGATCCGCGACGAGCAGGATATTCCAAGCGTGATCGCCCGTGAAATACACTGAGGCGATTCGACAGGATCCCAACTTCGCGCTAGCGCTCTCGGCTCGCTCGCTTGCCTTCGCCTATTTCGCCGCGCAGGGCGCGACAGGAGTTGCGATGCGCGCGGACTTTCAGAAGGCTGAGCTGGATGCGCGACACGCGATTTCGCTTGCTCCAGAACTAGCGGAGGCGCATGCAGCACTCGCGTACGTGTTCAGGTTCGGAATGCTTGACTTTGCTCGCGCACAGCAGGAGTACAAACGTGCCGAGGAGCTCGCGTCCGGAGATGCGCAGGTGCTGCGCCTCAGCGGTCAGTTCGCCGCCCGCATGGGACACTTCGATGCCGGAATAGCAGCCACACGCCGTGCAGTCGTACTTGATCCGCTCAACGGAGGCAGCCATAGAGCACTCGGCTATGCATTACTTGCCGCTCAGCGATACAAGGAAGCGGCAGCGTCATTCGAAGACAGCATCAGTCTCGACCCCGACCATAAGGAGGCTTACGGGTATCGGGGACTGCTTTCTATGGTCTCGGAGACTTAGAGCTCGCGCGCGCTTCCTGCGAAGCGAAGCGAGACCACTGGCTGAGCCTTAAGTGTCTGGCGATGGTCTACGACAAGCTTGGACGGCATGCAGACGCGGAGGCGGACCTGGCGAGATTCATAGCGGCGTATGGGGACGCCGATGCATACGAATACCGCCACGATCTACGCGCAATGGGGCGACCATGCCGAGGCGCTCCAGTGGCTCGACACGGCGGTACACCTGCGGGACCCGGGACTCTCGAACCTCAAGACTGACCCACTCCTGGAACCGCTTCGCAAGGAGACGCGGTTTCTGGCCGTCGAGCGAGATTTGAAGTTTCCCGTCTGAGTATCCAAATCCGTCCAATTATTGGTCCGAAGAAAATGCATGCCGCCCGCCCTCGAAGGCCAACGGCTTCACCGAGTCTGCACGCCCCGCTAAGTCGGCAGCAGAACCGATACTTCCGGCAGCCACTTGGATCCAGCTACCAACGGATTGCAAATCCGCCTTTACTCATCGCCTCTTCAGCTCGCGTTCCAGGCGATCTTTGATGTTCCCCCTATCGTAGGACTTGGCGGCTGGAAAGGTTACCAGTGGCAGTGCGATCGCTTCACAGACCTGAGCGATTAGAATATCTCGCCTCGTAACACTATTTGCCGCGTGCGATCTGTCGTTGAGTTCCACCGCGCACAGCGGTTCGCAGGTATCGACTGAACAAACTAGGAAATCAAAGTGCTTATACGCGACTCGATTCAGCGCGGCCCGGCGAACACGCGGCGTTAATCCGGGTTTCACGTTGGCCAGATCCGCCACCCGGACTTTCCCGAAGACTCGGTAGGCAGAGCCGAGGGCGTCTTCCAGAGCGGTTAGGAACCGAAGCTCTGCAGGAGAGAACAGCCCCTTACTGCGCTCATACGGCGCGCCTGGCAGCCTGCCTCGCCGCGAGAGTGCCACAAAGACCATCGCGACTAGCACGAGTGCGCCGACCAGAAGTACGGTGAATATCAGCTTTTGAAGTGCCGGCATGGTAGTTGCGGATCCTGATCACACAGATTGTCGGTAGGGCTGCGGGGGCCAGCGGTTTGGCGATCCTAAGATAGAACCGGAATGCCGATGTCGGTTAGATATTTGAAAGTGGCGCCGTAGAACTCAGGCAGCCTCGTGTGATCTGCGGAATCTCCAGGTGGAATGAAAATCACCATTCCTTGCCTGGCGCGAGTCAACAACACCCTATACGCGTTGCGTAAGTAATTCTTATTCAGATCATTTCGTATCGTTTGCCAGCGACTTCCTCGGAAATCATTAAAACTCCACCGGGCGTCTGAAAACCTCAAGTCTGCGTCCCAGGTGACGCATGTCCAGTCCAGCTCTAGGCCCTGCACCTGGAATTCAGTTGCGCAATCCTCCAGGAATACACTGGATCGTATGTCGGTGGGGCCGTTCAGAAACCAATGTACCGGATCGACAGCTACGCGAACGTCGATAGCGTGGGGCTTGAGCCTTAGCGCTTTAGACGACGCAAGCAGCCCGTAGCGCTCACTTCCGCGCGCTCGATCTCTTATCCATGTTCGTGCGCGGCTCAGGTCACGTGTGATGGCCATTGGAAACCGCGCGAGTTCTTCGAGGGAACGTCTTGCGCCATTCAGGTCCCCATCCAACAACTCCTTTACAAATCCAGACACATGCTGTGCCCTAAAGGAACGCATCGACACAGCTAGATGCAGGCTATGGTCGACGTGAACGTTTGCCCGCTTCCGGATGACATCCAAAGCCGGGATTGCGTACTCGCTCCCGGCCAAGTCAGGAGAGATGTATACGTCCCAGTTCGGAAAGCTTACGTTGATCGCATTGAGCCACTCGCCAATTCCGCCTTCACCCGTGTGAATTTCCTGACCCCCTCCCACAAGGCATACGACCACAGCCCAGTCGGGGTGCCGATCCATATAGGCGAGCAAAAACGCCGGCTCCGAGTGCTTGAAGTTCGGTTGGTTCTTTCTTTGCTTCATGAACACAGATGTCTTGCGTTCATCCCATGCTCTCTGCGCTTCATCGAAAATCACAACGTGATCGTTGGGAGGCGACGGGTCGCGTAGCGCCTCGTCCCGAAAGTGATGGACGTTCTGTATAAATGCCTTGACTGGATTGGCAACGCGGTTGCGGGTCGACCGAATGCCCGATGCCTTCTGCCGTGCCAGTTCGTCGCGCGTTAGAGCTTCGCGCAATACAGCGACGAGTGGCCCGTTGCCCGACAGGAATACCGCATGCGTCGGCTGACTCTCTTCACGACGGCGGGTAGCAATGTTCAAGCCCACCAGCGTCTTGCCGGCACCGGGCACGCCCGTTACAAAGCAGATTATTTTTCGACTGCCAGCCCGCGCCTGATCGACAAGTGCCTCTATTCTGGAGGAAGTCGACTTCAGATTAATGGCGCCCGCGTCATTACGGGCTATGGCCTCTACTGAATGCTCGGCGTAAAGCGCACGAGCAGCTTCTATAATGGTCGGGTGAGCGCGGTACGGCGCTTTGGACCAATTCGACTGATCTACGTGACTCCTGCACTTCAAGCGTGAGGGCGCGCTCTATCAATCCGCGAATTGTATCTGGGCTTGCTCGCAACGGCTGGCATACCCGATCAGAAGCGAACTGAAAATCCAATTGTGGGGCCGCCGTAGCAGCTGTCGCCACAAGCACCGGGACGATTGACGCTGCGTGACTAGATTCATGAAAGTTCTTTAGATCGAGCGCGTAGTCCCATACCTGATCGATAGCCGCTCGATCGAATCGACTTTCGCCGACCTTGAACTCGATAACAAAAACCAGAGGCCCGATTAGCAGGACCGCATCAATTCTCCGGCCCATTCGCGGAATATTGAATTCAAGAAAAATGTATCCGGAGAAGCCCGTGAGACACTGTTGCAGGCAGAATATTTGTTGCCCCCAGGCGTCGGCCTGCGCGGGAACCACGTCGACGTCGCTATGAGCGGTGAGGTTTCCAATCGCGGTAGCGGCGTCAAGCGCTAGGAATCCGTCGATGGTTGACTCGAACCAAGCACGGGAAAGTGGGCGGATAGTTGCGCGCCCGGTGGCATGACCCGGGTTGCCCACCACTGGCCTATTCACAAGAACTTCTCAAAACTCGTCTCTCCGGATTTTCCACGCCGAAACCCGCAGTTACGTCGTCGACTAGTGTTGCACGAAATCTCTCCGGAACGGTACAGGCCGTCCGATTCCATGCGCCTAGGGAGCGCCTCGCAGCCGTTACCAACGGGATGCGAAATACACGCTCATGCGATCCGAGCGCAGCGAGCCGCCGGCGCTCGGCTAAGTTGCGTGCTTGCCGTGGCATCGAAGCGTACGATTGCGAGAATAAACATTGCACGCGGGCGCCGCGATGCAACAGAAGCGACTCTAGAGGGTTCTATGCGCCGATCTGCTCTCGCTCCGATGATTGCCACTGGTCTGGTACTCAGCAGCTGTACCACGTTGGAGACCAGTCCCGTCAGCACGAAAGAAGTAATCACACTTACGTGCATCAGGTTTAACCCTGACAACAACGTGGATGATCTAGTTAGCGTCATCCAGACCAGATTTCAGCAGCACGGAATCCAAACAATGCTGGTGAAGGACGCAGCACTCCCTCCTCAGTGTCAATATGTACTTGAATACACTGCTGACAGATGGTGGGATGTCGCTCCTTACATGGTGGACGCGAAACTTACACTAACTAAGAGCGGGGTGGTAATCGGCAGTGGGCACTACCATCTCAACGGACATGGGGGACTCGACCTCGGAAAATGGGCCGGGACCGCGTCCAAGCTCGATCCGGTAATTGATGGAATGCTTCAAGATCTCTCTAGCCCCGTGGGCGCTGCGAATGTGCAGGCTGCGAATGTCGGTGTGGGGAGGCCCGACCCCGGAGCTCATGCGGACGTTCCTGCAACTTCAGCACAAAAGGATATCTATTCAGAATTGACGAAGCTTGATGACCTTCGAAAGAAGGGCATCATTACCGATGCCGAATTCGACGCCCAGAAAAAGAAGATACTTGAGGCGGCTAATTAAAGCCGCTGGCGGATTGCTCGGGACGTCTAACGACGCTTTAAGCTGGCCACAAGTCATTTGATCGCAGTGCACGGAATTGGCACTGAATGGATCGCTGGAGGCTCGCGACCAGGCCTTTGATGCAAATATCCCGGTGCGACAAACGGATTGCGAAACCGCTACAAATCTAAAACGCGACCCGTCTGGAGGCAACCAGAGAGACGAAGCATTGACTATGTGGGCTGATCGTCGCCGGTGACCACCGAGTGCGCGCCACAGTCGGGTAAGGCCTGCAAGGCAAACGCCCCAATCGGGGCTTCATCTCAGGGCGAATGCCTGTGCGCCTGATGCCTTCGGTTACTTCTTTTTACGGGCGACGGCGACGCGACTACTGCGAGCGCTCGGGGCGCGGTTAAAGGCCACCATCCCCGTTGCGGTGTCCCGAGTCCAACCCCGCACTCCAGAACGCTCCGAAGAAGTCTGGCGA
This sequence comes from uncultured Pseudomonadota bacterium, assembly GCA_963743625.1. GTDB lineage: Bacteria > Pseudomonadota > Gammaproteobacteria > Steroidobacterales > Steroidobacteraceae > 13-2-20CM-66-19. Next base: position 31,518 of record CAVUQM010000018.1, on the reverse strand, counting down.
GAGAGGGGTTGCCTCTCGGCTGCAACTGCCTCCCGGATTGCGCGAGCACGGATTGGTTTTGAGGACGCAAGCGTCTTACGTCGTGCGACTCTTGCCTTCCACAAATCATAGGAGGTCTGCATGTTCAACCACGATTCCGGCGAGGTGCCGGTGGCCTCTGCAAGCGCGAGCGCCATATCCACGCTCACCGCGGCGCGGCCGTTCACCACACGCGACAGAGTTACGCGGGAGATACCAAGCTCATCCGCGAAGGCAGAAACAGACTTGCCGCCATCCTGGCCTAGCACTGTGTCGGCGAGAATCGCGCCCGGGTGCGGCGGGCTGTGCATTTCACTCATAATGTGACTCCGCTCAATGGTAGTCCTCGTAATCCACTTGGGCAGCATCCCGGCCCTCAAATGTGAAAGTGACGCGCCAATTCCCATTCACCCTCACCGACCAGCGGCCCGCGTCCTTGCCCGTGAGAGGGTGCCAGTACCAGCCGGGAAGATTCATATCGAGAGGCTGGATCGAAGCATCCAGCCTACCTAGCTGGAGGTTCAGTCTCTGCGCATGCTTGGGCTGGATCCCCGCCTTACTCTTGGTGCGGAAAAATCTTTCCAGACCATCGTGCCGGAAACTGCGGATGGGCATGGAGCATAGTGTATCGCATAGCGATACAGTAGTCCAGGGACCTCCAGCGACCTGCAGCGCCGGGCGCTGCATGCAGATTGTGGCGCCCAGGCAGTGCACTAAGCTTGCCCGAACAGATGACGTCGGTCTCGCGGATCACGGCTTTCTAAGTGCATTGCGCAGTGCGTCGACGGATTGCGAGTCCGTCGATCGTTCCTTAACTATTGGGACCGCGGAGCGCCGCCGACCAGTCGAGCAGGCGTTTGAGTGCGTCGAAGTGCATCCGTTCGAGTGAGACGAATTGGGCGCGGAACACACTATACCCCTCATCCGTAAGCTGGGACGCGACGAGCGGCAGCTCGGACTGCTGCTCTCGGCATTCTTCAGGACCCGCGCGTCGTTGCAGATACCAGGTGGACTGGCTGGCCGAGCGTGACGGTACAGGACGCGTGCGAACGGCGGGAGTCGCGGGCCTTTGACACGGCAGCGGTGCGCGCGCCTAATGACTGCCGCTCCAGAGGGAGTCGCGCGCAAACCGGCAGACGTGAACACCGATTGCTCCACCCAGGGATGCACGCCGACATGGAACGGCGACTGAATCTCCATGCATTTCCGACGATGGCGCTCTTCGCGCTCTGCGCGGGCTGCGGCGGCGGCTCGTCGCCGTCTGCCACAATGCCTCCTCCGCCGACCGATCCCGGCGCAGCGGTGGTTGCCCTCAAGACCGCCACACCCATCAAACACGTGATCATCATCGTCGGCGAGAACCGCGGCTTCGACCATATCTTCGCGACCTACGTGCCGAAGACTGCGGGGGAGAGCGTACTTAACCTGCTGTCGCAGCGCATCGTAAACGCCGACGGCACGCCGGGGCCAAACTTTGCGCAGGCGTATCAATACCGGATCACCTCGGCACCCAACGGCGGCAAGTACTTCAGCAGCGCCGACCTCAAGGACAAGAACCTTTACGCCACTCTGCCGCCGCCCGATGTCGGCGACGTACCGGCAGTCTCCTCCGACGCCAACATCCTGAATATTCCAGGCGGGGATCCGGAGCTGCCACCCGAGGATCAGTATCTGTTTGGCACCGGTGGTACGGGGCTGAGCTTTACGCTCGGCCCGGACACGCGCATCAGCAACGTCATGACGCTGCCGCCCGGACCGTTCCAGCTGACCGGCCCCCACATGCCCTTCGACGCCTTCACTGCCGACACCATCCACCAGTTCTTCCAGATGTGGCAGCAGGTCGACTGCGCCGTCGATGCCGAGCACATTTCAGCGTCAAATCCCACCGGTTGCCTGCACGACCTGCAGTCCGCCGTCACGACGACGTACGACACGCCGCCCGGCAGCACTCCGCATGATACCGGTCAGACCATGGCGTTCTTCAACATGCAGCAGGGTGATGCGCCGCTCTTCAAGTCGTTGGCCGACGAGTACACGATCAGCGACAACTACCACCAGCCGGTCATGGGTGGCACCGGCCCGGACAGCATGCCGCTTGCTTTCGCCGATCAGATCTTCTACAGCGACGGCGCCGGACACGTCGCGACGCCGCCCGCGATCGACATCTTCAATCCCGATCCGCAGCCCGGGACTCTCAACCTCTATTCGCGCTCGGCCGAGTGGGTGAACTGCTCGGACCCGACTCAGCCTGGCGTGGCGCCGATTCTCGACTACCTGAAGGCGCTGCCCTATGCCGTGGATCCGCACTGCGGGCCCGGGCAGTACTGGCCGGTGGTCAATATCCCTCCGGCGCTGACGCCCAAGGGCGCGGCCACCGGGGGGCTCACGATGCCGCCGACGATGCAAAGGAGCATCGGCGACCTGCTGGACGCGCACAACATCCCCTGGAGGTACTACGGCGGCGCCTTCGACGCCGAGGGCACGGGCGGCCCGTTTGACGGCTACTTCTGCACCATCTGCAACCCGTTCGAATTCGAGGCGAGCTACCCGTCCCTGATCGCCGATCACATGCGCGACGTGCTTGATCTGTTCACCGACCTCAAGAACGGGACGCTGCCGGCGGTCGCGTACGTCAAGCCCGACGAATTGCTCGACGGGCATCCGCACAGCTCGAAATGGACGCTGTTCGAGGCCTTCATCAAGAACATCGTCACGCTGGCGCAGAGCAATCCGGCGCAGTGGTCGCGGACCGCCATTCTCATAACGGTAGACGAGGGCGGGGGCTTCTACGACTCAGGCTTCATTCAGCCGGTCGACTTCTTCGGCACCGGCCCGCGCATTCCGCTGGTTGCCGTGTCGCCGTTCGCCACCGGCGGCCACGTCAGCCACGTGTACGCCGAACATTCATCCTTCGTGAAGTTTGTCGAGCGCAACTGGGAACTAGGCGAGACGCTTAGCACTCGCAGCCGCGATAACCTTCCCGATCCGCAACCCGGCGGACCGACGCCCTACGTACCGGGCAACATGCCGGCGATCGGCGACCTGTTCGACCTGTTCCACTTCGAGTGAGTGCCACCGTCCGCCGCTGTGAATCAGTCGACGCTCATCTCACACCAGGCGACGCGCTATCTTCTTGTTCCAGGTACGCGAGTACACCACGCGCGAACCGTCCCACGCCTCGAAGGTCTCTGAGCAGATGAAATGCGTGGGGGTCGAGCGGCACAGGCTGTGCGCCCGCAACCGGATTCGCCATTCACCGCGCTCGTAGGTGTTGATGGCCTCCGCCTCCATCTGCGCAGAATTCGGATCATCCTCACGAATTGAGCGGCGCAGGCGATACGCCTCGCGATACACGGTGCCCACGCCGGGAATCTTCTCCCCCTGCGGGTCGAGCGTGCCCTCGACCAGGGTGAAAGTACGGTGACCGGGCTCGCCGGTGACCTGAACGCCCGCCAGCGGGTCTGCGTAGGGAGCCGGCGCGGCAGCCGCACCGGCGTAGCGCTCGCGATAGATCTCGAACGGCGGCGTTTCGCCATCGCGCGTAGGCCGGACCGGCAGCTCCAGGTGCGAGGCGCCTGCGGTCACCTGCAGTACCACCGGTTCCGGGGAGGGCCATACGACGGGCCACCAGGTTTCACTGAGCGCCACGCGGATACGGCTGCCGGGCGCAATGCGGTAGCAGCAGAAGTGCGCTTTGATCTGTATGTCGTAGTCGGTATCAGGAACGAGCGGCGTGGGTTCCACGTCGCTGTCGCGGTGGGTCAGGTTCAGGAGCCCGTAGCTCAGAAAGTTTGAGCGCCCGTCAGGGGTGACCTCGGTCAGGCGCACGCATAGCTTTGCGACCGGCTTGTTTGCCCGCACCCTGAGGGTGAAGAGAGGCTCACCCACGACATCCAGAGCCGCCTCGAGCGGTGCCGAGTCAAAGCGCAAGCAGCGCGCATCATCCGCCGCTTGGTCACGCCACCAGGTCGTCGGGTCTCCGGAGGTTGCAGCCCACCGGTTGGCGAACCCTACCGTCAGGTCCGTAGCGTGCCGGAGCAGCACCTGCGCGCCGGCCACGCTCTTGAGGCCGTCGCCATTCAGAAATAGTTTCTGATAGCCAATGTCGGCACTGGGCCACCTGGCTTCGGAGATCCAGGCCCCGTCAGTATCGTGTGGGAAGCGCACGCCGGCGGGCTTGTCTTCGCGGAAGGCCCAGAAGCGCGGCTCTTCCATGATGCCGTTGGCTTCCCCGAGCAGCCAGTGGCGCCACCAGCGGCTTCGACCGGTAGCCAGTCCACGCCCGGACCTGGCACGCCGTTGGCCGCATCGGTGGGCTTGCCTGAGTGACCGTCCGGTTGTGGATAGCCTGGCCACTTATGGGTCCAGGGTCCGATGAGTGCCTTCTGCTCGACCTGCGGGGCCCGCTCCATCATGCGGGTCACCGAGGGTACGTAGGGATCGAGCATGCCGCCGATGTTGTAGATCGCGCAGCGGATGCGGCTGTAGTCCTGGGTTGAGGCATCGCTCCATTTGTCATCCAGTGTCTGGTGTTCGTTCCAGAGGATGGTCATGGGGGCGGTCGCGTCGAGACGCTGGCGCCACAGCGCACGCCACCGCGCTGTGCCCACGATGCGCGGGTCCGGTGGTGCGCGCATGATGACCTGCCATTCCATGGCCCAGACAAACTGGTCGTTGATCAGGCATCCGCCCTTGTAGTGGATGTCATCCAGGTACCGTTGCTCGGTGCCGCAGGTCGAAACGATCGCCACGAGGGCCGGAGGCGCCTTCGCGGCGGCCTGCAGCGCGGCGAACGCGCCGTAGGAAATGCCGCGCATCCCGACCTTGCCATTGCACCAAGGCTGCCGGGAGATCCAATCGATGACTGCCAGTGCATCGGCCTGCTCCTGGTCGGAATACTCATCCGCCATGGCGCCGTCGGAATCTCCGGTCCCACGGATGTCGACCCGGATCAGCGCGATGCCCGCCTTGGCCAGAAACGGCCCGGCCACGTCGTCCCGATAGCGATAGCTGTCACGCTTGCGGTAGGGAAGATACTCAAGCACGACGCCGGCCGGTCGTGCCTGCGCCGTAGCCGGCAGGAACAGCCGCGCGGCCAGCCGCGTCCCGTCGGACATCACAATCCACAGATTTTCGGTGACCTTGACGTTGGGATCGTCCACCGCGACCAAGGCAGATAAGGCTGATAGCGGCAGAGAAGTCGTCGCCCACGCGGGCACACTTCCCCCGAGCATCCCCAAAACGTAGCGCCGAGTCTTCATATGCACACTATAAACTGCCTCTCTACGTATGTTGTGTCCGCCCTGCACCAAATCTGCGCCGCGCAGGCGAGGTCGCCCTCCTCCCATGGGGGAAACGCGGCGCGTTTACGCCGAAACCAACGGATTGCGGTTCCGTTGGCACCGCTCCCCCCACCCGCGAGACCGTCATTTGGCAGCGTTGGTAGCCGCACCCCGCTGCCAGCTGTTCCGCGCCTCGGGTGCGCCCTGGGAACTAAAAAGAATCCGGAACGCCAGCACATGAGTGATCAGGAGTAGCGGAACGAAGAGCGTCGGGATGAAGTACGCCGCTCCCAGCTGCCCCGGAATGAGGCCGACAGCGTTGCCGTGGTAGAACGCCAGCAACAGGTCCGCGGAACCCCAGAGATTGAAGACCCAGACGAGCGGCACGCCGGCCCGCCGGTTCAACAACGCCAGCGAAAGCAACGCCAGCAGCGCCGCAACAATGTCCCCGTAGGCGTCAGGGCGCGCAAACCCAGCCGGCAGGTCAGGCGACACGACACCCGGGATCAGAAACGCCAGCCCAAGGAATCGGAAGCTGTGCAATATAAGAATCGGGCGCAGCGCATCTACGCGCGGCAACGCACGCAGCCTTGGCCACACGTAGCGCTTCGCAACGATGCTCCAGGCCACGAAACCCAGCGCGACACTGAGGAAAAAGCAGAGTTGCGGCACCATGATCGCTCCTTGTCAGATAAATGCTGGTACCGCTTGGTACCAGTTGGAGGAGGATTGTGGTACCATACGGTACCAATAGTCAAGCGGAGCAATGATGAGCACGGCAGCACGGGCTAAGCGACAGGAAAACGACTCCGAATCTGAGCTACGCGCGCGCATTCTTGACGCGGCATTCGCCACGTTCATGAAGAACGGATACGCGGCCAGCAGCACGCTTGAGATCGCTACGCGCGCGCGCGCGTCGAAGCGCGAGTTGTACGCCCTGGTCGGCAACAAGCAGGAGATGCTAGTCGCCTGCATCAGCAGGCGTGCCAAGCGCTTCGAAGTGCCGACTGATCTTCCGATACCGACTGATCGCCAGGCTCTCGCTCAGCTACTCACATCTTTCGGCGCGCACCTGGTGCGCGAAATAACCGATCCCACCGTCATCGCGGTGTACCGGCTGGCCATCGCCGAGGCAACCCACGCACCCGAGGTAGCGCAGGCACTTGACTCAATCGGACGCGAGGCAAGCCGCACCGCCCTACGTCAGATCATGGATCGGGCTCTGGAAAACGATCTGCTGACCGGGCGTTCGACGGAGCTGGCCGAGCAGTTCAGCGGACTTCTGTGGGGAACCCTAATGATCAACCTGCTGCTCGGTGTCGCAGAGCGTCCGAGCCCGCGGGACAGTGCGGCTCGCTCTCTCAATGCCGTAGCTGCCCTTCTTGAGCTTCATCCGAGTCCGTCTGCTCATCGACGGCCGTCGTGACCCTGACCGCCCCGGTGCCGACCAACTCAGCTATGCAGCGCCTCGTCCCTGAGCCGGCCCAGATAGCCGCCGCCGATTGTCGCTATCCGCCCATTGAGAACGCGCAAAGCTTGTTTCCGTCCAGGTCACGAACGTACGAGAAGTACATTTTCGGCGCGCGCTCTCCAGGGGCGCCCTCGTCCGTGCCACCCAGAGCGAGCGCCTTGGAGTGAAATGCATCCACTTCCTTGGCAGAATCGAAACTGAAGGCAAACATCGAGCCGTTGCCCGCGGTGGCGGGTCTGCCATCGAATGTTCCCAATACCGCGAAATTTGCTACCCCCTCGCCGCCGTATACCCGCCCGCCGGAGGGGTGCTCAAATACCCCGCGCATGCCAATTGATCCCAGCAGCGCATCATAGAAGGCCTTTGCCTTCTCCAGATTGTTGGAACCTACCGTGCAATAGGCGAGCTTTCCCATGTTCGTTCTCCTTGATTGGGGCGGTGATAGGGCGGCAAAGTCGTAACCTAAGCGTGCTCCTACGCCAAATGCAAACCAGCATCGACGTAGTTCGAACGGCGGATGGTAGGAGCTAGATGCCGCCCTGAAAATGGTCATTTCATGACCGTCCCACGCTCGCGCCCAAGGTGACGAGCAGCTCGTCCAGTTGCTCGAACGTCTCAGGCATCGCGCCTCTCCATCCCGGGCCCGGCAATGTCGAGGGCTTCCTTCGAGGGATAGCGTTCCTGCATGACCAGCAGCGTCTTGCCGCCCTTCTCCTCGAAAGTCACCGTGGTGATGACACCGGCGTCACTTTCCTCGTTAGTCCAGACAAGGCGTGAGTGCGGTATCACCTCGGTGTACGTACCGAAGAAGGCCATGGGCTTCGACCCTTGGTGACTGATCTCGAAGCGGTACCTGCCTCCGACGCGAACATCTGCCTCGCAGGAAACGAAGGACATGTCCATCGACTTAGGTGTCCACCACCGCCTGAGCAGCTCGGGCTTGGTCCACGCCTCGAACACGAGGCGCGCGGGGGCGTTGAAGTTTCGCGTGACGATCACGCGCTCACTCTTCCGTTCCACCGTCGTGCGATTGTTCATTTGGGTTGACTCACTTTTTACTGTTGCGTCCATCGCCCTGTTCCTTTCGTGTCAGTTCCTCGACAACCGTGTCCAGCTCGTCGAAGCGAGCGGCCCAGAGCTGCCGGTACGTATTAATCCAGGCGGCCTTTTCCTCAAGGCGGCGCAGGCCGAGCTTGCACGTCTCACACGCCCAACCTTCTGCGTGGTGACCAGCCCCGCCTGCTCCAGGACGCCCACGTGCTTCTTCATGCCCGTAAGGGTCATGCGCAAACTTCCCGGCAAGCTCCGTTATAGAAGCGTCCGCCCGGCACAGCTGCTCCCAGGACGCCCCGACGGGTCGGATCCGAGAGCGCGCCGAACGAGTCGTCGAAGCGGCTTTGCCTATACTGCACCATATGGTTCAGTATTTATCAGATCGAGGTCAGAAGCAAGGGCGAAATGCATGGCCTTTCCCCGAGGATGTTTCGGGCTCACACGGGATGGGTCTGCCTAAGGGCCGTCGCCGGCCAGTTGGCCCTCGCAGTGGCAGACCTCCACCGCCGCGCGAGCTAAGCCGCGATCACGCCACTGACAAGCATGCACCGGCCCACGGATGGTCGTGTCAACGCGGAGTAGAGCAGTGATTAGGTATCTCCACGTCGTCGTGCATGATCCGCTCGGGCCCGATGTGCATCAAAGAGCCGTGGTCGGGAAGGCGGTAGCGGGTGAAGGACGCCAGTATAGTGTTGACGAACTTCACAAACGGCCCCGACAGCTTGTACCCAATGCCCGCATATGCGTCGGCACTGACGTAGCCCGCCCGACAGTCAACCGTCGTAATACTGGTTTGCTTCAAGGCGCCACCGCCAAAGCTCATACCGACATACACGCCGGTGCTGAAGCCGAAGGCACCGATGCCAACCATGGGCTGCACGCCAAAGCTGGCGGCCAGTGAGTTGATGCCCACCGAGACCCCCTTGACCTAGTTGCCGGATCATCTTGCCTGGTGAGCGGCGGTGATCGGCGGACCACCCTCCTGCCAGCCCGCGAACAGGGTGCCCGTCAGCGAGTACTCCCCCTTCGCCGACAGCGTCGATGTCTTGGCGCTGAAGCCGGTGTCGAGCTCGAACTTCGTGAACACAGTGAGCGCCAGCGGTACCCCGGCGATGGCGAGGGGCAGCGTCAGGTCGACCGGCAGCTCGCCAAGCATCTTGATGTTGACGAATCGATCCTGCGCGCTGGCAGCCTCGAACCCGAACACGACGCCAGCCACACCTCCCAGCTCCATGCCGTACTTCTTGATGCTGCCGTGGGAGATATCGAGCACAAAACTGATCCTGCGTGGCGCCGATCTTCAGGCCGCCGGAGGCCTTCACGTGCACGCCCTTGGCGTCGTAGTCGTATTCGACCCCCATCGTGCCGTCTGATCCCCACAGGGGGTAGACCTTGAAGGCGTTGTTGCCCAGCGAAAGCGGTGGGGCGCTATTGATGGCGGCAGGCGGGGCGGGTACCGGAGTCCCGAGGCCAGGAATTGCAGGGGCGACGCCTTGCGTCGGAATGAACGCCGTGCGGAACAGGTGCGGCGCCTCATCCTCCGCTGCCCCGCGCATCGCCTGCTGGTCCGGTGGTGCGCCCAGGTCCTCACGATCGACGGGAGAGTCGGGCGCGGTGTAGATAACGAAGTCCTGCGTGCGGATGGGGCTGTCGACGAGGAAGTGCCCCTCCTGGATCACTTCGGTGATCTGCACTGGGGCGAATCTCACGGTCACGGTGGCGCCGTTGCGGGTCATCTGGCCGATGCGCCCGACCGCCCGGCCCGTGGCGAACACGATCCGTCCTTCCTCGAATTCGCTGACGTGTAGTGCAGCGGCGTCGAGCACCCGGGTGCCATGCCGTCGCTGGCGGCCATCTTGATGGCTTTGTCGCCCTGCTCGATCACGATGACATCGGGGGCGTAGGTCACGCGCGGGTCGCGCTTGGGCGCGAGCGCCGTATTGCAGTTCCTGACGCGGTCAGCGTGCGCGGGTCCACCGGCGCTCCAATGATGGCGCCCGGGTTCTCCTTGGGATCGAAGAAGCGATCGCTAGCGGCCTGGTCGGCCGCCGGCTGCGCGCGCGTCGCGGGCACTGCGGCGGACGGAGCGCTTGTAGCCGCGGGGGCGGCCGGGTGCTTCGCACATCCGCACACCACGGAGTGTCGCCACCACGCAGGCCACGGGCGCCAACCACTTGCCTCGCGAGAGGGAGGGCGTATTCACTCAACGGTCCTCCTGGCTTCAAACCGCTAGCGTTGGATCCACCGTCCTGCGTCGACATTGGCGCCTCCCAATGACATCGAACCTCGAGCATCACGGCGAGGAGTAGATAACCAATTGGGAGTCGGCCGCCCCGCCGTGGCAAATGACGTAGACCAGGACGTAGGGTCTCCGGGCGTGTTTCGGGCCTCGGTCGCATCGGAGGGTATCAGGAATTTCTTCTGGGTCACCGGCTGGAGAGACCGGGCCACCAGCTGGTTTCCGTGGATTCGCAAGGCAGCACCCATTGCAGGGCCGCATTTCCTGATCGACATGCAAGTTCTCCTCAGTTTTTTGGAAGGCCAGAGCGTCCGCGCCAGGCGGCACCCCGACACTGGAACCGAACCTGCGCCCGGAACCGGCGACGGTCCTAGCCGTTTGACTGGAAAATTTCTGGCAAAACGCTGGCAGCGTGCTGAATAGCAGTTGCTGGCTGCTGCGGGACCCTTAGGCGCAGCTCGAGGCGGCCGGTCTGCCTGAAGCGTTGCTCTGAAGATGCAGCGACACGCCGCGGCCACCGCCCCAACGCAGCGAAGCAGCTAAGTCGACATAACTACTTGATTGCATAGGTCCGCAGCCCGAACCTTGGGGTCGGGTTGAATAGCCCGTCGCGGCGGCCAGACGCGGTAGCGCATCCGACTGAGCCACGATTGCCCTAGTCGTCCTGCACCTTAAGGCTGGTCGGAGGCGACCCGGCCTGCACTGTTGCCTGGATTGGCGGCCGTGAGCGCATAGCTACTCACCTTCCAGAGCGACACCTCCGCGGCAACCAGGTCTTGCGCGCCCGATTCCCACGAGCTTCGCAATCGTGATGTCGGCATCGGAAGATCGACCGATTTTTGAGCCCGCGATTAGCTCGCCAAGCTCGCCGGCCAGTTCATCGGACGAGTAGCCTCCGCATTGGACCGCCCGGCAGGACGTGCCTCGGCCAGCATGAGTCTCTTTGTGGCCTGTATGCTCGTCACGGCGGGCGCGTGGGTGGCAACTAGATCTGCGAGCCCGAAGGACTTACGACGCCGCCCCAGCTCTCCGGTTCTACGTCCGTAATCGTCTCCGTGAAGTCCCACCAGTGGCCGTAGAAATCCTGCGCGTTGTACTGCCGCTCACCATAGAAGTGATCCGTCGGCTCCGTAAGGATGATGGCGCCCGCCTTACGCGCGCGCTCGCAGTGACTTAGCGCGTCCTCAATGCGAACCTGAACATTTACCGACTGGTTCGGAGCGATCGTGCCCTCGCGGATAGTGAAGCAGCCTTCCCCGGCGACCATTTGAATTCTGTGATTGGCGATGCGCAGTCGAACGGTGAAACCAAAAGCCTTACTCAGCCATTCCGCTGCCACGGACGGATCGGGGTAGCAGAGAACGGGAATCACAGGGCAAGGAGGAACAGAACGGTTGGAGCGCATGAGCATTTTCCCAAACTGCGGTGCGGCTGAGCTTAGCACTGCGACCGAACGCGGCTGAGGACGGCCTAAGTTGATGAAACCTTTGCTCTAATGGCTGTCTTACACCTATACTAGATTTGCTATAAGATACGTCCATGCCTTCACCGGACATCGCAACAATTCATGCCCTCCGCGCTGATGTCGCGTTGCAAGTGGGCCGTCATTTTGCGCGCTCCGGATTGAGCCAAAGCGCCGCAGCAAAACGACTCGATATACCCCAACCCACACTGAGCAAGATCGTGAACGGTCACGTAACCGATCTATCTATCGAGCTCCTGCTGCGAGTCGCGGTACGCGCCGGGCTTCCTGTCACGCTTATGACTGGCCGGATCCCCCAGGAAGCCGGGGTCTTCCTCTCAAATACAGCCGCACCGCCGCGGACGATACCGCGCTCGAAGTTGGCAGACGCGGCGCGCTCGACCCTTCAGCGATCGCAACGCGAGCTGAGCCCTTCGCAACGGCTCGAGGCATTCCTCGAACACAATCAGCTGATCAGTGAGCTTCAGAAGTCAGCCCTGACTGCGGCAAGACCAGCCCAAACCAGGCGAGGACGCCCGTGAGAGCCACAAGAGCAGGCCAATCCGCACTTCTCCTGCTCGAACGTCGCTCAAATCCTGCGCGATGAACAAATCGACTATGCGGTGATTGGCGCCTTCGCGCTATCGATACACGGTGAGGTGCGTGCCTCGACCGATGTCGATGCGCTGCTCTGGACGACTGCCAAGCGCCTCGCACAGCTGCGAACCATCTTTGAGCGCGCCGGGTTTACCGCCGAGCTGCGCCGTGTCGCCGCAGCCCCGTGGCCCATTGCAGCGGGCTAGCTACTTGACTGACGGAGTGCAGGCCAACCAGGTTGATTACTGGGTGGTCTTCGTGGTATGGATCCACAGTTTCTGGCTCGCACCATCGAAATCCCATTTCTTGGCGAACCACTGCGCTTCGTCGGCCGTGAGGACTTCATCGCCATGAAGTGCTTTGCCGGTGACTCACAGGACCTCCTTGACGCACAGTCGGCCTATACGCGCGCGCAAGCGCCGGTGAATATCGACCTCTTGCGCGTGCTAGCTAGACGCTTCGGACGGATCGCAGCCGACAATCTGGAGAAGCTGGTCGTTCCTGGATAGACAGCTGTCCTGAGCACAACAACGGGGGAGCGTGGCCATGCCAGCCAAAGAACCGGGTCCGATTTGTGAGCGCTGTTCCTCGATGTCCCCTACATCATCGACAGCATGTTTCGCTCGGGGGAGATTCCGCGCCAGCCCGGGGTAGCGTGGTTAACTCCAGAGCGACACTCGCGCAGCTTGGTCCCCGCGGTCTCCCTGGACCTGGCCATTCTTCTGGCTGTATCTGCTCATCACCGTTTTCCTCATCTTCGGGCCGACCTTCCGCCGCTGTGCGGCGTGCTCGGCCCCAACGGCATGATCAAAGCCTCACTGACTGGTCTTTGCCGTCCTCGTATTCGTGATTGCGGGTATCGGCTTCAGTCTTCTCTCCCACGTCTTGAGATCCCTTACCCGACGCCTGTACGCCGAGCGGCGCAGCCTCAGGGATCCCGACGCGCCCCGCACCATTGCCTCGGCAACTCCGCAGTCCCAGGAGACCACGAGGCCCGACAACACCAAGCCGCACCTGCCGACACGCGAGGAGATCCGGGGCCGCGTTGCCCAGACGCGGGCAGCGCTCGTAGAACTCGCCCGATACGCAGGACAGCTCTCACTACACGGCTGGACGCGCCTCGCTGTAGCTGTCTTGTTGCTATTGGCGGTAATCGCCGGCGCACTCGCCCCACTGATCGCCGCCGCCGGCGTCGCCCTTAAGTGGCGGCCGGAACTGATCGGCTGCTTCAAAGTCGGGCACACGTTGCCGATCTGGGTCCAGGTGGGACTCGTGTTATTGATCGGAGCCGGAGGCCTCATAGTCTGGAGTCCTCGCGGGATTAAGCGTCCGCTCGGACAATTCGCCGTACTCCTGGCGCTCTGGGTCGCCAGCATCGTTTTTCTCTGGAGCGTGTTTGTTGATGACACCTCGCGCGAGGCCTCCACCGGGCCCTACGCGCACGTCTATCCGATCGTGGTGTTCGGGCTCAGTTCCATGGCCCTCGTCGCCTTCCTGCTCTCGATGGGGCTCTTCGGCACGACGCTATGGATCCGGGACGGCACGACGCCGGGAAAGACGCCGGTGTCCATAGACTGGGCCAAGACCTACCGCGAACGGCTCACCTCGACGCGCCTCATCCGCAACGACCGAAAAGACCCGCCCGTGGAGGGCCTGCGCGTCACCGCCGCTCTCGTCAATGGTGTCGGCGGACACCCGTTGCAGGCCCTGCTGCTGCCTGCGCTAGTGGCAGTCTCCTTCCCCACCGATGGGCTGCTGAGCTATACGGCGGGCGCCTTCGCGATCGGTGCGGCGCTGCTCGCGTATGGGAGCCTGTCAACCCGCTGGCGGCAGCTCGTCGTGTACGTCGACCGTTGGTTCCTGGTCGGTACCCCCCTCCCGGTGTCAGTGGCCGCCATCGTGCTCGCGGCGCTGCGGCTGCTCAACGTCCAGTACGTCTCTACCCTGCTCGACGCGGCACCGTTCGGGACCGTGTTCCGCACGCTCATCATGCTCTACGTCGCGGCGTGGTTCTTCGAGTACTGGCTCAACTACTGGCCGGGAGTACGGCTGCTTAAGGCGCTCGGCACGCCGATCGACGGGCACGGCGACGTCATAGGGCTTCCCGACGGTGTGAAGTCAGACGAAGCCGAAGCCGGGGAGTTGCAGGCTGATGGTCGGTTTCTTGGCCTGCATGGCAGCGGCCGGGTGTGCGCCCAGGGGTGGCTGGAACGGGCGAATCCTGCGCCCTGGGAGCCGAGGCGAGACTCGGCGTTCTCTACCTACGACTACATGGGCCTCTTCCGCGCGCTCTCCCGGCCCGAGGATGACCCGGACATCCTCGACACCCTGCACCGCCGGCTGCAGCTCTACTTCTACGGCGTCAATACCCTGCTGGCGCTCCTGGCCGGGGCACTCTGGTACGTGCATACGACCTATGCCGCGCCCCTCACCGCCGATCCGGTCGTGGTCGCACAGGTTGTACCGGCCACCGACGGCACCAAGTCGAATCTGCTCGCGGCCCTCGAGAAACAGGCACGCGATCACCGCCCCGCCCTCATCGTGGCCGCGAGCGGCGGCGGCACCCGTGCCGCCCTCTACACCGAACAGGCGCTCGAGGGGCTGGCGAGGCTGCAGCACGCCAAAGACATCGTGCTCTTGAGCGGGGTCTCGGGCGGTGGAGTCGCGGCGGCAGTGTTCGCGCAGAGGTTCGCGAACCTCACGGGGACCACCCCGGGCACGAAGCCTTGGAATGATTACCTCACCGACGTGACGCAGCCCTTCATCCAGGACGTGCTCGACGGCGCAGGCGAGCTGCGCATCGCGAAATCAGCGCCGCTCGGGGAACTGCTGGCAGAGAGTTTCACGCATCGGCTGTTCGCCGATCAGCCGGTAGGCATGCATTCGCTCACAGGACCGCTGCTGATCCTCAACTCGACGGTCAGCGGCCATCCGGCGGAAGAGTCGGCGCTGCTGCGAGGGCGTGAGGCCATCCCATCGATCACCGGGGATTTCCGGACGGATTGCAACCAGCGCTCCCGGCCGTTCACCTCGCTGGCGGGCAGCCGCCTGGTGTTCACGACACTCAACACGGATGCGGGCTTTTCGACGCAGCCAGATCCGAAGCGCGCCGGCACCGCGCCCGCGGACGACCTGCCCGACATGCGTCTCGCCTACACCATGCTGCGTCCTGGTCCGGGTCCAGATGCCGACATCGATCTCGCCGCTGCCGCGGCGCTCAACGCCAACTTTCCGCCGGTGTTCCCGAATGCGCGTGTGCGGGTCATCGATGCACGCTACGAGCTCTGTCCGCGGCGGTCGTTCTACGTGACCGACGGTGGCGCCACAGAGAATCTCGGCCTTTTGTCTGCGCTTTATGCGCTGCGGGAAGCCGTCAGCGAGGCCGCACCTGCGACGACCCTGCCTCCGATCCACCTACTCGCGATCGAGGCATCGGCCGTGACGTACGACTACACCGACGACCGCGGCATTGGCGCCGCCACCGGTGGCTCCAAGGAGCGCGTAACGGCCGGACTTACCCAGGAGCTGCTCACCGACATCCGCACAGAACTCGCGACGCGTAACCGGGGCGAGACCCTGGAGGTGCATTACCTGCCGCTGCCGATGGCGTTTCGGTCCCGCGGGGGACTCGGAACGCACTGGATGTTCGCGCAGACCTTCCGGGTCGCGGATCCTCTGCTGGCCAACACGCCCAATCGTTTCATGGCGTACTGGGAGGGTGTCTTCTCCCATCATCCACGCTACGAGATGCTGACCCAGCAGGACGTTCGAGTTCCTCTGGCGCCGGCTGTTTGCGCCCCAAGGGGATTTTTGCGCCCGACCGCTCGTCAGTACGACAAACCCGACCCCGTCGGAGGCACGCATTCAGCAGGTCCAGAACTGGATCTGCGGACACGAAAACTGGGACGACCATATCGCCCAGCCCGACTGGCAGGTAAGTGCGTGGAACAAGACCGTGAGCAGTTTGAGCTCGCAGAAGCAGCCCTAAAGACCCCGCAAAGGGTGTTCCCAGCCGGTCATCAGAGGCGGCCTTCTCTGCAGCACGGAATTTGCACCGCAGGCGTCCGAAAATCCGCCGGCAGCTACAAAGTCAGGCTGGTACACCAAAGCATCAACGGATCGCCGACCCGTTGCTGTCGGGTCTTCCTTAGACGGTCAGGGTGACACGCCATCCCTCCCCCGATCATCCTGAATTCCTACCTGAATCCCGGCGTTCGTCCGACCGTCGACGCCAGCACGCTGCAGTACCGTTGTGCGTTGAAATGGGAACGCCAATGAAGACCAACGTCTACACCCCTGCGCAACAGATTGAGAAGAAGCAGGGACCTGCCCTGCCAAGCCATGAAAAAGGTTCGGGCGATCAGCTGCCCACGAAGCCGATTGAGCCGGTCGACAACAGTCAGCCGGAAATACCCAAGGTAGGCACGACAGACGCCCCAGGAGGTTGAGCCGACGGTCTTCCGTCGGTCTGGCGAGCCCAGTCAGGCGCCATCGCGATCATCAGAATCCGTAGCCAAACTTCAGATAGGTGCCGTCGTTGTCTCCCTTGCCCTTGGCATATTCGAGGTTGAGCACCATACCTTCTTTTTGCTTAATGACGTACTGCACACCGGCCCCGAAGTTGGGATAGACATTCTCGCTGTCACTGCAGCGGAGACTACCCCCGTAAAGGCAACCGACGCCCACAAACACAGTAGCCGTCCAACGCGAGGCGAGGTGCAGTCGCTCCTCTGCCTCAACTGAGGACATGTACTTTCCCAGATATTCACCGAACTTGTAGCCCCGCAGTGAGATCGGTGCGTAGGCGCTGGCGGGTGCGTTTACCGTCCACTGGTTATTTG
This sequence comes from uncultured Pseudomonadota bacterium, assembly GCA_963743625.1. GTDB lineage: Bacteria > Pseudomonadota > Gammaproteobacteria > Steroidobacterales > Steroidobacteraceae > 13-2-20CM-66-19. The sequence goes on along the minus strand of CAVUQM010000018.1, from coordinate 14,555 downwards.
CGCGAAGCGCCAGCACATTGCCGTCCCCATGCTCCCAGTACCAACGAAAATCGGCCCGATAAGCGTCATAGTTATTGTCGCCCGCGATCCACTCACGGTAGGCGATGTTATTTAGGTTGATCAGCCATCCCTTATGAGGGCTGTACTCACTGTCGCGCGAATCCAAGTTGATGATTGCGCCAAGTCCGCCTCCGGAAAAGCCGGTGAGACCGAGCGTTTGCAGCAACTCGTCGTCAAGCTCCGTTTGTCCGAGCATCTGGTAAGTGCTACTCAGGGCCTGCGCGCCGATGAACCAATCGCCCCAGATCCGATACTGGTACCGCAGCACGTAGGCGCGCAAATTATCTTCGCTCTTGAGCGGCATGCCCGTGCCCAGAAAATCGTCATAGTCATTCTTGATATTGCCGCCGATGGCGAGCGCCAGCAGACGATGGTGGTCCGCACCGAAGGACGTCTTGGCTGTCAGTGCCCCGACAACCGAGCCGGTAGAGGTGTATTGCGCGGTGACGCCGAAGATGGATACCTTCGATTCAGTATCAAAGTAATACATGTACGCGGCCATTCCTCCGACCGATGTGCCGAGCTTGGGATTCGACGAAAGGGTTGGCACCAAGAGCCAAGGCGACTCGGAGTCCTTGCTCTCCTCCTTCTGTTTGGCCGCGAGCGCGGAAGGACCCGCTTCCGCCGGAATAACTCGAGCCATCGAAAACGCCATCAGGATTGCCAATGCGGTACCCCGCGTAGTCCCCAGGCCCAAAAGACGAATACGCAGCGCCTTGGTGCATGCCCGCATCTCGCTTCGCGTTGCGGCTGACGGCGATCTCGTTATTAGTCCAGCAGTGCTTCGAGGAGCAGCGCACTGACGATCCAAGCGTTCAGTCACCGATAGCGCTATGGCAGAACAAACACAAATTGTCGACACCGCACTGCCCCGCTCACGCAGCTCGGGGCAGCCGCATTTCGCTCCACCGCTGTGGTAGTTACCTCCGAGTGATAGTAGGTTCGATCTACAAGGTCAGCGACTGCCCAAAAGGGAATGCTAGGTCGCGTCAAACGTGCGTGCGGGTTCCATCAGGGGAAGGCTTCCGTCCTCTCCTTAGATGGCCGACCCGGCGGAGTCGTTTATCCGAACTTTGATCTTCCTCCCGAATCCCAACGGCCTATCTTGAGGCGACCGATGGCGCTTGCCGAAGTCGGCAGCTAAGTCCCTAATCACCGTCTGCCTAAGGCTCGGCCGAGGAAAAACCCAACAGCCGCTGCCACGGCAATGGCCGGCAGCGGGTTGCGCCTGACGACCTCCACCGCATCTCTCGCCATCTGCGAGATGTCATTCGACTCCAGATAGGCAGCGGAGGATTCGACCCGTTCGGCGGCGCCATAGGCCACGTCTGAAACGCCTTCCGAGATGTGTTCGCCCTGGTACAGAGACTGCGCCTGACCCTGAATGGCTTCGGCTGCTCCGCGTAGCTTCTCGGCTATGGGTTTGCGGGTCTTATTCAGCCTGGCCGCGGCGCGCTCCGCCCAGCCACTTTGCTTTCCCTGCGTCTTCCCGTTTTTTCCATTACCTGCACCACGGGGGAGGGTTTGATCGACCATAAATAATCCTTGGGCGCACGGAGAATTTCAGACGACGGGCTAGCTTTTCTTCTTGCTTTTCTTCTTGCTCTTCTTCGCGCCGAGCTTCTTGTCAGCCTTGGAGTCAATGGCGGCAAGCTCGGATTTGCTCATTCGCCCCTTATTGAATTGCTGCTTTGCGCGTGCCTTCGCGTCAATGGCGTGAGCCCGGTCTTCGATTGGATAACTCCGACCGGGTCCCGCGAATGACCTGGCCGGGATCTTCTTTCGCGCTTTGGTGGTTAACTTAGCCAAGTTGCCTCCGTCAATCGTTCACAGTTTCGACAGACGCTAGTTTCCCCGCGCGAGCTGAGGCCACCGTCGGACAGCTCCCGAATCTGTCGTAGGAGAATCCGTCACTCTTATAGTCAAGTTTACGGTTGAGCCCGCCTCTGGAGCGGACGAGTCGTGGTGGGGCGAGCATGGGACCAAGTCGCCGCGAACACGGGTCTGGCCCCAACGCACGCCTAACCGCCCTGCACTGAAATCAGCGCCCTAAGGTTGCCACTCGGTTATCGGCGCGTACCAACGGATTGCACATCCGTTGATAGCTCCGGACTGCGCGACGACCACAGCAGCGCCGCGCCACTACCTGACCGATGTCGCAGTTCTGATTCGAACCGCTCAGTGTGTCAGCGGGGTCACGATCACGCTGAGTGGCACCGCCTGGGGACTGTTTGTTCCGCTGTTGGGAATGTTCAAGGCCGCGGCGATCGACCCCAGGTCCTTGGCAAAGAGAATCACATAGATCGGACAACTCTTGCCGGCGGCCAGCGAAGTCCCGCAGAGGCTCAAGGCCGCAAAGTCGCCGCGCGGGCTACCCGCGGCAGGCGTCACGGATTCCCGCGACAGCGAGATGGTTCCCGTCCCCGTGTTGGTCAGAAGCACTGTCCGGGCCTGAAGGCTGAAGCGACCCAGGGTCCCGAACGAAACGCTGGCGGGCGACACCTTCAGCGCGGGCGGCACGACCGCCGGTGCCACAGTGATCGTGCAGCTGGCGGTTGCCGATCCGGCCGCGGTACCGGTGGCATCGGCAACCTGCGCCGTGAAGGTGAACGCGCCGGCGGCGGTCGGCGTGCCGGCGATTGCGCCGCTAGCGGCATTCAGCTGCAAGCCGGCGGGCAGGCTGCCGGAGAATGAGAAAGTATAGGGAGTCACACCACCGGTCGCCGCCAAAGCGGAACTGTACGCAACCCCGGCCTGCGCAGTGGCGCTGGGGCACGTGAGCGTAACCGGCGGCGGCGGCGGGGCGGTGCCGACAAGCAGGCCGCCGCGGAAGCTATAGAAGTGATCGACAGACCCATCCAGCGGTCCGGTGATATTCAGGGTGTTGGTGCCGAGCAGCAGGCCGGCAATCCCCGTGGTGCCGGTGCCGGTGTTGTACAGGTCACCATCCACCTGCCCATAGCGCAGGCGCACATCGAAATCTCCGGTCCCGGAGGACGAGTGCGAGTAGATGACGATCTGCGTGAAGATCTGCGCACCAGCAGCGTCAGTCGGGCCGTACCAGAGGACCGAGAACGCAGGGACCTCGTCCGCCTGATCGAAGTTGCCGTCACTGCCAGGCAGCGCTGAAGCCGAGCCGCGCTGGTACATGATCTGCCCGAAGTTACTGCCCGACATCTCGAAAACAGTGCCTACGAAGGTGACCGAAGTCAGGTCCGCATAGAACGGCGCTATCACCGGCTGGCCCAGTCCCGCGAGACTGCCAAATGAGTTCGCTGTGATCGGCCCGGTGAACGAGACGATACCGTTCTCGTTGATGTACAGACTGCTCACTGGCCCGGTTCCGAAGTCGATCGGAATCCGAGCGGGATCGCCCCAGTGGAGCCATCGTTGATCAGGGTCAGTGGGCAGGACTCGGGTCCACTCGAGCCCGCCGTGCAGGCGGTACCGTCACCGACGGTGTTGGTACCGAAGTCATCCCCGTCACCGCCGGGACCGAATACAGGACCGAAGTCAACGCTGATGTGGTTCTTAACTATGCCGCCTGCGCTTGCCATCGCGACATACAGACTGGCCAGCACGATCGCTAAAGTGCGAATCCGCATGATCATCCCCTGATTGCGAGAGCCGCATTGATTTACGCGGCGTTTTTGGCATTGTATGAGCGGCTGTTAAGAACTGCGAGGAAATGTGACCGAATCTGCAGCCCAGCGCTACGTCGCGTACATCAGCTACCAACACGCGGATGCCAAGGTGGCCCGCTGGCTGCACCGCGCCATCGAAGGCTACCGAGTACCGCACAAGCGACTCGGAAGCGCACAAACTCAGCTGCGGTCACGCTTACGTCCGGTGTTCATCGATCGCGACGAGCTCTCAAGCTCGCCCGATCTGGGAGAAACCCTTCGCAAGGCGCTGGACGAAAGCGACTTCCTCATCGTCGTCTGCTCGCCGCTGGCTGCAGCGTCACGCTGGGTCAACCAAGAGATCCAGGTCTTCAAGGACCAAGGCAAAGCGTCGAAGATCCTATGTCTAGTAGTGGCCGGCGAACCCCTCGCTTCACAGCGCGGTTTCTCAACATCGCTGGAATGCTTTCCGCCCGCTCTCCTCGGGACGGCTGTCGAAGGGCAGTCAACTGCCGAGCCGACGGCTGAGCCACTCGCTGCGGACCTTCGGCCAGGCGGCGACTCCCGCCATAACGCCAAGCTCAAGATCATCGCGGCATTGCTTGGAGTAAGGTTTGACGACCTCCGGCATCGCGATCACGCGCGACAGCGCAGGCGCCTGGCGGCGATCGGACTCGCTGGCGCCGTCGGCTGCGTGGTATTCGCATCGCTTGCCATCGCTGCATTGCTCGCACGGCAAGAGGCGGTAAAGCAGCGACAGCTGGCCGTGCAGAAGTCGCAAACCGCTGAACGCACCGCCGATTTTCTCATTTCCCTGTTTCAGGTCTCCAACCCGAGCGAGGCGCGGGGAAATTCCGTAACCGCGCGCTCCATTCTGGACCGCGGTGCAGCCCAGATCGAAGGGTCACTGCGGGACGAGCCAGCGGTACGGGCCGCCCTGTCGACGACCCTAGGTGAGGTTTACACGGGGCTGGGGCTATACAAACCTGCAGTACATTTGCTCGAGGGTGCCCATGCGACCCAAGGGCAGGACTCCGCGGCGCTGGCGCGAGAGACGGCAGCCCTTGCCTTCGTCGAGCAGCTGCGCGGCAGAGACGAGCAGGCAGACACCTTGTATACGCAGGCCCAGCGTCTGGCAGATGCCCTCGACCCACCCGATCGCTCCTTGCAAACGAAAATTCTCCTGGGCCGCGGTACCGTCGCCAGCTACCAAGACAAGGTTGCGCAGGCGATTGAGTTTTTCCGACGCGCATCTGCGCTGCAGCAGGGGCAGCCGCCGAACGAGCTGCAGGTCCGCATTCTCGAGCAGCTCGCGGCTGCCAAGGCCAATGCCAATGAACTGGCCGAGAGCGAGCCGTTGTTTGAGCAGGCGTTGCAGGCGCGCATGAGATTCTCCGGCGAAACGCATCCGCTGGTCCCAGAGACGCTGAACAACCTGGGCGCTGTCGCGTATCTCCGCGGCGAAAACGACCGCGCTGAAAGCTTCTACCAGCGCGCGCTCGCCATTGACACCCGCGTTCTTGGCAAGGATCACCCGGACGTTGCCGTCGACATGAACAACCTGGCACTGATCTACGTCGAGCGGCGCGACTTCGACCGCGCAATACCGATGCTCGAGGAGGCGGTCCGCATCCAGCTTGCGCAGCAGGATGAGACCCAGCGCGATCTGATATTCGCGTTCACCAACCTCGGACTGGCGCGAATGGGAAAGGGCGACTACGACGCCGCGGCAACTGCGTTCGATAAGGGTCTGAAGGCTTCCATCGAAAACAAGAGTCGCATGCATGCTCCGATTCTCGTCGATATCGCGGACCTCGAGTGCCGCCGTGGTCACTTTGAAATGGCCTGGCACGGATCGAGAACGCCCGACCGCTAATGGCGGAACGCTATCCTGACGATCCTTGGCGCATGGCTCTGCTCGACAACGTCAAGGCCGAGTGTCTGACCGGTGAGAGGAAGTTCGTTGAAGCCGACGCCCTTTTGAGTTCTAGCATTCCGGTGCTGCTCAGGAAGTGGAGCCCTTCGACACTTTACGGAACCGACGCACTCAGACGAGCGATCGATCTGTATCAGCTGATGGGAGACCCCGCGAGAGCGGCCAAGTACAGACGGTTGGCCGCCGCCTAGCCGCTGAACCCGGCGACGAATGTCGCATTCTCAAAAAACCGATGCCCCGAGAGCAAACGGGAAACTATCGTTGTGGTGGCCAGGTCGGCGCGCGGGGCGCAGCGCGCATTTGGGTCGGAATCAAACCGAGCCTTCAATCTTTCTCAGGAACCGTTCGATCTCGGGCGATAGCAGCTTAAGTAAGCGGCTCTACCTCATTGAATTTTCGGTAATCGATCCGCAGCGTCCCGTCGGCACCCACTTCCATGACGTTGCGAAAGCTGTGGTTCCAGAGAATGGCGGAACTTGGATATACATTGCGCGCAAAGTACCTGGCCGGTCGTTTCATCGGTGCCGCTCAGACTCAGGATGCACACCGTTGCGGCGCCATTCAGGGAGGCTGCGCTTGCGCCCTTTAGCGGACTGCCATCGTCAATCACGTGCATGAAGGCTGTCCCGGAATCTCAAGTTGTGTCGCGCCTAAGCCCTCCTCCATCAAATCAGAATAGACTCTGCGTTGAACTCTGGCAGGGCTTGAGCTCAGGAGGAGCGGATTGACCACCGCAAGCATAGTCGACGAGAACAGCTCTCGGACGCCTCGGCCGATTCGGTCTTCGCGGCGAATTCTTGCAGCACTTGCCATCGCCGGAGTGCCGCTCAGCGTATGTGCTCAGAGCGACTCCGCACGTAGCAACGCTGAGCAGCTCCCCATGCAGATAATCGTTCTCGGTTCCGGAGGACCGGGAGCTACTGGTCGCGCGTCTTCAAGTTATCTCGTCCTGATTGCCGGAGAGCCGCGCATCATCATAGACGCCGGTCCGGGGGCATTCGCACGTCTTGGTGAGGCAAAGGTGCCACTTGATTCGCTCGATACCGTTCTTCTGACCCACCTGCACGTCGACCACGCTGCTGAGTTGCCTGGCATCATCAAGGCACGCGCCGTCTCAGGCAGCGACCCCATTCACTTCGATGTGTTTGGCCCGGCCGGGCGCCCGGCGCGGCGCGGACAGCCGGCATTTCCTTCGACGAGCCGCTTCATGAGCCTGCTCTTTGCCGCTGACGGTGCCTTCGCCTACCTCACGGAATTTTCCGCTCCCATCACTTTCAGCACGACCAACCTTCCGTGGCCGGCAACCGGAAAAGCTCCGGCTGTGATCCAGTCGCGGGGGAATGTGAAGATCAGCGCCATCGCGGGCCACCACGGCGATGCGCCGAGCATTATTTACCGCATCGACTACCGCGGGCGCAGCGTCGTCTTCAGCGGAGATGTAGATCCCAGCGGTCTGGCCGCCCTCGCCCGCATCTCGCGCGACGCCGACCTACTCGTATTCGACCAAGTCGTCCTCGATCGTCCCCAGTCGCCGGAAGTTCTGTACTCGCTGCACTCCCCGCCAGTCGAGATCGGCGTCCTAGCTTCACGAGCGCACGTAAAGGCGCTCCTCCTCAGTCACCTGTCACCTGCGGTAGACCAAAATCGCGCTTCAGTCACGGAGTCGATTGCGACGCAGTTCTCTGGACCAGTTGGGTTTGCCGGCGACGGTCTGAGACTGCGGCCATAGCAGCAACAGGGCCGCTGCAATCCGCTGCACCAAACGTGCACTGGACAAACGCGCAGGCGCTAGGAATCAATACCTTAGGAGAACTCCTAACGGGTCGCCCATCCGTCGGTTGCAGGAGTGTCGTCCGGTTCCGCTACTTTTTTAGCTACGCTTCCGATGGGTCCGGATCGTGACAAGGACCAATCCATCGGGGGGGACCTGCAGGGTCAGTAAGCCGGCTTCAAACGCCTTCGTGGTGGGTGGCGGCAGTGCCGCCTCCGCGCGCAACTGGAGCAGTTGGGCCTGGGTCGGATACTGCGGCGACCCCATGCTCGAGTAGGCTGCGAGTGCGTTGCCGTGGGTGCGATCCAGTACCTGAAGACGCGCACTGCGTACCTGCGCGTTCCTGACTTCCAGCTTCACCGTTCGCGTCGCTCCTGCAGTCCCCGGGGTCGCGTAATTCCACAACGCCAGCACCACATCGCCATTTGCGCGCCGGGTCACCAGCGAACCGGGCACGTCGTCCGTGAAACGTTGATCGCCGAGCTGATGTAGCAGCGCGAAGGCATTGAACGCGGGCTTGGGAATATGACCGGCCGCGAGCAAACCGTACCCGCCGTAGAACGGCTTGCGTACGACCCCCTGCTCCTCAAATACGTCCGAAAATGTCCAGTACGCCATGTCCTGTACGAGTCCGTCGCATTCGCGGATCGTTTCCGCCAGCCATGGCCCCATGAACGCCGCGTCGGTAATCTCCGTGCGGTTCAGGTAGGTGGCGTTGAATTCAGTAAGTATCAGTGGCAGGGCAGGCATTGCCGACGCCCTGACTTCCGCGTGTGCCTTCGCGGCCGCGCGGCACACCATCCGATCACGCGGAATCTGTTCGTCGGTCCCGAATACATCCTTGGCTGTATCATCGCCATAGACGTGGGTCGAGACGAAATCGACCGGAATGCCCTGCTCATTGCAATGGCGGATGAAGTCTGCGATCCAGGCAGCCTGCGCGGTCGACGGACCGCCGACACGCAGCCGTCGGTCCACCGCCTTCAGCGCCCGGGCAGTGTGCTCATAGAGCGTCCAGTACGTGGGCTGCTTCGGCTCGCCCGCCCAGAAGTCCAGATTCGGCTCGTTCCACACCTCGAAGTACCACTGGCTGACCTCATCGACCCCATAACGCTCGACCAGGTGCCGGGCGAGCGCGGTGATGAGGGCGTCCCAGCGGCCATAGTCCTTCGGCGGGGCGACCACCGGGCGATACCAGAAGCTGTGTCGCGTATCGGATGCGGCCAGACGGGAGGGCATGAAGCTCAGTTCGACGATAGGTCGAACTCCGGTCGCCAGAAGCCCATCGTAGATCTGGTCGACGTAGGAGAAATTATAGATGGGCTCCCCATTGGCGCCCTCGCTGTATGTCCCCACTTCGTCGTTCAGAATGCCGTGGAAGCGCACGTATGCAGCCGCCGTGCTGCTGCGCAGGGCGCGCAGGTCATCGCGATAGCCCTCGCGAAGGCTCAGCACCGCGCGACCCGAGCCGAACATCCGCTCCCAGTAGTGCGGAAACGGCTGCGTTGGGGCCGCCGCATCGATCGTCAGAGTGGCAACGGCCTGGGCGGCTGTCGGTGCCGCGGCCAGAGTCAGGCTCGCGACCAGCGCCACCATCACCGTCTTCTTTACCGTCGTGACCAGGCGTGACAGGAAGCGGCGAATCATCTGCAGGTTCAATTTAGTTGCGCCAGCCAGCCACCTGAGAACCCAGCTTGCTCAAGACCACGCTGAAGGTAAGGATTCGTTCGCATGATTCGCCAGACCAGATCGCTGCGAAAGTTCTCGATCATCGCCAATATCGGGCCCTGATCAATCCCCAGGTAGTCCGTATCAACCCACCCGGGCTGCGTAGGTCCCGGTTGTGGATCGCGAGTGCTGAAACTTGCGTTGAAGGCATCGCGAAACCCGTACTCCGAGTAGATAGCCGCACCGAAGCGGCGGTACATTTCCTGGGTCGCTGGCAGGACTATCTCAGGGGCGAACGGCAGCGAACTGATGGCGGCAGTCGGAGCGATGGTGCCATCGTCAACGATGTCACCGGGGGCTAGTCCCCGGGCAGCGTACTCAAGGAACGGGCGGCGCTCGCCTTGGTGCAGCTCCCCGCCCGGACCGGGCCCGTCGGATGCGCTCATGCCCCAAACGTTCTTGCCATAGGCCTGCCAGTGCAGCGGGTTTGCGATGGCATAGCGGCGCTGGGCATACGTCGCCCGCCGGCTATTCTCGAAATAGTCGAGGTCATGCTTGCGCATGTACGCATCTTTGATGCCCCGGAAATCCACCCATACATGGGTGTACTGATGACCGAACAGAGGCGCAAATCCCAGGTATGCCTGGTCGTATACCGAGGTCCAGTGCTTGTCGTAGTCAGCGGTCCAAAGGCTCCATGCCTGCGCTTCGATCGGGTGCGAAGGCGACCCCAGTGCCAGAAGATAAACGAGCATCCCCTCGTTGTAGCCGCGCCAGTCGCCTTCAGAAAATCCTGTCTCAGGGGTCCACGCCAGCGCCAGTGCCGGGGGCCGTGGCTGTGCCCAGGTCCAATCCACCCTGCGGTAGATGCGCTCAACCAGCTTGCGGATCTCGACCTCGCTGCGGTCGGCACCAGTGAAATAGGACTGGCAGAACAGCATTCCGGCGAGCAGCAGCGAGGTGTCTACCGTCGACACCTCGCTATTCATGGCACGTGCGCCCGTGCGCATATCCATGAAATGGTAGAAGAAGCCATGCTGATTTTGCACGCGCGCGAAGAAGCGCAACGTCGTTAGGACCCGCTTGCGGGCGGCGGTACGCGAGATGTAGCCCCGTTCAACCCCGATGGGATAAGCGGTAAGCCCAAAGCCCACCGCAGCGATGCTCGATCCCGAGGGCGTGGGGTAACGATCCGGTACCAGGCCGGTCTGCGGATTCGCCGTATCCCAGAAAAAGTTGAAGGTGCGCTCCTCCAAATCCTCCAGAAGCGGATCCAGCTGCCTCTCGCGCCCCAGCCACGGTAATTTCCGCCAATCCCCCTGTGGCGCCTCCCGATGCCTGCAATGCCGGAGCGCCAGCGCAGAGCACCGCGCAGGTGAGCAGCAGCTGAAGCGTGGCGCGAACGGGGACTGTGATTCCGACCATTACCTTCCACCCAGAGGGCCTGCCGCACACGTCAATCAAGACCGGCCATAGAGGCGCTAATGACAACCCGCGCTCAGTGGCCACGGTTCAGAATCGCTGTCAATCGCGTGACCTTCAGTGACTTGGACCGCAGAAAATGACAGTCGATGCGTACGCACTGCACATGGGCCTGCAAACGGTGGTTGCCTCACGCTTCCTGGGGAGGAGGTCTTCCGGACTGAATTTGCGCTGCACTTCAGTGTCCACAGCGCCGTATCGACGACGGACCAGCGAACTAGGTCCGATGCTGCTTTCGCACCCGCGCCAGTGCTTGCCTCGATGGACCTCCACTTTACTTTGTTCTGCAGAGTACTTGACGATCAGTAGCACGGGCGGCTATATTTTTTCCATGCGCTCCTCCTCAACTGTCAGCCTGGACTCTCACGCCGCCGCCACGCTGCAGTACATCCGCACCTCGATGGAGGCAGCGGGCAGGCTTACCGTCTCTGGAACCGCGAGCATCACTGTCGGGTGTGTGGGATTGCTGGCCACCGCGCTTTCTGCCGTCCCAGCATTGCGCTCTCATTGGCTGCAGGTCTGGGTGGCAGCCGCTGTGGCCGCCGGGATCAGCGGTGGCGCCCTCGTGGGTCGTCAGGTAGCACAACAAGGCTTCACGCTGTTCGGGGCGCCCGTTCGCAAATTCATGCTCTGCCTGGTCCCAGGACTGTTCGGCGGAGCCGTCATGACGGTGGTTCTCTGGGAGGCGGGCAGCTTCCACGCCGTTCCAGGCTCGTGGTTGCTGCTGTACGGTTGCGCTCTCGTTTCTGCAAGCGCCCCCACTACCAGGACCGTGGGTGTGCTTGGAACCCTATTTGTTCTGTTGGGGCTTCTCGCCTTCTTCCTGCCGCAGAGCTTGCAGAACCTCGCCCTCGGACTGGGCTTTGGCGCACTGCACGTAGGCTTTGGGATCCTGATAAGGCAAAAGAATCATGCCAGCCAAGCCTAAAGTTCACGAAGAGGCAAGCCGCGCCCGACCCAAGCGGGCCGGGCTTGCCCTGATAAAGAAGTCTTCCGATGACAAGGAAGCGTCTTCTGACCGCCTGATCTATGAACGCGTGCGGCTCGGGATTCTGAGCGCCCTGGCTGTCCAAGAAGAGCTGACCTTCAGCGAACTGAAGGGCCTGTTTGCCGTAAGCGACGGCAATCTGAGTGCCCACGCACGCAAGCTTGAGGAGGCGAACTACGTGACCTGCACAAAGTCGTTCGATGGCCGCCGGCCACGGTCGGCCTACCGACTCACGAATACCGGGCGAGCCGCATTGAATCGGTATCTGGATCACGTCGAAGCGGTCATCAAGGCAACCCGTCCACGCTGATTTTTTTGCCTTATAACTCTGTGTTGTAGAGTACTCTGCATATGCACGTTGCAATCATCATGGACGGAAATGGTCGCTGGGCTAACAGGCGCAACATGATCCGCCAGGCTGGGCATCGAGCTGGCGCGAAGGCCGCCGACGCGGTGGTGCGGTGTGCCGCCAGGAGCGGCATTAAGACCCTGACACTCTTTGCCTTCTCGTCTGACAACTGGTTCCGGCCGCTGCCAGAGGTCGAGGTCCTCTTCGGACTCCTGCGTCGATATTTGATCGGCGCTACAGATCGGTGCCTCCCGCGACCCGGGTTTGCATGCTCAGAGCGCCGGGCTGGCCTAGCGGCGTCCACGCTCGCATGCGAGGACTTTATCGGCGCAGCTCTGGCAGTCCGCGGCTGGGGTTACGACTGACCCGTGGTGCGTGCTCGTCATCAAATAGTTCACAGCCCCTCGGCCCCTGACAAATCGATGGGCCGTAGCTCATTCGTGGTGCGGCTTCCGCACGAATTCGCACTGCGCTGCCGGCGGTGTCGACGAGCGGCGCAAGCAAGCCTTACGCCCCCGCCCGCCAACGGATCGCCCGTCCATTGGTCAGTGCAATGCATGCTCGAGAATGAATCTGCCGCGAACACAGACCTCGTAAATCCACGACTCCAGTCGGAACTCTTTGGCGTCCCCGAACCAAATGACGCTCGGGCTCGCACGCATGGCATCATAGATGCATGAATGCCCTGCAGAAGATCTGCGCGACGGTGCTCGCGCTGTTGCTAGCCGTTGCCCTTTACGCCCGGTGGAACGCCCGCGAACCTGCTGCGCGCGTGACCAGCCAGCCGGCGTCAGCATGAGCCGCGTGCCGGTGATCGACGAGAGCGCGCTGCGCACTGCGCAGAGCTTAGCGAGACTTGCGAACACGCCCGAGGAACGGCCTTTTGCACAGGCCGCGGTGCAAGCCGCCAACTACGAGCTGGACCTTGCCTTTATGGGTGCACTGGACGAGATCCAGGCACATCCTCCGTCCTGAGCCCAGCAGCGTTGAAGGCTCAGGCACGGATCGCCGACGCGCAGCACAGTCTGGACAGCGACACCGAGCTCCTCGGCACCTTGGCCCAAAGGATGGGGAAGGCCACTGAGCCGGAGAAGCCCGACCTTCAGGATCAGCTTGATCTTGTGGGGTCGCGAATCGAGATTGAGAAGGACGAGATCGAGGAGGCCAACGACGACTTGATGGCCGCCGGCGGCAACGTACACCAGCGATCCAGAACGCCCAAGAAGAACACCTCGCCGCCGAGCGTGATTCCGCGCCTTCGGCTCCCGTCGCCGCGGCCAGTGCCCTATCGTCCCTCCACGGCATGGTTGCGCAGGTGCGCCAACGGCTGGGCTTGCGTCACAAGCGAACGCCATTGAGGAGGCGGGTCACGAGGTCGCCGAAGGCGCTGCCAAACTCGCCGCGGAGCGTCAGCAGATTGCAGCCGAATTCCTGAGCGTGCAGCAGCAGCTGGCGCCTTGGGCAGCACGGCCGCGGCGGGAGCGAAGACGGGCCCCAATCCGCCGCTCTCGCCCGATCCCGGCACGGGTGGCGGCAAGGAGACCGACAGGCGACTCAACCTCACACGTGAGTTCGCCCTCTATCAGCGCAGCATCATGGTGCGCGACAAACGCATTGCCGCACGCAAGAAGCTGGCCGACGCCTATCAGAGCTGGGGTGACGTCGTCGCCGGCCAGCAAAGTGAGGTGGTGCGCGAATGGCTTACCGGAGCCGCGGTGGTGGTCGCTGCCCTTCTGCTCCTGCTGTTCGCCGATCGCTCGCTTACCCGTCTGCTCGGGCGCGCGCACACCATCGATCGACGCCAATACGCCACCTTGCGCAGCGTCATCGGAGTCGGCCTCCAGGTTGTCGCGGTGCTGCTGATCCTGTTCATGCTGATCGGCGTGCCGGGCCAACTTGGCACCATGCTCGGCCTCGCCGGCGCCGGCCTCACGGTCGCGCTGAAGGACTTCATCGTTGCCTTCATTGGCTGGTTCGTGCTCATGGGCAAGAACGGAATTCGCATTGGGGACTGGGTCGAGATCAACGGCGTAAGCGGCGAAGTGGTCGAGCTCAGCGTGTTTCACACCGTGCTGCACGAAACCGGCAACTGGACCGATGCGGGCCATCCAACTGGAAGGCGTGTAACCTTCACAAACAGCTTCGCCATCGAAGGTCACTACTTCAACTTCTCTACCACTGGGCAGTGGCTGTGGGATGAACTTAAGGTCGTCGTGCCTTCGGGGCATGATCCGCAAGCCATTGCCACTGCCCTCGAGAAGGAAGTCACCGACGCCACTGCGGGCAATGCGCGTGAGGCCGAGCAGGAGTGGCAGAGCGCCTCGCGTGGCACTCGCGGCACGACGCTTTCGGTCAAGCCTGGGATAGCAGTTCGTCCCGCGGTCGGTGGCGTCGAGATTGCCGTGCGTTACGTGGCCCGGGCCGAGCGACCGCTATCTCCTGCGCGAGCGGCTCTATCAGGCGGCGGTCAAGCTCCTCGGGGAGACGCCGGCCGGATGAGCGCCTGGCGGCCGGCCCCGCCCCGCATCGAAGCTCCCGATCATCCTCCGGTGCGTCGCGGCGCAGATCGCGTACGGGCGGGAGGCTTAGTAAGCCCCCATGAAATCACGCTTACCAATGGCTAGCCCGTTGTGACGCAAAATCGCGTAGGCGGTGGTGACGTGAAAGAGAAATTGCGG
>CAVUQM010000017.1:0-111247 GCA_963743625.1 uncultured Pseudomonadota bacterium | reverse complement strand
GGCCGCGGGGACGGCGCGCTCACTGAGGCCACCGCGCGCGCGCTGGCGCTGTGGACGAGTCTTCGAGGAGATCATCCGTGTGGCAAGCAGCCAGCGTCGCGGCCGCGCTGCTGTCGTGCATCGGGCACTGAGATCCGCGCCCGATTCTGCAGCTCTCTCCCACGTTACTGTTCATGCGCCCGCGCGTCCTCCGGAATCTCCGTTGTACGCTGCTCGGTGGCCCTCGGGGCGCTGGCAAATTTGGGCGTCCGCCGTGCCTCAGCCGACTGGCTCCAACCGCTCCACCGGCGCCCGGCATCCTTAATCAACGACGGGCTCCAGCGGGGCTCCTCCGCCTGCTTACGTCCTTGGCGGCCTGCGTCGTTCCCTGTGTGGCACGCTGGTGCTTTCAGCAGGAGAATGTGCGCATCGAGAAGCTCGGCGGCAGCGACTGAGCGAACTCTGGCCCCCGGCAATGCATGCACTGGCTGTGGAAGCTGGCGTGGTGCAGCGCTGGCAAGTGGTTACGCGAGAGACGCACGGAGCGGTGGCTGCCGGAGCTCCCGCGGCGCCCACTGGAAGAGCTCGGCGCTGTGACGGGGACCTGCGACCTGATGGTGTGCTCTTCATGTCGAAGCGGCAGGAGGCGGGCATCGGCGGACGAGGAGGGTGTGGGGGCATGGGTGTGTGAAACTCGGCGGCATCCAGATGGGCGCAGGCGAGACATGGGCGCGCGGTGGCGGGAAGTCGGCCGGCCGAGCGGGCCCCGCCAGCATGGCTCGCTGAACGAAGAACGTAACGCTATGGGAAACTCGAACGAGACAGCCGTGAATCCTCCAGGCGGGCGCTTGAGATGTTCGAACGAGCAGGGACGCCGGGAGCTCTCGCTCAACGGACTCGCTGAAGCGCTGGTGCAGATTAACAAAGGGAACCTGCAGCACACGATGAGAAGAATGCGAAGATCACTCGGCGCGCTGTTCGAGCTGGCGAATCGACGAGATGGACTCTGGCTCGGCTCTGCGACGACCTGGTCCAACCCTCCAGCACATGGTGGCTATGTTCCTACGTTAGTTGGAGCTGAACTGAAAAAGACTCGCTTTCTCTACTGCAGCTGTGGAACTGCTGGGCGCTGAAGACCCGTAGTCGCGATGCTGCTCGCCGAGATGCGAGCGGCGGGCTGTGGGACCTGGAAAGCTTCATGCACGCGCTGGCCAGTCGTGGCTTCATGCGCCTGCTGCTCGATGGATGCCGCTTGGGGCGCTTCAATTTGTGGACGTCAACTGGATCATCTTGGGAGAACTGGTCAACCTACACCGAACACGCACGACAGCGAGGTGACGCTGCGAACCATCCTCGAGGTAAGATTATGATATTCTCGAAGCGGCTCCGGCCTGACTGTGCGCCGAACCCGGAGCAGAATCAGACGCAGGAGTCTGATCCTACGATCCAGCGCGTGGCAGGCGCAGCGCTCCCGAGGCGCGACTCTCGAACGGACGCTTGGCTGGCTGACTCTTAACTTGGGGCGGAGCGGCTGGTGACATTAGGCGGGCGGAGCCGAAAGCCCAGCGGCCAAGCGGCGGCGCTTTGAGGAGAGTATCGGAAGGATGGGAGAACCGGTCGTCGCGCGCTCGGAGTCCTGCCTCGCGAACCTCAAGGTGGCTGGACTGACTTCTGGTGGAGCGGCGGGATGCTGAATCAGCCTACTCGCCACTTTTTCCTGAAGGCACGGGTCCGCCCCACGCAAAACGCGCTGGCGGGCCGACGATGAAGGCTGCTGCGGCGGCCTGCAAACATAATATCGACACCGATGTTCTGCGATGCGCTTTACAGCCAACCTGCAAGGCGGGCCTCGCGCACTGGATGAAACCCGCAAGCCAGTGAAACGGCGCCGTCGCGCTCCTGACGAACGTGACGGGCCAAGCGTGCAGCTGAACGGGTAGCTGCGCACGAGGGTGTCATTGAGCACTTGGCGAGAAAGTGGAGCGTGGCAGATCTCAGCGATCCGCGACCTGGTCAACGGCGGGAACCCCGGGCGCGGGACCAGATGAAATAATCCTGCTCAAGACCGAGGGGGCGCGCTCACCTGAACGGTGGGCGCCGGTGATCCGCGACGTCATCCTGCTCCGCGGTCTTCCGCTCCGGCCTCGGTCAGATCTCCCGCCGCTCTCTTCCGGGCGGAGGCGACTCGATGGGATCTGGATCCGCCTGGCGAGGCGATGAAGTTCACCGGATGGTGCCGAGCTGCCAAAGGTATTCGTGCTGGCCGTCCGCTGGGGGACTGTATGGCGGTAGTGCGGGGGAAGTTTCGATGCGCAGTTTCCCGAGCGCGTGGCGTCGGTGGACGCCGAGCAGCGCACTGCTGATGGCGGCGCGCGACCTTCAGTACCTGGTCGACAAGCGAATCGGCTCGAAGGTCATCACGTAAATTCATTCGCTATATTCTGCCCTTGAGGCCGGCCGGGACCGCTACTCAAACGAGGAGGCGATGATCGTGCTCTCCGGCGAGGGCTGCATGCGGGAACCGAGGATGAAAGGCGAGGCGAAGGTGGGCGACGCGATCTTCCGGCGACGCAACGAGTTTCATCGCCTCGAGGCGATGTCCGTAGACGGGAATGACGTCGTCGGGGCGATCTGGTCCTGGCGACAATCCGAGTATCAACTATTACGACTGACGGAGGTGGTGGTCTCCATGGCGTGCGGGAATGGGAACGCTTAACTCGAAAGACGTTACAGGGATCATATCGTGCCAATTCAGCAAACATTACTTGCGTGTACTCGCGTTGGGTCTTGTCGGTTCCCTGGCACTCGGGGGGCGAGCGACCGCGCCCTTGCGGCGGATGCGGATGCGAGGGTCTGGAGGAGGTGGTGGTGACGCTATTGAGCTCGACGCTGCGAAAGCGCTGACGTGCCGGCGTCGCTGCAGGCGATCTTGGGGACCCCCTGCAGCGGGAAGCTGTTCCGGCATCATGAGCATTGCTGGCGAGGCGCCGGGTCCGTCCATCCAGGACTGGGTCTGGGGCGAGAAGAAGAACGGTATCCGGGGCATCAGCTCACTGGTGACTGAACTGCCGGGGTCGCGACGGCGAGGCCGTGATTCCGCAGGGCAACTCCGACGACGGCGGTGGTTTCCAGCCCGATATCCGCCTCTACGACATGGACCACGTCAAGGTGCTGCGCGGTCCGGAGGGTACCCTGTACGGTGCGAGCTCCATGGCCGGGACCATCCGCTTCATTTCGAAGGCTCTGGTGATGGATAAGGTGGAGGGCTAAGTCATGGGCGAGGACTCGAACACCGACCATGGCAGTAGGTTGTGCAACATCAATGGGGTGCCGAACCTGCCGATCGTGGACGCGTGTTGGCACCGCGAATCGTGGGGCTGGAAGCTTTACGAGAGCGGGAGGAACATCGTCAGTATCGCGTCGGCGTGGGGTGCGACTGTGGGGTCGAACGGTGTGGTGCCGCCGGTCAGGCGTTGGTCCCAAAAAGGGCATCAACGATGACTACGTGGTGGTGGGGGCGCGAATTCTGCGCTGGACGCCGATCGAGAACCTCACCATCGATGCGGAGATCACGACCCAGCTCGGAAGACTCGAACGGTTCGCGCGCTGGACTCTGCCTGGGGTCGCGGCCTTCGCCGGCGGAACGATCCCGTGAACGAATGGCCGTGTCCCGGGGACCCCTGACGGTACAGAGAGCCCGTGGAGCGAATTGAAGAAGGTGTTGGACGGACTGGCACGTGGAGACGGTATCGGCACGCTTACAGTGCACGGTCGATGCAGCTGAACCGTGACACTGGTTCTACCTTCGATTCTCTCCCGGTGCTGGCGCCTTGAACGCGCCGGTGCCCGCGGATATCCCTCGAGCCGCGCGAGGAGTTCACTCCAGTACCAGCTAGGTGAGCTTCGTGAGCGACCTGAACTCACGGTCCAACTTCGTGGCTGGTGCTGATCGCTAGCGTCAACCCAGGATCTGTGGTGCAGGTCATTACCGACCATGGGAACGGGCCGGCGAGTGGCTCTTCAGCAGTGAAGAACGTGGACGACGTGCCTAGCTTCCCTGGCGTCACGAACATGTCTCTTCGGGTGCACCGATCATTGGTAAGCGAGGAGTGGGCGGGCTTCGGCGAGGCTACCTGGAGAATTTACGACGCCTTCACTGCCGTGGGCGGGCGTAGGCGCCGACTTTACTGAGACCTTACCGGCTTCCAGGCGCAGACCCACCTCTTCGGCTGGTTCCCGCCTGGACCCGACGACGTGCCGATCTACGATCCGGAGCAGACTTTCAACAGGGTCACCTGGAAGGGGTCCCCGAGCCACAGCTTCGATGAGCGCGCTGGCCCACGGCACGGCGTCGACAGGCTTTTGCAGCGGCGGTCTGACGCAGTCAACTAACCCTTCGAGCCGATCTGTTCCTCCTACGAGCCCGACATGCCGTCAACTACGGCCCGGCATCAAGGCAGGGCGCGGAACGGTCCGCTCGACGAGCAGGTGGACGGCGTCTCGATCCATGGGGGGACATGCAGGCCGAGCCGACCACTGCCGATGGTGCGCTTTCTCTATCAGGGCGAATGTCGGTCATGCGCACATCAGGCACGGAGTTCGAGCTCACCATGCGTCCGCTCGAGCACTCACCCTTCGCTGAGCGGCTCCTATCAGGATGCGAAGGTCGTCAGCGGCGCGGATGCGCGCAGAAGCCGTGAACCCGACGTCGCGCGTGAAGCGGCGATCGAATCCCGAACGTGCCGAGTTTCGAGGCGCATCTCAATGCCGATCCACCCGCCCGGCGTCCGGAATCCGGGAGTTCAACCGCCGGCATCAATGTCACCAACCGCGTTGCCCTGCAGGCCTGATCGTGAGTCGAATCCATTCAACATCCCGGCCAGCCCGGACACGCTGTGGGAATCGGCGGATCGGGTTTACCTACAGGCAGTGGACGATTGCTGCCTTCGCCCGGGTCTTACCAACGAGCGCGCCGAGGTCTCCGGCGATCAATTTCAGCCAGGATCCGCATGCGTTGCTGACGATGCAGCGGCGCACGATCGGCGTGTCCTTGACGTGGAGTCCGGAGGCGAGGCTTCGCTCCGGGGACAGTGGCACCCTGATCGGTGCCGGTGTCGCCGCCGGGCGCCGCGACGACGCGCACTACGACGACCTTCGCAGCTGAAGCGGCGCACGACCAGGCGGAGGTGATCAGCGAACGTGAAGAGCCGCGCCCAGCGCGGGCTGAGCAAGACGGAGATCCGAGACTATCGGGCTCGGCGGCGCGATTGGGACCGGGGCTCTTCATGGGGAGCG
Organism: uncultured Pseudomonadota bacterium; assembly: GCA_963743625.1. Taxonomy (GTDB): domain Bacteria; phylum Pseudomonadota; class Gammaproteobacteria; order Steroidobacterales; family Steroidobacteraceae; genus 13-2-20CM-66-19. The sequence continues at coordinate 105,973 of CAVUQM010000017.1, read as the reverse complement.
GGCGCGCGCATCGGGGATGCCGGACCGGACCGTCATCCTGAGTTACATCATCGCCGGCTCCGTGGCGCTGGTGATGGTGTTCAGGCCCGGAAACGGCGGTGGGCATCCGACCGCAGGCCGTTCGGACCCGACGTGGAGGCCTATCCATCCCTGGGCGGGTTTCGTGGTGCGCTAGACTGATCTGCATCGTGCGGGTCGATCGCCATCGGGGCGAGTCGGTCGCTGCCGGTCTGTACATGCAGTTCTGGTACCCGGTGGTGCCGGCGTGGATGTGGTCGCTCGGCTTCTGCGCCGTGCCGCTGTACCTTCAACGGACGCTCGGGGAATAACTTCGGCACCGTCGAAACCTGGTCGCCCTTATCAGGTCACCGTGATCGAGGTCTTCATCATCCTCGGCAGGGCGAGCATCCTGGGCCCGGGTCTTCCGGCGTCGGCCTTCACAACCTCAACGACCTGCTGGGCGGCTTCTATCCAAAGGGTTCTGTCCCGGAGCGCGGACGGGCGCAATCGAGGGTATCTTCTCTCTCAAATGCATTCAAGGCCATCGACGTTACCTCCGGTCCAGGCCGAGAAACTACAGGCGGCGATTCCGGCCGCGCTGCGCACCATGGCGTCGGACCTGGTCCTCCTCCATGCGCACGCATTATGATCATTGTGAAGTATGGTGCCCGGGAAGGACGACTGGTGTCACCGTGGTGGTGGTAGTGCCTCTTCGTCAGCGTGCCCGCAGCATTCCGGTTCGCGCATGCGGCCGGTATCATGAATTTCGTTCTGCATTAGTGCCGTGCTCCTCGAACATGAAGATGAAGCATCAACCTGCGCCCGCGCAGGCCGTCCCGCTCGCCGCGCGGCAGTCACGCGCCGCGCCAGCGGTCACCGCCCAGCAGAAAAGGGAGCCGGTGTTGCGATCCTGACCTCTGGGGCCTGTATCCTCATCGTCGCTGCGGCGTCGATCTTGGTCGTTGAACTCCTACGGCTATCCTCCTGGGGGCGGCGCCGTGCGCCGCGATCCCGGGGCGGATGTTCATCCTTGTGAGCGATCTGAGCTTCAGACGTCTCCATCGCCCGGAGGATTTGCTGGGTGCGACATGCCGTTCTTTCCCCGGATGCAGTACGCGGCCCTCTGCCGCTGGCGGCGGCGCTGGTGAGCATGGGCCTGTACTGGGACCTTCGGATGTCTCCGGGAACGGAATCTTTTGTTGATTGTTATTCCGATCGCTAAACTTCAAGGGCCAAGGTGCGCGCGCCGACATGGCGCGGCTCCTGCCGCCGTACTTCTGGGAGGGGAGACCATCTATCAGACCGAACGTGAGCAGCTTGTTCTGAGAGATCCGCCAGAATGTACTCGCCGGCACCCGGGCACACGCATGCTGCCTGCCCAGCGCCGCGGCGATCTGCAACGGCACCGGCGCCCTCAGCGATGATCTTGCCGCCTTTGCGACGCCGCGACCCGCGGCGGCGACTTCCGCCAGCGACATGCTCAGTACGCGCTGTCGACGACATCGTGGTACAGTGGCCAGATCCCTCGCAGCAGCGAACGAAAACGAAGATCTGCCCACGGAAGCCTGGGCGACCTTCGTCGACTCTACGCGCGGGTACTGAAAAGTGTGCTCGCAGGGGCGGCGCACTCTTCGCTGGAGGCGATGACCTGCGCGATGCGGGGTCTCAGCGTGCACCGGCCTCCCCACCCCAGGCGAGGGCGCTGCTGCTGAAGGCCGCGAAGATCGGATCGAGCCGGTCGTCTGCTCGAGGACCAAGCGCGATGGTGCCGTCCCGGTCAGTGCTGCTTAATCATGCATGGGATCGATGTAGGCTCCGTCTCGACCTCTGAGTTCGTAGACCCTCAACCTCAACGACCAGGTGGGAAACGGGACTGAACGATGCGGCCGCGAAGCGCGCCAGCGCAGCAGCTTCGGCTTCTGGGGCGTCGTCGGCGACGATCGCCGCGGCGGGTGCAGTTTCGTTGCCGCGCCATCGAGGCGAGCGCGACGGCGCCGTCCTGGAGCCGCAGGCAGAGCAGCCGATTCCGGAGCCCGCCGAGGGAACGACAGAACACGGCGTCAGCCTGAATCCGCACGGATCGCCGAGCCGATCGGGTCGCAGGCCACCGAGTTTGAGGAAGAGTGCGACGGCAGCGTCGGAGCGCACGAACCGGGGCAACTGTTCCGGCGACTGATGCGAGGTGCGGCGCCCTGGCGGGCACGGATCCTGCCGGCGAGGCTGATGACACTGACGGCCGCGGAACATACAGGGACGACGAAGGAATTTGTGGCATGATGCAATCGACTCCACAGCGTGCTGCGCAGATCTGGTGCTCGAGCGGAAGACCGATCGGCTCAGCGGGCTCCTGATTCGCGCACTGGCGAAGAGCGTGTGCGTGCGATTGATGCTTACATGGACGATCGGCAGGCGGTCGGAGCGACTGGGACGTGTGGGGCTCTATGAACCAGGCGGGTGCGCGTGCGCATGGCGTGGGTGCCTGCGCGCGGCTCGGATGAGACCTCGCGGTCACGCGCCGCTCCCGCGGCCCCCCCCCGCTGCGGAGCGCTCTCAACTTCAGCGGCCCGCTGAACAAGGTCGTCGTCAGCGACTCTCGAAGCTCCTGACCAATGCGCTGATCCTGGGACGCCCAGGAGTGTGTGGCGCGCGCGCTCTCGTACACGTGCCGCGCGCGGGCGGACGGCGACAGAACCGCTGGAAGAAACTCTTGCGCGCGCCATCGACGAGCAGATGTACTGGTGGCGGTGACCGAGGGATGCCTTCGGAACGGGGCGGGACGCCGGAGAGATCCTGGGCACCGTCGTCTGGCGCGTGCCAGGGTGCGTGGCGCGCCTCTCGACGACGAGGCGGGTCGGGCGCGCTCACGGAAGACGTGAAGAAGCTTATGTCTGACTTCGGAGTGGGTGGAGCGCACAAGCAGCTCGCTGGGGCTGCTGCATCGGTCTTCTGACGTGTGGATGCGTCATCGGTGACCTTAGACCAAGCAACTTGTGGGTGGTCCGCGCAAGAAGATGACTTGACTGCAACATCAGCGCGAACCGGCTGTCACCGACGCGCGTCCTTCGTCCTGTACCTCGCGCTGGTCACGCCTACGCCGCGGGAGGCGGGCCCGGCAAGAACGACCTGGAGGTGGTTACCGACGCCATCGAGGCGTGGCTGCGCGAGCCCACTGGTGCCGCACGCAGGCACGGGAAGGGTATTGTCGGCCGGGCGGTGACGCTGCTGGTGCCTATGCGTGTGTGGTCCCATGGTCGCGATCCGTCCGGCGCGGACACTGCCTGAGCTCTTTGGCTGACTCACTGGTGAATATTGTGACGTTTCTTTCGGGAGAACAAGATCCGGCCGATGATCGACTTCTACAAGATCTGACGGCGGCAGATTGATCGATCTGCGACGGCGAACCGCGCGCTTGATGGGACCGCTTTCACGCGCGGCGCTAGAACGAATAGGTGAAACAGACCGGCGGCCTAAATCCTGCTGCTCGGCGCGACGGGTTCATGTATCATTTTGGTGGAAAACGGAGCTGGAAGAGACTGATTTTTCGGGAGACGCTGATGAAGCAGTGGTGCTGCGGCCCACGTCAGCCGCAGCGCGGGTTCTTTTGCTGCAGCTCTGCGCGCGGAGTCCTCCCGCGCTGGCAGCGGGCGGGCAACTTCGTCTTTTTCGAGAATGCTGCCGGTGCTCAGGCGCCGGAGCCGGCGCTGGACGCGGGTAATCGGCACCTGCTCGACCACAATGTGGAGCGCGGTGGGGTGATCGACAGAGCGTCGGGTGGTGTCGCAGCATCGTGCGCGCGCGCGAACATGTCGCGCGCCGCTGAATGCGCGCCGCCCCGAGGAAATCGGGTTCGGAATGAACGCGACTTCGTTCATTCGCCTGATCACCCGGGCCATCGGCCAAGCTCTCGGTGTGCGCCTTGAGATTCATGATCACGGATCTCGATCACGAAGCCAATATCTCGACCTGGGCGGTGCTGGAACGCATGGGGGCGAGATTCCTCTGGTGGCGGATGCGCGACGACGGGCCGCCTGCACACCGAGGATTTCAAGCCCTGTTAGTGCCGCGCACCCGACGGTTGCGTGCGCGCTCCCTCGGGTGCCCTGGGCTCCATCGTCGACGCGCGCACAGCGGCCGAGCTGGCCCATGCCGTCGGGGCGGACTTCTTGTTGGCGCCGCGGACTTCGGGCGAGACGGGTCGATCGACGTGCAGGCGCTCGAGCGCGACTACCCGGGGCGCTCGGGCGACAAGATTTTTTCCCGCTACATGGCTTTATCTGGGAGCGATACGAGGTCGCTCCACCGCCTCCGACTTTCCGCGAGGACTTCATTCCGGACGAGCCGCCGGCAAAATCGAGGCCGGCACTTCCATTACGAGAACGTGGCGGGCATGGCTGGAGCGGTCGACGATCTGGCGCAGGTGGGCGGGCGGCGAGCGGAAGAAGCGGGAGGGGACGCGCGCACCTGGCGCGAGGATAGCGCACACGGGCCTGTGCCCCATCGAGACACCTACGAGCAGATGCTCGCGCGGCGGTGCCAAAGATGCTGTGCGACAGTGGCGTGCTGAAAGATGGACGGCATCAAGGGGGAGATGTGTGTGGGGACAGCGTGCGCCGATGCAGGCTTTACTGTCCTGGCGTGCGCCGCTCTAGTGATGCTGTGCCGCACGCGGCTGGATCGGAATCTGTGACGGGCACACGGCTCCCTCTGTGCCTACGGTGGCGCCTGGGTCTCACGGCTCGAGAGTGTGTGGTGCGCGGGAATCATGGTCCACTGAGACACGGGCTCCGCCTAAATCAACCGCCTGGGCGAGGCGCTCAGTCAGTGTGCTGCTCCTTGCCGTCTGAAGAAGTTTGTCCTGGGGGGCTAGACGATGCTGTGGTGATGACTCACTGTGGAGATAGCCGAGCAAGACTAGGAGCGTCGCTCCGACGTCGACAAAGATGAATTCCATGGTCCACGAACCGAGCCAGTTCATGGGTTCAAAGTGTAGGGAGCCGCAGAGCGCGGGGCTGCCCCCTCGCGAGGAAGCTAGGCCGCCGATTAAGTAACAAGTTTCTCTCTCGTTGTGGGGGTATTCGTTGGCAGCGTGTGGCAGCGACTTCTGTGAGGCAGCGCGCGCTGTAGGGTCATCCTCCTGCCTCCCGGGGCGCTGCTTGAGTAGCCTTGACGCATCGGATCGCTCCGGCGCGCCCCCCTGGGGTGGTCCGGTCAAGTGATCACGTAACGGGAGCTGCTGATGGACCGGAGTCCTGCCTGTGGGCAGGGGTGTTGCTGCTGGGGATCGTGGGAGTAACTGTGGCTCCGCAATCGCGCGCGGACGCGCTCAGCGCGGTAGCCGTGTTGCGCGCCGGCGCCGCGGTGGTCGGGCACCGCTGGCAGCGCCCCTGCGGCACAGCCCGATGCTGGACCAGCTGGCAATGCAGTGGGCCGCCGGGGGTGCGGCGCTGCAGCCGATCGCCGCGCGCGAGGGCTACTCCGCGGGCATGGTTTCCGGGCTACATCTGTCCACCGAGGTGGCGTCCGTCCCGGAAAAGCGAGCCGTTCGGACTGCAGTACGCTCAGCGCTCCGGCTTGGCGCGAGATCGGCTTCTACCAGCGCAAGGCGGATACCTGGCTGGTGCTGGCGGGGGCAGCGGGACACCCCACACCCCAGGGGACGTTCGTGCGCCAGCGCCCGGGCGCACCCCCGGTGAGCGCTGCGGTGCGCACTGCAGATCTGTCCCGGCGCGCGCTGCAGCTCGTGAATGACGTGCGGGCACGCGGCGTGCGCTGCGGCAGCCGCACGTTCGCGCCGGCACCCCGCTGAGCCTCTCCGGCACACTCGGCAACGTGGCGCTCGGGCATGCGACTGACATGGCCGCACACAGCTACTTTGAGCACCAAGACCTCAGCGGCAGCGCCCGCCGACCGCGTGCGGGCTGTCGGCTATCGCGAGAAGCTCGTGGGCGAGAACATCGCCTACGGACCCCCAAGCGTGGACGAAGTGATGCGGGGCTGGCTGGACAGCCCGGGCCACTGCGAGAACATCATGGATCCACGCTTCGTCGAGATGGGTCTGGCCTTGGCCGCCGGGCATGGCAGCCGCCAAGGCCTCTATTGGGTCTGGTTTCTGGCCGAACGGCGCGCCTGAGACAGACGCAGCCGGCGCGGCTGTGTCAATTCCGTCCCTGACACGCCTGCGCCGTCGGAAAATTTTCCCAACCGGATCCTTTAGGCTCACCGCGGCTACCGGAAGGGATGGTTCGTGTGGCATAACAAGGCACAGCTGCGGCTGTCGGGATTTCTTTTGTTACCTATGACGCCCGCCCTGGCGGCCGTGTCAACGGCCGCCGAGACGGACGCGCCGCCCGCGACGGGCAATGCCGCCACCGTACAGGAACTGCCGCAGGTGCTGGTCATCGGCAACGCGCCGCTGCCCGGCTTCGGCCTGCCGCTGAATCAGGTCCCCGCCAACGTGCAAACGGCCGACAGCGCGGACCTGCAGCGTGCCAGCAGACCACCGGACGTGGCGGATTACCTGAACCGCAACTTCAGTGGCGTTAACGTCAGCGAAAGCGCCGACAACCCCTTTCAACTCGACATCAACTACCACGGCTTCACGGCTTCGCCCCTGCTGGGCACCCCCGAGGGCCTGTCGGTCTACGTCGACGCGTGCGCGTCAACGAATCCTTCGGCGACACAGTGAACTGGGATCTGATACCCGAGTCGGCGATCTCCACCGTCGCACTGATCTCGGGTTCAAATCCGGTGTTCGGCCTCAACACCCTGGCGGCGCGCTGTCGATCCAGACCAAGAGCGGCCACGACAACCCGGGCACCCAGTTCGAGGCCTATCGGCGGCTCCTTCGGCGCCGGTCCTTCCAGGGCGAGACCGGTGGTGAGCTGGGCGCCTTCGACTACTTCGTGTACCGGCAGTACTTCGACGAAGCCGGCTGGCGCGACATGTCCCCGACGCACCTGTGGCAGGCGTTCGGTAAGGTCGGCTGGCAGAACGAGCATAGCCCGACCTCGATCTGAGCTATACCTACGCAGATACCAGTCTGTTCGGTAATGGTGCGACTCCGCTGAGCATGCTCGCACTTCCGCCGCGAGCCCAGCTACACGCCCGACTTTACCCACAACCTGCTGAATTTCGTGAACCTCACCGGTACCCAGATCCTGGCGGAAAATCTCCTGCTGTCCGCCAATGCGTACTACCGCCACCTGGTGCACCGACGCAAGCAACGGCAGCAACAACGACAACTATCTCGATGACGATTACGCCGGACCACCGATCGACTGCAATGCCCCGTTCGCCGACCGGGTAGCGATCGCCTATTGCTCGCCGGCCGCCATCTCAGGTCTCCCAGCTGCGCCAGCGCACAGCCGGCTTCGGCCTGCAGCTCACCGATTCCCAGGATCCATTTGGCTGGAAGAACCAGGCCATCGTCGGGGTCGACTACAACGATTCGAGCGATGGCTTCGCGCAGACTTTCCAGTACGGCAGCTTTGCGCCGAATCGCACACTGGTGTATCTCGACAGCCCGCTCAATAATGAGACGGTTATTTCGCTCGAGCGGTAGCAACAAGATCCTCGGCGCCTATTTTACCGACACGGTCTCGCCCGCCAACAAACTGCTGCATTTCACCGTCGCGGCACGCTACAACAGCAACACCGAGACACTTGACGGCTACAGTGTCGATACCGACGTGGGCGATGTCGGTGATGGGTTCGATGAGGCCAGCCGCTGGCCGGAGATCACACCTTCAGCCGCCTCAATCCGGCCCTGGGCTTCACCCTGACGCCGACCGAGCAGCATGACCTACTACGCCAACTACAACGAGGCGAGCCGCGCGCCGACCGTGATGGAACTCGGCTGCGCGAATCCCGCAGCAGCCCTGCGGCCTGCCCAATGATTTCGCCAGCGACCCGGACCTCAAGCAGGTGGTCGCGCGCACGGTCGAAGTAGGCTTGCGCGGCACTCTGACCGATCACAGCCTGAACTGGAGCGTGGACGTGTTTCGCACCATCAACAGCAATGACATCCAGTTCATCGCCACCAGCACCAACGCGGGCTACTTCGACAACGTCGGCAGTACCCGCCGGCAGGGCTTGGACCTGGCGCTCGGCGGCAAGGAAGGCGAGCTTCACCTGGCGCGCTGGCCTACAGCTTCGTCGATGCGACCTTCCAGTTCGATCCTTCCCGGTCAGCGCCGAGTCCAACAGCACCGCCGACGCTAACGGCAACATTCAGGTCCGAGCCGGCGATCGCATCCCGCTGGTCCCGCGACACACCGGACGCCTGGTGCTCGACTACGACTTCAAGCCAGCAGCTGCGAGTCGGGCGGCGGCCTGATCGCGGTTGCGGGCTCCTATCTGCACGGCAACGAAAACAATGCCAATCAGGCCGGTGGTACCAACGGAGAGGGCGCATTCATCACCGGCACGGGCTGGATCCCGGGTTATGCCGGTGGTGAATCTGCAGGGTACCTACCACATCGGCAAGCATGTGGAAATATTCGCGCGGGTCGTGAACCTGCTGGACAAGCAGTACGCCACCGCCGGCTTTCTGACCACCAACACCTTCAATCCCAACGGCACGTTCCGCTCCAATCCGTCTAACTGGACGAATGAGAATGCGGTGTCCCCGGGCACACCGCGGGCACTGGGGTCGGGGCGCGTCTGCGCCTCGAATAGCGTGCCGGGCAGGGCGCACGTGCCTCACTGCGCGATCCTTGGTCGAGCGCCGGGCGCCCGTAATACACTGGGGACCGCCTGATCGGCCGCCGGGGCTGAACTCGACCGCGAGCGACGCAGTAGCTGCGCAGTTTCCGGTGTGCACGTCCGCCGGCCCGGCGGCGCGGCACCAAGGAAGTCCCGATGTACCTGCATACCCGTCTGCTGCTTGGAATACTCGCGGTAACGCTGTTTGCGCTCCTGGTCACTGTCCTCGTGCCTCTGGCCTCGCTGCGTCAGGACATCGCGCGCGAGACCGGCGCATCGCTGCAGCTGGCACGTCTGCTGCTGGACATCGAGGCGGCGGCACGCAACAGCCCGACGCTCGATGAGGCGCGCGCCGCCGCGGCGCAGGAGGTGCGCCAGGCGCGCCACCTGCGCCACGTCGGGGTGGCATTCGTGGATGGGACGGGCAGAGAACTCGCGGCGACCCCGACCGATGATCGCTCCGCGAGCTGGCTGGCGCGGTCCTGCTGCCGCGGGCCTCCGAACGCGCACTCACCTATCCGCTCGCCTTCCAGGGCGAGCAGCTTGGTGCGCTGCGGGTGCGCTCCAACCCGCTGTCCGAGTTCGAGGAGCTCGAGGAGCGCGTCACCAGCGATATCGCGCTGCTGGCCGTGGCAATTCTTGCCATGGCTATCAGCATTTACTGGATGGTGCGGCGCGGCTTAAGGCCAGTCGGGCAATCAAGACCGCGCTCACACGGCTGGCTGCGGGCGAGCTCGACACCCGCTTGCCGCATTTCCGGCTGAAGGACCTTGATGAGATCTGTGACCGTTTCAATCACTGCGCCGCGGCGCTGCAGGAAGCGGCCCTCGCGCGTCGCGAGCTCACGCGCCGCCTGATCGACGTCGAGGAGGAGGAACGCACGCGCCTGGCGCGCGAGCTGCACGACGAGCTCGGCCAGAGCCTGACGGCGATCAAGGTGGACGCAGCGTACATCGGCCGCGAGGCCGCCGGTCGCTCGCTCAAGATCCAGGCCTGTGCCAACGGGATCGAGGAACTCAGCACCCAGGTCATGGAGCTGATCCGCGGCATGCTGGCGCGTCTGCGGCCGCACGGGCTGGAGACCGTGGGCCTGCGCGAGTCGCTGCGCGAGCTCATCAGCAGCTGGGAGGGCGCGCGTGGCAGAGCGCTTCAGCTGCTCGCTGTCATGAACGAGACGGTCGATGGGCTGTCCGCGGAGCTGAACATCGCGCTCTACCGCCTCGTGCAGGAGTGCCTCACTAACGCGGTGCGGCACTCGCGCGCCCGCAGCGTCGCTATCCGCCTGAGCGCCGAGCCGCACGGGTCGGCCGAGCTGCCCTCGCGTGTGTGGCTGCGCGTGCAGGAATCCGGGGTCGACACCTACGCCGACGCGCCTGCCGAAGTGGCATGGGGCTGCTCGGCATGCGCGAGCGGGTCGAGGCACACGGCGGGGAGCTCTGGATCCGCGCACAGGGAGGGCGGTGGCCTCAGCTCGAAGCCTGGATGCCGATTGCGGCGGCTGCCGCGGGAGCGGGCGATGACGGCAGGGGCCGCGGTGCGCATCGTGCTGATCGATGATCACGCAGTCGTGCGCGCCGGCTACCGACGCTTCCTTGAGCAGGAGTCCGGCTATGAGGTCATCGCCGAGGCCGGCTCGGGCGAAGAGGCCTATCAGCTGCTGCAGCGCGTGAGCCCCGACATCGTGATCCTCGATCTGAGCATGCCCGGAGAAGGGGGGCTGTCGGCGCTGCGACGTTACAAGCTGCGCTGGCCGTTGCTGCCGGTGTTGGTCTTCAGCATGCATGACCATCTGGCGTTCGCGATCCAGGCGCTGCGCGCCGGCGCTAACGGCTACGTCAGCAAGAGCAGCGACCCGCAGCTCATGGTCGGGCGCGGTACGGCGGGTGTTGGCCGGCGAGGTGGCGCTGAGCCCGGACCTGGCCGCACGCATGGGACGTGCCGGCACTGCGGGACCGTCCCAGCCTCTGCTCGGGCTGTCGGTGCGCGAGTTCGACATCTTCCGGCTGATTGCCAGCGGCAAGAGTCACGAGGAGATCGCCGCGCTCTTGTCGCTGAGCGTCAAGACCATCACCAACCAGCACTCCCTCATCCGCCAGAAGCTGAGCATCGGCTCGGACATCGAGCTCTTTCAGCTGGCAGTGGAGTGTGGGGCCGTGGAGGCACGCGCGCGCCGCTCCTAGCACGCTGGCCTGGCGCCGCTGTCGCCATCAGCGGGCGGGACATTGCACTTGTCACGGCCTTCGGCCATGCTCGTTTTGGCCGCGGCGCAGGCACCGCCGGCCGCGGTCCCCGATGAATCGAACAAGAGGTACGGACCATGTCAGACCCGAAACCCGTTAGTGCATCGCTCGCCGCCGGTATGGAACACCTGCACGCCGCGTGGGGTTGGTTCGTGGCGCTGGGCGTGGCACTCGTCATCCTCGGTATCGTCTGCATCCTGGGAGAGATTGAGACCACGCTGATCACCGTGATCGTGCTCGGCTGGCTGCTACTGATCAGCGGCGTCATCGCGCTGGTACATGCGTTCCGCACCCGCACCTGGACGGGGTTCTTCCTCTACCTGCTGAGCGCAGTGCTGCGGGTCATGACAGGTTACCTGCTGGTCCGTTATCCGTTGATCGGCGCACTGACGCTGACCTTGCTCCTGGCGACGCTCTTCATCGTCGGTGGCGTATTTCGCGCGGTGGGTGCTGCGTCCCTGCGCTTCCCGCAGTGGGGATGGACCGCGGCCTCCGGAGTCATCGGCGTGCTGCTGGGCGTGATGCTCCTGAGCCAATTGCCGGCCTCGAGCCTGTGGTTCCTCGGCCTGGCAGTGGGCATCGACCTCATCTTCGAGGGCAGCGCGCTGACGGCGCTCGGCATGGCGCTGCGGCGGCGGCGCGCCGCATCCTCCGGTGGAGGCGCGCGAGCGCAGCCCGTTTAGCAGCCGACGGGGGGCATGCCACCACGGCAACGCCCTGCAGGGCAGCTCGCGGCGCACTCATTTGCGTACACCGCGAGAGCGACTGATCTATCATCCAGGCGTCGGGTTGGGTCGACCCGGTTCTTGGCGCTTGTGTTATGTCCCGGTTAGCAGCGGGAGTGCTCGGGCTCTTGTGCGCGTGCTGCGCGTCTGTTGCACGCGCGGCACCCGTGTGCATGGTGTTGGCGAACGCGGCGACCGGCAAGGTGTTCAAGCAGGACGGACAGTGCGAGCAGCGCCTCACCCCGGCGTCCACTTTCAAAATCCCGCTGAGCCTCATGGGCTACGACGCCGGCTACCTGACCGACGAGCATCACCCGGCGCTGCCGTACCGGGAGAGCTACGCAGCCTCGGACCCCTCCTGGAAGACGACCGTGGATCCGAGCGGCTGGATCACGCAATCGGTGGTGTGGTACTCCCAGCAGCTCACCCTGTGGCTGGGTAAGGAGCGGCTGCAGCGGTACGTAACGCGCTTCAATTACGGCAACCACGACCTCTCGGGAAATCCGGGGATGAATGACGGGCTCACGCAAGCGTGGCTCGATTCCTCGCTGCAGATCTCGCCCCTTGAACAGATCGCGTTCCTGGAGAAGACCGTCAACCGCCAGCTCGGGGTATCCACGCGCGCTTACGACATGACCGCGCGGATCACCGAGGTCGGTAAACTTCCGCACGGCTGGGACGTTCACGGCAAGGGTGGCACGGGTTTTCGGTTGAAGCCGGACCATGGGGGCGCAGATTTGGAGCATCAGATCGGCTGGTTTGTCGGCTGGGCCACCAAGGGGACGCGCAGCGTGGTGTTCGCGTACGCCATCGCCGATGAAGGGCGCGAGAGCACGCGCGCCGGATTGCGCGCGAAGACGGACTTCATGGTTGCGCTCCCGCAGCTTCTGGATGATGCCCCCGGAGGCGCACCCTAGGCACGCCGTTCCCGCACGGGTGTCGGCGGGAGCGCGATCCCTTGTTATGCTTAGTCGGGCTTGCGCGCACGGAACGTCCGCAAAGCGCCCGGGTCAGTACCTTAACAGCGCGCGGCTCGCCGCGGTGCCGGTGGAGTGACTCTATGAAAACGGATGCATCCAGCTTGCGACACCGCCTCACCCTGGCGGCGCTTGCGGCACTGTGCGTGGGCGTTGCAAGTGGCGCGCTGGCCGAGGAGGCGCCGGTGCAGGCGGTGTGGACGCCGAAAAAGCTGCACTTCACCTTCATGGGATTCACCGCGCGTTACTCCTGCGACGGGCTGAGCACGAAGCTACGGTCGGTGCTACTCGATCTTGGGGCGCGTCCGGACCTGAAGCTCGCCGCCGTCGGCTGTAGCGCTGGCTTCGGGCGACCGAGCCCGTTCCCGGGCGTCTCGGCGACCCTACAGGTCCTCGAGCCGCTCGGTGACAAGGCACCGGACCCGGACACGAAAGTGATCCCGGCACACTGGAAAGCGGTTGTGGTCGCGCCACGGGGTGACCCGTTGAACGCGGCCGGGGACTGCGAACTCACCGAGCAGATCAAGCAGCGCATCCTGCCGCTGTTCACGAGCCGCAACATCGACTACAGCTCCACCTGCATCCCTAACCAGCTGCAGGTGGGCGGCACCAAACTCAAGGCCGAGGTGCTGATCGCGGATCCGCCGGTTGCGGCTCCCAAGACACCCTGAGCCCGTCACACTGAGCGTTCCTGCGGCGCGAATCGCGCGCGTCCCGCGCAGCGGGTGACGAACGGCCGTTACTTCTCGGTGATGTGCAGCGAAATGCGACGGTTCTTCTGTCGTCCTTCCTCGGTAGCGTTATCGGCGACCGGGTGCTCTTCGCCGTAGCCTTTCGCCTCCATGCGTGAGGCATCCACGCCGAGCTTCGCCAGTTCCGCCATCACACTGTCAGCGCGTTGCTGGGAGAGCTTGACGTTGTTCGCGGCATCGCCGGTGTTGTCCGTATAGCCGCCGATACGCACCTTGGCCTTGGGATACGCCTTGAGGATGGCGGCGATGTTATTCAGCTGCTCCTGCGATGCCGGTTGCAGCGTCGCAGCTCCGGTGTCAAAGAGCAGGCGATCGAAGTCGAACCAGGTGTCATTCGTGACGGCCGAGTGGGGGTCGTCCAGGTATTTCACCAGCCGGGCCTCCACCCCGAGAGCCGGAGCATTGAGCTCGGTCCCGTCGGGCAGCTTCACCTTGATCATCTCCCCCAGGGCCGCCCACGCGGAACCCGCCGCGCTGCCCACCGCGGTAGCCGCGTTGCCGGTCGCCGAGGCGGCCGTTTGCACGGCTTCCTTCGGTGCGCTCATCGAACGGAACAAGAGCCAGGCGAGGATCAGAGCGCCTAGGATCGCCAGCGGCACGAGCCAGCGTGAGCCGCCGGCTGCGGCGGCCGTGGCCCCGGAGGTGACCGCGGTGGTGGCCTGGCCGACGCCAGAGGACAACGAGCTCATCAGTCCTGGGGGCAGGTAACCGTGCAGGCTCGGCAGCTCGGACTTCAGCCGCGTGCCCAGCGAGCCGATGTTAAGCGAGCCGCTGCTTTGCGCGCGCCCGAGAAAACCCAGCACGAGCGGGGCGGCCATCATCAAAAGGCCGGTGACGGAGGCGGCGCCAAGGCCGGACTGTTGTCCGATTGCGTTCGCGACCTGACCCTGCTGCGAACCAAACACCATGGGCAGGAACTTGTTGACAAGATCACCGATGCCACCCGTGGTGCCGCCGGAGGCGACCGAGCCGAGGCTCCCCAGCACGTTCTGAGTGTTGGCGGTACTGGCAAGATTCATGATCTGGCTCAGGAAGCCGCTGTCACCGGCCTTGGCCGCAAGGCCACCGAGCGTCGCGGCCGTGGCGGCCCCCAGGCCTCCCTGTACGGCCTGCGGTGATTCGCCCAGTCGTGACGCAATGGCCTGCTTCATCTCGGGTGTCACCAGAGCCAGAACCGAGTCCAGCATTGAGTTAGGCATGTTCTGTTCCCCTACGTCCTTTTGTGGTGTTGGTACCCATGGGGTGCCTAGCGAGAAGGCGTTTCATTCTTACTCCACATCTGTGTGCCCTGCCATCGCGAAATGTGAGAAAGGACGCGGGGTTATATGCTCATTTAAATGCTCAGTCCTGCTGACGCCCGCGCTGAGTTATCGCGCTGCAGCAGGCGCTCGTGCGCCGCGCGCGCGAGTGCGAGCACCTTCGTCGAGCTGTCGGGTTGCGAGCAGGGCTCGGGCTGGCGGCGCGCCACGCGCGGCCGCGCTGCGGGCTCCGGAAGATTAGAACGGAAAGGCGCGGGCGCGCACCTGATCCGTCTCCACGTCGCGCGCAGCGATGAAGTAGTGGATCGTCGCCCACAGGCCGGTCGGCACGATGCACAGCATCGCCAGCCGCAACGCATCCGCCTGTGAGTAGTGCAGGGCGAAGTGGTCATTCAGCGCCCCGATGACGATCGGGGTGATGATGAGGTTGCCGACGTTCGCCAGGAACAGCGTCATCGCGCAGAACATGGCGCGCATGCGACACGGCGCGAGGTTGTTCAGCAGCCCGAAGCAGGGGCCAATATAGAAGTAGATCGCCGGGATGAAGATCCAGAAACTGACGCGCGCCACGGCCAGATCGCGGGTCCAATACGCGACTCCGGAGGCAATGGTGGCGATGAACGTGCCGGTGCCGAGCAGCCACATGATCCGCTTGGCGTCCGCCATCGCCGGGCGTGCCATCAGCCAGCCCGTGGCAATGGTGGCAGCCGCGCCGCCGATCAGGTGTGCGTTCGCGGTCACGCCTGCGGCGTCGCCGGGGCTGAGGTTGTAGGTACGCTGCACGAAGGCCTGCGTCCAGTACATCAGGCCCCAGCCCCACAACGCGCACACCGCGCTGCCGATCATCAGATGTACGGCTGAGCGCTGCGACCACCAGAACTTCAGCGTCTCGCGTACCGAGGGCGCAAGGTCCTGAGTTCCGGCGTCCAGGCAGCCGCGCTTGGGCTCACGCACCGTCAGGTAGATCGCCACGCCCACCAGCACGCCCGGCACGCCGAGCGCGAAGAACACCGCGCGCCACCCATAGAGGTCATTGATGGTGCCGGCGACCTGGGCGCCGATCCAGGCGCCGATCGGCGCGCCGAGCGAAAACACGGTGAGCGCCATGGCGCGGCGGTTCGCCGGGAAGTAATCGGACAGGAGCGAACTGGCCCCGGGTGTGCCGCCGGCCTCGCCGACGCCGACCCCGATCCGCGTCAGTGCAAACTGGGTCACGCCCCGCGCCAGCCCGCAGAGCGTCGTCATGACCGACCAAGCGATGACGCAGGCGGCGATGATCTTGCGGCGGCTGTAGCGGTCGATCAGCCAGGAAAGCGGGAAGCCGAGGCATACGTAGAACAAGGCGAGCGGCGCGGCGGTGGTGAAGGCCACTTCGAAATTGCTCAGGTGCAGGTCGGCCTTGATCGGATCGAGGATGGTCGAGACCACGTAGCGGTCGGCGATGCTGAGCGTGTACACCAGGCACATCATGATCAGCACGTACCAGCGCTCGATGAACGAGGCGCTGGCCGCTGGCGCCAGTTGCAGCGGCACAGGCTTCGAGGCTACGTTCGACTGCAGGTCGCTCATCCGCTCTTCGCCCCCTTCTTGTTGACAGGCAGGTTACGCCGCTGATCTGCGGCTGTCTTGGAGAATGAGGTCGGCGGCCTTCTCGGCCAGCATTATGGTGGGTGCCTGGGTGTTGCCGGAGGTGACGTTGGGGAATGCCGAGGCATCGACCACCCGCAGTCCCTGCACACCGCGTACCTGCAGGTTGGGATCAAGTACCGAGGTGCGCGCATCGCTCCCCATGGCGCATGAGCAGCTGGCATGGAACACCGAGCCGGCGCGCTTGCGGAAATCCGCGAGCACGTCCTCGTCCGAGCGCACCTCGCGCCCGGGCTCGCGCTCGGCGGCCGTCACCGCGGCGAGTGCGCCGGCGGCGGCGATCTGGCGCAGCACGCGCGCCCCGTCAAACACATCCGCAACGTCGGCTGCGGTCGACAGCGAGTTCGGCTGGATCACGGGGCTGAGTCGTGGGTCAGTGCTGTGGATGTGGACCGAGCCGCGGCTCGAGGGGCGACAGGTATTGAAGGACATGAGGAATCCGGGGTACGGATCCGGGTTCAGCAGACGTCGGCGCGAGCCGAGCGTGGTGGTGCTGTAACTGGCGGGATTGAAATAGATGTGCAGGTTGGGACGCGCCAGTCCCGCGCGGCTGCGCAGGAAGGCACCGGCCTGATTCACGCTCATCGCGAGCGGCCCGCTGCGGGTCAAAGCATAGCGCAGCGCGGCGCGCATCTTGCCGTAGAAGGGCGCGAGCTGGTTGTTGAGGGTGGGCACTCGTGAGCGGTAGAAATAGGAGACGCCCAGGTGGTCCTGCAGGCCCTCACCGACCGCCGGGGCGTCGGCGATCACCGGGATGCCGAGCTCGCGCAGGCGCTGCGCGCCGCCGACCCCGGAGAGTTCCAGCAGCTGTGGGGAGTTGATGGCGCCCCCACACAGCAGCACCTCGCGGCGTGCGCTGGCACTGACGGGCTGGTCCTCACGCAGATACTCCACCCCGCAGGCGCGCGTGCCCGCGAACGTCACCCGCGTCGCCAGCGCGTGCAGGTGGATCTCAAGGTTGCTGCGTGCGCGCACGGGCCTGAGATAGGCGTTCGCGGTAGAGACGCGTACGCCGTCCTTGATCGTGACCTGCCACAGGCCTGCGCCCTCGGCATGCTCGCCGTTGAAATCGCGGGTACTGGGGATGCCGACCTCCTCGCAGGCCCGCAGGAAGGTCCCGCATAGCGGATGCACGCTGGCGGACACGTCACTGACGTGTACCGGGCCGCCGGCGCCGTGCCAGGCGGAAGCACCCCACGCGTGATCCTCGAACTTGATGAAATACGGCAGTACCCCCGCCCAGCCCCAGCCTTTGGCGCCTGCCGCTGCCCAGTCGTCGAAGTCTCCCGGCTGGCCACGCACGTACACCATCGCGTTGATGGAGCTTGAGCCCCCGAGCACTTTGCCACGCGGCCAGAACTGGGTGCGGTTGTTCAGCCCCGGGTCTGCGACCGTCTGGTACATCCAGTTGAAACGTGGATCGTTGAAAGTGCGGCCGTAACCGATCGGCACCTGAATCCAGGGCGAGCGGTCCGAGCCGCCCGCCTCGAGCAGCAGCACGCGCTGTGCACCGCCTGCGCTAAGACGGTTGGCGAGCACGCAGCCTGCAGCGCCGGCGCCGACGATGATGTAGTCATACTCAGTCATTCTGTGATAAGCATCCCGCAGTGAAACTGACCGACGTCAAGACCTTCGTGGTAGGCAACCCGCCGCCGGGTTATGGCGGCCGTTACTTCGTGTTCGTGAAGCTTACGACGGATGGCAACGTGCACGGCGTCGGCGAAGCCTACAGCGTGCCGTTCCATCCTGATCTCGTCGCGCGCATGCTGGTCGACATCTTCGAGCGCTATCTGCAGGGCGAGGATCCGCACGACATCGAGCGCATCTGGCGGCGCGTCTACGCGGCGGGCTACACCCAGCACCCGGACCTCACGCTCATGGGGGTGCTGAGCGCACTGGAGATGGCCTGCTGGGACATCATCGGCAAGGAGGCCGGACAACCGGTCTACAAGCTCCTGGGCGGGCGCGTGCACGAGCGGCTGCGCTCCTACACCTATATCTATGCGCGGCCCGGGGACAAGGTCAACGTCTATCAGGACCCGAAGCTCTCCGCCGAGCGCGCCGCAGAGTATGTGGCGCAGGGCTTTACCGCCATCAAGTTCGACCCGGCCGGCCCCTACAGCGCCTTCGACGGGCGGCAGCTGTCGCTGGCGCAGCTCGACCTGTGCGAGCGCTTCATGCGCGAGCTGCGCGCGGCCGTGGGCTCGGGCGCCGACCTCCTGTTCGGCACGCACGGGCAGATGACGGCGGCGGGCGCAATCCGGCTGGCGCGACGTCTGGAGCCCTACGATCCGCTGTGGTTCGAGGAGCCCGTGCCCCCGGATGCTCCGGAAGAGATGGCGCTCGTGGCCCGCGCCACCAGCATCCCGATCGCAGCCGGGGAGCGGCTGACGACCAAATACGACTTTGCGCGGGTGCTGCGCGCGCAGGCGGCGGCGATCCTGCAGATGAACCTCGGCCGCGTCGGGGGACTGCTGGAAGCCAAGAAGGTCGCAGCGCTTGCCGAGGTGCAGCACGTGCAGATCGCCCCGCACCTGTACTGCGGCCCAGTGGTGGGCGCGGCCAACATTCAGCTGGCCACCTGCAGCCCGAATTTCCTCATCCTCGAGGGGATCGAGCGCTGGCAGGGGATCCATGCCGAGCTGCTGCTGAAGCCGATCCGCTGGGAGGCGGGCTACGTGATCCCGCCGACCGAGCCGGGACTTGGCGTGGAGCTCAACGAGGCCTTCGCCGCCGGTCACCCGTACAAGGGCAGTGACTTGCACCTGGATTCCTCCGGCGCGCCGGTGCCCTGAGCGGCAGCGGCGGGAGGGTACGCGCGCGCCGCGCATGGCGCTAGATATTCAGGGCCGCGCGCATGCGCTCTTCGTACCACCCGTGAAACATGTTCACCATGTACTCATTGGCGCCGATCGGCCCGGGCAGGTAGGCCGGGCTTGAGGCGCCCCGCTGGGTCTCGGCGACGAAGGCGGCGTCCTGGGCGTTGGTGGCATTCCAGACGCTGGTCAGCTGCTCCAGATCATAGTCGACGCCTTCCTGCGCATCGGCGTGCACCAGCCAGGTGCTGCGCACCAGCGTGGTGTTACGCGTCAGGGGCAGCGTGGCGAAGGTGAGCACGTGATCGGAGAGAAAGTGGAACCAGGCATTGGGCTGCACGTGGAAGTGCAGCGAACCCAGGCGCGGGTCGGTGAATTCCCCGAGCAGGCGGCGTGAGGCTGCACGGGTGTCGGGCGTCATGGATTCGCCGTGGCCATCCAGCACCAGACGCTCGGTGCGAAAGCCGGTCGGGCGCCCGTATAGCTCCTCGATGGGTGCAAACGGCAGACCGAAGCGCTGCCACAGGGCCTCCGAGTCTGCCCGCGCGCCGAGGTAGCGGCAGTAGTTGGCGTGCTCCTCGCCCGTGAGGGCCTGCACATCCACATCGCCAAAGAAATCGAACAGCGAGCGCAGTAACTCCGGGTGGCCGGCGCAGTGAAAGCATTCGCGGTTGTTTTCGATGGTGAGCTTCCAGTTGCCGTGCTCCATGATGTCGACCTGGCGCGCCACCTTGGTGCGCGTGAGCGCGTGCGGCGCCAGATACGGGGTCATGCGCTGCGCCATGTCCTCGAAGTCCTCTGGCGGCACATCGGCCAGGCACACGAAGATCAGCCCCTCGAGACGCGCACGTGCACGGCTTCAGCGGCGGCTGCGCCGCGGGGGACTCACCGGTCGCGCCGCAGCTGAGCACATGCCCGGTCAGATCATAGGTCCAGCGGTGATAGGGGCACATGAGCGTCGCGCCGGCGACGCCGTGTGTCCTGCTGCAGGATGCGCGAACCGCGGTGACGGCAGGTGTTGTGGAAGGCGCCGATCGAGCCATCGTCGCGGCGCAGGAGAAGATCGGGTAGGGGCCGACCTGGTAGGTGCGGTAGTCGCCGCCTTCCGGTAGCTCGGCCTCAGAGGCCAGGAACAGCCAGTTGCGGCGCGAAGATGCGTCCAGTCTCCGCCTGTAAAGCGTCTCTTCGGTGAAGAAGGCCCCTGGAAGCGCGCAGCCGGTCCGGCGGCGCGCGATCGAGAATCGCGCGACGTGTTCGCGTCACGTTCATCGGTAAGCCGTCCAGATGGTCTTCAGGTCACAGTATTTGTCGATGGCGTGCGCGGAGCGGTCGCGGCCGGAGCCGGACAGCTTAAAGCCCCCGAAGGGGGTCGCCATGGTCGAGCGGTCAAAGGTGTTGACCCACACCGTGCCGCCGCGCAGTGCGTAGGTGAGACGGTGCGCTACGTTCATATCGGCGGTCCAGACTGCTGCGGCGAGCCCGTACGGGGTGTCATTGGCCAGACGCACGGCCTCCGCCTCGTCGCGGAACGTCATGACGGCGAGCACCGGGCCGAAGACCTCCTCCTGTGCCACTTTCATCTGTGGGCGCACACCATCCAGCACGGTCGCTTCGACATAGAAGCCCCCGCTCTCCTTGAGTGCCTGCTGACCCCCGAGTGCGAGGCGCGCCCCGGCAGCGACGGCACCCTCGATGAAGCCGAGCACGCGCTGCATGTGCTTCTCATCGATCAGCGCCCCCATCTGCGTGCTCGCCTCGAGCGGGTGCCCGAGGGTGATGGTGGCGGTGACGCGGGCGATCGCCTCCAGGAGTGCCTCCTTGACGCTTTCGTGCACGATGAGGCGCGAGCCGGCGCGACAGGTCTCCCCACTGTTGTAATAGATGCCCAGGCGATGCCGTACGCGGCCGCCTCCAGATCCGCATCGGCGAACACGACCTGCGGGTCTTGCCGCCGCATTCGAGCGCCACCCGCTTCAGATTCGACTCCGAGGCGTAGCGCAGCATCAGCCGTCCGACCTCGGTGGAGCCGGTGAAGGCGATCAGATCCACGTCCGGGGCAGGGCGAGCGCCTTGCCCGCCTCCTCGCCTAAGCCTGGCACGACGTCGAACACCCCCGCGGAACTCCGGCCTCAAGCGCCAGCTCCCCGAGGCGGATGCCCGAAAGCGGGGACTGCTCGGCGGGCTTGAGTACCACGCTGTTGCCGGTGAGCAGTGCCGGGCCCACCTTCCAGCAGCTGATGATGAGCGGGTAGTTCCACGGCACGATCGCGCCCACGACCCCTAGGGCTCGCGGCGGATGAGCGCGAGGTCCAGCGGCCCCGTCGGCGCCACCTCGTCGTTGAGCTTGTCGGCGAACTCGGCGTAGTACTCGATGCAGTCGGCGCAATTGGCGACATCCACCTCAACGGAGTTGCGGATGGGTTTGCCGACGTCGCAGGTCTCCAGCAGCGCCAAGCGCACCGTGTCCGCGCGGATCGCATCCGCGAAGCGCCGCAGGATCCGCTTGCGTTC
Source organism: uncultured Pseudomonadota bacterium (assembly GCA_963743625.1). GTDB lineage: Bacteria > Pseudomonadota > Gammaproteobacteria > Steroidobacterales > Steroidobacteraceae > 13-2-20CM-66-19. The sequence continues at coordinate 84,343 of CAVUQM010000017.1, read as the reverse complement.
GCGCGGCTCGGTGCGTCGCCAGACGCCGGCTTCGAAGCTCTTGCGCGCCGCGGCCACCGCGCTCATCCACGTCGGCCGCACCGCAGCGCGCCACCTGGCAGATGACCGCGCCGTCGATCGGACTGACGTCAGCGAACACGCGTCCGTCCTGCGCTGCGCGCGCGCGCCCGTCGATGCACGCCTCGCCCTGCGGATGCAGTTGTGCCGCCAGGCGCTCCCAGGTGGCCCGATCGTTCGGAACGGCGGTGGTATTCATGCGCTTATGCTTCCATGCCCCTGCGGGCGATCGCAGCCTAGAAATCGAATAGCCCCATCTAAAAGAGGCATCGGACCGTGGGGCGCCCTGATTAGAATAACGCGCCCCCTTACCAGGGCGCAAACGTCCGTTCCGGAGAGCCTGCATGGCAAGAGCCAAAGCCAAAGCGAAGTCCCACGCAAATCAAAGGCCCGCGCGGCGCGCTCAAGCGCCAAAGCGAGCCGCGCCACGCGTCACGGCGGCCGGCGCGCGCGCCGTGCCCGCGCGCGCGGCCGCACGCGACCTCCTGGGACGCCTGAGCAAGGGTGGGGTGATCTGCGCGGAAGGCTATGTCTTCGAGCTCGAACGACGCGGTTACCTGCAGGCGGGCGCGTTCGTGCCGGAAGTGCTGTTCGATCACCCGGAAGTGGTCGAGCAGCTGCACCTGGACTTCGTGCACGCCGGCTCCGATGTCACGCAGGCGCTCACCTATTACGTGCACCGGGAGAAGCTGCGCGTCATCGGGCGCGAGAAGGACCTGGTGCCGATGAATCGGGCGGCGCTGAGGATCGCCAAGACCGTGGCGCGCCGCACCGGCACGCTGTTCGCCGGCGACCTGTGCAACACCAACATCTACGAGCCAGGCGACGCGGATCGCTCAGGGAGATCGAGCGCATCTTCGCCGAGCAGGTCGGCTGGGCGGCCGACGCCGGGGTCGATTACTTCGTCGCCGAGACCTTCTCCTGGGGCGCAGAGGCGCTCCTGGCGCTCGCGGCGATCCGCAAGCACTCGAAGGTACCCGCGGTGATCACGATGGCGATGCACCGCGAGGATGTGACGCGCGAGGGCTGGACGGCCGGCGGAAGTGTGCCGGCGCCTGGAGGCAGCGGGCGCCGACGTAGTGGGCATGAACTGCCATCGCGGACCCGCCACCATCATGCCCTTGATGCGCGAGATCCGCGCCGCGGTGAAGTGCCACGTCGCCGCCCTGCCGGTGCCCTATCGCACCACTCCCGCGCAGCCCTCGTTCATGTCGCTCACGGACCCCTGCTGCGGCGATGCGCGCGCCTTCCCGGTCGGTCTTGACCCGTTCGTGTGCACGCGCCAGGAGATCTTCGACTTCGGTAAGGAGGCGTACGCACTGGCATCCACTACCTCGGCGTGTGCTGCGGGGCCGGTCCGCATCACATCCGCGCGCTGGCGGAGAGCCTCGGGCGCAAGCCCCCGGCCAGCCGCTATTCGGTCGACATGTCGCGCCATGCCTTCTTCGGCAACACCGAGCGCATCAAGAAGATCCAGATCGACTATCGCGCCAAGCTCTGAAGGTCGCGGTGAAGTACTCGGCTCTGGCACTGCTGCGCGGAGCGCTTACCGGCAGCGCAGCTGGACGCCCGCGTGGCGCTCGCCGGAGCCCAAGCGCGCCTACGATGCGCCGATCATCGGCGCGGGCGGCCATGGTCTGGCGGCCGCTACCATCTGCGCGCAACCACCTGCCTCACGCGCGTGGCGGTGCTCGAGCGCGGTTGGCTGGGGGCGGCAACACCGGGCGGAACACCACCATCGTACGCTCCAATTACCTCTTCCCCGAGAGCGCGCGGCTGTACGATTTTTCCCTCAGGCTCTACGAGGGCCTCGCGCGCGAACTGAATTTCAACATCATGCTCAGCCAGCGCGGACTCGTGCTCCTCGCCCACAGCCGTCACGACCTGGACGCCATGGCACGCTGGGCCGATGCGATGCACATGAACGGCATCGACGCGCAGCTCTTGAGCCGCGAAGAGGTGGCCGCGCGCGCGCCGCTCCTGGAGATGTCGCCCGCGGCGCGCTTTCCGATCCTCGGGGGCTTCTGCAGCGCCGCGCCGGCACCGCGCGCCATGACGCGTGGCCTGGGGGTACGCGCGCGCCGCCGACTCGCTGGGGTCGACATCATCCAGAACTGCGAGGTCACCGGTTTTCTCACCGGTGCGGGCGGGCGCATCAGCGGAGTACAGACCAGTCGCGGACGCATCGACAGCGAGCGCATCGGTATCGCGGCCGCGGGCCACAGCTCGGTGCTCGCGCAGCTGGCAGGCTTTCGACTGCCCGTGACGAGCTACGCACTGCAGGCGATGGTGACCGAACCGGTCAAGCCCGCGCTCGACACCGTGGTGCTCTCGCCCGGCACCGGCGCTTACGTCAGCCAGTCGGATAAGGGCGAGATGGTGCTCGGGGCGAGCCTCGACCTCTTTCCCTCCTACGCGCAGCGTGGCAGTTTCGCCGTGACCCAGAGCATCCGGCAGCAACGCTGGCCATCTTTCCCGCCTTCAGCCGCCTGCGGCTGCTGCGCCAGTGGGCGGGCATCGTCGACGTTGTGCATGACTCGAGCCCGATCATCGGCGCCGACGCCCGTGCCGGGGCTGTACATCAACTGTGGCTGGGGGACCGGCGGTTTCAAGGGGATCCCGGTTGGCGGGTGGACGCTCGCGCATGTGCTCGCCACGGGGCGCAATCATGAGCTCGCTCGAGCTGAAAAGGCTCGGCGAGTTCGTGGCTGCGACCGGTGGCGAGCACATGCGCGAGCGTCCAGCCGCCCGCCGGGATTGCCTTGAAACCCCCGGTTCCCCAGCCGCAGTTGATGTAAAGCCGCTCGACCGGCGTCGGGCCCGATGATCGGGCTCGTGTCCGGAGTGATATCGACGCTGCCCGCCCACTGGCGCAGCAGCTTCAACCGGCTGAAGGAGGGAAAGATCTCTGACGTGCCGCGCCGATCACGCTGCTGCGTCTACGGCGAAGCGCCGCGCTGCGCATAGGACTTGGAAACAGGTCCGCTCCCGCCCCGATCACCATCTCGCCCGTCCGACTGGCTGACGTAGGCGTGGTCGCGGCCGGACAGCACCACGGTGTCGAGGACGGGCTTGACCGGCTCGGTCACCATCGCCTGCAGCGCCATCGCTCGTGATCGGCAGGCGAAGGCCGGCCAGCTCCCGCCAGCACGGAGCGTAGCCGGCGACCTCATGCCGACGTGCCGGCGCCGATTTGTCCGCGGCGTGGTCTCCACGCCGCTGCACGCGTCCGCCCGCGATGCTGAAAACCCGTCACCTCGCAGTTCTGGATGATGTCTACGCCGAGGCGCCTCGGCGCCGCGGGCGTAGCCCCACGCGACCGCGTCATGCCGCGCGATGCCGGCGCGGCGCTGGATGAAGCCGCCGAGCACCGGAAAGCGCGCCCGTGCAACTTCCAGCAGCGGCGCGTGCGCTGGATCTCGCCGGCGTCGAGCATTTCCGCGTCGATGCCGTTCATCCGGATGGCGTTGCACCACCGCGCGCATCAGTCCAGCTCGTGCTCGGCTGTGCGCCAGCTCGAGCAGGCCGCGCTGGCTCAGCATGATGTTGAAGTTCAGCTCGGCGCGCCAGGCCTCGTACAGCTTCAGCGAGAAGTCATAGAGCCGCGCGCTCCGGCGAAGAAATAATTCGAGCGCACGATGGTGGTGTTGCGCCCGGTATTGCCTCCGCCCGAGCCAACCGCGCTCCAGCACCGCCACGCGGCGTACCGCCTGTTTTTCGCGCCAGATAGTAGGCGGTCGCGAGCCCATGGCCGCCCGCGCCGATGATCACGACGTCGTAGCGGGACTTGGGCTCCGGGGAACGCCAGGCGGGACTCCAGTTGCGCTGGCCGCTTAAGGCCCCGCGCAGCAGTGCGAGCGCCGAGTACTTCATCGTGCGTACGCTTTAGAGCTTGGCGCGGTAGTCGATCTGGATCTTCCTGATGCGCTCGGTGTTGCCGAAGAAGGCGTGTTTGGACATGTCGACCGAGTAGCGGCTCGCCGGGGGCTTGCGCCCGAGGCTCTCCGCCAGCGCGCGGATGTGATGCGGACCTGCGCCGCAGCAGACGCCGAGGTAGTGGATACCGAGTGCGTAGGCCTCCTTGCCGAAGTCGAAGATCTCCTGGCGCGTACACACGAACGGATCCAGTCCCACCGGAAAGGCGCGTGCGTCGCCGCAACACGGGTCGGTGAGCGACATGAACGAGGGCTGCGCGGCGGTGGTGCGGTAGGGCACCGGCAGCGCGGCGACCTGACATTTCACCGCCGCGCGGATCTCGCGCATCATCGGCATGATGGTCGCCGGCCCGCGGTGGCAGTTGATGCCGACCACCTCAGCCCCCGCGGCCTCCAGGCGCTGGCACACCTCCACCGGGCTCCAGCCCTCGCGGGTACACGGCTCGCGGTGCATCGCCATGGTGATGACGGCGGGTACCTTGGAGTGCTTGCGGATGGCGGCGAGCGCGAGCAGCGCCTCCGCGCCCCAGGAGAAGGTCTCGGCGACGAAATAGTCGACCCCGGCATCCTGCGCCCAGCCCACCTGCTCGGCGAAAATGCGCTCGACCTCGCGCTGCGAGCTGGCATCGGCCGGATCATAAATGTTGGTATTGCACAGATCGCCTGCGAACAGTGTGCCGGTGCGGCGCGCCACGGACTTGGCGATGCCGAGTGCCGCCTTGTTCATCGGCACCAGATCCTTCTCCCGCCCGATGACGCGCAGCTTCTCACGGTGCACATAGTAGGTCAGCGCCTCGGTGACATCGGAGCCCGCGTGCACGAAGTCCAGATGCAGCTGCTCGACCACTTCGGGGTGCTCGAACAGCACTTCCGGCACGAACGCCCCGGCCTGCAGGTAGCCGCGACGCTCCAGCTCGAATACGTACCCTTCCGCACAGATCACCGCGCCTTTGTTGAGGCGTGCCATCAGATCGCGCGCCTCACCCGGTGGCTGCGCTGGCCTGGGCCTCGCGGGCATCGAGATCCGCGGCGACTTACGCGCGCCGCTCTTGGCCTTGGCTTTCGGTCGGGCCTTTGCTTTCGCCTTGCTTGCCATGCGTAGATCTCCGGAAACAGCTGGGACTGCGCGCTGCGTGCGGGCGCATTATTCTAATCAGGGTGCCCCCGGGGCCGATGCCTCTTTTAGATGGGGCTATTCAATTTCTCGACTTCGACAACCGCGCCAAACCATGGAAGCTTGAACGCATGACTACCGCCATCCCGAGCGACCGGCAGACCTGGGAGCGCCTGGGTGCGAAACTGCGCCCGCAGGGGCGCGCGCTCATCGACGGACAGACCCGCGAGGCCCAGGACGGCCGCACCTTCGATGACGTCAGCCCGATTGATGGCTCCGTGATCACCACCGTAACACGCGGCGGGGCTGCCGAGGTGGATGCCGCGGTCGCGGCGGCCCGGCGCACCTTTGAGAGCGGGATCTGGCGGCGCACCGATCCACGCGAGCGCAAGCGCGTGCTGCGACGCTTTGCCGAGGCGATCCGCGCGGATACGGTGCGGCTGGCGCTGCTGGAGACGCGTGACGTCGGCAAGCCGATCACCAACTCCGTGGGCGTGGATGTCGCCAACTGCGCCGACTGCATCGAGTACTACGCCGAGTTCGCCGACAAGCTCTACGACGAGGTTGCCCCGACCGGACCGGAGGATCTCGCCCTCATCCGCCGCGAGCCGCTGGGCGTGGTGGGGGCCATCGTGCCTTGGAACTACCCCCTCATCATCAGCTGCTGGAAGGTGGGACCGGCGCTGCTCACCGGCAACAGCGTGGTCCTGAAGCCCGCCGAGCAGTCACCCCTCTCGGGCATCCGCCTGGGCGAGCTCGCCCTGGAAGCCGGCGTGCCGCCGGGGGTTTTCAACGTCGTTCCCGGCTTTGGCGAGGAGGCGGGCAAGGCCCTCGCCCTGCATCCGGACGTCGACCTCATCACCTTCACCGGCTCCACCGAGGTCGGGCGGCTGATGCTGCGCTACGCCTCCGAGTCGAATCTCAAACGTGTGGCGCTGGAACTCGGCGGCAAGACCCCACAGGTCGTATTCGCAGATGCAGACCTCAAAGCGGCCGCCTACGACATCGCCTGGGGCATCTATTACAACAGCGGTGAGACTTGCCACGCGGGCTCCCGCCTGATCGTGCACGAGCGCGTACGCGAGGCGCTCCTCGCCGGGATCCGCGAGGTGGCAGCGACCATCACGCTCGGGCACCCGCTGGAAGCGACGACGCAGATGGGGGCGCTCATCGATGGCAAGCACCTGCAGCGGGTGCTCGGCTACATCGAAGGCGGAGTCGCCGACGGAGCGAAAGTCACCCTCGGGGGTCAGCAGGCATTCAAGGACAGCGGCGGCTTCTACGTGGAGGCCACGGTACTCGAGGATGTGCGCCCGGATATGAAGGTGGCACGCGAGGAGATCTTCGGTCCCGTACTCTCGGTGATGAGCTTCCGCGAGGAGGCCGATGCCATCCGCATGGCCAATGACACCCCTTACGGACTGGCCGCAGCGGTGTGGACCGCGGATATCAACGTCGCCCACCGCGTCAGCAGCGCGGTGCGCGGCGGCACGGTGTGGGTGAATGCCTTCGACCGCTCGACCATGGCGACCCCGTTCGGCGGCTTCAAGATGTCCGGCTCCGGCCGTGACCGCTCCCCGCACGCCATCGACAAGTACTGTGACCTGAAGACCATCTGGACTGCCTACCGATGAACTTGCGCGAACACGTGGCCGCGCTTCTGGATTCGCGCCGGACCGGCTTCGCCCTTCCAGGCGCCTTCTTCACGGACGAGACGCTCTACCAGGCGGAACTGGACTGCATCTTTGCCCGCCACTGGCTGTTTCTGGCCTCCGAAGCCGAGATACCGGAAGGCGGCGACTACCGCACCTACCAGGTCGGCCCCTACCCCATCGCGCTGCTGCGCCGGGACGATGGCTCGATCGGCGCCTTTCACAACACCTGCCGTCACCGCGGCTCGCGCATCCTGCAGCAGGACCACGGCGTCGCCGGCGCGACGCTCATGTGCCCCTACCACCGCTGGTCCTACGATCTGACCGGGCATGTGCTCAGCTGCGGGGCGACCGGTGAGTCCCCCGCGGCGCAGCCGCCGCTGAAGGCCGTGCACGTGCGCGCGCTTGAGGGGCTGATCTTCGTGTGCCTGGCCGATGTGCCGCCAGAGGACTTCGAGGACATGGCCAAGCGCATGACCCCGTATCTGGCGCCGCACGCGCTCACGCGCACCAAGGTGGCGCGCCAGGTCGACATCATGGAGCACGGCAACTGGAAGCTCACCATCGAGAACAACCGCGAATGCTTTCACTGCGCCGGCCACCCGGAGTTACTGCGCTCGCTGTTCGATTTCTTTGGCGATGTGGATGTGCAGGCCCTCACGGGCGAGGAGCACGCCAACTACTGCCGCTACCTCGGCGCGCGGGCAGACTCGGAGGCCCTGTGGCAGCGCTTCGGTCTGCCGTTTGCACCCATCGAGGAGCTATACGGGCGCCCGACCGGCTTTCGCACCGAGCGTCTGGTGCTGGATGGCCACGGCGAATCCATGACGCCCGACACCCGTGCAGCCTCACGCCGCCTGTTCGGGGAATTCACCGACCCGCGCCTGGGTTCGCTGCACTTCCACGTGCAGCCCAATGCCTGGTTCCACTTTCTCTCCGATCACGTGCTCACCTTCGCCACGCTGCCCCTGACGCGTAACACCACGCTGGTGCGCAGCACCTGGCTGGTGCACGCCGATGCGCAGGAAGGCGTCGACTATGATCTGGAGCAGCTGACCAGCGTCTGGAATGCCACCAACGCCCAGGACGCCGCCTTCGTCGCCGAGACCCAGCGGGGCGCCTCAAGCCCGGCCTACCTGCCCGGGCCGATCGGCGCCAATGAGTACATGGTGAATATGTTTCACGGGTGGTACGAAGAGCGCATGCGCGCGGCCCTGAGATCTAGCGCCATGCGCGGCGCGCGCGTACCCTCCCGCCGCTGCCGCTCAGGGCACCGGCGCGCCGGAGGAATCCAGGTGCAAGTCACTGCCCTTGTACGGGTGACCGGCGGCGAAGGCCTCGTTGAGCTCCACGCCAAGTCCCGGCTCGGTCGGCGGGATCACGTAGCCCGCCTCCCAGCGGATCGGCTTCAGCAGCAGCTCGGCATGGATCCCCTGCCAGCGCTCGATCCCCTCGAGGATGAGGAAATTCGGGCTGCAGGTGGCCAGCTGAATGTTGGCCGCGCCCACCACTGGGCCGCAGTACAGGTGCGGGGCGATCTGCACGTGCTGCACCTCGGCAAGCGCTGCGACCTTCTTGGCTTCCAGCAGTCCCCCGACGCGGCCGAGGTTCATCTGCAGGATCGCCGCCGCCTGCGCGCGCAGCACCCGCGCAAAGTCGTATTTGGTCGTCAGCCGCTCCCCGGCTGCGATCGGGATGCTGGTGGCGCGGGCCACGAGCGCCATCTCTTCCGGAGCATCCGGCGGCACGGGCTCCTCGAACCACAGCGGATCGTAGGGCTCCAGTCGTCGCGCCAGCCGGATTGCGCCCGCCGCCGTCATCTGCCCGTGCGTGCCGAACAGGAGGTCGGCGCCCGAGCCCACGGCCGCGCGCAGCTCGCGCATGAAGCGCTCGCACAGGTCGAGCTGCGCCAGCGACAGCTGCCGCCCGTCGAAGGCGCTGTAGGGGCCGGCCGGGTCGAACTTGATGGCGGTAAAGCCCTGCGCCACATACTCTGCGGCGCGCTCGGCGGAGAGCTTCGGGTCCTGATAGACGTTGACCTTGTCCCCGGGCCGCGCATAGATATAGGTGTAGGAGCGCAGCCGCTCGTGCACGCGCCCGCCCAGGAGCTTGTAGACCGGTTGTCCGGCCTCCTTGCCGATGATGTCCCAGCAGGCCATCTCCAGTGCGCTCAGCACCCCCATGAGCGTGAGGTCCGGGTGCTGGGTGTAGCCCGCCGCGTAGACGCGCCGCCAGATGCGCTCGATGTCGTGCGGATCCTCGCCCTGCAGATAGCGCTCGAAGATGTCGACCAGCATGCGCGCGACGAGATCAGGATGGAACGGCACGCTGTAGGCTTCGCCGACGCCGTGCACGTTGCCATCCGTCGTAAGCTTCACGAACACGAAGTAACGGCCGCCATAACCCGGCGGCGGGTTGCCTACCACGAAGGTCTTGACGTCGGTCAGTTTCACTGCGGGATGCTTATCACAGAATGACTGAGTATGACTACATCATCGTCGGCGCCGGCGCTGCAGGCTGCGTGCTCGCCAACCGTCTTAGCGCAGGCGGTGCACAGCGCGTGCTGCTGCTCGAGGCGGGCGGCTCGGACCGCTCGCCCTGGATTCAGGTGCCGATCGGTTACGGCCGCACTTTCAACGATCCACGTTTCAACTGGATGTACCAGACGGTCGCAGACCCGGGGCTGAACAACCGCACCCAGTTCTGGCCGCGTGGCAAAGTGCTCGGGGGCTCAAGCTCCATCAACGCGATGGTGTACGTGCGTGGCCAGCCGGGAGACTTCGACGACTGGGCAGCGGCAGGCGCCAAAGGCTGGGGCTGGGCGGGGGTACTGCCGTATTTCATCAAGTTCGAGGATCACGCGTGGGGTGCTTCCGCCTGGCACGGCGCCGGCGGCCCGGTACACGTCAGTGACGTGTCCGCCAGCGTGCATCCGCTATGCGGGACCTTCCTGCGGGCCTGCGAGGAGGTCGGCATCCCCAGTACCCGCGATTTCAACGGCGAGCATGCCGAGGGCGCAGGCCTGTGGCAGGTCACGATCAAGGACGGCGTACGCGTCTCTACCGCGAACGCCTATCTCAGGCCCGTGCGCGCACGCAGCAACCTCGAGATCCACCTGCACGCGCTGGCGACGCGGGTGACGTTCGCGGGCACGCGCGCCTGCGGGGTGGAGTATCTGCGTGAGGACCAGCCCGTCAGTGCCAGCGCACGCCGCGAGGTGCTGCTGTGTGGGGGCGCCATCAACTCCCCACAGCTGCTGGAACTCTCCGGGGTCGGCGGCGCGCAGCGCCTGCGCGAGCTCGGCATCCCGGTGATCGCCGACGCCCCGGCGGTCGGTGAGGGCCTGCAGGACCACCTGGGCGTCTCCTATTTCTACCGCTCACGAGTGCCCACCCTCAACAACCAGCTCGCGCCCTTCTACGGCAAGATGCGCGCCGCGCTGCGCTATGCTTTGACCCGCAGCGGGCCGCTCGCGATGAGCGTGAATCAGGCCGGTGCCTTCCTGCGCAGCCGCGCGGGACTGGCGCGTCCCAACCTGCACATCTATTTCAATCCCGGCCAGTTACAGCACCACCACGCTCGGCTCGCGCCGACGTCTGCTGAACCCGGACCCGTACCCCGGATTTCTCATGTCCTTCAATACCTGTCGCCCCTCGCAGCCGCGGCTCGGTCCACATCCACACGCACTGACCCACGACTCAGCCCCGTGATCCAGCCGAACTCGCTGTCGACCGCAGCCGACGTTGCGGATGTGTTTGACGGGCGCGCGCGTGCTGCGCCAGATCGCCGCCGCCGGCGCACTCGCCGCGGTGACGGCCGCCGAGCGCGAGCCCGGGGCGCGAGGTGCGCTCGGACGAGGACGTGCTCGCGGATTTCCGCAAGCGCGCCGGCTCGGTGTTCCATGCCAGCTGCTCATGCGCCATGGGGAGCGATCGCCGCGCACCTCGGTACTTGATCCCAACCTGCAGGTACGCGGTGTGCAGGGACTGCGGGTGGTCGATGCCTCGGCATTCCCCAACGTCACCTCCGGCAACACCCAGGCACCCACATAATGCTGGCCGAGAAGGCCGCCGACCTCATTCTCCAAGACAGCCGCAGATCAGCGGCGTAACCTGCCTGTCAACAAGAAGGGGGCGAAGAGCGGATGAGCGACCTGCAGTCGAACGTAGCCTCGAAGCCTGTGCCGCTGCAACTGGCGCCAGCGGCCAGCGCCTCGTTCATCGAGCGCTGGTACGTGCTGATCATGATGTGCCTGGTGTACACGCTCAGCATCGCCGACCGCTACGTGGTCTCGACCATCCTCGATCCGATCAAGGCCGACCTGCACCTGAGCAATTTCGAAGTGGCCTTCACCACCGCCGCGCCGCTCGCCTGTTCTACGTATGCCTCGGCTTCCCGCTTTCCTGGCTGATCGACCGCTACAGCCGCCGCAAGATCATCGCCGCCTGCGTCATCGCTCTGGTCGGTCATGACGACGCTCTGCGGGCTGGCGCGGGGCGTGACCCAGTTTGCGACTGACGCGGATCGGGGTCGGCGTCGGCGAGGCCGGCGGCACACCCGGGGCCAGTTCGCTCCTGTCCGATTACTTCCGGCGAACCGCCGCGCCATGGCGCTCACCGTGTTTTCGCTCGGCGCGCCGATCGGCGCCTGGATCGGCGCCCAGGTCGCCGGCACCATCAATGACCTCTATGGGTGGCGCGCGGTGTTCTTCGCGCTCGGCGTGCCGGGCGTGCTGGTGGGCGTGGCGATCTACCTGACGGTGCGCGAGCCCAAGCGCGGCTGCCTGGACGCCGGAACTCAGGACCTTGCGCCCTCGGTACGCGAGACGCTGAAGCTTCCGGTGGTCGCAGCGCTCAGCCGTACATCTGATGATCGGCAGCGCGGTGTGCGCGTTGTGGGGCTGGGGCCTGATGTACTGGACGCAGGCCTTCGTGCAGCGTACCTACAACCTCAGCCCCGGCGACGCCGCAGGCGTGACCGCGAACGCACACCTGATCGGCGGCGCGGCTGCCACCATTGCCACGGGCTGGCTGATGGCACGCCCGGCGATGGCGGACGCCCAAGCGCATCATGTGGCTGCTCGGCACCGGCACGTTCATCGCCACCATCGCCTCCGGAGTCGCCGTATTGGACCCGCGATCTGGCCGTGGCGCGCGTCAGTTTCTGGATCTTCATCCCGGCGATCTACTTCTATATTGGCCCCTGCTTCGGGCTGCTGAACAACCTCGCGCCGTGTCGCATGCGCGCCATGTTCTGCGCGATGACGCTGTTCCTGGCGAACGTCGGCAACCTCATCATCACCCCGATCGTCATCGGGGCGCTGAACGACCACTTCGCCCTGCACTACTCACAGGCGGACTGCGTTGCGGCTGGCGATGCTGTGCATCGTGCCGACCGGCCTGTGGGCGACGATCCACTACTTCATCGCTGCGCGCGACGTGGAGACGGATCAGGTGCGCGCCCGCGCCTTTCCGTTCTAATCTTCCGGAGCCCGCAGCGCGGCCGCGCGTGGCGCGCCGCCAGCCCGAGCCCTGCTCGCAACCCGACAGCTCGACGAAGGTGCTCGCACTCGCGCGCGCGGCGCACGAGCGCCTGCTGCAGCGCGATAACTCAGCGCGGGCGTCAGCAGGACTGAGCATTTAAATGAGCATATAACCCCGCGTCCTTTCTCACATTTCGCGATGGCAGGGCACACAGATGTGGAGTAAGAATGAAACGCCTTCTCGCTAGGCACCCCATGGGTACCAACACCACAAAAGGACGTAGGGGAACAGAACATGCCTAACTCAATGCTGGACTCGGTTCTGGCTCTGGTGACACCCGAGATGAAGCAGGCCATTGCGTCACGACTGGGCGAATCACCGCAGGCCGTACAGGGAGGCCTGGGGGCCGCCACGGCCGCGACGCTCGGTGGCCTTGCGGCCAAGGCCGGTGACAGCGGCTTCCTGAGCCAGATCATGAATCTTGCCAGTACCGCCAACACTCAGAACGTGCTGGGGAGCCTCGGCTCGGTCGCCTCCGGCGGCACCACGGGTGGCATCGGTGATCTTGTCAACAAGTTCCTGCCCATGGTGTTTGGTTCGCAGCAGGGTCAGGTCGCGAACGCAATCGGACAACAGTCCGGCCTTGGCGCCGCCTCCGTCACCGGCCTTTTGATGATGGCCGCCCCGCTCGTGCTGGGTTTTCTCGGGCGCGCGCAAAGCAGCGGCTCGCTTAACATCGGCTCGCTGGGCACGCGGCTGAAGTCCGAGCTGCCGAGCCTGCACGGTTACCTGCCCCCAGGACTGATGAGCTCGTTGTCCTCTGGCGTCGGCCAGGCCACCACCGCGGTCACCTCCGGGGCCACGGCCGCCGCAGCCGGCGGCTCACGCTGGCTCGTGCCGCTGGCGATCCTAGGCGCTCTGATCCTCGCCTGGCTCTTGTTCCGTTCGATGAGCGCACCGAAGGAAGCCGTGCAAACGGCCGCCTCGGCGACCGGCAACGCGGCTACCGCGGTGGGCAGCGCGGCGGGTTCCGCGTGGGCGGCCCTGGGGGAGATGATCAAGGTGAAGCTGCCCGAGGGACCGAGCTCAATGCTCCGGCTCTCGGGGTGGAGGCCCGGCTGGTGAAATACCTGGACGACCCCCACTCGGCCGTCACGAATGACACCTGGTTCGACTTCGATCGCCTGCTCTTTGACACCGGAGCTGCGACGCTGCAACCGGCATCGCAGGAGCAGCTGAATAACATCGCCGCCATCCTCAAGGCGTATCCCAAGGCCAAGGTGCGTATCGGCGGCTATACGGACAACACCGGCGATGCCGCGAACAACGTCAAGCTCTCCCAGCAACGCGCTGACAGTGTGATGGCGGAACTGGCGAAGCTCGGCGTGGATGCCTCACGCATGGAGGCGAAAGGCTACGGCGAAGAGCACCCGGTCGCCGATAACGCTACCGAGGAAGGACGACAGAAGAACCGTCGCATTTCGCTGCACATCACCGAGAAGTAACGGCCGTTCGTCACCCGCTGCGCGGGACGCGCGCGATTCGCGCCGCAGGACGCTCAGTGTGACGGGCTCAGGGTGTTTTGGGAGCCGCAACCGGCGGATCCGCGATCAGCACCTCGGCCTTGAGTTGGGTGCCGCCCACCTGCAGCTGGTTAGGGATGCAGGTGGAGCTGTAGTCGATGTTGCGGCTCGTGAACAGCGGCAGGATGCGCTGCTTGATCTGCTCGGTGAGTTCGCAGTCCCCGGCCGCGTTCAACGGGTCACCCCGTGGCGCGACCACAACCGCTTTCCAGTGTGCCGGGATCACTTTCGTGTCCGGGTCCGGTGCCTTGTCACCGAGCGGCTCGAGGACCTGTAGGGTCGCCGAGACGCCCGGGAACGGGCTCGGTCGCCCGAAGCCAGCGCTACAGCCGACGGCGGCGAGCTTCAGGTCCGGACGCGCCCCGAGATCGAGTAGCACCGACCGTAGCTTCGTGCTCAGCCCGTCGCAGGAGTAACGCGCGGTGAATCCCATGAAGGTGAAGTGCAGCTTTTTCGGCGTCCACACCGCCTGCACCGGCGCCTCCTCGGCCAGCGCGCCACTCGCAACGCCCACGCACAGTGCCGCAAGCGCCGCCAGGGTGAGGCGGTGTCGCAAGCTGGATGCATCCGTTTTCATAGAGTCACTCCACCGGCACCGCGGCGAGCCGCGCGCTGTTAAGGTACTGACCCGGGCGCTTTGCGGACGTTCCGTGCGCGCAAGCCCGACTAAGCATAACAAGGGATCGCGCTCCCGCCGACACCCGTGCGGGAACGGCGTGCCTAGGGTGCGCCTCCGGGGGCATCATCCAGAAGCTGCGGGAGCGCAACCATGAAGTCCGTCTTCGCGCGCAATCCGGCGCGCGTGCTCTCGCGCCCTTCATTGGCGATGGCGTACGCGAACACCACGCTGCGCGTCCCCTTGGTGGCCCAGCCGACAAACCAGCCGATCTGATGCTCCAAATCTGCGCCCCCATGGTCCGGCTTCAACCGAAAACCCGTGCCACCCTTGCCGTGAACGTCCCAGCCGTGCGGAAGTTTACCGACCTCGGTGATCCGCGCGGTCATGTCGTAAGCGCGCGTGGATACCCCGAGCTGGCGGTCGACGGTCTTCTCCAGGAACGCGATCTGTTCAAGGGGCGAGATCTGCAGCGAGGAATCGAGCCACGCTTGTGTGAGCCCGTCATTCATCCCCGGATTTCCCGAGAGGTCGTGGTTGCCGTAATTGAAGCGCGTTACGTACCGCTGCAGCCGCTCCTTACCCAGCCACAGGGTGAGCTGCTGGGAATACCACACCACCGATTGCGTGATCCAGCCGCTCGGATCCACGGTCGTCTTCCAGGAGGGGTCCAGGCTGCGTAGCCCTCCCGGTATGGCAGCGCCGGGTGATGCTCGTCGGTCAGGTAGCCGGCGTCGTAGCCCATGAGGCTCAGCGGGATTTTGAAGTGGACGCCGGGGTGAGGCGCTGCTCGCACTGTCCGTCCTGCTTGAACACCTTGCCGGTGCCGCGTTCGCCAATACCATGCACACGGGTGCCGCGGTGAAACAGACGCGCAGCACGCGCACAAGAGCCCGAGCACTCCCGCTGCTAACCGGGACATAACACAAGCGCCAAGAACCGGGTCGACCCAACCCGACGCCTGGATGATAGATCAGTCGCTCTCGCGGTGTACGCAAATGAGTGCGCCGCGAGCCGCCCTGCAGGGCGTTGCCGTGGTGGCAGTGCCCCCCGTCGGCTGCTAAACGGCCTGCACTCGCGGCCTCCACCGGAGGATGCGGCGCGCCGCCGCCGCAGCGCCATGCCGAGCGCCGTCAGCGCGCTGCCCTCGAAGATGAGGTCGATGCCCACTGCCAGGCCGAGGAACCACAGGCTCGAGGCCGGCAATTGGCTCAGGAGCATCACGCCCAGCAGCACGCCGATGACTCCGGAGGCCGCGGTCCATCCCCACTGCGGGAAGCGCAGGGACGCAGCACCCACCGCGCGAAATACGCCACCGACGATGAAGAGCGTCGCCAGGAGCAAGGTCAGCGTCAGTGCGCCGATCAACGGATAACGGACCAGCAGGTAACCTGTCATGACCCGCAGCACTGCGCTCAGCAGGTAGAGGAAGAACCCCGTCCAGGTGCGGGTGCGGAACGCATGTACCAGCGCGATGACGCCGCTGATCAGTAGCAGCCAGCCGAGCACGATCACGGTGATCAGCGTGGTCTCAATCTCTCCCAGGATGCAGACGATACCTAGGATGACGAGTGCCACGCCCAGCGCCACGAACCAACCCCACGCGGCGTGCAGGTGTTCCATACCGGCGGCGAGCGATGCACTTACGGGTTTCGGGTCTGACATGGTCCGTACCTCTTGTTCGATTCATCGGGGACCGCGGCCGGCGGTGCCTGCGCCGCGGCCAAAACGAGCATGGCCGAAGGCCGTGACAAGTGCAATGTCCCGCCCGCTGATGGCGACAGCGGCGCCAGGCCAGCGTGCTAGGAGGGCGCGCGCGTGCCTCCACGGCCCCACACTCCACTGCCAGCTGAAAGAGCTCGATGTCCGAGCCGATGCTCAGCTTCTGGCGGATGAGGGAGTGCTGGTTGGTGATGGTCTTGACGCTCAGCGACAAGAGCGCGGCGATCTCCTCGTGACTCTTGCCGCTGGCAATCAGCCGAAAGATGTCGAACTCACGCACCGACAGCCCGAGCAGAGGCTGGGACGGTACCGCAGTGCCGGCACGTCCCATGCGTGCGGCCAGGTCCGGGCTCGAGCGCCACCTCGCCGGCCACACGCGCCGGACGGCCCCGACCATGAGCTGCGGGTCGCTGCTCTTGGTGACGTAGCCGTTAGCGCCGGCGCGCAGCGCCTGGATCGCGACGCCAGATGGTCATGCATGCTGAAGACCAACACCGGCAGCAACGGCCAGCGCAGCTTGTAACGTCGCAGCGCCGACAGCCCCCCTTCTCCGGGCATGCTCAGATCGAGGATCACGATGTCGGGGCTCACGCGCTGCAGCAGCTGATAGGCCTCCTCGCCCGAGCCGGCCTCAGCGATGACCTCATAGCCGGACTCCTGCTCAAGGAAGCGTCGGTAGCCGGCGCGCACGACTGCGTGATCATCGATCAGCACGATGCGCACCGCGGCCCCTGCCGTCATCAGCCCGCTCCCGCGGCAGCCGCCGCAATCGGCATCCAGGCTTCGAGCCTGAGGCCACCGCCCTCCTGTGCGCGGATCCAGAGCTCCCCGCCGTGTGCCTCGACCCGCTCGCGCATGCCGAGCAGCCCCATGCCACTTTCGGCAGGCGCGTCGGCGTAGGTGTCGACCCCGGATTCCTGCACGCGCAGCCACACACGCGAGGGCAGCTCGGCCGACCCGTGCGGCTCGGCGCTCAGGCGGATAGCGACGCTGCGGGCGCGCGAGTGCCGCACCGCGTTAGTGAGGCACTCCTGCACGAGGCGGTAGAGCGCGATGTTCAGCTCCGCGGACAGCCCATCGACCGTCTCGTTCATGACGAGCGAGCAGCTGAAGCGCTCTGCCACGCGCGCCTCCCAGCTGCTGATGAGCTCGCGCAGCGACTCGCGCAGGCCCACGGTCTCCAGCCCGTGCGGCCGCAGACGCGCCAGCATGCCGCGGATCAGCTCCATGACCTGGGTGCTGAGTTCCTCGATCCCGTTGGCACAGGCCTGGATCTTGAGCGAGCGACCGGCGGCCTCGCGGCCGATGTACGCTGCGTCCACCTTGATCGCCGTCAGGCTCTGGCCGAGCTCGTCGTGCAGCTCGCGCGCCAGGCGCGTGCGTTCCTCCTCCTCGACGTCGATCAGGCGGCGCGTGAGCTCGCGACGGCGAGGGCCGCCTCCTGCAGCGCCGCGGCGCAGTGATTGAAACGTCACAGATCTCATCAAGGTCCTTCAGCCGGAAATGCGGCAAGCGGGTGTCGAGCTCGCCCGCAGCCAGCCGTGTGAGCGCGGTCTTGATCTGCCCGACTGGCCTTAAGCCGCGCCGCACCATCCAGTAAATGCTGATAGCCATGGCAAGAATTGCCACGGCCAGCAGCGCGATATCGCTGGTGACGCGCTCCTCGAGCTCCTCGAACTCGGACAGCGGGTTGGAGCGCACCCGCAGCGCACCAAGCTGCTCGCCCTGGAAGGCGAGCGGATAGGTGAGTGCGCGTTCGGAGGCCCGCGGCAGCAGGACGCGCGCCAGCCAGCTCGCGGAGCGATCATCGGTCGGGGTCGCCGCGAGTTCTCTGCCGTCCATCCACGAATGCCACCCCGACGTGGCGCAGGTGGCGCGCCTGGCGCACCTCCTGCGCCGCGGCGGCGCGCGCCTCATCGAGCGTCGGGCTGTTGCGTGCCGCCGCCTCGATGTCCAGCAGCAGACGTGCCAGCTGCAGCGATGCGCCGGTCTCGCGCGCGATGTCCTGACGCAGCGAGGCCAGAGGCACGAGGACGGTGACCAGGAGCGCAAACAGCGTTACCGCGAGTATTCCAAGCAGCAGACGGGTATGCAGGCACATCGGGACTTCCTTGGTGCCGCGCCGCCGGGCCGGCGGACGTGCACACCGGAAACTGCGCAGCTACTGCGTCGCTTCGCGGTCGAGTTCAGCCCCGGCGGCCGA
This sequence comes from uncultured Pseudomonadota bacterium, assembly GCA_963743625.1. Lineage (GTDB taxonomy): Bacteria > Pseudomonadota > Gammaproteobacteria > Steroidobacterales > Steroidobacteraceae > 13-2-20CM-66-19. The sequence continues at coordinate 65,978 of CAVUQM010000017.1, read as the reverse complement.
TCAGGCGGTCCCCAGTGTATTACGGGCGCCCGGCGCTCGACCAAGGATCGCGCGGTGAGGCACGTGCGCCCTGCCGCGCGGCACGCTATTCGAAGCGCAGACGCGCCCCGACCCACAGTGCCCGCGGTGTGCCCGGGGACACCGCATTCTCATTCGTCCAGTTAGACGGATTGGAGCGGAACGTGCCGTTGGGGTTGAAGGTGTTGGTGGTCAGAAAGCCGGCGGTGGCGTACTGCTTGTCCAGCAGGTTCACGACCCGCGCGAATATTTCCACATGCTTGCCGATGTGGTAGCTACCCTGCAGATTCACCACCAGATAACCCGGGATCCAGCCGCTGCCGGTGATGAACTGCCCCTCTCCGTTGGTACCACCGGCCTGGTTGGCATTGTTCTCGTTGCCGTGCAGATAGGAGCCCGCTACCGCGATCAGGCCGACGCCGACTTGCAGCTGCGGCGTGAGGTCGTAGTCGAACAGCAGGCGACCGGTGTGCCGCGGGACCAGCGGGATGCGATCGCCGGGCTGGACCTGGATGTTGCCGTTAACGTCGGCGGTACTGTTGGACTCGGCGCTGACCGGGAAGGATCGAGCGGAAGGTCGCATCCACGAAGCTGTAGGCCAGCCGCCAGGTGAGCTTGGCGGCCTTGCCGCCGAGCGCCAGATCCAGGCCCTGCCGGCGGGTACTGCCGACGTTGTCGAAATAGCCCGCGTTGGTGCTGGTGGCAATGAACTGGATGTCATCGCTGTTGAGGGTGCGAAACGCGTCCGCGCTCCAGTTGAGGCTGTGGTCGGTCAGATTGCCGCGCAAGCCTATTTCGAATGTGCGGGCCACCACCTGCTTCAGGTCCGGATCGCTGGCGAAGTCATTGGGCAGACCGCACGGCTGCTGCGGGTTCGCGCAGCCGAGTTCCACCACGGTGGGCGCGCGGCTCGCTTCGTTGTAGTTGGCGTAGTAGGTCATCTGCTCGGTGGGCGTGAAGGTGACGCCGAGGGCGGGGTTCAGGCGGCTGAAGGTGTGCTTGCCGGCCAGCGGCGAGGCCTCATCGAACCCATCACCGACATCACCCACGTCAGTGTCGACGCTGTACCCATCGAGTGTCTCGGTATTGCGGTTGTAGCGTGCCGCGACGGTGACGTGCACGTTTTTGGCGGGCGAGACCGTGTCGGTAAAGTAGGCGCCGAGGATCTTGTTGGTACCGCTCAAGGAGATAACCGTCTCGTTATTGAGCGGGCTGTCGAGATACACCAGTGTGCGATCCGCGGCAAAACCGCCGTACCGGAAAGTCTGAGCGAACACATCGCTCGAATCGTTGTAGTCGACCCCGACGATGGCCTGGTTCTTCCAGCCAAATGGCTCCTGCGAGTCGGTGAGCTGCACGCCGAAGCCGGCTGTGCGCTGGCGCAGCTGCGAGACCTGAGTGGCGGCCGGCGAGCAATAGGCGATCGCTACCCGGTCGGCGAACGGGGCATCGCACTCGATCGGTGGTCCGGCGTAGTCGTTATCGAGATAGTTGTCGTTGTTGCTGCCGTTGCTGGCGTTGGTCACCAGGTGCCGGTAGTACGCATTGGCCGACAGCAGCAGATTTTCCGCCAGTATCTGCGGTACCGGTGAGGTTCACGAAATTCAGCAGGTTGTGGGTAAGGTCGGGCGTGTAGCTGGTCTGGCGGCGGTAGGCGAGCATGCTCAGCGGAGTCGCGCCATTGCCAAAGAGACTGGTGTCTGCGTAGGTATAGCTCAGATCAAGGTCGCTATGCTCGTTCTGCCAGCCGACCTTACCGAACGCCTGCCACAGGTGCGTCGGGGACATGTCGCGCCAGCCGTCCTCGTCGAAATACTGCACGGTACCGAAATAGTCGAAGGCGCCGAGCGCACCACCGGTCTCGCCCTGGAAGGACCGGCGCCCGAAGGAGCCCCCGATGGCCTCGAACTGGGTGCCCGGATTGTCGTGGCCGCTCTTGGTCTGGATCGACAGCGCCCCCCCGAGCGTGTTCAGCCCGAACACCGGATTTGAACCAGAGATCAGTGCGACGGTCGAGATCGCCGACTCGGGTATCAGATCCCAGTTCACTGTGTCGCCGAAGGATTCGTTGACGCGCACGCCGTCGACGTAGACCGACATGCCCTCGGGGGTGCCCAGCAGGGGCGAAGCCGTGAAGCCGTGGTAGTTGATATCGAGCTGAAAGGGGTTGTCGGCGCTTTCGCTAACGTTAACGCCACTGAAGTTACGGTTGAGGTAATCCGCCACGCCGGTGGTCTGGGCACGCTGCAGGTCCGCGCTGTCGGCCGTTTGCACGTTGGCGGGGACCTGATTGAGCGGCAGGCCGAAGCCGGGCAGCGGCGCGGTGCCGATGACCAGCACCTGCGGCAGTTCCTGTACGGTGGCGGCGTTGCCCGTCGCGGGCGGCGCGTCCGTCTCGGCGGCCGTTGACACGGCCGCCAGGGCGGGCGTCATCAGTAACAAAAGAAATCCCGACAGCCGCAGCTGTGCCCTGTTCTGCCGCACGAACCATCCCTTCCGGTAGCCGCGGTGCAGCCTAAAGGATCCGGTTTGGGAAAATTTCCCGACGGCGCAGGCGTGTCAGGGACGGAATTGACACAGCCGCGCAGGCTGCGTCTGTCTCAGGCGCGCGGTTCGGCCAGCACCTGGACCCAATAGAGGCCTTGGCGGCTGCCATGCCCGGCGGCCAAGGCCAGACCCATCTCGACGAAGCGTGGATCCATGATGTTCTCGCAGTGGCCCGGGCTGTCCAGCCAGCCCCGCATCACTTCGTCCACGCTTGGGGGTCCGTAGGCGATGTTCTCGCCCACGAGCTTCTCGCGATAGCCGACAGCCCGCACGCGGTCGGCGGGCGACTGCCCGCTGAGGTCCTGGTGCTCAAAGTAGCTGTGTGCGGCCATGTCAGTCGCATGCCCGAGCGCCACGTTGCCGAGTGTGCCGGAGAGGCTCAGCGGGGGTGCCGGCGCGAACGTGCGGCTGCCGCAGCGCACGCCGCGTGCCCGCACGTCATTCACGAGCTGCAGCGCGCGCCGGGACAGATCTGCAGTGCGCACCGCGGCGCTCACCGGGGGTGCGCCCGGGCGCTGGCGCACGAACGTCCCCTGGGGTGTGGGGTGTCCCGCTGCCCCCGCCAGCACCAGCCAGGTATCCGCCTTGCGCTGGTAGAAGCCGATCTCGCGCCAAGCCGGAGCGCTAAGCGTACTGCAGTCCGAACGGCTCAGCTTTTCCGGGACGGACGCCACCTCGGTGGACAGATGTAGCCCGGAAACCATGCCCGCGGAGTAGCCCTCGCGCGCGGCGATCGGCTGCAGCGCCGCACCCCCGGCGGCCCACTGCATTGCCAGCTGGTCCAGCATCGGGCTGTGCCGCAGGGGCGCTGCCAGCGGTGCCCGACCACCGCAGCCGCCGGCGCGCAACGCGGCTACCGCGCTGAGCACGTCCGCGCGCGATTGCGGAGCCACAGTTACTCCCACAATCCCCAGCAGCAACACCCCTGCCCACAGGCGGGACATCCGGTCCATCAGCAGCTCCCGTTACGTCATCACTTGACCGGACCACCCCCCAGGGGGCGCGCCGGAGCGATCCGATGCGGTTCAAGGCTACTCAAGCAACGCCCCGGGAGGCAGGAGGATGACCCTACAGCGCGCGCTGCCTCACAGAAATCGCTGCCGCGCGCTGCCAACGAATACCCCCACAACGAGAGAGAAACTTCGTTACTTAATCGCCAGCCTAGCTCCCTCGCGAGGGGGCAGCCCCGCGCACTGCGGCTGCCTACACTTTGAACCCATGAACTGGCTCGGGTGGTGGACCATGGAATTCATCTTTGTCGACGTGGGAGCAACGCTCCTGGTCTTGCTGGGCTATCTCGCGGTGGTCATCCGCAGAGCGGTCGTCTAGCCCCCGGGACGGGGTTCTTCAGGGCGGCGGCGGGCGGCGCAGCTGACTGAGCACCTCGCCCAGGCGGTCGATTTCGGCGACCGTGTTGTAGTGGACCAGTGATACACGCACCGCGCCGCTCTCGACCGTGAGACCCAGGCGCCGCATCAGGCGCGGAGAATACATGTGCCCGTCGCGGATACCGATGCCGGCACGTGCGGCGGCAGCCGTCACTACAGCCGGGGCCACGCCCGGAACATTGAAGCACACCGTCGGCACACGCTGTGCCACACGCGCGTCCTCCTTGATGCCGTAGGTTTCGGCGCCACTGTCGCGCAGCATCTTCAGCAGCGCCAGCGAGAGCGTCTGCTCGTAGGTCTGGATGGCGCACAGGGCCGTGTGCGTATCCTCGCGCAGGGTGCGCGCATCCCCTGCCCCGCTTCTTCCGCTCACCAGCCGCCCCACCTGCGCCAGATAGTCAACTGCTGCGGCCATGCCGGCCACGTTCTCGTAGATAAAAGTGCCTGCCTCAATCTTGCCGGGTGGCTCGTCCGGGATGAAGTCCTCCCGGAAGGTGGGCAGCCGCTCGAGGACCTCGTATCGCCCCCACATGAAGCCCATGTGGGGCGAGAAGATCTTGTAGCCCGAGCACACCAGATAGTCGCACTCGAGCGCCTGCACGTCGATCGGGCCGTGCGGGGCGAAGTGCACGCTGTCGAGGAAGATCTCCGCCCCCGCGGCGTGCGCCAGATCTGCCGCAGTACGCACATCCACGATGGTGCCCAGGGCGTTGGATGCGAACGCACAGGCCACGAGCCGGGTGCGCGCACTCAACAGTCCTTTGAGATCCTCGGTGTGCAGGCAGCCGTCGTCGCGCATCCGCCACCACAGAAACCTCGCACCCATGCGCTCAAGCACGAGCCAGGTCGCGATATTGGCCTCGTGATCGAGATCGGTGATGATGAATTCGTTGCGCTCGCCCAGGGATTGCCCGATGGCCAGACTGATGAGGCGGATGAAAGACGTGGCGTTCATCCCGAAGGCAACTTCCTCGGGCCGGGTCGCGTTCAGCAGCGCGGCGACATGTTCGCGCGCGCGCGCGATGCTGCGGTCCACCGCGACGCTCTGTGGGTAGCGGCCACCGCGCTGCACATTGTGATCGAGCAGGTGCTCGTTTACCGCATCGAGCACCAGCTGCGGCACCTGGGCACCGGCGGCATTGTCGAAAAAGACGAAGTTGCCCGCCCGCTGCAGCGCGGGGAACTGCGCGCGCAGAGCTGCGGCCGGAAAACCCGCACTGCGGCTGACGTGGGCGGCGGCACCGCTGCTCATCGCGTCTCCCGAAAGTCAGTATTGTGCAGCTGCATTTGCCGCAAAATGATACGTGAGCCCGTCGCGCCGGCAGCAGGAAATTAGGCCGCCGGTACTATTTAGCCTGCTGCGTTCAGGCGCGCGCATGAAAGCGTTCCCGATGAGCGCGCATGGCCGTCACAAAGTGATCGATATCCGCATCGGTGTTGTAGAAGTGGATCGTCGCCCGGATATTGTTATCCCGAAAGGACGTCACGATGTCCTGCGCGGTGAGTCGGCCGAAGAGCTCGGCGGTGTCACGCGAGGGAATCGCGACCATGGGACCGCGGCGCGCATCCTCCGGCGGCGTCACCGCCGGCCAACCGATGCCCTCCAGTGCCTGCATGCAGCGCCGGGTGAGCTCGCGCACCCGCGCCTCGATGGCATCGGTGCCCACCTCCAGGATGATCTTGAGGCCCGCCTCCGCGGCGTAGCAGTTGACCACCGCCGGGGTGCCGGCTTCGAAGCGCCGCGCCGTCGGTGACGGCCGGTTGGCGCTGATGTCCATGGCGGTGATCTGTTCTTGCGCGAACCAGCCCGAGTTGCTTGGCGTAAGGTCACGGATGAGCGCGTCCCGCACGTACAGAAAGCCGATGCCGGCGGTTCCCAGCAGATACTTGAGCATGCCGCCCACTGCGAAATCGACGTCGAGCTTCTTCACGTCTACGGTGAGCGCGCCAACCGCCTGGTAGCAGTCGAGCAGCACCCGCGCACCCTTGGCACGCGCCAGACTGACGATCCCCGGGATCTCCAGCCGTGCACCGTTGCGAAAGCATACCTGGGTCACCGCCACCAGTTGCGTATCCTCATCGATGGCGCGCGCAAAGTTCTCCAGCGGTATGTAGCCGTCCGCCGCGCGCGGCACGTGTACGACGCGCGCGCCGCGCGGCTCCTGGGCGTGCCAGATCTGGGCGTTGGTCGGGAACTCAAAGTCGCTGACGACGACCTTGTTGCGGCGGCCGCTGAAGTCAAAGGCGCTCGCCAGCGCGTTCAGGCCCGCGGAAGCAGACGCGGTGACCGCGATCTCATCCGGGGCCGCGCGCAGCACCGCCGCCATGGCCGCGCGCACCGCCTCGTTCTTCATGACCCACACGTCCCAGTTAGCTCCGACCGCCAGCCGATCGTCCATGTAAGCGTTGATGGCCGCGCGCACGCTCTCGGCCAGTGCGCAATAGGAGCCGCTGTTAAGATAGGTCTTGCGCTCGAGCACCGGGAATCTGCGCCGCAGCGCGGTGAAATCGGTAGTCATGCCACAAATTCCTTCATAGTCCCTGTATGTCCGCGCCCGTAAGTGCCGTAAGCCTCACCGCAGTGCATGCCGCCAGGGCGCGCCTGGCGTCGGTCGCCGAACGTACCCCGGTCGTGCGCTGCGACGCTGCCCCCAGCGGTCGCGAGCTGTTCCTCAAACTCGATAACCTGCAACCGATCGGCTCGTTCAAGATCCGTCCGGTCGGTAACGCCGTGCTCAGTCGTCCCCTGGCACAGCTGCGGGATGGGCTCTATACCTGCAGCTCCGGGAACAGCGCCGTGGCGCTCGCCTGGATGGCGCGGCGGCTCGGACTCACCGCCACGGCGGTCGTCACCGACAACGCCCCGGAAGCCAAACTGCTGCGCTTGCGCGCGCTCGGCGCCCGCATCGTTGAGGTGCCGTTTGCCACCTGGTGGCATGCGGTTGAGGTCTGCGGACTCGAAGGTGAAGCGGGCACCTACATCGATGCCGTGCGTGATCCGGCGGCGCTGGCCGGGGACGGCACCGTGGCGCTTGAGATCCTGGAGCAGCAGCCCGGGCTCGATGCGATCTTCACGCCCTTCGGCGGCGGCGCCCTCGCCTGCGGGGTGGCCTGCGCCGTGCGCGCGCTCAACCCCCGCATCAAGGTAATCGCCTGCGAGCTCGAGAGTGCGCAGCCCTATGCGGCCGCACTGCGTGCCGGGCGCGTAGTGAGGACCGAAAGTCACCCGGGCTTCGTGAGCGGTGTTGGTTTTCATTCGCTGCTGCCGGAGATGTGGCCACTGTGCCGCGATGTCATCGACGGCGTACTGACCGTGTCGCTGGCGGAAGTGGCCGCCGCGATTCGCAGCATGGCGGAAGGCAACAAGGTGATCGCTGAGGGCGCCGGTGCGGTGCCGGTGGCCGCGGCGCTGTCCGGCCGGCATCCGTATGCCCGGGTGTGCGCGGTCGTCTCGGGGGGCAATCTGGGGAACGAGCTGCTCACGACGATACTGATGGGTGGTGTGCCCTAGGGCAGTGCGGCGCCAGGAGCCGCGCCATGCTGGCGCGCCTTCCACACGAAGTACGCGATGGAAATGACGATCAGCCAGGGGATTCCGTACACCCAGGAAACATAGAAGGTGGGGTCCAGCCCCATGCTCACCAGCACCGCCGCCAGCAGCAAGAGGCCCGCGTACTGCATCCAGGGGAAAAACGGCATGCGCACCGGCAAATCCTCCGGGCGGTGGTGACGTCTGAAGCTCAGGTGGCTGGCGAGGATAAACATCCACACCAGGATGGCGGCAAACAGCGCCACCCCCAGGAGGTAGCCATAGGCGTTGGCGTTAAAGATCGACACCGCGGCGGCGATGAGGATGCAGGCCCCGGAGGTGAGGATGGCGACGACCGGGCTCCCCTTGCTGCTGAGGGTGCCCAGCTGGCGCGGCGCGTAACTGCCGCGCGCGAGCGAGAACAGCATGCGCGAGCACAGGTAGATGTTGGTGTTCATGCTCGAGAGCGCGGCGCTAATGACGACGAAATTCATGATGCCGGCCGCATGCGCGATACCGGAATACTGGAACACGCTGACGAAGGGGCTCTGCGCCACCACGGTGACGCCGGTGGTGGTCCAGGGCACCGTCGTCACGATGATCGTGATTGCGAGCACATAAAAGAGGAACAGGCGCAACACCATGGTGCGCAGCGCGGCCGGAATCGCCACCTGCGGGTTCTTGGCCTCCCCGGAGGTGACGGCGATCACCTCGATGCCGTTGAAGGAGAAGATGCCCACGATCACGGCCATCCACACTCCGGACAGACCTTTTGGATAGAAGCCGCCCGGCAGGTCGTAGAGGTTGTGAAAGCCAACGGCCGGAAGCCCCAGGCCCAGGATGCTGGCCGTGCCGAGGATGATGAAGAGCACGATCGCGGTGACCTTGATCAGGGCGAACCAGGATTCGACCGTGCCGAAGTTATTCACCGAGCGTGAGTTGAAGTACAGCAGCACGGCGCAGAAGCCGAGCGACCACATCCACACCGGCACCGCCGGGTACCAGAACTGCATGTACAGACCGGCAGCGACCGACTCACCCCCAATGGCGATGACCTGCGCGATCCAGTAGGTGTAGCGCACCACGAACCCGGCCCAGGGATTGAGATAGGTTTCCGCGTAGGTGCCGAACGAGCCTGCGGTGGGATGTACCACCGCCATTTCCGAGAGACTGAACACCATCACCAGCGCCACGAAGCCGGCAATGATGTAACTGAGGATGACAGCCGGTCCGGCATAGCCGATGGCGAGCCCGCTGCCCATGAAGAGCCCGGTGCCAATGGCGCCACCGAGCCCAATCATCACAATCTGGGTCTTGCTCAGCCCGCGCTTAAGGCCACTCTCACGTTCACTGATCACCTCCGCCTGGTTCATGCGCCCGCTTCAGCTGCCGAGGGTGATCATCATGCGCATGATAGCGGCGCCCGGCGGCGACAGCGGCACGAATCGAGGGTGCCGCTGTGCCAAAGGAGCGAAAGCGCGCCTCAGAACTTGCGCGTAAAGGACACGCCGATGGTGCGCGGCTGCACCGTCAGCAACGCATGCGGATCCTGGCTGGAATTGATCGCCGAGACCTGGGCGCGCTCGTTGGTGAGGTTACGGGCGAAGGCCGTGATGGTCCACTGCCTGTAGATCCCCCCGATGCGCAGATCCCACAGCGTGTAGGAGCTCAGCGGGATGTTGAATGGATTGGACTGGCAGTAGGCCTGCACCGAATCGCGGTAGGTAACGTTGGTGCCGGCGGTGAACTGCCAGTTGGGGGACACCGGGCGAGTGTAATCGGCATTGAGATTAGCCTGGAATTTCGGCACGTTCGGGATCGGATCGCCGCTTACGCACAACGTCGGGTTCGCGAGCTTCTGCGCCGCATCCGCGCCGCTGACGACCTTGGCATCCTGATAGGAGCCGCTCAGCGAACCGGTGAGGTACTCGAGCGGACGCACGGTGAGCTCGAACTCCATGCCCTTGATGTGCGCATCACCGACGTTGCCCTGATAGACAAAGGCGCCATCGGCGGTGGTCAGCTGCACCTGCATGTCACCCCAGTGGATGAAGTAGCCGTCCACCTGGTAGTCGAGCAGCCCGTTCCACAGCCGTCCCTTGATGCCGAGCTCGTAGTTGACGAGCGTGTCGGGCTCGTAGGAGGACGGGATCGGCTCGAAGGGTTCGCTGACTGCGTTCAGGCCGCCGCTGCGAAAGCCTGTCGACACCGTGCCGTAAGCCAGCAGCCGCTCATCGAACTTGTAGCTCAGATTGCCCTTCCAGGTGACCTTGTTGAAAGTCTGCTCCGGATCGTAGATCGGCACGTTGGTCGGGGTGCCGGGCGGGAAGCCGCCGAAGGGGTGCGTCTGCACCTGGAAGCCATTTAAGGTCTCGGTGAAGTAACGCACGCCGCCCACGGCGGTGAAGGCGTCGGTGATCTTCCAGGTGGCCTCGCCGAAGCCCGCCCACTGCTCGCTTGAGCGATGATCGGTGCGCCCGAAGAACGTGTTGCCGACGCCCGGGAAGTTTAGCGCATCGTCCGCGTTGTCACTGCTGAAGGAGCCATTCACGAGGCCGTTGCCATTGGTGGTGATGACCTGCACCGCCAGATCCTGGGTTGACTGCTGGCGATAAGCGCCGGCCACGAAGTTGACCGGTGAGTTCAGGTCACTCGCGAAGCGCACCTCACTGGTATTGGAGTGAACCTCGCGCGGCTCGAGGGTCTCCGCCGGCACCGGCACATTGAAGGACACCAGCACCGGGGTCGAATCGAAGGTAAAGCCAGTGTCGCGGTTCAGCTGGTGGTCGGTGGCTGTCAGCGTACCGAATGCCGTCTTCCACGTGCCGGTGAGTCCGAACACCTTGATGTTGTCGCTCCACGGGCTCTGTGTGACGTCGGTGTTGCACAGATCACAGCCATTGGTTGGCGGGATCGGTCCGCCGGCGAAGGCCGCGACCCCGGGCGGAGTCCAGCGCGAGGAACCGTTCGAGGACTCCGACTGCGTCGTGTAGTCCGCATCGATGGTGAGGTTGTCGATCGGCATCCAGCGCAGAATTGCGCGCCCGCCGCCCACGTCATCATCGTTGATGCCCTTGAGGAAACCGAGCGCCTTGACCGGCAGCACCACACCGTTGGATTCCGCGGTGACACCCACGCCAACGCGATACTGATTGATGTAACCGCTGTCGTAGAGCTTCCAGCCCACAATTCGCAGTGCCAGCACGCCGTCCACGATGGGCAGGTTGAGCGCGCCGTTGATGTTGTAGTTGTTGCTGCCATGGTCGGTGTTGGAGTCCTCGCCCGTGACGTAGCCCTCCACCTTATCCATCACCGGAGCCTTGGGAATGAAGCGGATGGTACCGGCCATGGAGCTGGCACCGTACAGGGTACCCTGCGGACCACGCAGCACCTCGACGTGGTCCATGTCGTAGAGGCGGATATCGGGCTGGAAACCACCGCCGTCATCGGTGTTGCCCTGCGAAATCACGGCCTCGCCGTAGTAGACCCCGGTGGTTGAGTCACCGGTGGAGTTGATGCCACGGATCACGTACTTCTTGTCGCCCGGACCCAAGTCCTGGATAGACAGACCCGGCACCTGGCCGGCGATGCTCGTGATGCCGGAAGCACTTTCCCGCTGCAGGGTGTCCCCGGAGATCGCCTGCAGCGACGCCGGCACGTCGAGCACTTTGGCAGCGTTGAGCTTGGTGGCGGTCACCACCACCTCCTCCAGACCGCTCGCATCCGCGTCCGCCGCAAGGGCGCGGGTGGCTGGCCCCCCGAGTGCCAGGGAACCGACGAGACCCAACGCGAGTGCGCGGCAAGTGATGTTTGCTGAATTTGGCACGATGTGATCCCTGTAACGTCTTTCTAGTTAAGAGTTGCCGCTGCCGCACGCCGTGGGCACCAGCGCCTCCGTCAGTCGTAATAGTTGATGCTCGGATTGTCGCCAGGACAGATCACCCCGACGACGTCGATTCCGTCTGCGGACGTGGCCTCGAGCGAATGAATCTGCTTGCGTGGCAGGAAGATCACATCGCCCGCCTTCACCTGCGCCTTGCGGTCCTCGGTCCACATGCAGCCCTCGCCGGAGAGCACGATGATCGCCTCCTCGTACAAGTGGCGATGCGGGGCGGCCTTCGAGGGCGGAATGTGGCCGATGAACTGCGTGATGACCTTCGAGCCGATGCGCTTGTCGACCAGGATCTGAAAGTAGCGCGCACCCATGGCGGTGCGCTGTTCGGCATCCACCGACACCACGCGCTCGGGGAACTGCGCATCGAAATTCCCCGGCAGCTGTTGCGGCCATGCGAGATCCCCGAGCGGACAGGCCAGCGCGAATACCTTGAGCGGCTGGGCACCGTGCGGGGTGAACTGCATCGCCTCACCGGGGCGGATGTAGATGCCATCGGTCGCCTGCACCGGGAAAGAGCGGCCGGAGATGTTGACCGAACCGGAGCCGAAGACCACGAACAGGATGACGTCGCGATCGCCGAAGGCCACAACCGGTGAGGCGCCGCCCTCGGTCTCGAGCAGGATCTGCGTCTGGTACAGCGCCCCGAGTTCCGCCGTAACCAGGTAGCGGTAGCTGAGATGTCCGCGCTGCACTTTCTCGGCCAGTGCTGATGACACCACGTAGCAGCTGCCGTTCAGCTGCGCGCGCGGCCCGTCGCGTTCGGTCACGAGCGCAACGGCGCGATTCGCGGGGCTTGCGGGGTCATCCAGTGGCGAGCCGCCCGGCAGGTTCGTATGCGCGCCGTCGCAGAACGGTGGTGTGGATGTATGTTTGCAGCCACACAGCAGCACTTCATCGTCGGCCGCCAGCACGACTTTGCGTGGTTCGAAGCCCGTTCCCTTATGGGAACCATCGCAAAACGGCTGATTCGCAGACCTGCCGCAGCTGCACCAGAAGTAAGTCCGGCCGCCTTTGAGGGTCACCAGACAGGGTTTCGGCCGCGCAACAACCGGTTCTGCCATACCTCCGATACTCTCCTCAAGGCGCCGCCGCTTGTACAGCTGCGCTTTAGGCTGGCCGGCCTAATGTAGCCGGCCGCTGCGCCCCAAGTTGGGGCGTCAGCCGGCCAAGCAGCCGTTCGAGGGTGGCGCCTCGGGAGGCTGCGCTGCCAGGCGCTCGATCGTGCGGTAGGACTCCTGCGTGATCTGCTGCGGGTCGGCGCACAAGTAGGGCCGGAGCACTTCGAGAATCTCGTAATACCCCTCGAGGATGGTCGCAGCGCTCACCTCGCGGTCGTGGTATTCGGTGTAGTTGACCCAGTTCTCCGAGATGATCCAGGTGACGTCCACGATTGAACGCAGGCGGCGTGCATCGGGCGGCAGGCGCATGAAGCCACGACTGGCCAGCGCGTGCATGAACTTTTCCAGGTCCCGCAGCCGCCGCTCGCGGTTCTGGGCAAAGCGGCGTCGCAACTGCGGGTCTTGGCGCAGCAGGTCCGCGAGCTCGCGGTAGAAGAAGCGGTATTTCAGGATCAGCTGCAGCTGGCGTACGAACATCGCCGCCATGTGCTCGAGGGTGGGCGCCAGGTGATCGCGGTACCAGCCGGAGTCCATCTCGTCGATCGCCAGCTGGAACAGCGCGCAGATGATGTCGCGTTTGTTATTAAAGTGGTACTGCAGGTTCCCCTTGCTGATGCCACAGCGCTCGGCGATGCGGTTGGCGGAGACTGCCGCCGTCCCCTGCTCGTTGAACATCTCAAGCGCCGCCTGGAGGATGCGCAGCTGTGTCGTTCGGGTACCCATAGCGTTACGTTCTCTGGACTGGCGGCCAATGCTCGCAGTTCCCGCTAGGCCGCAACTCCCGCCACCGCGGGCCGTGTACCGCCGGCGCCCGTCAATGCACCAAGTTCGCGCGCCAGTGCCGCACCCTCCTCGTCCGCCAATGCCGCCTCCTGCAGCTTCGACATGAGGAGCGCGCCATCGGGTCGGGTCCGTAGCAGCGCGAGCTGTTCCATGAGCGCGCAGAAACTGCGCCAGCCGCGCTCGTGCGTCTCGCCGTAACCCTTTACCAGGCGCTGCGCCCGCGCCAGCTCCACGGCCAGTGCGTAGTTGCCGGGAGCGAGTTCGCTCAGTCGCTCAAGCCAGCTCTCGATGCGCGCATTCTCCTGCTGAAAGCGCAGCGTGCCGCGCCGGAAACGACGCAGGCCGCCGAGGACGTAAAGCAAAAGGAAGCCGCTGACCGTCGTGGTACGGATATGCCGGCCGCCGGTGAAGCGGTCGAGCCAGCGGCTCAGGCGCGGCGAACCCAATACCCAGCGCCCGAGGCCCACCGGCAGCGTACCGGCAATTTCAGAAACGCGCGGCCGCATGAACTCGGTAACGTCAAAGAGCTGCCCGGAATGGGCGCGGATCTCAGTGCCGATGCGCGCCAGCCGCGCGGCCCGCGTCTTCAGCTGTGCCACGCGGATGGTGTCCTCGAAGCTCATCCACAGCGCCAGCGCGCGCGCGGTGGCCTCAGTGAGCGCGCCGTCCCCGCGGCCGGGTGCATCGAACGCCGCGATGCGCTCGAGCCGACTCAGATAGAGCGCCGCGTAGTGCGGATCCTGATAGTCCAGCGTGCGCCGCACGCCCTCGAGCGCGAGCGCCTGTGCAGCGCCCGGGAGCCGCTGAACACGCTCCAGAAGCGACTGCAGCTGCGGGGTGGGTGCGCTGCGCGCAATGCTTGCCGGCACTGCCGCAGCCGGCGGCGCGGCGGCCGCGACGCCGCCCTGCTGGGCCTGCTGATAGGCATCCTCGAATGCCGCCTGGTTGGTTTTGACGGCCAGGCCTCCACGGGTGATCGCGTCCGCGAAGCTCTGTTTCGGAAACGGCAGCACGCCTGCGCCGCTGATGGCGCCCAAGAGCACAGCGCTGATGACCGCGTGGTGTTTCTCGGCGGTCGCGTCCATGTCAAACAGGATCGAGCGCTTGCCCTGCGCCCGCACCAGCTCGAGCAGCTGACGCGTATCGGTGACGCCCTGACCCAGGGCACTCTTCTCGGCGATGGCGTAGTAGCGGTGGGTCGAAGCAATGAGGGTCGTGCGTCCGGGACTCACCAGACCGCGCTGGATGGAGCGGCCGGCCTCGGCGAGCTCAGAGGCCACGACGCAGTCGACATCTCCGGCCACCGGCATCAGCGCCATGATCGGCTCACGCCCGAGCCGCTCGGCCTCGGCGCGCGGGAAGAACTCGAGGTAATAGATCGTCGCACCCGTGCGCTGCGCCACCCCGGGCACAGAGGTCGACTGCACGAGATACCCGCAGCTCTCGGCGATTGAGATGAGCCACTCAGTCAGCACGCCACCGCCCTGGCCACCCAGGGCGGCGATCGTGAGCTTGAGAGTGCGCTGTGCCATCGGTGCCCCTACAGGACGTAGCGCAGCCGGCGTCGTTCGCTGCCGCGCTGGAGCATGCCGATAAGGGCACGCCGCACCCGGGCGAGCAGGCGGTCCCAGGCAGTCGGGTTATAGATGAGCTCGGCGCGGTAGAAGGACGGACACAACACCGCCGCTTCCGCCACTTCCCCGCATACCCCGCAACCCACGCAGCTGTTATCCACGTACGCGACCGGATCGGTGCGCAGCGGGTCGGGATTCTCCTTCACCGTCAGCGACGGGCAGCCCGACAGCCGTATACAGGAATGATCGCCGGTGCAGGTGTCGGCATCCACGCCGAAGCGCTCGCGCACCACCCGCTCCCCGGCCTCAATGGCCTTCTTGGTCACAGGTCGTACGCGGCGCTGGCGGTTCAGCTGACACTCGCCCTCGGCGACAATCACCTTCGGACCCTTGAAGTCAGTGCTCAGCGCTTCACGCAGCACCGCCAGCGTCTGGCGCATGTTGTAAGTGTGCGTGCGCTTCACCCAGCGGATGCCGACGCCTTTGACCGCATCCACGATGGAATTGTTGCCCTGGCGGTGCACTCCCGCGCCACGCGAAGACGGGATGTCCTGGCCGCCGGTCGCGGCCGAATAACCGTTGTCGATGATGATCGTCAGGTCATCGTGCCGGTTGAAGACCGAATTGCCGATGCCGCTCGTGAGGCCGTTGTGCCAGAAGCCGCCATCGCCCATGACCGCGACGGCGCGGCGCCCTCCCTCGCTGCCGAAGGCGGATGCCGCAGCGGCCCCCAGGCCGTAGCCCATGATGCTGTTGCCCATATTGAATGGCGGCAGCGTGGCGAAGGAATGACAGCCGATGTCGGCGCTGATGTGCAGGGGGCCGGTCTCCTTCTGCAGCAGCTTCATGGCGGCGAAGAACGGTCGCTCGGGCACCCGGTGCACAGTCCCGAGGGCCGCGCCGGGACGAGCGCGGCCAGCTTGCCCGCCGGCACCAGCGGCGCCTCGCGGCTGCTCGTATCGGCATCCGCTGGGGCGCCGGGCGCAGCCTCGGCCCAGCGCTCAAGAAAACTCTTCAGCCCCCGACGCAGGACATCGACCGTGTATTCCCCGTGCATCGGCAGGACTTCCTTGCCGAGGATGCGCGTCGCCATGCCGCGCTGGTGCAGGATCTGGGTGGCCGACTGCTCGAGGTACTCCGGCTGGCCCTCCTCAACAACCAGCACCGCCTTTTTGCCGCGACAGAAACGCTCCCACTCCTCGGGCACCAGCGGATAGGTCACGTTGAGCACGTAAAGCGGTACGGCGCTGGTGCCGAAGACGTCCGCGCGTCCGAGGATCTCCAGCGCCCGCAGCGTATTGTTGTAGAGCCCGCCCTGCAGCACGATGCCGATATCCGCAACGTTCGTGCCCATCATCTCGTTCAGGCCGCGCTCGGCGATGAAGCGCTGCGCCGCCGGCAGGCGCGTTTCAATCTTCTCCTTCTCCTGGGCGTAGGTGGAGGGCGGCAGGATGATGCGTCCGTAGTCGCGCACCGGATTGGCCAGGGCGTCAGCGCCCGAGAAGGCCGAACGACGATTGTTCTGCGCCGTAAAGCGGCCGTACACATGGCAGGCTCGCACGCGCAGCATGAGCATTACGGGAGTATTGCTGGCCTCGGACAGCTCAAAGCCCTGCTCCACCGCACGCACGATCTGCGGCAGCTGCGGACGTGGATCGAGCAGCCAGATCTGCGACTTCATGGCGAACGCGTGGGTGCGCTCTTGCATGATGCTGGCACCCTCACCGTAGTCCTCGCCGAGGATGATCAGCGCACCGCCCTTAACGCCGGCAGAGGCGAGATTCGAGAGTGCATCAGAGGCGACATTGGTGCCGACGGTCGACTTCCAGGTGACCGCGCCGCGCAACGGATAGTTGATGGAGGCAGCCAGCATCGCCGCCGCCGTGGCCTCAGAGGCGCTCGCCTCGAAGTGCACGCCGAGCTCGGTGAGGATGTCCTCGGCATCGGTGAGGACATCCATCAGGTGTGAGATCGGCGCCCCCTGGTAGCCGCCGACGTAGGCCACCCCGGACTGCAGCAGCGCCTTGGTGACGGCCAGAATACCCTCGCCACGAAACTCCGCACCCTCGCCCAGGCGTAGCGACTTAACTTCCTTCGCGAACGAGCGTTCGGCCATCGCGGCGGTCCTTTGCGGCTTTTAGGCCGGCACGAGCGCGAGCACGCGCAGCGGGCTGCCCGAGCCATTGACGATCTTGAGCGGCGGCGCGATCACCACCGCTCCGGTGGCCGGCAGCTGATCAAGGTTGGTCAGGCTGGCCAGTCCAAAGCGATTTGAGCCGTGCATGATAGTGTGGCAGGGGAACATCGGCTCGAAGGTCGGGGCCTGTCCGGCATCAGTGCCCACGGTCTCGACGCCGACGCCGAGGATGTCGCGCTCCTTGGCCAGGAACGGCACCGCCTGCGGATGGAAGCCGGGCGTGTGGGCGCCGTCGGCACCAATATTGAGGAAATCCTTGGCGTTCTTGCGCTGCGACCAGTCGGTGCGGATCAGCACCCAGGCGTGCGCAGGAACGCGGCCGTGCTGCTTCTCCCAGGCTTCAATAGTGGCGCGCGTCACCAGGAAGTCCGGATTCTGTCTGGCCTGACTCGCCACATCGATCACGCACGCCGGACCGATGAAGCGCTCCACCGGGATGTTGTGCGTGGCGTTGTTGGCGTAATCCTTACCCGTGACCCAGTGGATCGGGGCGTCGAAATGCGTGCCGGTGTGCTCACCGCAGGCGATGTTGTTCCAGTACCAGGCCGGGCCGCGTGCGTCGTAGCGCGAGATTTCCTCCAGCGTGAAGGGCTTGGAGGCCGCGAACTGTGGTGGCAGCTGGATGGTCGGCGTTGCCGGCTCCAGCGGCACGGTGAGATCCACGACGCGGATCTGACCGCCGAGCAGTGCCGTGACCAGATCATCGAGGGCAGTAGACTTCGGCGGCGGGGACTGCGTTGCGGTCATGAGCTTCTCTCGTGTGCGACGGCCGGTGGAGAAATGATTGACACCTGAAGTAACTGGCAATATAACATACGCGCTAAGGGCGCAATAGGGGCGCCGCAAGGGGTCCTGTCGGTATGAGACGAATCGTCTGCGTGGGTGGCGGCCCGGCCGGGTTGTACGCAGCGATACTGCTGCGCAAGGCCATGCCTGCCGCCCGCGTGGAGGTGCTCGAGCGCAACCGCCCCGACGACACCTTCGGCTGGGGCGTGGTGTTCTCCGACCAGACGATGGCCAATTTCCAGGCTGCTGACCCCGAGTCTCACGCCGCGATCCTCGCTAATTTCCATCACTGGGACGATATTGCCATTTATTTTGGCGGCCGGCGGCTTGTGAGCGGCGGCCACGGGTTCTGCGGCATCAGCCGCAAGCGCCTGCTTGCCCTGCTGCAGGAGCGCGCCCGGCAGCTGGGGGTCGAGCAGCACTTCCAGCACGAGGTCGAGGATGAGGCGGCCTTCCAGGACGCCGATCTGATCGTAGCCGCCGATGGCGTCAACAGCCGCACCCGCACGCGCCACGCGCAGGTGTTCGAACCCGAGGTCGACGTGCGTAAGTGCCGCTTCATCTGGCTGGGCACGACCCGCCCATTCGCCGACTTCACCTTCGCCTTTCAGAAAACCGAGCACGGCTGGTTCCAGATTCACGCCTATCAGTTCAGCGCCGAGCTTTCCACCGTCATCGTCGAGACGCGCGAGGAAACCTGGGCCGCGCACGGTCTGAACCAGGCGAGCACGCAGCAGTCGATCGCTTTTTGCGAGGCCCTGTTCGCGCCCTACCTGTCCGGGCATCGCCTGCAGAGTAACGCGACCCACCTGCGCGGGTCGGCGTGGCTGAACTTCCACCGCATCACCTGCAAGCGCTGGCATCACGGCCGCATCGTGCTGCTGGGCGATGCGGCCCATACCGCGCACTTCTCCATCGGCTCGGGCACCAAGCTCGCCATGGAGGATGCGATCGCACTCACCCGGCACGTGAGCTCGGCAGGGCCGCTCGATGCGGCGCTCGCCGGCTACCAGCAGGAGCGTCACGTCGAGGTCCTGAAGCTGCAAAGCGCAGCCCGCAACCGCATGGAATGGTTCGAAAATGTAAGACGCTACGTGCACCTGCCCCCCGAGCAGTTCGCCTACAGTCTGCTCACCGGCAGCCAGCGTATCGGGCACGAAAACCTGCGGCTGCGCGACCCGCGCTTCGTCGCCGACTACGAACGCTGGCTGGCCGAGCATGATGGCGCCGGCGGGGCGCCGCCGCCGATGTTCCTGCCCTTTCGCCTGCGTGACATGCAGCTGGTGAATCGCGTCGTGGTTGCCCCCATGGCGCAGTACAGCGCCGTGGACGGGGTCCCGGGGGACTGGCACTTGGTGCACTACGGTCATCGGGCGCTCGGCGGTGCCGGACTGCTCTATACGGAGATGACCTGCGTGTCGGCGGCCGGGCGTATTACGCCCGGCTGCACGGGACTGTGGAACGAGGCGCAGCGGCAGGCCTGGGCACGCATCGTCGCCTTCGTGCACGCCAACTCGCTGGCCAAGATCTGCCTGCAACTGGGGCACTCGGGACGCAAGGGCTCGACACAGCTTGGCTGGGAAAAGCCCGACCACCCGCTGCCGAGCGGCAACTGGCCGGTACTCGCCCCCTCACCGCTGCCCTACTTCGAGGGCGTGAGCCAGGCGCCCCTTGAGATGACGCGCGCCGACATGGAGCGGGTGCTCGATGAATTCGTCCATGCCGCAACGCTCGGTGCCGCGGCCGGCTTCGACATGCTGGAGCTGCACATGGCGCACGGCTATCTGCTCGCCTCCTGCCTCTCCCCGCTCACCAATCTGCGCACCGACCACTACGGCGGCAGCATCGAGAATCGCCTGCGCTTCCCGCTCGAGGTGCTGCAGGCGGTGCGCGCCGCGTGGCCGGCGCAAAAGCCGCTCGCGGTGCGCATCTCGGCGAGTGACTGGGCGCACGGGGGCCTGAGCGATGCGGATCTGCTGAGCATCGCGCGTGCCTTCAAGCATGCCGGCACCGATCTCATCGACGTCTCCAGCGGTCAGACCGTGCCCTGGCAGAAGCCGGTCTACGGGCGCATGTGGCAGACACCATTCGCCGATGAGATCCGTAACGAGATCGGGATCGCCACCATGGCGGTGGGCAACATCTACGAACCGGACCACGTGAACTCCATCATCGCCGCCGGGCGCGCCGACCTGTGCGCGATCGCGCGCCCGCATTTGAGCAATCCAGCCTGGACGCTTGAGGCCGCGGCCCGCCAGGGCTATGAGCCGCAGTGGTGGCCAGCTGCGTATCTTTCCGGCAAACATCAGCTCGAGCGCAACCTCAGGCGCAGCACCCCGACAGGAGGCCCCGTATGACTACGTACACACTCAAGGATAAGCACGCCGTGGTCACCGGCGCGAGCCGCGGCATCGGCGCCGCAATTTCCCGGTCACTTGCCGCCGCGGGCGCGCGCGTGTCGCTGCTGGCTCGCGATGCGGCCACACTCGGCGCGGTGGCGCAGGAACTGGGCCCGCAGCGCGCGCTGGCCGTGACCGCGGACGTGGCCGATGCGGCTTCGGTGGCGCAGGCGTTCGAGACTGCGCGTGGCCGCTTCGGGCCGGTCCACATTCTCATCAACAACGCCGGTCAGGCTGCGAGCGCCAAATTTACCGACACCGATACCGAGCTGTGGAACCGCATCCTCGGCGTGAACCTCACCGGCACTTACCTGTGTGCGCGCGCGGCCGTCGGCGACATGCTGCAGGCCGGCTTCGGGCGCATTGTCAACATCGCCAGCATCGCGGGCCTGCGCGGCGCGGCCTATCTATCCGCCTACGTCACCTCCAAGCACGCCGTCGTGGGCCTGACCCGCGCGCTCGCGCTGGAGTATGCGACCCGCAACATCACGGTGAACGCGGTGTGTCCCGGGTACGTCGACACCGACATCGTGAAGAACGCGGTCGCCAATATCAGCAGGAAGACCGGCCGCAGCGAGGCCGAGGCGCGCGCCACGCTCGTGGCCACCAATCCCCAGGGGCGGCTGGTGACTTCCGAGGAGGTGGCGCACGCCACCGTGTGGCTGTGCCAGCCGGGCGCCGACAGCGTGACCGGGCAGAGCATCGTGCTCGCCGGCGGCGAAGTCACCTGAACGGCAGCCGTTCATGCCCAAGGACAAGGCACGCTTGAAGCTCATCGACCGCCCCGTCGATGCTGAGACTCGCATCCGCGATGATCATCATGTCTCGGTGCGGCTGTGGCTGCGCATGCTGAGCTGCACGAATCGCATTGAAAATGTGGTGCGGCAGTACATGCAGGCCAACTTCCAGACGACGCTGCCGCGCTTTGACCTCATGGCGCAGCTGGAACGCTCACGTCAGGGATTGAAGATGAGCGAGCTGTCGCAGCGCATGATGGTGACCGGCGGCAACGTCACCGGCATCACCGACGGGCTGGAGAAGGAGGGATTGGTGGTGCGCGAGGTCGACGCCAGTGACCGCCGCGTGTTTCGTGTGAAGCTCACCGCAGAAGGCCAGCGCCAGTTCCGGCGCATGGCGGCCGAGCACGAGCAGTGGGTCATCGCTCTGCTCGAGGGCATGAGCGCAAAGAATAAGGAGCAGCTGGTTGAGCTGCTTGGGGACCTCAAGCAGCACATCAGTCGCACCGCCGCCGGTGAGTGAAGAGGGCCGACCCATGAGCGAATTCAACCCGCAGCCGCAGCACTTCCGCTGGGAGCGTCAGGGACGTGTGGGCCTCATCACCCTGAACCGCCCGGAACGCAAAAACCCGCTCACCTTTGATTCCTACGCCGAGCTGCGTGACCTCTTCCGGCAGCTCGGCACGGCCACCGAGGTGCGCGCCATCGTACTCACCGGTGCCGGGGGCAACTTTTGCTCGGGCGGGGATGTGCACGAGATCATCGGGCCACTGACGAAGCTCGACGCGGCCGGCCTGCTGCGCTTTACCCAGATGACCGGCGATTTGGTCAAGGCGATGCGCCACTGTCCGCAACCGCTGGTGGCTGCGGTGGACGGCGTGTGCGCAGGCGCCGGGGCAATCCTCGCGATGGCCTGCGATTTTCGGCTCGGCACGCCGCGCGCCAAGACCGCCTTTCTCTTCACCCGGGTGGGACTCGCCGGCTGCGATATGGGGGCGTGCGCGCTGCTGCCGCGCCTCATCGGACAGGGACGCGCCGCCGAGCTGCTCTACACCGGGCGCTCGATGTCGGCCGAAGAAGGCGCCGCGTGGGGATTCTTCAACCGCCTGCTGCCCGCAGAGGAGCTCGCCGGCGCGGCGGCCGCACTCGCCGCCGAGCTCGCTGCCGGGCCGAATCTTGCGCATGCGATGACCAAGAAGATGCTGCATGCGGAGTGGGACATGTCGATTGATGCCGCGATTGACGCTGAGGCTCGGGCACAAGCGGTGCTCATGGAGAGCGAGGACTTCCGGCGTGCCTACCGCGCCTTCGCCGCCAAGCAAAAACCTCAGTTCGAGGGCAACTAGCCGCGATGAGCGCCACCACGCAGTTCCTCCACTGG
This sequence comes from uncultured Pseudomonadota bacterium, assembly GCA_963743625.1. Taxonomy (GTDB): domain Bacteria; phylum Pseudomonadota; class Gammaproteobacteria; order Steroidobacterales; family Steroidobacteraceae; genus 13-2-20CM-66-19. The sequence continues at coordinate 43,626 of CAVUQM010000017.1, read as the reverse complement.
CCGTTCTTCGAGCCCGCACACCGCGAGCTGGTGGCGCGCCTGGATGCCTGGGCGCAAGCGAATCTGAGCATGGACGCACCTCCGCAGGGGCGCGCGGCCATCGATGCGCGCTGCCGCGAACTGGTCGCTGCCCTCGGCGTTGCAGGATTCACGCGTTACTCGGTGCCGCAGGCCACCGCCGCTGCAGCGCCGCGCTTTGACGTCCGCGCCCTCGCCCTCATTCGTGAGCGCCTCGCCTGGCATGAGGGACTCGCCGACTTTGCCTTTGCCATGCAGGGACTGGGGAGCGGAGCGCTCTCGCTGGCCGGTTCCGCGGAGCTCAGGGCGCGCTACCTGCCGCAAGTGGTAAGCGGCGCCAAGATTGCCGCCTTCGCGATTTCCGAGCCCGAGGCCGGCTCGGACGTCGCGGCCCTCGCCTGCCAGGCACGCCGCGAAGGCGAGCATTACGTCCTGAACGGCGAGAAGACCTGGATCTCCAACGGTGGTATTGCGGACTTCTACTGCGTGTTCGCGCGCACCGCCGCGCCGGAAATGCGCCCCGATGGCTCCGTCATGGCACGCGGCATCAGTGCCTTCGTGGTGGACGCCGCCGCACCGGGCTTCTCCGTGGCTGCACGCATCGACACCCTGGCACCACATCCGCTCGGCACACTCGCGTTTCGCGACTGCCGCATACCGGTGCAGCAGCGCCTGGGCGCCGAGGGTGAGGGCTTCAAGCTCGCCATGCGTACCCTCGACGTGTTTCGCACCTCGGTCGCGGGCGCGGCGCTCGGCTTCGCCCAGCGCGCACTCGATGCGGCGCTTGCGCACGTGCGCAGCCGCGCGATGTTCGGTCGTACGCTCGGCGATCTGCAGCTGACGCAGGCGGCATTGGCCGAGATGGCTACCGAGATCGATGCGGCGCGCCTGCTGACCTACCGCGCGGCCTGGCTGCGCGATGGCGGCGCCAGCGTGACGCAGGAGGTGGCCATGGCGAAGATGGCCGCCACCGAGTCCGCACAGCGCGCCATCGACAAGGCGCTGCAGCTCTTTGGCGGCCGCGGCGTGGTGCACGGCGCGATCACCGAGCAGCTGTACCGAGAGATCCGGGCGCTGCGAATCTACGAAGGGGCTACCGAAGTGCAGAAACTCATCATTGCCCGTGAGCTGCTCGCCGCGGGGGCCTCATGAGCCCACCCCAGATCCTGCAGCCGGCGGGGTGGCCGACACCGCGCGGCTACAGCAACGGTATCTTGGCCACCGGCCGCCAGATCTTTGTCGCCGGGCAGGTCGGCTGGGACGCTCAGGGGCGTTTTACGAGCGCCAGCCTCGCAGTACAGGTGCGACAGGCACTCGAGAATGTATGCGCAGTCCTTGCGGCGGGCGGTGGCCGCCCCGAGCAGATCGTGCGTCTGACCTGGTACGTCACCAGCCGCGACGCCTACTACGCGGAACTGAAAGACATCGGCGCCGCCTACCGTGCGGTCATGGGACGGCACTTCCCTGCCATGAGCGTGGTACAGGTGGTGGCGCTCATGGAGGCGCAGGCCCAGGTCGAGATCGAGGCCACCGCGGTCCTGCCCGCGGAGAGCTGAGCCCCGTGTGGCGTCCGCCCGAACGCATCCGTCACGATCCGGTCGGCGGACGCTGGCCGCTCGCGGAAGAGGCCGCGCGCTCGCGCCTGTTCTCCAGCGTCGCGGTCGGACGGCTCACCCTGAATGAGCGCACCTGGGTGCCCGCCATGGTGCCCTGGCGGGCCGGCGAGGACGGCATCGTGACGCCGGAGGTCCTGGAGTGGTACCGCTGCTTTGCGCGCGGACGACCCGGAGCGCTGGTGGTCGAGGCGACCGGGATCCGCGACGTCCCGAGCGGGCCGCTGCTGCGCATCGGGGATGACCGATTCCTGCCCGGCCTGCGCGAGCTCACGCGCGTAGTGCGCGAGGCGAGCGAGGGCGCGACACGCCTTTTCATCCAGGTCATCGATTTTCTCTCCATCCGCCGCCGTCCCGACCCGGCGCGCTTCCTCGGGCAGTTCCTCGCCATCAGCGAGCGCCACCGCTTTGCCTTCGGCCGTGCCGGCGCCAGTGACGCCGAGGTGCGCGCCTGGCTTGCGACGCTGTCGTTGCCACAGCTGGCCGGAATCCTCGAGGCACGCGAGCTCGAGGCCCTCGAGTACGGCGCGCGTGAACGCGTCGGCGACACTGAGCTTGCGCACATCCGCGACCTGCCCTCGAGCCTGCCGCCGCTATTCGCGCAGGCCGCCCGCCGCGCCCGCCTCGCCGGGTTCGACGGCGTCGAGCTGCACTTCGCGCACGCCTACACCATGGCCTCCTTCCTGTCACGCACCAACGAGCGCCCGGATGGCTACGGTGGCACGCTTGTCAACCGCGCACGGCTGCCGCTTGAGGTCTATACGCGAGTGCGCCACGAAGTGGGCGCAGACTTCCCCGTCGGCTGCCGCTTCCTGGCGGAGGAATGCATCCCAGAGGGCAGCACGGTCAGCGATGCGAGCTACTTCGGCTGCGAATTCGCGCACGCCGGCATGGACTTCCTGTCGCTGTCGCGGGGCGGCAAGTTCGACGATGCCAAGCAACCGAAGGTCGGCGAGGCCGCCTATCCCTACACCGGCCGCAGTGGCTATGAGTGCATGCCCTCCTACTTCTCCGACGCGCAGGGGCCTTACGGCCGCAATCTCGCAGCCAGCGCCCAGGTGCGGGCGGCGCTGCGCGCGCAGGGCGCTACCACGCCGGTCATCGCCACCGGCGGCATCCACAGCTTCGAGCAGGCCGAGCGCGTGCTGCACAGCGGCCAGGCCGACATCGTTGGCTTCGCGCGCCAGGCACTCGCCGATCCAGACTGGTTTCGCAAGGTCCGCAGCGGCCGCGGCCAGGAGGTGCGCCTGTGCCTGTACACCAATTACTGCGAAGCGCTGGACCAGCGGCACCGCCAAGTGACCTGCGAGCTATGGGATCGTGAGGCGCTGGATGAGCCCGGTGTCGCGCTCTCCACCGACGGCAAGCGCCGCCTGACCCCGCCGCGCTGGACCTGAGGGATGCAAGCGTTACCGGCACGCCTCAGTGTGGCGGGCCGACGCCGCGGGACCTGAGATCCTCGTAGACGATCGCCAACAGGTACGGCTGCTTGACGAGATTGCTACCCCAGCTGCGATCGAGGTCATCCAGTGGATGTGTGGCGAGAAGCTGCTGCTCGGTGAGCCCCTGCGCCAGCGCATGCGCGACGCGCTCGCGTACCTGGCGCAACATGTTCTGGTAGGCACGGATGTCCTCGCGGCTTGCCACCGGTCCGTGCCCGGGAATTACGCGCGTGTGCGGCCCGCACAACCGGTAAAGCGTGTCGTAGAAGGCGATCATGCCGTCGATCGTGCCGCCATGCTCAAAGTCGATGTCCGGATAGAAGCCGTGGAAGAACGTGTCGCCGGTCTGCAGCACGTCCGCCTCCAGGTACCGCACGATGAGATCCCCGTTCGTGTGCGCGGCCGGAGCGTGGATGATCTCGAGCGTCTGGCCGCCGATGTACATGCGCTGCGTCCCCGCATCGAGCGCCATGGTCGGCACTCCATAGGGATCGGGAGCGTATTGCGCATCGCCCGCCTTAGCTTCGCGCTGCGCCGCGACGATGTAGTCATGCGTCTGACGGCTGGAGATGATGAGCGCGCCGCGGCGTGCGAACTGGGCATTGCCGCCAACGTGATCCCAGTGCCAATGAGTATCGATCACGTAGCGCACCGGCTGCGGCGAGATACGCGCGACGGCGGCACGTACCTTGGCGTTCAGCTCCGGCCACTCCGCGTCCACCAGCAGCACGCCCTCAGGTCCTGCGACCACGCCGATGTTGCCGCCGAAGCTTTCAAGCATGTGAACGCCGTGACCCAGATCGCGATCGGCCACGGTCGTGCTTTTCCAGTCAGGGAGGTCCATCTTGAGCTCCGGCGCCGCCTGTGCAGCGGCCCATATACCTGCGAGGAGCACGAGCCACGGCGCACCGAATTTTCTCATGCGGACTCCTCACCCACCTGGATCGGCGAGATTTAAGCCATGCCTGCCTGCGGCAGTCAAACAGCGCGGCCGGATACGCGCGAGCGCCGGCTACCTCCTTTGGCGTCAAGGCGGTGGAGTGCGGCGGCGTACAATGAGGCGGCATCCGCGACCCGCAACGATTCAGGACCAAAGACATGGCCAAGATGCGTGCAATGAGTGTTCCCCAGGCTGGGGCGAAGCTGCGCCTCGAAGAGCGTGAGATTCCGCAGCCACCTCGCCACGAGGTGCTCATCCGCGTGCAGGCCTGCGGCGTTTGTCACAGCGATGCACTCACGGTGCAGGGTCAGATGCCGGGCCTCAAGTTCCCGCGCATACCCGGCCATGAAGTCATCGGTGCGATCGAGGCGCTGGGCCCGGACGTCGACGGCTGGGAAGTGGGCACGCGCGTAGGCGTGGGCTGGTCGCCCGGCGCCTGCGGTTACTGCAGGAATTGCCGCCGCGGCGATGCGTTCGCGTGCCTCAACATCCAGGGCGCCACCGGCGTGAGCCGCGACGGGGGCTACGCCACGCACATGCTGGCGCATGTGAGTGCGCTGGCACGCGTACCGACCCAGCTCGATGGCGTGGAGAGCGCGCCGCTGCTGTGCGCCGGTATCACGACCTTCAATGCGCTGCGCAACAGCGGTGCGCGTGCCGGGGAACTGGTTGCGATTCACGGCGTCGGGGGCCTGGGGCACCTCGGGATTCAATTTGCCGCCCGTCTGGGATTTCGGGTTGTAGCCGTAAGCCGGGGGGAGGACAAGGAGCAGCTTGCGCGCTCCCTCGGGGCTCACGAATACATCAACAGCGAACGCGGCGATCCGGCTGCGGCGCTGCGCGCCCTCGGAGGCGCGCGCGCTATCCTCGCGACCGTCACGGACGCCAAGGCGATGCAGTCGATCGTTGGAGGCCTCGGACCCAACGGCACCATGCTCGTGATCGGCGCGGTGGGCCCCTTTCCGATTAATTCTCTGGAGCTTCTGAGCAAGCGAGCGGCGGTGAAGGGTTGGTACTCCGGAACCAGTGTCGACTCCGAGGACACGCTGCTCTTTAGTCAGCAGACCAAGGTGGCTTCGATGAACGAGGTCTATCCGCTCGAGCAGGCCCAGGCGGCCTACGACCGTATGATGAGCGGCAAGGCGCGCTTCCGCGTGGTCCTGAAGATGAGCTGAGCCTGAGGCGCCGGCATACCGGAATCTGGCGCCGCACTCATATATATGCAGAGCATCCCCCGCTCTCAGGCTTTCGATGCTCCGTCATATGAGAACTCACCTTACCATATGCTTGTAACTCATTGGTCCCTATACCCGAAACACAACCCCCCTCGTCCACGCTGGATTAGGCTTGTTAGTCTCAGTCCATCCGCGGCAACTCAGGGGCCGGGGATGCGGGGACGCCCGCCTGTGATTTGCGGCGATCCTGCCAGCGCTGCAGGATGACGAAGAACGAGGGCACGAACAGTACGGCTAGGCAGGTAGAGGCCAGCATGCCACTGAAAACCGCGATGCCAATCGAGGCGCGCGCGCTGGCACCCGCACCCTTGGCGAGCACGAGCGGCAGCACGCCCAGGATGAAGGCAAACGAAGTCATGACGATCGGGCGGAAGCGCTTCTGGGCCGCCGTCACGGCCGCCTCCGCCACGCTGCGGCCCGCCTCGTGCAGCTCGCGTGCCACCTCGACGATGAGGATCGCATTCTTGGCCGAGAGCGCGATCAGGAGCACCAGTCCGATCTGCGTGTAGAGATTGTTGGCGATCCCGAGCGCCAGCAGTGCACCGCCGGTCCCAAGCAGCGCCAGCGGTACTCCGAAGATCACCGCCGCCGGTGTTACCCAGCTGCCGTACTGGCCGGCGAGCACGAGGTAGACGAGCAGCATCGCCAGCGCGAACACGACATAGGCCGAATTCCCGGCCAGCTTTTCCTGATAGGACATCGCCGTCCACTCGCTCTGCACACCCGGCGGCAGCGATTTCGCGGTGAGCTCGTCCATGGTCTGCAGTGACTGCCCGGAGCTGAAGCCGCTGGCGGTGAGGCCGTTGATGGAGCTGGAGGGATACAGGTTGTAGAGGCTGATGATCGCTGGCCCCTGGGTGTAGTCGACGTCCGCGAGTGTGCCGATCGGCACCATCGAACCGCTACTGCTGCGTACGTAGTAGCGGCGCAGATCCTGCGGGGTCAGGCGGTAGCTGCTGTCAGCCTGCACGAAAACCGGGAACACGCGGCCAAACTTGGTTATCTGGTTGGTGTAGGTCGAACCAAGGTAGCTCTGCAGCGTGTCAAAGACGCTGCCAACGGAAACCCCCAGCGCCTGCGCCTTCACGCGGTTGATCTCCGCGCTCAATTGCGGCACGTCGGCGCGGAAGGTGGTCATCACGCGCTCCAGCCCGCTTTGCGTATTCGCTTCGGTTACCAGCAGGTCCGAGATCCGTTGCAGCTTCTGGTAGTCGAAGCTGCCGTCGGTAAGCTCGACCTGCATTTGGAAGCCGCCCGATATGCCGATGCCCTGGATGGGCGGCGGCGGCACCACCTGCACGCGCGCAGATTCGAGCTTGCCGAGACGCTGCGACAGGCTCTGATATAGCCCCTTCAGGTTCTGGCCTTTGGTCTTGTAGCGCTCGTCCCAGTCCTTGAGCGTGAGATAGACCACACCCGCGTTCGCCAGCGAGGCATTGCCATCGAGCGCCGAGACGCCCCCGATCGTGATCGCGTGCTCGACCCCGGGAGTCTTGAGCGCCTCCTCGGTAATGTGGGCGAGGACCGCCTGGGTGCGCTCGAGGGAAGCGGCATCCGGCAGCTGTACCGCGACCAAAAGATAGCCCTGATCCTCGAGCGGAATGAAGCTCGTCGGCACGCGCGTCAGCGCAAATACCGACAGCACGATCAGCACTCCTGCGAGTATCGCCATGAGCCCGCTGCGCGCCACCATGCGCGAGATCAGCCGCACATAGGCACGCTCGATCGGATTGTAGAGCGCATCGAAACCGCGGTAGAACCAGTTCTTACGGCGTGACGGGTCGATGGGTCGCAGCCACAGCGCGCACTGCGTCGGCTTCAGGGTCGCGGCGTTGATTGCGCTGATTAGTGCCGTGGCTGCGATCACCAGCGCGAACTGGCGGTACATCTGGCCGCTGATGCCCGGCATGAAGGCAGCCGGCAGGAACACGGACATGAGCACCAGCGTGATGCCGATGATGGGGCCCAGGAGCTCGCGCATCGCATTGATGGAGGCATCGTGCGGGGACTGTCCGCGCTCGATGTTCTGGCTGACTCCCTCCACGACGACGATCGCATCGTCGACCACGATGCCAATGGCAAGCACCAGCGACAGCAGCGTCAGCACATTCACCGAAAAGCCCATGGCCGCCATCGCCGCAAAGGCACCAATGATCGTGACCGGCACCGTAGTGGCCGGCACGAGCGTCGCGCGCCAGTTCTGCAGGAATACCAGGATCACGACCAGCACCAGAACGCCCGCCTCGATCAGGGTGCGGTACACCTCGTGAATCGAGGCCGAAACGAATTTGGTGGTGTCAAAGGGAATGTCGTACTTGAGCCCTTTGGGAAAGTCCTTCGCCATCACAGCAAGTCTCGCCTGCACTTCCCGAGCCACATCGAGTGCGTTGGCCTCGGGCAGCTGGAAGATCGCGATGCCAGCGGCGGGGCGGCTGTCCATGGTGAAGGACTGGCTGTAGGTCTGCGCGCCGAGCTCGACCCGAGCCACGTCCCGGACGCGCGTGATCGCGCGGCTGCCTACCGCCGCGGAGTCGGTCTTGACGATGATGTCCTCGAATTGCTCGACATCGTTCAGCGCCCCCGGCACGTTGACGGTGAGCTGGAAGTCCTGCCCGCTGGCGGCCGGGGGCGTGCCCACCTGCCCTGCGGCGACCTCCTGGTTCTGCTGGCGGATGGCGTTGATCACATCGTTCGGCGTCAGTGAGCGCGCCAGCAGCTGCTGCGGGTTCAGCCATACCCGCATGCTGTACTGGCCGATACCGAACACGGTGACATCGCCCACGCCGGGCAGCCGCGCCAGCACGTCGCGCATGCGAATGGAGGCGTAGTTGCTCAGGAACAGGCTGTCGAAGTGCGGGTCATCGCTGGTGAGCGTGACGATTTGCAGGATCGCGGTCGACTTCTTGCGCGTGACGACGCCGTTGTTCTGCACGGCCGCCGGTAGCGAGGCAAGCGCGGAAGCCACGCGGTTCTGCACCAGCACCTGCGCGAAGTCCAGGTCGGTGCCGACCTTGAAGGTCACTGTGAGAGTGTAGTTGCCATCGTTGGTGCTGGTCGACTGCATGTACAGCATGTTCTCGACGCCATTCACCTGCTGCTCGATCGGCAGCGCGACCGTATTGATCAGCGTCTTGGCATTGGCGCCCGGATAGCGCGTGGTCACCTGTACCGTCGGCGGAGTAATGGGTGGGTACTGGGAGACCGGCAGGGTGAAGATCGCCACGAATCCGAGCAGCATCGTCAGCAGTGCAATGACGTTCGCCAGCACCGGCCGCTCGATGAAGAACTTGGCGAGCACGGAGTGTGTCCCTAGCCCGCCGCGCCGGGCGTGCCCGAAGGCGCCCTCAGCATGCTCTCGGTCGGCGTCACGAGGTTACCGGGTACCGCATTCTGCAGCCCATCGACGACCACCTCGCTATCGGGACTGAGACCGGACAGTACCGCCCGCAGGCCACCCTCGAGTGCGCCGACCTCGATGCGCCGCTGCAGCACCTTGTGGTCCGGCCCGACCACGAGCACGTAGCTGCCCACCTGGTCGTTGCTGACCACCCGATCGGGCACCATCAGGTGCTCAGCGGGTGCCGACAATGGAATGCGCAGGCGCGCGAACAACCCGGGCAGAAAGATACGCTGCAGGTTCGGCACCACGGCACGCAGCTGCAGCGTGCCGCTGCCGGTATCAAGGCCGGTACCTGCAAAATCAAGCACCCCCGCATGCGGATAACCGTCCTCGGTCTGCAGTCCGACCGACACCGGCACCGGCGGCACCTCCCCGTTTATTGGCTTGCCACGTGCGAGTGCCGCCGCGCGCACCCGCAGTACGTCGCGCTCATTTACGCTGAAGTAGATGTACGCCGGCTCCAGCTGCTCGAGTGTCGCCAGCTTGGTCGCGCTACCGCTGCTGCCGACCAGATTGCCCGGATCCACCAGGTGGCGATCGATACGACCGGCAAACGGCGCCACGATGTGCGTGTAGCCGAGATTGATCTTCGCCAGCTGCACGGCGGCGGCCGCCTGGTCACGCTGGGAGCGCCACTTCTCAACGTTCGCCTGGGAGGTGGCATTCTCTTTGATCATGCGTAACTGTCGTTCGTACTCGGACTGCGCGTTAGCGAGCTGGGCCTGTTGCGAAGCCAGCTTTGCCTGATAGGGCTCCGGCTCAATCACAAACAGCAGCTGCCCGGCTTTGACCAGGCTGCCGTCTTTGAAGTCAACGCTGCGCAGGTAACCCTCCACTCGCGCCACCAGATCCACGGTCTCCGAGGCCGCGACCGAGCCAGTCGCCTGCAGATAGTCCGTGACCGGCAAATGCAAGGGCTTTGCCACCGTGACCGCGGGAGCCGGCGGAGGCTGGTACTGGTTGCTTTTGCCGCAGCCGGCCACGAGTGTCGCCGTGCCCGCGCTCAGAAAAATGAATAGGGCAAAAGGCCGGCCGGACAGTGGCGTAGCGCGCATCGAGATCACCGGGGCTCCCCCTGTTCGTCTTCGGGCACCGGCAGGTGCGGCCCGCCGTCGGGCAAGTGCCCCCAGTTCGTACGCTGTTTCATTTCCTGCCGCGTATCCTCGGGCAGGAATTGCGCGCCTTCACGCAGTTGCCAGCCCCCGCCCAGTGAGCGAAACACGCTGACAAGCGCCAGCGGCACACTGCCACGCGCACTGGCGAGCGCATCCTCGATCTGCAGTTGCAGCTGCTCGGCACTGAGTACCGTGGTGTAATCGGAAGCGCCTTCCTTATAACGCACGATCGCCAGCTCGGTAGTGCGGCGCGCCGATGCAGCCGCGTCGATGAGAGTAGTCAGGGTGGCTTGCGCGGCTGCGAAGGCCGAGCGTGCATCCTCGACCTCCTGCTGGGCCTGCAGCACCGTATTCTGGTAGTTGAGTACGGCCTGTTGGAACACGGCGTCCTGCACGCGTACCGAGTTGACGATGCGGCCATAGTTGAAGATCGGAAATACGAACGAGGCGCCGGCACTGGCCGCGCGGTTGTCCCAGTTGAAAAGATCCCCGATCGAGCCGTTACGCACGTTGGTGCCGACAAAGCCAAAGCTGCCCGACAGTGAGAACGAAGGAAAGAGATTGGCCTTGGCGACGCCGATAGCCGCGCTTTGCGCCGCCGCGCTGAGCTCCGCCTGGCGCACATCGGGGCGGCGGCGCAGTAGGTCCTTTGGCATGCCTTCGGCCACCTGCGTAGGGGTCGCGGGAATGTCGGCCTCCGCCCCCAGGCGCGCATCCATGGCTTCGGGTGTGATTCCCAGAAGCACGGCCAGCGAGTCCTTGTCAGCCCGCAGCGAATTTTGGAGCCCGGGGATCTGCGCTTGCGTCTGGGCGAGCTGCGTCTGAGCCTGTTGGACGTCCAGTTCGCTGGTTTCCCCGGCTTCGAATTGCGCGCGCGCGATGCGCAGGCTCTCCTGCTGCGTCTGCAGGTTGTCCTGCGCCACCTCGATGCGCTGCTGCAGGATGCGAACGTTGAGGTAAGTACTGGCAACTCCGGCCGTCAGACTCACGAGGGCACTGTCATAGGCAGCCACGGAAGCCAGCATCGCCGCGCGGTCAGCCTCGATGGCGCGCCGATACTTGCCCCAGAAGTCCAGTTCCCAGCTGGCACTCAGCCCCACTTGGCTTGTGTCGAGGATCGGATCAAGGCCAGGTGCGATCAGCGTCGACTGACTCTGGCGCTGGTGCTGCGCCCCGCCACCGAGTGCCTGCTGCTGCGGGAAGAGCTCGCCAATCTCGACGTTCAGCTGCGCCTGAGCCTGCAGTATGCGTGCCGCAGCCACCTGGAGGGAGAGATTGTTGTGATAAGCATCGTCGATCAGCCCGTCCAGCGTCGCATCGCCGAACAGCTTCCACCATGCGGCCGTGTCCGTCGCAGCCGGAGCCGAGTCAGCCGGGGCGTCGATCCAATGCTGCGCCACCGAGGCATGCGGGCGCACGAAACTCGGGCCGACCTCGCAGCCGCTCAGGACAACGAGCGCGCCGGCGATGAGGCCGAGGGCCTGCAGGGTCACCGAACCTCGCTCACCGCCCATGGCGTTGGTCCCAATTGCGCGGCGCCGCCGTGCAGCGCGTTAACCGCCCGCCCGCTTGCGCAGCAGGTAGTCGCGGAACGCATTGGCTGCCCGCGTCGTACTGAGCTCGGCCGCCCGCAAAGGGGTAAGGCCGGACGTCAGATCCACCGCCGCGGGGGAGACGATCGATTGCGCGGCGACCAGGACCTGGCCGCTCTGGGAGTCATAAATGACGCCGGCAACATCGATCGAGCCGGTGAAATTTGCCGGCTTGTCACGCACCGTGTGTGCAGCGCTCATCACCAATCCAACCGGCGTCAAACGCAGCGCGGTAGACAGCACCGGATGACTTTCGTTGACACCCATCAGCGTCAGGTGCACACGCACGATACCCGGACCCGGCGCGTTCACCACATTGAAGTCCGGGGCGAGAACACGCTTGAATTCCGAGGTAAGTTTCGCCGCGAGCATCTCCTGATCGGCAATTGAGGTGTTACCGAAGTCGGCCTCGGGCCCGCGATACAGGTCCGTCGCGTCGATCAGGATGCCGTGGTAGTGCGAGCGGTCGAACGTCGGGGTCTCGTAAGCTCGCGCGGTCGGCAGCCTGGTGTCGGTGATCGGAATCATCCCGCTCACGTTGACCAGATCCGGCGTGGCCGGCTTGCTGACACAGCCGGAAACCAGCACTGCAAACGCGGCTGAAACAAGACCCAGGATCCGCAGGTTCGACTGTCGCACGGGCATCTCTCCTTCGCTTTCTTACTTGTTCATGGTTCCGCGCCGTTTGCGGAGTTGCAGTCGCAAAGCGCGGCAGGAGCTTGTGGTCCGGCAGTGTAATGCAGCAGGGAACCGAAGGGTACCGGCGCCCGATATGAGATCGCGTTGACCCGGGCAGGCCCGAAACCTAAGATTGCGCACCCTCCGCGGGGGCGCGCGCGTCGCTGGCCTTCAGTTGTTACGGCCGAAATCCATTCGCCGCGAGAAGAAGAAGACGACACTCAATATAGAGAGAGAGGCAGTGCATGAGCCGATCTGCGTCCGCCACTTCCCTGTCCACCGCAAAACGCCGTGCTGCCCTGTGGGTGCTTGTGTCCGGGGTACTGACCTGTCATCCGGCCCTGTCGCAACAGGACACAGTTGCCCCGACGCCTGCGCTGGCCGCGCCCGCCGCGGCGGCATCCTGGCCGCACAGCCTGGTGCGCGAGGGCGCCACGGTGACGATCTACCAGCCGCAGGCCACCGCCTGGCCCGACCGGCGACGCCTGAGCGCCCGGGCAGCGCTTGCAATCAAACGCCCCAGGCAGGCGCAGGCCCTGATGGGAACCATCGAGCTCACCTTGGCAACCACGGTCGATGAGGCCGCCGGCATCGTCAACCTGGCCGATCCGCAGCTCGTTTCCTCACATTTCCCCGCGCTAGATACCCAGCAGGCGGCGGCTCTGGAAACGAAGATTCGCGAGACGCTGACGCAGATGCAGATCCGCCAGGTGCCACTGACGTCGGTGCTGCTGAGCCTCAAGCAGCTGCCGGTCGCGCCGGTGAAGGTTAACAACGAGCCGCCGCTCATCTTCTATGCCGATCGACCCGCGAGTCTCGTGGTCTTTGACGGGGAGCCGGTCCTGGTGCCGGTTGGAAAGTCCGGACTGACCTACGCCGTCAATACCAACTGGAACGTGTTTGTGGCTCATGGCAGCTGGTATCTTCTGAATAACGGGTTCTGGTACTCCGCCTCCCGGGTTGGCGGCCCGTACGCACCCATTGCCCGTTTGCCCGATGCCTTCCTTGACTTGAAGAATGAACCGGCCTTCACAGGCATTGCCCACGACATCCCAGCGAAAGCGCCTACACCGAAGGACACCCCGGCACAGATCTTCGTCAGTCAGAAGCCCGCCGAAATCATCGTCACCTCGGGTGCGCCGAGCCTGCGCGCCGTGACCAGCACCGGTTTGCAGCGCGTGGTGAACACCGCGAACATACTATTCTTCCATCCTGCGGAGAATCTCTATTACCTGCAGCTCTCGGGTCGCTGGTTCTCGGCGCGCACATTCAGCGGTCCGTGGCAGTTCGCCACCGACAAGCTGCCGCCCGACTTCTCGCTTATCTCACCGAGCGGCCCGGATGCCGCAGTGCTCGCCTCTGTTCCCGGCACTATCGCGGCACAGGAAACGCTGCTGAAGGCACAGGTGCCGACGACGGCAGCGCTCAAGCGCAGCGCCGCAAAGCTGACCGTGGTGTATTCCGGGCCCCCGCGGTTCGCACCCCTCCCCGGCACGAGCATGCTGTACGCGGTCAACACCAATAGCTACGTGCTGCAGATCAAGTCAGCTTTCTATGCCTGCGAGGGCGGAGCGTGGTTTGTAGCAACGAGCGCGGTGGGCCCGTGGCTGCTGGCCGACGCCGTGCCGGCCGCGGTGTACACCATTCCCGCGACGAGCCCCATCTACCCGGTTACCTACGTGCGCATCTACGCCGTAACGCCGGCGGTCGTAACCTTCGGATTCACTGCCGGCTACACGCTCGGCTACGTGAGTTCCGGAGTCCTGGTGTACGGCACCGGCTTCTACTATCCACCGGTGATTATTGCCGGACCGATACCGATCTACTACCCGTATCCGTACACCTACGCCGGCGCAGTCTGGTACAACCCGGGCACCGGCGCCTGGGCGCGGGGCGGGGTGGTGTACGGGCCCTACGGCGGCGCGGTCAAGGGCGGCAGCTACTACAACCCGAGCACCGGCGCCTGGGCGCACGGCGCGGCCGTCTACGGGCCTTATGGCGGCGCCGGCGCGTGGTCCGCGTATAACCCGAGTACCGGCAGCTATGCGCACGGCAGCGCCTCGTGGGGCAACGGCAGCGGCACCGCAAACGCGAGCTACTACAACGCGCGCACCGGGGTGTCCGGCACGACGAATCAGAACGTGAATCCCTACGGACGTTGGGGTTCCAGCACATTCTCCGGCCCGAACCAAACGGTGAACACGCAAAGCCGCGCCGATGCGAACGGTCGTGCGGGCAGTTTCGACTCCTCCACCGGTGCCAAGGGCGGCGGTTATCAGAACGCCGTCACCGGAGGAAGCGGCGGCGCGGTCAAGACGCAGGGGGGCGATGTGTACGCCGGCCACGATGGCAATGTCTACAAGCACACCGACTCGGGCTGGGAGAAATACGACAAGGGCGGCGGCTGGAATCCGGTGCAGCCCCCGACCAACCGTGCCACTCAGTCCGGAGGCAGTCCCAACGCGCTGGGTGGCTCGCAGGGCGGCCGCGGCACGACCGCGGGCGGCGCCACCGACCACAGTAACTATCAGCAGCTCGAGCAGGATCGGCTCGGGCGCCAGGCCGGCAGCGGTGGGCGGCTGGGCGGGAGCCGTGATGGCAGCGGCGGTCGCAGCCGGCGCTGAAATACTCAACCCATCAAACACGGAGACGCACTTATGAGATCCTTCCTTCGCAGGGCATTTGTTTGCATTGCATGCGCACTGTGCGCTCTGGCATCCGCTCAGCAGCTGACGGACGCACAGCGTTCGACCATCAAAAGCGCCTGCCGCGGCGACTATATGAAAGTCTGTTCCAGTGTGCCCACCGGCACTCAGGCCTCGCTGCAGTGCCTGATACAACACAGCCAGGATGTCTCGGCGGGATGCCAGGGCGCGCTCGCGCCGGCCATGTCGGGGGCCGCGCCGGCCGCCGCGCGGACGCCCAACGCCGCCGCCACTGCTGCCCCTGCTGCTGCCGCGGCCACCCCTGCGGCCCCCTCTCCTGCAGTAGCACCCACGCAGCAAATGTCTCCACGCGATGAAGCACGTCTGGTTCGTGCGAGCTGTGGCAGCGATTTGCAGAGATTTTGCGCCGAAGTGCGCTTGGGAGGCGGTCGCGCACTGAGCTGTCTGCGCGCGCACGCGGCCGATCTGAGTCCGTCCTGCCAGTCGACGCTGAGCTCCCTGGCCGCGCACTAGGTCTCGCGCAGATCAGCTCAGCGCCGGGAGGTCTCCGTGAGCGACATTCCCGGACGCATAGGACGCGCCGGCGAACGAGCTAGGGCACCGGGTCGGGCCCAAGGATGCTGCGGTTGGTAGAGGCGTAGCGCGAACCTTCGCGTCGCTCGGTACGCCGCAGAATGTCGGCCACCGCCTTGAGCAACGCCGCTGCTCGCTCCAGTTCGCTGCGGGTCTCGGCCCCTGCGACCGTAAGCCCGGGAATGTTATCGACAATCGTGGCCACCAGGTCCGATGCCTCGGCGACTTCCTGCCAGAGCGCCTGGGCGCAGGCGTCGAACTTGGGTGTAGCGACAGTAATCTTGCTCATCGTTCTTGATTCTCGGCTCGCGGCGCAGCTGTTGTGGCCGCCGGCGCGAAGTCGGCGCTCCCGAGCTGCGAAAGCACGGCGGGCCAGGGCGAACCCGCCATAACGCGTTTCACTCAGTGTTCCGAGCGCTCCTCATGGGCGGGCGGATGCTGAGGATGATAGGCGGCACCGACCGGTTTTGCCGCCGTGACACCGGGAGCGGCGAAGGCACCGGCGCGCGGGGTCGCGGCCACTGGTGGGCGTCCCTCGTTGCGTCCGGCGTTCTGCATGGGGCTGGTCCGTGCCACATCGTGATGCTGGATCTGCGGTTGCGTGTAGCCCGTGTGCGACTCGCGTCCGAAAGTCTGTTCGACGCGGTTCGGTTGCACTCGGCTGCCGGGGGCGCCCACGTAGCTGACGCGCCTCACATTGGTCTCGTGCACGTCATTAATCACAGTCTCGTGGTAGGTGTTGCGCACGATGGTGGTATTCACGTTGGTGACCGCGGTGTTGTACTCAAAACGATTGTCACGCCAGCGGCCGCCGGCGTACCCGTAGCCGGTATAACCCCCGCCGTAGTTGATGCCACCGTAATAGCCGACGTGTGGCCCCCAGTAGCCGGAATGGAACACGTAGACAGCCCCGGCACCGAGCGCCCAATAGCCCGGCGTCCACAGCATGCCAATCTGGGTGGCGCGACCCAGGTACCCGGCACCCAGAAATAACCTTCAGGACCCCAGCGCCAGAGTCCGGGAGTCCAGATATAACCCTCTTCGGGACACGGCGGCTGCTCGTAAACCGGCAGCGGCGGAGGCGGCTCTGAGGCCTGCTCCTGGGTCGCCACGGGTTCCGCCTGATAGGGCGTCACGACACAGGCTGTGAGCGCTACGGCAGTAACACACGCCAGTGCCGCAGAACCGATCCTTCTTCTCACGCCATGCTCCCTGGAGACCCCTCAACCGGTGCGCAATCCTACAGCCTTTTAGGGCCAAGAGTTCGGCTGCCCTGACCGAGCGCCGGTGCTGTCATTGCCTTAGACTGAGTGCGTCTGCGTTGCGGAGCCCCAAAGTCACCATGCGAGCTTCGAATGCCGTTATTGCGATGGCTGCAAGCGCAGCTCTTGGGGTCTCGTGTGCCAGCCGGCCGCCCGGGCAACCCCGGATCTCCCCTGCTGCCATCGACACGACGGCGAACACTGCTCCCGCGATAGCGCCGGCACGCAAACTGCCGAATACGCATATTGACCTGGCGCGCGACTGGTATCCGTGGCAGGGACGCGTGCAGAACCTGCAGGGACAGACCCTCATCCGGTTTCAGATCGATCGGCACGGCAAGGCTGCGGCGATCCGGGTGCTTACCTCCGATGCGGCGCCCGTGCTGCAGGTCACGGCGCTCCGGCTCATCCAGTCCGCGACATTCGATCTCGCCACGGGCGGCTTCGATACCGCCGACAAGACGCCCTTTCTCGTCGCCATTCGCTTCTGCATCGATCGTTGCGACGATCGGCCGGCATACCCGGGCCTCAGCGACAGCATTGTGATTACCGGATCGCATCTGCAGTGACTGGCAAGTCCGCTGTTGCTCGAAGTTCAGGTCCTACCTCGCAACCACCCGACCAGTCGTGTCGGCGAACTGCCGTACCGCGCGCGAGCAGGCCTCGGCGCTCAGCGACGAGCGCGGGATAAGTTGGTTCGGGATCGCCTCGGGCCTTTGGGCAACCCCAGATGACGCGGGTGCCGCGGTCCAGGCACCCTGAGATACCGCTGGCCGCTCATTGCGGCAGGCGCATCTCGCGCAGCAACGTTCCGAAGCGCGCATCCGCGCGCAGGGGCGCCAGCAATGGATCGATCTTCACCTGGGTCAGCCCGGCGTCACGCTGCTCAAAGGCGCGCCGGAGCCAGGCGAACGCCCGATCCTTCTCACCTCGCCACGCATACACCTCGGCGATCTGGTAGGCATCGTTGCGTGCGCCCCGCACCTGCAACGCCTCCAGAGCCGCCTGGGCGGCAGCGACCTCACCGAGTGAGTGCTGTGCCAGCGCAATGCCCTGCAGACGCAGAGTGTCATCGTCGGTGATGGAGCGGAACGTGGCCAGCGCGTCCTGCGGCTGGCGCTGCAGCAGCTGCACCGTACCGAGGTCCCTCAGCGCATACAGCCAGCCGGGGTTGATCTCCAGTGCCCGTGTTGTCGCACGCTGCGCAGCCGGCAAGTCCCCACTGCTCTTGAGAAATCTCCCTAGCTGTAGCCAGGCGTAGTTTGAGAGCGGATCGAGCTCGGTTGCCTTCCTGGCCGCCTCGATCGCTTCGGGAAGCCGCCCGAGGCAGCCAAGAAGTTCCGCGTAGCGGCGCTCGACGGAACTGTCGGCCGGGTCAATCTCCAGTGCCCTGGTAAAGTCGTCCTGGGCACCCTGCCAGTCCCAGTCCAGGTTCATCCGCAGGAAACCGCGCGCGCCGTAATACTCAGCCTGCTGTGGGGCGAGCGACACGGCGCGCTGCGCTGCCGCCGTGGCCCGCGCGCGACCGGATGGGTCGCCCGTCAGGTCGGCCAGATGGAACTCGGCCACCGCGAGTCCCGCATAAGCTGCGGCATAGGCGGGGTCCATGGCGATGACCTTACGGTAGCTCTCCACCGCGTGCCGAAAGCCCGCTACATTGCCCTGATTGTAGAACTGACGACCCAGCAAATACTCGTTGTAGGCCGCGGTGTTGGTCGTGCGCTCCGAAGCCGGGGCCTGCAGCGATGCAAATTTCAGTTTCAATGCCGACACGACTGCGCCGGCGATCTCG
This sequence comes from uncultured Pseudomonadota bacterium, assembly GCA_963743625.1. Taxonomy (GTDB): domain Bacteria; phylum Pseudomonadota; class Gammaproteobacteria; order Steroidobacterales; family Steroidobacteraceae; genus 13-2-20CM-66-19. Next base: position 25,300 of record CAVUQM010000017.1, on the reverse strand, counting down.
TCCTGCACCTCGAAAACGTCCTTGAGTTCCCGATCGTAGCTCTCGGACCAAACGTGATAGCCGTTGTCGGCGCGGATCAGCTCCGCCGTCACCCGCAGGCGATCGCCCGCCTTGCGCACGCTGCCTTCGAGCACGTTGGCGACGCGCAGCTTGCGGGCGATCGCGGCGAGGTCTTCCGACCGGCCCTTGAAATAAAAGGAGGAGCTGCGTGCCGGCACTCGCAGGTCGCGGATCTTGGACAGCTGCTCGATGAGTTCCTCGGACAGGCCATCCGAGAAGTACTCCTGGTCGTGGTGCTCACTCATGTCAGCAAAGGGCAGCACCGCGAGGGATTTTTCCGGGATGTCGCCCGGCACCGGCGCGCTCAGCTGCACTCCCGAGGCCGACAGCTGGGCAGCGATGCGCTTGGGCAGAATGAAGCGGTTGAGCAGTGCATAGCCGATGACAAGGAGAAACAGCGCGATCACCCACCACAACGCACCGGGTCGTGTCAGTAGCGGCGCGTGGCCGCCCGGAGCCGATGTGGCTGCAGCGGCGAGTCCCGTCGGCAGCGTCTGTTCGCTCGCGAGCAATCGCCTTACCTGCTGGGCGAAGCCGCCCGCGGCTACTCCCTCAGGCAGGCGCGTCCAGTGCACTTCGCGCAAGCGCTCCGGCACGCTGTCGTCGCCTTGCGGGGTATCGTCGATGACCACAGGCAGCAGGAATGCCTTGTTCGGGCTCATCAGGTGGGAACGGTCGATGGCGAGCTTCCACTCGAGGCGAAAATAGGCTTCCTGCCGCGCGCAGGTGTGCCGGGAAATCAGGGGTATAAAGAGGGCGCACGCCTTGATCTGCCTGCGGATGGCGCTGTCCCAGGCATCTCCGCCGCGCAGCTCACTCTGGTCGAACCACACCTCGATACCTGCCGCCCGCAGCTGCTGGCAGATGTGCAGCGCCGCCTGCGCGTCCTCCGAGGCATAGCTGAGAAAGACGGACCCTGGTGGCTGACCTGGCGTTAGCAACTCGCCGGAATCGGGGACTGATGCTACGTCACTCACCAGCTTCAGGACTTTCTCGGTGGGGCTTGCGTGGAAAGTGTACGCCGCGGTGCATTCGTGTTCACCCTCAATACTCCAGGGCCGAGCGCCGCTTATGACATACTTTGGGGTAATCCCGCCTCCCGCATGAGTGACCTCCGATGGCAGCGCAGCCGAACATCCTTGTACTGATGGCGGACCAACTGAGCGCGCGGGCGCTGTCCGCCTACGGCAACAGGATCTGCAGAACCCCGCACATCGATGCGCTGGCGCGCACGGGCGTGGTGTTCGAGTCCTTTTACTGCAACAGCCCACTGTGCGCACCCTCGCGCTTCTCCTTCCTCGCCGGACAACTGCCCTCCAAGATCGGGGCCCACGACAACGCGGCCGAGTTTCCGGCCCAAGTGCCTACCTTCGCTCATTACCTGCGTCAGGCCGGCTATCAGACCTTACTCAGCGGCAAGATGCATTTCTGCGGGCCGGACCAGCTGCACGGCTTCGAGGAGCGCCTGACCACGGATATCTATCCGGCGGACTTCGGCTGGACCCCGGACTGGACGCGCTTCGAGACACGACCGCCCTGGTATCACACCATGGACTCGGTGACCCAGGCCGGACCGTGCACGCGCACCAACCAGATGGATTTTGACGACGAAACGGTGTTCGCGGCGCGCCAGAAGCTCTTCGACATCGCGCGCGGCAAGGATCGCCGGCCGTTCTGCCTGGTCGTGTCGATGACTCATCCACACGATCCGTACGTCACGCCGCAGCGCTACTGGGATCGTTACAACGATGCCGACATCGATATGCCGCGCATACCTACACCGGCCTCAGACCCGCATTCGCGTCGTCTGCGGCACGTGATCGGACTTGACCCGGCAGCGATCACACCGGCCCAGGTGCGAGCAGCACGCCGTGCCTATTACGGAGCGGTCGCGTATGTGGATGACCAGATCGGAAGCTTGCTCGGCACGTTGCAGGAAGCACAGTTCGACCAGAACACCGTCGTGGTGCTCCTCGCCGACCATGGCGATATGCTGGGCGAGCGCGGGCTGTGGTACAAAATGAGCTTCTTCGAGCCCGCCTGCCGCATTCCACTGATTGTGCACGCTCCCGCGCGTTTCCCCCCGCGCCGCATCCAAGGGTCAGCGTCTCTTCTGGACGTTCTGCCCACGCTCGCCGAACTGGCGCAGCCGGGCGGAACGCCTGCGTATGCCACGCCATTGGGGGGCAGGAGCCTGCTGCCGGCGCTGCAGTCCGGCGTAAACGGTAGCGATGAAGTCATCGGGGAGTATCTGGCCGAAGGTGCGATCGCTCCGATCGTCATGATCCGGCGCGGAGCTTTTAAGTTTATTCACTCACCCGTGGACCCGGATCAACTCTACAACCTGAAGGACGATCCGGATGAGCTGGACAATCTGGCCAAGCATCCGGGCGCGGCAAAGCTGCTCGCTGATTTCCACGCTGAGGTCACTCGGCGCTGGAACCTACCTGACCTGCATACTGCCGTCCTTGCGAGTCAGCAGCGCCGCCTTTTCGTATATGGGGCGTTGCGGCAGGGACGGTATTTACCTTGGGATTTTCAGCCGATCCGTGAGGCGGCCAAGCTCTATATCCGTAACGATCGGGAACTGAACGATCTGGAAGCCATGGCACGCTTCCCACCCTATCGCTGAGACGTGCCGCTCCAAGAGAGCACGGCGTAGTCATGCGCCACCTCATGATCTCGCACCTGCAGCCGCAGCAGCGCGAGTGCGTTCGCCAGGGCGCATCCCGAGGCGGTGTTATCAAAAATGCACCAGACGTCCGAGCTGCGCTTTTCTGCCCGACGCAGCTCTCGCGCGAGCACGCTTAGACGCTCGGGGTCATAGTCAGAGTGGTAGATCTGCGGCGAGCCGTGCATGCGGAAGTAGCTCGCCGCGGCGCTGCCGCCGGGCACATCACCGCCGGTGAACCGCGGTGGGTCAGCCGCAACCCGCGCAACTGAGAATTGCGTGAGCAGCGCATCCGCCTCCGCACAGTCCCATGTTTGGTGTCGGGGTTCGCACACCAGCTGGACTTCAAGTGCAGCGCGCAGCCGTTTGAAAAAAACGGCGGCGCTCATGGCCTCGAAGGCTAACGACGGTGGCATCTGTACCAGTACCACCCGCAATTTGCGCCCCAGGCCTCCAATTTCGGTGCTGAAACGCTCTACTACTCCCTGATTCGCAGCAAGACCGCCCAAATGAGTAAGCGCCCTGGGTGCCTTGACGGCAAACACGAACTCCGCCGGCACGCTTTCCGACCAGCGCATGTAAGTTTGCCGCTGGTGCGAGCGATAGAAACTACTATTGATTTCAGTGGCCAGCAGGGAACTCGAGTAACGCTCGAGTTGCGTGCCGTAGCTGCAGAATTCGCCGCCATGACGCGAAGGGATGCTCCAGCCGGCGGTGCCGATGTGGATCAAGCAAGTCTAGGAAGACCGGGCCACGCGGTCCTCGCCTGGCCCGGCTGTGTCAAAGTTGCGAACTGAATTCCTTAACCTGTTTCTTGGCCTCATCGCGGGCAACGCCATAGCGTTCCTGGATTTTCCCGGCGAGGTACTCGCTGTTTCCTTCGGACACCTTTAGGTCGTCGTCGGTCAGCTTGCCCCATTTCGCCTTGGCTTTGCCCGCCAACTGCTTCCATTGACCCTTCACCTTGTCTTCGTTCATGGAACCACCTCGTGTCGCGGTTAAAGCAGTTCTTAGTCGGGCTGAAAAAGCCCACGCAAGCCCTGCGTTGCGTACAGTGTGAGCCGATGGTCTATGTACTCCATTGGTGGGGCCCGCAAGCGTCCGTAGGAAGCCGCTGATAGACAGCGCTGACAGCCAAACGACGCTCGTTTCCGTACGCCGCTAAGCCTTTGCACGGTATCGTCTGCGCTTACGCCCCGGGGCCTTCCCGAACAAGATCAGCAGCGCGTCCGGTCGCGCTGCTGTCGAGATATATGAAAATCACACAGACTCGTGCGCCTGCACACAGAGGCGTCGTCGCACTTCTGAGCATCCTAACGGTGCTCACGCTTAGCGGCTGTGCGCTGCCCTCGCTGCGAGGTCGCCCTACCGCCACGGCGTTCGCCGACTCGCACGACACTCAGCTCGCGCGCGCCAATGCCGCAGCGCTTGCAGCGCATCCAGGGGTGAGCGCGGTTCATTCGCTGCCGGTCGCCACCGATGCGTTCGCGGTCCGCGCAGGCCTCGCGGCGGCAGCGGAACGCTCCATCGATGCCCAGTACTACATGTGGCGCGACGACGTAACCGGCACCTTACTACTTGAGTCTCTGTGGCAGGCCGCCGAGCGCGGGGTGCGTGTGCGCCTATTGCTGGATGACAGCAATACTGCAGGAGAGGACCGCATCATCGCCGCCCTTGCGGCGCATCCGAACATCCAGGTGCGACTATTCAATCCACTCGCTAACCGGCGCCTGCGGTGGATCAATTACTTCGTCGACTTCCGTCGTATCAATCACCGTATGCACAACAAGTCATTTACGGTCGACAACGAGATGACGGTGGTAGGCGGTCGTAACATAGGCGACGAATACTTCGACGCGGGCGATGCGGTACAGTTCGTCGACCTCGACGTCCTGGCGATGGGACCAGTGGTCGCCGAAGTGTCACGGATGTTCGATCAGTTCTGGAACAGCGCCTCGGCCTATCCGGCGCCTATGTTGGTCGGCAGCAAGGCCCCTGATGCGGCCGCCAGGCAACTGGTACACTCGTTCGCAGCCGTGCACGCCGACCCTCGCGCTGGGCCCTACCTTCAGATGCGCAGGGCGGCGCCGCTGATCGATGAACTGCGGGAACACCGGTTGGAGTTTCAGTGGAGCACCGTCCAGCTGGTCGCCGACGACCCGGATAAGGTGTTTTCCGACGCACGCCAATTACTGCTGCTGCCACACCTGATCCAGCAGACGGGGCCGCCGCGTTCGCAGCTCGATCTGGTCTCGCCCTACTTCGTCCTGATGAACCAGGGAACGCGGGACTTCCAGAGTGTCGCTCGGCAAGGCGTCAAAATCCGGGTTCTCACCAATTCGCTGGCCAGCAACGACGTCCTGGCGGTGCACGCCGGATACGCCAAGCATCGCAAGGCCCTGTTGCAAGCAGGTGTCGTGCTCTACGAGCTGAAGCGCACCGAAGCCGCTGCCACGGCGCGCGGTCGCGGAAGCTCCACCGGCTCGCTGCACGCCAAAACCCTGCAGATCGACGACAACTATGTATTCATCGGGTCATTCAATTTCGACCCGCGCTCGGTCAGGCTCAATACCGAAATGGGCGTGGTCATTAAGAACCGACCCATGGCGCAGGGGCTCAGTGCTTACTTCGACAGCCGCATGCCGTTGAGTGCCTACCAAGTCAAATTGAGCCAGGACGGGCACCGGCTGGAGTGGATCGATACCACGGCTGCGGGCCGGAAGGTCCTGCACTCAGAGCCCGGAGCGGGTGTATTTCGGCGCGCGCTCGCCAGCTTCCTATCCGTGCTCCCGATCGACTGGCTGCTCTAGCGGCATCGGGCCATGCGCCCGCCTCAGACGCCACTTACACCGTCTGAGGTGAGTCAACTGATGCCCAATCACCTCGCGACTGGGCAGGCTCCCTGTGCGTTTTCCTCAACCCCAGTCGGAGCTCCCAATGACGCTTAAGTCCAAAGTCCGCAGCGCCACGCACGTCATGGCGGAGGCCTTAGCTGCCGCAGATCCGAACGGCACGGATAGCGACATCCTGAAGACGCTCAAGGAAGAACACAACGAAGTTAAGGCGCTGCTGGCAGATTTGCAGGTCGCGACGGGGGCCGCGCAACGCAAGGCACTGGTAAGAAGCATCCGCAACGCCTTAGTGCCGCACACCAAGGCTGAGCAGAAAGTGGTCTATGACGCCGTACTGGCGCTGCGCGACAAGGACGCACAGACCGACGGCTACGAGGGATATCTGGAGCACGAGCTGGCGTCATCGGCGCTGCAGCGGCTGGGGTCCATTCGCGATGCCGCCTCACCTGAGCATCACGCCACCAGTAAGGTCCTGATGGAACTGGTGGAGCATCATATCCGCGAGGAGGAAAGCAACCTCTGGGACGATGTGAAGGATCATTTCTCCGCAGAGCAACGCGTCAATATGAATGCAGCCTTCCTGGCCGCCAAGAAGCGTGTGCGGCTGCCTGGCTGAGAGCGCAAAGTTCAGAAGCGGCGGAGGCCTTTGCCGGCGCGATCCTGTGCCGCGAAATCGAAGGACGCCATCGTTCATGCTCAGCGCTGAGCTGGGACCCCATGTAGGACTATACCTACGCTTGCCCTTTAGGTTTTTTGATCAGGCCCGACAGGCGCTCTCGGGGCAGCCATGTCGCTCGCGGTGCGCGAGACGACCGCAGGCGCCGGGAATGGACATGGAGCGAGGCCGATGCTGACTGCAGCCAATCACCCGCAGCCAAAGAGCGCATTTCCACAGGGGTGGCCGACAGTACTTACTTACGGTAGGGGGCAGCATAAGAGCGGGTGTCCTGAGTCGCTGTAACTCGCCGCCGCACGCTTGCTGCGGTGCAAATCGGCGGCGGGATGTTACCGGGATTTCATCGGGCTTGCCTGTAGGAGAGTCAGCCGTTTTTCTGTAGGTTCCCCCGTTTTCGTAAGTGTCCCGCTTACAGACCAGGGACCCGCGCGCCCCGTAAAGTCCCTTTGGATGACCAAGTCAGCAATCAGTCCGGCCGTCGCTGGCGAGGCTCGTCGCGGGGACGGCCAGTTTTTCCCGCAATCCGCTGCCCGCTGTTTGGCTCGTCAAGACCCATGATGAACGCTCTACGCGTGACGCCCAGTTTTCTGGCCGGTGGCGGTGAGGCAGGGGCGCGCATTCGAGCATTCAGTTGGGAAACGACGCCGCTCGGGGAGCCACAGCATTGGCCTCAATCCCTAAAGACCATCGTGCGCGTGATGCTCGATTCACGTTACGCCATGTGGATGCTGTGGGGACCAGAGCTTACTTTCTTTTGCAATGACGCCTACCTGCCGACGGTTGGCATCAAGCGTAACTGGGTCATGGGAGCGCGCTCGGACAGGGTCTGGGAAGAGATCTGGCCCGACATCGGGCCCCGCATTCAACGGGTGCTGAGTCGCGGGGAAGCCACCTGGGACGAGGCACTGCAACTGTTCCTCGAGCGAAGCGGCTTTCCCGAGGAGACCTATCACACCTTCTCCTATAGCCCGGTCTACGACGATGACAACCGCATCGCCGGCATGCTCTGCGTAGTAACCGAGGTGACCGATCGCGTGATCCGCGAGCGTCAGTTGCATCTGCTGCGCGATCTGGCCGTGCAACCCGTCACCGGCGAGACTATCGCGGAAACCTGCGCGCGGGTCTGTACCGTACTGGCGCAGTATCCACTGGACGTGGCGTTCGCAGCGCTGTACCTGCTCGACACTCGTACGGGCGCGACCCGCGCCGCCGTGACGCGCCCGCTGCCGGAGGCGGCCGTGCCAGCCTACATGCCGCTGCACGCGACGCCTGCGCCCTGGCCCGTTTTACGGCTGATTTCCTCCGAGAAAACCCAGGAAGAGCATGAGCTACCCAGCCGGGGAATCGCCATCTCCTCCTTGCCGTGGCCGGACCTGGTGCAGGATGCGCTGCTATTGCCATTGAAAGGATCGGCGACACAGCCGCTGACCGGGTTTCTGCTCGTGGGTGTCAGTCCACGGCGCGCGCTGGATGATAACTATCGGGCCTTCCTCGGGCTGATTGCGACGCAGATCGCCGCCGCCATTGCCGAGGCACAGGCGTATGCCTTTGAACGCCGGCGCGCAGAGGAACTCACAGAGATCGACCGGGCCAAGACAGTATTCTTCTCCAACGTCAGCCATGAGTTCCGCACGCCCCTGACCCTGATGTTGGGTCCGCTGGAGCAAGCCCTAACGTTGCCACCGCAGGAACTGGGCGGCCATCGCGACGATCTCGAAGTCGCGCACCGAAATGCCCTGCGACTGTTGCGGCTGGTCAACACGCTCCTCGATTTCTCGCGACTGGAAGCCGGGCGTATGCAGGCCAGTTTCGCACCGGTGGACCTGACCGCCCTCACCCGCGAGCTGGCCAGCGTATTTCGCTCGGCCATCGAACACGCGGGTTTGCGGTTCGTCGTGAGCTGCGAGAGGTTGCCAGCACAGGCGTGGGTCGATCGCGACATGTGGGAGAAGATCGTTCTCAATCTGCTCTCCAATGCCCTCAAGTACACCGCAGCCGGTGAGATCAGCGTGCGGCTGAGCGGGACATCGGAAGCGGTTGAGCTGCGCGTCGCAGACACCGGCGCCGGCATTCCCGCTGAGGCGCAGCCGCACCTCTTCGAGCGCTTCTATCGCGTTCCGGGAGCCCAGGGACGCACGCACGAGGGCACCGGCATCGGCTTGTCACTGGTCAGCGAGCTCGTGCAGCAGCACGGCGGCTCCATCCACGTCGAGAGCACGGTGGGCGAAGGCAGCGTCTTTAGCGTGCGCATTCCCACCGGACACGCACATCTGCCCCAGGAGCACGTGGAACGCACGGCCTCCGAGTCGCACGCCAGCGCTGCGGCCCGCAGCTACGCCGAAGAGGCGCGCCGCTGGCTATCGCCGCAAGCGCAGGACATTAGATTCGAAGACATCGCGCTGCCGTTTCCCACGACGGGGACCGTATTGGCTGATTCGGCAGCGCCCCTCGTCCTGCTCGCCGATGACAACGCCGACATGCGCGCCTACATTGCCCGCCTGCTGACGCCGGCCTATCGGGTTTTGACCGCCGTCGACGGCGAACAGGCACTCGAGCTGCTGCACTACCACAAGCCGGAGCTGCTGCTTACCGATGTGATGATGCCGCGCCTCGATGGCTACGGCCTGCTGCGCGCAGTGCGCTCAGACCCGGGACTGCGCGAGATGCCGGTCGTGGTGCTGTCGGCGCGCGCCGGCGAGAATGCGCGCATCGAGGGCCTGGACGCCGAGGCCGATGACTATGTGATCAAGCCGTTTGTGGCACATGAGCTGCTCGCACGCGTGAGCAATCAGATCGCGATGTCGCGACTGCGCCGCGAGTCCCGCGAGGCCGTGATCGCGAGCGAGCAGCGCTTCCGTGCCGCCCTATCTTCATCGAGGGTCGGTTTCGCGGTAATGCAGGCGGTGCGCGATCAGCACGGTCATATCCTCGATTTCGAGTGGCGCTATGCGAACCCAGCCGCCGAACGGCTGATTGAACGCCCGGCCGCCGAGCTGATCGGTCACCAGGTGCGCAAATCGCTCCCCAGTGGCTGGGTCTTGCCGAGCCTGTTTGACGCCTTGGTGCGCGTCGTCGAGACAGGCACTTCCGAGGAGATCGAAATATCCATCGTGCGTGACGCTCGGCGATACTGGTTTCAGAACAGCATTGCGAAGACCGAGGACGGCGTGGTTGTCTGGTTTGCAGACATTACCGAGCGTAAGCGGGTGGAGTCGGAGCTGCGCGAGCTCGACCACCGCAAGGATGAGTTCCTGGCCGTCCTCGCTCACGAGCTGCGCAACCCCCTGGCGCCGATCCGCCAGGCGGCCGCAATCGCCAGCTCCCCGCGCCGGACGGAATCTCAGTTGCGCTGGAGCCAGGGCGTGATCGAACGGCAGGTACGCCATATGGCGAGACTCCTGGACGATCTGCTTGATGTCTCGCGCATTACTCGCGGAACACTCGAGTTGCGTCGCGAACGGCTGGACATCCGCACGATAGTCGAGGCGGCAGTTGAGACCTCGCAGCCCCTCCTGGAAGCCAAGCAGCACAAACTGAACATCGTGCTGGCAGAAGCGCTGCCGCCCCTCGAAGGCGACGGCCTGCGTCTGGCACAGGTGCTGTCCAACCTGCTCAGCAACGCCGCCAAGTACACCGACGCGGGAGGTCGCATTGATCTGACGGTGCAGGTGGAAGCAGCGAATCTGGTCTTCCGGGTCACCGACAATGGGATCGGCATTGAGGCAGAGGCCCTGCCGCGCATGTTCCAGATGTTCTCGCAGCTACAACCGGCGCTGGAACGCTCCGAAGGTGGCCTCGGTATCGGACTTGCTCTGGTAAAAGGGCTGGTGGGGCTGCACGGGGGCACCGTGCAGGTGAGCAGCAATGGTGCCGGTTGCGGCAGCGAATTCACGGTGCGCCTGCCGCTGCATCCGGAGCCGGTTGCGGCGCCCGGCGAGCCGGACGCTGCACCACTGGCCGAGCCGGTCTGCGCCCGCCGTATTCTAGTGGTGGATGACAACTCCGATGCGGCGGAGAGTCTGGCGCTGCTCCTGAAGCTCGACGGCCACGAGGTGCGCACCGCCTTCGACGCGGAGCACGCCCTGACGATCGCGGCAACGTTCAGACCGCAGCTGGCAATCCTGGACATCGGACTGCCGCAGCGTAACGGCTACGAACTCGCACGCGATCTGCAGCAAAGCGGCGTGGAGCGGCCGGTCCTGGTCGCGGTCACCGGCTGGGGACAGGCCGAAGACCGGGCGCGGGCGCGGGAAGCAGGGTTCGACGAGCATCTCACCAAGCCCGTCGACCCGGAGGCCGTACGCGCCCTGGCAGGCCGGCCGTAGACCAGCGCTTACGCCGCGCTGCCGGAATCCACCGCCACAGTGGTCTCGGCAGGGAAGCTCAGGCGGAAGAGCGTCCCGTGGGCCGGGCGGCTCTCCAGTTCGATGGCCGCGCCCAGGAGCTCGCACAGGCGCTTCACGATCGAGAGCCCGATCCCCTCCCCCGAAGCGGCGCTGGTAGTGTCGGTCATCGAGCGCGGCGCGCCATGTTCTGAAGCAGCCGCCGGGTCATCAGCGCGTGCCTGTTCGGTGGCTTCCGTCAGCGCATCCGTCAGTGGTGTCGCATGAGTCCCTGTGAGGCCGGGCCCCGTATCCTCAATACACAGCGTCCAGCGGGCGTCTTTGACCGGCTCCTGCCATGTGACAGTCACTCCGCCTGCGGTGGTGGCCTTGAGTGCATTCAGCACCAGGTTCTGTGCGATACGCTGCACCTTCACCGGATCGCCGGTCACCCACAGTGCCTGCGGGCCCTCGACTTTCAGAAACAATCCGCGTGCGGCCGCCTCCGCTCGCAACGATTCCCCAAGACTGCGCAGCAGCTCGCTCGCGTCGAAGGAAGCAACGTGCACGCGATCCTGGCCTGCCTCGAGGCGAGTAAGCTCGATCAGATCCGTGAGGAGGTTCTGGGTCGAATGAATGGCCCGTTCGAGGATCTTCTGAAAATCCAGGCGCATGTCATCCGAAGTTGTACGCACCAGCACCGCCGAGGCGTTCGTGATTACGCCGACCGACCCGCGCAGATCGTGCGCGGCCTGCCGCAGCAGATCAGCGCGGTTTTTTTCAAGACTACGCAGTTGTCCGACAGCTAGCTCGAGGTCATGCATGCGTCCGGCCGCTTCCGCCTGCTGCAGCCGGGTATAGCGTGAAGCACTCTCGCAGGCCCCATCACCGCAGAGGCGAACGAGCGCCTCGCGTGCACGCCGCATCACTGCCAAATCAAGCTCAGGGTGCGCGGCGCCGTATTCCTCCAGTTTCGCCAGGATGCAACGATGCAAGTGAGCCCACTCGCGCATGGTTTCGCGCAAGTCATAGCCCTGCTGCCAGCGTTGTAGGCCGTGTTCGGATGCGCCCTCACGCTGCTCGAGGTCCGCCTGGGTCTCGCGTAGGGCGTCAGCCGCGCCCAGCGCCAATTCGAAAGCATCGAGAATGCGCGGGATGCTGTCCGTGAACTGGCCGCGCGAGATCGATGAGGCGGTTGTCAGCTCCGGATCCAGGTCCACGCAATCGCGCCACGCGGTCAAGATGCCATCGCGCGACTTACGGATGTACGCAGCGAGCGCCACGCTTTGCTGACGGATGCGCTCGACCGTATTCCCTTCCAATCCCGTACCCCCGAGGTCGCGACAGCGACATTTAACTTATCCTCCGCCGTCGTGCGATCCTAACCGAGCTGCCGGTCTTTAAGAAGACCCTTTCCGGAGGCCTTAGCTCAGTCGCGGCCGTTCTAGAGATCGCGGTCAATCCAGGCGGGATACTTCTTCAAATTCTGCACTATATTCAGGCGCGATCCGGTCGCGGGACGGCCCCGACGTGCGGGTGCGCCGCCGGCGCCGTTGGGCGCACTCGGGCGGGACGGTGAGACCGACCGGTCCGAGAGGGGCAGACGGGGAGGTGCATTCACAGGGTTCACTCGTCTGAACTTACTGACCGCGGTGCACCGGAGAAATCAGCAGGTCCAATGAACGTGCGTAGGACGGCGACTACGCCGCGCTGCGGCCGCCCGCAGCGACTCGCGTCGTGCGGCGGCTGGGCGACTTCCGCGTCGCCCGCGCAGCCTTTGACGGTCCGCGGCGTTCATGCATGCTCCGGCGCAACAGGTCAGCCAGATCAATGACATTCGACGGCTTGGATTGTGTTGGCGAGGGCTCGAGGGGTTCGATCGTCTTGGCCTTGCCGGCGGCGAGCTTGCGGCGGATCAGGCCTCCGATCTTGCGGCTGAAATCCTCGGTATAACGCTGTGGCTTCCAGGGACTGGTCATCTCTTCGACGAGCTGGCGCGCCATGTGTAGCTCTGCTGACTTGGGAGTCGCGCCGGCGCCGCGCGCGGGCAACTCGATCCCCTTCGTGGACCGCAGGTCCTCAGCCCAACGCAGTACATCCAATACCAGCGCGTTATCGATAGCCATGACGGCCGCGAGGTGCTCTTTGTTGTGGATTACGATCCGGGCGATGCCGGCCACGTCCGCGGCGCGCATGACATCACGCAGCAGCACGTACACGCGCTCCGCCTTGGCCGCGGGCTGCAGATAGTAGGGGCGCTCGAGCAGTAAGAGCGGCAGCTCGGACATTTTGACGAAGGAATCGATCTCTATCGTCTGCGTCGACTTGGGGAACGCGGCGCGCACTTCCTCGTCCGTGATCACAACGTAGCGGCCGTCAGGCTGGCGAACTCCCTTGACGATGTCCTGCATCTTCAGTTCGCGCCCGGTGCGCTTGTTATAGCGCTTGTAGCCCACCGGATCGAGCGAGCGACGGTCCAGCCACTGAAAATCGATGCTCGAGTCGCGCGTCGCGGAAAATAACGCCACCGGCATATGGACCAGTCCAAACGTGATTGCCCCTTTCCAAAGCGCGCGTGCCATGCCGTACTCCCGATTAAAGCGTCCCCCATAGTGCGGCAACGCCTGCGCTGTGTATCGTCGGACAGACACTCATTCGCCAGCGCGCGATAAGCAAAGCGCACTTTCGCCGTCGGACGCCATTCCCACGGTGCGCAGGAGGGTGACCACGTGGCGGCGGCGGCGGCTTAACTGAATCCGGTCGCTAGGTAGGTGAACACCGACGCCGCCATCCCACATTCAGCGGCTGGGTTTTGCGCGCGGGGCAGCCTATACACCAGCGAGTGCATAGAAACCAACGGAGGTACCATTCATGAAGCACACGCTGCTTGCAATCGCTATCGCACCCACATTGGTCCTTGCCGCCAGCGCATCACCGGATGCGTCCTTCTACAAGTCGCTCGCCGAGGGCGGAATGGCCGAGGTTCAGCTGGGACAGCTGGCCGAGACGAAAGCCGAGGATGCCGGCGTCAAGGATTTTGCCGGGATGATGGTTAGGGATCATTCCGCAGCCAACGAGCAGTTGAAGGCGCTGGCGTCTTTAAAAAATGTCGACTTACCGGGAGGACCGGGTGTGGCCGCGAGAGCCAAGAAAACGGAACTCGAAGTCCTCTCGGGCCACGCGTTCGACAGCTCCTACGTGTCCGCTCAGATCAAAGCGCACCAAGAAACTGTGGCGCTGCTGCGCAAGGAGATCGCATCCGGCCAGGATGCGGACGCCAAGGCCTTTGCTCGGAAGGCCTTGCCTACCATTGAGGGACATCTCAAGGCCGTTGACAAGATTGCCGATGGTCTGGGCATCGCACATCAATAACAACACGGGGGACGTCCCTGTCCCCCGTGCTCTCCAACTCCGGCGATTGCGGCTACTACTGACCCTTACCCTGCTGGCCCGCGATCTGCAGCATGCACTTCTGCTTTATCTGGTTATCGGACAGACCGGAATTCTTCGCCTTCTCGCTGTGAACGCAGGCGTTCAATTTCGGATCCTTCGCCGATGTCGCAGAGTTACTCGGCACTGTGGCGCTGTCCTCGCTGGAAGGCATACTGTCCGCAGAACTCGCTCGCGGTGGGCTCGTTTGCGGATCCGAGGCCTGGGGCTGAGTCTGTGCTAAAGCGACAGCGCTGAGACCACACAACGTCAAGGCAATGAGAGCGGAACTGCGCAGATGAAACATGTGACTCTCTCCTGATGGGCTATTTCAGGGTTGAGTCTCTCTTTTTCACCCCTCAAACCGTATCAGGCATCGACTCACAAACGGGTGAGAACTCGCCGACTGAGCGTCGCAAGCTGACCGCCGAAGCGACGTCGCAATCGGAGCAGTCACGAATTCGGTAGTAATTTCATTAGCAGGTCATTCAGGACGCTCGGATCGACGGGTTTGGTCAGATGCGTATTGAAACCCGCCTCCTGCGAGCGCCGGCGATCTGATTCCTGTCCCCAGCCGGTGAGCGCCACCAGCACCATGCTCCGTCCCCACGGCTGACTGCGCACATGACGCGCGACTTCGTAGCCGCTGGCCCGCGGCATGCCGATATCTAGCAACGCAATCTCAGGGCGGTGAGCCTCGGCGGCCACTATCGCATCCGCCCCGTCAGCGGCACGATAGACTTCGTGTCCGTTCAACGACAGCAGCGTCGCGAGACTCTCGAGCGCGTCCAGATTGTCATCGGCCACGAGAATTCGCCACTGCGCTGTAGTCTCGCTGCCGCCACGGGCCTCCGCGTTCCCCGAACGGTCTGTGCGCCGGCGTGTCGCGGCTTGTTCCGTGGTGCGATCCGAGCGCTCGAGCGAGATCGGCAGTCGGATCACAAATTCACTCCCAAGCCCGGTGCCGGCGCTGGAAGCGCTCACCGTGCCCCCGTGCATCTCCACGAGTCGGCGCACCAATGCGAGACCTATGCCGAGTCCGCTTTGCGGGCGGCCCATGCGGTGATCGAGTTGCGTAAAGAGGTCGAAAATCCGCGGCAGCACTTCCGGCGCAATGCCGATACCTGTGTCCCGTATGGCAATCTCCACGTCGCGATTGCGGCGCCGCGCACTGAGCTCGATGCGCCCGCTCGCCTCGGTGTACTTTGCCGCGTTGCCAAGGACGTTACCCAGTACCTGGGTCAGGCGCATCGGGTCGCCGTAGATCGCCAGCGAACGTTCGGGTATCTCCACCGTCAGTGTGTGTCCGCGTGCCTCGACCGTCGGCGCCACTTGCTCCACGGCACGCGACACGAGTTCACCCAGCTCCAGCCGTTCGCGCGCCAGGTTGATCTTGCCGCGCGTGATGCGCGAGACGTCCAGCAGATCATCCACCAGACGGGTCAGCTGCCCAAGCTGACGCTCGATGATGTCGCGCGACAGCTTGAGCTGTGGATCCTCAAGCGCCTTCATCTTCATGAGATGCACGGCGTTGCCGATCGGTGCGAGTGGATTGCGCAGCTCGTGAGCCAGCATGGCGAGAAATTCATCCTTCTGCCGATCGGCTTCCTTGAGCGCCTCCTCGATTCGCGCCCGCTCCACGATCTCGCTCTGCAGCACAAGATTGGTGCGCTCCATCTCCAGGTTCGCCTGCTGCAGAGAGGAGTTCAGTGTCTCAAGTTCTCGAGTCTTCTCCTCCTGGAGTGCCACGTTCGCCTGCGCCAGCCGCTCGTTGGCCTCGGCCAGATGGCGGTTCAGGGTGCTCAGCTCGCGTCGCTTGCAGTACAGCTCGACCAGGACCGATACCTTGCTCCTCAGAATTTCCGGCACGACCGGGATCGACACATAATCGACGGCGCCGACCTTGTAGCCTTTCAGGCGATCGAGCTCGGACATGTGCACGCCGGTGACGAAGATGATCGGGGTGCGCTCGAAGCGCGGGTGCTCGTGAATCAGCCGGGCGGCCTCGAAGCCGTCCATGTCCGGCATGCTGACATCCAGCAGCACCACCGCGAACTCCTCGCGCATCAGCTTATCAAGTGCTTCCAGCCCCGAGCGGGCCGACACGAGGTTCTGATTCAGCTCGCCGAGAACGGACTCATAGGTGAGAATGCGTGCCGGCTGGTCATCGACCAGCAGAATGTTCACCTTTTCCGTTGCGGCCATATCGGGGCCGGGACGCGTGACCGGCCGCGAACTGCTCAGCGATGCAGCCACAGACGCACCAGAGAGAGCAGCTGATCGGTGTTAACAGGCTTGGCGACGTAGTCCGATGCTCCGGCTTCGAGACACTTCTCGCGATCACCCTTCATGGCTTTCGCGGTCAGCGCGATGATCGGCAGCATGCGGAAGTCCGGCTGCTGGCGGATGCGCCGCATGGTTTCGTAGCCGTCCATCTCCGGCATCATCACGTCCATCAGCACCAAGGACAGGTCCGCTGTGCTCTCCACCAGCTTGATGGCCTCATGGCCGTTGGTGGCCGTGACCACCTCCATGCGGTGACGCTCCAGGAGGCTGTTGAGCGCGAAAATGTTCCGGATATCGTCATCCACCACCAGCACCTTGCGTCCCGCCAGTGGCTCATCGCTTTCGTGCAGCGCTTGGATCATCGTCTGCTTCGACTGCGGCAGTTCGGCGACGACTCGATGCAGGAACAGCGCAGTCTCATCCAGCAGCCGTTCCGGGGAGCTTACGCCCTTGAGCACGATGCTCTTGGCGGTCTTGCGCAGCTGGATTTCCTCGCTGTCCGAGAGTTCCTTCCCGGTGAAGACGATAATCGGGAGCGACCGTAGTGCGGGATCCGCCTGCACTTCATCCAGCAGGTCAAAGCCGGACATATCCGGTAGACGCAGATCCAGAACCATGCAGTCAAAGTGGCTGCCGCGGACACACTCAAGCGCCTCAACGCCCGTCGCCGCCGTAACGATTTCGATGTCGGTGTGCCCGAGCAGTTCCGTGACGCTGAGCCGCTCGGCTGGGTCGTCGTCCACCACCAGCAGGCGCCGCACGCGCGACGCGGTGAAGTCCTTGAGGCGGTCAAGGGCGGCCTCCAGCTCATCCGTCGTCACCGTCTTGGTTAGGAACGCGAACGCGCCGCGCTCGAGACCATACTGACGCTCATCCTCGATGGTCAGAATCTGCACCGGAATGTGCCGCGTCTCGCTGCTGCGCTTGAGTTTACTGAGCACCGTCCAGCCCAGCATATCGGGTAGGAAGACATCCAGAGACACTGCCGCCAGCGGATACTTGCCCGCGAGCATCAAGGCATCCGCGCCGGTACGCGCCAGCAGAACCTTGAAGCCACGCTCACGCGCGAGGCTGACGAGCACGCGTGCGTAGTGCAGGTCATCCTCGACAATCAGTAGCACGGGGTCGGACGTCCCCAGATTCTCGCGATCATCCGTGATCTCTTCCTGTCGTACTACCGGCAGCGCGGCCGGTTGAAATGCCGGCTGCGGGCTCACAGGTGTGGCGGGCCCCTGTTGGACACCGCGCGTGTAGGCTGGGCCGACATACTGCAGCGGCAGGTAGAGTGTGAAGGTGCTGCCGCTGCCGGCCACACTGCTCAGGCGGATCTCCCCGCCCAGCAGGTGTGCCAGTTCGCGGCTGATCGCCAGTCCGAGCCCGGTGCCGCCGTACTTGCGTGCCGTGCCGGCATCCGCCTGCTGAAACGCCTCGAATATGATGCGCTGCTTCTCAGGTGGTATGCCGATGCCGGTATCGCTGACGGAGAATTCCACCACCGCGGGCACTTGGCTCAGGATCGGATGATCGGCGACCAGCCGCCGGCGGCAACGCCGACATGCAGGCGGACTCCGCCACGCTCGGTGAACTTAAACGCGTTGGACAAAAGGTTCTTCAGCACCTGCAGTAGGCGCTTCGAATCGGTCGTGATTGCGCGGCCCAGGCGTTGGTCGAAGTCGGGGGCAAAGGACAGCTTGCGGGCCTCGGCCTCGTGCCGGAAATTGCGCTCGACGGTCTCCCGCAGATGGGTAAAGAGCAGGTCCTCGCATTCCACCGTCACGGTTCCGGACTCGATCTTCGACAAGTCCAGGATATCGCTGATCAGGTTGAGCAGGTCCGTGCCCGCACCGTGGATTGTGTTGGCGAACTCCACCTGCCGGTTGCTGAGATTGCCGTCCGCATTCTCGGCAAGCTGCTGGCCCAGTATGAGTATGCTGTTCAAGGGCGTACGCAGCTCGTGCGACATGTTCGCCAGGAACTCCGACTTGTAGCGCGAGGTGAGCGCGAGCTCCGCGGCCTTCTCCTCGAGCGCGCGCCGCGCCAGCTCGATCTCCTGGTTCTTGCGCTCAACTTCCGCGTTCTGCTCAGCAAGTAGCTTCGCCTTGTTGGCGAGCTCCTCGTTGGTCTGCTGCAATTCCGTCTGCTGCGCCTGCAGCTCACCGGCCAGCTGCTGTGACTGCGTGAGGAGTCCCTCGGTGCGCATCGTGGCCTCGATGGTATTCAAGACCACGCCGATAATGCTGCCGGTCAGCTGCTCCAGGAACGCCAGATGCGATGCAGTGAAGCCGCTGAGAGACGCCAGTTCCAAGACGGCCTTGACGTGCCCCTCGTACAGCACTGGCAGCACGATCACGTTGCGCGGGCGGGAACTCATGAGGCCGCTGTCCACCCGGATTGAGTCATCCGCAACGTCGTTGAGCAGCAAGCGCTGCCGATCGGCGGCGGCCTGACCCACGAGTCCCTGGCCTACGGCGTAACGGCGCGGTCCGCCTTCGCGACCCGCCTGGTCGGCGTAGCTCGCAAGCTCGCGCAGGTGTGCGCTCTCGCCAGAGCCATCCATGACGTAGACAATCCCCTGCTGGGCGTTCACCAGCGGCGCAAGCTCCGAGAGCAGCAGCTGGCCGACGGTGACAAGGTCCCTTTGCCCCTGCATCATGCGACTGAATTTCGCCAGATTCGTCTTAAGCCAATCCTGCTCGTTGTTGCGCTCGGTCGTCGCGCGCAGGTTGCCGATCATCGCGTTGATGTTGTCCTTCAATTCAGAGACTTCCCCGCGCGCCTCCACCTGAATCGAGCGCGTGAGATCGCCCTTGGTGACTGCCGTTGCGACCTCCGCGATCGCGCGTACCTGATTAGTGAGATTGGCGGCCAGCAGATTTGTGTTGGCCGTGAGGTCCTTCCAGGTGCCCGCCGCTCCCGGCACGTGAGCCTGCCCGCCCAGGCGGCCCTCCACGCCTACTTCGCGCGCGACGCTTGTCACCTGATCGGCGAATATCGCCAGGGTGTCCGTCATGCTGTTGATGGTATCGGCGAGTGCGTTAACCTCGCCCTTCGATTCCACCGTCAGGCGCTGGCGCAGGTCGCCGTTGGCCACAGCGGTCACAACCTTCACGATACCGCGCACCTGGTTCGTGAGATTGTTCGCCATCACATTGACGTTGTCGGTCAGATCTTTCCAGGTCCCCGCCACACCGGGCACGACCGCCTGGCCGCCGAGCTTGCCCTCGGTGCCGACCTCACGCGCCAGTCGCGTAACTTCAGCGGCAAACCCGTTGAGCTGGTCGACCATCGTGTTGATGGTTTCCTTCAGCTGCAGAATCTCGCCCTTCACGTCCACCGTGATCTTGCGCGACAGGTCACCGCGCGCAATGGCGGTCGACACCTCAGCAATGTTACGCACCTGGCCGGTGAGGTTGCTGGCCATGGAGTTTACGTTATCGGTCAGGTCCTTCCAGGTGCCGCCGACGCCCGGCACGATTGCCTGACCGCCGAGTTTGCCCTCGGTGCCGACCTCGCGTGCCACGCGCGTCACTTCGGCGGCGAAGCTGTTGAGCTGGTCGACCATTGTGTTGACGGTCTCCTTCAGCTGCAGGATCTCGCCGCGCACGTCCACCGTAATCTTGCGCGACAGATCGCCGCGCGCGATCGCGGTTGCCACTTCAGCGATATTGCGCACCTGGTTGGT
Source organism: uncultured Pseudomonadota bacterium (assembly GCA_963743625.1). GTDB lineage: Bacteria > Pseudomonadota > Gammaproteobacteria > Steroidobacterales > Steroidobacteraceae > 13-2-20CM-66-19. The sequence goes on along the minus strand of CAVUQM010000017.1, from coordinate 5,322 downwards.
CAGATTGCTGGCCATGGAGTTGACCTTGTCAGTCAGGTCCTTCCACACGCCGCTTACGTCCTTGACGTCCGCCTGGCCGCCCAGACGACCCTCGGAGCCCACCTCACGGGCAACGCGGGTGACCTCGGCGGCGAAGGCGTTCAGCTGATCGACCATCGTATTGATGGTTTGCTTCAGCTGCAGGATCTCGCCGCGCACGTCCACCGTGATCTTGCGTGACAGGTCGCCACGGGCGATCGCGGTGGCGACTTCCGCGATGTTGCGCACCTGACCGGTGAGGTTGCTCGCCATCGAGTTGACGTTGTCGGTGAGATCTTTCCAGACCCCGCTCACCCCTTTCACCTCGGCCTGGCCGCCGAGATTGCCCTCCGTGCCCACCTCGCGGGCCACACGGGTGACTTCCGCTGCGAACGCATTGAGCTGATCCACCATGGTGTTGATGGACTCCTTCAGCTGCAGGATTTCGCCCTTTACGTCTGCCGTGATCTTGCGCGACAGATCGCCGTTGCGCGATTGCGGTCGCGACCTCCGCGATATTGCGCACCTGGCCGGTGAGGTTGCCGGCCATGGAATTCACGCTGTCGGTGAGATCCTTCCAGGTTCCAGCGACGCCCGGCACGACCGCCTGGCCGCCCAGCTTGCCCTCGGTGCCGACCTCGCGTGCGACGCGGGTCACCTCGGATGCGAACGAGCGCAGCTGATCCACCATCGTGTTGATGGTTTCCTTCAGCTGCAGGATCTCCCCGCGCACGTCGACTGTGATCTTGCGCGACAGGTCGCCGCTCGCGATGGCGGTCGAGACTTCCGCGATATTGCGCACCTGGCCGGTGAGGTTGCCGGCCATCGAGTTGACGTTATCGGTTAGATCCTTCCAGGTCCCGGCGACGCCCGGCACCAGCGCCTGGCCGCCCAGTTTGCCCTCGGTTCCGACCTCGCGCGCCACGCGCGTGACCTCGGCGGCGAAACTGTTGAGCTGGTCGACCATTGTATTGATGGTGTTCTTCAGTTCGCAGAATCTCACCCTTCACGTCCACGGTAATCTTGCGCGACAGGTCACCGCGTGCCACCGCGGTCGTGACCTCCGCGATGTTGCGCACCTGGCCGGTGAGGTTGGTCGCCATCGCATTGACCGAATCGGTCAGATCCTTCCACGTCCCGGCGACACCGGACACGATCGCCTGGCCGCCGAGCTTGCCCTCCGTGCCCACCTCGCGCGCAACGCGGGTCACCTCGGAGGCGAACGAGCGCAGCTGATCGACCATGGTGTTGATGGCTTCCTTCAGCTGCAGGATCTCGCCGCGCACGTCGACCGTGATCTTGCGCGAGAGGTCGCCGTTGGCGACCGCAATCGTCACTTCGGAAATATTGCGCACCTGACCGGTCAGATTGCTCGCCATCGAATTGACGCTGTCGGTGAGATCCTTCCAGGTTCCGGCCACGCCTTGCACCGCCGCCTGACCGCCGAGCTTGCCTTCGGTGCCGACTTCGCGTGCGACACGGGTCACCTCAGAGGTGAAGGCACTCATCTGGTGCGATCATCGTGTTCACGATCGTCGCCGAACGCAGAAATTCGCCCTTCAGCGGCCGACCGTCGACCTCGAGACTCATCGTCTGCTGCAGGTCGCCCTTGGCAACCGCCGAGATCGCCCGGGTCACTTCCGTGGTGGGCCACAGCAGATCGTCGATCAGGGTGTTTACCGAAGCTCCATGGCGCCCCACGCGCCGGTGCGCCGCTCGCTGGACATCCGATGGCGTGTCTTCCCGTCCTTGCCGACGGTCTGCCCGACCCGTTCGAGCTCGCTGGCGAGACGCTGGTTGGCCGTGACGATCTCGTTGAAGGTGTCGGCGATCTTGCCGTTAAGAGTCCGGTCTGGTCGCCCGCCAGGCGCACGGAGAAGTCTCCGTCGCGAACGCTTTGCAGCGCATGAAGCAGCTTGCTTAGATCCAGTTCCGGCTCCGCGCGCCCGTGCTTGCCGTTGGACTTGCGCGAGGCGCGTGCGGATTCTTGCGGCTGCTGCATCGCTATGCTCCCGATCTAATCGGAGAGACGCACACTGAAGGCGTACGTCTGTGTGAACCAGCGCAGTTACTGTCGATGATGTGCGCTCGCATTTCCACGGGCGCGCGGCTTACGGCCCCCCGTGCGGCCTAGCATAAGATTGTGTCCACCTGCGCGGATGTAAGACGCGGACTACATTTAGATGCGGCGTCGGCCCGGCGGACTGTCATCCTGGTCAGCTGCATACGAATCGCGACACCCATGCCGTGCTCGACCTCAGGGAGGCGTAGTTCGCCCCCCGCTTTCGCGACCCTATGCCGGATGGCTACCAGGCGGACGTCTTCATCCCGCTCTCGCGCCATGCTGCGGATGGGGGAGACCATCAAGGTCAACCCTGCCGCTTGCACCGTCGCAGTGACCCGCACCGGTCTAGAGACAGTCAGCTCCAGCGCTTCCTGCGTCGCGCGATATAGGGCCACGCGTTGGGGCATAGTCAGGGCGAGTTAAACGACAGCAGCCACCGGCTAACAGCAGCGACCGACGACAGCGCATAACTCCCGCACGATCCACGTGAACTTGGGATATGTCCGGCCTGAAGCGGACGGTCGACCTGGGTTCCGCAGCTAATCGGCTTCCTGGTCCATGTTCCGGGCTGAACGCGCAGGTCAGGAACGTCGGGCTACTCTGAATCGCGAGAACGCCTAGATACACGCCTGATCGTGATTCACCTGCAGATGCAGGTTTTAGCGGTATCTTCTAGTCCATGTACCTGCGGTCGACGCCACGGCGGAACAAGGACGGCTCCGAGGTCCGCTACCTCCAGCTCGCCCACAACGTCTGGGACCCGCAACCGCGCAGGTCGAAGGTCCAGGTCGTCTACAACTTCGGCCGCGAGGACCACGCGAACCGCGAGGCGCTCCAGCGGCTGGTCGCGTCCGTCACCCGGTTCCTCGACCCCGACGCGGCCCTGGCCGCGGCCGCCGACGGCCTGGAGTTCACCGAGTCCAGCCCGCTCGGCGGCACCTGGGCGCTGGACGCGCTGTGGTCCCGGCTCGGGATCGGCTAGGAGATGCGGAAGCTGCTGAAGGGCGCCGCCTGGACGAGTCCGCGGAGAGGGTGCTGTTCGCCCTGGTCGCGAACCGGGCGCTGGCCCCGTCGTCGAAGCTGGCCGCCGCCCGCTGGGTCAACCAGGACGTCCTGGTCGCCGGCCTGCCCGCCACCAGCGACGACGCGTGCTACCGGGCGATGGACTGGCTGATGGAGATCAGCGGCGACCTGGAGCGGAAGGTCTTCGACAACCTCGCCGACCTGCTCAACCTTGAGGTCGATCTGCTGTTCTTCGACACGACCTCCACCTACTTCGAGACCGAAGAGGCCGACGAGCCCGTCGCCCGCGACGAGCGCGGCAGCCGCTGACCGGCGGGAACGCCGGCAGCGCGAGGACGGGGAGGGAGCCGGCCGTTCCGGACCTGGGGGAAGTCCAAGGACCACCGCGACGACCTGCCCCAGGTCGTCATCGGGATGGCCGTGACCAGGGACGGGATCCCGGTCCGGGTCTGGTGCTGGCCCGGGAACACGGCCGACTCCGCGCTGATCCGGCAGGTGAAGGACGACATGCGCGACTGGTGCCTGTCGCAAGGTCGTCTGGGTCGCCGACCGCGGGTTCACCTCCGCGGAGAACCGCCGCTACCTGCGCAAAGGCGGCGGCAGCTACATCATCGGGGAGAAGCTCCGCTCCGGCTCCGCCGAGCGGAGGCCGCCCTGTCCCGGCAGGGCCGCTACAAGGACGTCGCGGGGAACCTCAAGGTCAAGGAAGTGCGGATCGCCGATGACGAGCGGTTCGTCATCTGCTTCAACCCCGAGGCCGCCGAGCGCGACGCCGCCGTCCGCGCCCGCATGATCGCCCGGCTCGAGGAGGCGATCCAGGGACTCTGACCAGCTCAGCCGGGACAAGCGCGCCGAGCTGCGCGGCGTCATCTCCACCAAGCCCGGCCTGAACCGCTACCTGCGCGTCACCCCCGGCGGGCTGCTCCGCACCGACGCCGCCAAGGCGAAGGCCGAGGAGAACCTCGACGGGAAGTACCTGCTCAGGACAGCCGACCCGAAGATGTCCGCCGAGGACATCGCCGTCGGCTACAAGCAGCTCCTGGAAGTCGAGCGCGGCTGGCGCGACATGAAGCAGGTCATCGACCTGCGCCCGGTCTACCACCGGAAGGAAGAACGCATCCGCGCCCACGTCATCCTCTGCTGGCTCGCCCTGCTCCTGGCCCGCATCGCCGAGAACGCCTGCGGCCAGACCTGGCCGGAACTGCGCCGCGAGCTCGACCGGATCCACGTCGGCACCTTCACTGGCCCCGCCGGCACCTTTCGGCAGCGCACCGAGATCACCAAGCCCCAGCGCGACATCCTCCGGGCCCTGAAAATCGATGCCCCGCCCCGCATCTACCAGCTGAAACTCCCCGCAGAAGCCCTGACCCGACGAGGACCCGCCGCCTAGATACACGCCGTCTGACCAGCCGACGGCGCGTTTCCGCACGTCAACCCCCAGATTCACCGCCTAGCCGCTACATCAACTGCGGAACCCAGGGTCGAGGATCCTGTCCGCTCCGCCGCGACTGCTGCCAATACTGCTGACACAGAGGGTGACAGCGGACACCACCCGCCAGGCACGGACAACTGTGGAATATTGGCCCAGCTCACAGTCCGCATTGGACGGCCCTGGACGATGTGCCCACTCCTACGGATTAGATGCTCCCCCATAAGCGCGCGCCCGCTGCGTGCCCGACCGGGCGGTAAACCGGAGGAACTCACGGTCACTCCTGGCCACGCCGACATGCCATCCGAGCTGGGACGGACCAGCTCGCCACGTGCAGGCCGACGACCTCCTAAGCAGCAGGTCACCCGGAGGATCGGATAGCCTTCTGTCGTGAGGTGGCAGCCCGACAGCCCCGTATGCGCAGAGTGCGGCTTCGCCTGGACTGTCTCTCGCAAGGACGCCATTGACCTGGTAACTCAGCTCCCCGAGGGAGCAACGGCCGCCGTCGCTCGCGTCCACGGAGCCGATGCGAGAGACCGGCAGGCGCTGGTCGGCGTCGACGTATGTATGGCATCTGGTGGATGTCTTGCGGATCGGGACCGAGCGGCTGCTCACCCTCACTCACGATCCCGGCCGCGGCATTACATGCTGGGACGAGAACGCCCTCGCGGAGACTCGCCGCTACGCGCAGCTCTCGCCAAGGGCGGTCGGCCTGATCGTCTTGCGGACAGCGGCACGAGAATGGGCCGAGGAGCAATACGATGAGTTGAAGGGGTACCACATAACA
>CAVUQM010000016.1:0-154440 GCA_963743625.1 uncultured Pseudomonadota bacterium | reverse complement strand
AAGGCGCGCATCAAGGTGCTGGTGAAGTCACTCGGCATCGACCGCTTCCGCGAACTGGTCGAAGCGGAGTGGCACGACAACCGGGCGCACGCAGTGCAGCTGCCGGCGGCCGAGGTCGACCGGGTGCGCGCCTTCTTCAGGCCGCAGCCCTACGCGTCCTATCCCTCGACCTCGCCGCACCGGCCGGGAGGACCCGCGCTTCCAGGCCTGGTACCGCTACAACACGCACGCGCACAAGGTGCCCGGCTACCGCGCCGTGTTCGTCTCGCTCAAGGCGCACGGTGCGATCCCCGGCGACATGAGCTCGGACCAGATGGACGCGGTCGCCGAGCTTGCCCGGCGCTTCAGCTTCGGCCTGGTGCGCGTGACGCACACGCAGAACCTGCTGCTGGCAGACGTTCGTCAGCGTGACCTGAAGCTCCTTTGGGCCGAGCTGGAACGCCACAAGCTCGCGATGCCCAACATCGGCACGCTCACGGACATGATTGCCTGCCCGGGACTGGATTTCTGCTGCTTGCCAACGCCGGGACGCTGGATGTCGCCGCCAGATCCAGCAGCGCTTTGATGACCTCGACTACCTGTACGACTTAGGCGAGCTCGAGATCAAGATGTCCGGCTGCATGAACGCCTGCGGCCATCACCACGTCGGTCACATCGGCATCCTCGGCGTCGATAAGCACGGCGAGGAGTGGTACCAGATCACCCTGGGCGGATCGGCGAGCGGCGTGACGGCCCTCGGGGAGGTCATCGGCCCCTCGGTGCCCAAGCACGAGGTAGCCAGCACCATCGAGCGCATCGTCGAGGTGTATCGCGGCGTGCGCGCCGACGGCGAGCGCTTCGTCGACACCGTCCACGCCTGGGCATCAAGCCGTTCAAGGAGCGCGCCTATGCGCCACATCCTGCGGCAGCGTGAGTGGGTGGCCGATCCGTGGCACTACCTGGGCGAGGAAGCCTCCGGGGGTGATGCGCTGATCGTGCCATTGCGGAACTGCGCGCCCATCCGGAACGCTTTGCTGCGCGCACCGGCGCGCTGGGCGTGCGCCTGGCGCCGGTGGACCGGGTCGAGGACCTAGCACCGAGCTGCCGCGGCTTGCACTCGTTGCCTGCGAGTTTCCCAGCCCCGGCGAGGGTCGCGGCTATTCCCAGGGACGGCTGCTGCGCGAGCGCTTCGGTTTTGCCGGGCGACTGCGCGCCGTGGGCGCGGGGGTCAAACAGGACCTGGTGTTCCTCCTGGCGCGCTGCGGCTTCGATGCGCTGGAGCTGGCCGCGGGTGAGGACGTGGCGGCGGCGGTGCGCGCCTGGCAGCGTTACGACGTGGCCTACCAGCCCGGGTCGCCCCGAGGTTGCACTGCGCAGCCAGCGCTTCTTCGCCGCCTAGCGCTCCGGCAGGCTGATCCCCTCGAACATCTGACTGACCTCCGCCGCCGAAGCGCGGTGGGCGCGCTCGACCAGGCGGCGGTCCAGGTGCGGTGCCAAGAGCTGCGCGAAGTCGTACATGTACTTGCGCAGCAGCGTGCCGCGGCGGAAGCCGATCCAGGTGGTGTGCGCGGCAAACAGGTGCGAGGCGTCGATCGCCTTCAGCTGCGGATCCGTTCTCATCAATCGCCATGTGCGCGACGATGCCCACTCCCAGCCCCAGGCGCACGTAGGTCTCGATCACGTCCGCGTCGCGCGCGGTGATGGCCACGTTGGGCGTAAGGCCCGCCTTGGCGAAGGCCTGGTGCAGCGACGAGGGGCCGCTGAAGCTGAACGTATAGGTGATCAAGGGGATACGCTGCCAGGCCTTGAAGCTCAGGCGCCCGGCCGCGGCCAGCGGATGGTTGCGCGGCACGATCACCCAGCGATGCCAGCGGTAGCACGGCAGGATGCGTCAGGTCACCGAACAGCTGCTCGGAGCCGGTGGCGATGGCGCAGTCGATGCGGTCGCCGGCCACCATCTCGGCGATCTGCTCGGAGGTGCCCTGGTGCAGGTTGAGCACGACCTGGGGGTAGCGCTTGAGGAACTCCTGGATCACATCGGGCAGGACATAACGCGCCTGGGTGTGCGTGGTGCCGATCGACAGGCTCCCCCTGCCCTCGTCGCGCAGCTCCGTGGACAGCTGCCGGATGCTCTGCGCCTCCTGCAGGATGTGCAGCGCCCGGTCGATGACCTGCTGGCCGGCAGGGGTGATGCGGGTGAGGTTGCGCCCCTCGCGGATGAAAATCTGGAAGCCCAGCTCGTCCTCAAGCAGCTTGATCTGCTTGCTGACCCCGGGCTGGGAGGTGTGCAGCTTCTGCGCGGCGGCGGTGATGTTAAGTCCGCTCTGGGCGACGGCGGCGAGATAACGCAACTGGTGCAGTTTCATGGGCGCTTAAGCCTAACCCAAGCGCACGCGCTGCTGGGAGCGCGCGTGTAACCGGCCTATAACCGCAGCGCAACCCGCTCAGAAGCAATGGTTCGTTCTGTCGAGCACAGCCCGGTGGCTATAGTCACCCCACGATGGGAGCAGTGACGAGCTCGGAGCTGGAGCTGCAGGCCGCGCAGGTGCGCGAACACCTCGCCACGGCGCTGCAGCAGCATGGGCGGCTAGTTACTCAAACAGCCTCGGCGCCGAGGCGATGGTGCTTACCGACATCATCTGCGACGCACTTCCCGCAGATCGAGATGTTCAGCATCGACACCGGACGGCTGCACGAGGAAACCTACCGGTCGCTGGAGAAGCTGCAGCACCGCTACGGCAACCGCATCCGCGTGGTTACCCCGGACGCCGCAGCGCTTGAGCGCCTGGTGCGCGCCAGGGCATGAACGGCTTCTACGCAGAGCCTCGACGCGCGCCTGGAGTGCTGCCGCATGCGCAAGGTCGAGCCGTTCCGCCGCGCGATCGCCGGCTACGGCGCCTGGATCACCGGCGTGCGCCGCGAGCAGTCCGCCGAGCGCGCGCAGGGCGCAGCCGAGGAGTGGGACGCCAAGTACGGGCTGTACAAGCTCAGCCCGCTGCTTGACTGGAGCGAGGCGGAGGTGTGGCAGTACATCCGCGCCCGCGGCCTGCCGTACAATGTGCTCCACGACCGCCAGTACCCGAGCATCGGCTGCGCGCCGTGCACGCGCGCGATCCAGCCCGGCGAGAGCCGGCGCGCCGGGCGCTGGTGGTGGGAGCAGACCGAGTCACGCGAATGCGGACTGCATCCAAGACATCCCATGGCCGCCCCCGCAGCGGCGGTCAACTAGGTGCCGCGCATGGACTATCTGCCGGTATTCCTGCGGGTCGAGGGCAAGCCGGTGCATCGTGGTCGGCGGCGGCCAGGTGGCGCTGCGCAAGGCCCAGTGGCTGTTGAAGGCTGGCGCATCCGTCACGCTCATCGCCCCGCAACTGCACGCCGATCTGGCCCGCTACGCGGTGAACGCCGAGACTCACCCACACGCGCGCCGCATTCTCCCCCGCACACCTTAAAGGGGCGGTCGCCGTGGTCGCCGCCACCGGCGAGCGGGCCGTGAACGCTGAAGTTTCGCGCAGCGCCCAGGCGCTGAACATCCCGGTCAACGTCGTGGACGATGCCGAGCTCTCCACCTTCATCTTCCCGGCGCTCATCGAGCGCTCCCCGCTCATCGTCGCGGTGAGCTCCGCCGGGCACGCCCCGGTACTGGCGCGCCGGGTGCGCGAACAGATCGAGGCGCTGCTGCCGGCGCGTCTGGGCGCGCTCGCGCGCTTCATGGGCCGGCACCGCAGGGGCGTGCAGGAAGCGCTGCCGCCCGCCGGACGGCGCGCGTTCTGGGAGCGCATCGTCGCCGGGCCGGTCGCCACGCAGGTTCTCGGCGGCGATGAGGCGGGCGCCACCGAGGGACTGCGGCGCGAGCTGCGCACCTCGCAGCTCACGACCCCGGCGGATGCGCAGGCACCCTCGCTCGGAGAGGTGTACCTGATCGGGGCCGGGCCCGGCGATGCAGATCTTCTGACGCTGCGCGCGCTGCAGCTGCTGCAACAGGCGGACGTCATCCTCTACGACCGACTGGTGAGCGAGACGGTGCTGGAGCGCGCGCGGCGCGACGCGCAACGCATCTTCGTTGGCAAGGAGGCCGGTGAGCGCGGCCAGCAGGAGCGCATCCACGCGCTGCTCGTGGAGCTCACCGCGCGCGGCCAGCGCGTCGCGCGCCTCAAGGGCGGCGACCCGTTCGTGTTCGGGCGCGGCGGGGAGGAAATCGAAGTACTGCAGCGCCACGGCATCCCCTACATCGTCGTGCCGGGCATCACCGCGGCGCTCGGCGCGGCGGCGGCCGCAGGCCTGCCCCTCACGCATCGTCGCCTGGCCAACAGCGTCACCTTCGTTACGGGCCACCTGGCAGACGGCGCGCCGCCCGACTGGCGCTATTTCGCCGACCCGAGCCACACCATCGTCTTCTACATGGGGGTCGCGCAGCTGCCGCAGATCCTCGCGCGCCTGAGGAGCGCCGGGGCGGCCGCCGCACACCCGGTGGCGATCATCGAGCGTGCGACACTGCCCGGGCAGCGCGTGCTGCGCGGGACGCTTGCCGACATCGCCGCGGTGGCAAGCGCCGCCCGGGTCGAGGCGCCGGCGCTGCTGGTGGTGGGCGCGGTGGCGGCACTCGCCGCGGCCGATGCCCTGAGCGTGATTGCACCTGCCGCCGGAGCGCTGGTGTGAGCACGGTGAATGGCTTCATTGGTGCGATCGGCAACACGCCCCTCATACGTCTGAAGCGCCTGAGCGCGGAGACCGGCTGCGAAATACTCGGCAAGGCCGAATTCATGAACCCGGGCGGCTCGGTCAAAGACCGCGCCGCGAGCGCCATCGTGCAGCGGGCGGAAGCAGCGCGGCGAGCTGCGCCCCGGGGGTACGGTGGTCGAAGGCACCGCCGGCAATACCGGTATCGGGCTTGCGCACGTGTGCAACGCGCGCGGCTATCGCTGCGTCATCGTGATGCCGGACAACCAGTCGGCCGAGAAGTACCGGCTGCTCGAACTCCTCGGCGCCGAGGTGCATCAGGTACCGGTCGTGCCCTACAGCAACCCGAACCAGTACCAGAGGGTCGCCCAGCGCCTGGCCGCAGCCCTGCCTGATGCCATCTGGTCGAACCAGTTCGACAATACCGCCAACCGCGACGTGCACTTCGCCACCACCGGTCCTGAGATCTGGGAGCAGACCGGCGGTAAGCTCGACGCCTTCGTCGCCGCGAGCGGCACCGGCGGCACCTATGCAGGGGTTGCCACATTCCTCAAAGCGCAGCGCGCCGGCGTGCGCTGCGTGCTGGCCGACCCGCCCGGCAGCAGCCTGTACGCCTTCATTCGCACCGGCACGCTCGCCGCCACCGGCTCAGGCTCGATCACCGAGGGTATCGGTATCGGCCGCATCACCGCGAACCTGAAGGATGCCCCTATCGATGAGGCGCTGCACATCGAGGACACCGAGACGGTAGCGCTCGTGTACCGGCTGCTCCTGGATGAGGGGCTGCTGCTCGGCAGCACCAGCGGCATCAACGTGGCCGCCGCGGTGCGCATCGCCCGCCAGCTCGGCCCCGGACACACCATTGTCACGGTGCTGTGCGACGGCGGCGCCAAGTACCAGTCGCGCCTCTTCAATCGCGCCTGGCTCGAGCAAAAGGGTCTCGCGGCCAGCGCACCGCCACTGCCGCCAGCCTCGCGCGAACTGCTCAAGACCGCACTCGTCGCTTAAGGCCTTCAGCGGCTCTGGCCGACGGCACGCTCCCCGTGCCACAGTGCGCGCCGTGATGCCAACACCGCGCCGCCCATCCCCGCTATGAGCTCGTTCCTGGGAGCGGCGGAACTGGAGGCGCTGCGCCTGAGCGTGTCGGTCGCGGCCCGCAGCGTGTTCTTCAGCCTGCCGCTGGCGATCCTCGTCGCCTGGGTGCTCACGCGCGTGCGCTTTCCCGGGCGTACGCTGTTCGATGCCTTCGTGCACCTGCCGCTGGTGCTGCCCCCGGTCGCCGTCGGCTACGTGCTGCTCGTGTTGCTCGGCGCGCACGGGATCCTGGGCCGCTGGCTCGATACGCACTTCGGCATCCGCCTCGCCTTCACCACCGCAGGGGCGGCGCTGGCCACCGCAGTCATGACCTTTCCGCTGCTGGTGCGCGCCATCCGCCTGTCTATGGAGGGGATCGATGCGCGCCTGGAGGACGCGGCGCGCACGCTCGGCGCGCGGCCCCTCGACCGCTTCTTCAGCATCACGCTGCCGCTCGTGCTGCCGGGCATCCTCGCCGGCCTCGTCACCGCCTTCGCCGCAGGACTTGGCGAGTTCGGTGCGGTGATCACCTTCGCCTCCAACATCCCCGGCGTCAGCCGCACACTGCCACTCGCCCTCTACACCGCCATGCAGTCCCCGAACGGAGATGCGCTGGCGCTGCGCCTCGCACTGCTGTCGTTCTCACTCGGCGTGCTCGGGCTCTTGCTCGCGGAACTGTTGCTGCGCCGCGTACGCCGGCGCCTGGCGCCCTGAAATGCTGCGCGTCGCTCTCGTCAAACGCCGTCCGGGCTTCACGCTCGAGGCCGCCTTCACCGCCCCGGTACCCGGGGTAACCGCCCTCTTCGGCCGCTCCGGCAGCGGCAAGACCACACTCGTCAATCTCATCTCCGGACTGCTCGCCCCCGAGGAGGGCCGGATAGAGCTCAAGGACGAGGTCCTCACCGACACACGCGCCGGCATCCACGTACCGGTCGAGCGCCGCCGCATCGGCTACGTGTTCCAGGAGTCGCGCCTGTTCCCGCACCTGAACGTCACGGCCAACCTGCGCTACGGCGAGCACCGCGCGCGTGGCGCGCCGCGCGTGATCGGCTTCGATGAGGTGGTGGAGCTGCTTGGACTCGAAGCGCTGCTCACGCGCGCGCCGCGTCAGCTCTCCGGCGGGGAGCGTCAGCGCGTCGCGCTCGGCCGCGCGCTGCTGTCGCAGCCGCGCCTGCTGCTGCTGGATGAGCCGCTCGCCTCCGTCGACGTCACGCGCCGCGAGGAGGTGCTGCCGTATCTGGAGGCGCTGCGCGACCGGCTGGCGATTCCCATGGTCTACGTCAGCCACCAGTTCGAGGAAGTGCTGCGCCTGGCCACCTACCTGGTGCTGCTGGAGGGCGGGCGGGTGCTCAGCGCAGGCTCCGTGAGCGAGGTCAGCCTCACCCCCGAGCTGCAGGCCGTGACGGGCGCAGACCTTGCGGGCGCCGTGCTCGAGGGCATCGTGACGCGTGTGGATGAGAGCAATGGCAGCGCCGATTTGCGCGTGGGCTCAGGCACGCTGCAGGTGAGCCTGCGCGGCGCTGCGCTCGGGGCGCGCGTACGCCTGCAGGTGCTGGCGCGCGATGTCATCCTCGCCACCCAGCCGGTGCACTCCCTCAGCGTGCGCAACGTACTGCCGGGCACCGTAGTCGGCCTGCTCGGCGATGAACTCGGCGTGCTCGTCACGCTCGATGTGGGTGGTGCGCGGGTGCTGGCCCGCATTACGCACGCGGCGCAGCAGGCGCTGAACCTACGGCCCGGCGATGCCGCCTGGACGCTCTTCAAGCTGATCTCCACCCGCGGCCATACCTTCCGGCTGCCCGACACGCCGCGCAGCGCCGGCTAGCGGCCGCGCCAGCGGCGGGCAAGGTTTGCACCGCGCGCCGCGCGCCCCTAAAGTGGCGGCCGCCTGATCCTTGGCTCACAGGAGATCGCCGGTGTCACTGTTTCTTTCAGGGCTGCCGCTGTGGCTCGGGGCGCTCTTGATCGTGATCCTGCCCACGGCACTGGCGATGGCCGGACCGGTGCTGGTGCGGCGTCGCTTCACCCTTGAGCGCCTGACCACCAACAACGAGATCGCGGGCTTCAAGTTCGCCACCGTCGGGGTGATCTACGCGGTGCTGCTCGCCTTTGCGGTCATCATCGTGTGGGAGCGCTTCAGCGACGCAGAGACCGCCGTGGTGCGGGAAGGCGGGGCTGCGGCCACCCTCTACCGCCTGGCCGACGGCAGCGAACCCGAAGCGCGCGCTACGCGCGCGGCGCTCAGCGACTACCTGCGCGCCGCCATCGAGAAAGACTGGCCGGCGATGGGACACCAGAAATCCAGTCGCGAGGTCACCGGCGCACTCGATGCGCTCTACGCGCGCACGCTGGAGCTCACGCGCGCTGGCTCCCGCCAGCAGTCGGTGCTGGTTGAGATCTTCAACCAGCTCGACGGGATGACGGAGGCACGCCGCGCGCGGCTGCATCTGGCGATCGGGATCGTGCCGGGAATGCTGTGGGGCGTCTTGGTGCTCGGCGGGGTGCTCACGGTGGGCTTCACGTTCTTCTTCGGCACCCGCAACCTGCGGGCGCAGATGATGATGACCGGAATCCTGTCGCTGATCGTGTTCATGGGGCTGTTCGTGATTGTCTCGATCAATCACCCCTTCACAGGTCCCGTGCACATCAACAGCGAGCCACTGCAAACGGTACTCGAGGACTTCGGCGGCCGCTGAGCCTGCCTATCAGGGCTGTGGCGTAGCACGCTGGGCCGGCGGCGTGGGTGAGACGGCGCGTTTGCCCATGAATCGCTGGTTGATGTAACGGCACAGGCGAGCGCGATCGGCAGCATCGCCCGGTGGCTGGCTGTGGGTCTGGCGCGCTTCAGGCATCCGGCACCGTCTTCTCGCTCACCATGGTAAGCACGTCGTAATTGGCGACCGCTTCCCCGTCCTGGTTGGTAATCGCGGTATCCCAGCGCACCTCGCCGTAGCCTTGCGCCGGGCGCAGCGATTTTTCCTTGCAGGTGAGGCGCACCTTGATGCGATCGCCGGGCTTGACCGGCTTGGTGAAGCGCAGGGCATCGAGCCCGTAGTTCGCCAGTACCGGGCCGTAGGGCGGATCTACGAACAGACCCGCCGCAGCGGAGATGAGGAAATACCCGTGTGCCACCCGGCCGCCGAAGAAGGGGTTGCGCGCCGCCTGCGCCTCATCCATGTGGGCGTAGAAGTGGTCCCCGGAGAGCGCCGCGAAGCGCTCGATGTCCTCCACCGTCACCGCGCGCTCGGCGGAATGGAACGTGTCACCAATGGCGAGTTCACCGAAGGCCTTGCGGAACGGATGCCGGCCCGGGTCGAGCTCACGCGCGCCGCGGGTCCAGCGACCCGTGACCGCGGTGATGAGATCGGCAGTTCCCTGCACGGCGGTGCGCTGCATGTAGTGCATGATGCCGCGGATGCCGCCCATCTCCTCGCCCCCGCCGGCACGTCCCGGGCCGCCGTGCACCAGGTGCGGGAGCGGGGAGCCATGGCCGGTCGATTCCTTGGCGCAGTGGCGGTTCACCACGATGATGCGCCCGTGATAGGGCGCAAGTCCCAGCACCAGCTGCGCGGCCGCGGCATCGTCGGCGCTGAACACGGAAGCGACCAGGCTGCCGCCACCGCGCCGCGCGAGCTCGATGGCATCGGCCGGCGAGCGGTAGGGCATGAGCGTGCACACCGGACCGAAGGCCTCCACCGCGTGCACCTGGCGTGCAGCGCCGGTATCGCGGCAGTAAAGCAGCGTCGGGGACAGGAACGCGCCGCGCTCGGCATCGGCCCCCACGGGCGCAAGCGTTGCACCCTCGCCGAAGACCACGTCGGCCTCGCGGCGCAGCTTGCCGAGCTGCTCGAGCACCTCGCGGCGCTGGGTGAGCGAGGCCACCGGGCCCATGCGCACTTCCTTCAGCCGCGGATCCCCGACCACGACCTTGCCGAGCGCGGCGCGCAGCGCCGCCACCGCCTCATCCGCGTACTGCGCCGGCACCAGGGCCTTGCGGATCGCGGTGCACTTCTGGCCCGCCTTCACCGTCATCTCGCGCACCACCTCGCGCACGAACAGATCGAACTCAGGCGTGCCGGGTGCGGCCTCCGGCCCGAGGAGCGAGGAGTTGAGGGAATCGGTCTCGGCGGTGAAGCGTACCGAGTTCTTGAGCACGACCGGGTGCTGGCGCAGCTTCAGCGCCGTGGAGGCGGAGCCGGTGAAGGCGACTACATCCTGACAGGTGAGGTGGTCGAAGAGTGTACCGACGCTGCCGCAGATCAGCTGCAGCGCCCCTGGCGGCAGCAGTTCTGAGGCGATGATGCGGCGGAACACGCACTCGGTGAGGTAGGAGGTTTGGGTCGCAGGCTTGACGATCGCCGGCATCCCGGCAAGCAGCGCCGGCGCAAGCTTCTCGAGCATGCCCCAGACGGGGAAGTTGAACGCGTTGATGTGCACCGCGGCCCCTTCCAGCGGCACGCATATGTGCTGGCCCAGGAAGGTGCCGCCCTTGGAGAGTGCCTCCAGGCCCCCGTCGACGTAGACGTGGCTGTTGGGCAGCTCGCGGGTGCCCTTGCTGGCGTAGACGAAGAGCGTGCTGATGCCCCCGTCGATGTCGATCCAGGAATCGCCCTGGGTAGCCCCGGTGGCGTAGGAGAGCTGATAGAACTCCTCCTTGTGCTCGCCCAGGAGCTTGGCGAGCGCCTTGAGCTGGTTGGCGCGCTCGTGGAAGGTGAGTCGGCGCAGCGCCGGCCCTCCGACCTCACGCGCGTAACTGAGCGCCGCCGCGCTGTCAAAGCCCTCAGCGCTCGCCCTTGCGATCACCAGGCCGGTGGTCGCATCGCGCAGCGCCGTGCCCTCGCCGGCCCCGCTTTGCCACTTGCCCGCGATATAGCTCTGTAATTGCATGATGCCTTACTCCGCCGGAACCACGGTCCCGTCGATGCGGTAGGAGCGGCCGCGGAACAGCGCGATACGCTCACCTTGCTGATTGAGGATGATGATCTCGTAGAGCCCGTTGCGGCGCGTACGCCACAGCTCGCGCGCCTCGGCCGTGAGCAGCTCACCCGCGCGCGCGCCGGCGAGGAAATCGATGGAGGCGGCGGCAGCGACGGTAGCCGCGTTGTGGCTGTTGCAGGCAAAGGCGAAGGCGCTGTCACCCAAGGCGAACAAGAGCCCACCGTGGCACAGGCCGTGGCCGTTCACCATGTCCGGGCGCACCGTCATGGTGACCTGCGCGAACCCGGGGCGCACCACCGTGAGTTGCATGCCGAGGGAACGGGAGGCGTGGTCGCGCTCGTAGAGCGCGGTGGCCGCGCGCTCTGCGAGTCGCTGTGCCTGCGCGGGCAGAAGGTTATCGCTCACAGCCGCGTTGCCCCGGATCAAGAACCGCTGAAGCGCGCCGGGCGCTTGGCGGCAAAGGCGGCCACGCCCTCGGCGTAGTCGGCCGAGCGCCCGAGTTCGCCCTGGTAGTCGCGCTCGATGTCGAGCTGCTGTGCGAGCGTGCGTCCCAGTCCCTCATAGATCGCCTGCTTGGTGCGCGCGAGCCCGCGGGTCGGGGCGATGGCGAAGCCGCGCGCCATGTCCTCTACGAGCCCTGCGAACTCGGCATCCTCGACGCAGCGCCAGATCAGGCCCCAGGCGGCTGCGTCCTGCGCGCTCAACTTGTCGCCGAGCAAGGCGAGTCCGAGCGCGCGCGCCGTGCCGACCAGGCGTGGCAGCGACCAGGTGCCGCCCGAATCGGGCACCAGCCCGAGCTTGGCGAACGCCTGCACGAACACCGCCGAGCGCGCCGCCACCACGATATCGCAGGCCAGTGCCAGGTTCGCGCCCGCGCCGGCAGCAACGCCGTTGACGGCGGCGATGACCGGCAGCGGCAGGGCGCGCAAGGTGAGCACCAGGGGTTTGTAGTGGGTCTCGATGGAGGCGGCCAGATCCGGCGCCGTGCCGCCCGGGGCGACCGCGCGGTCATTGAGATCCTGGCCGGCACAAAAGCCGCGCCCGGCGCCGGTGATCACCAGCACCCGCGCCTGCGATGCGGGGAGTGTGGCGAGCGCCGCGCGCACCTCGGCGTGCATCTCGGTGTTGAAGCTGTTCAGGCGCTCGGGGCGATTAAGCGTCAGTCGCGCGATGCCATCCTCGACCTGGAACAGTATGGTTTGGTAGCTCACGGGCTCCTCCAGCGCTTCATTTCTCGTCGTAGTCGAGCTCGAGCGGTGCGCTCTTGATGTGGGACTGGCAGGCGAGCACATAGCCCTGCTCGAGTTCCCACTCCTCCAGCGCATAGTTCTGCGTCATGGTGACCTCACCGCGCACCACCTTGGTACGGCAGGTCGAGCACACCCCCGCACGGCAGGAGAACGGCAGTTCGATGCCGGCGCGCGCCGCCCCCTCGAGCACCGTCTCATCCTCGAGACGCATGCTGAAGGAGCGCCGCCGCCCGTCCATGAGAATGGTCACTTCCGCCTGCGCCTGCAGCGCCGGCGCTGAGGCCGGCAGTGACTGCGGCGTGGCGCTGGCGGGCGCGGCCTGGATGGTGGTGGCGAGGGTGAAGTGCTCGCTGTGGATACGCCCAGCCTCGACCCCGAGGGAGCGCAGCGTCGCGCTGACCGTGTCGATCATGTCCCCGGGCCCGCACACGAAGTACTCACGCACCGCCTGCGGCTCGAACAGCGCGGCGGCGAGCTCGCGCACGCGCGCACCGTCCAGGTGTCCGTTGTAGAGCGCCACTTCCTGCGGCTCACGGCTCATGAGGAAGTGCAGCGCGAGACGCCCGAGATGGCGGTCCTTGAGCGCCAGCAGCTCCTCCAGGCACATGGTGCGCGCCGTGCCGGTGTTACCGTAGAAGACCAGCACGCGGCCCGGCGTGGTGGCCAGGAGCGTGCGCACCACCGCGAGCACCGGCGTGATGCCGCAGCCGGCGGCAAAGGCGACGTAGGTGCCGGGGCCCGGCTCGCTGGCGCGCGGCGTGAAACTGCCGTTTGGCGGCAGCACCTCCAGCAGGTCCCCGGCGCGCAGTGCCTCGGCAAGGTGGCGCGACATGCGGCCCTGGGGGTGCACGCGCGGCACGATGCGCAGCGGCCATTCACCCGGTGCATTCACCAGTGAGTAGGTGCGCCGCACCTCCTCATTGCCGATATGTGCGGCGAGAACTACGTGCTGTCCGGGTGCGCCGCGGTATTCCTCGCGCAGCGACGCGGGCACTTCGAGGGCGATCTCAACGGCATCCTCGGCCTGGGGCGTGACGGAGAGAACCTTGAGGGGGTGAAACTTGCGCATCAGATGCACTTGAAGTAGTCGAACGGCTCCCCGCACTTGAGGCAGCGGTGGTGCGCCTTACAGGGTGTCGAGCCGAATTCGCTCACGCGCTGCGTGTCTGCGCTCAGACAGCGCGGACAGGTGACGCGCGGCGCGGGCATGAGTGCGCGCGGACTGTCGACCGGGTGCGCCGGCGGGGCGATGCCGAACTCGCGCAGCTTGCGCCGTGCCGGCGCGGTGAGCCAGTCGCTGCTCCAGGGCGGTGCCAGCACTTCCTCGAGCACCACCGTGCCCAAGCCTGCGGCCGTGAGCGCGGCGCGCACCGCGGCGCGGATGGCCTCGGTCGCCGGACACCCCGAGTAGGTGGGTGTCAGGCCGACCCGCAGCTCCCCGCTGGCGCCCGCCTGCACGAAACGCACGATCCCTAAGTCGACGATGCTCAGCACCGGGATCTCCGGGTCCGGCACTTGCGTGAGCAGCTCCCACACGCGTGCTTCGAGCGCCTGCGGAGAAGTGGCGGTGAGGACGGCGCTCATGGCTTACCAGCGCGCCCCCGGATAGGTGCGCTGCAGGTGCTGCATCTCGGCAAGCAGGTGCGAGAGATGCTCGGTGTGCACGCCGCGCTTGCCGTGCCAGGGATAGGGCTGCGCGGCGGGCCGCGCCAAAGTGGCGGCCTTGAGATCTGCATCCACCTGCGCTGACCACGCCGGCTCGAGTGCGCTCAGGTGCGGGGCGATGCCGGCGGTGGCGACCGCAAGATCGATGTCATCGGGACTGAAGAGCTCGCCGGTGAAGCGCCACAGCTCCTCCACCGATTGCTGCACGCGCCGGTGGCTCTCCTCGGTGCCATCGCCCAGGCGTGTAAGCCAGCCGCTGCTGAAGCGGTGGTGATAGCGCGTCTCCTTCACCGCCTTGGCCGCGATCGCCGCCAGGCGCTGGTCACTGGAGGCGCTCAGGCCCTGGTAGAGCACCAGCTGCCAACAATCGGTGAGCCACTGGCGCACGATCGTATGCCCGAAATCCCCGTTCGGCTGCTCGACCAGGGTGAGGTTGGAGAACTGCGGGGCGTCGCGCAGGAAGGCGAGCGCATCCTCATCGCGCCCGCGACCCTCGAGCTCGCCGGCGTACGTGAGCAGCAGGCGCGCCTGCCCGATCAGATCAAGCGCGAGATTGGCAAGCCCCAGATCCTCTTCCAGCTGCGGGGCGTGTCCGACCCACTCCCCGAGGCGCTGCCCCAGCACCAGGCTCGTATCCGCAAGGCGCAGCACGTAGCGCAGCTGCGCCTGCGCGAGGGCGGGACCGGCGGCGGGCACGGCAGCGGGCGCGCTCACAGGTTCTTCACCTCGTCGGGAATCTCATAGAAAGTCGGATGGCGGTAGACCTTGTCGCGCGCCGGCTCGAACAGCTCCTCGGCCTCCCCGGGATCGGAGGCGATGATGGCGACCGATGGCACCACCCACAGGCTCACGCCCTCCTGGCGGCGCGTGTAGACATCGCGGGCATGCTCGATCGCCATGCGCGCATCGGCGGCGTGCAGGCTGCCGACGTGCTTGTGCTCAAGCCCGGCACGCGAGCGGATGAAGACTTCAAACAGCGGCCAGTCCTGGCTCATGGACATCTCCTTACCGGGCGGGCTCTAAGCGGCGGCACGCGCGGCGAGCTTGGCGCCATGCGCCGCGGCCGCCGCGCGCACCCATTCCCCGTTCGCATCGGCGGTGCGGCGCGCTTCGAGGCGCTCGTGGTTGCAGGGACCGTGACCTTTGAGCACGGCGTGAAACTCGCTCCAGTCGATCGGTCCGATCTCAAAGTGCTCGGCCTGCGCATCCCAGCGCAGCTGCGCATCCGGAATGCGCAGTCCCAGAAACTGCGCCTGCGGCACGGTGATGTCGATGAACTTCTGGCGCAGCTCATCGTTGCTGAAGCGCTTGATCTTCCAGCGCATCGACTGGGCGGTGTGGCGCGAGTCCGCATCGCTCGGGCCGAACATCATGATCGAGGGCCACCACCAGCGGTTGAGCGCATCCTGCGCCATGGTGCGCTGCGCCTCGCTGCCGCGCGCCAGGGTGAGCATGATCTCGAACCCCTGGCGCTGGTGGAAACTCTCCTCCTTGCAGATGCGCACCATGGCGCGCGCATACGGCCCGTAGGAACAGCGGCAGATCGGGATCTGATTCATGATGGCCGCGCCATCGACCAGCCAGCCGATGGCGCCCACGTCGGCCCAGGTGAGCGTCGGGTAGTTGAAGATGCTCGAGTACTTGGCGACCCCCGAGAGCAGCTGCGCGACGAGCGCCTCGCGCGCGACGCCGAGGGTCTCGGCGGCGCTGTACAGATACATGCCGTGACCGCCCTCATCCTGCACCTTGGCGATCAGCACCGCCTTACGCCGGAGGGACGGGGCGCGCGTGATCCAGTTGCCCTCGGGCAGCATCCCGACGATCTCCGAGTGCGCGTGCTGGGAGATCTGGCGGATGAGCGTCTGGCGGTAGGCCTGCGGCATCCAGTCCTTGGGCTCGATCTTCTCCTCGGCGTCCACGCGCGCCTGGAAGCGCGCGGCGCGAACCGCATCTTCGCTGCCGGGGGCGACGGGCTCTTTACCGTGGCTATCGAGCGCCTGCGTGTACATGAACCGCTCCGCTTGAGGATGTGACACAAGAATATCACATGAGTATAAACTTCTGTGTCACAATTTTCCCATGTCCCAGGACCCCGCCGCACCCCTGCCCGCCGCGCTGCGCGCGCTCCTGAAGCACTTTCGCGCCCAGCGTCCGCTGCGGGCCGGCTCGCTCCTGGTCACGATCTTCGGGGACGCCATCGCACCGCGCGGCGGCGCGGTCACGCTCGAGAGCCTGATTAGGCTCGCCGCCCCCTTCGGCCTGACCGAGCGCCTGGTGCGCACCTCGGTGGCGCGGCTCGCCCGCGAGGGCTGGCTGTGCACCGCGCGCTCGGGCCGCCGCAGCGAGTACCGCTTGAGCGCGCAGGGTGCCGAGCGCTTCGCGCAGGCCACGCAGCGCATCTACGCCACGACCGGCTCGCGCTGGGACGGGCGCTGGACGCTCATCGTGCTGCCGCCCGGGCGTCCGCACGCGGCGCGGCTGCGCGAGGCGCTGCGCTGGCTGGGGTTCGGGCAGCTGTCGGCGAGCCTGTTCGCGCACCCGGGCACGAGCGTCACGCAGGCGCGCGAGTGGCTGCGCGGCATCCCCGGGGGTGAGCGGTGCCTGTTGTTGTGCAGCGAGCCGGCCGATGCGGCCAGCGAACAGCAGCTGGTGGCGCAGGGCTGGGATCTGCAGGAGCTCGAGCGCCGCTACCGCGTTTTCGTCGCGCGCTTCGCACCGCTGGCAGCGCAGCTCAAGGGCGCGGCGATCGCCGGCGCGCCAGCGTTCCTCGTGCGCACACTCCTCATCCACGAGTACCGCAAGATCCACCTGCAGGACCCGCTGCTGCCAGCAACGCTGTTGCCGCCGGACTGGATCGGCACGCGCGCCTACGAGCTCGCCCGCGGTATCTACGCGCGGGTGTTCGCGCCGGCCGAGCGCCACCTGTCGGCGACGGCGCGCACGCTGCACGCACCGCTCGCGCCCGCGGGGGCCGAAGCCTACGCACGCTTCGGCGGCGCGCTGCGCTAGGGTTTTTCAGCGTCCTCGCGTGTCAATCACGCGGCGTGCCTTACCCGAGGAGCGCTCGATCGTGCCCGGATCGAGCACCCGCACCTGGGCGCTGAGACCGAGAGCGGCCTTGATGAGCCCCTCGAGCGCGCCCTGCAGCTGCCGGCGGCGCGCGGCATCGGCCGCCACGCCCGCCACGCACTCCACCGCCACACTGAGCTCATCGAGCTGCGCGATGCGGCTCACCTCGAGCTGGTAGTGCGGGGAGAGCCCCTCGAGTCGCAGCAAGAGCTCCTCGACCTGGCTCGGAAAGAGATTCACACCGCGGATGATGAGCATGTCATCGGAGCGGCCGCTGATGCGTGCCATGCGCCGCATGCTGCGCGCGCTCGGTGGCAGCAGCGCCGTCAGGTCGCGCGTTCGGTAGCGGATCACCGGCAGCGCCTCCTTGGTGAGTGAGGTCAGCACCAGCTCTCCGTGCGCGCCCGGCGGCAGCACTGCGCCGGAGTCCGGGTCGATGATCTCCGGATAGAAGTGATCCTCCCAGATCACCGGCCCGTCCTTGGTTTCCACACACTCACTCGCCACTCCGGGCCCCATTACTTCCGAGAGCCCGTAAATGTCGAGCGCGTCGATGCCGAAGCGCGTCTCGATCTGGGCGCGCATGGCATCCGTCCAGGGCTCGGCGCCGAAGATCCCCAGACGCAGCGACGTGGCGCGCGGATCGCGCCCCTGGCGCGCGAATTCCTCGGCGATGGCCAGCATGTAGGAGGGCGTCACCATGATGATGTCGGGCCTGAAATCACCGATGAGCTGCACCTGCCGGGCGGTCTGGCCGCCGGAGACCGGCACCACCGTGCAGCCCAGAAGTTCCGCCCCGTAGTGCGCGCCCAGGCCGCCGGTGAAGAGCCCGTAGCCGTACGCGATGTGGACCACGTCCCCGGGCCGGCCACCGGCGGCGCGGATCGAGCGCGCCACCAGTCCCGCCCAGACCTCCAGGTCCGCCCGGGTATAGGCGACCACCGTGGGGCGCCCGGTCGTACCGCTCGAGGCATGCACGCGCGCCACCGCCGCACGCGGCACGGCGAGCAGGCCGAAGGGATAGTGTTCGCGCAGATCATCCTTCGCCGTGAAGGGGAAGTGCCCGAGGTCCTCGAGCCGGCGCAGGTCATGCGGGTGCACGCCGGCGCGCTCGCACTTGGCGCGAAACGGGGCGACGCGCTGGTAGCTGTAGTGCAGCGTGTGCTGCAGGCGCTTCAGCTGCAGCGCGCGCAGCTCGTCCTCGCTGGCACGCTCAATCGGCTCCAGTGCTGCGCTCGCGAGCTGCCCGGCCACGACGCCTCAGTGCGCTAGTTCTGCCATGTGCTGAGCTTACCGACGAACACCTCGAGAAAGCGATTCGCCTGGTGGCCATCCATCACGCGGTGATCGAGGGTGAGGGTGACGTAGCAGCGCGGCTGCACCACGATCCGTTCGGCCTCCGGCGCCCCCACGACCACCGCGCGCCGCTCGAGCTTGCCGATGCCGAGGATCGCCGCCTGCGGCTGGTTGATGATGATGGGGGCGGCCAGCAGGCTCCCGCTGACGCCGTGGTTGGAGATGGTGAAGGTCCCGCCGCGCACGTCGGCAGGACTCAGACGACCCTCGCGCGCGCGGCGCACCAGCTCATCCAGGCCGCGCGCGGTCTGCAGCAGATCGCGCTGCTCGGCGCCCTGCAGCACCGGCACCACAAGGCCGGTGCCTTCCACCGCGGTGGCGATGCCGATGTTCATCGCCGCGTAGATCTCCAGCGCGCTCTCGGTCCAGCGGCTGTTGGCCTCGGGGACTGCGCGGATGGCCGCCACCGTGGCCTGCACAAAGTAGGCGGTGAGAGTCAGCGGCACGCCGGCGCGCGCGAACTCCTCGCGCCGCCGCGCGCGGTCGGCGAGCACCGCGCTGAGGTCGGCCTCGAACACGGTGGTGACGTGCGGAGCGCTGTGCAGCAGGCTCTGCACCATGTGCTCGGCGATGCGCCGCCGCACCGGCGTGTGCGGCACCCGGCGCACGCCCGCATCGGGCGCGGCGGCGGCCGCGGCGCCCGATGCGGGCACGGCAGTCGCTGGCGCCGGCCCATGCGTGCCGGCGTTCAGCACGTCCTCGACCATGATGCGGCCGGCCGGCCCCGTACCGCGCACCTGCGCGGGCTCCAGGCCGCGCTCGGCGAGCAGCCGGCGCACCGCCGGGCTCAGCTGGCCACCGGCAGGGGCCGGCATGTTGGCCACCGCTGCGGGTGCCGGTTTCGTGCCCGCGGCCGGTGCGCGCTGTGCCGGCAGGTCTGTGCCGGGGGCGCCCGCTGGCGCGATCCGCCCCAGCAGCTCCCCGGGACTGATCTCGTCCTGCTCCTGCTTGAGGATCTCGGTGAGCACGCCGGCGCCGGGGGAGGCGACTTCGACGGTGACCTTGTCGGTCTCGATCTCGATCAGGGGCTCATGCTCGGCGACGGCCTCGCCCACGGCTTTGAGCCAGCGCAGCACCTGCGAGCGCGTGCCCTCGGTCTGCTCGGCCGGCGCGCGCACCTCGATCGGCGTGGCCACGGTGGCGGCGCTCACAGGCTCGCCAGGTGCTGCAGCATGCGCGTGATGCGCGCCACGCTCGGCACGGCGGCCTCCAGCAGCTGCGGGCTGTGCGGGCTCGGGATATCGGGCATTGCAAGTCTCTCCACCGGCGCATCCAGATCATAGAAGCACTGCTGCGCGAGCACCGCAGCGATCTCCGCGCCGAAGCCTGCGGTGAGATTGTCCTCGTGCACGATCAGACAGCGTCGGGTCTTGTGCACCGAGGCCAGCACCGCCGCGGCATCCCAGGGCGAGAGCGTGCGCAGGTCGATCACCTCGGCGTCCACGTGCGAGTGGGCGGCCGCCTGCTCGCAGCGCTCGACCATCGCACCCCAGGTGACCACGGTGATCTCGCTCCCGGCGCGCACGATGCTGGCGCGGCCAAAGGGCACGCTGTAGTCGTTGCCGGGGTACGGACGGCGCGCCCAGGCGCCATCGAGCATCGCACGATGCTCGAAGAAGATCACCGGATCATTGCCGCGCAGCGCCGCGCGCAACAGCCCCACGGCGTCCTGGGCATTGGAGGGCACGGCGACCTGCCAGCCGATCCCGTGCACCCAGGCGACCTCGTTGGTCTGGCTGTGCCACGGATCGCCGCACTTAAAGAACCCCCCCGGCATGCGCACCACGAGCGGGGCGGCGAAGCGGTTGGCGGTGCGCCAGCGCAGCGTGCCGCAGTCATTCAGCTGCTCGGCGGCAGAATCTGCGTACTTGCGGAACTGGATCTCGGCCACCGGCATCAGACCTGCGAGCGCCATGCCGACCGCGCGCCCGATGATGCCCTCTTCCGAGAGGCTGGTGTCGAACACGCGAGCGACGCCGTACTTCTCCTGCAGCCCAAGCGTCGCGCCGTGCACGCCGCCCTTCGGTCCCACGTCCTCACCGAATACCAGGAGGCGCGGATTCACGGCGAGCTCCGCATCGAGCGTGCGGCGGATCGCCGTCAGCATGTTGATGCGCGTGCCTTCCGGGTGCGCTGTCGCATCCTCGGGCGCATAGCGAAAACCCTCCGGACGCAGCCCGCCCTGCTCCTGCAGGCTGCCGGGCTCCGAAAATACATGGCGCGTGAGCTCGCGCTCATCAGGTGCGGGGCGGGCGAGCGCGC
Source organism: uncultured Pseudomonadota bacterium (assembly GCA_963743625.1). Lineage (GTDB taxonomy): Bacteria > Pseudomonadota > Gammaproteobacteria > Steroidobacterales > Steroidobacteraceae > 13-2-20CM-66-19. Next base: position 134,167 of record CAVUQM010000016.1, on the reverse strand, counting down.
CGGCGATCGCCGCCTCGACCTCTTCGCGTGCCGCGCGCGCGATCTCACTCCACTCAGTCTCCGGCAGCAGGCGCGGCACGAGGTAGGCGTGCAGGCGCTCGAGCGGATCGCGGGCGCGCTCGGCGCTCAAGGTCGCGGCGGACTTGTAGGCCTGGGTATCCTGGCCGGAGTGTCCGGACAGGCGCGGCACGGTGAGTCGCAGCAGCACCGGGGCGCGCTCGGCGCGCACGCGTGCGACCGCCTGCGCCGTGAGTTGCGCCGCCGCCTGCGGCTCACTGCCGTCGCCCTCAAGAATCGTAAGTCCGGCGAACGCTGCCAGGTTCGCGGCAATGTTGCCCCCCGGGGTCTGTAGCGTCGAGGGGACCGAGATGCCGAAGGCATTGTCCTCGATGTAAAACAGCATCGGGAGTTTCAGCGTCGTGGCGATGTTAAGCGCCGCCCAGAAGCCGTTGGTAGCCGTTGAGGCGTCCCCGCCCAGTACGACCGCGATGCTGCTGGCATAGCCGGCCTCGTGCAGTGTCTCGTGGCGGTAGCGGATCGCCTGCGCCCAGCCGGCGGCCGGGGTGTACTGCGCACCCACGCCGCCGCAGGCCGGCAACACGCTCGCCGCGCCGCGGCCGGGCAGGTTGAACACCACGCCGATATCACGCCCGGCGCTGAAGCTGCCGCTGCGCGCCAGCGGCGCCGCGGCGGCATCCTCCAGGCTCACCCCGAGGGCGAGCATGAGCGGGCGCGAGCGGTAGTAGACGGTGGCCGCATCGTGCGGATCGGTCAGCTGCAGCCCGAGCAGGATCTGCGCCAGATCGTGACCGCGCGCGGAAAACTGGTACAGCACCTTGCGCTCCGGCACCAGGCGCATCTCCTCGATCTCATCGAGCGCGCGCGAAGCGTGCAGCAGGGAGGCGACGCGGCGCCAGTTGATGCTCAGGGCGGAGCCCTGCGCGGAAGGCGCAGGCACTGCGGCGATGGGTACGGCCATGGCGCTGTTACGGCTTTGCGGGAACTGGCGCGCAGTCTATGCCTCGTTTTGCAAAATTATCTTGCGTCCGTTGCCGTCATTTGCTTCCCTTGGGCAATATTATTGCCCTTTCCAGGTGATCGCCGATGGCGAAGCCCCTCGACCGTCTCGACCGCCGCATCCTCGAGGAACTGCAGCTGGATGCGCGCATCTCCAATCAGGAGCTCGCCAAGCGCGTGGGCCTCTCCCCTGCCCCGTGCTGGCGGCGGCTGCGGCGCCTGGAGCAAGCGGGGTTCATCGAGGGTTACGCCACTTTGCTGCGCGCCTCTGCGATCGGCCTGCCGATCCTCGCCTACGCTCTGGTGTCGCTGGAGAATCACCACCCCGAGTCGGTGAGCCAGTTCGATCAACTGGTGAAGACGCGCGGCGAGGTGCTCGAGTGCCACTCGATGTCGGGCGCCAACGATTACCTGCTGCGTATCGTCGCGGCGAGCATGGAGGCCTACGAGCACTTCCTCTCGACCCAGCTCCTGCAGCTGAAGGCGGTGCGCTCAGTGAATACCAGCTTCGTGCTGCGCACCAAGAAGCTCACCACGCGGCTGCCGCTCGGCTGAAGTGAAGTGCTGGCACTCGCAACTGGCGCTGTCGGTCCCCTCGTACCAGAAGGCTGATGCCGGCAGGCGCACGTCAGCGTGCTGCCAGGCCGCGGCCTGCTGCCTCGCCACGCGCGCGCTCGCGGCCGTGCGCCCCTGCGCCTTCAGGGCCAGCGACAGCCCGTAGAGCGCCCAGCCGTTGTCGGGATTGCGCCGCAGGTCCTCGCGATACACCGTCTCGGCGGCGGCCGCATCGCCTGCGATCATGAGCTGTGCGCCGAGCAGGTGGCGCACCGGGAAGAACCAGTCGGCCGGTTCGTCATAGGCGAGCGCGTCCTCAGCTGCCACCGCCTGCCGCAGGAGCAGCACCGCCGCGGCGTTGCGATGCTCGGTGGCCGCAAGACGCGCGCCCAGCACCGGTTCGGCCAGTGCGATGAGGTCCACGAGGCGGTTCTCGCCGGCGCGCAGCTCCGGGGACAGATTCGCGCCCAGTGCCTGCAGTGCCGCCTGCGCCTGGCGCGCCTCGGCGAGGTTGCCGCGCGCGGCCAGGCCCATGCCACGTCCGTAGAGATAGGCCGCGGTCGCACCCGGCAGGCGCTGATCGGGCGGCTCGACGGCGATGAGCTCATCCCACAGGCCAAAGCGCACCAGGGCTGCGTACTGCGCCCCGAGGCTCCAGCCGGAGTCGTGCATCTGCACCAGCATCGGCGCCGGCAGCGTAGCGATCACGTCCTGCGCGGCACTCAAGGTCTCGGCCTTGCGGCCCTCCATCGCGGCGGCGAAGGCGAGGAAGGCGCTGTTATGCACGAGGTACATGCCGTAATAGTCCGGCGGGGTGGTGCTTGCCAGGTAAGCACGGTCGGCGCGCACCCCGCGGCGGTTGGCCTCGGCGGCGTCCTCGTAGCGCCCGAGGCGCTGCATGATGTGCGCCGGCATGTGCTCGAGGTGCCCGGCCGCCGGCATCATCCCGCGCAGACGCTGCGCTGCCGGGAGCGCCTTCTCGGGCGTCGGGGACTCCTCCATGACATGGACGTAGTAATGATTGGCCCCCGGATGCTGCGGATTGCGCGCGAGCACGGCCTCCAGGCGCGCCTCGATCTCGGGCGTACCCTGCACCGGCTGCCCCTGGAGGCTCCAGAGCTTCCAGGCGTGCACGGTCATCTGCGCCTCGGCCGTCATTACCTGCACGTCATCATCTGCCGGGAAGCGCTCGGCCAGCGCGGCCATCGCCTGTGCGTAGGCGGCCAGGAGCGCCGCACCCTGTGCCTTGTCGGGCGCCTGCGCACTCGGGTGGCGCGCCGCGAGCGCCTCGATCAGCCCCTGCTCGACCGGTGTTGCCGCAGCGGCCTGGGCACGTGCCGCCTCGAGGGCAGCGAACGCCACGCGCACGCGGGTGGGAGCGACGCTCGTCAGGTTGTAGTTCGGGCCGACGGTGAGGGCGAGCCCCCAGTAGCAGGCCGCGCAGGCGGGGTCGAGGCTCGCGGCCCTGGCAAAGGAGCGGCTGGCCTCGTCGTGATTGAAGGCCCACATCAGCCGCATGCCCTGATCGAAGTAGGCCTGCGCTTGCTGCGAGCTCGTGGTGACGGGGCGGTGGAAGTCCCCAAGACCCTGATAGAGCTGCGCGCCCTGGGCCCACTCGGCAAGGGTTGAGGGCAGCCCCGCACCGTGAGGGTGCTCATCCGCGCTGGCTGAGTACGCCAGCGCCGGTATGAGTGCGGCGAGCAGCAACGCGGCCGCCGCGGTTGCGGCGCAACGCCCACGCACGTGTCAGCTCTCGAAGCCGCGGCCGCTGGCGGCGGCGCGCTTCAGCAGCGCGCTCGGGCCCCAGCGCGCCCCGTGAGTGCGCGCCAGCTGCTCCATGGTGTGCACCACGCGCGCAAGACCGGTGGCCTGTCCCCAGTACATCGGTCCGCCGCGCCAGGCCGGAAAGCCATAGCCGTTCACGTACACCACGTCGACGTCGCTTGCGCGCAGCGCGATGCCCTCCTCCACGATGCGCGCGCCCTCGTTGACGAGCGGATGCAGCAGCCGCTCGAGAATCTCCTCATCGGGAATCTGCCGCCGCCGGATGCCGAGCTCCTGCGATACGCTCTCGATGAGTGTCACCACGTCCGCATCCGGCAGGCGCGTGCGGCCCTCGTAGCGGTAGAAGCCCCGGCCGGCCTTCTGGCCCAGGCGCCCCGCCGTGACCAGGCGCTCGAGGATCGGCGAGAAGCGCTCATCGGCGGGCAGCTTGCGGCCCTTGCGGATCATGAAGCCGACATCGTTCCCGGCCAGATCGCGCACCGCGAGCGGTCCCATGGCGAATCCGAAGCCCTCGATGACCCCATCGATCTGCGCCGGTGTTGCCCCCTCTTCCAGCAGAAATTCCGCCTCCAGTCCGTAGAAGCCGAGCATGCGGTTGCCGATAAAGCCGTCGCAGTTGCCGGCCAGCACCGGCACCTTGCCCAGGGTCTTGCCGAGCTGCATCACCGTGGCTATGACCTCAGGGGAGCTGCGCCGGCCACGTACGTTCTCCAGCAGCTTCATGACGTTCGCCGGGCTGAAGAAATGCGTGCCGACGACCGACTGCGGGCGCGAGGTGCTGGCCGCGATGGCATCGATGTCGAGAGTCGAGGTGTTGGTGGCCAGGATCGCGTGCGCGGCGGCCACCTGGTCCAGGTGCCGGAAGACCTCCTGTTTCACCGCCAGGCTCTCGAACACCGCCTCGATGATGATGTCGGCGCTGCCGAGCTCGGCGTACTCGGTGATGCCGCTGATGAGGCCCAGGGACTGCTCGGCACGCGCGTGCGAGAGGCTGCCGCGGCCCACCGAGGCCGCATAGTTCTTGCGGATGAGGGCCAGTCCGCGCTCCAGCGCCTCGCCCGAGAGGTCCAGCAGCATCACCGGAATGCCGGCGTTGGCGAAGGTCATGGCGATGCCGCCTCCCATGGTGCCGGCGCCGATGACGGCCGCGCGCCGGATGGGGAAGGTCGGCGTGTCGCTGGCGATGCCCGGAATCTTGCGCGCCTCGCGCTCGGCGAAAAACACGTGCATCAGCGCCTTGCGCTGCTCGCTGTCGCGGCACTCGATGAACGCCGCGCGCTCGCGCTGCAGCGCCTGCTCTTTGGGCAGCGTGCAGGCGCCCTCGATGCAGTCGATGATCTTCCAGGGCGCGAGCTGGCCGCGCGCCTTGGGCTCGATTTTCTGGCGAAAGGCGGCGAAGATCGCGCGATCGACCCCCTGGATGCACGCTTCCGCATCACTGACGATGCGCAGCGGCCAGTGCTCGGCAAGCGCGCGCGCGGCCAGCTCCAGGGCGGCCGGCAGCACCACCTCCGCCAGCGCATCGACGAGCTTCAGTTCCAGCGCGCGCGCGGCGGGGATCGGCGCCCCGGAAGTGATCAGTTCCAGCGCCGCCTCCGGACCCGCCAGGCGCGTCACGCGCACCGTGCCGCCGGCCCCGGGAATGAGCCCGAGCTTCACCTCCGGAAGTCCCACGCGCGCTGCCGGGGACGCGACGCGCCAGTGGCACGCGAGCGCGAGTTCGAAGCCGCCCCCGAGGGCCAGGCCATCAAGGGCTGCGACGATCGGCTTGGCCGAGGCCTCCATCAGCGCCTGCAGCTCGGCGGCGAGGGGCGCCTCGAGCGCCGCTCCGGAGATGACCTCGTTCAGGTCCGCACCGGCCGAGAACGCCCGGCCGGAACCGGTGAGCACGACCGCGGCGACTGCTGAGTCGGCCGCGGCACGCTTGAGCCCCTCGGCTAGCGCTGCGCGCACCGGCTGGCTGAGCGCGTTCACCGGCGGATGCTCCAGGCTCAGCACGGCCATGCCGCGTTCGACGCGATAGTTCACCACCGGCACGGAGGCTCTCCTTCACCCTGTCGCGACGTCGTGGCGTGCGCGGGACCGGCATTGTACGTCGCGGGCCTCGCCGCGCGCGCGGCGCCGGCTAAACTGCACCGCGATCATGGATAACCTCGACGTCGTCATTATCGGTGCGGGCGTGGTGGGCCTGGCACTCGCGCGCGAGCTCGCGCTGCAGGGGCGCGAGGTGCTCATCCTGGAAGCCAGCGACCGCATCGGCAGCGGCGTCAGTGCCCGCAGCAGCGAGGTCATCCACGCCGGCCTCTACTACCCGCACGGCTCGCTCAAGGCGCGCCTGTGCGTCGCCGGGCGCGAGCGGCTGTACGAGTTCTGTCAGCGCCACGGCGTGGGGCATCGCCGCTGCGGCAAGCTCATCGTCGCCACCACGGCCACGCAGTGCGAGGCGCTGCAGGAGATCCTCGGCGGCGCGCGCGCGAACGGCGTGGAACTGTTGCCGCTCGAGGGCGCTGAGGCGCAGCGCCTCGAGCCGCAGCTGCGTTGTGAGGCGGCGCTGTACTCCCCGCACACGGGCATCGTCGATGCCCAGGCGCTGATGCGGGCACTTCTCGGGCAGGCCGAGGCGGCCGGTGCGATCTTGAGCACCCGCAGCACCGTCACACGCATCATCCTCACCGAGGCGGGTGTTGATATCGGGGTGAACGGCTGCGAGCCGGCGCTGCGCGCCCGGCTGCTGGTGAACAGCGCCGGCCTGGGCGCGGTATCACTGGCGGCGCTCACCGAGGGACTGCCCGCGCACGTGCGCCTGCCGCGCTTGCATCTGGCGCGCGGCAACTACTTCGCCCTGCGCGGCCGCGCCCCGTTCCGACACCTCATTTATCCGGTGCCCCAACGCGGCGGCCTCGGCATCCATCTGACCCTGGACCTCGCGGGAGCCGCGCGCTTTGGTCCGGACGTGGAGTGGCTCGAGAGCGAGGACTACGGGGTGAATCCCACGCACGCGGGGCGGTTCGTAACCGCCATCCGCGCTTATTGGCCCGGAGTGCCGCCGGCCGCGCTGCTGCCGGCGTACGCCGGCATCCGGCCGCGCATCACCGGCCCCGGTGAGCCGCTGGCAGATTTCCGCATCGATGATGCCGCGGTGCACGGGGTGGCGGGGCTCATCAACCTGTTCGGCATCGAATCCCCCGGGCTCACGGCCTCACTCGCGCTCGCCAGCGAGATCGCGCTTAGGGGGCGCTAGGCAGCTCAGCTGGCGCGCACGCCCTCGACCTGGATGGCGAGCTTCACGTCCATCTTGAAGCCGTACTTATCGCCGAAGGCGATGCCGTAGTCGGCGCGGTTAAGGGTGCCGGAGGCATCCGCACCGCAGTGCTCCTTCTTGTCCATTGGGTTCGCGACGCACTTGAAGGAGTTGATCGTGAGCGTGAGGGGCTTGGTCACCCCATGCAGCGTGAAGCTGCCCTCGATCTGCGTGGGCGCGCCGTTCTTGAAGCCGGTGAGCTTGCCCTTGTAAATCGCCGTCGGATACTTGGCCACGTCGAACATCTCGGCGGACTTTGCGTGTTCATTGAGCTTCGGATTGCCGAAGTCGATCGAGGAGGTGTCGACCGTGATGTCCACGGTCCCGGTGCCCTTGTCCTTGTCCAGCACGATGCTGCCGGAGCTGGCGTCGAACTTGCCGCGCCACACCGACAGGCCCCCGAAGTGGTCAGCCTCGAAACTCGGATAGGTATGCGCGGGGTCGACCTGATAGTTCACAGGGTCGGCATAGGCGGCGACGGCCATCAGCCCCAGCAGCGCCGCTGGCAACACAGTCTTCGTCACGGAAAACCTCCGGGTCAGGGTATGTAAACGGCACGCTAGGGTAGCGGGGGCCGCTGTGCGCGGCCACCTCCCTTTGTGGGGACGCCAGGACCTCAGGTGCTGTAGGGCCGCGCGCTCAAGCCCAGTGCCTTGGCGACCGCGTCGTGGGTGATGTGACCGGCATAGACGTTCAGGCCGGCGGCCAGTCCCGGATCGCGCCTGAGAGCGGCCTGCCAGCCCAGATCGGCGAGCGCGCGCACGTACGGCAGGGTCGCGTTGGTGAGTGCAAAGGTGGAGGTGCGTGGCACCGCGCCGGGCATGTTGGCGACGCAGTAATGGATGACGCCGTCGACCACGAAGGTCGGATCGGCGTGCGTCGTGGCGCGGCTGGTCTCAAAGCAGCCGCCCTGATCGATGGAGATGTCCACCAACACTGCGCCTGGCTTCATGGTCTTCACCATGGCCCGCGTCACAAGCTTCGGGGCCGCAGCCCCGGTCACCAACACTGCCCCGACCACGAGATCGGCATCACGCACCAGGTGCTCGATGGTCTCGGTGGTCGAATAGGTCGTGCGCAGTGCCGAACCGAAGATCGAGGACAGCTCGCGCAGGCGGTTCACGGAACGATCCACCACCGTGACGTCGGCGCGCATCCCCACCGCCATCTCCGCGGCGTGCGTGCCGGAGACTCCGCCGCCGAGGATCACGACCTTGGCGGGTGCCACGCCCGGGACACCCCCGAGCAGCACACCGAAACCGCCGTTGGCCTTCTGCAGACTGGCCGCGCCCACCTGGATCGACATGCGACCGGCCACCTCACTCATGGGCGTGAGCAGCGGCAGCGAGCCGTTGGGCGCGGTCACGGTCTCGTAGGCGATCGCGGTCGCGCCGGATTGCATGATGCCGCGCGCCTGGGCGGCGTCGGCCGCCAAATGCAGGTAGGTAAAGAGCAGCTGGCCCGAGCGCAGCATCTCGCACTCCTTGGGCTGCGGCTCCTTGACCTTCACCACCATGTCGGCCTCCCTGAAGACCTCGGCGGCGCTGCCCGCAATGGCGGCCCCGGCAGCGCGGTACTGGGCATCGTCCACACCGATCCCGGCACCGGCGCCGGTCTCGATGAGTACCTCGTGACCGGCGACGACCAGTTCGCGCACGCCGGCAGGTACCAGCCCCACGCGGTATTCGTGGACCTTGATCTCCTTCGGGACACCGATGCGCATGAGAGAACCTCGCGGCTATGGGGTGGGTTTCGGCTAGTGAGATTAGGAGGCCCGAGGCGGCAACACCTTGCTAAATGCGCGGCGCTGCGCCGGCGCCTGTGGCAGAATCTGCCATGAAACTACAAAGCTAAGACGGATTCATGCACATATGGAGCTCGACCGCTACGATCGCGCCATCGTGAGGCTGCTGCAGCAGGACGCCCGTATCACCAATACGGCGCTGGCGGCAAAGGTAAGTCTGTCGGAGTCGGCCTGCCTGCGCCGTGTGCGTGCACTGGAGGAGTCCGGGTTCATCCAGGGCTACACCGCCCTCATCGATCAGCAGCAGGCGGGCTTTCCGGTGAACGTGTTCGTCAATATCACGCTCGACCGGCAGAGTCAGGCGGGGCTTGAGGCCTTCGAGAGCGCCGTGCGCAAGGTGCCGGAGGTGATGGAGTGCTACCTCATGACCGGGGAGCACGATTATCTGCTGCGGCTGGTGGTCGCCGACATGGCTGACTTCGAGCGGGTGCACAACCAGCACCTGACGCGCCTGCCGAGCGTAACGCGTGTGCACTCGAGCCTTGCGGTGCGCACGGTGACGCGCTCGCACTCGCTGCCGAGTCGGCCCTAGCGCGTCGCCTCAGCGTCCGTAAGCAGGCAGACGCTGCGCGAACTCGCGCAGCGCGCGGATGCCGCTGCCCTCGGCGGTGCGGCACCACTCCCGCAGCTGGGTGAGCGCGCGGCCCTGATTTGCGGCCGTCTCGTTCCACAGCTGCTGCAGGGAGTCACGCGAGTCGATCACGCGGCGCAGCACCTCGTATCGGTCCAGCAATTCCCGCAGGCGCCGGCGCGCCTCCTCGGCGAGGATCGCCGGATGGCGGGTGAGGAGCTTGGGCGTCCCCGGCGGCAGCACGCCGGCAGGCTCGCGGCGCGCCAGTTCGCGGCACACCGGGAGCACCACCTGGCGCGCATAGGCGCGCAGCACGTGCAGGCGCTGGCGGAAGAGCGCGTTCACCGTGCTCTCGTCGAGCTCGCCGCCCGCACCGGCGCGCTGCGGCCGCGGCGCCACCCAGCGCACGCGCGCAAGTCCCAGGCCGCGGAACAGGCAGATCCACAGCCAGCCGATGTCCACTTCCCAGGGTTGCACGGCGAAGCGCGCCGAGCGCGGGAAGGCATGATGGTTGTTGTGCAGTTCCTCCCCGCCCAGGAGCAGCCCCCACGGCAAGAGATTGGTGGCGCGGGCGGGCATCTCGAAGCTGCGGTAGCCGACCGCGTGCCCGAGCCCGTTGATGACACCGGCGGCGAAGAACGGCTGCGCCGCGAGGTGCACGGCCATCATGAGGATCGCCGGCACGCCGAACAGGAGCAGATGCAGCAGGACGAAGAGCGTGATACCGGTATAGGGATGCGCGCTGTAGACGTGGCGCTCCAGCCAGTCATCCGGCGTGCCGCGCCCGTAGCTGGCGAGCGTATCCGCATCGTGCGCAGCGGCCGCGTACAGCTCGTAACCCTCCAGCAGTACGCGCCTGAGGCCAAAGACCACCGGACTGTGCGGGTCGAGCGGGCGATCGGCGTGCGCATGGTGCCGGCGGTGCACGGCGACCCACTCGCGGGTGAGCGCCGCGGAGCTGAACCAGAGCCAGAAGCGGAACAGGTGCCGCAGGCCCGGGTGCAGGATGAGTCCGCCGTGGGACTGATCGCGATGCAGGTAGAGCGTCACCCCGAGGAACATGCTCTGGATGGTCAGGAACGTGACCAGCACGTATCCCCACCACGGCAGCTCGAACAGACCGTACGGCAGCAGACCCATCGGGACGCACTCCCCCAGCGCGCGGCAAGCCTACGGCAAATCGCGGCCGGAAGTCACCGCTCGCGGCTACCGGGGCTCAGGTGACGAGCACGATCTTGCCGATGTGGCCTGAGGATTCCATGAGCTTGTGCGCGCCGGCCGCATCGGTGAGCGGGAAACGCGCATGCAGGACGGGCTTAAGTCCGCGCGAGTTAAACAGCGGCCACACTTTCTCGCGCAGCGCCTGCGCCAGTTTGCCCTTCGCCTCCACCGACTGCGGGCGCAGCATGCAGGCGCTGATGGTCAGACGCTTGCTCATGAGCAGGCGCAGGTCCAGTTCGCTCTTGGTGCCACCCTGGGTGGCGATGAGTGCGATGCGGCCATCGGTGGCGGCGGCGGCGGCGTTGCGCGCAAGGTAGTCCCCGCCCACCATATCGAGGATCACGTTCGCGCCCTTCCCGTCGGTGGCCCGCAGGGTCGCCTCGACGAAATCAGTCTCGCGGTAGTTGATGGCGACGTCCGCGCCGAGCTCGCGGCAGGCGGCGCACTTGGCGGCGCTGCCCGCGGTGACGATCACGCGTGCATCGCACGCCTTGGCCAGCATGATGGCGGTGGTGCCGATGCCGCTGGATCCCCCGTGCACCAGGAGCGACTCACCGCGACGCAGGCGCGCGCGCTCGAACACGTTCATCCACACCGTGAAGAAGGTCTCCGGCAGCGCCGCGGCCTCCTCCAGCGTGAGCTGGCCGGGCACCGGCAGGCACTGCACGGCCGGCACGTTCACGTACTGGGCGTAGCCCCCGCCGGCCACCAGCGCGCACACCTTGGCGCCGACTCCCGGGTCGCGCACGGCAGAGCCGATGGCGATGACTTCGCCGGCCACCTCGAGCCCGGGAATATCGCTCGCGCCCGGCGGCGGCGCATAGGCGCCCTTCCGCTGCATGACGTCCGGACGGTTGACGCCGGCTGCGGCGACCTTGATGAGCACCTCATCAGGTCCAATCGCGGGCACCGGCCGCTGTACCGCGCGCAATACCTGCGGCGGCCCAGGTTCGCGGATCTCGATGGCCGTCATGGTCGGGGGGATCATGTTGCAGCAGATGTTGGGGTTCGCCGGGCCGCCGCGTCAACCGTCGCGGTGCGCCGGTGTTGGTCGGGGAGCTTTCAGCTGCGCGTCGCTACCGCCACCGCAGCGCCCACCATCACCGCGCCCGTGCCGCGCTGCAGCCAGCGCACCGTGCGCGGCTGTGACAGGCGCCGCCGGGCACGGGCGGCAAACACGGTATAGGCGCCCAGTACCGCCGGCAGCACGAACGCGATGACCAGCGCGATCTTCAGGAACCCCCCGCGCGTCAGGTGAGCCAGGTCCACCACCGTCGGCAGCACCGCGAGGAAGAACACCATCGTCTTGGGATTTCCGAGCGTCAGGGCCAGCGTGCCGAAGAACAGCTGCAGCGCGCTCTCGCGGGGCGGCGCCGTGGCGGCGCCCAGGGTGCCGGGAGGTGCGCGCCACAGCCGCCACGCCAGATACAAAAGGTAGGCAGCGCCGGCAAAGCGCACGAGGACGAAGACGGCATGCGCGCGCTGCGCGAGCACGGCGAGCCCGAGGGCCGCGAGGCAGAACCAGACGAGGTCGCCGGCGAGGAAGCCCCCGATGAAGGCCGGTGCGCCGGCGGTACCGCGCCCCAGCGCCCGGGCGATGACGGCGGCGATGCCCGGACCGGGGGTCGCCACCGCGAGCGCGTAGATGAGTGCGAACACCAGCAGAGCGTAGGCGGACATGGCAGCAAGTTTAGCGCCGCCCGAGCGCGGGCGGCACGCGCGGCGGCTTTCGGACTTCAGGCCGCCTGTACGGCGAGCGTCCCGGAGCGCCCCGCCACCGTGCCCTCGGCGATGCTGCCGGGCGGCAGGCTCTTCAGGTGCAGTCGCGCGGTGTAACTGGCCAGGTCGGTCAGCTCAAAGCCACGCTGCTGCCAGGCGCGCAGCAGCCGCTCGAAGGCGCCGAGGTAGACCCCGCCCTCGAGCTCGGCGTGCAGCGTGAACAGCTGGTCGCGCCCGCCAGAGGCTGCCGTCAGGCGCAGCAGGTGATCGACGGGGTCCTCGCCCTTGAGATCCGGCCGCCCGATGAGCTCATCGAGCGTCGGCAGCGTCGTGGGCAGCTGCGGGACGCCCGCGCGGCCGTCCGCGAGGAGCGGGGTGAAGGGAGCCACCCCGCGCGTGTCGGAGGCGTAGCGGAAGCCAAATTCCCGCTCGAGCGCGGGCACGAAGCGGTTCATCTGCCAGCCCGCAGCGCCATGCACCAGCGGCATGCGCCCGAACACTTCCGCGAACTCATCACGGGCCAGCAGCAGCTCGCGCCGGGTCCAGACCTCGTTGGCGCCGCTCACCCCGTCCTGCCAGCGCACGTGATCCCAGGTGTGCACGCCCGCCTCGAAGCCGCGCGCGGCAATGGCGCGCATGTGCTGCGCGCAGCGGCGCCCGATACGCGGTCCGGGAAGCAGCACGCCGTACATCAGGGTCTTCAGGCCATAGTGCTCAAGCACCGAGGTGCGTTTGACCTTACCCAGAAATCCGGGGCGCAGCGCGCGGCGGATGGCGCGCCCGGTATGGTCCGGACCCAGGCTGAAGAGGAACGTGGCCCGCACATCCAGCCGCTCCAGGAGATCCGCGAGCCGCGCGGCGCCCGCGCGGGTGCCGCGGTAGGTGTCGACGTCGATCTTGAGGGCGATGACTGCCATCGCTACCCCAGTGGCACCGGGCGCTGTGCCAGTTCTCCGGCGAGGCTCTCAAGATCAAGCGCGCCGTGCGTGTCGGCTGCGGCAAGCACACGCAGCACCTGCCCGTCCGCGCAGGCGATCAGGCACTGTCCGTAGGCGCCGTAGAGCCGCGGCCGCGCACCCGCGGGAGGCGTGGCCGCTACCAGGCGCGTGCGGTGGATCTCCCAGCGCTCGCCCGCCACCTCACCAAAGGCACCCGGAAACGGCGGCGCCACCGCGCGCACCAGGTCATGGATGCGGCGCGCCGGCCAGTGCCAGTTGATGCGCCCGTCTGCGGGCGTGCGCCGGCCGAAGTACTGTCCCGGCTCGGGCCGCTGCGGGCTGCGCGGCGCCTGCCCGGTGATGAGCGCGGGGAGCGAGCGGGCGAGGATCGTCTCAGCGGCCACGGTCACCTTGGCGAACACGCACCGTGCGTCATCGTCCTCGAGGATGGGCACGGCGAGCTGATCCACGATATCGCCCGCATCGGCGCGCTCCACCATGTAGTGCAGAGTCGCCCCCGTCTCGCGCGCACCGCTGAGGATCGCCCAGTTGACCGGGGCGCGGCCACGGAATTTCGGCAGCAGCGAGCCGTGCATGTTGAGCGCGCCGCGGCGCGCGCAGCCCAGCAGCGGCGCCTCGAGCATCGCGCGATAGTAGAACGAGAACAGGAAATCCGGGGCCAGCTGTGCCACCGTGCGCACGCACTGCGTGGTGTTGGCATCGGCAGGAGCGATGACCTCGATGCCGTAGTCGCGCGCGGTGTCCGCAACGCTCGCATACCACTGCGCCTCGTTCGCATCGTCCGTCACCGTCACTACCAGCGGCACTTCGACGCCAGCCGATAGCAGGGCCTTGAGGCAGCGCACGCCGACGTCGTGGTAGGCGAAGACCACCGCGCGGGCGCTGCTCACTCAGGAGCTCCGCGAATACCCGCAGCCTGCGGCGCCACCGGCGCGGGGAGCAGATCCGGGGCCGCGGCGCGCGGCAGCTGCGCACTGGCCTCGGCTGCGCCCTCCTCCAGCACCGCCGCCACCGTGTAGCGCGGCCGCTGGCGCACTTGCTCGTAGATGCGCCCGACGTATTCTCCCACGACGCCGAGTCCCAGGAGCGTCACCCCGATCAGGAAGAACGCGATCGCGAACAGGGTGAACAGTCCCTCGGCCTCCGGTCCCACGATGACGCGCCGGATCATCAGCACGACCACCAGGATGAGCGAGGTCAGCGCGATCAGCCCGCCGGCCATGGAGAAGAACTGCAGCGGTGCGACCGAGAAGCCGGTCATCAGGTCGAAGTTGAGGCGGATGAGCGAGTAGAGCGAGTACTTCGACTGCCCCACGGTGCGCTCGGCGTGCGTCACTTCGATCTCAACCGGGCGGCGCGCGAAGGTGTAGGCGAGCGCCGGCACGTAGGTGCTGACCTCGGTGCAATTATTGACGGCATCGATGACGCTCCGGTCATAGCCGCGCAGCATGCAGCCCTGATCGGTGATGCGGATCGAGGTGGTACCTTCGCGCACGCGGTTCATGAGCCGGGAGGCCGCCCGTCGCCACATGACATCCTGACGGCTCATGCGGATCGTGCCAACGTAGTCGGCCCCGGCATCCATCGCGGCCACTAGGCGTCCGATCTCTTCGGGCGGATTCTGCAGATCCGCATCGAGGGTGATCACGTAGCGGCCGCGGCTCTGTGCGAAGGCGGCCAGGATCGCCATATGCTGCCCGGCATTGCGCGCCAGCACCACGATGCGGGTGACGTCGGGGCGCTTCTGGAACTGCTCGCGCAGCAGTGCCACCGAGCGGTCCGAGCTGCCATCGTCCACGAACACGACCTCATAGGTGCGGCCGAGGGCATCCAGCGCCGGGTACAGGCGACCAAAGAGCAGTTCGAGTCCTTCCTCTTCGTTATAGACCGGGATGACGACCGAGACGTCCGGGGTCACCGGCGTGCTCCGGCCAGGATCGTGTTGGTGGCCGTGACCACGCGCTCGACGTCGCTGAGCTCCATGGCCGGGAACAGCGGCAGCGTCACGGTCTCGCGCCCGATACGCTCGGCGTTCGGGAACTGCCCATCGCGATAACCGAGCGCACGGTAACAGCTGAAGAGGTGAATGGCCGGATAGTGCACGCCCACCCCGATACCGCGCGCCTTCATGGCCTCCATGAACTGCGCGCGTGTGAGTGAGAGCTGCGACAGGGGCAGCAGCGGGGTGAATACGTGCCAGCTGTGACCGCCGTCGCCCCGCTGCGGCAGGCGCACGGGTGCATCCTCACCCCAGAGCTCGAAATAACGCGCCACCAGTGCGCGGCGGCGACGGTTGAAGTCTTCCAGGTGCCTGAGCTGCCCAAGGCCCACGGCGGCGGCGACGTCGGAGAGGTTGGACTTGCCTCCGGGAAGGAGCGTGTCGAAGCCATCGAGGCCCGATTTCACCTGGCCGTGCCAGCGATGCAGTTCGATCGACTTGAGTTCCTCGGGCGAGCCGCCCGAGATCGCGCCGCCCTCGATGGTGGTGATGTTCTTGTTGGGGTGGAAGCTGAAGACCACCAGGTCCCCGAAGCTGCCGATACGCTGCCCGCGCCAGGCGCTGCCAATCGCATGCGCGGCATCCTCGATGACGCGCAGCCGGTGGGCGCCGGCGATGGCGTACAGGCGCTCCATGTCCACGGGCAGTCCCGCGAAATGCACTGGCATAATGGCGCGTGTGCGCGGCGTGATGGCCGCCTCGACCTGTTCCAGATCGAGGTTGCGGGAATCCAGTCCCACGTCCACGAACACCGGCCGGGCGCCGACGCGCATGATGACGTTGGCGGTGGCGACGAAACTCAAGGCCGGCGTGATCACCTCATCGCCCGGGCCGATGCCGCAGGCGAGCAGCGCCATCTCCAGCCCCGCGGTGGCCGAGGTCTGGCTGCGCACCGGGCGGCCGCCGCAGTAGCGTGACAGCTCCGCTTCCAGCTGCGCCACCTTGGGCCCGGTAGCGAGCCAGCCGGAGCGCAGCACGTCCGCGACCGCCGCGATGGTTTCCTCGTCGATGCTCGGCCGGGTAAAGGGCAGAAAGTCCGGCTGCAGCTTGGGTACGGTATTCATGAGCGCGCCACCAGAATGACTCCCACAACGATCACGGCGATCCCGCCCACACGCTGTGCAGTGGGTACCTCGCCCAGGAGCCACCAGGCAAGTCCGATGTTGATCACATAGCCAAGCGACAGCAAGGGATACGCCTGGGTCACCGGCACGCGCGACAGACCCACGAGCCACACGATGACGCTCAGCCCGTAGGCAAGGAGCGCATACCACAACGGCGGTACCGTTAGCAGCTGCAGCCCGCGCTGCCACAGGCCCGCATCACCGGCGAGCAAAGGACCGGTGACGCGCGTGGCGGCCTTCAGGCCGAGCTGCGCCAGCGCATTCAACAGCACCCCGCTGAAGAGGATCGAGAAGTCGGTTAGTTTCACAGGCGGCTCACGGCAACGGTGTGGTAGTCGGCGGCGATGACGCGTCCCGGCAATCCCCGGCGGCGCCACTCATCCCAGAGCTCAGGCTCGAAGAATGCCACGGCCGCGCCTCCGCTGCTCCAGCGCTGCGCGAACTGCTCGGTCGTCAGGCGCCGGGTGGGCTCCTCGTTAAGCCCGAACTGCAGCTCGCCCTCATAGCCTGCGAGCGTGAGCGTGCGGCCCAGGTAGGGGGAGATCGTCTCGCGATACTGGCCGACGCTGTAGAGCGGCATCGCAGGCTCGATGGCGGGACGCACGGCCTCGACCAGCCGCTGTGCTGAGCGTGCCGGCGGAATGATGCTGAAGGCGCACAGCAGGCATTGCCAGCCCAGTATCGCGCACACGGCCGCGGCGAGGGGCCCCAGCTGCGCGGCATCCACCGCCCGGCGACGCGTGAACAATAGGGCCGCGAGCGCGATCAGCGAGGCCGCACTACACCACCACAGCGCCGCCTGCGGTACGAAGCTGTTGCGACGCGCACTGTAGATCAGTAGCCCTGCAGCGACGAAAACCGTGAGTGCCGCACCGATGCGCGCAGCGCGGCGCGCCAGCAGCCGCGGGTCCCCGCCGTAGACCGCCGTCAGCACCGCCAGCAGCGGCACCATCGGCAGGATGTAAGGCGCGAGCTTGGAGCCGGAAGCCGAGAAGAACACCAGCGTCACGGCACAGAAGACCAGCAGAAACTTGAGCGGCTTGAACTGCGCGGCCGACGCGGCCGGCAGCACCGGCGGGACCTCGGACACGTGCGCGCGCGTGCTGCGCAGCGTCGCCGGTAGCCACGGCAGTACCGCAAGCAACAGCAGCGGCAGGAAGAACCACCAGGGCTCGACGCGCTGGTGCACGGTAGTCAGAAAGCGGGCGAAGTGCTCATGCACGAAAAAGAAGCCCGGGAAACTGGGGTTGCGCAGACTCACGAGCACAAACCACGGGGCCGCGATCAGCAGGAACAGCGCCAGGCCCGGCAGCACGTGCAGGCGCCGCCAGGGGCGGGCGTCGCGCTCCAGCAGGGTATATGCGGTGAGTGCCCCGCCGGCGAGCACCCCGACCACGATGCCCTTGGAAAGCACCGCGAGCGCCGCGCACGCCCAGGCCGCGAGCATCCAGCGCCGCTCCACCGGGCCGGCGCGCAGCTGTGCGTAGGCAAAGGCGAGCACCGCCGCCGTCAGCCAGAACGTGAAGGCCTGGTCGAGGAGGTTCAGGTGCCCGACCACCACGTAATAAGGACTGACGGCGAGCGCCACGAGCGCCCCGAGTCCGGCGGCCGCACCGTAGAGGCGCCGCGTCCACGCATACACCAGCGGCAGGCAGGCGAATGCCAGCCCCACACCCCACAGGCGCGAGCTCCACGGCTTAACGCCCGCCACCTCGTAAGTGGCGGCGGTGGCCCAGTACTGCAGCGGGGGCTTTTCCAGGTACTTCAGATCGTCGAAGCGCGGCGTGAGCCAGTCCCCGCTCACCAGCATCTCGCGCGGAATCTCCGCATAGCGGCCCTCATCCGGGTCCAGCAGCGGCCGCACCGAGATCGTGGCAAACCAGGCCACGGCGATCAGGATCCATGGCAGCCACCCGAGGCGCACCGCTGCCTGCGGCTGGCCCGTGTCGGTGCTCATAACCGCACGCCTCGGGTGCGTGCGCTTAGATCCCCGCCGCTATGGCCGCGGCGCGCGTGCCAAAACCCGGCTGGTTCACGTAGAAGGCGATGGTCTTGCGGATGGCGGTATCCATGTCGGTGGTGGGCTTCCAGCCCAGATCGCGGCGCGCCGCCTCGACATTGGGCACGCGCACCTGGATGTCCTGATAGTACTTGCCGTAATACTCGCCAGCGGAGATATCCACGATCTCAGTCGCCTTGGCGCTGTCACGCAGCACCGGGAATTCCTGTGCGATGCGAATGGTGCGCTCGGCCAGGTCGCGGATGGAGATGCAGTTGTTCGGGTTACCGATATTGAAGATGCGGCGGCTGGCGCGCTGATCCTTGTTCTCCAGGATCGTCAGCAGGCAGGCGATGGCGTCCTCGATGTAGGTAAAAGAACGTTTCTGGCTGCCACCGTCGACGAGCTTGATCGGGCGGCGGTAGAGCACGTTGGAGAGGAACTGTGTAAACACGCGCGAGCTGCCCTCTTTGGGCTCCTCGACGTTGTCGAGGTTCGGGCCGATAAAATTGAACGGGCGGAACAGCGTGTAGTCAAGGTTGTCGCGCACCCCATAGGCGTAGATCACGCGATCCAGCAGTTGCTTGGAGGCGGCATAGATCCAGCGCTGCTTGTTGATCGGGCCGTAGACCAGGTTGCTCGTCTCCTCATCCAGCACCGCGTCCGGCGACATGCCGTAGATCTCGGAGGTCGAGGGGAAGATCAGGCGCTTGTTGTACTTCACGCAGTGACGCACGATGTCGATGTTCGCCTCGAAGTCGAGTTCGAACACCCGCAGCGGATGGGTCACGTACTGGGCCGGGTTGGCGATCGCCACCAGTGGCACCACCACGTCGCATTTCTTGACGTGGTACTCGACCCACTCCTTATTGATGGTGATGTCGCCTTCCACGAAGTGGAAGCGCTTGTTCTTGGGCAGATCGCCGAGCTTGTTATCCGCCAGGTCGATGCCGTAGACGTCCCAGTCGCGCTCCTTGAGGATCGCCTCGGTGAGTGCGCTGCCGATGAAGCCGTTCGCACCCAGAATCATGATTTTCAGTGACATTTACGTCCTTCCGTACGGCAGCAATCCCCAGCCGGGTGCCCGGCGCCAAGCCAACTATCTTAACATTTTCCGGCATTTGCCGGTCGCGCCCGGCGCGACGCTAACAGCAGCGGCTGACGCCACTCCACTTGCGCCGTTCTTCGTCGGCGCAGAACTCGCGGCGGCTCATCGGTGGTGCGCCCGGGTGCTGCAGAGCCTGATGCGCGCGATAGCGCTCATAGGCGTCATCGCCGGACACGTGCCGCAGCCCCGCCCACGCGCGTTCGAGCCACTTGACCGGGTGCACGGCTTTCATGAGGGCACCTGCACCGCCGCGTTCAGGCGACTGGCCCGGTACGGGGCTTCGGAGCTCACCGGAACCCGCTGCCCGCGCAGCGCGCGCGCGCATATGCGCACCATGTCGAGGATCACGAACCACAAAATCGCCGTAAACAGCATGGCGAGCCACGCATCCAGGCGCTGATTGAAGATCAGCTGCGGCGCCACCGCGGCGCGCTCGGCCGGCAGCGCGTTGGCGGCGAGCTTTGCGGCGAGATCGTCGGCAGCGGCGAACAGCCCGATGTGGACATCAGTACTTGTGATCTTCTGCCACGCGGCGGTCGTGGTGACCAGCGCGAGCCACGCCAGCGGGGCAAGCGTCACCCAGGCGTAGCGTGCCTTGCCGGACTTCACCAAAATCCCGGTGGCGATCGACAGCGCAATCGCGGCCAGCATCTGGTTGGAAATGCCAAACAGCGGCCAAAGGATATTGACCCCACCGTTCGGATCGATGACGCCCACGTAAAGGAAGTAACCCCAGCCGCCGACGATGACGGCGCTGGAGAAGAGCACGGACGGGTACCACGAGGTACGCCCCAGCGGCTCCCAGATGCGACCCAACAGATCCTGCACCATGAAGCGCCCCACCCGCGTACCGGCATCGAGGGTGGCCAGCAGGAAGACCGCCTCGAACATGATGGCGAAGTGATACCACAGCGACAGCAGGCCCTGACCGAACGTCGAACCGAAGATGCTCGCCATGCCGACCGCGAGCGATGGTGCGCCCCCGGTGCGAGCGAAGAGCGTGGTCTCGCCCATGGAGGCCGCCAGCGCGCGCATCTGCTCGACCGTGACCGGAAAGCCCCAGCTGCTGATCGTGTGCACGGCAGCCTCCGGGGTTGCCCCGACGATGCCCGCGCCGCTGTTGATGGCGAAGAACACCCCCGGATCCAGAAGCGTGGCGGCAATCAGCGCCATGATGGCCACGAAGGACTCCAGCGCCATGCTGCCGTAACCGACCAGGCGCACGTCGGCCTCGCTGCTGATCAGTTTCGGGCTCGTGCCGCTGGCAATGAGCGCGTGGAAACCCGAGATCGCCCCGCAGGCGATGGTGATGAACACGAACGGGAACACCTTGCCGCCGAACAGCGGACCCGTACCGTCCACGAATGGCGTGAGCGCGGGCATCTTGATGGTGGGATGGGTGATGACGATGGCGATCGCGAGCAGGATCACGGTACCGAGCTTGAGAAAGGTGGACAGGTAATCCCGCGGCGCGAGCAGCAGCCACACCGGCAGCACCGCCGCGAGGAAGCCGTAGACGATGACGAAGCCGGCAAGCGTCAGTCCCGCATAGTCGAACAGCACCCGCAGCTGCGGCTGGTGATCGATCCAGCCGCCCCCCAGAAGCGCCGCCAGTATGAGCAGCGCCCCGAGCACGGTCCCCTCGAGCACCCTGCCCGGCCGCCACAGGCGCAGGTACAAGCCGACGATGATGGCGGCCGGAATCGTGGCGAGCACGGTAGAGGTCGCCCACGGGCTGTGTTTCATGACATTGACGATCACGAGACTGAGCACCGCACACAGGATGATCATGATGAGGAGCGTGCCAATGAGAGCTGCGAAGCCCCCGATCGCGCCGAACTCATCGCGCGCCATCTGCCCGAGGCTGCGCCCATCGCGACGCGTGGACAGAAGCAGAATCGTCATGTCCTGCACGCAGCCCCCGAATACCGCGCCCACGAGGATCCACAAGGTTCCGGGCAGATAGCCGAACTGCGCCGCCAGCGTCGGGCCCACCAGCGGACCGGGGCCGGCGATGGCGGCGAAGTGATGACCAAAGACGATGGCGCGGTGGGTGGGCACGAAGTCGCGGCCGTTGTTGAGCCGCTCCGCCGGCGTCGCGCGCGTGGCATCCACCTGCAGTACGCGCGCGGCCAGCCAGGCGGCGTAGAAGCGATAGCCCAGGAGGTAGACGCAGACCGCGGCGGTCACGATCCACAGGGCGTTGATCGGCTCGTGCCGATGCAGGGCGATGCCGGCAATGGCAAAGGCGCCCACGATTGCGAGCAGCACGCCCGCGGCTTTCTTCAACATCGGTCTGCCCTCGTCGCTTGTCCCTCAGGCGAGCAGGCGGCGCATCGACTTCGCGTAGCGCGCCCGTATGGCCTCGCGCTCGCGGTGCCGCCCGTTCGTCACCACCTTGCTGCCCGCGCGCCATACGCAATCAATGGCCGCGCGCCCGCCGCAGAAAATCCAGCTGTCCAGAATCTCGTCTTCGCGCCGGGCGATCAGGGCGGGCTCATCGGCCCTGAGGCTCAAGGCATCCAGCCAGTTGCCCACGGCCAGCCCAGGCGTGCCACCGGCGGGGCCGGCCTTGTACAGCGCCTGGGCGCCGCCGCTGAGGGCTGAGTCGAAGAGCGTGCGGCCGGTGGACACCCCGCCACGGGCGGCGAGCACGTTGCGGGCGCGGTGTTCGAGTCGCTGCGAGTACTCCAAGAGCCGCAGTTCCTCGGCGGCATCCAGCCGCACGTTCGAGTCGCTGCCGATGCCGAAACGTCCCTGGTATTCGCGGAAGGTGCGTGCCGGGAAGATGCCATCACCCAGGCTCGCTTCCGTCATCGGGCACAGGCCTGCCACGGCGCCGCGCTGTGCGATCCCGGCAAGCTCGGCCGTCGTGGCGTGGGTTGCGTGCACCAGGCACCAGTGCTCGTCCACCGGCGCGTGCTCGAGCAGCCATTCGATGGGCCGCCGCCCGCTCCAAGCGAGGCAGTCCTCGACCTCCTTCACCTGTTCGGCGATATGCAGGTGCACGGGTGCGCCGCGCGCCAGCTCCAGCACTGCGCCGAGCTCAGCCGGTGTCACCGCGCGCAGGCTGTGGGGGGCGACGCCGACGACCGCCCCGGCCATGGCTCGTGTGGCGCTTCTGCTGGCGCTCAGGATCTGCGCATAGCGCTCAGGGTCTGTGATGAAACGCCGCTGCCGCGGTGCGGGAGCTGCGCCCCCAAAGCCGCCATGGGCGTAGAACACCGGCAGCAGCGTGAGGCCGATTCCGGTCTGAACGGCGGCCGCCAGGATGCGGCCGGCGAGTTCGCCGGGATCGGCAAAGGGGGCACCGTCGCGGTCGTGGTGCAGGTAGTGAAATTCCCCGACGTGCGTGAAGCCGGCCTCCAGCATCTCCGCATAAGCCAGCGCGCTCACCGCCTCAAGATCATCCGGATCCATGCGCTCGACGAACTGGTACATGAGCTCGCGCCAGCTCCAGAAGCTGTCCGCGTGCGGCCCGCGGCGCTCGGTCAGACCCGCCAGCCCGCGCTGAAAAGCATGGCTGTGCAGGTTTGGCAGCCCCGGCAGCCCGATCGCGTGGCGCTCATCTTCGGGCTGGGGGGCAACGCCGCTGCGGATGTCCTCAATGCACCCGGCGCTGGCGAGGATGCGGACCTGCGCGGTCCAGCCCTGCGGCAGCAGTGCAGATTCAAACCAGAGGCTCGTCATGGCTTACATTATTGATGATTGGCACAATCGGCGCAGCCCGATGCAAGAGAAGCAGAAGAGATGACCCAGGCGAGCGTGCCCGAGTGGCTGACCGTGCGACGCGGCCGCGCGCCGCTGCTGCTGTGCATGCCGCACACCGGTACGCAGATTCCGCCGGCGCTGGCGGGCGACTACGTCTCGGAGTGGCTCGCGCGCCGCGACAGCGACTGGTACATCGATCGGCTGTACGCCTTTGCGCAGGAGCTGGACGCAACGCTCGTGCGCACCGCCGTCTCGCGCTCGGTGATCGACCCGAACCGCGATCCGTCCGGGGCCTCACTCTACCCCGGGCAGGCGACCACCGCGCTGTGTCCCACCACGACTTTCGACGGCGAACCGCTGTACGCTGCCGGCCGGGCTCCCGCAGCGACCGAGATTGACCGCCGCCGCGAGGTTTACTTTGCGCCCTACCACGCCGCCGTCGCTGCCGAGATCGCCCGCCTGCGGGGCCAACACCCGTGCATCGTGCTCTACGATTGCCACTCGATCCGCTCGCAGATCCCGCGTCTGTTCGAAGGCACGCTGCCGAACTTCAACATCGGCACCTTCGCTGGCGCGAGCTGCGATGCGGCCCTGACCGAGGCCATCCGCGCCGAGTGCGCCACGGGAGAGTATTCGCACGTCGTGAACGGGCGCTTCAAGGGCGGTTACACCACCCGTCACTATGGGCGCCCGGCAGCCGGCGTACAGGCGGTGCAGATGGAGCTGGCCTGCCGGGGCTACCTGCGTGAGCCGGCCGGCGTGAACGCGGGCAACTGGCCGGCGGCGTGGGACGCGGTATTTGCCGAGCCGATGCGCGCAGTCCTTGCGCGGGTGCTCGCTGCCTGTCTCGCATTCGCACGCGGCGCGGCGCGCTAGCGCCGCCGTGTCAGCCGCCGCCGCAGCGCGGCCACGATGTCGTGCACCTCGCGGATGCCGAGCGCATTGGCGCACACGAAAAAGGCGGCCCCCGAGACGGCGATGACCAGCATCAGGCTCAGGCACTTGGGCCAAAATGCCTGCGTGGCCCAATCGGCCAGAAGATAGTGCTGTCCGCCCAATGCGATGGCCACCAGTACCAGCGAGGCGACGGCCAGCTTCCACAGCAGGTTCAGCATGGCGCCCGACTCCAGCCGGCCCAGGTGGGCGCGCATCAGAAAGTACAGGATGAGGAAGTTGCTGGTCGCGACGCAGGCGGTGGAAAACGCGAGCCCGCGATGCCCCCAGCCGAGCTCGCGGGTAAACACGAAGTTGAGTGCGAGGTTCAGTGCCACGGCGCTGAAGCTCACCATCATAGGTGTCTTGCGCCGGTCGATGGCATAGAAGGCGTTGACGAGCACCTTGAGCGCCGCGTAGCCGCACAGCCCGATCGCATAGAAGCGCAGCGCGCCGGCGGACTCAACGGTCTCGTGGACCCCGAAGCGGCCGTGCTGGTAGAGCACCGACATGATGGGATCGGCCAGCGCCATGAGTCCAACGCTCGCCGGGATCGTCATGAGGAATGCGAGCCGCATGCCTCGCGCCAGCTCGTTGCGGAACACCGGCATATTGCCCGCGGCCGCAAGGCGCGCGAGCAGCGGCAGCGCCACCGTGCCCAGCGCCACGCCGAAGATACCCAGGGGCAGCTGCATGAGGCGAAAAGCGATCGTGAGCCAGAAGGTCGGTCCGTCACCGAGCTGCGAGGCGAACACCGAATTGATGAGCACGTTCACCTGGGTGGTGCTCGCGGCGATCACCGAGGGCCCCATCAGGCGCAGGATCGAGCGCACGCCCGGATCGCGCCAGGCAAAGTCGGGGCGAAAGTGGTAGCCCTGACGCCTGAGCGCCGGCAGCTGTACCAGGAGCTGCAGCGCCCCGCCGACCAGGGTACCGATGGCAAGTCCGAGGATGGCGTGCGGCCCGAAGTGCGGATCGAGCCAATAGCCGAGCACGACACCGGCGATGATCGAGCCCAGGTTGAAGAAGCTCGACGCCATCGCCGGAACACCGAATACGTTGCGGGCGTTGAGCATGCCCATGACGAGGGCCGCGAGCGACACCAGCAGGATGAAGGGGTACATGACGCGCGTGAGCGTCACGGTGAGCTCTGCCTTGGAGGCATCAAAGCCCGGCGCGAGCGCTGCCACGAGCCAGGGGGCGGACACGATCCCGAGTACCGTGATGGCGCTCAAGGTCAGCGCCGCAAGCGTCGCCACCTTGTTCGCCACGCGCCACGCAGCCGCCTCGCCTTGCACCGTCGCGGTGCGCGCGAACACCGTCACGAAGGCGGTGGAGAGTGCCCCTTCCGCGAACAGGTCGCGCAGCAGGTTAGGAATGCGAAAGGCGATCGTGAACGCGTCCATGACGCGACCGCCGCCAAAGAGCGCCGCGAAGATCTGCTCGCGCGCAAGCCCCAGCACCCGGCTGCAGAGCACCGCGATGCCGACGACCCCGGCGGCCCGGGTATTGAGACGCTCCTCGCGCGCTTTTGCTCCGGTCGCGTCCGCCGGTGTTTCGCCTGATGGCATGCGGCCATCAAGCTACCATCCGGCGCGGCGCGGTGCGAGTCAGTGCGAGTGCCAGGTCGCCGTGATCCCCACGGTGCGCGGGCGGAACGTGTAACTGTTCTGTTGCGGCGTGGTGGTGCCGTCGGTCTGGCCCAGTGAGTAGTTGATGACCGTGTGCGAATCGAACAGGTTGTCGCAGAAAGCGGCCACCTGCCAGTCACCGATATTCACCCCGCTGCGCAAGGAGGTGAAGCTGGTCGAGGGCAGCGTGTACGAATAGGGGTTGTACTGCGCCTGGTTGTTCGGGTCCTGTACTGCGGCCAGCCAGGGGTTGCGGCTCTCGTACTCCCAGTCGGCACGCACGAAGGCATCGTGCTGCACGAGGCGGAAGTTGTACTGCACACCCAGTGCCACCGTGAAGGGCGAATTGGTGCCAGGCGCGTAATCGATCGCAGCCTGGCCGGAGATCGCATCGCCGTTGGTCGCCTTGCAGGGCGCAGGATTGGCGGCCGTCTGGCAGCCATCGGGCGAGGTCTTGCTGTAGCGCGCGCTGGTATAGCCGGTGGCGAGGTCGATGTTCACCGGCCCGAACACCATCGACGCCTGCAGGTCACCACCCCAGGCCACCGCCTCGCCCAGATTATCGGTGAACTGCAGTCCGCAGGCACCGGCGACGTAGATGCTCTGCTGGATCTGGTTCCACTTAATGTAATAGACGCTGGTGGCAATCTTCAGCCAGTTGCCGAAGGCGTTCTTGGAGCCGAGCTCGTAGCTTTGCGTGGAATCGGACTTGTAGGTGAGCGGCGCGCCGTGCGGATAGCCGGCGGCGATCAGATCATCGTCGCAATAGGACGGCAGCGGCGCATTGCCACCGCCCACACGGAAGCCCTTGGCGTAGGTGAAGTAGAACAGATCCTTCGGATCGAGCTGCGAGGACAGAGTTACTTTCGGGGTGTTCGGAGTTTCCGACTGGCTCGCCTGCGCGGGGCCGGGGCCGTAGTTCTCGTAGCCATCGGCGTAATGATTCAGGGAGAAGTGCGTGCGCGCGACGCGCTCGCCCACGGTGAGCTTCAGCCAGTCCGCGAACGCGTAGCTGATCTCGCCGAAGCCTGCGATCTGGCGGTCAAAGGTGGTGTTGTTATTGTAGTAGATGTCGCACGCCGGAATCGCCGGATAAGCCGCAGCACCGGGGCAGGAGTAGAACGTCCCGCCGTAGAAGGAGTCCGGCGTGAAGCCGTAGAGGTAGTTGAAGACCTGGTTGATGTTGGTCGATTTCAGCTCCTCGATGCTGTTCTCCTTGGCCAGCTGCCAGAAGACGCCCGCCGTCCAGCTCCATTTCGAGCCCGCATTGGAGGACTGCCAGCGCAGCTCCTGCGTGTAGCTGTCCTGGGAATTGGTCATGACATTGGGCGTCTGCGTGCCCGCCAGCGCCCCGGGCAGATGGATGCCATTCGCGTCGATGAGGGGCCACCACGAGCAGCTCGTCTCATCGTCCGGCGCCGAGCACTTAGGCGGCAGCGGCGGCTCACCCGCGCCGCCCAGCCCCCCCGGAATGCTCTGCCAGTAGGCCAGATCGTAGACCGTGCCCTGGTAGGCGGTGATCTGGTCGCGGTGGAAGTAAGAGCTGTTGGAGATGATCTGGCTGTTACCGAGGTCCCATTCGATCTTCAGGGCCGGCAGGTAGTACTTATCCGGACCGCCGACGCGCTCAGGCGTCGCGGTGTTGAATTCGCCCTGCCCCGGATTGGAGTACGCCGGCCAGTAGGTCGAGTCGTCGTGCTTGTCCTGGCGCTGGTAGAGAATGCTCGGGGTGACGGAAAAACTTGACGTCGGCTGCCAGATGGCCGCCAGACGCCCAACGACGGTGTTCGAATAGTTGACGTTGTGATTGACCACCGCCCCGGTCGTGTCATCCACGCGATCGACCCAGCCACCGTCATAGCGGTACCAGATGCTGGCGCGCACGCCGAAGGT
Organism: uncultured Pseudomonadota bacterium; assembly: GCA_963743625.1. Taxonomy (GTDB): domain Bacteria; phylum Pseudomonadota; class Gammaproteobacteria; order Steroidobacterales; family Steroidobacteraceae; genus 13-2-20CM-66-19. Next base: position 106,837 of record CAVUQM010000016.1, on the reverse strand, counting down.
GCCATCGACGATCGGCTGTCCACGCGCGATGCCGAACTCCGCGCTCGGCTGTCCGTACTGTGTATAGGACACTTCGCTCCGTACGTAGGTATCAGCGGTGGTCGTGCTCGGCTGCGTCAGGATGTAACGCACCGCGCCACCCTCGGAGCCGGCACCGAAGAGGGTGCCCTGCGGACCGCGCAGCACCTCGACGCGTTGCAGATCGAAGGTCTTGGGCAGCGTGTCGTCGGGATTGAAACCCACCGAACGCATCTGGATCGGCGTGTCGTCGATGTAGATGCCGGTCGTGCCGGCACCGCCGGAGGAGGATATGCCGCGGATGGAGATGGCATTCGTGCCCGAGGTGTCGATATTGACGCCCGGGGTGAAGCGCGCGACGTCCTGGAAGTCCTTGATGCCGAGCTGATCCATCGATTCCTGGGTCAGCGCGGTCACGCTGATCGGCACCTTGCTCAGGGCCTCTTCGTGGCGCGTGGCCGTCACGACGACTTCCTGCAGGCCGGTCGCATCGCGACCCCCCGCGGTCGCTGAGCTGCTCTCGGCGGGAACCGTCTGCTCGTCGGCGGCGGCGAACCCGGCCGGCAGCATCCCCAGACACAGCGCGCCATACAGCAGTAATCCCCGGGCCGCAATGATGCGAGTTGCTTTGTTCATAGACCGACCCCTAATCCCCTGAAATCGCCTCAGCGTTGTTTACGAGTGCAGCAGCACCGCTGCATCGGCGCTCCAGCTCACGAAGACCTCATCACTCCAGTCGATCACCGCTTCGGACGTACGCCGTTCGTTCTGCGCGAACACCGTCACCAGTTTGCCCGTAGCGGTGCGGATGCGATAGGTGGAGCGGTTGCCAAGATAACCGAGCTCCCACACGGTACCGCGCAATTGATTGGTGCGCACTGCACTTGAGGGTTCTTTGGCCAGACGCACTTTTTCGGGGCGCAGCGCCACCCACACGCGCTGTCCTATGGCAAAAGACCCGGCATCGTCGACCAGCAGCTCCCCGTCGGTCTCGGTACAGTGCACGCGCACCAGTCCGGGCTCACAGGCGCTCACCGTGCCTTCGAAGAAATTCGTCGTGCCGACGAAGTCGGCAACGAAACGGCTGCTTGGGAATTCGTAGATCTGCGCCGGCGTGCCCACCTGGATGACGTGCCCCTTGTCCATCACTGCGATGCGGCTGGCGAGCGCCATGGCCTCGTCCTGGTCGTGGGTGACCACGATGAAGGTAATGCCGAGTTTGTACTGCAGGTCCATGAGCTCGAACTGGGTCTGCTCGCGCAGCTTCTTGTCCAGGGCCGAGAGCGGCTCATCCAGCAGCAGCACCTTCGGTCTGCGGATGAGCGCGCGCGCCAGCGCCACCCGCTGTCGCTGGCCACCGGAGAGCTGATGCGGCTTGCGCTTGCCGAGCGGCCCGAGCTGCACCATGTCGAGGGCCTCCTCGATGCGCTGCTTCCGGGTCGCCTCATCCAGCGCCAGGCGCCGCAGGCCGTAGCCGACATTGCTCTCCACCGACATGTGCGGAAAGAGCGCGTACGACTGGAACATCATGTTCACCGGCCGCTCGTGGGGAGGCACCGTGCCCATGTCCACACCGTCGATGAGGATGCGCCCACCCGTGGGGTGCGCGAAACCGGCCAGCATCCGCAGCAGCGTGGTCTTGCCGCAGCCGGAGGCGCCCACGAGCGCAAACATCTCGCCCTTGAAGATGTTGAGCGTGATGTTGTCGACGGCGGTGTGGCTGCCGTAGGTCTTGCTGACCGCCTCGATCAGGATCTGCGGTTTGGCGGCAGGATCAAGCCAGGGCCGGTCGGCGAGAGGTTTTGACTGGGTTGCGAGCATCGGCCGGTGATTGATTATGCTTTAGAAATCCGCAGGCGGGGTGGTGCGACGCCGTGCGGGCGCAAAGAAAGGCCGGTCCACCACACGCGCGCGCACCATGCGGCGCTCCCATACCAGCTCGCGGTTGAGGTAGATCTCGGCCCACACGGTCGAGCCGGTCGCAATATAGGGCGCATCCACCATAGCGAGGGCGAGGTTACGCTTGCAAGTGGGCGACCAGGTTGCCGAGGTGACGCTACCGGACTCCTTCTTACCCGAGCGCTCGGTGTACAAAAGCGCGTTGTGTGCTGGCTTCGTCCCCTCGATGTCGAGGCCCACGAGCTGCCGGCGTGGCCCGCGCGCCACTTCCGCGAGCAGCGCCCGCCGGCCGGTGAAGTGACCCTTCTTGTAATCCACCAGCCAAGCGAGGCCCAGCTCAATCGGTGAACGCTCGGTCTCGAGGTACAAGGTGTGCGCGGCGGACACGAAATCGAGGTTCGGCAGCACGAAGCCGGCCTCGATGCGCGCCATGTTGAGGGCCTTCGAGCCGATGGGACGCACCGCCCGGGTGCGGCCGATCTCCATCAGCGCATCCCACACGCTTTCCGCGTCCTGGGGCGGCATCCACAGCTCGTAGCCCAGATCCCCGGTGAAGCCCGTGCGCGACACCATCATGAGGATCGCCGCGCCGCCGGCGGCGCGCGGCATGCAGAACTCACCGTGCTCGAAGGGCTTCAGGCGCTCGATGCCGGCAAGGCCGGCCGCCTGCAGGAGCTTGGCCGAGGTCGGCCCCTGCACCGCCAGTGCCGCCACTTCCTCGGTCACCTCGCGGATCTCGACGTCAAAACCGATCGCGGACGCTGCGAACCAGTCGAGCTGCCGCTCGGCTGTGCAGATGCGGAACTCGTTCGGGCCCGAGGCAGAACACCGTGCCGTCATCGATGAGGTGGCCCGCGTCGTCGCACCACACCGTGTAGGCGACCTTGCCGGGTGCGAGCTTGCGCATGTCGCGGGTGACGAGCCGGTTGAGGAAGCGCAGCGCATCGGGGCCTGCGATGCGGTATTTGACCATCGGCGTCAGGTCATAGAGCGAGCTGGCATTGCGGATCGCGAAGTATTCCTGCTCGACGCTGGTGAACACGTCCACCGTGGTGTAGCCCGCCCACGGCACAAAGCTGTCGAGCTGACTGTATTCGCGCTGGCGCTCGTGGAAGGGCGTCTTCAGCAGCGGCTGGCGGTAGTGCGGTTCGCTCTCGGTCAGCATGGCCTTCAGGCAGCCTCGCGAATCAGCTGGCGTGCCGCGTTCCTGCCGGCCAGTCCCATGACCCCGCCCCCAGGGTGACAACCCGCCCCGCACAGGTAGAGCCCGGGTACCGGGGTCTGGTATTGCGCCGCCCCCGGCACCGGGCGGGTCATCATGAACTGATCGAGGGTGAGTTCGGCATGGTGCCAGTGGCCGCCGTTGATGCGGAACTCGCGCTCGATGTCCGGCGGCGTCAGGAGCTCGCTGGCGCGGATACTCTCACGCAGCTGCGGCGCATAAGCGCCAAGCGTGTCGATTACGCGGTCGGTGAAGCTCTGGCGGGCTGCGGCCCAGCCACCCTTCACGGCGTAGGGGGCGTACTGCACGATCACCGACATGACGTGCTGTCCGCTAGGGGCAAGACTTGCATCGCTGAGCGTCGGGATCGTGACCTCGAGCATCGGTCGCTCGGAGAATTCCTCGTACTTGGTGTGGTTGTAGGCCCGCTCGATGTAATCCGAGGAGGGTGCCACCAACAAGCGCGAGCGCAGCGCCTCGGCGGTCAGCCCGGGGAACTGCGGCAGCCGCTCGAGTGCCAGGTGGAGCTTGGCGGTGAGGCCGCGCGAGCGCACCTGTGTGACACGGCGTGTGAAGCCGGCATCGAGGTGCTCGGTGCCGAGGAGTTTAAGAAAGGTGGTCTTCGGGTCGGCGCTCGAGACGACCGTGGCCGCGGCGAGTTCCTCGCCGGAGGCGAGCACCACCCCGGTGACCCGATCCTCGCGCACCAGGATGCGCTCGACGGGCGCAGCGGTGCGCAGCTGCGCTCCGGCGTCGATCGCGGCGCGCGCCAGCGCATCCGAGAACGCCCCGAGCCCACCCTGCGGCAGCGCCAGATGTTCCGCGCCCTGGGAGGCTGCCAGCCGATACAGCAGCGACACCACGGTGCCCGGCGAGCGCGGCCCCAAGTTGGTGCCGAGCACCGCGTCCAACGCGAGCGCACCTTTCAACAGCGGCAGCTGGAAGCGATCCTCCAGCAGGTCGTGCACGCACATGCCACCGATGCGCAGTAGTTCACGCATGTCCTTGCGGCCCAGGCGACGGATGCGCCAGCCGATCCCCAGGAGCGCCGCGCGGTCGCGCCACGCATCGGTGCCGAGCCGCGGCGGTGTCTGCGTCAGCAGCGGGTGGAGCGCGCGGGAAATGCGCCTCATGAGCCCCCGCCAGCTCGCCAGTGCCGCAGCGTCCGCCGGTGAGAGTCGCTCAAGACCGGCCAGGTCATCGGGCCCGAAAGTCAGATGCTGCGCATCGGCAGACAGTGCCACGGTCGACAGCGAGGCGGCCGCGAGGCGCAGCCCCTGCGCCTCCAGACCCAGTTCGCGCATCAGCCCCGGCGGCATGAGGTGCAGCAGGTGCGCGCAGGCGGAGACCTTGAAGCCGGGCGCGAACTCGCGCGTCACCGCGGCCCCGCCGATGCGCTCGGCCGCCTCCAGCACCAGCACCTTGCGGCCGCCGCGCGCGAGAAACGTCGCACACACAAGTCCGTTGTGCCCGCCACCGACGATGATCGTGTCGTAGCGTGCGCCGGGTGAACTCACTGCAGACGTCCCAGATCGCGCAGGATGGCATTGGCCGAGTTCGCCCCCGGGGCGCCCATCACGCCCCCGCCCGGGTGGGTGCTCGAGCCGCACATGTACATGCCGCGTATCGGCGCACGGTACTGCGCATAGCCCGGGATGGGGCGATTGAAGAGCAGCTGGTCGAAGGTGAGCTCGCCCTGAAAGATGTTGCCCTCAGTCAGACCCACCTCGTTCTCGATGTCGCGCGGGGTGCGGATCTCCGCGTGCAGGATCAGCTTCTTGAAATCCGGGCTGTGGCGGGCAATCGCATCGATGACGGTGTTACCGAACGCCTGGCGCTTCTCCGGCGTCCACTCCCCGTCAGCGAGCTTGTAGGGGCAGTACTGCACGAACACCGACATGTAGTGCTTGCCGTCGGGCGTCATACTGGGGTCGATCTGCGTCGGAATCAGCATGTCGACGTACGGCTCACGCGACCAGCGCCCCTCTTTCCAGTCATCGTAGGCGCGCTCCACCATCTCCAGCGTGTCGGTGATGTGCATGTCGCCGCGCGTCGAGGGCGAGCCCTGCGGAATCGCAGGGAAATGCGGCAGGCCGTCGAGTGCGATATTGAGCTTGCCGGAAGAGCCGCGGATCTTGAAGCGGCGCACCTGCTCGAGGAAGTCGCTCGGCAGATGCTGCGCGGCAACGGTCTCGAGGAACGTGCGCTTCACGTCCATGTTGGACACCACGACCGGGGCGCTGAGCTCCTCGCCGCCCACCAGCGCCACGCCCGTGGCACGGCCGTTCTTCACCAGGATCTGCTCCACCGGCGCACTTGCGCGAATGGTGCCGCCGCTGGCCTTGAAGGAGGCGCCCAGCGCCTGCGTGATGGCGCCCATGCCGCCGCGCGCGAAGCCCCAGGCACCCACCGCGCCATCGATGCTGCCCATGTAGTGGTGCAGCAGCACGTAAGCGGAACCCGGCGAGCGCGGCCCGAGAGCGGTGCCGATGATCGAGCTCCCCGAGAGATGCGCCTTGACGATCTCGCTCTCGAAGTACTCCTCGAGCATGTCCGCGCAGCTCATGGTGAAGAAGCGCATCGTGTCGTACATGCGCGCTTCGCCGAGCTTGTGGAAGTGCTTGCCGAGGAACAGGAGTTCCTGCAGATCGCGTGGCCTGAAGGAGGTCGGATCGGGCGGCTCGCGCAGCAGCAGCGGCTTGATGAAGCGGCAGTGCCTGAGCATATCGCGCACGTAGCGGTCGTAGGCTTCGGCATCGCGGCGCGAGTGCCGCGCGATCTCGCGGCGCATGGCATCGTGGTTGTCGTACACGGCCAGATGCCCGCCATCGCGCATCATGGTGACGCCACCCTCGTAGGGAATGATCTGCAGCCCGTGCGCGGGCAGCTCGAGGCCGCGGATGATCTCGGTGCGCAGCAGGCTGCACACGTAGGAGCAGTTCGAGTAGGTGAAGCCATCAAAGAGGCTGCGGCTGACCGCCGCGCCGCCGATGTAGGAGTTACGCTCCAGCACCAGCACCTTCAGTCCCGCACGCGCCAGGTAGCAGGCGTTGACGAGGCCGTTATGGCCTGCGCCGACGACGATGGCGTCGTAGCGGTTGGCTGCTGCCGTGCTCACGCGGACGGGTACTCCCTTAAGTGCTTCAGGCCGGCACGCGCCGGTCGGTGCCGAGGGCGTCGAGGGTCTGATCGATCGCCACCTCGAACCCCTTCAGCGTGTCCTTCAGACACGAGTCATCGTGCGCCGCCGACACGAACCACGGTTCGCGCGAATCCGGCTCGCACAGGACGAGCTCATCGTGCAGCACCTTGGCCACGGCATCATAGAAGGTGTAATCGCTGCCCTTCCAGTCGCGGTAGGTGCGCGGTGGGTTCTGGGCGAAATAAAGTCCGGTCATCGAAGGGTGTCCGACGAAGCTGTGCGCGATGCCGCGCGACTTGAGGATAGCGCTCTTGCCGCTACGCAGGCGCGTGCCGTAGGCGGCGATGCGCTCGAGGGCATCAGTCTCATCGAGGATCTCCAGGGTCTTCTCGGCCGCCGCCAGCGACACCGGATGGGCGGTGTACGTGCCGCCGTGGGCGACACCCTTGCCGAGCTTGCGCATGATCTCCTCGCGTCCGGCGAGCACCGAGATCGGATAGCCGTTGGCGAGCGCCTTGGCGAAGGTGCACAGGTCAGCGCGCACGCCATAGAGCTCCTGCACGCCGCCGCGGGCGACGCGAAAGCCGGTCTTCACCTCATCGATGATGAGCACCACGCCGTAGCGGTCGCACAGCTCGCGCGCTGCGCGCACGTACGCGGGCTCGGCGGCGATCCCGAGGCAGTTGCCCATGATCGGCTCGATCAGCAGGCAGGCGATGGAGTGGCCGTGGCGCTTGAAGACGTCCTCGAGCTGGTTGGCATCATTCGCCTGCACGAAGTGCGCGAAGCTGCGACTCGCCAGCGGCACACCCTCGCTGTAGGGCACCACCTGCGGGTCACCGACCTGGGACCACTTCTCCATCGGCGTGTACCACATCGCCGCATCGAACAGCCCGTGGTAGCTGCCCTCGAGGATCACGTAGTTGTCGCGCTTGGTGAAGGCGCGCGCCAGCCGCAGCGCCGCCATGACCGCCTCCGTGCCCGAGTTCGAGAAGCGCACCAGTTCCGCCGCCGGCACCATCTTGGAGATGCGCTCGGCGACGCTGTATTCGCGCTCGGTGGAAAGCGCAAACACACCGCCGACTTCCATGCCGCGCTTGGCGGCCTCATCCACGCGCGCATCCGCGTATCCCAGGATCGCTGGCCCGTAGCCCATGCGGTAGTCGACGTAGACGTTGCCGTCGAGGTCGGTGATGCGGGCACCCCGGCCCTCTTTGACATAAATCGTCCGCTCCTCGCCCCAGAAGCGGAAATTGGAGGCGACACCTAAAGGCAGACGCTTCAGTGCCTTCCGGTAATGTTCGTGATTCCGGGTGAGGTTTCTGGCCATGGCAGCGCTCTCTTTGAGATCGAAAAAAGGTAGCTTGGGCGGCAACTTACCACCCCTCCCGGTGACAGTCTATATGCTCATATAGTTTTTTCCGGTAGAATTATATGACCATATACACCCCCACCGGACGCCCCGCCCATGAACGCCCCCGCCCCCCGCCCGGTCGAGACGATTGCAGCCCCCGTGGCCCGTGCCCTGCCGGCCTGGGTATACAACCATCCGGAAATGACGCGCCTGGAGTACGAGCGCATTCTGCGGCCGGCCTGGCAGATCGTGTGTCATGTGAGCGCGCTGAAGAAGGCCGGCGACTACGTCACCGTGGATCTCGGCGGCATCGACAGCGTCGTGGCACTGCGCGACTCGCAGGGCGCGATCCGCGCCTTCCACAATGTGTGCCGCCATCGCGGCGCGCGCATCCTCGATGGCAGCGGCAACTGCCCCGGAGCGATGACCTGCCCCTATCACGGCTGGTCTTACAAGCTTTCCGGCGAACTGCTCGCCATCAGCGCCCGCGACACCTTCCCGCCGCTCGACCGCACGCAGCTCGGGCTGAAGTCGATCCGCATGCAGGTGCTGTTCGGCTTCGTGTTCATCTGCCTGACCGGTGAGCCGCGGCCGCTCGAGGAGATCTTCGCCGGCGTGGCCGCGGAGTTCGCCCCGCATCGCTTTGAGGACATGGAGCTGATCGGTAACAGCTACATCGAGCACTGGGACTGCGACTGGAAGATCGCGATGGACAATTACCTGGAGTCCTACCACGTGCCGATCGGGCACCCCGGGCTCAACCGCCTGTTTACGCCCGACTACGATGACCAGAAGAACTTCCCCGGCGTGGCGCGCGGCATCAGCTGGATGCGCGATCGTCTCTCACCGCGCTGGAGCGAGCGCATGTATCAGCAGCTGATCGGCCAGGTGGCGACCGAGCTGCCGGAGTCACACCGCAAGCGCTGGAGCTTCTACAGCTCGCTGCCGAATCTGGGGATCGATGTGTTTCCCGACCAGATGGATTTCTTCCAGGTGCTGCCACGCGGTCCGGGCAAGTGCACCATCCGCGGCGCCTCCTACGGCCTGCCCGATGCGCGGCGCGAAATGCGTGTGGCGCGCTACTTAGGTATGCGCATCAATCGCCAGGTGCAGCGCGAGGACGAGTCGCTGTGCCGGCGCGTGCAGCAGGGGCTGGCCTCTCCGAGCTACGAGCCCGGCCCGCTGTCGCGGCTGGAAAACTGCATGCTGGAGTTCCACAACCTGCTGCGCGAGCGGATCCCGGAGGTACGGCTGCCCACAGCGCCCGCGCGCTTCGCCTGAAGGGGCCCGCGCCTACTTCAGCGGCAGCGCGTGCAGGAGCGGCGTGATCGCGTCACGGAACTGCGCGAGCGCGGCCGTCACAGGTCCGGTGTCGGCCGCCTCGCCCGCACTGCCGAGAAAGCCGCTCTGGGTGGATTCGGCCAGCGCCACCTGGGAGCTCAGCCAGGCATCGATCTCACGCTTCCACGCCTCGCGCGCACCGCGGCTGTGAGCGCGCTTGTCGGACGTGAAATCGAAGCGGCGGATGCGCGAGCGCCCGGGCGCGGTGGGCGTGACCTGCAGGATGGCGGCGCCCTCCCCGCGCACGTCGAACAATTGATTCGGGGGCAGGAAGTGCTGCTGCGTCTGCGGGTTCTCGAGCCACTGCTCCACCAGCACCTTCCAGTCGGCGGCAACTTCCCGGTCGGTGACCCCACGCGGCACGAGGCTCGCGAAGCTCTCCCACGGCACCGCCGCCGGCCATGCGCCCTCAACCGTCGGCGTCGCCCGCGCCAGCACAATGCGCTCGCGCCGCGCCAGCTCGAGCGGGGTCAGGTCCCCGGGCGTTTTGCCCTCGACCAGCTGCCCGTCGAAGGTGTAAGTCAAGCCATGCGTCGCGCAGCGCACGGCGCTGTGCAGCTGTCCGGCGCGCTCGGTGACGAGTGCGTGCGGACTGCGGCGGCAGGTGTTACGAAAGGCATGCAGGCGGTCGCGCTCGGCACGCACGATGAGCACGCGCTCACCGCCCAGGTCGCCACTCAGGTAATCCCCGGGCACGCGCAGCTCGCCTTCGTGACCCAATACCTGCCAGGCCGGGCGCAGCAGCTGCTCGCGCTCGGCGGCCAGCAGCGCCGGGTCTCCATAGGCGCGCGCTGGCAGGCGCACGCCGCCATGAGGCGTGCCAGCCGGGGGCGCTGCCTGCGCCGGTGCCGGTGCAAACTCCCCGGGAAACACCGAGCGCAGGTAAGCCAGCGCGCGGTTCACCGCCGCGCGCCGGTCGATGTTGGCCTCGCTCTGGAAAGCGATGGTCTGCCAGAGCACCTCCAGTACCCCGATGAGCCCGAGCGCGACCCCATCGGCGTCCAGGTGGACTGCGCCGCTTTCGGCAATCAGCCGCTGCATGAGCTCGTGCACCACCACGGCAAAGTCCTCGTCCTTCTTGCCGCAGATATCGAGGTATTCCTGGCGCGAGCTGGCCTCGCCCCAAAAGGAGTACCAGACCGAGACCTTGCGCGGACTGGCGATGTCCGCATCGAGGTACAGCTCGACCAGCAGGCGCAGCGCCTTGACCGGAGCGTCCTTAAGCTGCAGCACCGGCGCCATGACGCGCTCCTCGAACTCGCGCCCGAGGTAGTCGAGCGAGGCGAGCAGCATCGCGGCCTTGGATTCGAAGTAAAAGCGCACGATCCCGGGGGATAGATCGGCCAGTGCGACCACCTTCTCCACCGTGGTGCGCGAAGGTCCGTAGATATGCAGCGCCGAGATGCAGGCATCGATCAGACGCTGGCGCTGGCGCTGGCGGATGCGCGAACCGCCGCCGGAGGGCGCTGCCGGGATCTCCGTTGTGCTTCTGTGGACCGCCACGTTCCCTACCGCAGCCCGTGCCGGCGGGCGCGCCGGGGGGCAATAGCTTCACTGTACCTGAGTTTATCGCGCACAATAGCCGGCAAGCACCGGTAAAGCACCTAACATGAAACCGATCTGGCGACCGGGCCGCTGGCTGATCATCCTGCCGCCCCTCATCTTCCTGCTGATATTTTTCCTCATTCCATTCGCCTTCGCCTTCAAGATCAGCTTCGCCGAGGCTATCCCCCACGTACCGCCCTTCTCGGACGTCATCTCCTTCACCCCGGATCACCGCCTGCAGCTGGCGATCCATCTGGGTAACTACAAGTACCTGCTCACCGATGAGGTGTACGGCGTCGCCTACCTGTACTCGCTGCGCACCGCCTTCTTCTCGACCCTCATCTGCCTCCTCATCGGCTATCCGATGGCCTACGCCATCGCCCGCAGCCGGAAATCGACGCAGAACCTGCTGCTGCTCGTGATCATGCTGCCGTTCTGGACCTCCTTCCTGCTGCGCGTCTACGCGCTCGAGGGCATCATCCGCGACAACGGCTTCCTGAACACGCTGCTGCTGCACCTCGGGCTGATCCAAGAGCCGCTGCACATCATGCACACCGGGGTCGCGGTCTACATCGGCATCGTCTATTCCTACCTGCCCTTCATGGTACTGCCGCTGTTCGCGACCCTGGAGAAGCTCGACCCGACGCTGCTCGAGGCAGCGGGCGATCTGGGCAGCACGCCGCGGCGCGCTTTCCTTGATGTGACGCTGCCGCTGTCGATCCCCGGGGTGATCGCCGGCTCGATGCTGGTTTTCATTCCGGCGGTGGGCGAGTTCGTGATTCCCTCCCTCCTCGGCGGCCCCAACAACCTGATGATCGGTCGCGTGCTGTGGGATGAGTTTTTTGGCAATCATGACTGGCCGGTCGCCGCAGCGGTGGCGACCGCCTTCCTGCTGCTGCTGGCCGGTCCGATTGCCGTCTACCAGTACTACAACGTGCGCCAGATCGAGGGCTGATCGGCCGTGGAACAACGCTCCTCCGCCTTCCTGCAGACCGTGCTGTTCGTCGGCATTGCCGTGCTCTACGTTCCGATCCTCGCCCTCATCGCCTACTCGTTCAATTCCTCGCCGCTGGTGAACGTCTGGGGCGGTTTCTCGACCACCTGGTACACCGCGCTGCTGCACAATCGTCAGCTGCTGGAGTCGGCACTGCTGTCGCTGGAGGTCGCAGTCGCCGCCTCCACCGGAGCGGTGGTGCTGGGCACGCTCGCCTCTATCGCATTAGTGCGCTTCGCGCGCTTCCGCGGGCGCCTGCTGCTCACCGGCATGGTGAACGCGCCGCTGGTAATGCCTGAAATCATCACCGGCATCACGCAACTGCTGCTGTTCGTCTCGATGGTGCAGCTGCTCGGCTGGCCGCACCGCGGCTTCACCACCATCGTGATCTCACACATCACCTTCTGCACCGCTTACGTCACGGTGACCGTGCAGTCACGGCTGGCCGCCGCCGACCGCTCACTCGAGGAGGCCGCCATGGATCTGGGCGCCAGCCCGGCGCGGGCGTTCCTGGAAATCACGCTGCCCATCATCATGCCGGCGATCATCTCCAGCTGGCTGCTGTCCTTCACGCTGTCGCTGGATGATCTGGTCATCTCCAGCTTCGTCGCCGGCCCCGGCGCGAGCACGCTACCGATGATCATCTACTCCAAGGTGAAGCTCGGAGTCAGTCCCGACGTGAACGCACTGGCGAGTCTGATTGTGTGCGCGGTCGGTGTGTGCGTGCTCGGGGCCGGCTACCTCATGGTGCGCAGCGACCGGCGCCGTGCGCTGGAGACGCAGGCCGCCAAGGGCGCCTGAGCCCGGGGGCGCTTTGCTAAAATCCCGTCTTGACGCGTGTCCAGGTGCGAGTGCGCAGCCGCTCAAGCCGCGGTGAGGCCTCCGCGGCAATATACAGGCGCGCCTCGACCGCCGGCGGCGGATAGACCGCGGGATCCTTGAGGATGTAGGGCGCCACGTAGGGAGTCGAGGCCGCGTTGTCATTTGCATAGTGGGTCTCGTTGGTGATGGCGGCGATCACCTTGGGCTCCAGGATATAGTTCAGAAACGTGTGCGCGGCGAGCCGATGCGGCGCATCCGCCGGGATCAGCAGCGCATCGAAGGCAAAATTGGCACCCTCTTTCGGTACCGTGAAGGCGAGTGGAATATCGACTCCCGCCGCCTTGGCGCGCGCGCGCGAGGTGGCATAGTCGGCGGACCAGGACATGGCAATGCAAAAGTCCCCCGTCACCAGACCATTCATGTACTCGGTCGAATCGAAAGCGCGGATGTAGGGACGCACGGCCAGGAGCAACTTCTCCGCCTGGGCGTAGTCCTCCGGCCGGGACGAATTCGGATCCAGATGCAGATAGTTCAGCGCCAGCTGCAGCACATCCTCAGCCGAATCGAGGAAAGTGACCCCGCAGTCGGCGAAGTGCTTGATGATCTCGGGCTTGAAGATCATGTCGAGGCTGTCGACGGGTGCCTCCGGCAGGCGTGCGCGGATGGCATCCACGTTGTAGGCAAAGCCGTTGACGTGCCTCAGGTACGGCATCGCGTAGCGGTTGCCCGGATCTGACGTCGCCTCGAGCGCCAGGATGTGCGGATCGAGATTCTTCCAGTTCGGCAGCAGCGTCTTGTCGAGCGGCTGGTAGATGCCGGCCTTGATCTGGCGCGCGAAGTAGTCCGTCAGACGTGCTAACCACGTCGTAGCCGGAGTCCCCCGCCATCATCTTCGCCTCGAGCGTCTCATCGGCGTCGTAGGTGTCGTAGACCACCTTGATGCCGGTACGGCGCTCGAACTCGGCAATGGTCTCCTTGCCGATGTAATCGGCCCAGTTGTAGATGTGCAGCTCTTTGGCTTCCGTCGCCTGCGCGCCGTGCCGGTGCGCGCCACAGGCGGCGAGCAGGCCGAGCGCCAGCCAGGCGACGCTCCAGCGCAGGGGCGGTACGCGCATGTCTACAGCTTTACCATCACGTGCCGCACTACCGTGTAGTCCTCGAGCGCATACACCGACATGTCCTTGCCGTAACCGGAGCGCTTGAAGCCTCCATGCGGCATCTCGTTAACGGTCGCGAAGTGAGTGTTGATCCATGTGACTCCGTACTGCAGCCGGGCTGCGACTTCCATGGCGCGCGAAATATCGCGCGTCCACACCGAGGATGCCAATCCGTACTCAGAGTCGTTCGCCCAGGTTATGGCTTCCTCGGTGTCGCTGAAGGGGGTGATGGAGACGACCGGCCCGAAAACCTCGCGCTGCACGATCTCATCCTCCTGGCGTGCCCCGGCGAGCACCGTCGGCTCGAAGAAGAACCCGCCGCCGCTGCCGGACCTGCCACCGGTGGTCAGCTGGATGTGGCGGGTGGCCGCGGCGCGCCCCACCATGCCCGCGACACGCTCGCGATGCGCCGCCGAGATCAGCGGCCCCATCTCCACGCCCGGCTCCTCCTGCGTGCCGAGCTTGATGCTGCGCGCCGCCTGGGTGAGGTCTGCCACCACGCGCTCGTAGATCTTGGGGGCCACGTACAGGCGACACGCCGCGGTGCAGTCCTGACCGGCGTTGTAGAAACCGAAGGTACGCACGCCTGCTACCAGCGCCTCGACATCGGCATCATCGAACACGATCACGGGTGCCTTGCCACCGAGCTCCAGATGCGTGCGCTTGAGGTTGTCGGCCGCGCCCGCCAGGATCTTCTGGCCGGTGGCGACCGACCCGGTGAGCGATACCATGCGCACCCGCGGATGACTCGTCAGCAGGCGCCCAACCGGCTCGCCGCGGCCGCAGACGATGTTGACCACACCGGGCGGCAGCACGTCGGCCAGGAGTCCCGCGAGCTTCAACGCCGTGAGCGGAGTCTGCTCGGAGGGCTTAAGGATCAGCGTGTTGCCCGCCGCGAGCGCCGGTGCGATCTTCCAGGCGAACATCATGAGGGGATAGTTCCAGGGGGCGATGGAGGCGACCACGCCCACCGGATCGCGCCGGATCATGCTCGTGTGCCCCGGCAGGTACTCCCCGGCAGCCAGACCCTGCGGGGCCCGGCATACGCCGGCGAAGTAGCGAAACATGTCCGCAATCGCGGGCATTTCGTCCGCCAGCACGGCGTGCAGGGGCTTGCCGGTGTTGCGCGACTCGAGCGCGGCGTATGGCTGCGCCTGCGACTCGATGCCTGCCGGCGATGCGCAGCAAGGCCGCGGAGCGCTCCTTGGGGGGCGTGCGCGCCCAGCCCGGGAACGCCTGCTCGGCCGCCGTCACGGCCGCCTCCACCTGCGCCGCGGACGCCTCGTTGACGGAGGCGATCTGCTTGCCGGTGGCGCTGAATCAAGCACCGCCTCCGCCGTGCCCCTCGCCCGCCACCAGCCGACCTGCGATCAATAGTTGCGTCTGCATGTGCGCTCCTCTAACAGTGTTTGCGGCTTGCCGCACTGCGCCGCACCGTTATATTATTGTCGCCATAATATTACCATGTCACGCGACCCGCTCGCGAGGCCCACCATGAACCCAGACGTCATCATTACCTGCGCCATCACCGGCGACGACACCAAAGTCACCAAGAGCCCGCACTGCCCGGTTACGCCCGAGCAGATCGCGAACTCCGCCATCGAGGCGGCGCGTGCCGGTGCCGCGATCGTGCACATCCACGTGCGCGACCCCGAGACCGGCGAGTTCAGCATGGCGACCAAGCACTACCGCGAGGTCGTCAAGCGCATCCGCGAGAGCAAGGTCGACGTGCTGGTCAACCTCACCTGCGGCATGGGCGGCTACATCGTCATCGGCAAGCAGGGCCTCAAGGATACGCCAGCGCCCGGCTCGGACTTCGTCACGCAGAAGGCGCGCATGCAGCACGTAATCGACCTGTGCAGCGAGGGCCTGTACCGTCCCGGACATCGCCACGCTCGATTGCGGCACGCTGAACTTCGGCGACGGCAACCGCGCCTACATCTCCACGCCCGAGTACTGTCGCGAGGGTGCGGCGATCCTCACGACCTCAAGGTCAAAGTCGAGATGGAAGTGTTCGATACCGGCAATCTCTGGTTCGTGAAGCAGATGGTCAAGGAGGGCCTGGTCCCCGGTCCTGCCATGATCCAGCTGTGCACCGGCATACCCTACGGCGTGCCGGCCGATACCGGACACCTCTTGGCGATGGTGAACTCGCTCCCCGAGAACAACGTCTGGAGTTCGTTCGCCATCAGCCGCATGCAGATGCCGTGGGTGGCGCAGTCGATTCTGCTGGGCGGCAACGTGCGCGTCGGACTTGAGGACAACCTCTACCTGAGTCGCGGGGTCTACGCGAGCAACGCGCAGCTGGTCGAGAAGGCGCGCACCATCATCGAGGCAATGGGCGCCCGCGTGGTGAGCCCGGCGCAGGCGCGCGAGCGGCTGCAGCTGAGCTGACGTGGCCGGCATTCGCATCTACCAGACCCCGATCCGGCCGGAGTGGATCGACTACAACGGCCACCTGCGCGATGCCTATTACGGGCTGATCTTCAGTGAGGCCGTCGATGCCTTCATGGACCGCATCGGGCTCGATGCCGCCTATCGGGCGCGCACCGGCGGCACTCTTTATACCGTGGAGATGCATCTGCACTACCTGCAGGAGGTCAAGCAGACCGATACCGCGGTCGTCACGCTGCGGCTCCTCGGAGTCGACTCCAAGCGCATCCACGCCGCCCTCGAGCTGCTGCGTGCCGGCCACACGGAGGTCGCTGCCGCCGCGGAAGTGATGCTGCTGCACGTGCGTCAGCACGACGGCAAGGTCGCCAGCGCCGCGCTTCCGCCGGAGGTCAGCGCCGCGCTTGACGGCGCTCACGGCACGCGGCCGCCGGCATGGAGGCCGGCGCTCCAGGCTCGCGGCGCATGGAGCTGCGTCCCGCCGCGCGAGCGCATGAAGCGCCGATGCAGCGCCTGCTGGCGCCGCGCAGTGTCGCCCTGATCGGCGGCGCCTGGGCGGATGCGGTACACGCCGCCAGTCGCGCGATCGGTTACCGTGGCGAGATCTGGCGCATCCATCCCAGCCGCACCTCCAGCGCCGCCCAGCCCTACTTCCGCAGCGTCGATGAGCTGCCCGGCAGCTCCGGATGCGGCCTTCATCGCCGCGCCGAACCGCGACGTACCGGGCATTGCCGCGGCGCTCCGGCGCGGCGGCAGCGGGCGGCTTCGTGTGCTTCGCCGCCGGCTTCTCCGAGACCGCGACCCCAGAAGGCGACTGCGCCTCACGCAGGAGCTCGTGGAAGGCGCCGGCGAGCTGCCCTTCTTCGGCCCGAACTGCTACGGCTTCATCAACTTCTTCGACGGCGTGGCGCTTGTGGCCCGACCAGCTGGTCGGCGTGCGGCGCGAACGCGGCGTGGTGCTCATCTGCCAAAGCGGCACGATCGCGCTCAATCTGCTCTTCAACGACCGCTCTCTGCCGCTGGGCGCGTGCTCACCGTGGGCAACCAGACACGCCTGGCGGCCGAGGATCTGATTGATCTGCTCATCGATGATGAACGGGTGACGGCTTTCGGACTGTACCTGGAAGGTATACGGACGTCGAGCCGCTTCGCGCCGGCGGCCGCACGTGCGCGGCTCGCCGGCAAGCCGATCGCGCTCATCAAGGCCGGCCGCACCGCCGCGGCCGCTGCACACGGTGCGCACGCACACCGGCGCGCTCGCCGGTGCTGATGGGGCCTTCGATGCCTTCTGCGCGCAGGCCGGCATCGCCCGCTGCGAGTCACTCGCGACCCTGTGCGAGACGCTGAAGATCTTCCACGCCGGCGGCCCGCTGCGCGGGCCGGCGCGTGCTCGCGATGGGCGCCTCGGGCGGCGACATGGCGATGACCGCCGATGCCGCGCGTGACGCTCGGCCTCGACTTTGCTCCCGCTGCCGCAGGAGGCGCAGCTGCGCTTGCGCGAGATCCTCTCCGAGCGCGTGCACCTCGTCCAATCCTTTCGACTTCCACACCCACGTCTGGTTCGACCTGCCGCGCCAGCGCGCAGATGTTCAGCGTGGTGCAGCGCGCCGGCTACGATGCGGTCGGCTTCATGCTCGACTGCCCGCCGCGCGCCGGCCGACGACAGCGCCTATGTGAACGTGGTGAAGGAGTTCGCCGCCGCGCTGCCCGGGGCCGCCACGCGCGGCGCGGTCGTCTCCTCGCTGCCCGAATCGTTGTCCCCGGCCACCGCGCGAGCTGTGCCTGGCCGCCGGCATCGTGCCGCTGCAGGGTCAGCGCGAGGCGCTCGAGGCGCTGGACCTGGCCGGCGCGGTCGGGGAGACCTGGGCGCGCGGTGCGGCGTGGAGCTGCGCATCCCGCGCAGTTCCGGCGCAGACGCGCGCAGGCGCTTACCGAGCACGAGGGCAAGAGCGCCCTCGCCGCCTTCGGCGTGCCGGTGCCGCGCGCCGCACTGGTCGCCGCGCGCGATGCGGCCGCATGCCGCCACCGCGCTCGGCTTCCCGGTGGTCATCAAGGCCGCCGGCGCCGCCCTCGAGCACAAATCCGAAGTCGGCGGGCGTGATCCTGAACGTGCGCAGTGCCCAGGAGGCCGCCGCGGCCGCGCAGCGCCTGGCGCGCCTGTCCGGCGACGCTGCTGGTGGAGGAGATGGTGACGGATGGCGGTGGCGGAGATCCTGGTCGGCATCTCCGTCGACGCGCAGTTCGGGCAGCTGCTGGTGCTCGGCGCCGGCGGGGTACTCACCGAGCTCTGCGCGACAGCGTGAATCTGCTGCCGCCCTTTACCGCGGCGCGCATCGAGGCCGCGCTGGGGCAGCTGCGCATGCGCGCGCTCTGCTGCAGCGGCTTTCGCGGCCGGCCCGCCGGCGGACGTGCCCGGCACTCGTCGCTGCGATCCTCGCCTGCACGCGCTACGCGGCAGCGCAACCTCGAACGCCTTGCGCGAACTGGACCTGAACCCGGTCATCGTGCGCCCGCTGGGCCTGCGGCGCCGTGGCCGTCGATGCCCTGATCCGCCTGCGCGAGGAGCACTGAGATGTCTGATGGAATCAAGACCCTCACCAACACGGGCATTCTGGAAGTCACCATCGATCGTCCCAAGGCCAACGCCATCAACCTTGCGGCCAGCCGCCGCTTGAACGAGGTATTCACCGCGCTTCCGCGACGACCCGGCACTGCGCGTGGCGATCCTCACCGGCGCCGGGGATCGCTTCTTCAGCCCGGGCTGGGACCTCAAGGGCGCCGCGGCCGGTGAGGAATCCGACTCGGACTGGGGCGTCGGGGGCTTCGGCGGCCTCAACTACCCGCGCAACCTCAACAAGCCCCTCATCGCCGCGGTCAATGGCATCGCCTGCGGCGGCGGCTTCGAGATGGTGCTCGGCACCGACATCATCGTCATGGAGGAGCACGCCAAGTTCGCGCTGCCGGAGATCAACGTGGGCGTGCTCGCCGATGCGGGCACCATCAAGCTGCGCCGGCGCATTCCCTACCACGTGGCCGTTGAGTTCCTCATGACCGGCCGCTGGATGGACGCGACCGAGGCCAAGCACTGGGGGCTGGCCAACCACGTCGTGCCCAAGGGCGAGGGCATGGCCAAGGCGCGCGAGATCGCGCAGCAGCTCGCCGCGGGGCCGCCGCTGCTGTTCCCGGCGATCAAGCAGCTGCTGCGACACACCGAGATGGTCGCCGAGGGCCCGGCCTTCGAACTGCACGACAGCCTGGATGCGGTGCAGAAGGTGGTGCGTTCGGAGGACCTGAAGGAAGGCGCGCGCGCCTTCGCCGAGAAGCGCAAGCCGCCGTGGAAGGGTAAGTAACGCCGGCGGCCTGCGGGCGCCCTCAGCCGCCCAGGGGCCGCAGCAGCGCGCGCGAGATGATGTGGCGCTGCACCTCGCTGGTGCCGTCCCAGATGCGCTCGATGCGCGCATCGCGCCAGATGCGCTCCAGCGGCAGCTCGCTCATGAGCCCCATGCCGCCGTGGATCTGCAGTGCCTCATCGGCCACCATCGCCAGCATCTCGCTCGCCTTGAGCTTCGCGATCGCCATGTCGGTGTCGGTGGCGATCTTCTGTTCCAGCTTCCAGGCCGCCTCCAGCGTCAGCAGCTCCGCCGCGCGCAGCTCCACCGCCATGTCGGCGAGCTTGAAACTCACGCCCTGGAACTTGCCGATCTGCTGTCCGAACTGCACGCGCTGCACGGCCCATTGCTTGGCCGCTCTGCAGCGCCCGCTCCGCGCGCCCCAGGCAGGTGGCGGCCACCTGCAGCCGCGTGGCCCCGAGCCAGGTATTGGCGACCTCGAAGCCCCGATGCACGCTGCCCGAGCACCGCGGACTTCGGCACCCGGCAGTCGGTGAACTCGAGGATGCTGTTGGTGTAGCCGCGATGCGAGACGTTGCGTAGCCAGCGCGCACCTCGAAGCCTGGCGATCCCCTTGTCGACGAGGAAGGCGGTGATGAGCTTTCGCTTGCCGCGCGCGCGAGTCCTCCTCGCCGCTGGCGGCGAAGAGGATCACGTAGTCGGCATGGTCCGCGTGGCTGATGAAGTGCTTGGTGCCGTTGATGACGAAGTCCCCGCCCTGCGCCACCGCGCTGGTCTTCATGCCGCGCACGTCCGAGCCCGCACCCGGCTCGGTCATCGCCAGGCAATCGACGCGCTCGCCGCGCACGCGTCGGCAGCAGGTAACGCTCGCGCTGCTCGCCCTCGCAGGCGAGCAGGATGTTCGACGGGCGCGCCGACGCATGCGTACTGCAGCGCGTAGCCGGTATAGCCGAGCTCCTTCTCGTACAGCATCCAGCTGACCGCATCCAGGCCCCCGCCGCCGACCTCGGTGGGCATGTTGGCCGCGTACAGGCCGGCCTCGATCGCCTTGGCCTTGAGCTCCTGATACAGCTCCGGGCGCAGCACGCCGGTGTCCTCGACCTCCTGCTCGTGCGGCACGAGTTCCGTGCGCACGAACTCGCGCGTGGTCTTGATGATCAGTTCCTGTTCTTCGGTGAGCGCAAAATCCATAGCGATCTCCCCTCAGGCCGAGGCCGCGGCTGCTCTTCTTCAGCGCCGGGCATTCTGGCGCCGCCCATCGCCCAGTCGTGCAAGCAGCTCCAGCTGCAGGCGCAGCTGCGCCGCTCTGGCGCTCCGCCGGCCAGTCGCCGCGGCTTGCCACGGTGCTCGCGGTGATGCCGTTGATGAACGTGATCACCGATCGCAGCACCTGCTCGCGCACCGCCGCCGGCCACGCGGCCACTCGCGCCAGCCGCGCGCCAGGCAGCGCTCGAACAGGCGCAGGTACTCGCGATGCAGCCAGGCGTTGATGCTCTTCAGGCGCCGGTCCGCCGGCACCTGGCCCCAGAAGGCGATCCAGAACGGCGCACTCGATGTAGCGCGTCTCGTCCACCGGCAGCGCCTCGGTCAGCAGCGCCAGCAGGTCCGCGGCGCCCGCGCCGGCATCCGGAGTCGAGCCGCTCCTCGATGCGGCGCAGGATCAGCCGCAAGGCGGCAATGATGATGTCCTGCTTGGTGTCGAAGTAGTGCGCCACCATGCCGGTGGTGTAGCCGGCCTCGCGCGCGATGCGCACGATGGTCGCCTGGTCGAAGCCGTACCTGCGCCACCACGCGGCAGGCCACGAGCGCGATCTCGTCGCGGCGCTGCTCGTGGTCGACGATCTTGGGCATGCAGCTTGCGGGCCGTGCGCTCAGCGCGCCGTGCGCGCCGCCGACGCGGCCGGCCTGCGGGGGCAGCGGCAGCGCGCGCCTGCGCGGCCTGCACGCGCGCGAGGCTTCGCGCGGATCGCGGCATCCATCGGCGCCGCCTTGCCGCCGCGCTATCACGTGCAGGTACAGCTGCTCGGCGGTGCGCCACCAGCACCTCATCGCGCCGGCGATGCAGCGTGTGGAACAGGCGCACGCGCTTGTCGTCCACCTCCAGCACGCGCGAGGTCACGTACAGCTGCTCCATCGCCTTGCGCCTCGGCCAGGTGCGTTATGTGCGTCTCCACGGTGAACAGCGCACGGCCGGACTTGCGGTAGGCATCGTCGACGCCTGCGTAGCGCAACAGCGCATCGGTGGCATCGCCGAACACCTGCAGGTAGCGCGAGTCGGTCATGTGGCCGTTGTAGTCGATCCATTCGGGCCGCACCTCGAGCTCCACCAGTACGCAGCTGCTGCGCCCGCCTCGATCGAGTCCTGGATGCTTGCCCGTGGCCGCGGCGGCGGCGTCCTCGTAGAGGCGCTCCTCGAGCGCGCGCAGGGTCGCGCCGGCGCCGATGTTGTACTGCTTGAGGACCTGCTGGATCGCCACCAGGTAGCCGTCGCGCAGGCGCTCGAGCTCGCGGATCGAGCGCCCGGCCGCCTGCGCCTGGGTACCCGCGACCATCTTGTCGATGAGCGCCTCGGTCAGCTCCGGGGCCTCGAGCTTGGTCCATGGCCACTTAAGTGCACGGGCCGAACTGCGCGCAGCATGTGGCGCATGCCGGTCTCGCCGCCGGCCAGGTGATAGATGAGGTTGGTGCCCATCGCCGCCCAGCGCAGCCCGGGACCATAGACGATCGAGTCATCGAGCTCACCGGTGGTGGCGACGTCCTCGTTCACCATGTGCAGGATCTCGCGCCACAGCGCCTCCTGCAGCGGTCGGTGAGGTGCCCGGGCACCTCGCGGCGCACCTTCAGCGCGTGCATGCCGATGTAGGTGAAGAAGCGGCTCGCCGCCTCGATGCGTCGCCGCGCGAGGTCTGCTCGCCCGCCCACCAGCTCCACCAGGGGCAGCAGGTACACCGGATTGAACGGATGCGCGACCAGGAAGCGCTCCGGGACGCGCATGTCCTGCTGCAGCTCGCGTCGGCATGAGTCCGGAGGTGCTCGAGGCGATGACGACGTCCGCCGGGGCATGCCGGCTCACCTCGGCCGAGCACGCGCTGCTTAAGCTCCAGCTGCTCGGGGATGTTCTCCTGGATGAAGTCCACCTGCGCGGCCATGGCATTCAGGTCGGTCGTGAAGGTAGAGCTTGCCCTTGGGCGGCAGCGGCGCGAAGGTCAGGCGCGACGAGCGCACCCTCCGCGTTCGCCACGGCCCCGCGGATCCAGCTCCTCCATCTCCGGCTTCACGTCCGCGGCCAGCACATCGATGCCGAAATGCAGCGCGCGCGCGGCCCAGCCGCCACCGATGACCCCGGTACCCAGAAGACCGAGCGTCTTCACCTGTCTCATGATTTGCGCACCCGTTGGTTGTCACAGCGGCACCGCCGCGCACCCGGAATCGCGGGCCTTTGCGGCGGGGCGTTTTTTTAATGTCGTCGTAATAATATAATAAATCAGCGCCGCACGGAAACCCGGCCGCGGACTTCAGGGCGCCCAGGCAGGCGCAGCGGACACGCAGGCGCCGGTCCACCCGGAGTGCGCCGATGCACCTTGAGCGGCCCGCGACGACTTGCCGCAGAATGAGTCCGTGAGAAACTTCGAACTCGACCGGGGAACGACCATGGGACTTACTGGATGGCTTATTGGGCGGCGCGGTCGGCGCCACCGTCGTCACGCGCACTGCAACTCGCTGATCCAGCAGCACGGCGGCGTGCAGGGCGTCGTCACGCAGCTTGAGCAGCAGGGACTGGGCAACACCGTGCGCTCCTGGGTCGCGAGCGGCCCGAATCAGCCGATCTCGGCCGAGCAGGTGCACTCAGCCTTCGGCGGCGTCATCAACCAGATCGCCGCCAAGACCGGCATGACGCCGCAGGAACTGACGGCGAAGCTCGCGCAGCATCTGCCGGCGGCGATCGATCATCTGACGCCGCAGGGTGCGATCCCGAGCAAGCCCGCCTGAGACGGTGGGCGCTGCGCCCGCGTCACCTCCCACGCTGTAGTGCGCGCCGTGCCGGCGCGCGTGCGGCTGTGCCCGTCACCATTATGTAATACGCGCGCATCCCCGGCCCTCTTGCTTTCCGGCACCCGCACGTGCATCTTCGCGAGCGCCGCCACATGAAGAAGAAGGCGGCTAAAAAACAAGGGGATTGTATGAACACCAGCAAGTACTGGCTCGCTGCCGCTGTCAGCGTTGCGCTGATCGGCGCTGCGGGCGCGGCGCCCTATCCACGCGGTCCGGTCTCCGCGATGGATCTCGGGCCGGCGAGTGCCTTCGCCGAGAATTCCAAGATCACGGTGACCGTGGCGTTGAGCCTGCGCAACACCGCGCAGATGGAGAAGCTGATCCAGGCGGTCTATACCAAGGACTCCCCGCAGTATCAGCACTTTCTGAGCGCCGATGAGTTCGCGACGCAGTTCGGTCCTTCTGCCGCAACCGTGGCCACGGTGACCAAGCAGTTCGAAGCCGAAGGACTCACCGTCACGCGCGCCTCCACCGCTCACCTGCATGTGACGGGAAACGCAGCGCAGATCGAGAAAGCCTTCGCGGTGCAGCTGCACACTTTCGCGGTTTCCGCTACGGCCAAGACCTCCGAATATCGTTACCGTGCACCGCTTGCCGCCCCGCACGTGCCGGCAGCCGTTGCCAGCTCGGTGCGCGCGGTCCTTGGCCTGGACACGCGGCCGCGGCTCGCGCCGCGCCTGCGTAACCCCCTGAAGGCGCCGCTGAAGCAGCCGAGCACCAGCAACACCAACAACACCACCGACCCACCCGGTGAGTGGACGGTGCTCGACTACGCGCAGTACTACGACCTGGACCCGCTCTACAAGCAGGGGCTCACCGGCAAGGGCCGCACCCTCGCCATCGTCACGCTCGCATCCTTTACCCAGAGCGATGCCTACAACTACTGGTCGGCGATCGGCCTGAACGTCAGCACGAAGCGCATCACCGAGGTGCAGATCGACGGCGGCCCAGGTGCGCCGAGCGATGACTCAGGCTCGGATGAGACCACGCTCGACGTCGAGCAGTCCGGCGGACTTGCGCCCGGCGCGAAGATCATCGTGTACGAGGCCCCGAACACCAACCAGGGTTTCGCTGATGCGTTCGCGGCGTGCATCGATTCCAACCGTGCCGACACGGTCTCCACCAGCTGGGGCGAATGGGAGGGCTTTGACGGACCCAACCCGACCATCGGCAACGGCACCATCACCGATCCGGTGACCGGACAGCCGACCGACATCATCCAGGCGAACGACGATCTCCTCGCGCAGGCGGCGCTGCAGGGACAGACCTGGTTCGCCGCCAGCGGTGACTAGGGAGCTTCGATACGGCGCAGGCACTGCCGTCGGCTCCCTCACCCGGACAGCCCTTCAGCTACAACCTGCCGATCTCGGTCGACGACCCGAGCATGCAGCGGTACATCACCTCGGCAGGCGGCACCGACCGTGCCGGGCCTGCAGCAGTACGCCGGCCCGGGTGGCGCGATCATCAACATCAACGTGAAGCAGGAGCAGGCCTGGGGCTGGGATTACCTGCAGCCGCTATGTGGCGGAGAGAGCGATATCGATTGCGGTATCTATCCGGTGGGCAGCGGTGGTGGCGTAAGCATCTACTTCTACCGGCCCTTCTATCAGTGGTTCACGCCCGGCATGGTCGACACGGTGCCCGGGCAGTCACTGGTGCAGCTGACGCCGGCGCCGGCGCAGACGCTGTTCACGCTGCCCGCCCGCTTCGCGGGACGCAACGTGCCGGACATCTCGACCAACGCCGATCCGCAAACTGGCTACCTGTACTACTACACCCCCAGCAACCCCGCCGATCCGCCGGGCTTCTACCAAGCGGGCGGCACGAGCTTTGTGGCGCCGGAGCTCAACGGCGTCAGTAGCCTGATGGTGCAGGGCGTGCGCCACCGCATCGGCTTGTTCAACCCGCCGATGTACCTGATTTCCCTGCTGCCGGGCGCGCGCGCAGGCAAGCACGCGGCGTTCAGAGACATCACCAAGGGTGACAACTGGTACTGGACCGGACGGCCCGGCTACGATCAGACGACGGGTCTGGGCGTTCCGGACTGGGCCAACTTCTACGACTACCTGCGGGCGATCGTGCCCTAAAGGCCGGCTTGGCACTGAGCAAGAGGGGCGGGGCGGCTTTGGCCGCCCCGCCTTTTTTGCGCACCGCCCCGTAAGATGCCCGCATGGGAGCGGCATCGCGCAAGAGTCTCGAGTCCTGTCTGCAGGATGCCTTTGCCGAGAAAGGATCGCGGCTGCGACGCTCGCTCGGTGTCGTCAGCCTGACCGCCTTCGGTGTCGGCTGTACCGTGGGCGCCGGCATCTTCTCCCTCACCGGCGACATCGCCGCCCACACCGCAGGCCCAGCCGTCTCGCTCTCCTTCGTCCTGGCGAGTGTTGCCTGCTTCTTTGCCGGTCTGTGCTATGCGGAGTTCGCCGCGATGGTGCCGCTGTCCGGCAGCGCCTACTCCTACGCCTACGTCACGCTCGGGGAGCTGGTGGCCTGGATCATTGGCTGGAGCCTGGTGCTCGAGTGGGGTCTGTCGGCCTCCGTGGTAGCGGTAAGCTGGTCGGGCTACACCCAGGCTGCGCTGCGGGACGCTGGCCTCACTCTGCCCCCGCTGCTGGCGCAGGCACCCTTCGCGGCCGATGCACACCAACACCTCTTCCGCACCGGCACCTGGTTCGACCTGCCGGCGGTGCTCGTGGTTCTGGCCTGTACCGCACTGCCGCTCGCCGGCATGCGCGCCTCGGCGACCGTCAACGCGGTGATCGTCATCGCCAAGGTGTTCGCGCTGCTGGTGCTGGTGGTGGTCGGAGCACGCTACGTGCAGCCGCAGAACTGGCATCCGTTCGTGCCGCCCAACGCCGGCGCCTTCGGGGTTTTCGGCTGGTCCGGGGTGTTGAGCGGGGCAGGCACCCTGTTCTTTGCCTACATCGGCTTCGATGGCGTGGCGACGCTCGCCGAAGAGGCCCGTAACCCGCAGCGCACGCTGCCGCTGAGCCTGTTTGCGTCACTCCTGATCTGCACCCTGCTGTACGTCGCCGTCAGCGTGGTGATCACGGGACTCATGGACTACCGCGCCCTCGCGGTTCCCGATCCGCTCTATCAGGCGCTGTCCGGGGCGCACGCCGCGCTCGGTCCGGTGCAGGCGCTGATCGGCTTCGTGGCGATCCTGGGCCTCATCCCCGTGGTGCTGGCGAGCGTCGTGGGCCAGGCGCGCATCTTCTACTCCATGGCGCGTGACGGCCTGCTGCCGCAGGTTTTCGCGCGTCTGAGCGCGCGTAGCGAGACCCCGATCGCCGGCACGCTCGTCACCGGGATCTTCTTCGCCATCGTCGCCGGAATCGTGCCGCTCACCGTGCTCGGGGAGCTGGTTTCAATCGGCACCCTGCTCGCCTTCGCGATCGTGTGCGTCGGGGTGGTGGTACTGCGGCGCAGGGCACCGGCGGCACGCCGGCCATTTCGCACGCCCTGGGTGCCCGTCGTGCCGTTCCTAGGCTTTGCCTGCTGCGCGCTGCTGATGTTCTCGCTCCCTGCGCCGAACTGGCCGCGCCTGCTCGTGTGGATCGCGGTGGGTCTTGTCATCTACTACACCTACGGGCGGCATCACTCGAAGCTACGGCGCTAGCGGGCGCTGGCAATGCGGGGAGTGCTAACATTTTCCCGGACATGAGTGCGGTTTCCTGGACGATCGGGCGCTACGTCGTCGAGACCCTGGCTGCCAATGGCATCGACACGGTCTTCGGCATTCCCGGTGTACACAACATCGAGTTGTACCGCGGCCTGGAATGCGGTCGCCTGCGCCACGTGCTCGCCCGCCACGAGCAGAATGCCGGCTTCGCCGCCGATGGGTATGCGCGCGCCACGGGACATGCGGCGGCGGTGTTCGTCATCTCCGGCCCCGGTCTCACCAATAGCCTCACCGCGGTCGCGCAGGCCTACGCCGACTCCGTGCCGCTGCTGCTCATCGCCAGCACCCCGGCGTGCGCCTCCCTCGGCCGTCAGTGGGGCGTGCTGCATGAGCTCACCGATCAGCGTGCCCTGCTCGCCGGCATCACCGGCTTCGCCGCCAGCGCGCGCAGCGATGTGGACGTGCGCGAGCAGCTGCGCGGTGCCTTCGCCGCGCTGCGCGCGCCGCGTGCGCGTCCGGCCTATGTTGAGATCCCGCGCGACCTGCTCGCAGCGGCCACCGCACTTCGGCCCACCATTTTCCCCGCCGCAGTTCCCGCCGTGCTCGCCGCCACGGACGCGGCGCTCGAGCGGGCACGGCGCTGCTGGCCAGCGCCCAGCGGCCCCTGATCATCGCCGGCGGCGGCGCGCGCGGCGCCGGCCGGCCGTTGCGACAATTGGTGGAAGCCACCGACGGCTATCTGGTCACGACGGTGGCCGGCAAGGGCGTCATCGCCGAAAGCCACGCCGCGAGCCTCGGCGCCAGCCTCCCCTATGAGCCGACGCGCGCCCTGGTGGCCGCCGCGGACGTGATCATGGCCGCCGGCACCGAGCTCGCCGAGACCGACACCTACAGCGAGGCATGTCTGCCGTTGACGGGCACGCTGATCCGCATCGACGTCGATGAGCACAAGCTGGCCGATCCGAACGCTGCACAGGTGCGCATATGTGCCGATGCGACCGCGACACTGGAAGCCCTGGCCGCCGCCACGCCGGTGCGCGCGGGCTGGCGGACCGAGGCGGGTCCGGCGGCCCGCGTGCGCGCGCACATCGAGCGCGAGTTCGGCGGCGCCGGCACGCGCGCACGGCTGGCTGCGCTTGGCGCCCTGCGCGCCGCGCTGCCCTCCGATGCCGCGGTGTTCAGCGATATGACCCAGATCGCCTACCTCGGCAACTACGCCTTCCGCGCCGAACGGCCGGGTCTGTGGTTCCACCCGAGCGGCTATGGTGCGCTCGGCTATGCTCTGCCGGCGGCGGTCGGTGCCAAGATCGCGCAGCCCGAGCGCCCGATCCTCGCGCTCGCGGGCGACTATGGCGTGCAGTTCACGCTGCAGGAATTGATGACGGCGGTCGAACTCGATCTCACCTTGCCGGTCGTGGTCTGGAACAATGAAGCGCTCGGTCAGATCCGCCACGACATGCAACTCGGCGGCATCGCCCCGATCGGCGTCGTCGCCCTGAACCCGGACTTCCCTGCGCTGGCGGGTGCCTGTGGCGCCGCCGCCGCGCGCGTGCATACTCCGGCGCAGCTCACGCAATCGTTGCGCAACGCTCTGGCGCGCTCAGGTCCGACGCTCATCGAGATCGTGGCCGCGGACTTCCGGTCCTCGCCGTGAGTGTGGAGGGTGTCGCCGCCAGCACCGGCTCACTCCTGGTGACGCGCAGCCGCGCCAAGATCCAGCTCGCCTTCGCCGTCATCTCCATCGTCTGGGGCGTCACCTACGCGGTAAATCGCATCATAGCGCTCGCCCTCCCCCCCTTTCTGGCCGCCGGGGCGCTTCGTACTGGCTGACGCGTTCCTCACCGTCATGGCACGGGTGCGGGTCCTGGCGCTGCCGCGCAACGCGCGCGACTTGGGCTCCGTTACCGCCGCCGCCCTCCTCGGCATTGTCCTGAGCAACGGCCTTGCGGTCCTCGCCCTGCGCCACGTGGCCTCCAACCAGGCAGCTCTCATCACCTCCAGCTCCGCGTTCTGGATCCTGGCTCGGCATGTACGGCCGGCGCGCGACTGTGGTGAACGCACGCACCTGGGTCGGACTTGCCGTGGGCTTCATCGGCGTCGCAGTGCTGGTGTGCGCCAAGGGCTTCGGTGCCCGCGCCGAGGTCGGCTGGCAGCTGCTGATACTGCTCGCCTCCCTGTCATGGGCGCTTGCCACGATGGTGATCCGGGAGGCGCAAGCCGACTGCGATCCCCTGGCCTTCACGGCCTGTTATCTCCTCTTTGGCGGCACGGTGCTCGGCGCCCTGGGGCTCGCCGGCGGCGATGCGACGCGCTGGGTGTAGTCGCCGGTGGGCCCGGGCGCCATCGCGTTTCTCGCTGGATGCACTGCAGTTTGCAGGTGCGGCGATCATTTTTACCGGCGTCATCCTGGTGCGTAACCTGACCTTGTGGCCGCGGCTGCGGCGACGGCTGAACCTGCCGAGCGCCTGAGGGGCGCGCGTTTGCTACAGCGCGCTCACCGCGAGTGCCAGCACGATGAGCGCCATCACCGCGGTGGCAACCCAGCCGAGGATGCGCAGTCCGCGCGGCAGGGTGCCCGACCCCACCACCTCGCGGCGCATCGACATGTGCATCATGGCGATCATCACCGGCACCGCCACGATGCCGTTCAGCACCGCACTCCAGTAAAGCGCCCGCATCGGATTGATGTGGGTAAAGTTCAGCGCGCAGCCGAGTGCGGTCGCCCCGAGCAGTACCCCATAGAAGGCCTTGGCACGCCGCGGTCGCTGCACCAGCCCGACCCGCCACGAGCGCAACTCGCCGACCGCATAGGCAGCAGACCCTGCCAGTACCGGCAGGGTGAGCAACCCCGTACCGATAATCCCGAGCGCAAACAGCGCGAACGTAAAGGGACCCGCCACGGCGCGCAGTGACTCGGCCGCCTGCGCGGCGGAATCGATGCGCGTGATACCGCGGGTGTGCAGTGTGGCGGCCGCCGCAATCACGATGCACAGGGCAATGAGGTTGGAGATTCCCATGCCGACGAGGGTGTCCAGGCGGATGCGTCGCAGCTGCGTACGCACCGCCGCCGGTCCAGTCCCGGTCGTGCAGCCGCTAGCCTCCTCCACCTCCTGCTGTGCCTGCCAGAAGAACAGGTACGGGCTGATGGTGGTTCCAAACACCGCGACCACCGCCGTGACATAGGCCGGTGTCAACTGCAGCGGCGGCAGCAGCAACGCCATGCCGACCGCGCTCCAGCGAATATGCACGACGAACACGCAGGCGACGTAACTGAGCAAACACAGGCACAGCCATTTGAGCAAGGTTGCGTAGCGGGGGTAGTGCACGAACACTTCCAGCAACGCCGATGCCGCACCGAAGAGGCACACGTACAGCAGTGCCGGACCTGCGATCAGCAACCGCAGCGCCGCGCCCATGGCCCCGACGTCGGCGCCGAGGTTGATGACGTTGGCGAGCCCGAGCAGTGCCACCAGGCCGTAGGCGAGAGTGCGCGGGTAGTAACGCTTGAGGTTCGCGGCAAGGCCGCGACCGGTGAGGTAGCCGATGCGGCCGCTGATCTCCTGGATCGCCACCATCAGCGGATAACTGACGATCAGCGTCCACAGCAGCCCGTAGCCAAACTGCGCGCCCACCTGCGAGTAGGTGGCGATGCCGCTAGGATCATCATCGGCAGCACCAGCGATGAGCCCTGGACCCAACGCCGCGCGCACCTTGCGCTCCGGCGGCGGCGCGAGGGCGCCAGGACGCTTCACGCCGGCCTGCAGCGCGACATCGCCCGCACCTGTTGCAGTGCGGCCTGCAGTGTTAAATGAGGTAAGTGGCTTCCGACAATCGCTGCCTGACACGAGCGGATGCCACACGGGCCGCACGCCGCGCACACTCGCAGGCGACGTAATCGTAATAAGGGACGGCCATGCGAAGAAGGGTGGACTACCACGCTACGCTGGTAATTGCGGCAGCACTCGCCGGTCACGCCTTGCTGCCAGGCGGCGGCACGCGCGGTCACGCCGCAGCGCGCGGGAATGCGCACGACGAACTCGGGCTGCGCCGCCAGAGCGCGGCGCCAGCGCCGGAACGGGGCGCGTTTCACGAGTCCGATGGCGCGCCGCATTCCTAGCGCACCGCGGAGGTGAGATTGCTCCAAGAATCTGCCGGCGGCCAGGCGGGCGCTGACCTTTGCGCCCGCGCGTCCCACCTCAGAACTGGACCGACTGCACGTGCACCACGCCGCTCGCATCGCGCGAGAAGACCTGGCGCAGCGCCACGTGACCCTCGAAATCCTCACCCTCCACCATAGAACGCTCGCTGGCGACCGCCAGCCCGCGCGCGTAATCGAGTGCGTCCTGCCACAAGGCGAACTCGGCGAGGAACCAGTCAAGTCCCTTCTGGGTGACTCCCCAACCCTGGCCGAGGCGCCGCACGGTGACACAAGGGATATCCATCGCAGCTGTCTCCTCAAAATTGTCGGCGGCTTCTCCGGGCCGCAGCGTCATGGTGTCGCCGAACGGCACCAGCGGGTATCGGCGAGGCGCGCGGGAATATTGTCGGAAGCGGCCTACACCGCCTCAACCCATCACCACGCGCACAATGTGCTCGGCCTGATCGTCGATCAGCGGAATGCGGATCGGCGGGCGCAGGATCGTGAGGTGATCGAGTTCCGCGTGACTGACGCCGTTCGAGGCGCCGAAGGGATTCGTCACGGTGATGTGGTAGAGCGGGCGCCCGTGGCGCACCTCCACATCGTAGCGGCGCCAGCCGCGCGGAATACACGGTTCGATGCTGATGACGTCAGCGCCGATGCGGATCCCGAGAATCGACTCAAGCCCGGCGCGGTACAGCCAGCCAGCGGCCCCGGTGTACCAGGACCAGCCGCCCCTGCCCGCGGGTGAGGGTGCGGCGTAGATATCGGCCGCGACCGCGTAGGGTTCCAGCTTGTAACGCGTGACCTCAGCCGGCCCGCGGCTGTGGCGCATCGGGCTGAAGCAGTCGAATAGCTCCTTGGCGCGATCCCCGTCCCCGAGGCGGGCGAAGGCCATCAATGACCAGATGCTGCCGTGGGTGTACTGGCCGCCGTTCTCGCGGATCCCCGGCGGGTAGGCCTGTATATAGCCCGGATCAGGCTCGGAATGCTCGAACGGCGGAGTGAACAGCAGCAGCTCCTCCTCCTCGGTCCGCAGCAGATGTTCGATCACGGCCGCCATCGCGTGCGCCGCGCGCGCGGGGTTGGCCGCGCCCGAGAGCACCGCCCAGGCCTGCGCGATCGAATCGATGCGGCATTCGCTGTTGCGGGCCGAGCCCAGCGCGGTGCCATCGTCGAAGTAGCCGCGCCGATACCAGTCTCCGTCCCAGCCGGAGTTCTCGAGCGCCGCCTGCAGGGACCTGCTGCAATCGTTCCAGCGCTGTACGCGCTCGGGGTCCTGCGCGCGCCTGCGCGATCTCGGCGAACGCGGCGAGCGTTGCGCACAAGAACCACCCGAGCCACACGCTCTCGCCGCGGCCCAGGGCCCCGACCTTGTTCATACCGTCGTTCCAATCGCCGGTACCGAAGAGCGGCAGGCCGTGCTCGCCCACCGCGAGACTGCGCATCGAGGGCCAGCGCGCAGTGCTCGTACACCGAGGCCGTATTTGCCGAGGAGCCGGGCTCGAAGTAGCGGTCTGTTTCGCCCTCCGGCACCGTTTCCCCGGTCAGGTACGGCAGCTGCTCATCAAGCACCGCGGTATCGCCGGTACGCGTCACGTAATGCGCGGCGCAGAAGGCCAACCAGACCTTGTCATCGCTGATGTGGGTGCGGATGCCGCGGCCGTTCTCGGGCATCCACCAGTGCTGCACATCCCCCTGCTCGAACTGGCGCCCGGCGGCTCGCAGCAGGTGCTCACGCGCGACCTCCGGAGCTGCGTGGCTGAGCGCGAGGCAATCCTGCAGCTGATCGCGGAAGCCGTAGGCGCCACTTGCCTGGTAGAAGGCGACGCGCGACCAGACGCGGCATGACAGCACCTGGTAGAGGAGCCAGTGGTTGAGGAGCAGATCGAAGGCGCGATCCGGGGTCTTGACCTGCACCTTGCTCAGCAGCTGCTCCCAGCTCTTGCGCACATCCGCGAAGGCCTGCTCAAGATCGAGATTGCGCGCCGCCTGGATGTCCGTGGCGGCGCCCCCGGCATCGCGTGACTGGCCGAGGAAGCACACCACCTCGCGGACCGCGCCCGGGGCGAGCTCGAGGCTGGTGAGCAGCGCGGCGCACGGGTCAAGTCCAGCACCCGTACGCCCGGAGAGCGGCAACGCCGCGCGTAGCGCGAGCGGGGCGACGACGCTGCCATCGAGCCCGAGAAACTCGCGGCGATCGCAGGTGCCCTCGGTCTGCTCGCCGGCAAGATCGAGGTATGCGGTGCACTCGGCGAAGGGCGCATTCCAGGGGTTGCGCGCCAGGAGCGCACCGGTCTGGGTGCAGCGCTCCGTGACCACGAACGGCGCCATGCCGGCACGCCCGGCGCCGAGTGTCCACTCACTGTAGGCGCAGATGCTCAGGCGCCGCGCCTTGGTGCCCTCATTGCGCAACGTGAGCCGTGACACCTTCAGCGTGCGGCCGCGCGGCACAAACTGCAGCAGCTCGAGCGCGAGGCCGCGGGTGCTGTATTCGAAACGTGAGTAGCCGCGCCCGTGGAAGGCGAAATAGGTGCCGTCAGGCTCGCGGATGGGACTTGCCGTCGGGGAGATGAGCTCCCCGGTGTCGTCATCGCGCACGTAGAACGCCTCGCCAGCCGGATCGCACACCGCATCGTTCGACCAGGGAGTCAGCGCGTTTTCCCGACTGTTGAGTGCCCAGGTGAAGCCGCTGCCGGTGGCCGAGACCTGGAACCCGAAGCCCGGCTGCCCGATGACATTGATCCAGGGCATGGGAGTGCTCAAGCCGGGCTTGAGGATGATGCCGTACTCGCGCCCCTCGGCGGCGAAGCCGCCACTGCCGTTGAACAGCTCCAGCGAAGGATGTTTCAGCGCCACCGGCCGCGCGCTGCGGGCGGCGCGGGCCGCCGGCGGCGGTGCCGTCTCGGCGGCCGGATCCTCCAGACGATCGAGCTGCTCGGCGAGATCACCGCGGCGGGCGATGAGTGCGATGCGTGCCGCGGCCAGAAAGGCCAGGCGCGACTCCGGCGACATCACCTCGCTGCGCAGCGCATAGATACTGCCCTGGGCCGGGCCCTGCCCCAGCAGGCGCTGCTGACTGGCACGCGCCAGCGAGTCGATGGCCGCCTGCAGATCCTGCATATAAGAGGTCGAGGAAGAATTGATGACGACCAGGTCGACCGCCAGGTTCTTCAGCGCCAGATAGCTGTGGGCACGCAGCAGCTGCCGCACCAGTCCGAGATGCGCGGCATCGTCGATCTCCACCAGCACAATGGGGCGATCACCGGAGACCCCGTGCGCCCACAGCGCGTACGGGCCGGCGCGATTGCGCCGCAGCGCATCCGCACCGGCGCGCAGCGCCGGGTTCAGATAGAGAATGTGCGCAGCGAGGCGCTGGAACAGGCTCGCCTCATCCGGATCCAGGCCCAGGTGATGCAGCTGCACGCGCGCGCGCGTCCAGGCGAGCGTGGAGGCGCGGTCGAAGGAGGCCGGCTCGCGGCACTTGTCTGCGACCCGCAGCGCCTCGGCCCGGGTCTCGGCGACCACGGTCCAGAAGGTGATGCGCGCGGTCTCCCCCGGGGCGATGCGCACCCGCCGGCGCAGGCTGAACACCGGATCAAGAACGATGCCGGTAGCGCCGCTGAGCGCGCTGCGCTCACTGAGCGCCCGCGGTGCAGCGATGCCGCGGTCGCGGCCGATGAAGCGCGCGCGATCGGTCTCAAACTCCCAGTCACCCACCGCGGTGCCCTCGACCACCCCTAAGTGCGCCGCCCAGGCGGCGGCATCGCCGGAGGAGCGCGGGCGGCGCCCGGCCAGTAGCACCTCCAGCTGCGGCTCGTAGGTGGTCTGCACGAACAGATTCGAGAACGCTCGGTGGGCCCGGTCGGCAGCCGCCGTCGTCAGCACGATCTCGGCGTAGGAGGTCACCTCGATCTCGCGGCTGCGGTCACCCTGGTTGGAAATCGAGACGCGGCGTGCCTCGGCGTCGTGTTCCGCGGACACCAGTACCTGCAGGCGCGTGGCCCAGGCACCGTCGCGGCGCAGGATCTCGACGCGGTCCTCGGTGAAGGTCACCCGATAAGCGTCCGGGACGACGGCGGTCGGCTGAAAGCCGCAGGACCAGACCGCGCCGCTGTCACAGTCGCGCAGGAACACTGCCTGACCGCCGTTATCGCAGCTTGGGTCCTCGAGCCAGCGCGTCACCGCCAGGTTGTTGCAGCGGCTGAAGCCGGCGCCGGCGGCGTTGACCATGACCGCGTAATGGCCGTTGCTCAAGCAGCTGCATGTGCGGCGTGCGCGGCCGCCAGGTGTGCAGTCGGCGCCTGCCGGCGAGCACCGGCAGGCGTGCCTCGCGGGCTTCCGAACGGTCGCCGTCCGCAGGCGCCTCCACCGAACGCGGCGGCTTTTCCTGCAGCAGCAGCTCGGTGGCGCGCGCCGCGGCTTCCGCGTGGAAGTAGCCCTGAATTGCGCCCTCGCGCAAGGCATTGGCCAGCGCGACGATGGTCATGCCCTGGTGATGCGCCATGTAGGCACGAACCACCGCGACGCTCTCCCCTTCCACCAGGCGGTCGGGGGTGAAGTCGAGGGCTTCGTAGAAGCCATACTCGCCCAGGGCCCCCAGACGCGTCAGCGCGCGGAAATTGTGCGCCGCGGCCGGGGCGTCCACCATCGCCGCAAGGGCGGTGGCGTACGGGGCGATGACGGTATCGTTGCCGAGCCCGCGCTTGAGCCCCAGCGCAGGCACGCCGAAGGGTGAGTACTGATAAGTCTGATCGACGTCGCGCACGTTGTAGGCGGACTCCGAAATTCCCCACGGCACGCCCAGGTCCGCGGCGTACTGACGCTGCGAGCGCACCGCCACGCGGTGGGCGCGGTCGAGGAGGCTGCCTTCCGGGGCACGCATGACGAGCGCCGGCATCAGATACTCGAACATCGAGCCCGACCAGGACAGCAGTGCCGTGAGGTTGCCGAAGGCCACCGAGCGGCGATCGAGCCGGAACCAGTGGCGCGCCGGAACATCGCGCTTGGCGATGGCGATGAAGCTCGCCAGTCGTGCCTCAGAGGCCAGCAAGTCGTAGTCGCCGGCGTCGAGGCGGCTCTCGCTCACGTTGTAGCCGATCGACAGCAGCATGCGGTGCGGCTTGAGCAGGAAGCTGAAGTCCATCTCATTCGCGAGGGCGCGCGCTTTGGCGGCGAGGTTTCCGAGGCGCCCGAGAAGCTCGCGGGCGGCCGCTCCCTGCGGAGTCTCTGCCCGGTTTCTCGCAAGCTCCTGCAGTGTGAGCTCCCCATCTGCAGCGCTGGCCTCCGGTGCCTGGGGCAGCAGCACCTCTACGTCGCGACCGTGACTTGAGGCGCAGCGCGCCGCCGCCATCGCCCAGTCCGGGCCGCTGCTCGGCGGTGCGGCACTTGGCGTGAGCGCGGCTGCGGCGCTGGCCAGTGCCCGCAGCAGCCCGGCTGCGGAGGCCGGCGGCTCAGCCTGCAGTAAGCGCTCAAGCTCGGCGCCGGAACCGGGCGGTGCGAGCGCCAGCGTATCGGCGATGCCGGTGAGGCGTTCGGGGCGCCACAGCGCGCGGCTGCTGGCGGTCTCGATCGCGTTGGCGAGAGCGATGAGGTGTCCGGCGAGGTTGCCGCTGTCCACGGTCGAGACATAGTACGGCAGCAGCGGCTGCGCCGTGCGCGTGTCATACCAGTTGAAGAAATGTCCGCGGAAGCGCTCGAGCGCGCCGAGCGCGTCGAGCGCGGCCTCCAGACGTTCGGTCCAGTCGATGAGCCCCAGCCAGCCGAAATCCAGTGCCGCCGCCGCGGACAGCAGGTACATGCCGATGTTGGTGGGCGAAGTACGCTGCGCCAGCACGGGCTGCGGGGTCTCCTGAAAATTATCCGGCGGCAGGCAGTGTTCAGCCGGGGTTACGAAGCGCTCGAAGTAGCCCCAGGTGCGGCGCGCGATCAGCCGTAGCGCGCGCGCATCGGCGGCCGCCAGCGCCGGTCCGGGTCGGTCTGACTCAGGTACGCTGATGTAGCGCGCCACCAGGGGTGCTGCCAGCCATAGCAGGAGCCATGGCAACGCCAGGATGAAATTCTCCGGGCGCAGCAGCAGCACGGCCAGGCCCGCGAGCACTGCGAGCGCGACACCGCCCCGCATGCGCACCAGATAATTCACGAGCGCAAGCCGGCTACGGCTGCGTGCCTGGGCGGCGGTGGTCCAGTCGAGCAGGCGCTGATGCGTAAAGTACAGCCGCGCCAGTGTGCGACCGATGGCATCTGCCATCCACCAGGTGCGATCGGCCAGAAAGGCGGCCGCCAGTGCCCAGCGCAGGCAGGCGATGCGCAGGTCATGCCGCAGTGCGTGGCGCTCGCTCTCGCGCCGCAGATGGCGAGGTCGGTCGCGCACCGCGATCAGGATCGGCAGCAGCGGCGCCACGCCCAGCCCCAGCACCAGCAACGCGGTCCATGCGGCGCTATAGGGCTGAGGCAGGAGCCAGCCGGCCATGAGCGCGGCAAAGCTCGCCAGCGGCACGAGCGTGCGGCGCAGATTGTCGATGAGCTTCCAGCGCCCGAGACCTGTCACCACCCGCACCGCGCGCTCGGCGCGCGGCACACTCAGTGCGGGGCGCAGCCACGGCAGCAGCTGCCAGTCCCCGCGCGCCCAGCGGTGTTCGCGCGAGGCGACGACGTCGTAGCGGTCCGGGGAAGGTTCGACCACCTCGACGTCCGAGGCCACCGCCGAGCGCGCGAACAGGCCCTCCAGCAGATCGTGACTGAGGACCGAGTTTTCCGCGATGCGCCCGGCGAGGGCGCTCTCGAAGGCCTCGATGTCGTACAGCCCCTTGCCGGTGAAGGAGCCCTCCCCGAACAAGTCCTGATAGAGGTCAGAGACCGCGAAGGCGTAAGGATCCAGCCCCGGAGTGCCGGAGAGCACCGTCTGCACCAGCGTGCTGTCGGCGTTATCGGGGAGCGCCGGAGTGACGCGCGGCTGCAGGATGCCGTAACCGCTCACCACGCGGCGCGTGCGCGCGTCGAACTGCGGGCGGTTGAGCGGGTGGGAGAGCTTGGCGATCAGCTTCTCGGCGCTGCCGTGCGGCAGCTGCGTGTCGGCATCCAGCACCAGCACATAGCGCACATCCCGCGGCAGGCAAGCGTAGTCGGACTCGTCAAGGACGTAACTGGTATCGCGTGCCCCGCGCAGCAGCCGGTTGAACTCGTGCAGCTTGCCGCGCTTGCGCTCCCATCCCATCCAGCAGTGCTGCGCCGCATTCCAGCGGCGCGCACGATACAGCCACACAAAGCGCGCGCCGCCCTCTCCGGGCCCGTAGCGGGCGTTGAGCGCAGCGATGCCGCGCCGCCCGACGCTGATCAGCTCCGCGTCCGCGGCGGTCTCGGCGGTGTCTGCATCGGCGCCGTCGGCGAGGATCGCGAAGTACAACTCGCCGCGGGCGCCGGCGAGGAACTGGCTTTCGAGGTTGCTCAGTGCCTCCTCCACCTCCGCGCGCGTGCTTGGGAGTATGGGAACAGCGACAATGGTGCGCAGTTCCGGCGGCACGACACCCGCCAGATCCAGTGCCGGCAGCACGAGGGGCTTGATCAGCCGCGTGGCGGCGCTGTTGAGGAGCGCGATCACCACGTCGCTGACGGGCAGCAGCAGCAGCGCCAGCAGGCACGCGATCTGCCAGCCTGGCAGGTGTCCGAGGAGAAGGTAACCGACGAGGGCGAGCGCTGCTGCGATCAGCGCCACCAGCACCGAGACGTAGCCAGTGATCCCGGCCCGGCGCACGCCGCGCTCGAGTGTTACTGACCAGGGCGCGCGGTAACCGACCGTCGCCTCGAGCGTCGGGCGCCCCGGGCCGATCAAGAAATACCCGGGGTCGCGGGCGGCCACACTGCCGGCGGCGGCCTTGGCGCTGGCGTCCACGGCACGCTGTGCCAGCTCTGGCTCGCGGCAGCCGGAGTTGCGTGCGATCTGCTCGATCGCGCTGCGATAGCGGTTGCGTGTGGCGAAATCGAGTTCGGCGAAGTCGCTCTGCGCGCCGAGCACGGCATCCACCGTGCTCAGCTGCTCGACGATGTCGGCCCAGTCCAGTGCCGAGAGTTGCACCAGGCTGGTCACGATGTTGCGTACGGTTACGTTGGCCGCGCTCTGACGCTGCAGCTCATCCCGCACCACCTCGTCGGCACCCATGCCGCCGGCTTGCAAGAGCTCCTCGACCCGCTGCAGCGCCGGTGTCACGTTCGGGTCGCAATCGCGCAGCCGTTGCACCAGCTGCACCGCGAGCGTGCGCGGCAGCGGGCTTTTGTTGTAAGCGGCCAGCACGCTCGCAACCGGCTCCGGGGCGCGCGTGGGGGAGCCGAGCAGCCGATCCGCCAGCGCGTCGGCCGCCTCGCGTTCGGCACGCCCACTGACGATGCGGTCTGCGGAGCGGCGCAGATTCTCGATCAGCACCACGCGCAGCATGCTGGCGAGCGCCCACAGCTCACCGATCGTCAAGGTCTCTACGCGCTGATATGCGGCGACGAACCGCATCAGCACCGGAGCGTCGAAGTGGCTGTCAGTGTGGGCCACAAAGCTCCACACCATGCCGGTGATGCGCGGCAGTCCCGCCAGGGGGCCGCTGGCGAGCTTGGGGAGCTGGCGGTAGTACCCGGCCGGCAGGTCGTCACGAATCAGCTGCAGCTGCCGCTCTACGACGTAGTAGTTGTCGACGAACCACTCCGCCGCCGGCGTGACGCTGCGCTGGCTGGAGGTGGTGTGGGCGATGCTGTCGTAATGCCGGCGCAGCGCACGCGCGTTCTGGCGCGTGCGTGTCAAGAGCGCGCGGCCCTGCCAGGATGAGGGTAACAGGGGCTGCGAGCGTGCGAGCGTCTCGGCAAGCTGCTCGAGGCGCTCGACGCTCATGAGTTCTGCGCGAATCGGGCCGGATTCGTGCCCCGCGCGGCTATATCCGGGGTCGAACCAGCGCCGCGCCCGCGTCTCGTGCAGGGCGATCTGCTCCATTGCGCCGCTCCCGGTTAGGCAGGCGCATCAAACCGGGCCGACACCTGCCCGTGCGTGTGTTGTACGGTCTGCGGCGCGAAGTGGTGGCCGTCGACGCAGCGAGTGTAACGCGATTGCTGCTGCATTCCGAGCCGAGTCTAGGTTGGGCGTGGGCGCACAGGTGTAGGACTATACCCCGAGAGATTGCCAGCCCTGAGCCACGCCACAGTTGACGGTCAGCAGGTAAAGTGGTGACGAGACTGGCAGGTGTACCCGCCCGGCAGCGCCCGTGTGTAATCTGCTCAAGCCCAGGAGTGCAACTGATGTCGAGGCGTTCGCGGTCGGCAGCCGCCGCCCTCAGCGACCATGAGGCGCCCAATGATGTGATCCTCGTGAACCGCCTGCAGCGCGCGGCGTTCGAGTATCTGTGGCAGTACAGCAATCCAGCCAATGGACTGGTCGCCGATACTTCGAGGCCCGGCTCGCCCTGCAGCATCGCCGTAGTGGGCTTCGCCCTCTCCTCTTATATCGTCGCCGCCGAGCGCGGCTGGATGAGCCGCGCGGCCGCCGCGCAGCGCGTGCGCGTGACCCTGCGCTTCTTTCTGGGCAGCGTGCAGGCGGAGACTGCGCAGGCGACCGGCTACAAGGGTTTCTACTACCACTTCCTCGACATGCGCAGTGGGCTGCGGGTCTGGAACTGTGAGTTGTCGCTGATCGACAGCACGCTGCTGCTGGCCGGCGTGCTCTCGGTCGCTCAATACTTCGACCGCGCGCCGGAGGCCGACATACGCGAGGCTGCCGAGGCGCTGTATCGGCGCGCCGACTGGCAGTGGGCGCAAGGCGATGCGGCCAGCCTTTCGCAGGGCTGGCTACCGGAATTTGGCTTCCTGCATTACGGCTGGGAGGGTTACAACGAGGCCCTCATTATCTATGTCCTCGGTCTGGGCTCGCCCACCCACCCGCTTGAACCGGAGAGCGTTTACCAACTGGACCCGCACCTATCAATGGGAGCGAATGCACGGCCACGATGTACTTTATTCTGGCCCTCTGTTCACACACCTGTTTCCGCATACCTGGCTCGACTTGCGCGGCATCCGCGATGCGTTCATGCGCGCGAAGGGCAGCGATTACTTCGAAAACACCCGCCGCAGCATCGCGCTACAGCAGGACTACTGTGAGCTCAATCCCCGCCAGTTCCGGGGCTATGCCCGCGATATCTGGGGCATCAGTGCCGGGGACGGCCCCAGTGGCGAGGAGGTTCGGGAGTTTGCGGTGGACGGCCGCCATTTCGGCTACATGGCGCGCGGTGTGCCGTTCGGGCCGGATGACGGCACCCTGTGCCCCTGGGCCATGGCGGCGACGCTGGCCTTTGCGCCCGATGCCGCACTCGCGGGCACCCGCCGCCTGCTCGCCGAGTTTCCGCAGGTCTGCGTCCAAGGGCGGCTGGTCAGTGGATTTAATCCCAGCGTGCAAGCGGACCACGGCGGCTGGGTTTCCGCCGGCTGGTACGGCCTGGATCAGGGACTGCTGGTTACGCAACTCGAGAACGCACGCACGCAGCTGCTGTGGCAGCTGATGCGCGCATCAAAGCACGTGCAGCGCGGGCTTAGACGCGCCGGGTTCAGCGGCGACTGGCTGGCACGATGAAGCAAAAGCGGCCACGGGCGGTGACAACCGCGCCCTACGACTTCGCCGTCCTCGGCGCCGGGCCGGCCGGGCTGGCTGCGGCGCAACTCGCCGCGCAGCGTGGACAGCGGGTGGCGCTCTTTGAGGCGCAGCGCCTGGGGGGCACCTCGCTCACGACCGGCTCGATTCCTTCCAAAGCTCTGATCCGCTCCGCGAGCCTGTTCGCTGCCATCCGCGAGGTTGCACGCCTTCAGGATGCGGCGCGTCCCCAGCCAGTGGCCGACCTGCAGCGCATGGCGACGCGCCTGCGCAAGCTCGAGGAGCGCATCGCGCGCTATCACTCGCCGGCGCTGCTGGCACGCCTCGGGATCGACGTGCATTTTGGCGCCGCCCGGTTCCTGGATCGACAGACCCTGGCAACCGATGCCGTACGCGTGAGGTTCCGCAAAGCCCTCATCGCCACGGGTGCACGTGCCGCTGCCCCCGGTATCCCCGGACTGACTGAAGGCTCCTATCTCACGAGCGAGTCGATCTTTGACCTGCAGCAGCTGCCGCAACACCTCGCTGTCGTGGGCGGGGGCCCGCTCGGCTGCGAACTCGCGCAGGCCTTCTGCCGTCTGGGGGCCAGAGTCACGATCGTGCAGGATGAGGCCAAGTTCCTGCCCAAGGAAGAGCGCGATGCGGCGCAGATCCTCGCACAGGCGATGGCGCGCGACGGGGTGAACATCATGCTGAACACGCGGGTTGTCGCAGCCGAAGTGCACGAGGGCGAGGTACGGCTCGTGACCGAGAGCTACAAGAACCGCGGGCAGGTAGTCGCCGACCGCGTGCTGGTGAGCGTCGGGCGCTTACCTCAGGTACAGGGCCTGGGGCTCGAGGCTGGAGGAGTCGGGTTTGACGCCGAGAATGGCGTCGCGGTCGATGCATTTCTGCGGACCTCGAATCCGAATGTATACGCCGCCGGCGATGTCTGTATGCCACACAAATACACGCACGTGGCGCAGACTACCGCAGAGATCGCCGTACACAACGCGTTCGGACTGGGTCGCCCGCGTCGCTACTCGGACCTGATCATTCCCTGGTGCACCTTCTGCGCCCCAGAAGTGGCGCACGTCGGCCTGCAGGTGTGGGAGGCAAAGCGCCCCCGCTCCATCAAGACCTACACCGTGATGATGCAGGACGTCGATCGCGCCATCACCGACCACCAGGATAACGGCTTTGTGAAACTCCATGTCGCGGAAGGCAGCGACCGCATTCTTGGCGCCACGATCGTCGCTCCCCGTGCCAGCGAGATGATCAACGAGGTGTGCGTTGCCATGTGCGGTGGCCTTGGCTTGCGCGCCCTCGCCGAGGTGGTGCACACCTACCCGGCGCAGTCCGCGGCCATCCGCCTCGCTGCGCGCAGCTTTGCCAGCGCCGAAGGGCTGCGGAAACGCAATGCGCGCCGCAGGCCGCGCGCGGCCAAAGGCGCACTACGGACAGGTCCCTGACTTCAGAGTGGTTTTCGACCGCCGCCGAGAAACGCCGGCGCCTGTACGCGCCGCGGCGCCTCGCTCTCCTCCAGACTGCTGATCGCCGGGCCGAGGAAGCGCAGTACCACGCCCCCACCGCCACGGGCTGCGGCCACCTTGATAGCCACCAGCACCGGCACGGCTAATACGACACCGGCAATTCCCCAGAGCCAGCCCCCCAGCCACAAGGCGATGAACACCACGACGGGATTGATCTGAAGGCGCCTGCCGAAGAATATCGGCTCGATAATCTGACCCTCGATGGTTGCCAGCCCCAGATACGAGGCCGACACCAATAACACATGCGCAATGGAGTCGAACGTCACGAGCGCCACGACGCTCACCACCATCAGCGTGACCGCTGACCCCAGGTAGGGTATGAAATTGAGCGTCGCCGCCATCGCGCCCCACAGAACCGGGTTTGGCATGTGCAGCGACCACATCGTCACTGCGGTGGCCGTACCAAGGCTCAGGTTGACGAGCGCGAGTGTGCCGTAGTATCGCCCCACTTCGACGCGAATGGCATCAATGGTGCGCATGACGTGGGTCGCCTGCACGTTGCCGCCCAGCGCCGCCATCATGCGCGCGAGGGCCGGCGGGCCGGCCGAGAGAAGTAACAATGTGAGCACGGCAACCGTGACCACGGCACCCGCCAGCCAGCCGGTGTCGGTGAGCAGCTCCACCGCGGTCACCGGTGGCGCAGGGGGCGCAGGGGTACTGTTGACGGGGGCCGTCGTTCGGCTGTCGGGCCCGGCACCCGCAATGGCCGAGGCGCGCGAGGCCAGATCATTCAACCGTTGCATGACGGCCTGCGCCGGGCGCACCCGGTGCTCGATAACCCGCATTACCCGCGGGGCGTTTTGAACCCATTGCTGTGCGGGAGTCCAGAGCGCATCGAGCGCCCCGCCTATGGCCGCCCCACCGAGGGCGAGCAGCAGCGCAGCGCTTACCGCGCGCGGGATTCGCATGCGCCGCAGCGCCTCCACAACCCCGGAGAGGGTCAGGGCCAGCAAAATCGCCAGGACCAGGGGGATCAGGGCCTGCCGAGACGCGCGCAGGCCGGCCACCAGCACGCAGATCGCAAGAATCCACAGGGGCCGCGACAGTGAAAGGTAGAGTCGTGACGGAACGGAGTCATGCAGCTCCGACTGTCCGGGAGGATCTTTCGATGGTGCCTGCCCCGTGGCGCGGGGAACCCCGACTAGAGTTTGATCTTCACGCAGCGGCTGCATTTTGTATCCCGATCGTTGCTGCAGGCCTATCCCTACCACCGCGGATGTCGCCCAAGGCCGGCAGCCGCGCGAAACCGCGCATTTTACTTGGCGCGGCGTACCACTACGATCATGCTCCTCACTTCGACTACTCCGTCGGCGTTGCGCGCGATCTCAACCGCACGATCCGCAGCCTCCTGCGTCTGGGTGGTGCCACTCAACCAGACAATTCCATCCCGATCGGCGTCAACTCGCAGCTGCGGCAGGCTGGCGACATGGTTGTCGGCCAAACGCACCTTGACGGCAGTGGTTATCGTCGGGTCACTGACGAACTGAGCCTGCGATACGCCGCCTACATCGGGTTCCTGCGCATATCCGACGAGCGGCGCGCTCAAGGCGGCGGCGATCAGACAGGCGCGGAGCGGCTTGGTATTCATGTGATCACCCCTTTGTAAC
Source organism: uncultured Pseudomonadota bacterium (assembly GCA_963743625.1). GTDB lineage: Bacteria > Pseudomonadota > Gammaproteobacteria > Steroidobacterales > Steroidobacteraceae > 13-2-20CM-66-19. Next base: position 62,038 of record CAVUQM010000016.1, on the reverse strand, counting down.
TGCGTCGCTTCACGGACGTCGCTGCTGCCACGCGCGTGAGCGCTCGGCGTTGTCATGCTGAGCGCATGCGGTGAAGGGCGCCGTCATAGAGGCGCGCCTTCAATCGTAGGCTGCGCCCTACGGCACCCGACACGCGCCGGCGCGCGCGGACGTTAAGTAAATTGCGGCGTGAAAATCGAGCGCCGGGCTGGAGGAAGAACGGCGCGCAACACAGCGCGGCGCGGTCTCTTGCTTTGAGGTGCGCTGTGTCTTGGGCCGGGCACCTGCATTTGGTCGATAAGCAACGTAGGACTTTGTAAGAATGGGCCTACAGCCATTGAGCCGAAAGGCGTACGCTTCCGCTTATGCTGAGCGGGTACTGTCTGGCTCACCCCCAGGGGGCAGTCTTACGCGCGTAGTGCCGCACGAGGAGGGTTCGATGCCAAGCGTTCTTATTGCCGATGACCATGCCATGGTGAGAACGGGATTGCGGCACTACCTTGAGCAGGATCGTGCGATCGAGAAGATCGGCGAGACCGGGACCGGGGCCGAGACACTGCAGCAGCTGCGCGAGGACCGCTGGGACCTGGTCATCCTCGACATCAACATGCCCGATCGCAGCGGCATCGACATTCTGCGCCACATCCGCTCCGGGCACCCCGAGACTCGCGTGCTGGTCATCAGCGGATTCGCCGAGAAGCAATATGCCATCAATGTTCTGCGCGCCGGGGCCTCCGGCTACCTTGCCAAGGATCAGGCGCCGGAGGAATTCATGCGGGCCGTGCATACGGTGCTCGCCGGGCGACGCTTCGTGAGCGCCACGCTGAGTGAGATGTTGGTCACGGCACTGGACGAGCCGACCGACCAACCACTGCACGCCTCACTGTCACAGCGCGAATTCCAGATCCTTTGCAAGCTTGCGGTCGGACGCTCCGTGTCCGAGATCGCTCAGGAGTTGTTTATCAGCGTCAAGACCGTGAGCACCTATCGGGCACGGGTGCTGGAGAAGATGAACCTTGACACCAACGCGGATCTAACCACGTACGCGCTGCGCAACGGGTTAGTACAGTAAACTTAGTGCACGATACGTCGGCAGCCGCTGACATGTCGGCTGGGTGGGAGCCGGCAGCCAATGCGGCACCGCAACACTATGCTTTCTACTCATCTGAGCCAGAGGGCAATGCGTCCGCCGACCTGCGGACGCCAATTCGAAATGCAGGCGGCGAGACGACCGATCATGAGTTCTAGCACTCCGCTACGTGTTCTCCTGGTGGAGGATTCGTCGTTGCTCGCCGCGCGGCTTTCGGAGTTGATTCGACGGCTACCGGACGTGGATCTTATCGATACCGTGCAGACAGAGTCCGAGGCCGTGAGCCGCATCAATGCCGCGGTGCCCGATGTGCTAATTCTCGACCTGCATCTGCGCAGCGGCTCAGGCTTCGGCGTGCTGCGCTCGCTCGCGCGCGAGAAGGTCAACCAGCGCCCCAAGGTCATTATCCTCACGAACTTCGGGCTGCCCGAGTACCGGCGCGAGGCAGAAACCTTCGGGGTGGAAGCATTCCTGGACAAATCGCGCGATTATTTCCGCCTACCTGCCCTGCTGCGTGACTTTGCCAAGGACCGCCCGCCCGAGACGGCATCCTGAACTAGCCCGTCGCAACGGACGCAGCGCTGCCGGCGGTGCCAGCGAGAAGCCGCGCAAGCGGCAGCCGCACTTCGACCTCGGTGCCGCCTTCGCTGCGGCGCAGAATGCGCCATTGCCCACCAAATCCGCCCGCACGATGACGCATCGAAGCCAGTCCGTGAGAGCGTAGCGCCCGACGCCGATCCACCGGCAGGCCCACACCGTCGTCGCGTACCGTGAGCACCAGCCAGTCTTCCTGTGTGCCGAGCGAGACTTCGACGTTCTTGGCCTTCGCGTGTTTGAGAATGTTGGTGAGCGACTCCTGCACAATGCGGAAGATCGCGATGGCGGCTTCGGGCGTGAGGTCCAGCTCCTCTTTGGGGTAGCGCTCGACGCAGTTCAGCCCGGCGCGACCGCACGTGTCCGCCACCTGCCAGCGCAGGGCTGGGAAGAGGCCTAAGTTGTCGAGCAGCGTCGGGCGCAGGTTCTCCACCACGCGCCGCTTGAGCTCCACACCGTCCTGCAATGCGTCGTGCACTCGCTTGAACTGCGCGGCTATCTCAGGATCGATGCTCCCGACCCGCTCTTCCAGCCAGGAGAGGTCCATGCGCGCTGCTACCAGCAGACCGCCCAGTTCATCGTGCAGTTCCCGTGACAGCGCCGAGCGTTCCTTTTCGGCCACGGACTGCAGCTGGGTCGAGAGCTCGGAGAGGTCCTCGGTGCGCCGCTTGACCACGCGTTCGAGCTGCGCTTCGCGCTCGGCCGCCTCCTCCACCTCCCGTTCCTTGGAATACATGTAGCGCACCACGAGTCGCCGCAGCAGCCATATCAAGGGCAGGCTGGCGAGCGCCAGGGCGCTGATGATCGCCAGATTGAACCAGCGATCGGTGCGCCACGAGCGGCTGGTCTGGAGCATGTCGTCGGTTTCGGCCGCCTGCACGCGGCCGACGAGATCGGTGATCTGCACCATGGTGCGCTGACCGAAATCCGTTTTGATGAGCGCTATCGCGGCGCTGCGCCCGCGATCGCGGTACAAATCCACCGTCTCGGTCATTTCGTCGAATTTTGTGCGGCTCAGGCGTGCGATCTCATCGACGTGCGACTGAATCTCCGGGTCGGCCTCTGCGAACGCGTCCCGCAGCCCGGCCAGCGCCGCCGGGAGTCGTTCCACACCCTCCTTGTAGGGTGCGAGATAAGTCGGGTCGCCGAGTAGCACGTAGCCGCGCTGGCCGCTTTCAGCCTCGCTCAGGACCTGCAGCACATCTCCCAGCGCGTGCTCGCGCAGGGCGGCGGTTTCGACCCGCCGCGTTGCCGTCGCCAGCTGCCTCTGGCCGCTTTCTGCCGCAATGAACAGCCCGATCACCGCAGCGAGCAGCAATCCCAGGAAAATCAGCTGTCGGGCGGCTGTGCTCATGGCGGCCCTAACCCACCCGAAACAGTCGTATGCGCGATTGGCGAACCTGGTTCGACCTCAAATCAATCACCCTAGACAACGGGCCGCGGCCCACGACCCATCATAGCCTGTCGCGGTGATTGCTGGCCCGCAGCCTGCGGGCCTTAGGGAGCTGGGGCCCCGCCCTCGCCTTCCCAGCGCGCCGCGTCTTCACGAGCGCTACGGCGGGCAAGGCGGGTCAGTCGTCGCCGGTGCCTCAGTAGGGCACCGCTCGCGAGCAGGACGATAACGCTCAGAACTAGTAGCCGCATCGCAGTTCCAGGTGCGCGCAGGTCCGAATAAAATGCAGACGGGTCGCGGGCATGACCGGGGGGTCGGTATCAGCCGTGGGGGTCAACACGTCTGCTGGCGCACTCGTGCGCCGAAACCTTTGGGCAATTGCTTGAGGCTTGAGAGTCATCGCTTTGATGTCTCATCACGCGTTGCTCGCGACGGGGTGACCGCGGCGAGCATGCTCGAGAGGTCTTCGGCATGCTCCTCCTCTTTGGCGAGGATCTCTTCGAGCATGCGCTTGGTGGTTGGATCATTGGTCCCGAGGTAGTTGATCATTTCCTTATATGAGTCGATCGCTACGCGCTCCGCGATCAGGTCCTCGCGAATCATGTCGTTCAGCGACTCGCCCGCCACGTATTCGGCGTGACTGCGCTCAGCAAGTCCATGCGGATCAAAATTGGGCTCACCGTCGAGCTGCACGATGCGCGCTGCGATGAGATCCGCATGTGCCTGTTCTTCCAGCGCGTGAGTACGGAATTCTTCCTTGACGGCCTCGGCTTGCACGCCGTTTGCCATGAAGTAATGACGGCGGTACCGCAGCGTGCACACGAGCTCGGTGGCCAGCGCCTCATTCAGAAGTCGCAGCACGGTGTGCCGATCGGCCGCGTAAGTCTGCGTAACGGCCCCGTCCTCGATGTGCTGCCGGGCCCGTTCGCGCAAGGCGGCAATGCTGCTCAGCGCGGCGTTGCCGCCATTTCTGCCATTGTTAGCGCGCTGTTCGCTCACGATCTGCGTCCTTTCATCGTTTCCTGCGGCTTGCGCTTCTGCTGAGCATCCAGCGCCCGAGCAATGGCAGCAGACCGGGCCGCGCCATCGCTATGTTCAGCGCGGTGGAGGCCAGGGAGCGGGCACTGAAGTTTCCGATGAGCCACCGAAAGGTCGCACTACGGGGAAATCCGCCGGCCTCCTGCGCACCGGGGCCTGTTCCCAGGGTCCGCCGGAGCTCCCGCCGGTCGCGCTCCAAGGTAAGGCGCGCCGCCGCGGCCCGTGTATCCATCGTCGTGCTCACGTCTTCTCCGCGCCATCGCGCTCCAGGAGCTCCTCCAGCAACTGCCGGTCCTTGTCCCATTCCCGCGTGGTCTGAGCCAGCAGCGGCGCGGCCCCCGCCTTCGCGTTACGCAGCCTCAGCAGCGCGACGCCGGCGACGAGAGCCGCGGCGGCGGTGAGGCCGCCAATGACCCATAGCCGCGCCTGCGTGTCCCAGGCCACCGCGATGAGGAGCACGCACGCCAAGCCCGCCGCCAGCAGCGTTCCCAGAGCCATCACGGCGGCCGCGAGCAGCTGCCGCCGCAGGTCCCTGGAAGTCAGGTCCAGGTCGCTGGCAATCAGATCGGCGTACGCGCCCAAATGGCGTACGGCGATTGATGCGGTGGCCGACAAACGGTCAATCATGGGACGCGACTTTCCAGCGGACCCTAGCGTCGTGAAGAGGAAACCAGAAAGCCGACTGCAACCCCCGCGAGGGCAGCAATGCCAATCGCTTCCCAAGGCTGGTTGCGCACATAGCGGTCGCTCGCGTCGAAGGCCTCTTTGGCCTGTCGCTGCACCTGGTCGGCACCCGAGGCGATGGTCTTCTTGGTGGAAGCGATCGCGTCGGAAACCTTCGCGCGCAAGCGCTTCACCTCCGGATCGGCGGCATCGCCCACGCGATCGATGAGATCTTCGACGTCAGCGATAAGGTTCTGAACTTCATCGCTCGCGGCGGCTCCCACCTGCTGCACCTTGTCGCGCGCGCCCTTGCTGGCACGGAAGCCCTGATCGAAGTCTTTGGCGGTACTTTCCACGGCTGTCTACTCCTCATGTTTAGGGCTGCGTGCAGCCCGGTTGTTCTGGCGGTCCCCGGTCGATCCTCTAAGCATGCGTTAGAAAGCTTGACGGGTCGGTCGGGCCCGGCGCGGACGCCATGTAGGAATATGGCTACAGCGCCCGGCCTGCGCTCGCCTCAGCCGAGGTTCGATGCGGCAAACTCCCAGTTAATGAGCTTGTCCAGCAGCGCGTGTACGTAATCCGGGCGCCGATTCTGGTAATCCAGGTAGTACGCGTGCTCCCAGACATCGATGGTCAGCAGCGGACGCAGGTGCGAAGGCAGCGGATCCTCGCCGTTGGCCGTCTTGATGACTCGCAGCGAGGAGCCATCAGCGACCAGCCACGCCCATCCGGAACCGAACTGCGCAGTCGCCGCGGCCGCAAACTCCTTCTTTAAGTTGCCGAGGTCTCCGAACGACTCCTTGATTTTCCTGTGGAGGGTCGAGGGAATATCGGCGGCAACCTGTGGGGTCAGGCAATGCCAGTAAAACGTATGGTTCCATGCCTGCGCCGCGTTGTTGAACACTTCGGTGTATTCGGCCTGCCCGGCGGTGTGCAGAATCAGTGCCTCCAGGCTGAGTTCGGCAAGCGCAGTGCCGCCAACCAGACTGTTCACCTTATCGACATAGGCCTTGTGGTGTTTCTCATAATGGAACGACAGCGTCTTGGCCGAGATCACGGGTTCCAGTGCGTTGAGCGAATAAGGCAGTGGCGGCAGCACATGCACCGCCGGTGCGTGTTCGCCCTCTTCGAGGGCTTGCGGGGCCCCGGCCGCGAGTACGTTGCCTCGTCCCTTGGCGCCGGCTGCGGACTTGTTCTGACTGATCGGTGACATGGTGGCACTCCTGATTTTCCGAGACGGCACCTTGCCCGGAAGCCGGCGCCGCTTCTGTCGGTCAGGGACCCATCTTTCGGCCTTCGGAAGCCCTTGTAACCACACTGAAACCAAGCGCGGCGTAGGACCGTGCTGACCGCCGATTACAGTGCCTCCTGACGCCGGCTTGCGGCCGTCACTGCCTTAGCGGGAGCGGCGGCGTCACTAAGCTCGGCGGCGGCGCATCCACTTAGGCGGAGGTTTTTCATGTCCCACGCAGCATCGGTTTCCAAGCTCGCTGCCGCTCGCTCCGTTCGGGCCCGTACCGGTGAATTGGCCGGCCAGCTGCGTGCAGCGGCCGCCGACGGCGATGACGCCGGTATTACGCGGCTATTGGCCGAATTGCTGCGCTGCAAGGGTCTCTCGCGCGGGCAGCGCATTGCGCTCCAGCAGCGGGCACTGCTGAGTCTGGTGCAGTCGCTGCGTGCGGCGACACTCAACGATGAGCTCACAGGTCTGCACAACCGGCGTGGCTTCTCCCAGATCGGCACACGCCTTCTGGACCTGTGCGCGCGCGACGAGCAACCGGCGTGGCTGGTGTGCTTTGGGGTCGATCACCTTGAGCGTCTCTACGACTCACTCGGCACCCCTGCCGCACAGATGCTGGTTCGACAAACGGGCAATCTGCTGCGGGACCTGTTCCCGAGCTACGGCGTCTATGAGGTGCTGGGACGGATCGCCCGGGACGAGTTCGCGGCCCTGACGACCCGGGAGGAACTTGCCTCGCGTGAGGCGGTACTGGCCCGCGTGCGCTCGGCGCACCGATCACCGGCACCGACCTTGGCGCTGAGCGTTGGAATCGCACGGTTCGACCCGGCGCAGCCCGCCAGCATCGATGAGCTGGTGGAGGAGGCGCGCCGGGATATGAACCAACCCGCGAGCCAGCTGGGTTTCAGCGTGCCGGTCAGCCGCCTGGGCCTGGGTGCACTCGCTGCGCATCGCGCTTGAGACCTGACCCGCGCAGTGCGCGGCATCAGGGTGATTCCTTGGCCGCGTAGAGCGCGCGTGCGGCATCGAGTCGCTTGAGCACTCCAGCCTTTTCCGCTGCGGAGTTCCAGTCGGGATAAGCCTCCGTTGTCTTACGCAGGTGATCAATCCAGGCGACGAAGAAGTGCGCGTCCTGGGGAGACCGGGGCCCTTGGCCGCGAATTGTCACGTACACCGGGCTGGTGGTCGCGTAGACAAAGTTGTCGAGAACCGGGTACTCGGCGCGGGCCGTGAAGGCGCGCAGCAGGCACCACCCGCTGCGCTCTAACACCACACTGCCTTTTACATCGAGCGCGCTGCGCTGCTTGTCAAGATCTAGCTCGCGCACCACCTGCCCGTTGCAAACAATTTGTGCGTGATCCAAGGGCACCGTGGCGTGCAGACGCGCCGAGAAGACCACGGCGCGGGGACGCGCGAGTTCGACGCCGGCACCAATAGGAGCGCCGTCAAGAGAGAAATCGAGCAACGGGCCGTTGGTTGCAAAGGTGCGGCCGGCACGCAGCGACGCCAGCCACGCCTCGCTGCTCAGTGGACCATTGGGTACGGAGGCGTAGACCCGATTCAGTCCGACCGGGCCGCGTAAGGTGGCGTAATCGGCCATGGCGTCGGTGCCGCCTGCCGCCGGGATGCGAAAACCCAGATTGAGGAGGCGATACCAGACGCCGGCCGTAGCCTGATGGTCTGAGAAGGCGACGATCTCCAGATAGTCGACCTTGCCCAGCGCAACGTCCACGGGAAGTTCGTCCGCATCCGTATGGACAGGGCGAGTCAGCGGCTGCGGCTCTTCCTCAAACGGGTGGACATACCCGACGAGCGCTCCCTGAGCATGCGCCATATCGGCCACGTCGGCGTTGGTTGGATAGAGGCTCGCGGCGGCCGTGTTCGGATATCCGGCATAGCCTGGCAGCAGAATATTGTCGCGAATCGCGAGCAGTCCGAGGTGTCCCCAGTAGCTGGTGTGAAACTCCTGGCCGTGCACGACCAGGGTCTGCGCGGTGGAGGCGGGATCGACCCCCTTGCCGCTATAGGCGATATCGGGGATGCGTTGTTCCTTATTGACAATGAGATCCTGCACGATATCCAGATCCTCGGCCTGCGCCTGCAGGACCAGGTGCGCGGGTGTATTGCGGTAATGGCCGCCGTAGTTCATATGTACGTGCACATCTGCGCTCACCCAGCGCCGTTCGGTGCCGTCCGTCCAGGCGTACGCCGGCAGCACGGCATTGACCTCGGTGATCTGCGCGGGCGCGACCTTCATGTGGTACTTCAGAGGTGTGCGGGCCGGACCCTTCATTACCTCCACGTTCACATCGCCCGCCGGTACCTGCAGGGTTTCCTCCCCGGCGCTGTGAAAGTAGCGCGCGTCGAACGGATGTTCGCCGCGGTCGAACTCCGCGTGGTGCATCCACGCATCCGCCGGAGCGTAGAACCGGCCGGACCCATCGGTGACGACGACCCGCGCCGGGGTCAGCTGCCCCGCCTCATCGCGCATCGTCAGGTGCAGTGTGCCGGCGGATCTGAGATAGCGGCGCTCGCTGATGGTCAACTCGCGTGAATCTCCTCCCGGCATGCGCAGCAGCCGCAGCCGCGTGTCGCCCGTGCGGTTGGAGATCGATGCGATCAGGGAGCCGTCCGGGGACCAGCGCGGGCTGGTTTCGTCCCAGTCGCCGTAACTCACCGGGAAGGGCTCGCCGCCACCGCCAGGCATCAGCCACAGCTGCAGCGAGTTGCGGCCGAGGTACGAGCTGTAGACGATCCGTTGGCCGTCGGGGGAGAAATCCGGCCGCGCCTGCCAATTGGTCTCCTCGTAGCGCAGTTCCCTCGCTTCGGCCCCCGGGGTCGCGGCCATCTCCCACATGCCACCCGTGCCGTGAATACGCCCGCGATTGGAGACAAACACCACCGCCTGGCCGTCGCGCGTCCAAGTCGGATTGATCTCGTGATCGTAGGCGCTGTAGTAGTAGCGCGGCAGCGGACTCTTGTTTTCGCCCGTGAGCCGCGTGGAGCCCACCAGCTGTCCGTCGCGCATATCCGCCACAAACACATGAAAGTGCCGGTGATAGAGCGTGGAGACGTAAAGGAGACGCTTGCCGTTGGGCGAGAAGCGCGGTTCGACGTCTACCGCGCCATCGTGAGTGAGCTGGTGAGTCTGGCCGGAGCTGACATCGAGCAGCCAGAGCTCCAACCCCTGCGCCGTGCCCGAGGTATAGACAATGTAGCGACCGTCGGGTGACCAGTCCGGCTGGTAGTCGTACCCAGGCCCGTCGGTGAGCTGCTGCGCGCTGCTCGAATCGATCCGCTGACGCCACAGCGACCCGGCCATCGAATACACCACCTCGCGCGAGTCGGGCGACCAGGCGAGGCTGCTGGGTCCGCTGGTCAGCTGCGGCAGATACATTTCCTGGTAATAGTAGGAGTGCGGCAAGTCGATGAGGGGAGCGCTCGCGGCCGCCCTGGCGCCGCGTTCGTCGAGCGTGAACAAGCTCATGAACAGGAGTGCATACTGAAAGATGCGGCTGATCGGTGTTCCGGTGTCCGACGGCCAGCAACCCGGCGTCGCGCACGCGGCTCGCACAGCTGCCGCTGCCGGCTCTGTGCTGGCTCGCTCTAGGTCCGTCATGGGCAGTTCAGGAGCTATTCGTCGGTCGCGCGGCGACCCCGCCGCACGCGCCGTTCCTGTTGCGCGAGCCCCGAGCGTCGCATGCCCGTCTGCTCTATCTCGCGGCGAGGCCCTTCCCTGCGGTCGGCGTACTTGCGGTAGGCGCAGCGGCAACTGGCGGGTGCCGTGCACTCGCTTAGGGGCAGACGCGGTGCATCGCTACCCAGAAAACGCTTGCCTTTGAGCGCCCGCGCCGCTTCGCACCCGCCCCCCGCAGTGGCAATAGAAACAGCCGCCCAGCGGGTCCCGCCCTGCTTGTTCATGGCCTACGAAGCTACCGCCACGCTCTTTGGCGTGCAACCCGGGACTGCCTGCGGCGCAGGCGCCGTGTTGGTGACGTATTACCCTCTTTGAAGCACGGCGCTGGTAAGCTCCGCAACCACTCCGACTCAGACAGGAAACCTGGGCTTGCGGCCTCAATACTCGAGCGTGGAGCATCTGCTAGGGGAAAAGACGACCGACACTCCGGTCTTCTGCCTGTTTCCGAAGCGTATCCGCGCTGCCGCAGAAGCGTTCCGCCGCGGCTTCCCGGGCGAGGTCATGTACGCCGTCAAGGCAAACCCCGACCCGGAAGTACTCAGCTGGATCGTCCAGGGCGGCATCGATTCCTTCGACACCGCCTCGATCGCCGAGATCGCGCTGGTCCGCGGCGTGCTACCCGGTGCGCGCTGCTCTTATAACCATCCGGTGAAGCCACGCGCATCCATCGTCACGGCCTACCGCGACTGGGGGATCCGCGACTTCGTCGTCGACCACGTGGCCGAGCTTGAGAAGCTCCTCGGAGAAGTCGGCCACGAAATCGTGGTCCAGGTACGGGTGGCGACCCCGAATGCCACGGCCAAAGTGAGCTTCAACGAAAAATTCGGCGCGACTGCCGCGGAAGCTGCCTCGCTCCTAAAGCTGGTGGCAGCCCGCGGAGCCATGCCGGCCCTGACAATGCACGTAGGCTGGCAGACTATCGACCCGGAGGCCTTTGCCGCGGGAGTGAGGCTCCTGGCGGAGGTGGCTGAGGATGCCGGAGTGCACCCGGAGTACCTCAATGTCGGAGGCGGCTTTCCGAGCCTGCTGATGCCGGCGGGAATGCGCCTCAGCCACTTCTTTGACGCGATCGACGGCGCGCACTCGGCCGCCCCCAGTGTCGCAAGCGTGCCGCTGCGTTGCGAACCGGGAAGTGCCCTGGTCACATCCGGAGGCGCGGTACTGACACAGGTACTGCTCGTCAAGGAGCAGTCGCTCTACCTGAACGACGGCATCTACGGCGCTCTGGGCGAGTTGCTGCATTCGAAATTTCAACCGCCCACCCGCGTGTACGGCCGCGAGGGCCAGCCGCGTGCAGGTGCGCTGCGGGAGTTCAAGATCTTCGGCCCAACCTGCGACTCCTTCGATGTCAGCCCGGTGCCGTTCAACTTACCCGCAGACACAGTTGAGGGAGACTGGCTCTTTCTTGAGTCCATGGGCGCTTACTCCGCCACCTTGATAACCGACTTCAACGGACTGGGCGCCCACGACTTCGCCCTTCTGGACGGCTAGTTCAGAGCACCCTCGCCTGCGTGGATTGCCCTGATCTAGATCTGCCCGCTCTTGACGTCTGCAGACACGGCCTCAACGGCGTCCGAGATCTGCGTATCCTGTAGCCGCCCCTTCCATTTGCCGCCGCGGCCACGCGCGTACTGCGCGGCAGAGTGAATCACGCAGCCGAGATAAAAGACTGCAATTCCCGGCAGGCACAAGCACCAGGCAAACGCCAGTCGGTAAAAGCGCACCATCGGCAGGTAGCAAAGGCTCATCAGCGACAGCCCGAGCAGTCCCAAGCGCGCTGTGATCGGGTCGCGGGCGAAGAGCAGCGCGGCCGGAAGAAGGTACGTGACGCACAACCCCAGGAGCGTGAGCACCAGCAGCGCATAAGAGTGCCGCAGCTGGCTGAATGCGGTGCGCGAGATCATCGCGCCGATCTCGCACAACGACTGATAGCGCCGCAGACTGTGAGTTTCACGCGCCAGGCCCAGCCAGATCTGGCCGCCGGCGCATTTAACGGCATGCGCCAGCGCGCAGTCATCGATGATCCGAGTCCGGATGCTCTCCAGGCCCCCGATGCGCGCGAGCATCTGCGGCCGGATCAGAATGCACCCGCCCGCGGCGGCGGCCGTCCTGAACCGTGCTGAGAGAACCCAAGCAGGCGGATACAGCATGAAGAAGAAGAACACGAACGCCGGAATCAGGAGGCGCTCGGATGGCGTGGCCACGGACAGTCTCACCATATGCGAGACCAGGTCGCGACCATGCGCTTCCGCATTGGCGACGAGGGAGGCGATGCTGTCGCGAGAGTGCCAGATATCCGCATCCGTGAAGAGAAGATAGTCCATCTCGAGCCCTGCGCTGGCCTCGACCCCCTGCGACAGCGCCCAGAGCTTCCCCGTCCATCCACTCGGCAGCGCAGTGCCCTTGATTACGGTCAGGCGCGCTGCAAAGCCGCTCAGCCGGGCCGCAGCGACCGCCACCTCCGCGGTGCCGTCGGTACTGTCGTCGTCGACGACGATGACCTTGATGGAGCCGCTGAAGGCCTGTTGGGCCAAGGACGTGACGACGGTACCGATGCTCGCCGCCTCGTCACGCGCCGGTATGACCACAACCACCCGTTTCGGACCGGTATTTCCAGGCGGCGGCTCGATCGCCGCGGCTATGCGCCAGAAACCGCCCCGTGCAATCAGGAGATATACCCAGATGAGGACGGGAAGGGCTGCGAACCAATGGGCGCTCAAGGGGTTGACCTGGAATCTGGATTCGCGATCCCCCATGGCGCTATCAGCGGATCGGGGGCGTCAGCGTGCAAGGCTCGTATTGAGGTTCCGTACAAGGTTATGGCGAGAGGGCAGTGGCCGACGTGGGTCTGAGGGTCGATCCGCATACCCGGACATGTCAAGTGTGGGCCACAGATGTCACCCGTTTGATGCAACCTGCGTAGCCCAGCGGATATCGGCCTGCGCTGATTGCACCACACTGAACGGCGCGGGCGGGGGGAACCCGGCCGATGAGTCGTGCGGCCCTCCCGCCCCGCGGCTTGCTCTCAAGGCATGAGGCGCGCTATTGGTTGGCCCAACCTCCACCGATCGAACCGGAGCGCGGTGCACCCATGAGATTGATAGAACGCGAGGAAGTGGCCAATCGCCTGACCTATCGTGCCTGCATTCCCATCGTCAGGCAGGCCATGATCGACTTCTCACAGGGCCGTACGCGCCAGCTGCTGCGCTCCATCGTTCCGCTGGCTCACGGACGCATGTTTGGAGTTATGCCCGGCGCGCTCGGCGACAGCGCGCCGTTCGGGGCCAAGCTCATCAGCGTCTATCCGGAGAACTTCGCCAAGGGCCGTCAATCCCATCAGGGCGTCGTAGTGCTATTCGAACCCACAACCGGGGAGCCGGTTTGCATTGTTCACGCGGGCGAAATCACGGCGATCCGAACCGCGGCCGCCAGTGCCGCGGCCACGGATGCCCTGGCACGGCCGGAGGCCCGCCGTCTGGCGATTCTAGGCTACGGCGAGCAGGCGGCCACCCACGTACGGGCTTTGCTGCAGGTTCGGCCGCTTGAATCCGTGCGTGTTTGGGGACGTTCTCGCGAGCGCGCGGACGCATTCTGCCAGTGCCTGGGCGCAGAACTTGGCATTGCCCTCACCAGTGCCCCAGACGTAGCGGATCTGGTCAGCGACGCCGATATCATTTGCACCGTCACAGCGGCACGCGAGCCGGTGTTAAAGGGGGCATGGGTGCGCCCCGGCACTCACATCAACGTCGTTGGCTCGGGATTCGCAGGGCCTGCCGAAGTGGACATCGATCTCGTAGCACGGTCGCGCTTCATCGCGGACAGTCGCGAGGGCGTTCTGCAACAGGGCGCGGAGTTCCTGCGCGCCAAGCGCGCCGGCGTGATCGACGATGCACACATCGTCGCGGAGATCGGCCAGGTCTTCGCCGGGGACCTCGTCGGCCGCGAATCGCCCACGGACATCACGATGTATAAATCCCTGGGCCACGTCGTGCAAGACCTGGCCTGCGCCTGGGCGCTTTACGCGGACGCAGTCTGAAATGATGTAATCGGGGGCGTTTACCTGGAGCGGGCAACACTCGTCGCCGCGGTGGCGCGAAAGACCAGCCGGGCCTGCAAGTGACGCGACATGAAACGGGAGCAAAATGCCAGAACCTTGTTGAGGCCACCGGGGACCACGCTGGATCGACGCGCGAACAGTGCGTCCAGGCCGACCTTCGCGACCCGCTCGGGCAGCAAAACGGTTCGCCGAACTGACGACGGTGGTTCATAGCCGGACACCCCGGCAAAGCCGGTATCCATAAGTCCGGGCGAAAGCACCGTCACGCCGACCTTGGGCGCCAATTCGACATGCAGCGCCTCCCCCAGCGAGAGCACGAAGGCCTTAGCGGCTCCATAGGCGGCAGTGATTGGTGTGGGTTGATAGGCCGCCGTACTGCCTACGAGGAGGATGAATCCGCAGCCGCGTTGCGCCATGCGCTGGCCAAAGACGTGCGCAAGCTCGGTGACGGCGACGATATCGAGCTGCAGCATTGATCGCAGACGGTTCGGGTCTTGCTCGATGAAGGGACCGCCAATACCGAAGCCGGCGTTGTTAATGAGAATGTCCGGCTCGATGCCCTGATCCTCTAGACGGCGCCGCAGCCTCACCGCGGCATCGGCTTGCGCAAGATCGAGGGCCTCAACGACGATCCGCACGTCCCATCGACGCTGCAGTTCGGTCGCCAGCTCCCGCATCGGCGACTCCCGTCGCGCGACCAGAACAAGATTGATTTTGCGCGCTGCAAGATTGCGCGCTAGCGCAACCCCCAGACCACTCGAAGCCCCGGTAACCAAAGCCCAGCGTGCACCTGAGTGGGCCATGACGTCTCCACGCGATCCAAAGCGGATGGCGGGCGAGTATGACTCAGAACACGGTTCAAAACGACGCGGGCCCGCACCAGCATCACTACAGGACAGAGCGCCGCAACGACTCACCTGACCCGCACGCTCATTCGGGCCCCGCAGGGGCTAGCGTTGTAACACTATGCCTCCTCGAGGGTCACCGCGACTTTGGTCGAAACTCCCTGCGATTCCCTGAGGTCTATCTCTCCGTGACCCGACGCGCGGAGACTCTGGCTGAAGATTGTCATGCTACGTCGGTCGATGGCGCCGGCTTTGCGGTCCCCATTACCTCAAGCAGCGCAGTGAGGTCGAGTCGCGCTTCATTCAGAGCCTCGGCCGTCTTCGGGTTGGTGACCTCGCCAACGTCTCGCTGGATCTCAGTGAGCCACCGCACCCCTTGCTCACAATCAGGTGAGTCGCTCCCAAACATATTCATGAGGTCATCGACCCGCCGCGCCGCCGGCTCCAGCTTGTCACGATCGACTCGGTCCTCTTTGAAATGCATGAGCGCGTCGCGCGCCTGCGTGAGGCTCGTCCGCAGTCTCCAGAGATGGGCGCGAGTCCTCGCGTATTCGGCACGCGCCAAGATTCTGTTCACTGCCATCGACACTGCCAGGGTCGGCATTGGGCCAGCACCTCGAAGTGATTTTCTGTCGGAAGCATCCGGTGCTCAATATCCAATTTGAAGTCTTACCTGGTCCCCGAAGACTCGCGGACTGCAGTGCGAGGCGCTAGGCGCGCTTGGCGTCCTGGGGACTCGCATAAGCTGACGCATTACCCTGGGAAATAGCGGATCCGCATCCGTCACTGACTCGGTGCACCGCCGCGAGGGTTCCCAGTGTCTCCGATGCCAGGCGTGCAACGTCCAAGTCTGCGGCGGGAGGCGCAGTATGCCGGCTCAGCCGCGCACACTCACGGGCAATCTCATTCGGGCGCAGCACCAATCCCACGCAGCCGGTTTCGATGGCGTTGATAGGCATGCTGGGAAAGCGCGCCGACCCTGGATACTGCGCAAGTGTGATGCCGCCATGTGCTTTGAGCGCCTGTACGCCGAGCGCGCCGTCGACACCCTCGCCGGATAAAACAATTCCAATCGCGCTTTGGCCGCATTCTGTTGCAAGCGAGGCGAATAGCAGATTCCCCGGGTGATGCAATCCACCCGGGTCCGGCGTAACGCGAATGCGGCCATCGCGCACGGTTAGTGTCGTGTTCGCGGTAATCAAATAAATGTGACCTGGTTGCACCATTGCATCGTTGTAAGCGCATACCCGCGGAAGAGTCGTCTTCTTGCCCAGGGCATCGAACAGAAGCTTCTCGCGGCCTGAAATAGCGTGTTGAACGATGATAAGGGCAGCGCAGTACCCGGGCGGTAACGCAGATACCAGCTCGGAAACAGCCGCGAGGTCGCCCGCAGAGGAAGCCACGGCCACGATGGGGCATTGATTCATCAGCGCTCAGGCGAGCGCATGCTCATGAGCTCGAGGAGCGGCCGCTTTGGGCGCGGCGGACTGGTGAGCCTCTAGGAGGCATTGCGCGTTCTTCCGTGACGTAACATTGTGCGCACGTTGGACGCTGTAAGAACTGCCAGGTACGAGCGAACCCTTGCGTGTAATTCGAGTCGCGAGAATTCCTGCGCAAATAACGCTTGCACCTCCGCCAGAGGCTCGCCAGTTCGATCGGACAACAAACTCATGGCACGTTCGTTTCCGGCGGCTTCCTTGCCGGCGTCAAGAGATGAGAACATCGAAACCCCTTAGTGAGACTAGCGCTCGCGCCAAGGCTAAGCTGTCGGGCTACTCAGTTTGCCCACACACCTACTCTTGTACACGAAACGACTCATCTCGATTGCCCTGATAGCTAATATCGCCGAGTGCTGGCCGTGCCTTTAAAAGCAGAGGCGCGCCCCAATGTAGGGCGCTCGAGCTACCTGCATGAACGCAGTCGGAGAGCTCACGCGTAACCCTAGGCTGACGTTGATGGATTTTGACCGACAACGTGCAAGCGATGGCTTCGCAGGAACCTCCGGCCTGCTTTGCCAGAGAGTGGGCCCCGTTCCCTCATTGACCCCGGCGGCAGTACCGGAGGCCGGTTCGACACACCTAGGGCATGCTGCAGCCGTTTCATTCTCGGCAGTTTGCGCGACGCCTGCCCCTCCAGCGTGGCGCATCGATCGCCCCGCAGACACAATGCACCAACCTGCCCGGCTGGATACCTGGGAGGATGAAGGCGGCGCGATTCCAAATTGAGTCCCAGCCATCCCATTAGTGGCATTCCGCTGCACGTCAAATCCCTCGCAAGCGCTTGTGCGTACGGACGGGGCACGCGACGGAGAGAGCGCGACGGCCATGAAGTAAGTGACGCCCCGCGGTCCGGAGGAGACTTTGATGATCGACTGGAATTTCGTGGAAGCCACCTGGCAGCAATTCAGGGGCGAAGTGCAGGCAAACTGGGGGAGGCTTACGGTCGCTCATCTGGACTTGATCGCGGGCCGGCGTTCCCGGCTTGCCAGCGAGCTTAGAGAGACGTACGCCGTCACGCATGACGAAGCCGAGCGGCAGATCAGGAGCTTCGAAGCACGCAACCAGCACCCACGTCCGGTGAGCTTTCGCTGAGCGGAACCACCGTGGTAGCGCGTTCGTCCATACGATCTACGTCGCAGCAGGGACCCGACGCCCAGGGAACCATGCGACGCATACTGGTGGTGAACGACGACGTGGATGCCGCTGACTCTCTTGCATTCCTACTGCGCTCGGCTGGACACGGTGACGCACGCGCCGCGTACACCGGCGCGTCTGCTCTAGCTCAGGCTGTTGAATTTCGCCCCACGATCCTGCTGGTAGATCTTGATCTTCCCGACATGAGCGGTTACGACGTCGCCCGTCATCTGTCTCAGCATCCACAGCTACAAGGGCTGCGGCTCATTGCGTTAACTGCCAGTAGTGAACACCCGGGTCGCGAACTCGCGCGTGAGGCAGGAATTGAGCGCTACCTAAGCACGCCCGTGGGATCTGCGGACTTAGACGAGCTGTTCCCGCAATCCGACGACCGGAAGTAGCCGCACACGTTTGGGATGAGCATCGGATCAAACGACCTCGCGCGGCCACGTGAGGTCAGCCGACACAGGACACGCCCAGTCGATTCGAGCTTACCCCTTGGGACCACGCTCTTCACGCGTGTCGCGCTGCACGGCACTCTCCCGTGCATCACCCCTCTTTTCAGCATGCGCCGCACACATGGAACATAACGCGTAGACTCCGTGCACTCACACGCATCCGAAGTGAGTGAGTCGGCAAATTCTAGCCGACTGTAGTTCGAGGTTAGTTGTATGAATCAGCCAAGCAACGTTCCTGTCGGCGCGGCCGGCGGCGCGCCAAATACAGCCCCCACGAGGAACATCATCGACACATTGAAGGCCGCAGGTCATTTCGCGACCTTGGTTAACGCAATCAGCGCAGCAGGTCTAACAGATGCGTTAACTGCCAAGGGTCCGTTCACCGTTTTTGCACCAACGGAGGAGGCATTCAAGAAACTTGGGGGTCGGTACGGCACCCTGCTAAAGGACACCGGCAGGCTCAAGGCCATCCTGAACTACCATGTAGTCTCGGGGCACCTCGCGGCAAGAGATCTCAAATCAGGTGACCGGCTGACGCTGCAAGGCAGCCCCCTGTCAGTCGTAGTGTCGTCGTCGGACATACGAGTCAATGGGACTCCCGTCACCAAGGCCGAGCTTGTCGCGACGAACGGCATTGTTCATGCCATCGATAAGGTCATTCTTCCAAAGAACTGGCAGTTGCTCGCGGCCGCGGCCTGAAATCGCCTCTAGCGAAGCATGTTTGTGCACTCGAAGGTCCCGTTTCCGGGACCTCTCTTTCAACTACCGTTGATTCCTGCGTTTGCGCTCATTGACCGGGTCAGTGAGACGACGCCGGCGCCACACTACGTCTGGTCGGGAGCCGGGGCCGACGTCCTTGGCTGTCAAATCATCCGTGATAGCCCCGATATCAATCTCTTCAGTCGGGCTCTTTATTGGCGACTCTGGCCTAACTAGTCCGCGCGCCTTAGTCCAGGCAACGCTAACCCGCCGCACCTGGTGCGGTCTGTTCGATTCCACACATAGCGTCATTGGCCTCGATCGAGTCCGGCACGTGGTAAGTGGGGGCTTTACCGGAAACGGAGGTCGCCACGCGCGTTGAAGGGAGTGACTGCCCGTCCTCCGCCCACTGGGACGAAGCACGCGCCACATCGTTACGTCTCTTCTGTCGTTGCGCGCGTTAGGCGAACGCGCGCGCATGATGCGACGTTATGGTTCCGTAGCATTCACAGGAGGCTGTCTCGAGCCCACGGCGGTCGAGAATGCGGATTTCGCCGCGCGCATACTGGATTAGCCGCCGCCGACGGAGGCTGCCGGCGGCGATGGTGATCGCACTGCGGCGCACCCCGAGCATATCGGCCAAAAACTCGTGCGTGAGATGGAAATGGTCCGCGCGAGCACGATCGTGCGTCGATAACAACCAACGCGCCAATCGCGCCTCAACGTCGTGGAAGCGACTGCAGGCTGTGCTCTGTGAGAGTTGCGCAATCCATACATAAAGATATCGGTTGAGGGATCGCACCAAAAGCGGACTTTCGTGCAATTGTCGATCGAACTGCTGTTTGCTCATGCGCAATGCCGTGCCGGAGGCCTGCACCAGTCCGCTCTGGGGCGCAGTTTCGATTCCCAATAGCAGGGTCGCACCGAGCATTCCTTCGTTACCGATAAGGCCGAGTTCCAGGGGTTTGTGGTCGCCGACCTTCGTTACCAGTGAGATAAAGCCCGAGAGCGGAAAATAGACATGCCGCAACGGCTTGTCCGTTTCACATAGGGGCGCGCCCAGTACCAGTTCCACGGTTTCGCACCGCTCTAGTGTCTGGTCCCGATCCTTGCGTGGCAAATCATCGATCAGGCGATTGCCGCCCTGCCCCTCGATCGCGACTGACACTCGGCCTCCTGCGGCAGCCAAAAGCATGCGCGTCGTCACTGCCAGCCCAAGGGCCGTGCGCCTGCCGCCGCCCGCGAAGTCTGTAGCGGGGCCTCGGACGCGTCTGTTCGCTACACCACACCTTCGGCCGTCAGACGAATGGCGGGGTCGCAATCGGCAGTAGAGCGCCCTCTCTAGGGGGCCCGTCGGATCTATTCGCGAGATAAGGAAGGAGTCGATCGGTCTCTTTCTTCACCACCGCATAGCACTCGCAACTGAGCTGCTCGAGCTTCGGTCGGTCCAAGACGGTGATTCGTCCCCGAGCATATTCGATCACCCCCCCGGCCTGCAGGGTCCCAGCCGCCTCAGTAACGCCTTCGCGACGCACCCCAAGCATGTTGGCAATCAGTTCTTGGGTCATTGACAATTTGTTGCTCGGCAAGCGGTCCAGCGATAACAGCAGCCAACGACACAGCTGCTGCTCGATCGAATGGTGCCTATTGCAGACGGCGGTCTGTGCCATCTGGGTAATCAGGGATTGCGTATAGCGGAGCATCAGCAAAAGCATCTCGCCGTGACGGTGGAATTCATCCTTGAGTCGCTGGCCTTGCAGCCGGAATGCGTGACCAGCGCTCTGAACGACAGCCCGACTCGGCGTGCTTTCACCGCCCATGAACAGCGCTATGCCGATGAGCCCCTCATTACCCACCACAGATATTTCCGCCGACGCTCCACTTTCCATGACGTAAAGCAGCGAGACGATCGAATCGGTCGGGAAATATACGTGGCGCAGCGCGTCGCCGGACTCATACAACACCTTACCGAGCGCGAGCGACACCGGCTCAAGATGGGGGTATAGGCGAAGCTTCACTTCCCCCGGCAGCGCGGCCAGCAAGTGGTTCTGCTGCGGGACGGATATCTGAGGCATATCAACCATTCCAGCGACTTCGGAGGCGGGACGTGTCCACTCTGACTAGCAGGATAGCGCAAGCGGTCCCGACTAGGTACGGCACCGAACAGACGCGCCTCGGCGGCAGGCGCAGCCTCCTCTGCAGCACTCAGGAGACCTTAATGAAATACATTCAAGCTGCCAGCGCGGCGCTCATCGGATCTGCCGTTTTCCTCGGCGGCTGCGCTTCCGCTCCGCTCGCACCTAGCACCGAGATGACCAAGGCCAAGGCGGCCATCGACCAGGCCGAGCGTGCCGGAGCCCGCGAGTACGCAACGGACAGTCTCAATTCCAGCGTGCAGAAGATGGCACAGGGTCAGGCAGCCGCAGCCAAGGGGGAGCAAGTGCAGTCAGAGCAGCTATTCGAGGAGTCCTACGCCGACGCGCACTTGGCGCAGATCAGCGCCCAGAGCGCGAAGTCGGAGAAAGACGCCGCGGATGTCGATAAAGGCATCGCCACCCTGCAGAACGAGACCAGCCGCTCCACTACCCCATGAATTCGCACCCTTTTTCTTCGGAGACTTCGTGTATGAAAACGTCCTTACCCCGTGCGCTTGCCGCGACCTCAGTCGCCGCAGCCGTATCCCTGGCGCTAGCCGCTTGCGCGACCACCCCGAAATCCAACGCCATGCTGGAGCAGGCACGCGTCGCTGTAACCAGTGCGCAGACAAACCCCAAAGTCGCTGGCGCGTCCGCGGTCGATCTTACGAAGGCGCAGGATGCCCTCGCCCGGGGGGACGCGTTGCTGAAGGCAGGTAAGTCTGCCGAGGACGTTAATCACGAGGCCTACCTAGCCGATCGCTTTGCACTGGCTGCGCAGAAAGGCGCGGACCTCGAGACGTCCCGAAAATCCATCGCGGAGGCCAATGATCGCCGCAATGCCGTACTACTGACGGCGCGTGAGGACGAGGCCGCCCGTGCCAACCAGCTGGCGCAGACTAAATCGCGCGAGCTCGAGGTTGCCCTGGCCGCTCTGCAGGCGAGCAAGACCGACCACGGACTCGTGGTCACACTCGGGGACGTTCTCTTCGCAACAGGTCAAGCTGACCTCAAGCCAGGATCGCGTCAAACGCTCGATAAGCTCAGCACGTTCCTGCATGCCTATCCGAAGCGAAACGTCCAGGTCGACGGCTACACCGACAACGTCGGCGGCGATGACTACAACCAGGGCCTCTCCGAGCGCCGCGCGGATTCAGTTCGCAACGCATTGACCGCCATGGGTATTGCGCAAGAGCGCATTCTTACCAGGGGGCTGGGGAAGAATTCTCCCGTCGCCGACAATGACACCGCCGCAGGGCGGCAACAGAACCGGCGCGTCGAAGTGGTCATCCTGGACGAAGGCGTGGAACGCATTGCCTTGACGGAACGTCCATGAACTGGGGATCCATCGACAAGGAGTGGCGGCGCCTGAAATCGAGACTAAGGCGCCTCTGGGGTAAGGCCACCGGCGCAGGTGGCGAAGCAACCGGCCGCGGGACCAACCGCGCGCTCAACCGAGGACTGGCTACATGACAATCCTAGCTTGGATCATTCTGGGCCTGATCGCTGGCTTCATCGCTAGCAAGATAGTCAATAAATCAGGAGACGGTGTCCTCGTTGACATCGGACTTGGCGTGGTGGGAGCGGTCGTTGGCGGCTGGCTCTTCAATACCTTCGGGATGGCCGGTGTTTCCGGACTGAACCCCTACAGCTTGCTGGTTGCTGTCCTCGGTGCAGTCGTGGTTCTGGTGCTCTACCACGCGCTACTGCGCTCGCGCGTCACGTCCTGACGTCGCCCGCTCGCGCCGCCGGCCACCAGTGAGCTGGTGGCCTAAAAGCGGCGACATAAACGAACAGGAATTGCTCCAGCTGCCGCAAACGGCACAGCGGCATGGGGCCCGGTCCTTCACCTACCTCCGCGGAGTTCGCCATGATCTTGAACTTGAGTCTCACCCCGATTGTCTCAGTCATCGCTGGCGTACTGATTTTACTTGTACCGCGGCTGTTGAATTACATAGTCGCCATTTATCTTATCGTCATAGGGCTCATTGGACTCTTTGGCGGTAACACGATGCACCTGCGGTAAATGGGACCGCCCCACCAGGGTTAGCTCACGCTGCCAAAGTGCTGCACGAATTCCTTACGACCAACCGAGCTGTGCTGATCGACCGGTGCCGTCTCAAGGTCGTAAAGCGGCGGGCACCCAAGGTTACTGATGAGCAGCTGACGCATGGAATACCGGCCTTCCTAGATCAACTCATCGAGACGCTTCGCGTCGAGCAGACGTCCGAACCTCTGCAGAGCCGCAAGATTTCAGGGCCGGCCGGCGGTGGTCCAGTGGTGTCCGAAATAGGCACAACCAGCGGCGTCGCACGGACGAGAGTTATCACGCAGGGGTTCACGGTTGAGCAGGTTGTTCACGATTACGGTGACCTCTGTCAATCAATAGCCGATCTCGCAATTGAAAGAAGCGCTCGCATCGAGATAGACGAGTTTCGAAGTCTCAACCGCTGTCTTGACAATGGCATTGCCGATGCAGTGACCGAGTATGCCTTTCAGCGGAATTCTCTGGAGGAAAGCGAAGGCGTAAGAACCCTGAACGAACGGCTAGGATTTCTGTCGCACGAGCTGCGAAAATCATCTCCAGGTTGCAACTCTTGCCGTGACAGCGATCAAAGCGGGCAACGTCGGGCTAAGCGGCGCAACGGCAGCGTTACTCGACCGCTCCCTGACGGAAATGCGGAGTCTCATTGACCGCTCCCTCGCCGATGTGCGAATTGCCGCGGGAATGCCTCCGGGACACCAACTGGTGTCGCTCGCTGATTTTGTTTCCGATCTAAGAATATCTGCATCACTCGAGGCGCAGTCGCGCGGGTGCATTTTCACAGTCGCTGGTGTCGAGTCTGCACTTGCGCTCGATGTCGACCGGGAGATGCTTCTCGCGGCTGTTGGGAACCTGCTTCAAAACGGCTTTAAATTCACCCAGCCTAATACGGAAGTGTTACTGAGCGCGTACGCAGCCGCAGATCGAATCCGGATCGACGTTGAAGATCACTGCGGTGGGCTTCCGCGCGGGGCTGCGGAGAGCGTGTTCATGCCGTTCAAGCAGCACGGCGAGAACCGGTCCGGCATGGGACTCGGGCTGACGATCTGTCAGCGCAGCGTCGAGGTGAGCAACGGAGTGCTCAGCGTGCGCGACATTCCAGGCTCGGGGTGTGTTTTCACGATCGACCTGCCCCGACACATGTTGCCGCAGCAGCCGCGAACGCCTACGGTCTTAATGTCCGGGCGGCCATTTGACCGAGGACTGGGATAACGCAGGACAGTTAGGCTGCCTTCCGGCCATCCACCAGGCGTTGCATAACGCCGCGTAGCGGTCGCGCCGCTTCACGATAGCCGGTCCACGCTTTGGTTCGGGCCAAGAGCGCGGGAACCGTCGCGACCGTGAACTGTATCGGATCCAATCCGTGCTTCACATGAGCCCAGGTGAGCGGCATTGAGACCGGAGCCCCATCACGCGCGCGCGGCGAGAGCGGTGCGACCGCAGTCGCCATCCGATCATTGCGCAGGTAGTCAAGAAAGACACGACCGCTGCGCGCTTTCTTTGCCATGCTGATCAAATATTTGTCCGGGCTATCCGCAGCCATACGCACGCAGATCTCCTTTGCCGTCGCCTTCGCCGCGGGCCAGCCCAGCTTGTCACGGGCGGATATCGATAATAGGCGTCACCAGGTGCAATCCCTTGCCCCCGGTTGTCTTGCAGAAGCTCTCAAGGCCCACTAGACGCAGACGTTCACGCAACTCGAGCGGCCAGCCTCGATCACCGCCGTGAACGGGAGCTCCGGGGATGGGTCAAGATCGAACACAAACCGTCCTGGGACCTCGGGCTGACCGGGTGCGCAGTTCCACGGATGCAGCTCCACCGCAGCCACCTGCGCTAGGGCGGCCAGGCCCTCTTCGCGATCGATCTGCAGGTACGGCTTGCGATCACCCGAGACCGTCACGAGCGCCAGCAGATTCGAAGTCCCGGGCGTCGCATGACGCTGGAAGAACCGCTCGCCGTGGATCCCATCAGGAGCACGGACGACTGAACACGGGCGGCCCCGCAGGTGCTCGATCATCCAGGCGGCGACCGCCGCGTAATAGTGTGCCAGCTCCAGCTTGGTGACCGCTTCACTCGCTCCCTCGGCCGGCCACAGCACTTTGGCAGGGTTTGAGATTGGCACACCCATGACAACGGCGGGACTCTCAGTGGCCGGTGCTTTCCTGGTGCCCCGAGCCCGCGGACGCACAGCGGTCTGGCCGAGCGCAAGCTTTGCAGACTTAGCTTTCGCAGGTTGTTCGGCCGCGACTTCAGCAGCCGGCTTGTCGGCGCGCAGTCCCTTGAAGGCCGCCTGCCGGACCATGCCCTCGTCCGTCCAACCCGCAAATTCAACTTCGGCCACCAAGTCGGGGGTGACCCAATAAACTTCGCCACGCGGCCGTGGCGCATTGGTGCCCGTAAAAGGGCTTTCTCGGGTACGGCGCTTCCGCAGCTGCGGCAGGAGACGCGCTACTTTGCCCGCGCCATACCCTGTGCCAACCCGCCCGACGTAGACCAACTCTCGGCCGCGGTGCACGCCGACGAGCAGCGAACGGAAATGACCGTTTGTTTCACTCCATCCGCCAATCACTACCTCATGCCCGGCGCGACACTTTGCCTTTGTCCAGCTGTCACCCCGTCCTGAGCGATAGGGCGCGTCGAGTTCTTGGAAACAATGCCCTCAAGCGACATCCGACAGGCGGACTTCAGAACCGTATTCCCGGGTGTGGTGAAGTGCTCAACGTAGCGGATCAAGCTATCGCGCTCAAGGCTCTGATCCAGGAGCCGTTGCAGGCGCTCCTTACGGTCAGCTAAGGGCAACGGGCGCAGATCCTCGCTTCCCTCAAACAGCAAATCAAATGCAAAGAAAATCAGCTCTCTCGTATTGCCATCAGCGAGTGCTGCCTGCAGGTCCGCAAAGTTGGGCGCTCCGCCCTGATCAAGCGCGACCACTTCGCCGTCCAGGACACAGTCGGGCAACCGCGCGGCCGCCCGCGCGATCGCACTGAACTTGCCCGTCCAGTCCAGGCCCTTCCGGGTGCGCAGCTTCGCCGCCCCCGCTGCCACGCGCAGCTGAATCCGGTACCCGTCAAACTTAATCTCGTGCGCCCACCCGGCATTGGACGGCGGACGTGTCACTAACCGGCACAGCTGAGGCTCGATAAAGTCCGGCATTCGGTCCAGCGATCTTCGGCGGGGAGTTCTTCGGGCCGGCGCGCGCTGGCTGAGGCGCGCGCATCATGCCGTTGCGCGCGCGCAATGGCATCTTTGTCATGGTCGGAGTTCCAGATGGCATTCGGATTGAAAGAAGCCTTCTTGAGCATGAATGGCGTGGGCTTGCGCCCGCGTCCCGCCGTGATCTCTGCCATCGGCCTGCCCGAAGCCACGGAGCGATCTTCCTTCAGCACTGCATCATCGTTGCCTGACCTGACGAAGCTGTCGCGATGCTTGATGAGAAGCCAGTTGTGGCGCTTGCCGTGGTCTTGATCGCTGCGCATCCGCACCAGAACCCAGCCGCCCTTAAGCCGCTGGCCCGCCAGGATAAACTTAAGATCCCCGCGACGGAGCATCTCCTTCGCTGACTGCGAGCCTTCCGGCCGCCAAAAGCCACGATCCCACAGCTGTACGGTCCCGCCCCCGTACTGGCCCTTGGGAATAATGCCTTCAAAGTCCCCGTAGTCCAGTGGATGGTCCTCCACCTCGACCGCCAGGCGACGCACTTTCGGATCGAGAGACGGGCCCCGGGTCACGGCCCAGGATTTGAAGACGCCGTCGAGTTCCAGCCGCAAATCGTAGTGCAACCGCGTGGCCGCGTGCTTCTGAATGACGTAGCGCAGTTCCGGGGCACGTGCCACGCGCGCCTGTCCACTCGGCTCCTCGGTCCGCGTGAAATCGCGCTTGGCGCGATATTTCGCCAGTTTTTTCTTAGCCACTGCCTACACCCATAGCTATGACTTGACCAGTATCCGAACTTGTAGCATCGGCTGGCCGACATTGAAGTCGGACAAGGACTGAGATTTCCATCGATGACCCCGGCTAGGGCGGTTGCTGCGTGGCACCGCGGATTGCCAAACCCACGGTTCCGGAATGATCTGACACATCGGGTTGCCGTGTTGCGTTCTTTAGGTCCTCGACCTACGGCCGGCTCGGGCGCAGCCGCTATGATCCTGGCATGAAGACCGATCCGCCGACGATCCCGCCGGGCGGCGTACACGCTGCTTTGCCTGCAACTGCCCTGCCGCAGCTGGACTCGAGGTCTGGAAACCGGGACGTACTCCTCTCAAGCAAATGGCTTCTGCTCAGAGATGCAGGAATGAATTGGATTGCGCACGAGGGCGCGCGGCTCGCGGCCTCGCTTTCCTTTTACACTCTGCTGTCCTTGGCGCCCCTGGTCATACTGACGATCGCGCTTACCTCGTTCGCCTTCGGTCGTCCGGCTGCGCAGCAGGCCATTCTTAGCGAAGTCTCAAACCTGGTCGGCGAGGAAGGCGCACGCGCTGTGCAGGCGGTGATTACCTACGGAAACACCCCTCGGGGCGCAAATGGAGCTTCAATCATCGGCATTTTAATTTTGCTTTTCGGCGCCTCAAGCGTCTTTGGGGAACTGCAGTCGGCCCTCAACAAGATCTGGAAGGTTCGTTCGAGTTCGCGCAGCGGCCTGGGAGGATGGATCCGCTCCCGGTTGTTTTCCTTCGCTATGGTGCTCGCGATCGGCTTCCTGTCGCTCGTATCCCTAATCGCGAGCGCCGCGCTTACCACATTTGGCACCTACTTCAATGGGGCGCTGCCTGCCCCGGCGTGGATTCTGCACCTAGTCGATGCTTTGATTTCGTTTCTTGTCATCACGGCGCTCATCGCGGCCATCCTCAAGTATGTACCCGATGTGGCAATCCGCTGGGGCGACGTGTGGGTGGGTGCCGCGGTGACAGCCGCGCTGTTCACCCTCGGCAAGGCCGCGATCGGTCTCTATCTGGGCACGGCGGCAATCGGGTCCGCGTACGGAGCTGCCGGCTCACTGGTCGTGGTAATTGTGTGGGTCTACTACTCAGCGATGATCTTTTACTTCGGCGCGGAATTTACCCGGGCACACGCTGCGGTCGGCATACCTCCAAAACAGCAAGTCGGGTGACGGCCATGCACACCGGCGTCTTTGGCTGAGCCGCCACCCCGTCTGCGAGCACCAGATGCGAGCTGCCTCAGAGAATGCAGCCAGCCCGCGCGCCCCCTTCACCCCATCCGCGCTCTTCCGGTGCACCCATCATCAAACCTGCTGCTGGAAACTCCGGCCCTGGCAGCCCCGGAAACGGCTTCGTGCATGGAGCAGTGAAGGACGAACTCATCAACGCGCAGGATCAGAAACTTATTTTTCAATAATCTGCGTAGGCAAACGCCATCCCAGCCGCCCAGACGATCAGGAGGACTTTGCGATTGGGGTCTGGAGTCTGTGCATTTCCAGGAACTGCCAGGAAATAAGTGAAGGAAGACCGCACAACACCTCCCGAACGCGCTTGGCGAGAGAGACAGCTAAGGCGAGCTCTCCGCTAATACCGAGCGCGTGCCCGAACAGAACCAAGCTGGCTTCTTGTACGCCGATGCCAGCAGGCACAACGAATGCCAAGTGGCGGATAGCCTGCGTCAGGCTTTCCAGAATTATTGCGGCGGTGAAATCGATGGGGTGACCAAGAAGTCGCAGCACGAACCAGATCTCGAATGAACTGGAGATCAAGGCCAAGAGCTGCAAGATACCGGCAAACAGAAGAGCAGAATGGCGACGAAAGAAAGTCTTCAGTGTCTTATCCAAGGCTGCAGCCCCCTCGGACATGGCGGTAATGCCCACCAATGGACGCAGACCGTGCTCCAGGCGTTCGAATACGGATCCGTAGCGCAGCAGGACGGCCGTCACTATCGGAATGGGCAGGCTGAGCAGCAGCGTGGGCAGGATATGCGGAAATTGTGGCCCACCTGCCATGAGACCCCGCAGTAATATCAGGCCTAAAACGGTAAACAGGTAGAGCGCCACCAGCGTCAGCAAGATCTCGACGATGACGCTGGCGGCGACCGGGATAACAGCTAATCCACGCCACTGCATTAAGCGCACGCCCACAATTCCCCCGCCCACGCTGGCTACGGGAAGCAAGCGGTCAACCGCCTCGCGCACCGTGGTAACCCAGACTACGTAGCCCAGCCCTGCACGCCGCTGCGGGTCGTACGGGCGCAGCAGCCCAAGCCAGCCGATCGCATAGAGAACGAAGTACACACCACGATAAGGAACTAGCCAAAGCAGCGCCCAGCCGGCTAAGCGAGCCAAATGCAGCATCCCAGGAACATCTGCATGAAGAAGCAACGCCAGCAGCACGGCCAACCCCAACAAACCGCCGACGTATGCCGCGAATCTCAGAAGCGGTCCGCGTACCGATCTTCGAACGGAGGCGACCTTACAAACATGCGGTCATTTCACGATAGCTCACGCATGATGCCGTCCGCGCCGATGTCGAACTCACTACCGCGCCAGGTAAGGCGGGACGTGAAGAAGGTTCGGCACCAGATCCATAAAATTAGCAGGTCTCTTACGGGCATGAGCCAAAGATCTGCGAGCCAATGGCGTTTCTCGCCAAACCGATGCGCAAAATGCAGTGCCAGCCGCGTAACTATAGCGATCATAAAAAGCAGCCGCGCGGGAGTCACGAGCGTCGGCTCTCCTGCGGAAAGTATCGCTCCAAGGACGGCCAGAGGCAGGCTGAAGCTTAAAAACAGCAGGCGAAAACTGCGCGGACGCAATACTTGCAGCGTTCGCATCCAGCGCAGCTCATGGCGACTAAGCAACGCCAGTGATGCCTCGTAGTGCTGCGTCTTGAGAAGATAGCGCGACAACACAATGCCTTGACCGAGGCAGCGCACCAACTCTCCCAATTTATAGTCCTCTGCAAGATGGCTACCAACCACCGGCAGTCCACCGACAGCGTCTAACGTTTCGCGCCGAATGCAGATGGTCTGCCCGGACACATACCCGTTGTGCCCGAAAAGCCAAGCGAGCAGCACGGAAGGCATGTACCACTCGTTGATATACATCGCGCCGAGGCGTGACCAGACTTGATCGGTCGGCATATCCCGGTATATGCACGTGACCAGACCGACAGCCGGATCCAGAAGCGGTGCCGTGACCGTGGCCAGATAATCTGGCCGCACGAAGGCGTCGCTATCTGCGAGCACCAAAACGTCGTGGCGTGCCATCTCGAGCATATTGATGAGGTTGCTGATCTTGCGGTTGCTCCCGTGCGCCTGGGAACTAACCACTATGTCGATCGGCAGCCCTGGAAATTCTTGTTGCACGCGCTCGGCCACCTGAAGTGCGTGATCGGTTGTGTCACCTACGCCGAATATGACTTGGAACTGTGGGTAGTCCTGCTCACAGAACGAACGTAGGTTCTCGTATAGGTGAGGTTCATCGCCGCACAGGGGCTTGAGGACTGTTATCGGCGGGAACTTCGACGAATGGGTCGGGGGCCGCCGAAGTTGCCAACGGAGTACGGCAATAAACGCCAGTGTCCCGTAGCCAGCTGCGACCGCCAAAGCACCAAATCCCAACATGGCAATCAGCACGTGAATCATTAGACTCTGTGCCCCGGCAGCGCGTTCTGCCGAGTCCTATCGTTAAGAACAGTTTCCGTAACCGCGGAAACGCGATCGCATCGAGGGATTTCCTCCTACGCTGTTCGTGTGTGCAGGAAGCGGAAAAACGCGACGCCCTCGCGCAGACGCCGCTTGAGCATGTCCCAGCTCGTGAGCATTTCCTTCACAATCTCCCAGATCTTGCTGGGGCGAAAGTAAAAGCGGCGGTAGAATTCCTCCACACTTCGGAAGATTTCTTCCTTTGACAAGTGTGGATAGCTTATGGCAGCCAGTTGCACACCCTGGTCATTAACCAGGTTCACGGCGTCACTTTCCTTCAGCCAGCCGTTATCGACTGCGAGCTTGTAGAGGGCAGTACCTGGGTATGGCGCAGCCAGCGACACCTGTATGGTGTGGGGATTGATATCCTTGGCGAATTCAATAGTGCTCTGAATCGTTTGGGTGGTTTCACCGGGAAGCCCGACGATAAAAGTGCCGTGAATCAGAATTCCGAGCTTGCGACAGTCCGCGGTGAAGCGGCGGGCAATGTCAGTCCGAAGTCCCTTCTTGATGTTGTGCAGGATTTGGTCATCCCCGGATTCATAACCCACCAGCAACAGACGCAGGCCATTCTCCTTCATGACCTTCAACGTGTTGTAAGGCACGTTCGCCTTGGCGTTACAGCTCCAGGTCACGCCCAGAGCACCCATGCCGCATGCGATGGCCTCGACACGCGGCAGATTCGAGGAGTCTGTGAAGGTGTCATCGTCGAACATGATCTCCTTTACTTCCGGCATGTTCTCTTTGATCCACTTCACTTCGGCGATCACGTTTGCCGCCGATCGCACCCGATAGCGGTGACCGCCGACAGTCTGCGGCCAGAGGCAGAAAGTGCATTTGGACCGACAGCCCCTGCCCGTGTAAAAACTTACGTATGGATGCTTTAGGTAACCGCTGAAGTAGTTCGAAGTGCTTAGATCGCGGCGATAGATCGGCGCAACAAATGGCAGGTCGTCCATATTTTCGACAGCGGCGCGCGGCAGATTGTGGACGATCCGGCCGTCTTCATTGCGGTACGACAGCCCTTTGATTTCGCTGAGCGGTAGCCCTTCCGAAACGTCCTTGCAGGTAAAATCGAACTCCTCACCACACACAAAATCCACCGCGGCGGTAGCGTTCAGAGATCCGACCGGGTCCACCATGACCTTCGCGCCCACTAGACCAATTTTGATGCTCGGGTTGTCCCGTTTCAGGAGTTCAGCGAACTTGGCATCGGCGGGAAACGAAGGAGTGCTGGTATGCATGATTACCAGCTCGTACGCACGCGCGATCTCGCGGGTCTGCTCGACGGTCAGTTGTGCTGCAGGAGCGTCGACTAAACGCGAGTTGGGGACCAGCGCAGCCGGCTGTGCCAACCAGGTGGGGTACCAGAAAGATTTGATTTCGCGCTTCATTTGGTAGCGCGAGCCGGCACCCCCGTCAAAGCCGTCAAACGACGGCGCTTGCAGGAACAGTGTTCTGAGGTGGCCGGCGGGGAGCGGAGTGGAATTCATTTGGAAGTTCCTCAAGACTGAGTTCAACACCAAGTCTCATCCCGGAATCGCCAACGAGGCTCTATGGCAGCACGGTCCTTGGCCTTGCGAAGCGAAGATCTAAACGAGGCGAAGCTTTGCGTAGCAAAGTAGTCCATGTCTATGGTCGGAGGCAAGCGTGGCATCGAAGGCTAGGAAGAGACTTCGGAACTGAAGCCTTCAGTTACCCCTGTCGACCCGACTATCCGCCGATGGTCAATCTCTACCGAAGTACTGTGGCAAAGGCGTTAAGCCGCATGTCGCGACCCTCGATATCGGCATGCCGAAAATGTCCGGACATGAAGTGGCGGGGAAGAGGTCCGTCTTTCAACCCTAGGGCCGCGAGACCCTTCTCGTCGCGCCGCCTGGGTGGGGTGCGCCTGACGATCAGGAGCTGGCGCGAGAGGTGGGGGTCAAGGCGACTCCGTCGCATGCTCCGGTCGCCTGCGTTTTGGGAACGCACGCGGAAACGCCACCTCGCTCAATTCGCACCGAATCCCGGAATAAACCTGTGAGGTCACAGGTCCTCGGCTCCGTTGAACGTCATTTCGACGTCGTGGAGAATTTCACATGCATCTTTATCGCGCCATCCCCAGCCGAGTGATGGCTTCCTTTTCCCTCGGACTGCTCGGCGCTGTGACTCTCGCCGCCTGCGGCGGCGGTAGCGGTAGTGGCGGTGGCACTGGGAGCAGTTCCGGCAACCAGACGACGGGACAAACGACAAGCGGATTTGCCGACAGCGCATTAGTGGCGAACAAAGTCGGAGTTGTCGCTACCGCCACCACAATTGACGCTAACCTATCGAACCCCTGGGGTTTGGTAACCGCACCGGGACTGCCCTTCTGGATCGCCGACAACAACAGCAACCTCGCGACCCTGTATAGCGGCACGGGCGCAATTCAGACAGACGCCGTCACAGGCTCAACCGATGTCGGCGTTGCGATTCCTGCTTCAACCGCCGGTATACCCGCCAACCCCACAGGCCAAGTCACAATGGCGGCAGCGGCTTCCTCATTCCTACGAGTGCGGGTCAGGAGCCAGCGCTATTCATCTTCGACGGAGAGGGAGGAACCCTCGCGGCTTGGGCCAAAGACAGCGGCGAGACGGCCGTCACCGTGTACGACGACGGGGTAGCGAACGGCGCCAGTCACGCAGTGTACAAGGGATTAGCGGTCGGGACTGTCAATGGCGCGACTCTGCTCTACGCGACCGACCTGCATAACAACAAAATTGACGTATTCGATGCGGACTTCAACAAGCCGGCGGATATGCAAGGCAAGTTCGTTGACCCGACTGTGCCATCAGGCTTTGTGCCCTTCGGCATAGCAGCTCTGGGCGGGCAGCTGTATCTGACCTACGCGAAGCAGGACGCGGCGATGCACGATGAGACTACCGGCGCGGGTCTGGGTTACGTCGACGTGTTCGACTTCAGCGGGAACTTTGTGAGCCGATTTGCTTCGGCAGGCGCCCTCAATGCGCCCTGGGGAATGGCCCTTGCGCCAGCCGGATTTGGCGCGCTCGAGGGGGATCTGCTGGTCGGCAACTTTGGGGACGGCAAAATAAACGTATTCGCTCCCAATGGAACCGCATTGGCAACATCCATGGGACCGCTCGCAGTCACGAACGGCGGCAACTTTGCGGCCCCCGGCCTGTGGTCCCTCGTGTTTGGAAACGGCGACGCAGATAAGCCCGCGACGTCACTTTTCTATACTGCAGGATTCTCAGATCAGACGGACGGCGTCTTTGGCAGCATCGCGATCACTACCAGTGCTGCACACCGGCAAACCCGTACTAACTGATCTCCGATCTATCGAACTCGCGCAAATCAAACGCTCGAGTCTGTGAGAGACTGCGGTCAGATCGGCGACTCCCGAGGCTCGCGGGGATGTGGGCTCGTGCCGGGTGCGAGTCCACACTTCCCTGATGGAGCAAGCGGCGGCTGACTGTCTGCCCATCGAGGGGACTGGTAGCGCGCAGATCGACGCAAGTCCCGCCTCTCCCGAAGCCGCTTAGACGTCACCGCACGGTGAACGGGAATAAACACACCAGTTCGGCGGTCTTACCAGCAGACCGAACGAGTCCTTTAGGAGAAGTGCCGTGAACGAAAACGTAAACCGAAAACTCGCGAAGTGCCTGCGGGGAGTAGCGAGTGCGATGCTGGTGAGCGCGAGCGCTGCAGCTCCTCTCGCCCACGCCTGGCCCGCCGACAAACCGATCGTCGTGCAGCCAGCTGCTCTTCCCGAACTCGCGCGCCAACCTGGCCAGGCGATGTTCCTCTACGACTCCGACGATGGCCGCACGCTACTCTATGTCGAACAGCGTCAAGGCGTCCGACTCGCCATCTTCGACGTCACGAATCCCGCTAGCATCAAGAGCGTTGGCGCGGTGCAACTGGACGCTCCTGGGCCGTTTGACTTTGTCTCTAGCTTTGGTAGCCGGGCGGAAATCGTCCGGTTTCGTGAGGACAAAGGAGACGCTGTGCTGGACCTTGGTAAGGCCGACGCTCCGGTGCTCAAGGCGGCTCAGCCTCAACGAATCGCAGCCGAGCGTTTCGAGGACCTCGACGGCCTGGCAGATGCGAAGTCAGATTAACGAGCAAATAACGAATCGCGACACCGGGACGACATTCCTGCTATCGGACAGCGGCTTATATGTAATCAGACGCCCGATCGCAGAGCGCGCCAAGGAGCGTCAGGAGGACGAACGGCGGATGATGTATAGCGGCGGATGAGAGTCACTCGGCGCATCTCTCGGTCCGCCGGCTTTCACGACGAATTTATGCGTGCATCCCGTATCTAAACTGACAAGGCGCACGGAGCAGCTTTCAGGGATGACTCAAAGGCGCCGGGCGGCTGCACGAGCGCGGAGGCGTGCGATCCTGAAGAGACGAGAATTCAGCAGATTCTCATGCTCACTCGCTTCCGGCATTTGCGCGGAAGCTACCTGCGGTTGATATATGCCAACCGCTTGATTTACAGCAGTATTAGATGAGGCATGAAGGAATTGAGCCGTCCACAGGCGCATTAAAAAGACCGTTAAGGACACTAAAGCACCCGGCGCGGCTCGCGAAGAGGTTCGAGCTGACGAGGAAGAAAGCCGGGGCGTAAAATCCGGAGTATGGCGTTCATCAAATGCTCCGGGTGCGGCAGGGAAGTCTCTGACCAGGCGGCCACCTGCCCTGGCTGTGGCACCCCGCTCACGCCGATTCCCGACTCAGTACGCTTCGCGCGCGCGGGAGGAAGATGGACCGGCATCGGGATTGCCATTGTCCTTCTCGGCATCGTTATAGGCATCGTGTCGAGTCATGCGCTGGGCGGCGTGGTCGCAATCGCAGGTTTAGTCCTCTTGGTCGTCGGGCGGCTTTAAGTGAGACCATGAATCCCCGCTTCTAACAGCCGAGTGGGCAGGCACAAATTCAAGCCGTGCAATCGCCGGGCATCCGCTCATGCCGGGACCTAGTTTCGCCCGTGACCACCGAGAGCTTTCTCGGCAAGCCAATGCGATCAGTGGGCGCGAGTCGGCGGTTCGGAAAAAGACCAGGCGAACGCCACCCGTTGAAGCTCGCATTTCCGTTTCCACGAGAAAGATGCCGGTGCCTTTGGGGTTATTCGCCCTCGTCTAGCAGGATGCGCGCTCGCGGCACCTCATCGGTAAACAGCCGGTATCCGATCCCGGTCTCCGTGACCAAGTAACGCGGTCTGCGTGGGTCGGGCTCAAGCTTGTCACGAAGATACTTGATGCACACGCGCAGACCGCGAGCGTCGTCTTGCCGTTCAGGTCCCCAGACTTCACGCAGAAGCTGCCCCTGCCGCACGATCATGCCGGCTTGGCGCGCGAGACACTCGAGAACACGGTATTCCAGAGGAGTCAGATGGATGGTGCCCTGGGGTCCCTGGGTCAGTCTGCGGCCGAGATCCACTTCCACCCGTCCGAGTCTTAAAGTCGACGTCTGCTCTGCGCCGCGTGGGCTGCGACGTAGTCCCGCCCTCACTCGGGCCAGCAACTCAGGCTCCGAAAAGGGCTTCGTGACATAGTCGTCCGCTCCAGCGTCCAAAGCCGCGATTTTCTGATCCTCCATCGTACGTGCGGACAGGACGACGATAGGCACTGGCGACCACGCGCGCACGTGGCGAATAACGGTAAGCCCGTCTACATCCGGCAGACCGAGATCCAGCAGCAGCAGGTCGGGTTTGTGACTGCGCGCCTCAATTTCCGCGCGCGCCCCTGAATCGGCCTCGATGACCATGTAGCCCGCGCTTCCGAGCACCACGCGCAGCACACTGCGAATCGCAGGCTCGTCCTCGATGATCAAAATGCGGTGCGTAGCCACTGTCATGGTTCAGGCTCACTCGACGGCAGTATCACGTCGAAGCGCGCACCCCCTCCAGCGCGCCGACGCGCCTCGATCTCGCCGCCGTGTGCACGCGCGATGGCCTGGCAAATCGCAAGCCCCAGTCCCACGCCGACTATTGTCCCCTCACCGTTTCCCCGCTGAAACTTGTCGAATAGGCGGGCGGGATCTCCTGCTGGTAAACCGGGTCCATTGTCCTCGACCACCACACGCACGAATGCGCCGTCCTCCGCTGCCGACACGGATATATGCGTGCCGGCTGGAGTATATTTGGCCGCATTGTCGAAGAGATTCGCGAACATCTGCACGATGAGCGTCGCGTCGACATAAATTGGTGGAAGATCCGCGGCGAATTCTCAGATCCACAGTATGTCCTGAGAGTCCCTGCTGAAGTCTCTGCAACGCGATGCCGACGAGATCGTCCAGTGTTTCCCAGTCGCGCCTGAGCACGACTTGCCCCGACTCAAAGCGCATGAGATCGAGGACATTGGAAACAAGCTCCGACATCTCGCGTGCCTTGATCTCGATGGAATGGGCAAGCGAATAGCGCGTCGCCTCATCCAGCTTTCCGCCGTGCTCCGCGAGCGTGCTTCCGGCGCCTGCCATAACGGCAAGAGGCGTCCGCAAGTCATGTGAGATCGAAGCCAGCAGCGTATTGCGCAGACTTTCCCGCTCGGCAGCCAAGCCAGCCGCCTCGGCGGCCTCTGCCAGGCGTGCCCGCTCAAGGGCAAGACCGATCTGCCCCGCGAACGTCTCCAGTAGATGCCGTTGCTCGGGGAGCAGCACGCGCCGGGGGTTCGAGGGAAGCACCGCAAGCACGCCGAGGCGCTGACGCTCATCCCCCAGCGGCAGGTAAAGACCGGCCGCGGCGGGAAGTGTGTCCGTGCCCAACCCCGCCTGGCGACTATGGTCGGCCACCCATTGTGCCACTGCGAGATCCGCCGACCGAAACGATTGATCGAGTGCACGATCGCGTGGGTAGCGCAGTTTGCCTTCCAGATCTGGAAGCAGTACGACAGCCTTGCTTTGGAAGACCTCGGCGAGGTGTCGCACGGCCACACGCGCCATGCCGGAGATACCGCGCGTGGCGGCGAGCTCTCGACTCATGGCATACAAAAGCGCCGTGCGCCGCTCGCGAGCCCCCGCAACGCGTGTCTGCTGCCGTACGCTGGCCACAAGGTTTGCGATAACGAGGGCTATGGTCAGCATCACGCTGAACGTCAGAAGGTACTGCACGTCCGTGACTGCGAAGGAAAACCGGGGCGGAACGAAGAAGAAATCAAAAGCAGCGACGTTAAGGATTGCCGTCATCACCGCGGGACCCCGACCAAACCTCAGTCCCGCGACGGTCACCCCCAAGAGGTAAACCATCACGAGGTTGGTTAGTTCGAACTGCTGGATACAGCGCGAAGGCGACCGCCGAGCATACGAGCGTGGAAACGAGAGCCCAGCCGTAGCGCGCCCATCGAATCGGCGAACTGTCTCCGACCGTCGCCCTGCTCCCGGGCACCCGCTGAGTCTCAGCGCGCTCGGGAAGCGCGATCGCGGTCAGATCGAAGCCCCGAGCCTGACGAAGAAGTTGCGTTGATGTTGAGGGGCGCAGCCAGGCGCGCCAACCGCGACGCTTCGGCGCCCCGACGACCACTCGGGTCGCATTACGTGTTCGCGCGTACTCGAGTAGTGTGGCTGCCGCAGTCGGGCCGTCTAACGTTACGGTCTCGGCACCGAGGGATTCTGCGAGCCGAAGAACATCTATGCGACGATTGCGCTCGGCTTCCGAAAGTCGCAGGAGTGCTGGGGTCTCCACATATACGACAGTCCATTCAGAATCGAGCGCATCGGCCAAGCGTTTCCCGGCGCGCACAAGCTGCTCCGCCTGCTCATCAGGTCCGACCGCAACCATTACGCGATCACCAGCCAGCCGTGCGCGCGTGCGATCCACCGGAAAGGCGCGTGCCGCCGCTTCCACCCGATCCGCGACGCGTCGCAGCGCGAGCTCACGCAGTGCCATCAGATTGGGAGTGCGGAAAAAGCGTTCTACTGCTGTGGCGGCTTCGTCTGCGATGTACACCTTGCCGGCCCGCAAGCGCGCAAGCAGATCATCGGGAGGAAGATCGATCAACTCGATGTCGTTCGCTTCATTGAAGAAGCGGTCTGGAAGGGTCTCCCGCTGCCGCACACCGGTAATTTGCGCGACGAGATCGTTCAGACTCTCAAGGTGTTGAACATTCACGGTTGTCCACACACCGATGCCCGCCTCGAGTAGCTCCTCGACGTCCTGCCAGCGCTTGGGGTGGCGTGGCGCGGGCTCGCCGTCGACAAGATTGGAATGCGCCAATTCATCGACGAGGAGGACCGCCGGATGCCGTTTCAACGCCGCATCGAGATCGAACTCCTCGCGCACGAGGCCACGATACTGTATCGAAAGCGTGGGCAGCCGTTCCAAGCCCTCCAGAAGCCGTTCAGTATCGACGCGCCCGTGAGGTTCGACGTATCCGACCACCACCTCCGTGCCCCCCGAGCGAAGGGTGCGGGCCGCCTCGAGCATTGCGTAAGTCTTCCCAACCCCGGCGCATGCCCCAAAGAAAATGCGTAAGCGTCCACGCTTGGCGCGCGCCTCGTCGGCCTCGACGCGAGCGAGAAGCTGATCCGGATCGGGCCGGACTTCGTCCATGCCGCTAACTCGCTCTAGGCGATCGGATCACTTCAGGTCATCCATTGAAAGATTCAGATCCAGGACGTTGACGCGGGGTTCGCCGATCAAGCCTAAAACTTTCCCCTGCGCATGCGCCGCAATGAGTGCGCGCACCGTCTCTGGAGCAAGACCACGGACGCGTGCCACTCGAGGCGCCTGATAGTTCGCCGCGGCCACGCTAATATCCGGATCCAGCCCGCTCGCAGACGCGGTCACGAGGTCGACGGGAACGGGAGCGGTATTTTTCGGATCAGCGGCGCGCAGCGCGTCGATGCGCGACTTCACGGCGTCCGTCAGCGCCGGGTTGAGCGCACCCAGGTTCGAGCTCGAGGAGGCCAGGCCGTTGTACGGCTGCGGTGACGTGGCCGAGGGTCGGCTCCAGAAGTATTTCGGATCGCTGAAGCTCTGTCCGATCAGGCGGGAGCCAACGATCTGGCCGCTCTTGACGATAAGGCTGCCGCCAGCCTGCCGGGGAAAGACGACTTGGGCGATTCCCGTGACCGCGAGCGGATACACCACTCCAGTGATTGCGGTCAGGACTAGGAACAGAACGATAGCGGGACGAAGAAGCGAGCTCATGTCGGGGTCCTCTTTAGACCAAATGCGTCAATACCAGTCCCACGTCGATCAGCTTGATCCCGACGAATGGAATCAGAATGCCGCCGAGACCATAGATCACCAGATTACGGCGCAGCAGCATCGCGGCGCCCAAGGGCCGGTACTTCACTCCCTTCAGCGCGAGCGGAATCAAGAAGATGATAATCAGTGCATTGAAGATGACCGCCGACAGTATGGCAGAGAAGGGACTGGCCAGACGCATGACGTTGAGAGCTTCGAGCTGCGGATAGGTGGTTGCGAAGGCGGCGGGGATGATCGCGAAATATTTTGCCACGTCATTCGCGATACTGAATGTCGTCAGAGAGCCGCGGGTCATCAGCATCTGCTTCCCAGTCTCGACAATCTCGATGAGCTTCGTCGGATTCGAATCGAGATCCACCATGTTGCCGGCTTCCTTCGCCGCCTGCGTGCCGGTGTTCATGGCCACGGCGACATCCGCCTGCGCGAGCGCGGGCGCATCATTCGTGCCGTCGCCGGTCATGGCGACAAGTCGTCCTTCTGCTTGATGCTCACGGATGAGACGGAGTTTGGCTTCGGGTGTCGCTTCGGCAAGGAAATCATCAACACCCGATTCAGCCGCAATTGCCGCAGCGGTAAGGGGATTGTCTCCGGTGATCATCACCGTCTTGATGCCCATCCGGCGCAGTTCTCCGAACCGCTCTTTGATGCCCCCCTTTACGATATCCTTGAGCTCGATGATACCGAGCACCCGGCCACCGTCGCTCACGAGCAACGGCGTACTGCCGCGGCGTGCGACGTCTTGCACGGCGGTGAGAATCGCCCTAGGGAAAATCTGATCAAGCCCTTCGACCTGACTTTGGATGGCGGAGGGAGCGCCTTTGCGCACCTGTCGCTCCCCTATATTGACGCCGCTCATGCGCGTGTGCGCAGAGAACGGCACAAACGTCGCGGCGAGTGAGCGCAAGTCACGCTCGCGCAATTTGAACCGCTGCTTCGCGAGCACGACAATGCTGCGCCCTTCCGGCGTCTCGTCCGCCAGGGAAGCGAGCTGTGACGCGTCCGCCAATTCCTCCTCCGTCACTCCGCTCGCTGGGATGAAGGTGGCGGCTTGTCGGTTGCCGAGAGTAATTGTCCCGGTCTTGTCCAGCAGCAGCACGTCGACATCACCGGCAGCCTCCACGGCACGGCCGGACATCGCAATCACGTTCGCCTGCATCATGCGACTCATGCCCGCCACACCGATCGCCGAAAGCAATGCCCCGATCGTCGTTGGAATGAGACACACGAGCAGTGCAATCAGCGCGGTGATGGTTATGGGAGTACCCAGCTTGGCCACCGTGACGCTATAGAGAGAATAAGGCAACAGAGTCGCCGTCGCGAACAGAAAGACCAGCGTAAGAGCTACCAGCAGGATCGTGAGCGCAATCTCATTAGGCGTCTTCTGCCGCTTCGCGCTCTCCACCATGGCGATCATCCGGTCGATGAACGTTTCGCCGGGGTTCGCCGTGACGCGCACGATGATCCAGTCGGATAGCACTCGCGTGCCGCCGGTCACGGATGAAAAATCCCCACCAGACTCTCGGATGACCGGTGCCGACTCGCCGGTTATCGCGCTCTCGTCCACGGAAGCCGCGCCTTCGATAACCTCGCCATCACCGGGAATGTAGTCCCCCGCCGCAACGAGCACGATGTCGCCCTTGCGCAGCTCACTGGCTCGAGCGGGGGCGTGCCGCACG
This sequence comes from uncultured Pseudomonadota bacterium, assembly GCA_963743625.1. Taxonomy (GTDB): domain Bacteria; phylum Pseudomonadota; class Gammaproteobacteria; order Steroidobacterales; family Steroidobacteraceae; genus 13-2-20CM-66-19. Next base: position 20,954 of record CAVUQM010000016.1, on the reverse strand, counting down.
CGATCTGCAGGATCGGACAGCTTCTTCGCCATCACGCTCTGCTTAAGGCCACGCAGCGTCGCGGCCTGTGCTTTGCTGCGTCCCTCCGCGAGTGCTTCCGCGAAATTGGCGAACAACACTGTAAACCAGAGCCAGATGGCGACATTGACGATGAACCACGATGGCGCTTCACCGTGCCCGCCCAGAGATTGCACCCACAATAGCGTCGTCAGGATGCTCCCGAGATAGACCACAAACATCACCGGGTTCCGCCACTGAATGCGTGGGTCGAGCTTGCGAAACGCGTCAGCAACCGCCGGCCACGCGAGTGATCGATCGAACATCGAGAGTTTGTGTCGCGCCGCCGGAGCCGTCGGCCCGGCCGATACCATGGTGGTAGACCTTTGCGTCAGTTCAGCCATTTCAGCGGCCCCAGAGTGTTAGGTGTTCGACAATCGGCCCCAAGGCTAGCGCGGGCACAAACGTGAGCGCCCCAACCAGCAGTACCGTGCCGATCAATAAAATGACGAATGTCGGTCCATATGTAAGCATCGTTCCGGAGGTGACCGGCACGCGCTTCTTGCCCGCGAGAGATCCGGCGATTGCGAGTACGGCGACGATCGGCCAGTACCGCCCAAGCCACATCACGAGTCCGAGCGCCGTGTTGTAGAAGGTCGTATTCGCCGAAATCCCACCAAAGGCGCTGCCATTGTTATTTCCCGCGGAGGTAAACGCATACAGGATCTCTGAAAACCCGTGCGCACCAGGATTCCCGACGGCCGCTTGTCCGGCGGTCAGAGTCACGGCCGTCGCGGCGCCCAGCAGCACGATGAAAGGCATGACGAGGATCGCTATGGAGCTCATCTTCATTTCGAACGCCTCGATCTTCTTACCGAGGTACTCCGGTGTGCGTCCGATCATGAGCCCCGCGATGAATACACCGATGATCGCAAAGATAAGCATGGAGTAGATCCCCGTGCCGACTCCACCGAACACGACCTCCCCCAACTGCATATTAAAAAGCGGTACGAAGCCCCCGAGCGGCGTAAAGGAGTCGTGCGAGGAATTCACAGCGCCGCAGGACGTACCCGTTGTGATGGTTGCAAATAGCGCAGACGCCACGATCCCGAAGCGCGTCTCCTTCCCTTCCATGTTTCCGCCCGATTGCAGCGCGCTAGCCGCCTGATCGACCCCCAGCCTCGCAACCAGCGGATTGCCTCCCTGTTCGCTGTGCACCACGATAGCGACGAGCGGCACAAAAAGAACCAGCATAGCGGCGAGGACGGCCCATCCCTGGCGCGTATCACCCACCATGCGTCCAAACGTATAGGTAAGAGATGCGGGAATGAGAATTATTGCGAGCATCTCTAGAAAATTAGCTAAGGGGGTCGGGTTCTCGAAAGGATGCGCAGAATTCGCGTTCAAAAATCCGCCACCGTTGGTACCCAGCTCCTTGATCGCCTCCTGGGACGCCATCGGACCCATCGGCAGACTCTGCACTTGAGTCGTGAGGTTCTCGACGAGTGGATTGCCGGATGCGTCCTTGACCGGATTGCCAGCCGCGTCGAGTTTCGGCTGTTGATACGCAACGCTCTCAACAGTCGTCACGGTTTTGTATGCGCTGAAGTTCTGTACGACGCCCTGGGAGGCCAGGAGTAACGCCAGGATTGTGGAGAGCGGCACCAGGATGTATAGGGTAGTACGCGCCAAATCGACGAAAAAGTTGCCGATTGTCTTCGCACTGTGTCTTGCGAGTCCGCGTATGAGCGAGATGGCCACGACAATGCCGGTCGCAGCCGAGAGGAAGTTCTGCACTGCCAGCCCGGCCATTTGCGTGAGATAACTCATCGTTGATTCGCCGGAGTAGCCTTGCCAGTTGGTATTTGTTGCGAAGCTCACCGCCGTATTGAACGAAGAATCTGGCGAGATGTTCGCGAACTGCTGGGGATTGAGTGGCAGCCATAGCTGCGCACGTTGTAGCGCATACACCGCAAGCGCACCCAAGCCATTGAACAGCAGGAGGGCGATTGCGTACTGCTTCCACCCCATCTCCGTGGCAGGATCAACCCCGCCCATCCGGTAAATCAGGCGTTCGAGTCGCGCGCCGACGCGCAGCGGCCATATGGGCTGACCCTCCATCACCTTGCTGATGTACAGTCCTAGTGGCTTTACGCACAGTAGCGCCACCGCCAAGTACACGACGAGTAGCGCCAGGGAGGCCGGAATCATCAGAATTTCTCCGGTTTGAACATCGCGTATAAGAGATACACGAACAGCCCAAGGGTGAGCAGGCCGCTTACGATGTAAAGCACGCTCATTCAACACCTCCGAGCCGAGACACGGCCGCCGCCAGCCAATGCGTTGCCGCATACAGGCCAAGAACGATCAGGATAAAAACGGCGTCCACCGGCTATTCTCCTCGGGTCTCATGAATGGCTCTCGGCATTGCGCGTACGTCATGCGTGTTCCACCGGGAATTGATCCACCTCTTAAGCCCAATGCTCCGAGCTTTCACGTGGTCGACGTCCCGAGATCGCCACGCCGCCGCGATGACGTACACGCAAAGAGCGTCGCCAGAAGAGGAAAAGCGATACTTGTATCGGTCATGACATGCAGCGCTGATTGCAGGCTATATCCCCAAGGTTACTGCCTAGGGTGTTAGCACACCGTTAAGTTACCGTTCCAAGAGAGTGCGGACGCCCAAGGAACTCGGTCGGCGGTCTCTGAAAGGCCAACACCTCAGTGCTGCGCGCAGACCGACACGATGCGGACACAAGGACGCTGGCTCAACCGACTAACACCGTACTCGTGTACGTCGAAGCCATCAGCAGAACCAGGGCCGCATCTGCCGTTGCAGTTACTAAAACTTGACCATGATCCCTGCGCCCCAGACCACCTCACGCGTACGAAGGTCCGGGTTCCAGACACCTCCTTCGTTCGCGCAGTTGTCAGCACCGATCGTGCTGCCGCTGTTGCAAACGTAGCTTGCCGGCGCACCCGTGTTACCCAGAGGCGGTGTGACGCCTCCCGGCCCACTCCAGTACGGAACATCGGAATGCCGGAATGTCGCCTCTGTCCAGAAAGTGATCCAGTCTTTCGGCATGTATTGGAAATTGAGCTGCATGTCCCACTGATACAGCTTCTGCCCGGGATTCTCCGTGAAATACGGTGTCCCGCTCTGGGCAGTCGCACCATCGATCGGCGGCAGCAGGGCGAGGTAGCGCCCGGGATTGTTCATGAAGCCACCGCCAAAGGTCACCGCGTAGAGGTCATGATCGAACCAGACGCGGTTGTACGCCATCACACCGAAAAAGTTTGCTTTGTTGGGCCCGTGAGAGCAGTGGACTCCTCCGCCGTATTCACAGCCGATGTCCCAGGTCACGGAGGTCGCCATCTTTGACACACCCGCACCTCCGTCCCCCATAGCGTCGTAATATTTCCACTCGACGCTGTCGTCCTCGTGAACTCGCGTGACGTTGGCGTAGTTGATGTAGGTGCCGTTCGGGTTGGGAGACCCGGCCGCAGCATTGGGGTTACCTCCGTTGTTGGGATAGCCACTCCCGCTAGCTAGATTGTCCTGACCCACGCTATACGTGTTGAGGACCAACTTGAACCGGTCATTTGGGATCCAAAGAATCTGGCCGCCGACGCCCGGATGACTGTTGAACTTTGCATAGGACTGCCAGCCGTTGATGAGCCAAGGCTCAATCTTGAGCGTCTGTGTTGGAAACCACTGTACGCGCAGTCCATTGAAGAACCAGGGTGTGTTGGAAGAAACGAATGAGGGCTGGTAGGTCCAGTTATCAAAGTTGTAGTAGCTAAATAAGCCGATGTAGGAGACGAAAACGCCAGCATCGACATTGAGGCCGTGGTTTACGTCGAAGTGATACCCCGCGTTAGCCTCGGAGAAGTATTTGTAAGCTCCTTGCAAGTCCCACTGCCCGACTCCGGAGCTAGCATCGTTGCGCGGTGTTGTCACAGAGAACAAACCAAACATCGATAGAAAACGCGCGCGCACGTTGTTCCAGTGGAAGTCGCCACCAAAACTGACTTGCTCGATCTGGAACTCTCCTGAGCGGAACTCCTCAGTCGACCCGACTATCGTATGGTCTACCGGGTGGTTGAAGTCCTGCAGATAGTTCACGTCGAGGCGGATTTCGGGCGTGAAGAACTTAGTATCGAAGATCGGTGCCTTTTCACGGCTGGTGCCGTTCATCCAGCCAAGGTTGCCGACAGCGAATGGGGTTTGAGTGTCAACTGCTGGGCCCGGCTCGGGCGCCTGGAGAGCCTCGGGTACCGATGCCACCTGAGCGACGCGCGCCGGAGGCGGAGCTGTCGCGGTGGTGGCGACCGCGGCGTTTCCGGTCATCACGATATCGTGACGAGTGGCCTTGCTCGCAACGATTCCAAGAGAGATCACGGCGGTCTCCGAGTAGCCCTCGGCCTCTGACGTAATCGACCAGACACCCGGCGCAAGGTCGGCAAAAGAATAGACACCGTCACTATTTGCCACGGTGGCGCGAATGCTCCCGCCATCGGCCCGAACGGCTGTCACCGTTGCACCCGCAACCGGCATTTTGGCGGAATTCGTCACGACTCCCACGAGCGCGCCAAGCGCTGCCTTCGTCCCGCCCCCTGCGGTCGCAGAAGGCTGTACCTGCGCTGCCGTCAACACCGTGCCGAGTGCCGGATTGTCACCCACGCCCGCGGCTGCCGCCGCGCAGCCGAGCGCACTCAGTGCCGTTCCTATCGCCACCATATTGCCCAAGGACATGACCATGCTCTCCTCCTCCCTGTCCGGTCGCGTATGGTTACCGAAGGCCTCGAGCCTAGCCAGACAGAAAGGTGTTAAAAATGCCAACTGCGCGCTGGAAATCGAATTCTTAACACCGCGATAACACGCCAGTGGGCACGGGTGACAAATGCGAATCCTTCATTCTGCGACGAATGGATCGAATCGGGATTGGCGCAGCGCGTCGAGAATCGAAAGAAGGATCGGAAGTTGCAGGAAAACCGACTGCCGCGATCATGGACTTCGATTCAACCGGGCATTCCGAGGCGCTTTCAACGGACGCCACTTGGAACGACGCACCTCGGGCGGGGGGCACTAAGTCGACCGAACTACCGCGCCCGTGCCTCATAACACCGACTCACGTCAATGGTCGCCGTCCCAAGACCAACGACGCCTCAGCTTTCGCAGAGATTTGGCGTCCGAGTCGCTTTCGGCGTTATTCTGTTGCGGCCTTCGGGCGCGGCGTTGCGCAAACACCAGTGGGCATAACGGTGGCGGCACGCGCCGGTGTGACATCATTAGAAAAAGGGGATTGACCATGGCCGAGGCTGTTTACAAGGTAATCGAACTCGTCGGAACTAGCTCAGACTCCTGGGAGAAAGCCACGGCTGCCGCGATCAATCGTGCAGCCAAGACTCTCCGAGACCTTAGAGTTGCAGAAATCGTAAAGCTAGATGTGCAGCTCAAAAATGGCAAGATTGAAGCTTATAGATCGCGGATCAGCGTCTCGTTCAAGTATGAAGGCGGACAGTAATAGCGCTTCGCCTCTTCACATTGGATGCTATGTTTATCTGTCTATTGAACTCGGATTGTTAGTCTGTGGCGGAGGCAGGATGGCGCGCGCCACTGTGCGCGCTGTTTTGCTTGAGATTGTTAGGACACGTGACCCTGAAATTGATCAAGACACGCCCACCTGTGCTGAACTGGCCGCCCCACCTGTGTTGAGCCGGACGGAGGACCGGTGTAGGCCAGTAATGCCACCGGCCTGATCGACGACGTGCCCTGGCGCTTTGATTGACCGGATCATGCAGGAAACTCGTGATCGAGCATTCGCAGTTCTCGACTACTTTCCGCAGTAGAAGCTCGGTGGACCAACGGATTGCCAGTCCGTCAATCGCCGTACTAGGGCACTGATGGAGCTAGACCGATATTCGTTGTCAGATATTGCTCCGTGCAACTTCAGCGCAGCGCGCGAACAGGTTCCATCGGCCTACCCCGGCAATGATTCCCTCGCGGTTAGAGTACATGCCAGTTGGTCCGTCGTCGGGCGACAGTGAAAGACGGATCGCTTATGCGGCGCCTTCCGGGATTGCGCTGTGGATTTCATGGCGGCGAGCCATTGACCTACTTGGGACCCAGCCTTACGTGGAACGCCGCAAGGCTCACATAAACATAACTGTATTACATAACTGCAAAGCTCGCGGGGAGCCACCATAGTGAATAGTTGCCAGGCTCGAAGTCCGTCGTTTAGCGGCCGCCTACCGTAAGCAACCACTGACTCCATTATGAGCTATTCCAGACTGGAGCTCGCGCGCTGAGTGTTGTTTCCTCCTGAGCATGGGCGAGCGCTTACGTGTCCTAATCGCCGATGATAATAGCGACTGCGTACTCGCACTTGCCACGCTGTTGGAAGAACGCGGCCACGCAGTCCGTCAAGCGTACGATGGACAGACAGCGCTTGAAACCGCCCTCCTCTTCCAACCTCACGTGATAGTTTTGGATATTGGCATGCCAGGTATGGACGGCTATACGGTATCGGCGCGCGTTCGGCGCCAAAGCTGGGCCCGAGATATTCTGATTGTCGCTCTATCGGGACGCGGGGCTTTCGCCGATCGGGTTTGCGCGCAAAACTGTGGTTTTGACTACCACGTCACGAAGCCAACAGACTTTGGCGAGCTGAGCAAGCTCGTTGAGCGATCAAATAGCACGTTACATCAGCGTACCAAGCTACTGCGCCCTCCCTTCCTGCAGCGGTGACCTCAGATCGTCAGCGACGCACGCCCTGACCCGACTCAGATTGTTATGGAGGCGCGTGCGGTTGCTCACCGTCCGACACGCGGCGAGTGGCCGTACGAGCCGAAGTTGGACGGATCTCGGTGTCTCGCGTTTCGCGACCTGGAATGTCGGGGCCGAGCGGAGGCGTTGGCTCTGACTGCATTTGCGCGAGCGGAGGATAGAAAGCGTACGCTGGCGGCCGCTTATCAAGCGCACTTGGCGAAGCCCTTCGATGTGGGCGAGCTCATCCTCCGAGTCCGATACCCCCGCGTCACGATCTAACTGGAATCCGCTCAAAGCCAGTCTCACAATACCCGGCAAATACGATCACCTGCCGCCAGGAGGGACCAGTCAGATGCGCCCATCAAGATTGCCGCTAGTGAGGACCATCCTCGTCGGCCTCACTTTCCTCTGCAGTATCGGTCATGTGCGGGCTTCTACGATTCTGATTACCGGAGCCGACCGTGGCCTGGGACTCGAGTTCGCCCGCCAGTACGCCGCTCGCGGCGACCGCGTGATCGCGACCTGCCGCCATCCGGAATCGGCCGCCGAGCTGCACACTCTCGGCGACACAAGCAAGCTTGTCGTCATCGAGAAACTCGACGTAGAAAGCGACGATGAGATTCGGACTCTGGCGAACAAGTACCACGACCAGCCAATTGATATTCTGATCAACAATGCTGGCGTGCTCGGCGGGCGCGAGGAACAGTCCCTGGGCACGTTCAGTCGCAAAAGCTTCCAGACGGTCATGGATATCAATGCTTACGGTCCGTTGGCGGTGTCGGAAGCCTTCCACCACAATGTCAGCATCAGCAAGGCCAAAAAGATCATCGCGATCACGAGTGGTTTAGGCTCTATCGCCATCGCAGGAGATATGCCAAGCGGGCCTTACTATTACCGTATGAGTAAGGCTGCCATGAATATGGCGATGCGTGCACTGGGAGCCGATTTAAAGTCCGAAGGTATCGCGGTGGCACTCGTCTCTCCTGGAATTGCAGAAACAAGAATGCTCTCGGAATTTCAGGAGAACTACAAAATGACCATGAAAGCGCCGCCAGCCGCAGAGAGCGTCGCGAAGATGATTCGTGTCATCGACGGCCTAGACGTGGCCAAGGCTGGCCAGGGCGTCAGCCTCCCGGACGGTGCGATTAAGCCTTGGTAGGCAAAGCGTTGCCGGCAATTTCAGTGATACGGAAACCCTAAGAAGAAGTACTCCGCTTAATCAGATCCGGGCGCGTTCAGGGCTGGATGACGCGCTCAACCTTCTTGCCAATCCTCTTGCGGGCAATCTCCAAGTCGTACTGCGTCTGCAGGCTCTGCCACAGTTGCGCACTCGTTCCGAAGTACCGGGACAACCGCAGTGCCATCTCAGCCGTAATCGCCCGTCGACGTCGCATTATCTCATTGACCGTTGGTGCGGCCACGCCGAGTTCCTTCGCTACCTTGTAAGAACTCAGCTTCAAGGGCTGCATGAAGTCGTGGAGCAAGATATCGCCAGGATGAACTGAGCGTAGTTTCTTAGCCGCCATGATGTCTACTCACTGTTTAAAAGTACTCAATGGTAATCAACGATCTCAACATCGAATGCATCTGCGTTTTACGATTTGAAGCAGACGCAACATTGCTTACTCAGGCGCTGACGCGCGATACGCGTGGTGGCTCGCAACATTTTTTCCATGAGTCTCCTTGGCTCGATTGCCTTCTGATCTTGATAGCCGTGGTACCGGCCTCGCCCGCTCTCCGCGAAGCTTGGGCTCCGGCTAGAACCAACTACCCGCTCGCCATCAAGCCTTCTTCTTGTCAAACCGTTCCCGCGACTTGTGAATGTCGACCACGTGGGCCTGTGCCCAAGCGCCGAGCGGCTCGACGGCGGTGCGCAATGTGCGGCCCAGTTTGGTCAGCTCGTAATCCACGCGAGGCGGAATCGTGGGAAAGATCGTTCGAGTCAGAAGGCCGTCGCGCTCAAGCCCACGCAACGTGAGCGTCAGCATGCGCTGCGAGATGCCGCCGACCATGCGCTTGATCTCGCTAAATCGGCGCGGGCCATCACCCAACAGCACGATGATGAGCACGCTCCATTTGTCGCCGACGCGTGCCAGGACACCGCTGACGGCGCGGCAGTCGCTCGATCGGTGATCCGGAACGGTCACTCCAATGTCATCCAGTATCAAGAATGTGCCTTCTTGCGGGATTTTGCAGCAGTCTCCAAAATAGTTCCAGTTCCTCATTGATACCAAGGAAAGGACGAATACCGTGAAGCTGCTGCATGTTGACGCAAGCATTCTGGGCGCAAACTCTGCCAGCCGGCAGCTCTCCAGCGCAGTGGTTGAGCGGCTGCGCCGCGCGACGCCCGATGTTCAGATCACCTATCGCGACCTGGCCGCGGATCCGCTTTGGCATCTGTCGGGCGCGCATCTGGCGGCTGCCCAGGGGGCAAGCCCCGAATCCGTCGACTTGCAGCAAGACGTTGCCAGTGGACAAGCCGTGCTGGGTGAGTTCCTCGCAGCCGACGTCGTCGTGATCGGCGCGCCGATGTACAACTTCACCATCCCCAGCCAGCTCAAGGCATGGATTGACCGCATCGTCGTAGCCGGCAAGACCTTCCGTTATGGCGCTTCAGGACCCGAAGGCTTGGCCGGCAACAAACGAGTCATCATTGCGATTTCCCGGGGTGGCCTTTACGGTCCGGGCGCGCCGGCGGCTGCACTTGAGCACCTGGAAACCTATTTGCGGGGCATTCTCGGCTTTATCGGCGTCAAGGATCCCGAGTTCATCATCGCCGAAGGATTGCTGCTCGGTCCGGAGCAACGCGAAAAGTCGATTCAGAACGCGCTGCAGGCCGCCGGTGCGCTACATGCCGCGTAGTGCGGCTATCCCGAGAATCCATACACTCTTCGGGAGCCATTTGCTCACTGGGCATGTGCGTCATCAAACAGATCGCAATACAATTATGGCATACCCTGATCGCTATGAACGCTGAGGAAGCGGCAGGATGTCGAGCACCGCCTCCGATGGCCGGCACAGCCGAACGCCCCAAGGAGTGATGACGATGCGGTTCATGAGTATTGGATGAGCCAGCATCTGACCGATGAGTTCATCATGCGACCAATGTTCATCGGCGAGACCGAGTTCCGCGTAGGGCGTTCCCTTCTCCCGCAGAAGTTGCCGCGGTCGCATCCCCATCTGATTCAACAGGCCCACGAGCGTCGCTCGATCCGGCGGGTTCTTCACGTACTAGACCGCGGTCGGACTCAGGATCAGCGCCAGAGCATTCCGGGACGTGCCGCAAGCCGGGTTGTGATAGATCGACACCGGGACGACTTCAGTCTTCATTGATTGACCTCTGGGCGGGCGACGTTGGTCGCGTTTGGCAACGCTGGCTCAAGAGCAGCTTGAACCGGGTCGGCGGTGAACACAAACCGCGCCACGAGCAGTCCGATCAGAGCGCCTACGAACTGTGCGGCAATGAAGCCCGGAACATCAACGGGGCGGATGCCCGCGAACGTATCCGACAACGACCGTCCGATTGTGATGGCAGGATTGGCAAAGGAGGTCGACGCGGTGAACCAGTAGGCGCCTCCAATCCACGCCGCAACCATCCACGGCGCATCTTCAGTGCGCCGGTGCCCGAGCACGACCAGGAGCAACCCACCGGTAGCAACTGCTTCCGCCAACCACTGGGCCGGACCCGTCCGCACGTGAATCGAGGATTGGACCCAGCGCAGCTCGAACATCGCATGCGCCAATACCACGCCCGCGCAGCATCCGAGCACCTGCACAACTGTGTATGCGGAGGCATCACGCCAGGAGAGAACCCGGCGGACGGCCTGAATCACCGATACGGCTGGATTGAAGTGCGCCCCGCTGACCGGTCCCAAGAGGGCAATCAGAGTCGCGAGGACCGCCACCGTGGCGCCCGTGTTCGCAAGCAGCGCCACGGCCGCATTACCCTGAGCCAGCCGCTCCGCCATGACGCCCGAGCCCACTACAGCGGCGGCCAGAAGCAATGAGCCCATCCCCTCGGCGGCCAGTCGCTTCATGAGACTCATGCGTCACGCTTCGGAGTGGCCGTCTTGCCGATCGCATCGAGGCGCTCCTGGAGCTTAATGCGGTCGAGCGAGGCGAGCGGCAAGCTCGTGAAGATCTTAATGCGGTTATCCAATGCCTGAAAGGCGCCACGGAAGGCTAGCCACTTATCGGCTTCGCTCCCCTCCACAGCTGCCGGGTCCGGGATGCCCCAGTGAGCCGTCATCGGCTGACCCGGCCAGTAGGGACAGGTTTCCCCGGCGGCGTTGTCACAGACGGTGAACACAAAATCCAGCGGAGCTGCACCGGGCGCGGCGAATTCTTCCCACCCTTTACTACGCAGACCTTCCGTCGGGAAGTTCATGCGCTGGAGTAACTCGAGCGCGATGGGATGTACGGTGCCCTTGGGGTGACTGCCGGCGCTGAAGCTCCGGAACTTGCCGCGGCCCCATTGATTCATGAGAGCCTCGGCGAGGATGCTGCGTGCAGAATTTCCCGTGCACAGGAAAAGCACGTTGTACAGTCGATCTGCCATGCGTGGCCTAAGCGGTGAGTAGCGACTTCGCCATACAGATCGCTGATGCAGGGCACAGGGATCGGAACTCCTCGGTCGCCTTCAAGGCTTCGGGCACGGCCTCCCGTTCGATGACGCGATAGCCAAGCCGTTCGAAGAAGGGCCGCGCCGTCAGTGTCAACAGCACCAGCCGCCTAACTTGCCTCGCCCGCGCGATCCGCTCGAGTTCCTGCACCATGCGTACCCCGAGGCCTGTTCGACGGACCTCCGGGGCCACGACAACCGACCGCAGTAGCGCTGAATCTCCGAAAGTCTCAAGCGCACCCGCGGCCACGATCGTGTTGCCCGTGTCGCAAGCCACGACAAACTGCGGCGAGGACGTCGACAAATCGCTGGTTGGCAAATCGCCCGCCTCAAGAAGTGCGCGAATGCTTGCGCCGTCCGCCACACTACCTGCTCGCAATTGCACGGAAGGCCCCCGTCTAAGCAGTCGACGGCGAACAGCAGGTCGGTGCGCCACAAGCCGCTGCAGCCTTCTTCTTTTCCTCAACTGAGCGCACTTCGTCCGTCCCATAAACGGTGCTCTCGCCCGTGGTCAGAAAAGTCTCCCATTGGACGCCCTGCGGATCCTCGATCCAACTTTTCTCGCTGTACGCGTAGCAGCAGGTCGTCTCGCCTTCCTCGATCACAGGTGCCTCGGCCTTTTTCAGCCGACCGTACACGTCCTGAAGTTCCGTTCGATCCTCAACTTGTATCCCCAGGTGATCGACGCCGGGCTCCGCCCCACGCTCGCTGATCGCGAAGTTGACCCGTGGATCATCGAGCAGCCATTTTGCGTAGTCGGGCTTTCGAACACTGGGCTCCGCAGCGAATAGCTGAGAGTAGAAACGAATCGAGGCGTCAACATTCTTGACCGCGACGTGGACGTGCAAGCGCTTCATGCTCTTTTCCTTTGGGCGGTGGCAGCCGCGAGTGGCTGGCAAGTGGAATCACAGGCTTCCTTAGCGAGACTGCAACAGTTCTCGGTGAGAAAGCCGATTACGGCGTTCATGCGCTCAAAGTTCGGGCTGTAGTAGAGATTACGGCCTTCTCGGCGACTCACCACCAGCTTCGATCGCATGAGTTCCTTGAGATGGAATGAGAGCGTGGGCCCGGGCACGTCAAGCCGTGAACCGAGCTCCGACGGGGTATACCCCTCCGGACCCCGCTTGACCAGCAAACGGAAAACCGCGAGGCGCGCGTCCGATGCAAGCGCGCTTAAGGCGTCGATGACCTCTGGAGATTTCATAGTTTCAATTATATCGAAATATTGCGTGGATGCAAGATGAGCGCCAAACGCTCCTCAGAATCTATGCTCTTCTATTATTCCAAGCCTATAGAACTGTAGATAGACTGCAGTCCGGATGAGAAGCCAATGGTCCATTGTTGCGACGCTGGGCTCCACGCAGGCGCTCGCTTGGGCTTCATCGTTCTATCTGCCCGCTGTACTAGCACCCGAGATGGCCCGGGATCTTGGCGTCTCGTCAGCTTGGGTCTTTGGGGCGTTGTCCCTTGGATTGGGAATTTCGGCTTTCTTAGGTCCCCTTGCCGGACGCCTCATTGATGAGCGTGGCGGACGCCCGGTGCTCTGCGCGTCTAACCTTGTCTTCGCGCTCGGCTTGGGTGTGCTTGCTCTGGCGCACGGGCGAGGCGCTCTTCTTCTTGCGTGGCTCGTTCTCGGGATTGCCATGGCCGCAGGACTCTACGAGCCAGCCTTTGCCGCCCTCACACGCCTGTATGGCCACAGGTCCCATACTCCAATCACCGGCATCACCCTCATTGCGGGGTTCGCCAGCACGATCGGATGGCCCACTTCGGCCTATCTCGAGCACCGCTTTGGTTGGCGGGGCGCCTGTGTGGGCTGGGCAGCGCTGCACCTGGCTTTGGGCCTCCCTTTAAATGCCTGGGCGTTATGGGCTGCACCCCCTGTTCTCGCACCGACTCCCAAGGCGCCCCTCGCCGTCTCCGAAAGCTCAGCACCGGTTGCCGTGGACCGCCGAATGCTCATTCTGGCCTTCATGTTCACTGCTTCGGGAATAGTCAGTTACGGGGTCGCCTCTAATCTGCCGGGACTGTTTAGCGCGATCGGTGCATCGCCCGCCGCGGCCATCGGCGCGGCCGCTCTGATGGGACCGGCTCAGGTGGGTGCTCGGATCCTCGAGTTCAGTGCTCGTCGCTGGAGCAGTCCGCTCATCAGCGCCAAGGTCGCGAATGCGCTGCATCCGCTCGCGGCACTTACACTCGGCCTGGGTGGGGCACCGCTGATCGCAGCCTTTTCCGTCATTCACGGCGCCGGTAATGGCATCTTAACCATCGCGCGAGGAACCCTGCCTCTCGCGCTGTTTGGGCCACACGGATATGGAGCTCGGCTGGGCCGCATTTCAGCGCCAGCGCGTGTCGGCCAGGCGGTTGGACCCTTTGTTTTTGGCCTCGGTGTGGAGCGATTCGGGACGCGCGCGCTCTTTATCTCCTCTGCGCTGTCAATTGCTGCGCTGGTTTCGCTGTTTCGCCTCGCACTTCCCCGAGATAGACCTGCCTCGAGCCGAAATACTGATCCGTGATGCGTTCCGTGCCTCGTCGGCGAAGACCTTCGTAGGTGGGACCCGGCGACGATTGAGTCAGGCAGTGCGTCGCTCCGACGCGGCGAAGATCTCTTCCGCAACCTGCGACCGCAATTCCCGCCGCATCAGGGAGGGAACGATGCCAGCGGCGAGCAAATGCTTGGCTGCTCGATGACGCGCCCGGCCGTCTCGAGTGTCACTGGTTTTGTTGGAGTGACGTGCCTTGTGATACGTCAAGACACGTCGTGAAAGGGTCTGAAAATGGGGCGTGACGGAATCGAACCGTCGACCAGCGGATTAAAAGTCCGATGCTCTACCGACTGAGCTAACGCCCCACAGCGATGGGCCCGGCGGCCTGGGAAAGGTCGCCAAAAAAGCGCGGTCCGCGCGGGCGCGAGATGATACTACAGAGCTGCACAATCGGCCGATTTCGAGGCCGATTGCGCTCCTGATTCGACTGGAGTCAGTCTCACCGTTGCGGCCTCGTTGACGCCGGCCTCAGGGCCAGCCTACATTCGACGGCACTACAGCCATTCGCATCAATCCAGAGCGAGCGGCACCGACAACACTGCGCCTACGGATGCTTCCCGAAGCCCAAACAGTCCTGCATACCTGGTGCCGGCAGACGGACTGGAATGCACCTACCATCACGGGGGGCGCAGGGGCGCGCCTGAACACCGCCGACGGCAGCTCGATCCTCGACATGAGCAGCCTCGCCGAATGCAGCAATCTCGGCCACCAGCACCCCAGGGTCGTGGAAGCCATTCGCGCCCAGGCGGCGCGCATGTGCTTCGTCACCAGCGCCTGGGGAGCCGAACCGCGTGCTCGCCTTGCGGAAATGCTGCTGGAGAAGTCCGGATTCGCCGGCGGCCGTGTCTTCTTCACCCTCGGCGGCGCCGACGGCAACGAACATGCCGTCAAGTTCGCACGCCAGGCTTCAGGCAAGAGCCGCGGCTGGATCATTACCCGCGATCGTTCCTATCACGGTGCCAGTTATGCCGCGATGGCGTTCTCGGGTGACGCGCGCACGGCCGCGCAGGCCGATACCGACGCCTATCGCGTCATCCACGTACCACCGCCCTACTCCTACCGCTGTCCGTTTGGAACTAGCAGCGCGGAAGCCTGTGGCCTTGCCGCCGCTCGCTGTGTGGCGCAGACCATCGAAGCGCGCGGTGCCGCGGAGGTCGCCGCGGTGTTGATGGAACCTAATGCGGGCACCAACGGCATCGTCGCGCCGCCCTCCTTCTGGCCGGCGCTGCGTGAGGTGACACGCGCACGCGGGGTCTATCTCATCGCCGATGAGGTGATGAGTGGCTTCGGGCGCTGTGGTGCGTGGTTTGCATGGCAGCGTTATGGCGAGGCCAGCCGCCCCGACATCATGACGCTCGCAAAGGGGCTCACCGGGGCCCACGCACCCTTGGGGGCGGTCGTGGTTTCCGCAGACGTCGCGCGCATTCTCGAGACGCAGATACTGATGACTGGCCTTACCTACTCCGGACATCCGCTCGCGTGTGCCGCAGGCATCGCGGCGATCGAGAGTTACGCCGCCGAGGATCTGATCGCGCGCTCACGGGTACTGGGTGTGGCCCTGATGCGCCGACTGGAGGAACTGAAGGCTCGCCAGCCCCTGATCGGCGAGGTGCGTGGCGGCGACGGATTGTTTGCAGTGCTCGAACTGGTACGTGATCGCGGCAGCCGCGAACCGCTGGCGCCGTGGCCGCAGATGCATTCGGGCGTCCGTGAGCTGCTGCGTGATGCGCTCGCGGCTGGCGTCTCGTTTGCCGCGCGCGGCAACCTGATACTGCTCGCCCCTCCCCTGGTCATCAGCGAGGGTGACCTGAGTGAGGCGCTCGACCTCCTGGAGCGCCTGCTGGCGCAGCTGGCCGGCTCATTGCATCTGGAAACCCGCGCATGAGTTTCAAGCTGACCTACGCCACGATGTTCGATCCGCCCGAGGCGCTGCATGCCAGTTTCGATACCGCGATGGAGCGGGTGCGCGAGCGCCTCGGCGGCCGTTACTTTCTCCATATCAACGGTGAGGACCGCGGCGCGGCTCGCTATTTCACCAAGACCAATCCCGCCAATACGACCGAGGTACTCGGGGAGTTTGCGGCCGCCGCGGCCGAGGAGGCGGAGCAGGCGCTGCGCGCGGCCGCCGCGGCCTGGCCGGCCTGGCGCGCCACCCCACTTGCCGAGCGGGCGCGCCTGCTACGGCGCGTGGCGCAGCTGATCGAGGCGCGCGTCTACGACCTCGCCGCGGTGCTGACCTGCGAGGTAGGCAAGAACCGCATGGAGGCTCTCGGGGAGGCGCAGGAGAGCGCCGACTTCTTCACGCTTTACACGCAGGATTTCGAGACCCAGCACGGCTATGAGCGCATGCTCCCCGATGACCCGCTCACCGGCTATGCGTCCCACAACCGCAGCGTGCTCAAGCCCCACGGCCCCTGGGTCGTGATCGCCCCCTTCAATTTCCCGCTCGCCCTCATGGCCGGCCCGACTGCCGCCGCCCTCATCACCGGCAACACGGTCGTCGCCAAAGGCGCCAGCGCCACCCCCTGGGCGGATCGGCTGCTGGCGGACTGCATCCGCGATGCCGGCCTGCCGCCGGGAGTCTTCAACTACCTCAGCGGGCCGGGAGCTGTGACCGGCGCCACGCTGATTTCCCACCCGCTCACCGCCGGTGCGACCTTTACCGGCTCCTATGAAGTGGGCATGGGGATCCTGCGCACGCTGCAGTCCTCCGCCTTTCCACGCCCCTGCATCGCCGAGATGGGCGGCAAGAACGCCTGCATCGTTACCGCGCACGCTGACCTTACGCGCGCCGCGCTTGGCATCGCGCGCTCCGCCTTCGGCATGGGCGGCCAGAAGTGCTCAGCGCTCTCGCGCCTGTATGTGCACGAAGCGGTGGCGGACGCTCTGGCGGAGAAGCTCGTGCGGGAGATCGGCGCGATCCGCATCGGCGATCCGGCGCGCCGCGAACACTGGCTGGGACCCCTCACGACCGCCTCCGGTTACGACAGTTACGCGCGCTACTGCGCACAGTTGCGCGCGGGCGGAGCGCGGATCGTGACCGGTGGCGAGCAGCTGCGCGAAGGCAGCCTGGCCCAGGGCTACTTCGTGCGCCCGACGCTCGCGGAAGCGCCGCCCAGCCCACGAGCTGTGGCGCGAGGAGCTGTTTCTGCCCATCCTCCTGATGCAGCGCGTGGCCTCGCGCGAGACGGCGATGCAGCTGGCCAATGAATCCCCGCTTGGGCTGACCGCCGGCTTCTACGGTGGTGCGGACGAGGTCGCGTGGTTCAACGAGCACATCCAGGCCGGCACCACCTACGCCAACCGCCCGCAGGGGGCGACCACCGGCGCCTGGCCCGGCTACCAGGCCTTCGGCGGCTGGAAGGGCTCGGGCAGCACCGGCAAGGCCATCGGCTCCTTCTACTACCTGCCCCTGTACCTGCGCGAGCAGTCACAGACCGTGGTCGAGTAGCCCGTGCCGCTCCTTTCCCTCGCCGATGCAATCGCCCGTCACGTGCACGATGGACAGAGCGTTGCGCTCGAAGGGTTCACCCACCTCATCCCCTTCGCCGCCGGTCATGAAATCATCCGTCAGCAGCGCCGCCACCTGCACCTCATCCGCATGACCCCGGACCTGATCCACGACCAGATGATCGGCGCCGGCTGTGCGGACGAGCTCACCTTTTCCTGGGGAGGTAACCCCGGCGTCGGATCGCTGTACCGGCTGCGCGATGCCATCGAGAAGCAATGGCCGCAGCCGCTCAAGGTCACCGAACGCACCCATGCGCAGATGGCCGTCGCCTACCAGGCCGGCGCCAGCGGCCTGCCCTGCGGCCTGATGCGCCACTATGCGGCGACGGATTTGGACGGCGTGCAGGCCGGGGCGGCGGCGCGCCTCACCTGCCCCTTCACCGGAGCTGCGTTGCTTGCAATCCCGGCGCTCAGACCGGACGTCACCATTCTGCACGCTCAGGCGGTCGATCTGGAGGGCAACGTCCTCATCCGGGGCATCGTGGGGGCGGCACGCGAGGCGGCACTGGCCGCGCGCTGTCTCTTGGTGACGGTGGAGGAACAGGTGCAGCACCTGGCTGCCCCGATGAATGCGATCGTCCTGCCCCACTGGATGGTTAGCGCGGTTAGCGTGGTCCCAGGGGGCGCCCATCCGTCCTACGCCGCCGGCTGCTACGAGCGCGACAACCGCTTCTACGTCGACTGGGACGATGTGGCTCGCGAGCGTGAGTCCTTCACCGAATGGCTGCGGACTCACGTGCTCGGAACGCGCGACCACGCCGAGCTTCTGCGGCGCCTGAAGGTGGCCGCGTGACGAGCGCCGCGTACAGCGCAGATGAGATGATGACGGTGACTGCCGCGCGGCACCTGCGCAACGGCGCGGTGTGTTTCGTCGGCATAGGACTGCCGAGCGCTGCCTGCAACCTGGCGCGCCGCACGCATGCACCGGAGCTGGTCCTGATCTACGAGTCGGGCACGGTCGGCACGCGCCCCAGGGTGCTGCCGCTGTCAATCGGGGACGGAGAGCTGGCCGACACGGCAACCGTGGTAGTGCCGTTGCCGGAGGTATTCGCACACTACCTGCAGCGCGGGCGGGTGGACTTCGGCTTCCTGGGTGCCGCGCAGATCGACCGCTTCGGCAATCTCAACAGCACCGTGATCGGCCCGTACGCAAGCCCACGGGTGCGCCTGCCGGGCTCCGGTGGCGCACCCGATATCGCCACGCATGCGCGCGAGGTACTGATCATCATGAAGCAGTCCCCGCGCAGCTTTGTGCCGCGGCTGGATTTCCTCACCAGCGCCGGTTACCTCGAAGGTTCCGGCGCGCGCGGCCGCGCGGGCTTCCCTGGCCGCGGCCCACGCGCGGTGATCACCGATTTCGGCATCCTGCACCCGCAGCCCCAAAGCGAGGAACTCGAACTCGCCGCGCTCTACCCGGGGGTCAGCGTGGAGGCGGCCCGTGCCGCGACCGGCTGGCCGCTGAAGGTGTCCGAGACCCTGCAGACTCTGGCGCCGCCCGCGAGCGCAGACCTTGAAGTGCTGCGCGAGCTGCAGGCCGCTACCGAGCGTGCGCATCGCAGCCCCGTGCGCATCCGATTGCCCGGATCCTCTTAACCCGTAAAGGATCTTCGCCCATGGCCTCTGAGCACATCCGCACCGCCCTGCCCGGCCCCAAGGCCCAGGCCCTGCTGGCCCGCGACCGCGCCGTGAGCTCCCCCTCCTATCCGCGCGACTATCCGTTCGTGATCGCCAAGGGCCGCGGCGCGCAAGTGTGGGACGTCGATGGCAACCGCTTCCTGGACTTCGCCGCCGGCATCGCGGTGTGCAGCACCGGACACGCCCACCCCCAGGTGGTGCAGGCCATCAAGGATGCGGCGGATGACTTCCTGCACATCTCGAGTGACTACTGGCACGAGCGCATGACGCGTCTCGCCGAGCGCATCAACGAGCTGAACCCGATGGGTGAGGCGGTGCAGGTGCTGGTGTGCCAGAGCGGCACCGAATCGGTGGAGGGGGCCCTGAAACTGGCGCGCTACGTCACCGGGCGGCCGCGCTTCATCGGCTTTCTCGGTGGCTTCCACGGCCGCACTATGGGTTCCTTGAGCTTCACGGCCAGCAAGTACACGCAGCAGGCCGGCTTCTTCCCCACGATGCCCGGGGTCACGCATGTGCCCTACCCGAACGTGTACCGTCCGCTCTTCGCCGGCGCCGATCAGGGCCGTGCGATCCTGGACTACATCGAGAACAGCCTGTTCCAGAGCAACGTTCCGGCGAGTGAGGTGGCGGCCATCCTGGTCGAGCCGATTCAGGGCGAGGGGGGCTACCTGGTACCGCCGGACGGCTTTCTCGCCGGACTGCGCGCGCTGTGCGACCGGCACGGGATCCTGCTCATCTTCGATGAGGTGCAAAGCGGCATCGGCCGCACCGGCAAAATGTTCGCCAGCGAACACTGGGCGTGCGCCCGGACATCATGACGCTCGCCAAGGGCCTGGGCTCGGGACTGCCGATCGGGCTGGTGGTGGCCAGGAAAACCCTGATGGAAAGGTGGAAACGCGGCGCCCACGGCAACACTTACGGCGGCAACCCGCTGTGCTGTGCCGCCGCGCTCGCCACCTTGGACCTGGTGGACGCGAGTACGCGGCCAATGCTGCCGCAGTGGGCGACTACTTCCTCGCTCGCCTGCGCGAGCTCCAGCAGGACTTCGAGTGCATCGGCGATGTGCGCGGCAAGGGCCTCATGATCGGCGCCGAGCTCATCACCGACCGCGCCGGGCGCAAACCCGCCGCCGCCCTGTGCCAGCGGGTGCTGACCCGCGCCTACCACAACGGCCTCATCCTGTTGTCCTGCGGAGTGAGCACGCTGCGCTTCATCCCGCCGCTGATGGTCAGCCGGGAGCAGGTGGATGAGGCCTGCGCGCTGCTGCGCATCGCCCTCACCGAAGCCCTGGCGGACAGTTGAGCGAGCCGGCACAAGCACGACACCGCGCCCCCGCGCGGGCGCTCGGCTTCTGGACGTGCCGGCGCTGGTGGTGGGCAACATCATCGGCATGGGCATCTTCATGATGCCTGCATCGCTTGCCCCCTAGGCCTGAACGCGCTGAGCGGCTGGGCGGTCACGGTGCTCGGATGCGCCTGCCTGGCGCTCGTGTTCGCGGGCCTGGCGCGGCGCTTCCCGCGCGATGACGGGCCTTACGACTACATGCGGCGTGCGTTCGGCGCGGCCCCGTTCCTCGCCATTTGGTGCTACTGGGTGTCGGTCTGGATGGCCAACGCGGCCATCGCGCTCGGCGTGATCGGCTACCTGCTCTACTTTGCGCCGCGACTGACCGCGATGCCGCTGGTGCCGCCCGTTGCCGCCATCGTGCTCGTGTGGGTGTTCGTGGCGGTCAACCTGCGCGGCGCTCGCACCGCAGGCTGGGTGCAGATGCTCACGACCATCCTCAAGGTGCTGCCACAGCTCGGCGTGATCCTGCTCGGTCTGTGGCTGCTGCTGACGCAGCCGCGCCTGTACGCCGCGCACGTGCCCACCA
>CAVUQM010000015.1:0-6195 GCA_963743625.1 uncultured Pseudomonadota bacterium | reverse complement strand
GGGACGGCGGTCGCCATGGCACTGTTCGGGCGCAATGCCGCCGTGCAGGCGCAACAAAGCACCAGTGCCAGCGATTCTAAGTCGAACGACGTCCAGGAAGTCGTCGTCTACGGAATCCGCGCCAGCCTGCGCGAATCCCTGCAGGCGAAGAAGGATGCCACCAACGTCCAGGACGACCTGACTGCCGAGGACGTGGGCAAGTTTCCGGACAAGAACCTCGCCGAGGCGCTGCAGCGCGTGCCCGGCGTCGACATCTCGCGCGATTTCGGCGAGGGCGAGCGTATCAATGTGCGCGGCACGGCCCCGACCCTGACGCAGGCACTGCTGAACGGCCACGGCCTGTCGACGGCGGACTGGTTCATTCTCGACCAGCAGAACGCGACCCGCAGCTTCAACTACCTGATGCTGCCGGCCGACATCATCGGCAAGGTCCAGGTCATGAAGAGCGCCCAGGCGGACGTGCAGGAGGGTGGCATCGGCGCTACGGTCAACGTCGAGACGCGCAAGCCGCTCGAGCTGGAGCCTTTCACGGCCTACGCCTCCCTCGAGGAGTCGCGCAACGACCGCGCCGCCAAGACCGACCCGTACGCCACCGGCCTGGTGAGCTTCAGGGATCAGGACAGCCGCTGGGGCTTCCTGCTGGCCGCGATCTATCAGGAGCGCAACATCCGTCGCGATGGCTTCGAGATCCTCGGCTATGCGCCCCTCAGCAGCCTGATCGCGGGCAACAACGACCCGACCCTGATTCCGACGCTGATCAACTCGGCTCTGTTCGAGCAGGACCGCATCCGCAAGGGCGGCAACTTCGACATGCAGTTCCGGCCCACCGACCAGCTGGAATTCAACTTCAACGGCCTGCTGTCGATCTTCGACGCCGAAAACACCAATCAGAGCTGGCTCGCCGACCCGCAGCGCGCCATCGCCAACGGTGGCTCGATTGCCAATTGCGTCAGCGTGGCTGGCGCCTGCGTAGCCGGCACGGTGTCCTCTGCCACCAACGGCACGACCGACTTTGCCTATTTCTACGACTCCTTCCATCGCATCGCCAAGACCACCAGCCACAACCTGGATCTCGACACCAAGTACACGCCCGCCGATACCTGGACGCTGCACCTGGACTTCGGCTACACCGATGCCACCGGCAATACCGATCCGCAGTTCTTCCCCGAGTTCGGCGCGCCCGGAACCTTCAGCTACGATTTCAGGAACGGCGCTCCGCAGGTGCATCCGATCGCCAACGGCAATGGCACGGTGGTCAACTTCAGCAACCCGAACTCGTTCGCGTTCGACTTCGCCAACGCACCCCAGATCCTGAACGATGACCGCGAGACCTACCTGTATGCGGATGCGCTCAAGGACCTGAATTTCGGGGTGCTGAAGTCGATCAAGTTCGGCGTCAAGGGCACCAATCACGAGCGTGATGTGACCAATAACTTCACGACCTACGGCGGCTTCTCGGCGCCGATTCTGAAGCAGGGCATCCCGACCTCCGCCTGGTCGGCGGGCCTGAGCCCCGGCAACTTCCTGTCCGGCATCTCGGTACCTGGCTCCCTGACGCAGGCGTGGATTGTGAATCCTACCTTCGCCGGGCAGGTGCTCGGCACGCAGCTGGTCTCCGCGGGGCGCATACCGTACCCGCAGGGCAACTTCACGATCAACGAGAAGACCTCGGGCGCGTATGTCATGGGCAACTTCGCCGGCGAAAGCTGGCGCGGCAATGTCGGACTGCGGTACGCGCACACCCAGGAGACGACCACGGGCGCGCAGTTCGTGGCCGACCCCAGCGAGCCCGGCGTGATCGCGAGCCCGTTCGGGGCCTACATCCCGGTGACGGCGGGCAAGAGTTACAACGACTGGCTACCCTCACTGAACGTCTCCTATGACGTCAACAAGGATGTGGTCGTGCGCTTCGCTGCGGCCAAGGTCATGGCCCGACCGGACTACACCGACATGGTGCCGCGCGTGCTCCTCAATACCGGTGCGCTCAGCGGCACGGCGGGCAATCCCAACATCGACCCGTACCGGGCGACCCAGGAAGACCTGTCGCTCGAGTGGTATCCGAACAAGGACACCGCGTACACGATCGCCCTCTACAACAAGAATCTGAAGAACTTCATCGTCGACAATCCGACTAAAGAGATCCTGCCGTTCGCGGGACAAACGGCCCCGAGTGCCCTGTGCACGACGGTGTCAGCCAACCTGTTCAACTGTCCGTTCGCGATTAACGTGCGCGCCAATGGCGGCTCCGGCACGCTCCGGGGCGCGGAGGCTAGCCTGACGCAGGGCATCTGGGGCGGGTTTGGGGTGCAGGCGAACTACACCTACTCCGATGCCAAGCTCGACAGCGGTAGTCCGGTCCCGGGCAACTCGAAGAATACCTACAACCTTACCGGCTACTTCGAGAATGTGTTGTTCAGCGCCCGCGTGGCGTACAGCTACCGGTCCAACTTCTTCATCGAGTTCGACCGCACCACCGACCTCAACGAGGCGGAGCTCAAGTCCCTGGACGCATCCTTCGCCTGGAATGTCACCAAGTGGGCCTCCATCACCCTGGAGGGCCAGAACCTGACCGATGCCAAGGTGGTGCAGTACGCGAACGTGCCGTCGCAGCCGCGCGCGATCTACGACAACGGTCGTACCTACTTCGCCGGGGTGAAGCTCAGGCTCTGAGTCCCGCTCCCCGCAGGCTGACGGCTCCGCGTTGCGCACTCCCCCGCGCACCGCGGAGCCGTCAGCAGTAGCCGTACCTCGCCATCAGGGGCGCGAGCTGCGCACGGTACGGCCGCAGCTGCTGCAGGTAGTGCCGGTGGCGTCCGATGGCGCGGTCGCTGAGCGGCTCGGCAACCTGCGCGTAGCTCGGCGTGGGGGCGTATCGGCGGTTCTCGTGAAAGTGCAGACAGCCTTCTTCGAAGGGCAGGCCAAGATAGTCGAGCAGCCTGCGGGTCTCGGTCAGCTGGTCCGCGACCAGGGACTCGTAGCGCAACACGTGCTCGGCGGGATCGAGCCCGCCGCGGTAGTGCTCGACCAGGTCGAACACCGCGCGCAGATGATGCGCGATGTCCTCGATGCGGTAGGCACACGAGTAGCCGTGCGTCATGCTGTGCGCCAGCATCGAGACGCACACGTCCAGGGGGTGGCGCACGACGTGCACGATCTTGGCGTGCGGGAATGCCATCTTCAGCAGCGGCAGGTGGCTCTCGTTGAAAGGCATCTTGTCGGTGTAGAAGCTCTTGCCCTGCGCCAGCAGTCCGTACTGCCCGGCGCGCGCGCAGTAATAATCGCGGAACAGCGTCGCCACGTAGTGGCGGTCGGCGGTAAAGCTGCGGGCCAGGTTGCCGGGATAGCCCTCGGGGCCGGGCAACAGCTCTGCGGCGAGGCGCTGCAGGTCCTCGATGAACGGCAGCTCGCCGCCGGGGCGCACTCGCGAATGGCTGCTGAGGATCTGCTCCACGAGCGTAGTGCCCGAGCGCGGGAAGCCCAGCACGAATATCGGCTGGGCGATGTCGCTCCGTACCGGAGCGCGCGGCAGCGCCGCCCAGGTGTCGCGCGTGAAGAACTGGCGGCACAGAGCAAACAGGGCGTCCACCGCCTGCCGCTTGTATTCGCGCCCGCCAACCTCCTGCGCCAGCTTGCGCTTGCCGTCGACAAAGTCCTGCCAGGCTTCCGCGTAGCGCGCGGCGCGCTCGCGCAGCCGGCCGCGCTGCAACTGCGCATCCCCGCTGAGCTTCGCAGCGGCATCGAGTTGCACGAGCGCCTGCGCGTGCGCGCCGGTGCGCATCTGGTAGTTGGCGCGCAGCAGGCTCACCTGCTCGGGCGAGGAGGCGGCCTCGGCCTGCGCCAGCAGCTGCTGCGCGCGCTTGAGATCGCCGCGGCCTTCGTACAGAGTCGACCAGTGCGCGAGCGTCTTCGGGTCCTGCGGTGCGAGCTCATGCGCGGCCGCGAAATAGCCATCGGCTTCCTCCGGCCGTCCCTGCTTGAGCAGGTTGATTGCCAGGTTCAGCAGATAGGGGGCGTGCGCGCCCGCCAGCTCGAGGGCCCGCCGGAAGTGCCATTCGCCCGGAGGCAGGTCATTCATCTCCGACAGCACGAGAGCGAACAGATTGTGGCCGTGCGCGCTATGGGGATTCACCCGCAGCGCCGTGCGCGCGACCTCGGCGGCCTCCACGAGGCGTCCGTGCGTCATGAAAATCTGCACCAGCTCGTTGTAGGCCCACTCGGTGCGCGGATTGGCGCCGAGCACCGCGTCCAGCGTCTTGACCGCCTCGACCGCGGCGCCGCGCTGCTTTTGCACCAGGAAGCGCAGCTCGAGGGCATCGACGTCTGTGGCCGCCGTGGCCAGGCGCTGGGCGGCGGCGGCTTCCGCGCCCGGCAGGTCCCCGCGCGCAAACGCCTCGCGGCCGCGGGCGATGAGAGAGTGGGGCGGGTCGGTGCTGGACATGGCATGCCTATGGTGCCCGCTTCGAGGGCACTTGGTTAGGGTGGCGCAGCGCACCGGCGCATGGCTGCTCGCAGGCCTCGTCTGTCTCGGCGCGGGCGGCGCGCGGCCGGCAAGCCTGCCGTCGTCTTCCCCTGCGCCCGTGGCCGACGTGATACCCGCGCCGGCGCAGGTGGTGGCGCACGGCGGCTCGTTCCTGCTGCGCAACGACACCACGCTCCTGGTACCGGCGGACAAAGAGAGTCGGCAGCTGGGGCTCTACCTGGCGCAGCTGCTGCGTGCCAGCCACGGCTTCACGCTCCGCGTGCGCAGCGATGGCGCGGCGCCCGCAGGAGCGATCGAGCTGCGGCTCGATCCCGCGGCGCCCCCCGGCAGCGAGAGCTACCGGCTGCAGGTGAGCGGGTCGCTCGTGCGCGTGTCGGCGCGCGAGCACGCCGGTTTGTTTTACGGGGCCGTGACGCTCTGGCAGCTGTGCAGCGCGCAGCGCCGGGACGGCGCGAACCTCAGGCTGCCGGTGCTGGACATCACCGATGCACCGCGTCTGCGCTGGCGTGGCCTGATGCTCGATTCGGCTCGGCACTTCCAGTCGCCCGAATTCGTCATGCGTTACATCGACTGGATGGCGCTGCACAAGCTCAACGTGCTGTCCTGGCACCTGACCGATGATCAGGGCTGGCGGCTCGAGATCCGCAAGTACCCGCGCCTCACCTCCGTCGGAGCCTGGCGCGTCCCGGCCGGGCGCGCCGCGCAGCGCGATATCGATCTTGTGACCGGACGGCCACGCCTGTATGGCGGCTTCTACCCCCAGGCACAGGTGCGGCGCATCGTCGCCCATGCCCGCGCGCGCTACGTCACGATCGTGCCGGAGATCGACCTGCCGGGACACGCGAGCGCGGCAATCGCGGCCTATCCGGCGCTCGGCGTGGAAGGGGTGCGGCTGGCGGCGGTGCCGGCCGACTGGGGCGTCTATCCGAACCTCTTCAACGTCGAGGAGTCGACCTTCGCGTTCCTTGAGAACGTGCTGCATGAGGCGCTGACGCTCTTTCCGGGCCCGTTCGTGCATTTAGGCGGAGACGAGGCCGTCAAGGAACAGTGGCGCACCTCCGCGCGCGTGCAGGCGCGCATGCGCGAGCTGGGCGTAGCCAACGAGCAGGCGCTGCAGGGCTACTTCATGGGGCGCCTGGCGAACTACCTGGCCGCGCACGGCCGGCGCGCGGTCGGCTGGGACGAGATCCTCGCAGGCGGTGCGCCCGCGCAGGCGGTGGTGATGTCGTGGCGCGGCGTCGACGGTGCCATCGCGGCCGCCGCCGCAGGTCACGACACGGTGCTGTCGGTGGCGCCGACCCTGTATCTCGACAATCGCCAGGGCGGCGGCCCGGACGAGCCGCCGGGGCGAGGCGCGGTGATCACAACCGCCGACCTGTATCACTTCGACGTCCTGCCGGGCGAGCTGGCCGTACTGTCGCAGCACGTGCTCGGCGTGCAGGCGAATCTCTGGACCGAGCACGTGCGCACCGAGGAGCGCGCGGCCTACATGACCTGGCCGCGCGCCGCGGCGCTCGCCGAGGTGGCGTGGTCGCCGCAGTCGAGCCGTGACTGGGATAGCTTCCGCGCCCGCCTGCCGGCGGAGTTTGACCGCTACCGCACGCTCGGCATTCACTACTCGGCGGATGTGTTCGCACCACCGCGTCAGGTCGCGCCGTTCGAGCGCCGCATGAGCCAGGACCTCAAGACCTGCACCGACAAGGTGGTGCTGAATC
>CAVUQM010000014.1:0-492147 GCA_963743625.1 uncultured Pseudomonadota bacterium | reverse complement strand
GCTGATCTGATCCGACTGGTCCTCACAAGTCTGGCGATCATTGCGTGAATTCTTCCCACGGTGCTGCGCCGGTTTCACCAACGAACGCGCTCGAGGGCAAGCTCGCGCGCTGGATCGAGGAAATAACTGGAACAGCCGTGGCCACCGCTCAGGAACTCACAGGTGGCGCCTGGCGCAACAGTTACATCATCACGAGTGTCACGGGCGCAAAGACGTTTCTAAGACTGGATGCTGGACACGGGCCACTCTCCGGCACAACTTTTACCCTGGAACGTGAATGCGCAGTGATCGCTCAGTTGCGGGATAACGGGATACCGGTGCCACGACTTATCGCGTTCTCGGCTGAGCACAACGCTGCCTTGATGGCAGTTCATTTCCGGCCATACCCAGCTACCAGACAATCGGATCACAGGAGGAGGAGGCGAGACTCTGGCACGAGCTCATGGCCGCGGTCGTAGCTCTGCAGAGGATTGACCCACGGAAAGTCACGGTGCTTGGTGAGCATCGCGGAGATCCGCTTGGCACCGCAATTCCTGCCGATCTCGTGCTTTGGCGTCAAATGTATGCTGAGCGATCAGCGATTCGCGACCCGCTGGTCGATTTTTCCCTCAACTGGCTGGCGCGCTCGGTCCCGGACGCCGGATCCGACTGCGTAGTCGTTCATGGCGACACCGGGCCTGGCAATTTCCTGATCGCCAACGAGATATCAGGCGGTAATCGATGGGAGATGACGCGCCTCGGACATCCGCTCGAGGACGTCGCTTGCATTATTGCCAGAGCGCTGGGAGCGCCTTTCGGCGAGGCTCAGGAGCATGTCAAGAACTACGAGCAGCTTACCGGCACCACCGTCAACTATCGGAAGCTCGATTACGCGCTGTCGCTTGTCCTAGCCCGTTGGATGGTCGGCATCCTTATGGCTCTGTCGCGGCCTTCGGCGCTGCAGAACGTGCCAATGCTGTTCGCCTTCCGTCAGATAAACGGTTTGGCCCTCATTGAGGCACTGTGCCGGGCGAATGACATACCCGCAGTCGAGCAGCCCGTCCAATTCCGCAATGCAGATCCCTGCGCCAGCGTTTTCACCTATGCAATCGACTCCCTGCGGCAGATGGCAGCGGGCCCCGCAGCCGTAGCGGCAAACGGCTATAGGTTGAAAGGCATCGCGGACCTTATGGCATACCTGCGAGCATTCATCGACTATGGTCCGGAAACCTACCAGCGTGAGGAAATCGAGCGGATCTCCGCACTTCTCGGCCGGCCGTTGGTGGGAGCGGCAGAGGCCAATGCCGCAATTTGCGAGCATGCGCGGAGCGTCGATCCGGGCGACGTCGGGCCGCTTCTCGAATATCTTCTTTGGCGCGCGCAACGCGAACAGGCGATCATGACAATTGCGCTGGGCGATCGCAAAAACAACCGGATCCGGTACGACTAACCGAGAACCAGTCTGGCGGCGCTGCCGTTGCTAACGCGGAGCGTCCCCAAGGACCTCGGTCGCGTGACCGGAGTCCAGGTATTCACGCACGGTCTTAATTCTCCCGTCTTCGAGCAATACCAATAGGTGGTATAGATTGTTGTAGAGCTTCCCGGAACGTGTCAGTCCATATGACTCGGCTTCGAGAGCTACCCGGTTGCCCTCTGCGGTGGTTCCGGTAATCGTGAACGTCAAGCCATTAGGGAACTCCTTGACTGAGCCCTCGACGAGCTTGCGATAGCTCTCTTTGGTGTAATCCGAGGGATATGGATAACTCGATCCCCGGGCGATCAACTTCCAAGTCGCATCGTCGGCCACGCGGTCCCAGCAGACTTGGTTGCCTTCGCTCAGCTCCTTGAAGAATTCGAGGACAAATTGGCGCGACTTTCCGGTCTCCACAGTCTCCGCTCCCGATTTTTTGCGTCTACACAACACCGTCCGTCGCGAACTAGCATTTAGGTATCCGACCCGTCCAGAACATGCCCTTGTTTGTCCGTTCGGATAATCGCCGGGCACAGGATGCGCCGTGCCGTCGTACCGGAGTCAAGCTATGTTCGTGGCCAAGTCTATGGTCCCACTTGTTCGCAACCAAGGTTTGGAGCATAGACCCCCGAACGATATCACCGCAAAGCACGGCGCGGGCGGTCGTCCCGGAGGCTACCTCATCGCCCCCCAGGAACTGGCGGCTGAATGGCCAATCGTGCTTTATGCACCGAAACTGCACTGGCTTCAGCGTGCAACGCCTTCGAATGCGTCTGCGCAGGTTCCGTCCTCCGCGACCAACGGAATGCTAGTCCGTTGGCAATCGTTACAAGGCAGTCAGCCGATCGGTGGAGTTTCGACCTGGATGAGAAACGTGCAGTGCTCGAGCTCGCCTCGCAGCCTCTTTGACGTTGCCTCATCGGACTGGAGTGCAACCGTAATGGTGCCGCCGGCCTCTCGGACTTCGAACGAAACGTGGCTCGTGCCGTCAAGCCGTGCCTGGACCGCAACCACACAGCGCCGAATGCTGTCGATTCGAAGCGTGGGTTTGAAGATCTTGCCAACAGCGGTCATCGGCATCGTGTCCAGGATGCGGACCGCACGCGGGGTCGCTGCCCGTTCAGTAATGACTCCCTGACAGTGCGCAAGCAGCTCGGGTTCTGTAGCAGATGTACCCGGGCGCAACTGCACGTACGCGACTGGCAGCTCGCCTTTGTCACGGTCCGGCTCGCCAATGGCAGCCGCCAACATCACTGCCGGATGCGTGAGCAGTGCTTCCTCGATAATTAAAGGATCGATGTTGTGGCCGCCGCGTATGATCAGGTCCTTCGAACGACCCCGCAGCCAGACCTAGCCCGCCGTTTATGGCGGCATCCAGGTTGAATCGCTCAGATGCTCGTCCATCGCCTTGCCCGGTGCGCATTCGTCCGAGTAATACTCAGCCTGCATGATGCCTTCATCCCTGCGCGCCTTGTATAGGTTGTTGTAATAGTCCAGAGCATTTCTCTTCGCGGTGGCATCCGGAACCCCGAGTAACTTCGCCGCGCGGTAGTTGCGCTGGACGGCCTCACATTCGGTGCGGGCTTCGTTCATTTCACCGCGTACGTGCATGCTCTCGTGCGTGAACATCGCCAGGCTCCAGAGTTCTTGCTCGTTTGCCCGAGCGGGATGAGCGAGATAAGACCTCAGGGTGCTACACCACGGATGCTGAAGACCGATTTTCCCTGTTATTGGGCTCGCGTGTCCTGCCGCCAGCATCTCCGGATCGAACATGGTGTCCCAGACGGTGTTGCAATGAACATGGGCTGAATGGCCCGTCCGCGAGCTCTGTGGCCTGCCTCGATAGGAACCGCTCGAATATCCAGGTGTGAACAGGCGGCCAGGCAAAGATCACGGCCAGGGCAAGAACTACCGCCAGATACTGTTTTGAGATCGGAATGGGTTGGCTAAAGCCGGGCGGCGCGACGAGGCTCGTGCGGATTTCATGAAATGCGCACCAGAGAAAAAACAGCGACGTCAGAATCCAGAGCATGGCACCCGCGCTTAGGCACTAAAGTCGCAGCATTAGCGGCTCCCGGCGGCAATACCGTGAACCGGTTAAAGAATCGGGCCGTCGGTTACGCCGATGACGGCGCTTTGTGGAGCCGTTATCGCTCCGCCGCGGGCAAACGCACCTTGTCACAGCGGCAACACGTGTTCGTCCTTCAGTTGCCGAAGCACAAGGAGGGAGCGATAGGACTGAATCCGGGGATCGCTTCCCAGGTGAGTGTGAGTGAAATCGGCGAACTCCTTCATGTGCCTTACTTTCACCGTGAGGAGATAATCGACATCGCCTGCGAGCTCGGAGCACTGAACGACCTCCGAGCAACGGTTTATCCGTCGTTCGAACGCGGCGTGGCCACTTTATTTCACCTGTTTCAGGGTAGTGCGGCAGAATCCGTCGCATGCCAATAAATTCATCGTGGGGACAATTGCGTGCGGGGCGACTGATCAGCGTCTGCGAAGCGCCGGTCGGGGCGGTCGCGGTCATAGGACACAACGTCTACCGAGTTCTGCTCAGGTTATCGGCTTTAAGTTCTCCAGCACCGTGGGTAACAGCTCGCTGACCGTAGGATGGATACGTACGTGGGATTGGACCTCTGCGTACGGCATTCTCCCGTAGACCGCGTCGACCAGTGACTGTACCGATTCGTCCGCGCCGGTGCCCAGTAGCGAGGCCCCGAGGATGCGGCTGGATCCCTTGTCGACGTAGATCTTGAGAAAGCCGTTCGTCTCACCCTTTTCTCTTGCGCGAGCAACCCGTGCCATGGGCAACTTACCCGCGAGCGCATCGACCCCGGCCTTCTTGATCGCTGCCTCATTCATACCGACCCGACCAAGCGGAGGATCTGTATAGAGAGCGTAGATCAATATCCGATCGGTGTATTTCCGTCCGGCGTTGGCGAGCACATTGTCAGCGACGATCTCATAGTCATTGTATGAGGTATGGGTGAACGCTCCCTTACCGTTGCAATCTCCCAATGCCCATACGTGCGGATTTGAGGTCTGCAGATCCGCGTCCACCTGGATATAGCCGCGCTCGTCAACTTTAATGCCCGCTGCGTCGAGTCCCAAGTCGTCGGTGTTCGGAATCCACCCACGGCGAGCAGCAGGTGACTGCCGTGCTCGCTGGGGTCGCCCTCTTTACAATCCAGGCCGACCGAAAGACCCTCGGTTTCCCTGTGCAGACTGATGCATTTGGCGCCCAGCCGAAGCGCGATGCCTTCGGCACTCAGGAAGCCCTCGATGCACTCAGAGACATCTACGTCTTCGTGTGCGACGAGATGCGGCCCCATCTCCACCACGGTAACTCGACTCCCGAAGCGTCTGAACATTCTGGGCAAACTCCAGACCCACATAGCTGCCCCCGATCACGATGAGATGCTCGGGCAGGACCTCCAGGTCCATCATGGTCACATTCGTGAGATAAGGCACTGAACCAACACCGGGCATTTCGGGAACGAGCGGCCGCCCACCCACGTTGACGAAGATCTTGTCGGCAGTAAGCTCCTCACCATTTACCTTGACCACCGGGCGGCGCTGAAGCGCGCGTGCCCCCGATAGATCGCCGTGTTCTTCAACCCCTGCATCCAATTCTCGAGGCCCTCGCGGGAATCGCCCACGATCTTGTCTTTACGAGCCTTCACACGTTCCATGTTCACCGACGGCGTCCCGGCCAGTGCGAGACCATAGTCGCCCGCGCGCCTTGCGATGTGGGCCGCATACGCGCTTGCAACCATAGCCTTGGTCGGCGTACAGCCATTGTTCACACACGTGCCGCCGAACTTATCCTTTTCTACAATCGCCACCTTCATCCCGTGCGCGGAAGACGCGCCGCCAGAGACGGTCCCGCCTGGCCCATACCGATCACGACGGCGTCAAAACTCGTGGGCATATCAGACCCTTTGTGTCCGGAAGAAGTCACGGGGAGATCTCAGAGTATGGCCGCTTCTGTCTCCGTTCGGTAACAGGCGGCCCGCGGATGGGGCCAGGGAATGAACCGGCGCCAGCCTGAGTCACTCAAGGGAGCGGAGGTCGCACGCAAGCTTCATTTAAGAATCGGGCAAGCTGCTCAGTTTTTATGTCAGCAAAGACTCACACTAGAAGTATGGGGGAGCTACGTTCTGCCGCCCGGCGGGCAGGGGTATAAGCACACTCGCAGGGTCCTGACCAAGTTTTGACGCGCTCTAATAAAGGAATAAGGAGCCACAGGATGAGCGGAGGCGTAGATCGGATTCCCGGCTGACCATACGGTAGAGCTCGAGCTTACCGCTGCCGAGCAGCTCGAGCTCGCGCGGGCCCACGCAGCCGCCCTGGGGCCGCCGAAGATGTCCCCCGACAAACCTGGTTACGACACTTTCGTTTACGCGCGGACGCGTCGGGTCGACTTGGTGGGCACGATAACGTTCGCCGCGTTGGTCTGCGGAGCCACCGCGGCCATGGGGTGGCACGCGCTTATCCGCGAGCCGGTTGCTCGCGAGGCCGCCACAACAGCCGGAACAGCCTTCGTGACCCGACCCGCTCCGATCGTTCGTGCGCAGCCGCGCCCGGCGGTGGTGCAGGTAGAAACCCATTCGACGCCACGGAAGTGTTCGAACTCCCGGCTCAGACCAGCGAAGCCGAGGCGAGAGAGGCGATTGCCGACCTGCTACTGCAGCGCGCGCGGGAGCGGCGTCAGCAGGGATTCGAACTGCATCGTGCGAGCAGTCATCAACCGCATCGCGCGGCTCCAGTCAAACCATCTGATGTGTTCGTGACCAAGTTGCTCAGCTCGGTCAACCGATTCGATGACACGGCCAATCTGCGCGGTGGGAGTGGGGCGGACGAATAGCTCCTGAAGGAGTGCAGACGGCTGTCAGTGGAGCGATATGGCTTGTTTGGGCTGCGTTCAGGCCCACGCGTCTATCGTGCTATTAGGTAATCGGAGGGGCAGCCTCCTTCCGAGTCGAATGCCCGATAGGGGCGACGTGCTGACGCTGTAAAACGCTTTCGAAAATGAGGAGTGACAGGCCATGAGGAAAATTCTATGCGCTGCGTTGTTCAGCGCCCTCGCAACCCCGGCGTTTGCAGCCGACGTTGGCGTATCAGTCACCGTCGGGCAGCCGGGATTCTACGGACAGCTCGACATCGGCAATGCCTTCCCTCCCCCAGTTGATCTACCCGCAACCCGTGGTGATCCAGCGGGCGCCCGAGTTTGTATCAGCCCCGCCGATCTATTTGCATGTTCCACCTGGCCACGAGAAACACTGGAGCAAGCATTGCGCTGAGTACCATGCCTGTGGTCGGCCGGTGTACTTCGTCCGAGACGATTGGTACAACCACGAGTATGTGCCCCATTACCAACACGAGCACGGCGGCCATGACCATGAGCACGGTCACGGTCATGACAAGGATTCGGAGCACGACGAAGGGCATGGCCATTCGGACGAATAGAGTGGGCGGATCTGATCGGTCATGACCGCGCCCGGGAGCGCACGGACGCGCTCCATCCGAGCGTTTCGCGATGTACTCAGTTTGCACACGACAGGGACTATCGACCGACAAGTCAGCTTGCGCTGCGGCATCAACGGATCCGTTGTTGCCGCGTGGCCGCTAACTACCGGCTACGGACTACACCCGTTTCCGGACACAACCGACTTCGCGAGTAGCTGCTTCGCCCCAGTCTAAGCGCCAGTACAACCGCAAGCCTCGTCACCGACGCCACCCCACGACAGAGGGACGACGATGACCTTGACGATTGATGAGGGCGCCTTCTTTTCAGCCGAGCAGCGTTTCCGCAGTTACATCCTGGTTTTCCTGCTTTACGTGTCAGCTGGAGCGGGCTGCTCTAGCTTACCCGGTCGCGACGTACCTCGATCCGAACCGCTGAATTCTCATGCCACCCCGAACGTCGCGCTTACGGAGCCCTTCGCAGCGGGCGAGCGCCTGAATGGCGGTGCTTCCGGCTTTCGATTGTATTCGATCGGCATACATGGGCTGCTACTCCGGCTGGAGCTCATTGCGCGCGCAAGCAGCTCGCTGGACCTGCAGTACTACATATTCCGCGGCGACGAGTCGGGACGGTTGATAACCGAAGCGCTTATGCAGGCTGCGCAGCGTGGAGTTCGCATACGCATAATAGTAGATGACGGCGAAACCATCGCCGGTGACGAGCAACTATTTGCGCTGGCAGCACTTCCAACTGTCTCAATCCGCATCTTCAACCCATGGCGGTACCGCGGTCACAGTCGCGTCCTTCGCGCCACGGAGTTCATATTCAACAAGTCGCGACTCGACCATCGGATGCACAATAAGCTCTTCATTGCGGATGGTGCCCTTGCCCTGATTGGCGGTCGCAATATTGGGGACGAGTACTTTCAGGTCGACCCCAAGTCTCAGTTCGCTGACGACGATGTGTTGGTAACCGGGCCCGTCGTGCCGCAGCTTACTGCGGCTTTTGAGACATACTGGGAAAGTAAGATTGCCGTCCCGTTGGCGGCGGTTGCGCCTCGTCAGCAGTACGATGCAGTCCGCGCGACAGCGCTCGGCACGCGCCGGACTACCCCGCGCAAGGCTACCGCTGCAGATAGCCATTTCGTCCAAAGCCTCGCCGCGGGTGAGCCGCTACAGAGCCTCCTTTCGGGCGCCACCCCCGTGAGCTGGGCAGCCGCGGAAATCGCCTGCGACAGTCCCGACAAGGGGCCTGCCGCAGGAGCTGAACGGGTGGGAAGCCTCACGTTTGGCACGGTTGCGAAAGCCGTGCGCGGAACGCAACGGGAGCTGCTGATCGTGACGCCCTATCTGGTCCCGACACACGGAGAAATGAGGCTCTTGATTGAGCGGAGCGAGACCCAACGGCGGGTCCGCATTCTGACGACGTCTCTCGAGGGAACTAGAGATCCCGTTGCCGAGGCTGGTTACGACCATTATCGGGTGCCGCTGCTTCAGTCCGGCGTCGAACTGTATGAACTTCGGACTCGCCCCGACAGCGCTCGCGGTAGCGGTCAGTCGGCCAAGATGACGAGTTATGGTACCTATGGCCTGCACGCGAAACTTCTGATCTTTGATCGCCAATCCATTTTTGTAGGATCCATGAATTACGACGCCCGATCACGGTGGCTCAATACGGAAATAGGCCTTGTAATCCACAGTCCGGAGCTTGCGATACAAGGCGCGCAACGATTCGACGCGATGACTCAGCCGGAAAGCGCCTATGCAGTTGCATTGCAGCAATCCGATTCGCGCGGCTCGCCAGCCCTCAGCTGGAGTACGGTCGAACAGGGGAAGCCGGTTACCTACAGCAAAGAGCCATCTCGCAGCGCCTGGGAGCGAATGGAAGTGCGTACGCTTGCGCTGCTACCCCTCGATCACGAGCTATGACCGGCATTAACTGGAAGCCGCCAGGATATGTACGCAAGATTTGTCTGACACTGTCTGCACAATCCTCGCACAGTACTGGTAGCGGCCACCGATAGGAGCTCGGTGTCAATCTCGGCAAGAATGTAGGCCGCGATATTTCTAGGGAAGCAACTCACTATGAAGACTCTCATTGCATGCGTGCTGGTTTCCGGTGTGCTGTTGGCACCAATAGCAGTAGCCCAGGACGCCGACGCGGATCGATCCCACCCGAAGGCGTTCGTCAAGGATTCGGTCATCACAACTAAGATCAAGTCGAAGCTGGCCACGGATCACATCACCAGTGTCGGACGAATCCACGTCGACACCGATGCGGACGGAGTGGTGTGGCTTACGGGAACTGCCCGGAGCCAGGAAGCGATCGACCACGCTGTTTCAGTGGCGCAGGCCACCGAGGGCGTAAAGGGCGTGAAGAGCTCGCTCACAATCAGGCAGGACGACTAATCGAGAAAGCGTGGGAGCGTTTCGGGCGTTCCGCAACGCTCCCACGCTGATGCTCCCGTAGGGTGCCCCGACGCGCCGACCG
This sequence comes from uncultured Pseudomonadota bacterium, assembly GCA_963743625.1. GTDB lineage: Bacteria > Pseudomonadota > Gammaproteobacteria > Steroidobacterales > Steroidobacteraceae > 13-2-20CM-66-19. Next base: position 482,737 of record CAVUQM010000014.1, on the reverse strand, counting down.
CTTATACAATCACGTCAATGATGCGTGGGCTCTTACTGTTACTGCCGCTTTTATTGGGTATCCATGCCAACGCAGCTGATTCAAATTCAGTTGAACGCCGGAAGATCGACTATCTGATAGCGTCGATCGAAACGCTGCAAGGCGCACAGTTTATTCGCAATGGGAAGCCCTACGACGCTAAGGTGGCCGCGGACCATCTACGCCTAAAGCTTCGAAGTGCCGGGTCTCGCGTTCAGACGGCAGATGACTTTATCCGGGTCTGCGGCTCAGTCTCGTCGGTCTCCGGGTTGCCGTACCAGATAAGGTTTGCAGATGGACAGGTCATCTCGTCCGAGACCTATTTAAGACAGAAACTCGCCGAGTTCGCGGGTGCAGGTCATGAGCCGCCATGAGCGGACTTGCGCGGTATTGCATTGGGTCTGTTCCCTGATGGCGCCCGCCTTCCCTTGGCAGCCGGGGCTATGTCAAACGTTGTGCTGCGGCAACACACACTAGGCGGATATAGCGTGCGCTGGCTCACGCTTTGGAGACCGGGCGTCATGCGCCTTCTCTACGGCAATTACCCTTTCTGCCTCGCGTTCGGCCGCAGGCGGAACCATGCGAATCTCAGCCTTTCCGACACTGCTCGTGCGCTTCTGGTTGTGCTCCATAGCGCTCTACACGGCATCACTCAGCGCGCAGTCCGTCTCCGTACCGACGCTTGCCGTCGATCCCACGGTGAGTCGCCAGCCCATCAGCCCGCAGATCTACGGCATCGCGAGCTACGGCCTCGATACGAGCTTCGCGCAGGAGATCCAAGTCCCCAATGTACGCTGGGGCGGGGATGCGACCACGCGCTACAACTGGATGGTCGACTCGAGTAATTCGGGCTTCGACTGGTACTTCGTCGGGGGTAACGGTCAGACCACACCGGTGCCGGGCGCCTCGGCTGACCTCATGGTTAAGACGTACGCACCCGCGAACGCACTCATCACGATTCCCATTATTCCCTATGTGAACAAGTCTTCCGCGTGGAGCTGCAGTTTCCCCGTATCGGTGTACGGACCACAGCAATCGACCGATCCGTACCTGCATCCCAACGGGGACAGCTGCGGTAACAGCCTGACTACGACGGGTGCCCAGCTGACGGACACCAACATCCCCGCCAATCACATCGGCAACAGCACGGCCCTGCAGCAACAGTGGATCGGGCATCTGGTCAGCACCTTCGGCGCTGCCATGCACGGCGGCGTCGCGTTCTACCAGCTGGACAATGAGCCCTACGGTTGGGGCAACACGCATCGGGACGTCATGCCGGGCGGCGCCACTTACCCGACCATCGTTCAGCTCGGCCAGCAGTACGCCGCGGCAGTGAAGCAGACGGACGCGGGCGCACTTGTGCTCGGACCCTCGGATTTCACTCTGGGGGGCTGGATCGGCACCCCAAGCCAGCAGGGCGGGCTATACGCCGGGCAGTACTATCTGCAGCAGATGGCCGCGTATCAACAGCAGCACGGTCAGCGAATCCTCGACTACTTCGACGAGCACTACTACTTCAATACTTCAACGCCGGCGTCCCAGCTGGCCTCGACCCGCACGCTCTGGGATCCGACGTACAACGGCGGCACGTGGGTGGAGCAGTACGATTTCAATGGGCCGATGCAGCTCATCCCGCGCTTCAAGAGCTGGATCAGCACGTACTACCCCGGCACCAAGCTTGCGATCTCGGAATACAGCATCGACAGTGGTCAGAAGTCGATCGTCGATGCCATCGCCGAGATGGATGTCCTCGGCATCTACGGCCGGGAGCAGTTGGATTTTGCGAACATGTGGAGCCCGCCCGCATCGACCGATCCGATCGCGTACGCCTTCCGGATGTTCCGCAACTACGACGGCAATGGGCATCAGTTCGGTGACGTCTCCATCAACGCCACGAGCAGCGATCAGGGGTCGCTGTCGATTTATGGAGCGCAGCGTTCGAGCGATGACGCGATCACGCTGCTCGTCATCAACAAGACCACCGCCGCGATCAGCACCTCCATTCGCTTCGCGGACGTGTATCTGCCGACCAACGCGCAGGTGTATACATACTCGGCCGCAAATCTCCAGGCAATCGTGTCGGCCGCAGACACCCCCTTCGCAAACGGCAGCCTCGCTTACAGCTTTCCGGCTTACTCGGCCGTGCTGTTCGTGGTGCAGCCGGTCGCGGTGTCGACCGCGACGAGCCTGACAGCCTCGGCCACGCAGATCACTGCCGGCGAAGCGGTTACGGCCTACGTCCGCGTGGCCGCGCAGGGCGGGTCGACCACCCCGACCGGCAGCGTCTCCTTGTTTGATGGTGCCACTGCACTCGGCAACATGGCGCTGAGCAACGGTGCCGCCTCATTCTCCGTCCCGGCGCTTGCGATGGGTGCCCATAGCCTCGCGGCCGTATATTCGGGAGCACTCGGGTATGCACCCTCCAGCTCGAGTCCGGTCAGTATTTCAGTCACCGCGCCAGGCTCTGCACCGGTCCCGGCCTACGTCTTGGCGCTCTCCGCAAGCTCCGTCAGCGCCACGGCAACGCAAGACGCCTCGCTGAACGTCAGTGTGATTTCGCAGAACGGTGCCTTCGCGAAGCTCTCTTTCGCGTGCTCCGGCTTGCCGGACGGCTGGTCCTGCAGCTTCTCCCCCTCGAGCGTGTCCGGCAGCGGCACTGAGAGCACCACACTCACGGTGAGCGCCGCCAAGGGCGCGACGAATGGCGCAGGCGGAGCTTCCGGAACGCAGCTGGCGGTCATCTGGCCACTGCCGCTGCTGCTCTTGGGGCTCGCGCGGCGGGGTTCACGCCAGTGGCGGTTGCTGCTGGCCCTCGCAGCGGCCATTGTGGTGGCGGGTTGCGGCGGTGGCTCGGCCGGCAGCGGCTCAGGGACCGCCGCTAGCGCTGCGATGAGTTACCCGGTTACCGTAACGGCCTCCGGCAGCAACGCTCCGACCCACTCGGCGCAGTTCGTCCTCAACATCAACTCTTAAGCGCGCCACCCTCAGCTGCATGGGATGTGCATCGGAATGCGCTTGCGTCCCTACTTGCGCGTCCAATTCAAGCTCTTATGCAGATCGTCAGCGGATTAGCATTCCGTGGCCCGGCAGCTATTTCGAAAGATCAGTGAAAAGCGACAGCATGTATGCGATCGAAGGCGGAACATCGCCCACCGGGATACGCTCGTTGAGCCCGTGCGCGAATCGATCGCTGTCTTTAATGAAGAGAGGACTGACTCCGTAGCTGGGAATGTGCTCATTGCGAAACCACATGCTGTCGCTCGCGCCGGCTGACATTGTCGGGAATACGGCTATCCCCGGATAGCCGAGGTGGATGGCTTTCGTCACCGCGGCAACTACATCCGGGCGAAGGGGAGAAGCGTCGGTTGCAACGCTGCCCGTGGAGACATCCTTGAACTGAACTGCTGTGTCGGCTGCGACGCGGCGGAGCTCCTCCATGATCTCCGCACGCGGGTGGCCGGGAAAGATTCGGCAGTTGATGTTTGCAGTAGCCCGCTGTGGCAGTGCGTTGAGCGCATGGCCACCGTTGAACATTGTCACGACGCAGGTTGTGCCGATCTTGCCGATGGTGGCGGGATCCGCCCGTAAGGCGGCAACAGCCTTTGCATCGGTCGGATCCGTCGCGAACGCGCGCATTGCCGCTGCTATCGCGGGAGTCTCGTAGTCGGCCGCGGCTTTGAAATAGGCCCGCGTCAGATCGCTCAGTTCAGGCTTGAAGTGATATTGGCCGATCCGTACCAAAGCGGCAGAGAGCTGATTAATGGCATTAGGCTCGTATGGCCGCGAGCTGTGACCTCCGGGCGAGGTCACTGTCAGCTCGAAATCTGCATACGTCTTCTCCGCGCCCGACCAGACGAAGTATTGCGGCTTGCCTGCTGAATCCAACTGCCCGCCGGTGCCGTCCACATTCAGGACCATCTCGGCTTTCGAGAGTTCCTTGGCGAGCGCCTGGGTTGTCTTCATGGCGGTCTCTTCATCGCCTGACAATGCGAGCACCAGATCACGCCGGGGCTGGTAGCCTTCGCGTTTAAGCTCGATAAGTGCCGCCACTGCTAAGGCGTCGTCCAGCTTCATGTCGCTGGAACCTCGGCCGTAGAGCATCCCGTTCTCCACTACCGGCGTGAACGGATCACGCTCCCAGTCGGAAGCCTTGGCCTCGACTACATCCATGTGTCCTGAGATCACGAGCGGTTTGAGTTTCGGATCGTGACCCTTCCAGCGCGCGATCAAAAATGCCGTGTTGTCAACCGGCGTGATCGTTACGTCAGCGTCGCTGAAGCCGCCACCCACCAGAGCGGATTTAAATAGTGCGGCCACTTGCGGGACCTGATTGCCGGGCCCCTGCACTGAGCGCAGGATGATGGCCTGCTTTGCCAGATCGAGCGCCTGTGCATCAGCGCGATCGTGATCAATGGACTTTGCGCTACCGCTCGAGGCGATTATCAAGAATAGAGATGTGCATATCGTGTTGGTCGATCGTCGCACGCCGTGATCCTTTCGAAATTTACGTTTAGCCAAGTTGATCCGTAGAGGCAGGCTCGATACTGCCATCGTCCCCGCCAATCCAAAATGTCCGCCAAGCCTCGGCCGAACCGTTGCAGTAACGGAGCGCCAGGGTACCGATCGCGGTCTGGACCACACCGCCGCGCGAGGCGTTGGCGACCCGACCGTTCTCCTAGTGGTACGCAGCGGATGCGCTCAATGCACTGAATCTTCACCGAGCGCCGAGTGTCACCGTCGCACGAATCAGAATCAACAATTTCGGACCGACACCAACGGATTGCGCGTCCGTTGGACCGCAGCTGGGCCCGTGACCGGCATGGTTGCCGTTTGCGGCGTGGTCCTACACGTGGCCCTCCTCAGCACCTAACGAATTTCTACGTGTGACACGCGATTGTGGGCCCCAAACTGGGGAGGTTTTTAATGCGGGTAGCTGCTGAAGGGGATTTTGCCCACATTCACCGGCGGCGCGCCCTGAAATCTGCGCTGTGCGCCGCGGCCTGCGCCGGACTGGCGGGTTCAGGGATAGCAGCAGTACCGGATGGCGCGGCGAGGATCACCCCGGCGGCCGGGCCAAAGTCGGGCGCCACCAGCCGCTCGGGGCAGCTCTCCAAGGGCAGGATGTCTTTCATGCTCGCGCATGAGCAGTTCCCGGTTCCTGAACTGATCCGGCTGGGAGCAGCCGCCGAGCGTGCGGGCTTCGACCTGGTCGCAACCAGCGACCATTTCCAGCCCTGGCAGACCAATGAGCGCCACTCGGGACAGGCCTGGGTAACCCTGGGTGCGCTCGGGCAGCAGACCCAGCGTATCTGGATGGGAACGACCGTCACGTGTCCGACGCTGCGCTACCACCCTGCCGTCGTGGCGGAAGCATTTGCGACTCTGAGCCTGCTTTATCCGGGGAGGATTTTCCTTGGACTTGGTTCAGGTGAAGCCCTCAACGAACAGGCCGCGACCGGCATGTGGCCAGCATGGCGAGAGCGGTGGGACCGACTCATCGAGGCGGTGGAAATCATCCGGCAGCTGTGGGCCGGGGAAAGGCTGCAGCACAAGGGCGCGCACTACAGTGTAGATGGCAAGCTCTACGACCCGCCACCCCAACCCATCCCATTACTGCTGGCGGCCAACGGCCCCAAGGCGATGAAGCTCGCCGGCAAGCACGGCGACGGCCTGATCACGGACCCGCAGACCTGGAAGCAGCACAAGGAGGAGTGGCAGAGCGGCGCCCGCTCGGCCGGAAAGGATCCCGCATCGATGCCGGTACTCGTAGAAGCATTCGTCGTTGTGGGCGGCGAGAGTGAGGCGCGGGCCTCAGCCAAACTATGGAACTTCATCCCCAAGGCGTTCAAGGGATACCAGAACATTCCTGACCCGGCAGCGATTGAACACCGCGCCGAAGCTGAACTGCCCTTGCCGAAAGTCTATGGAGACTGGACGGTCAGTTCCGAGCCCGCCGCACATATAAACGCAGTCAAGGAGCTATTTGATAGTGGCGCGACCATCGTGAACATTCATTCGGGTCAAACCGACCAGCAGAAGGTCATCGAGTTCTACGGCAGCGAAGTGCTTCCCAAGGTCCGGGGACGTTCAACTTAGCAGGGGAAATCGGGCGTTTTTATTCTTACAGAGGGCAGCATGAAACTGCCCATCGCAGCTGATCGACGTTACTCGGCTCGGGCGGGATCGCGAGTTGGATAGCTCGTCCAGACGTCCGTGCGCGGGTTGTGGATCCGAAACGAACCGTCTGGCTGCGCCTCGAGCTTGATCCAGTACGAAGTTCCCTCGTCGAGATTCGCGATAAAGCCTGGCGGGAAATTCTCTGCCCCGGCATTGCCAGAGGCGTGCAGCTGCCACACGTCCTTGAGGCCGGCGACATGGTGGAGCGATTGAAATGTGGCTGCACCTCCGCCCTTGGTGACTCCGTTGTTCAGGATCGCCACCATCGGGCTGATCGCTGCAAAAGTGGCCGGATCTGCCGCATCCGTTCCTCCGTGATGCGCCACCAGGTAGACGTCCACAGGGCCGATTAGGGATCTCGGGCACGCGAGACCGCGGAGCGGGCCGCCGCTCAGGTCGCCGACATCCAGGAATCGAAAGCGACCGAACTGAAGCAGGATTCCAGTCGACCTCGGATTCTCGTACGGATCGCCCGCCGCGATGCCGGGTGTGCTGCTGCAGAGCGGGTTTTGCGCACCCGCACCGGGCAGTGGCGTAGTCAGGATCTGAGCACGGGAGCTCACCACGGTGACCTGTATGCCCGGAATCGGCAGCCGGTCGCCGGGCGTGGGCACGATGTGCGCATGGCCGCGGCGGAGTGCCTTGTACGCTTCAAAAGCCGGCTCGATATCGGGCCCCGTGATCACGGCTCCGCGGCTGGGGCGCTCATGATCAATGAACGTCCCGACGTGCATAAGTTTCGCCAGCTCCGCGATGCCGCCGTCGTGGTCGGGATGAAAATGCGTGATCAGCAGGAAGTCGATTCGCGTGATCCCGGCATCCCGGGCCGCAGCAACGATTCGGTTGGCATCCCGAGCCTGGTGCGGGTCGGCCGGAGAAAAGCCCGTCCCCTGGCCGGCCCAACCGGTATCGATGAGCAAGGAGCGCTTGCCTGGGGTCACGATCAGCGTCGACTGGCCCCCTTCCACGTCAATGAAGTAGATGTTCAAGGGCTCGGCGATGGTATTCCGAGCGATCCCGGTTCCCAGCAGCAGAGTGGCCAGTGAAAGTGCGACCGAGGGCAGCTTTCTCATCTTAATGGGCGAAGTGGCAAGGTACCTAGACTGCATGTCTACCACTGGTATGTTGCAGTTAGGAACTGCCAAATCGCCGTGGCTGGGAGGCCGAGGTATTGTCCGGCGGGCTCCTGCCCGTGATAGTGCCTCCCTGGCTGCGCCGGATTTGCAAACTTCATTCCCGCAGAGTCGATGATCGAGGATCCGGAAACTCGACGGAAAATGGAGCAGTTCTGGTCTCAGGTTCCTGAGCAGTGGCGAAAGCTGGAATCTCCGGCTTATATTGCCGACTCGTTTAGGCCGCGAGCGCGCTCGCTGAATTCAAAAGGCGCATGTCCTCCTCTGTGAGCCTAAGACGTGTCGCCCTGATCAGGCTGGCCAGTTGAACACGGTCCGTGGCGCTTGCGATGGGAGCGGTTACCCCACGTTGTGCGATGAGCCAGCCGAGCGCAACTTCGGCAGGCGTGGAGCCCTGACGCGCGGCGATGTCATCCAGAGCCTGCAGTATTCGTTCCCCGCGTGCGTTCAGGTATCTGGACATCCCCGCACCCCTCGCGCTCTTAGAAAAATCGTCTTTTGAGCGATATTTGCCCGACAGAAAACCCGACGCCAGGCTGAAGTAGGTAATAACACCGAGGCCCTCCTTCAGGCACAGATCGCATAGTTCGCCCTCAAAGCCCTCGCGGTCGTAGAGGTTGTACTGCGGCTGCAGTGTGGCGTACGGAGTCAGGCCCCGCTCTTGCGCCACGTCCAGCGAGTGCCGAAGTTGCGGAGCGTCGAGATTTGAGGCGCCAATAGCCCGAACTTTCCCGTGGCTCACCAGCTTTTCATAGGCGGCAAGTGTCTCCTCGATGGGTGTCTCAGCGTCCGGCCAGTGAGACTGGTACAAATCGATCACCTCAGTCCGCAGACGCCGCAGAGAGTCCTCCACCGACTGTTCGATCCACCGGGCAGAGAGCCCCCTTTCGGCCACCGCCCATGTCCGACCCGACCTTGGTAAATATCAGCATTTTCTGCCGCTTCCCGGGATTGGCGTGCAGCCAGTTGCCGATTACGGTCTCGGATTCACCCCCACGATGGCCAGGCACCCAGGTTCAGTAGCTATCCGCGGTATCGATTGCGCTGAATCCGGCGTCCGCGTACGCATCGAGCAACTCGAAACTTCGCTTCTCATCGACGGTCCAGCCGAAGACATTTCCACCCAGGACCAGGGGCTCAAGCCGAAGACCGGTCTTTCCCAACGAACGCAGCATTCGGACCTCCCTTTAGACGTTGACGCGTGGCGGCCGCGGCTTCCCGCTCAGGCAGTAGACCGTCCTTCTTTACGCTAACGCGGTTGCCGTTGCCCGCTTGCGCCGGCTCGGTGTCTTTGCCCTCGTCATCGCAGCCGAGCGAGTGACTATGCGCGCCATGCGATAGTCATACTTGAACTGCTGCATGGAGACCATTGTCTGGATGCGCCGCACCCCTTTCAGGGGCCGGATACTCTGGCCACTGAGCTCCTCGACCTCGGTCATCGACCTAAAGAGCCCGGTAGCCAAGAGGTCATAGCGACCCAGCAACACCATGACACAATTGATTTCGGGCATTGCCGAGAGCTCAGCGGCCAGTTTCGGGATCTGCCTGGGATCAGCGTCGATGCCGAACAGCACCAAGGTTGGAGAGCCCACGATGCGGAAATCGGTCAGCGCTGTAAAGTGGATCAGATGCGCAGCCTGCAGCCGCCGGATGCGAGTGCGAATGGTCGCTTCTGCTACCCCGAGGTCACTCGCAATCTGCCGATTGGAAATGCGTGCATCGCGGCCCAAGGCTTCGATCACGTGATGATCAAGAGAATCGAGATCGATGTCTGTCAAAGGCGCACCACATTGAACTCGTATTTCAATACGTCGGTCGCAAGCCCCGATTGAAGTTCGTAGACCCCGGGAATGCCTGCTGCGTGGACGGTCAGAAACGCGTTGATCTGAGAAAAATCACGCAGGCCGACGAGCATTTCCAGATCGTTGGGTCCCGTCGTGGTCTGGATGCTCAGGACTTCGTGAAGCTTAGCGAGATCACGTCCGACGTCCGCCGGGGGTCGGCCGCGCACCTTGACCCCGATCGCAATCAGTACGTTGAATCCGTGCGCGGAATAGTCGGAAACCGCCACGACGCGCATTGCCTTGGACTGTTCCAGCCTCCTGATTCGTGACGATATAGTGGCGGCTGAAACTGATAGCCGTGCTGCAATCTCCTGGTTGGTAGCTCTTCCGTTGGCCTGCAGGATCTCCACTATTCCCGTATCGATTTTATCCAGTTCGGTCGGGTGTGACTTAGCACTTCTAATTCTCATTGCTAGCCTTGCAATCCTCTATCCCACTCACCTTTGATCATAGCCTTACGCGTGAGGGACCCGCATGTGTCCTGCGAGACCCGACACGCCGGGTACCCCGAGCTGCGGTCCGGTCGCGATCGCCAGCCCGCTTGCGCTGCCTTGCTCCAGCTGGCCATCAGGACCGAGCCAGCCTGGATTTGAACTCCACCAGGCGCTCGCAGAAGCCTTTGAAATCCTCGGGGCCTGCGCAGAACATGCAGGCATAGACTTCCACCGCCGTCGCGCCGGCATCGATGAGCGCCGGGATCTGCGCCAGCGTCGCCTCAAGATCCGCCCGGCCGTCGGCGCGGAACTGGAACTGCGGAACGGCGCGTACCTGAAGCTCGCGCGGATCCCGACCGCGCGCCCGAAAGGCGTCCCGCAGCGCGGCAATGCCGCCCTTTATCTGAGCCGGGGTCTCGAGGAGTGGCACCCAGCCGTCCCCATATTCGGCGATGCGGGCGACGTTCTTTGGCAGCGGCGCAAGACCCAACAGGACGGGAAGTCGCTTCTGCACTGGAAAGGGCTTGCTGTAGATGCGCTCAAAATGGACGAATTCCCCCTCGAAGCTTGCCGGCGCCTGCGTCCAGAGTAGCCGGCAGGCGCGCATCTGTTCGTCCAGGAGTCGGTAACGCTCCTCGAACGACACCCCGCATGCCAGGTATTCCTCCTTCTGCCAGCCCACGCCTACCCCCAGATCGAGCCGCCCCGCCGAGAGCATATCCACTGTGGCCACCTGCTTGGCCAGCAGTGCTGCAGGTCTGAGCGGAGCGATGACGATGCCGGTGGCCAATCGAATCCGCCGCGTGGCGGTGGCTACGCCGGCGAGGAAGGTCAGCGGCTCGATCCAGGGATAATCCGGCGCCGTGACGAACCTGCCGTAGGGGTACTTGTGCGTCGCCTCTCCCATCACGACATGATCCGGCACGTTGACCTGGTCAATGCCGAGGCGATCGGCGGTGGCGATGAGCTCCACGACGGGGGCAAAGTCGCCACCAAACCAGTCGCTGAGGCCATAAACACCGACGCAGATGTTAGCCATTTGTCACAATTCCACTCGCGTCTGCGTTTCTCATATCTCCACCGCTAGGCGCGCGGCGGCGCGCATGGCGCCCTCGAGGTAACCGACGCCGTTACAGTCTCCCGCCACGTGGACCTTCAATCCTTCCGAGCTCAATGCCTTTTCCAATGTCAGGTCCGCAGCCGCCCCTTCCACAATGACTACCGTGTCCGCCGCCAGCGTCCGCGTCTGGGTCTGGCGATTGACATAAGAGACCACTCCACGGTCGATCACGATGTCACGCGCCTGAGCGAGCAGCGGCACTCCAAGTTCACGCAGATTCGAAAGCACCCGCCAGCGGCGTACGAGGGGCAACCCCCTGCCGAATTGGGAGGATGCACTGATGATGGAAAGCACCCGGCAGCTGCCGGCAAGAAACGCGGCCGCTTCCAGAGCGATCAGATCACTGCCGATCACGATGACCGCGCGACCCACGGCACGGCGCCGGGCAGACCGTCCGCCCGCATTCCGTGAATGCCTCTTTCTCCCGTCGATCCGCTGATTCGCACTCGCCCCAGCCGCTGCCCGCCCGTCGGATTCGGCTGCGATCAGCTCGTTCAGCGCACTGCCCGTGATCACATGCGGTAGATCGCTGCCAGGAATGCAGGGCTCGGTGTACCGGCAGCCCGTAGCTACCACAACCTCATCGGGCGCAGCCGCAAGAATCTCTTCCCGAGTCGCCGTTGTGTTCAACATCACCTTTACCGACGATGAGGCGAGGCCGCGTGTCAGCCATCGCAGCAGCGGCTCGTTCGCGTCATAGCATTGCGCGGCAGCCCGGAGGCGGCCGCCGAGCCGGTCGGACGCTTCGAAGAGGGTGACGCGGTGGCCCTTCAGCGCGAGACGTCGCGCGGTCTCCATGCCAGCCGGACCACCGCCTGCCACGATCACGCGCTTCTTCCGTGTCAGCGGCAGCGGCGCCAATTCGCGCTCGAAACCCGTATTGGCGTTCACGGCGCACTTCACGCTTCCGCCGACGTAGATCTGACTGTTGCAGGTGTAGGAATACACGCATGGACGCACCGTAGTCGGAGCGCCGTCTGCCAGTTTCTGCGGCAGGTAGGGATCTGCCAGGAGCTTGCGTCCCATGGCCACAAAATCGAATCTGCCCGCTTTGATGTGCCGGTTGGCCGCGGCCGGCTCGATACGTCCGACCGCGATGACCGGCACGGTAACTGCGGCCTTAATGGCGGTGGCATTGCTCACCAGGAGCTCCGCCTGCTGAGGTGTGTGTGCCGAGGAGTGGGCGATTCCCATGGCGGCATCCGCATAGGCACTCACGTGAATCGCATCCACGCCTGCGCCTTCGGCCAGTCGCGCCGTAACCTTCGCGTCCTCGAGCGAAATGCCGTTCGGCTGGAAGAACTCCTGCGAATCCAGTCTGCACCAGAGCGGGTACTTGGGCCCGACCGTGGCGCGGATTCCGCTGATTACCTCCGTCAGGACGCGCGAGCGGTTTTCTACGGAGCCGCCGTAGGCGTCTGTGCGGCGGTTGGTGTTGGGCGAGAGGAATGCCGAGATGATGTAGCCGTGACCGGCGTGAATCTCTACGCCGTCCACCCCCGCGCGCCGGGCTCGCTCCGCGGCGGCCGCAAAGTAGCTCACCAGCTGTCCGATATCCGCGGCCGTGAGCACCTTGAACTGCGGAGCCGCCGTGCCCAATGGCGCTGACAACCCCGCAAACTCCTCCTCCAGGATGCCATCCATCATGTCACCGGCGGCTTTCGGCTGGGGGAGGGAGGGCGTCCATAGCGGTCGGCCCGCGGCCATATCCAGGGTCGACATCAGGCCGCCAAAGTGCAGCTGCAGCGCGAGCTTGCCGCCGTGCTGATGGACCGCGTCTGCCACAGCCCTGATTCCGGGAATGTGCCGATCTTCAGAGATCGCGGCCTGGCGGGGAATGACTCCGCTGACCGGCCACGCAACGGAGACCGAGCCCATGATCATGAGCGCTGCGCCTCCCTTGGCCCTTTCCTCGTAGTAGGCGCAGGACCGATCTGCAACCAACCCGTCCCCTTCCCCGAGGTTCGACCCCATCGGAGTCATGAGGATCCGGTTGCGCAGCTTCATTGTGCCGATCCGACCGGGAGATAGAAGCTGGTCGTAGGATCGAGCCATCAGCGGATTCCCTTGTTCTACGCGACCCAGCGCAACGGCAGGGCATGAAGGCCGGCGCCACCCCAGACTCGCTCCGTGACGATTTCACCGGGCGTGACTGCAAATACGGGAATCCGCGACTGCCATTCCTCCAGCGCGATTGCCATGTCGTGCCGCGCGAGATGCATCCCCACACAGAAATGCGGGCCGTAGCCAAACGCTAGGTGGGCTGGAACGGGGCCCTCCAGGTGAACCTCGGTGGGGTCGGGATACGTCCGCGGGTCGCGATTCACCGCCGGCCAGTGTACGGAGATGCGATCGCCGCGCTTCAGGGGGCAGCCGTCCAGTTCAACGTCAGTAGCCACGAAGCGGAATGACTCACCGATCGCGTACACACGCAGTGCCTCGTCAACGAAGCGCCGGATCAGAGCAGGTTCGCGACGCAGACTGAGCTGCTGATCGGGTCGCTGGGCCAAGTGCAGCATCATGCGCCCGAGCGCCGCCTTGGTTGTGTGGATACCGCCGATGCAGGCCAGGGCACCATACGAGACGATCTCCTCTTCGCTCAGTCGCCGCCCGTCAATTTCCGCGAGCGTTAGCTGCCCAATGAGCGATTCGTCCGGCGCCGCGCGCTTGCAGCGCGCCTGCGCACGCACATAATCCTTTAAACCTTGCAGACCTGATTTGCGGACACTGCCATCGAGGTCGGATGCCGGGCTGGTCCAGAATTTCTTGTCCCAAGCGGTCAGTGTCGGTAGGTCCGCCAGGGGAAATTTCATCAGCGCCATGAAGACCAGGCCCGGATAGGGCTGCGCGAACTCCTCGATGAACTCGCACGTGCCTGTGGGCGCGATCGCATCAATCAGGGCGACGGCGAACTCGCGCATCCGCGGCTCGAGCGCCCTGACCGCGCGCGCGCTGAAGGGCGCCTGGATGACCTGCCGATATTTTTTATGTTCGGGCGGATCCTTGCTCGCCGGCAGCAATTCCTCCTCGAAGTAACCGCTCTCGCTCGAGACCGGGTTATAGGTCTTGAACGTCTCAGTATCCATTAGGACGGCCTTCGCCGTATCCGCACGCAGGAACGCATACCACGCACCCTCCAGGCTCTCGCACCTCACCACGGGGCTCTGTTCGCGCAGCTGGTCGAAGAACGCATACAGGGAGCACGCCGGATCGGAGGCGACGTGCGGGACGTTTGCGAGGTCGATCTTCGGGATCGCGGGCGGGGATCGCGCTGATGGTCCGTCCGTCATGGCGGCTGGCTCCTGCGTCGCGCCCTTCTGCGGTCCGGAAGGGACAAGTAAAGCGCGGCATGTCTTTTCACTGCCGTCATCCCCTCATTCAAGCAACGAGACTGCGAAATGCGTTCTTAAAGACATAAACCACCGCGCATTAGCTCAGATTCTTCTGTCCACCCGAATCATGCGGGGAAACCCAGGCATTGCTTGACAACTATCACTCATATGGTTTCCATTACGGAACTATTTAAGGTCTAAGAGACACATAAATATTGCATATCGACCTTCGTAGTTTCATATGCGTCGTTTATTGTGTCAAATACCACGCATATAATGAATTAGGTTGCACTATAGGCTTGAGGGGGAAACGCAATGGCAATACAGGGGCAATCCATCCGGCTGGGAATCGTTTTGGTCCTGGCCGCGCTCGGCGTGGGACTGCCACGGCCCAGCGCAGCTCAGAACGTCGATTCCGCGTCACTGACTGATGCGACCGAAACCGGCAGTGCGCCGCGCAGCCAGCTTGAAGAGGTCGTCGTGACGGCCCGCAAACAACGGGAAGACCTGCAGAAAGTCCCAATCGGAATGACGGCACTCTCGTCCGAGGACATCCGACAGAACGATATCGTGAGCCTGGATCAGGTCCGCGACTTGGCCCCCAATCTGGATGTCGGGGTAACCTCCGGCAGCACCACCGCTGCGAACATCTACATCCGCGGTGTGGGAACCTACGACTATCAGATCTACACCGATGCGCCGGTGACGACGTACATCGACGGCGTTCTCAACGCGCGGCCCGATGCCACGCTGTTCGAAATTGCGGATCTTGAGCGTGTCGAGGTGCTGCGTGGGCCGCAGGGTACCCTCTTCGGCCGCAACACTACGGGTGGCGCGATCTCCCTGATCACCAAGGGGCCCTCCGACCAGACCGGGGTCGAGGAGAAGCTCGACTACGGTTCGTACCACAACATCAGCAGCCGCACCATCCTCAACAGCGGTGAGCTGGGTGATTCGGGTTTCAAGGCGAAATTCATCTTCACCCACCACCAGAGCGACGGCTACGTGCGCAACCTCGACCCCGGCGCCGCCGAAGACGATCCGGGTAGCGTCAACAGCAATGCGATCTGGTTTGCACTGCACGGTGATCTTACTTCGAGCCTGCACTTCGACTACCGCGCCGATTACACCGACCACCGCGCCCAGGAGCCCTTTTCACAGGTGATTGCAGCGACCCCGGACGTCCTGAACTACTTCGGCAAATCGCCCTCCCTGGGCGGCGACCCCTTCAATTACAACCCCTATGTGCGCATGAGCGCGGCCTACGCGGGCGACCAGCCGGATGATCACAGCGTGTTCGCCGGCCACGCCGTCACGGTGCAGTACGACGTCAATCCCGCCCTGAGCTTGAAGGACATCGTGGCCTACCGCTCCACGTCCGTGGACGAGTACATCAATATCAGCGGCCAGGGTAACCTGCTGGGCACGGTGCTTGATCCGGTCACTAACACCACCAGCATCCAGCCGGTGACCCCGTTCAATCTCCCCGAGAACACCTCGCGCGATCACCAAATCACCAACGAGCTGCAGGCGCTCGGCACGGTTGGGCAATTCAAGTACGTCGGCGGCCTGTACTACTTCTACGAGAAGGGCAATCTCTACAATCCCGACGTATTCAGCTTCGTGCTCCCGGGAGGCACTCTTGCGATCAACCAGGAACTGATCCGCTACGTACCCGCATTGACCACGCACTCCTACGCAGCCTACGGCCAGACCTCCTTCCGCCCCGCCGCGCTCGATAAGCTTGAGTTGACCCTCGGCGCCCGCTACACCCACGATCAGAAGGAGATCAACGAGGACTCCTCCTCAAATGGGGTGCCGAGTCTGGTGCGTGATCAGAGCCACTCGTGGCACAACCTTTCGGGGCTGTTCTCCGCAAGCTACCAGTGGACCGATGCGGTCATGGGCTACGCACGGGTCGCTAATGCTTACCGCGCGGGTGGCTTCGTCCCCAATACTTATGGGTCCTATGATCCGGAAAAGGACGTTTCCTATGAGATTGGTGTCAAGTCGGACTGGCTAAACCGGCGCCTGCGGGTCAACGCCGCCTTGTTCAAGACCAACTACGACGACCTGCAGGTTCAGAACACGATCAACGGCCTGCCGGTCATCACCAACGCCGGCAAGGCCACCTACGGGGGCGGAGAACTCGAAATCACCGCCGTTCCGAGTGACAGCTGGCAACTGCAGGCCAGCATCGGTTACGTCGATCCGAAGTACCAGCAGTACTACTTGACTGACGCCTCGGGCAACCTGGTGAACGTCGCCGATCAGGCCCAGTTCGCTGGCGTCTCCAAACTCAACGCCAACGTGTCAGCGCAGTACGCCTATGGGCGCACGCTCGCGGGCAATCTGTCGGCGCGGCTGGACTGCTCCTACCGCAGCCGCAAGGTATGGTTTCCGCTCGACAGTCAGAACCCCTACAACGAGGTAGTCGCCGCCCGACAGCACGAAAACCTGCGGGCGCGGATCACGCTCGATGACATCCCGACGGGCGCACGCTTCAAGCTCCGGGCCGAGTTCTATGGCGCCAATCTCCTCAACGAGAAGGTGGTTGCTGCCGGCAACGACTTCGGCGCACTGGGTTTCGGGACCGTGGTTTACGACGAGCCCCTGACGCTGGGCGTCAACCTGACGGCCTCGTTCTGAAGCGATGCAACAGCGAAAAGCGGATGAACACCGACCGCCGCCAGACCTACCAGCACCCCCCGCGGCCGGAGTGGGTGACGCGGATTAATGCCGAGGGGTCCGTCCTGGGTGAGGGCGTAGTGCCGCTTGACTCGCGCTCACTGCTGGACACGGCGTGCGCCAATACCGGGCTGACGGACTTCGGGGACGCAGACCCCGATGATCATTGGCGTGCGCACTTCGAGGTGCTGATCAGCGCCATCGAGAAGGAGGCGGGTCTTAATCTGCTCGGCCGGCTGCTGACGCGTTCGGACCTGCTGCTGTACCTGCAAAACCGCCTGCAGGTCACCAACTGGTACAAACGGCATCCGGAGATCAGTGACGAAATCATCACGCAGCCGCTGTTCATCGTCGGCCTGCCCCGCTCAGGTACCACGATCCTGCACGAGGTTCTCGCCCAGGATGTTCAGTTCCGCTACGTGAAGAAATGGGAGGCGCTTTTCCCGTGTCCGCCCCCCGAGGAGTCCTCCTACCAGAGCGATCCTCGCATCCGGCAGGGTCATGATCTGATCACGATCCAGGACCGGATCTCGCCGGAGTGGAAGTCAATGCACGACGTCGGCGGTGAGCTGCCGGTCGAGTGCATTGAGTTCACGACTTCCTCTTTCCTCTCGGAGATGTTCACCGCCTCTTTTCAGATCCCGACCTACCAGCAGTATCTGCAGGCAGCGGACATCACGGAGACGTACCGGTGGCATAAACGAATGCTCAAGCTCCTGCAATGGCGCTTCAGACGTCCGCATTGGCTCTTCAAAGGCTGCAACCATGAGCCCTACCTGCCTCAGCTGCTGAAGATATATCCGGATGCCAGGATCATCTTGACGCATCGCGACCCGATCAAGGCGGTGGCTTCCGTAGTCAGCGTGCAGGGCACGATCTTCGGCTTCCGCACCGATGATCCCTTCAGCCGCAACTCCTACGATAACTGGCTGCGGATGGATTTGGTCGCAGCGATGCTGAACCAGCGGATCGCCTGGATCGAAGACGGGACGCTGCCGCGCGGGCAGTTCGCCAATATCCGCTTTGCCGACTTTTCTTCGCGACCACTCGAGGCGCTGCGCACCCTGTACCGAGACCTCGGGTTGACTCTGTCTGCGGACACCGAGCTCAGGATGCAACGCTATCTGGCACGAAAGCCCAAGGGCGTATTCGGTGTTCATAGCTACGCGACGGGCGACGGCCATGCGGAAAGGCCTCTATTCGATAAATACCAGTCCTACTTCCAAGTGCCGAACGAGTGACGGAGATGTCGGCCTCGGCACATCAACAGCGGGCGGCGCGGACGTGGAGGCTCTTCTGCGAGCGACTCGGCGATGCCGGCGAGCAGCTGTTGCGCCAGGACTTTCCGATCGAGGACCTCGACGTCGTGGAGGGTCTGCGATATCTCACGCACCTGCTGTTCGCCTCGATTCAGCGCAACCTCGTCGGTGCGGATCCAGCAAGGCCACAGCTCTATCTACTGTGCGATGAACGCATCAAGAGCGGAGGCGACAATCCGGACAATCGCTATTACGTCGCGTGTGTGAGCGCTGCTTACGAGTATCTCCTGAGTGCAGATCTTAGGGGCTGCGCTTACTACAGCATCGTCGCGCTCGACAAGAAGGAAATGACTTCGGGGCTCACTGCCGAGGAGCGTGACCGGCGCGCCGCCGCGGCCCGCCTGGACAGCGATACGCTCACCGCCGATGAAGACGGCATGGTCCGCATCTGCATATCGAGGGCGCGTGGCAGCACGCACAACCACCTGGCCATTGATGAGCGGACCAACCTCATCATCGTGCGCTGTACCATCGAGGACCGCAACGCCCCTCCGGTGTCGATCGCGCTCCAGCGCACCGACGAGCTTGGGGGCGGCGCGCCACTTGGCCTCGGAGGCCTGTCCGCATCATTGGCCTCGATTGCAGACCACGTCATCGAGACCGCCTCATTCTTCGGTGACTGGACCTCGAAGTTCCAGGAGCACCTCAACCAGCTGCCGCTCGGAGACCAGGCATACATACGCTCCACGGGCGGCGATCCCAACATCCTGTATTACCTGTCCGCCTGGCGTGTCGCGGCCAACGAAGCATTGGTAATCCGCATCCCGGAGCTGCCGCACTGCCGTGCTTGGAACTTCCAGCTGTGCAACGTCTGGATGGAATCGCTGGACTACACATTGGCTCGCATCCATCTCAACGGCACGAACGTACGCCGCGATTCCGACGGCAGCATCACGCTCGTGATAGCAGCATCGGACCCGGGACACCCCAACTGGCTCGACACTACCGGGCATACGTCCGGGACGATGTGCATGCGACTCACGGGCGCCGCTCATCCGGCCGTCGCGCACACCTCGCTGGTAAGCCTGCAGACCGCCCGGGAGCTTGCGAGGAGGAACTCTTGAACGAGAATGTCAGCCTTACCCTTAAGGCCTACGAGGCTTCGCTTCGGGGATCCTACGAGGATTTTGTGGCGCTGCTGCATCCGGAAATCAGGATCAGCTTGCCCGCATCGCTACCCCACGGAGGCAGCTATCAGGGCAAGGAGGGCGCTCGGCAGTTGCGGGAAAAGCTCCTGGCTGCGTGGAGCGATTTCCGCGTCGACATACTGGAGCATCTGGTGGGCGCCGATTCGGTCATTACCATGATTCGGGTCAAGGCTGTCGCGAAGGCCACCGGACGCGATGTCGATATGAAGATCGCGGAATTCTGGCGCTTTCGCGATGGCCAGGTGGCGGAACTGTCCGCCTACTATTTCGACACCAAGGCGGTATTCGATGCCTGCACGCAGCAATAGTAGCAACGCATAGAGCTGAGAGACGGTTGCGAGCAGTCGGTCGATCGTGTGCATCTAAGGAGGTAAGGGTCATGGCCAAGTACATCATGATGGCGTTTTCAAATCCGGTCCCCGGTCGCGAGGACGAATACAACACCTGGTACGACGAATTTCATGTGCCGGAAATGCTGATGACGCCGGGACTCGTCGCCGCCCAGCGCTACCGCGTACCGCCGGTCGAACCCCCCGATTACCCGGGATATCAGCCGATGCCCTATCGCTACCTGAATCTCATGGAGATCGAAACCGACGACCTGCAGAAGACGAAGGAAATCCTGTGGAGCCCCGCCAATGTCGGGCGCATTCGCAAGTCCGACGCCTTCGACTCCTCAAAAGTCGTCTGCAAGATTTACGAGCCGTTTCGGCCGCGCGTAACCCGTAGATAGCATCGGTCGTAGTTTTAACCTGGGATCCAACAGATGACTGAGAAGAATTTCCCTGACGGCGCAGTCCTCGTAGTGGGGGGCAGTGGCGGCGTTGGACAGGCGGTCTGTCTGGAGTTTGCCCGTGCCGGCACGGACGTCGCCCTCACCTACCACAAGAAGAAGGACGTGGCCGAAAGGGTGGCATCACAGATACAGGCGCTGGGCCGCAAGGCCACCATTCACCAGCTGACACTTGCGGATGCTGATCAGGTCGATGCCGTCGTGGACAACGCGGCCAAGTCCCACGGGCGCCTGCACACCGTTCTCGTGGGAGCGGCGACCCTTACGACACAGGTGCTTATTTCGGAGATGACCCGCGAACAGTGGCAGACCGTCGTAAACCATGACTTGAATGGCTTCTACAACGTCGTGCGCGTGACGCTACCGCGCCTCAAGGCCTGGGGCGGTGGTTCATACTCGCACCTGGGATCCGCGGGCCACCTAGCATGGCCCGACCGTGACGTGATGTCCGTAGCTCCCAAGGCCGCCATCGAGGCCCTGATCACGGGGATCGCCAAGGAAGAAGGTCGGCACAAGATCCGGGCCAACACGGTTCTCCTGGGCGTGATCGAGGCGGGCATGTTCCTGGAGCTTACGAGACAGGGAGTCTTCGACGCGCATTGGGTCGCCGAGGTACACAAGAACCTGTCGCTCAAGCGCTGGGGAAAACCCGAAGAAGTGGGTCACGCCTGCGTTTTTCTGGCATCCGACCGGGCTGCTTACGTGACCGGACAACGCATTGCGGTAGCGGGTGGCTACGGCCTATAAACCCAGACCTTGACGATGCACCGGTGCTCTCGGGCGACGTCTCCCACAAATGGAATGGATAGACGCCAAAGCGTGGTCCGAACCGGGTGGTCTAAGCGCGGCGGCCGTCCACTTTGTACTTCCCCAACGGCTCACAGGCGTTTGAGAACGCCGACATAACACATTCTGCTGCGCTGATTGAATTTGCCTCGTTGACGTGCATGGTAACCGCACAGTGAGCGAGTGAGGCCGTGCCCAACGACCGACCTCGCGGCCGCAAGCGGAGCAGTAACGACCGAGCACTGACAGGAATACCGGAAGAATTCTTGTAATATCTAGAGAGCCATCCAGCCGACCGCCCTCAGCGCGAGGGCATTTGACCCTAGCGCGGCCTTCCGTGCCGGATGATCAGGAGCGGCTATGAATGATAGCGTGGATGAGGTTTCCGCGTCGGGCGTGGAAGGGCTGGACGATATTCTGCGAGGCGGGTTTCCGCGAGGCTGCCTTCACCTTGTCACCGGGGCTCCGGGCACCGGTAAGACCACTCTTGCGATGCAGTTCCTATTGGAGGGCGTGAAACGAGGTGAACGCTGTCTCTATGTGACGCTTTCTGAAACGCAGAAAGAGATCGAGAAGGTCGCCCGGAGTCACGGCTGGGACCTTGCGCAGCTGCGATTGACGGAACTGATTCCTTCGGAACACAACCTCTCCGCCGACGCTATGCTCACTGTGTTCAATCCCTCAGAGATGGAACTGGGGGAAACGACCGAGGCGTTGATCGCCGCAGTGAATGAACACCAGCCCGCGCGACTCGTCATCGACTCGCTCTCGGAGCTGCGACTCATCGCGCAGAATACTTTGAGGTATCGGCGCCAGGTGCTTGCCCTTAAGCAGTTCTTCGGCGGTCGCGACTGCACGGTGCTGTTGCTGGATGACCGTACGGGCGGAATGGAAGACGACCATCTGCAGAGCATCGCGCATGGTGTCGTATTTCTCGAACAGCTCGCCAATCAATATGGCGCAGAGCGTCGCCGTGTACGCATCACCAAGATGCGCGGCGTCTCCTTCCGCGGCGGGTATCATGACTTCGCGATACGGCGCGGTGGCCTGGATATCTTTCCACGCCTGGTCGCGGCCGAGCACCCTGCCGATTTCGTCGATCAGGACCTGCCCAGTGGCAACCAGCAGCTCGATGGACTCTTGGGCGGAGGCTTACCGGCGGGAACCAGCACACTGCTCCTTGGCCCCGCCGGCACGGGAAAATCGAGCCTAGCGACGCAATTTGCCGCGGCCGCCGCTGGGCGGGGTGAGCGGGTGGCCATGTTCGTGTTCGATGAGAACATTGCCACGTTTCGCTCCCGCTCGCGCAAGCTCGGCCTGCTCATCGAGCAACCGCTCAAGAGCGGTCTTATCACTGTGCAGCAGGTTGACCCCGCGGAGCTGTCGTCGGGGGAGTTTGCCTCGGTCGTGCGCCGCGCCGCTGAGGGTCGCGACGCCTCAGGAAAACCTGCGAAGATGATCATCGTCGACAGCCTCAACGGCTACCTCAATGCGATGCCGGAAGAGAAATATCTGACGGCTCAACTTCACGAGCTGCTTTCGTATCTCGGACAGCAGGGCGTCATCACGATTCTCACCGTCACCCAGTCGGGCATGGTCGGGCACATGGCCGCGCCGGTCGACACCACATACCTTGCGGACAATGTGATCCTGTTCCGCTATTTCGAGGCGTCGGGCCGCGTGCGTCGGGCGCTCTCGGTCGTTAAAAAACGAAACGGATATCACGAGCTCACCATCCGGGAACTAGAGCTCAATAAAAACGGAATCGCGATCGGGGAACCGCTGGTTGATTTTCATGGCGTGCTGACTGGGGTACCAACTTACGTGGGCAAGGCGAACCGCTGATCAAGAAGCCAGCCGATGCCCTCTGAGACGCAAACGGGGAGAGATTCAGGTCGGCGCGAAGAGCGGGTCCTTATTGTGCCTTCGACGCGTGCCGATGGGCTCGCCATGGGCAAGCTGTTCGGTGCAAACGACATTTCATTCGCGATTTGCACGAACATGCTGCAACTGTGCTCCGAGCAACGGAAGGGCGCGGGCCTGCTGATCGTGTGCGAGGAAGCCATACTGGCCGATAGCGAGGCTCTGCTCGGTTGCATCACCGAACAACCCGTCTGGTCGGATCTACCGATCGTGGTGCTATCCCGCTCCGGTCACGAATCGAGCGCACTCATGGATCTCGTGAGTCGTTTGGGCAATGTCAGCGTGGTCGAGCGGCCGATTCGCGCCTCGACGCTGTTCTCTCTGGTGCGCTCGGGTCTGCGCGCCCGCGAGCGGCAGTACCAGGTTCGTGAGTATCTGTCGCAGCAGGAGCGGGCCCAGGAGACCATTCGCGAGAGCGTTGAGTCCGAGCGCAGCGCGCGCGCCGACGCCGAGCGCGCCGGCAGGACCAAGGATGAATTCCTGGCAACGCTCAGTCACGAACTGCGCACCCCGCTAAATGCCGTCCTCGGATGGACGCAAGTGCTGCGCAGGTGCAAGGGTCTCTCAAACGACGTCATGAACGGCCTGACGGTCATCGAGCGCAACGCCCGCGCGCAGGCACAGATCATCGAGGACCTGCTCGATATGAGCAGCATCATCTCGGGCAAGGTGCGCCTTGACGTTCAGCGTCTGGATCTTGCCTCTGTTGTCAATGCCACGGTCGAAACTGTTAGACCCACCTATCAAGCGAAGGGCATTTCCCTGCAAGTGGTGCTGGACCCGACGGCAGGACCGGTGAGAGGCGATCCCAATCGTCTGCAACAGGTAATGTGGAATCTGTTGACCAACGCCGTGAAGTTCACCCCTACGGGCGGGCGGATCGTGATCACGCTGGCGCGCCTCGATTCACACCTCGAACTCAAGGTCACTGACGACGGTGAAGGCATCGATCCAGACTTTCTACCGCATGTCTTTGATCGGTTTCGTCAGGCGGATCCGGCGAGCACGCGGCGCCATGGAGGCTTGGGTCTCGGACTGTCCATAGTCAAGCAGTTGATCGAACTCCATGGCGGCTCGATTGCGGCAACGAGCGCAGGACGGGACCAGGGGTCGACTTTCCGAATCACGCTTCCGGTGATGGCGTCAAGCGAGGATTCCGAGCGGCCGCCGAGCGCGCAGCGCCAGTCCGCCCACGCTGCCGGTGTCAATGTGCCCAAGAATGCGCTGACCCCCGATCTCTCCGGAGTCAAAGTTCTGGTTGTGGATGACGAGCGCGACGCGCGAGCATTGATTCAGCGGCTTCTGGAGGACTGCAGGGCTCAAGTCACGACTGCTGCTTCGGCACATGAGGCCATTGACATGCTGATTCTAGAGGCGCCCGACGTCCTGATCAGCGATGTTGGTATGCCGGGCGAGGACGGCTACGCGCTGATACGCCGCGTGCGCGCGATGTCCGATGGACATGCGGTCCTTCCTGCTATTGCGCTTACGGCCTACGCCCGAATAGAGGATCGCGTCAAAGCGATTCGTGCGGGATTTCAGCTGCATCTCTCCAAGCCAATCGAGCCCATCGAGCTCGTAGCAATGGTGCACAGCCTCGCTCGGCGGTCCCCCGCGAAAGACTAGCAGTGACGAGCGCGAGACCTTACTCGCCGCAGCCGGGCGCTGTCTTTGTACTCGACGCGTAACCACGCGCCATACCCCGAACCTGAAGGTTGGCTGTATGCCCCGGGATAACCCGCCTTGATTGCCTATACTCAAAGGACTCGCCTCAAAGCCGGAGATTGCCGTGACACGCACTTTCATGCATCGCTCGCGCCGCATCTTCCTCAGACTGAGCCTCCTTTCGGGCGCGGCCGCACTGCTGCCCCTACGCGCACCCGCCGCGGACGATCCTGGCGCGCTCATCAGGAAGGCCATTCCCTCGAGCGGTGAGAAGCTCCCGGTGGTGGGCCTGGGCACCAATCAGTTCGGTCGCATTCCCTACGAGGACGTACGCGCCATTTTGCAGCGCATGCACCAGCTCGGTGGAACCGTCATCGACACCGCGGCACTTTACGGAGACAGCGAGGTGCAGATCGGCAAGGCGCTCCTCGAGCTGAACCTGACGAACAGCATGTTCATTGCGACGAAACTCAACGCGCCTGGCGGTCGCGGCGATGGGGTAGGGGGACTTGCGAGCTTTGAGCGCTCACTGCAGCGGCTGCACAAGGTGGATCTGCTGTTCATCCACTTCATCGACAGCGTGGAAGCCATGATGCCGGTGGTCACTGAACTCAAGAAGCAGGGCAGGGTGCGCTATATCGGTATCACCTCCATCCACTCGTCCGAGTATCCGCAGCTGGCTAACTTTATGCGCAAGTACCCGATCGATTTCCTGCAGGTCGATTACTCCCTCGGTGATCGCTCGGCCGAAGCAGAGATTCTGCCGCTGGCGCAGCAGCGCCGTATTGCCGTGATGGCGGCCGTGCCATTGGGCGGCGGCCGTAATCTCCTTCTGAATCAGGTGGGAAGCCGGCAGCTGCCGTCCTGGGCGGCGCCGCTCGGCATCACTACCTGGAGCCAATTTTTCCTGAAGTACGTGTTCTCGCATCCGGCCGTTACCTGCGCCATCCCGGGCTCAAGCAAACTTGAGCACTTGGAGGACAATCAGGCCGCCGGTCACGGACGGCTCCCTGACTCAGAAACGCGAACAAAGATGGAGCAGCTCTGGTCTCAGGTCTCCTGAGTGGCGCGCGCAGGCTGGAATCTGAGGTGGTTTCCTATCGGCTCACCGCACATCCCAGCGACCGCTCTGCGGCCTATCCGGCGAACTCCCCGAACTATGGCGGTCGAGCGGGTGAGTCAGGCTAAGTCGGCCAACGACGTGCGATAGGAGCCGCTGGATCGGCCCGCCGGCTTCTTTCACTTCGATCCGCTGCGATCGTTTCTGTCTGAAGACGCGCGTTATCCGGATGGTTGAGTCGAAGGGAATTGGCGATATTGACTGGGGCCTTGGGCGGCGTTAGAGCGCCTTGGTAAGTGACTGACTCCGGGCTATTTATTGGCTCGCCGCCTCGGCCCTGGAATTGATGTCGACCAAGTTATACGCGGCTTGATATTTGAGTATAACTAGTTATACTCACTCTGCGGAATGCGTATACGAGGTCATATGCCAGCTCCAATGCTCGTCGTACAGACAACCTACGCAGAACTCCTGGAGCGCTGCGCGGCTGCGTCCTTTGGCGCGGCGTTTCCTGAGGAGGGCACGTTCACTTGTAAGACTATTAAGGGTCGTCGCTACTGGTATTTTCAGGTGCGCACCGCGGAAGGGCGCGCGCAGCGCTACGTGGGGCCCGAATCCCCGGAACTTCTCGAGCGCATCGCGACTCACAGGCAAGCCCGGGACGACGAACGCGAGCGGCGAGTCTTGGTCTCCACTCTCGTGCGCTCTTTCGGCCTCCCCGCTCCTCTGCCTACCATTGGCGACGTTGTCTCGGCACTGGCCAAGGCCGGGATTTTCCGGCTACGGAGTGTCTTGATCGGAACGGTCGCCTATCAAAGTTACCCGGCCATGCTCGGCGTCAGAGTCCCCGGGGCCCTGCTTCAAACGAGCGACGTAGACATCGCGCAATTCACGAACGTATCGGTGTCAGTAGCAGATCGTACGCCTCCCATGCTTGAGGTCCTCAAGGAAGCGGACAGCACGTTCAAGGAAGTTCCACGTATTTCCCAGCACAACGCGGCGACCAGCTACATGGCAAAAGGGGGACTACGTGTTGACTTTGTGACGCCAAACCAAGGCGCAGATACGGATCGGAGCCAAGACCTGCCCGCGCTCCAGACCGCCGCTCAACCCCTGCGATTCTTGGATTTTCTGATCGACGAAACAGAGGACGCTGTAGTACTGCACGGATCGGGCATTTACGTAAAAGTCCCGGCTCCCGAGCGTTACGCGGTCCATAAGCTGATTCTGGCGACACGTCGCCGCACGGGAACGGGTAAGCGCGACAAGGACCTACACCAGGCGCAGGTGTTGATCGAGTCTCTCGCAGGCAAAAGACCGCAGGCACTGAAGCAGGTCTGGGAGGAAGCCTATGGACGCGGGAAAGAATGGCGCGCAGCGCTTCTTACGGGAATGAGTCAGTTGGCCCCGGTTGCTCGCGATGTGCTGCTCAAGACCCTAAATCGCACCCGGGAAATCATTCCGGGTATTGATCTGGCCTTCAACAGTCCGTCGCTGCGCTACGACTCGAGCCGGGACATCGTGCAGTTCGTCGGGGAAGCACTCGGCAGCTCCGTCGAGTGCGGAGTTAGCCGAGAGGCGCTCGCGGACCACTTCGGGGCTGACGGGCTCGACCGCAATGGGAGAATCGACGCCGTTCGCAAGAATCGATCGCAGATTGAGCAGTTGCTGCGCAAGAAATACCTGTCGTCACCAGTTGATGGCAGCGAAGTGCTCCTATTGAAGACAACGGACG
The DNA here is from genome assembly GCA_963743625.1 of uncultured Pseudomonadota bacterium. GTDB lineage: Bacteria > Pseudomonadota > Gammaproteobacteria > Steroidobacterales > Steroidobacteraceae > 13-2-20CM-66-19. Next base: position 455,562 of record CAVUQM010000014.1, on the reverse strand, counting down.
TTACGACTGGCGGCTCCTCCGGCGACCCAGGCCTGCACCAGGATTAGTATCTCCTCAGCCTATTCGCGACGGGAGCCGCGGCGATCCCAGGCGGGCCTGTGGCTAACGATTGAAACCCGATATTACATCGGCGTTTATGCGAGAACGCGTCGATTGCAGCCATTTCGTATCGATCTCACTGGGCGCAGATTTACTGCACCGAGTTACCCATCGCCACACGAAGGCGCGCAGGGGAATGGCGTCGATTCAGCGTCTCACGAGTCCGCTCACCGGTCGGATCTCCTATCGGGTGCAGATTCGACTGAAAGGCCACGCTTCGCACAGCGAAACCTTCCGCAATCGCAAGGACGCCGCGCGGTGGGCGAGCTCCATCGAGTCGGCCATTCTGGAACGGCGCCACTTTCCACACACCCGCACACAGCGGATCACCTTCGCAGCGCTGACGCAGCGCTATCGCGAGAGCGTCCTGAGCGACGCCAGCGCTTCGAAAAGAACGAACACTGAGCGCCACATTGCCTGGTGGCTGCACCGCTTTGGCGCACTTACCCTTGCCGAGATCACGCCCGATCGCATCGCCGAGGCCCGGGACGCGCTGGCTTCGCAGTGCTTCACGCGCGCTAAGCTCCGCAGAGGAGAAAATAGACCCGATATCGTTCCCAGGTCATATAAGCGTTCCGGCGCTACCGTAAATCGCTACCTCGCGACGCTCTCGCATATGTTCACGACCGCCCTGAGGGAATGGCGTCTTCTCGACACCAATCCCGTGCGCGACATCAGCAAGAAGAAGGAAGCGCGAGGGCGAATACGCTTTCTACAAGATGAGGAACGAGACGCTCTGCTGAACGCCTGTGCCAAATCGGCATGGCCCGCTCTTCATGCCCTGGTACTTCTGGCAGTCTCGACCGGTGCCCGTCGGGGTGAGCTGATTCGTCTGCAGTGGACCGACGTCACCCTCGAGCCCCCAGCGCCGCAGGCGATCATTCAGGACACCAAGAACGGCGATCCCCGACGGCTGCCTCTGGTCGGCAGGGCTCTGGAGGCGATCAGGGCACTTAAAGTCACGAGCAATGGCAGAAGCAGGTTCATCTTTCCGGCAAGGTCGGACTCGGAGAAGCCGTACGAGGCCTTCGATGCGCACTGGTATGCCGCTCTGGCGAGCGCGGGTATCACGGATTTCCGCTTTCATGACCTGCGGCACACGTGCGCCTCGTATCTCGCAGGGCAGGGTGCAAGTCTCCTTGAGATTGCAGACGTGCTCGGTCACCGCACCATGGCGATGGTCAAGCGTTACAGCCATCTCGCGCAGGGGCACAAGACCAAGGTCATAGAGAGGATGACCAAGGCGCGCGGGCTATGAGCCACTCACATGCCTGGGGGTGCTCATAACATATTGATAATACAGGTTGCTGCGCTTCGATCGCTCAGTTATAATAGATTCACTATAAGATGCAGGTGCTCTGATGCCCTCTCCTGAGATCGCCACCGTGATGGCTCTGCGTCTCGATGTGGCGCACCAGATTGCTCGGCGAGTCAGGCACCTGGGTGCCAATCAGCTCGCGGCGGCCCGGCATCTCGGCATCCCGCAGCCGACGCTGAGCAAGATCGTGAACGGCCGGGTGACAGACCTGTCGCTCGAGCTCCTGATCCGCGTCGCCGTTCTGGCTGGTCTGCCGCTGACACTACAGACGGGTCAGACCCCGGAGGAGGCCGGCGCCTTTGTCTCCGGGACCTCGAGCCGCGGATCTCCGGCCCAGGCCTCCCCGCTCTCCGATGAAGCGCGTGCTTCTCTCGTTCACTCCGAGCGCGCCTTGACACCCGCACAGCGGCTGGAAGCTTTCCTCGAACACAACCAATTGGTGGCGGAGTTACACGCCGCGGGCCGCAGAGCCGAAGATGCGCGGGCGCGTAACGCGCAGCGGCGGTGAGAACCGCTCGGGCCGGCCAGTCCGCGCTTCTTCTGCTTGACGTGGTCGAGATACTGCGCCACGAGAGCATCAACTACGCCGTCATCGGGGGCTTCGCGCTCTCCGTCCACGGAGCCATTCGCGCCACGACAGATGTCGACGCTCTGCTCTACGTCGAACCGGAACGGTTGATGCAGTTAGAAACTCGATTCCGAGCGGCGGGTTTCAGCACCACCTTGCGTCGCGGTGATGACGAGGACCCTGTACTAGGGACGCTTACCCTTACCGATGGTCACGGAAATCAGGTCGATCTCCTGAGCGGGCTCAGAGGGATGGATCCGCAGCTTTTCGCCCGTGCGCTGGAAATACCTTTCGCCGGGGATTCATTGCGCTTTGTCGGACGCGAGGATTTCATTGCAATGAAGTGCTTCGCGGGCGGCCCTCAGGATATCCGGGATGCGCGCTCTGCTTATGCGGGCTCCCAGGGACCTATCAACATTGACCTGCTGCGCACAGTGACTCGTCGCTTCGGCCGCGATGCGGCTGTGCGACTGGAGCAGGTTCTCAGCGCCGATTAGCTTCGAGCGCTTTCACTGAATTTGCACGGAAATTTGGTGCCGGTCTTCACACGGCTCGAATCGGCGATTAGACCGACTGCACCAACGGATTGCGATACCGACAGAATGGGCGGACGGCCGGGCGCACGCTGGGCCTCGGGGTGTCCCCTTGAAGTCAGGTGAGGTCGTTCCGCCCGCACCAAACGGTTTAGGACCGTCCCCTCGTAAGCACGCCGGTAGGCACCCGGACTCGAACTCCTAGACATTTACTCTGCATTGCACGGTACACTGTTGTGTAATGGCCTCGCGAGACTGAGTGCTATGCAGCGTGCCGTTTCCAATTCCCCGCGCCCTTTAGCGTGGATTGCTGTGAAGGCCGGGATTGGGATTCTGGCAGCCGCCTGGGGCGCAGCGCCCCTTGCCTGGGCGAGTGATCCGCTTGATCTGTCCACTCTCAAAGGCCAGGTTGTGTATCTCGACTTCTGGGCCTCCTGGTGCGCTCCTTGCCTGGAGTCCTTTCCCTTCATGAACTACCTGCAGCAGACGCTCGGACCGCACGGGCTTACCGTCATCGCAGTCAATGTTGACCGAAACCGCTCCGATGCCGAGCAGTTCCTGCGCCAACATCCCGCGCAGTTTCGAGTGATCTTGGACCCGGCGGGCGTTCTGCCGGAGAGATTCTCCGTCCATGGGATGCCGAGCAGCTTCGTGATTGATCGCAACGGCGTCGTACAGGTTCGCCATGAGGGGTTTCGTCTCACTGATCGCGCCGTGCTCGAGCAGCAGGTGCGCTCTTGGGTCACTCAGCATTGAGCAAGGGGGAGCTAGTCATGCAACGGCAGAGATTCCGGCGGGCTTTAATGCTTCTGGGGCTTGGACTTCTGCTGGGTGGTTGCAGCACCATCGGCGTGAAACCCTGGCAGCGTGACATCCTGGCGCGACCGGAGATGGCGGTAACTGCGTACCCGCTGGATGCAGGCATCGACGACCACATCTATTTCAGCAAAGAGGCGGCCAACGGCGGCCGCAGCTTTGGAGGCGGGGGCTGCGGGTGCAACTGAAGCGACCGGGCGCGCCCCTGCAGCTTGGTCTGATGGCTGCCAGCTGCGCGCTTTTATCCGCGACCGCACGTGCCCAGAGCGCGCCTGATGCCGACCAGTCCTTCGAGCTCGACAGTGCCGTGCTCTATTACAAGGAAAATGCCGGTCGCGTTCAGGCGATCGAACCGGTCGTCTCGCTGAAGAAGGACTTCGGCGATCAGCGGGCGCTACAAGGCACGTTCACCGCCGACTCGCTGTCTGGCGCAACCCCGAACGGCGCTCTGCCGTCGCATAACGCGCAGACCTTTGCCAGCCCGTCCAGCAGGAGTCTCACGCCCCAGCCAGGCAAGAAGACCAGGCTCTATACGATCGCTCCGGGAGACCTGCCGCAGGATCCCAATTTCAAGGAGCAGCGCTTCGCAGGCGATGCGGACTGGTCTCAGCCGCTTGGTCTCAACGACACGTTGGGGGTGGGAGGCCATGTCTCCACCGAGCACGATTTCGACTCCCTCGCCGCGCACGGCGACTTCAGTCACGACTTCAATGAGAAGAACACCACGCTTGCCGCCGGGGTGAGTGTCGAATACGACCTGATCCAGCCTAACGGCGGAACGCCGGTTCCCGAATCCGACTATGCGCTGTATGAGCACGAGGGCAACCAGACCAAGACGGTTACCGGAGCACTCGTAGGAGTGACACAGGTCCTCGCGCGTAACTGGCTGACTCAGCTCAACTACACGCTCGATCACTCACAGGGATACCTGACGGACCCCTACCGCATCCTCTCGGTCCTCGACTCCACGGGCGCAGTCGGCGGCTATCGGTACGAGAATCGTCCAGAGTCGCGTACACGTCAGAGCCTTTACTGGCTGAACAAAGTAGCCCTCGGTCCCGCCGTGCTCGATGTCTCTTATCGGCGGGGCAAGGACAGCTGGGACATCAATTCCGACACGGTCGAAGCTCATCTGCGCATCGGACTTAGCCGCGCGACGTACCTTGAGCCGCTCGCGCGCTGGTATCACCAGGGCGCCGCCAGTTTCTATAATCTGTATCTGAACGGCACCGGTCCGTTGCCCGTCTATGCCTCGGCAGACCCGCGCCTGGCAGCATTCGTCGGCACAACCTTCGGACTCAAGTTCGCGGTGACCGTCATCCGCAATGGCGAGTTGAGCTTGCGCCTCGAGCAATACGAGCAGCGCCCCAGCAATCAGTCGAGTAATCTGCCACAACTCCAGGGTCTGAACCTCAACCCCAACCTGCGCGCGACCATCGCGCAGCTGAGCTGGCGTTTCCTGTTTTAGAATTAACGTCGACCCGACTCCGAGGCACTGGGGCCCTTCGCGTGCAGACTTCCGAATTGCAGCTGGAGCCGCGCGACAATGGCATCGTGGCGGTCACTTTCCGGGCAATGGCGAGCCCCTGCGAGCTGCTGCTCGATACCGATGACCTGGACCTGGCAGAGCAATTGGGGCGAGCCGCCGCAGGCGAAGCCTGGCGCATCGAGGCAAAGTACAGCCGCTACCTGCCCGACAGTGTCGTCAGCGCGATCAATCACAGCCAGGGCCGACCCATCGCCGTGGACGCTGAGACGGTCGCATTGCTCGATTATGCGGCGGAATGCTATCGCCTCTCGGCCGGGAAGTTTGATATCACCTCGGGAATCCTGCGACGCTGCTGGAAATTTGACGGCTCCGATCGCGTCCCGGACCCGCAGGCGGTGAACTCGCTTCTGCCATTTATTGGCTTCAGCAAGGTCAATTGGCAGCGCCCGCAGATTTCTCTGCCCTCGGGCATGGAGATTGACTTCGGCGGTTTCGGCAAGGAATACGCCGTTGATCGGGCCCTGGCCCTTGTGAGTGCTACTCATCCTGTCGCCGCACTGGTTAATTTCGGCGGCGATCTCGCGGCCAATCGCCCGAATCGCCGCAGTTCCTGGCAAGTCGCAGTGGAACGTCCGGACAGCGAGCGCGAGCCGCGGCTGCTGCTGGAACTCGCCCAGGGGGCACTCGCGACTAGCGGTGACTCACACCGCTTTCTGTTGCGTGATGGTGTCCGCTACGGTCACATTCTCGACGTGCACGACGGTTGGCCCGTGCGTGGCGTCCCCCGTTCCGTTTCGGTCGTGGCAAGTAGCTGTGTTGCGGCCGGGATGTTCGCAACGCTGGCGATGCTCAACGGCGCGAGTGCCGAATCGTTTCTCGATTCTCAGGGAGTACGCTACTGGTGCCTGCGTTAGACGCATGGCCCGGTAGCAACCCCAATGGCTTCCAGGACGACTTGCGCCGGCTCTACTCCCAGGAGTGTTTGACAGGAGTAACGGAGCAGGAAACACACCGGGACCCGCTCGGCGCAGCACGCAAGGCCACTAACCGTCGGCGGCAGCATCGATTTCCTTCTTGCTCGATTTCCTTGGCGGTATTCGGATCCGGCGGCGGTGGAAACGGTTGCCCGTGAGCTTGCGCTAGGGGTGTTGCGCGGCTTCCAGAATTAGCGCAGTGATTTGGTCCGGATGGGAGATCATCGAGACGTGGCTGGACTTCACTTCGATGGTCTTGGCGCCCATGCGCTTGGCCATGAATCGCTCAAGATCCGGATTGATGGTGCGATCCTCGGTCGAGACAGCGTAGAAACTCGGCTTCGATCGCCAGGCCGCTTGAGTGGTTCGGCCTGTCAGCAGCGCCTTCTGGAAGGGCTCCTGCACCGCGTACAGCACCTTAGCCTTTGCTTGTGGCAGATCGCCTGCAAAATCCCGCAAGAACGCCTCTTCGCTTAAGCGCCCTTCATCGCCGTCGAATACGATCCCGGCGGAGGCCGGTGGCGCGGGGAATTTCTTGGCTAACGCTGTGTAATCCTCGCCCGCATCCGGTGCACGTGCTGCAATATAGACGAGGGCCGAAACATTCGGATGCATTCCTGCTTCGGTGACGATCATCCCGGAAAACGAATGCCCGACTAGGACTGTCGGGCCATCCTGGCGTGCCAGCACTCGCTCGGCCGACGCAACCGACTCTGCTAGCGTGGTCAGCGGGTTTTGCACCGCCGTTGCATTGAGCCCCACCGCCTGCAACCGTGCAATCACTTCAGACCAGCATGATCCGTCGGCGAACAGCCCGTGCACCAACACGACGTTGCGCGCCTTGATCGGCGTGGCGATAGCGGCTCTCCCTCGGGTGGATGTCAACGCAGCAGCGGCGCCGGCGAGGAGGGAGGCCGAGAAGGTACGTCTGCTGATCGTCATGAGAATATCTCCCCGACCTACGGACACTCTGGGATTAAGGCTCTCCCGCAGCGAATGCCTGAGCGCGCGGACAACGGATTCTCGACTAGCGCGGTTCTCTGGTGCCATTACACGGGATTTCTGGAAAGCCCTGCAGGGGTTGCCGGGCGCTGTGGATTTTAACGCGGATCAAGTGAATCGTGGACTTGGAGCAGGCTGTCGCGTCGTTGGCTGCTGCAAGGGGAGAGCGAAACCGGGAGTACCAGTAGGCCGGCTGCGAGCTGCGGCGGTCGTGGTCACGCGCCGCGCCATCGGTTGGAGCCAAATTCACAAATCGCTTCAGATACTTATAGGCTTCGCTGCGTAAGCGGTCAGTGCATGACTGGGCGCCGGCCAAGGTCGCCCTGATGTTTGACCGTGCCTGCTGGATATCGCGTGCGTTACCCTCCATTTATAGTGCGCCTCCTGCTCGTCACACCTCCGATGACCCAACTGAATACTCCGTACCCCGCTACGGCGTATCTGATGGGCTTTTTGCGTTTGCACGCAGAGGACCTGGGACTCGAGGTGTCGCAGGCCGACGCCTCACTCTCGCTGTTTCTGCGCGTGTTTTCGGCACCGCGTGTTCGGCAGATGGCCGACACCCTGCATCAGCGCACGCGAACCGCCGGCAGGCGTGTCCCCGTGGCGGCCTCCATCGCTCACTTTCTCAAGCATGCCAAGCGCTACGTCGACACCGTGGAGCCGGCGATCCGGCTTCTGCAGGGCCGCGATCCGAGCCTCGCATTTCGCATCGTCGGGCGGATGTTCCTTCCCGAAGGCCCGCGCTTCGCACACTTGAGCCCACCTCCCACGAGCGAGCAAGGCACGCTTGATGAACAGCTGCTGTGCGCGTTCGGCACGCTGGGCACGACCGAGCAGGCTCGTTATCTTGCAAGCCTGTACATCGACGACCTCGCAGACGTCTGGCGACTCGGCATCGACCCGCGCTTCGAGCTCGCCCGTTACGGCGAGCGACTCGCCGCGAGCGCCACCTCATTCGAACCCCTCCAGCACGCGCTGATGGGTGAGCCCACGCTGGTGGATGCAACGCTCGATGAGCTGACGCGCGAGTTGGTCAGGGACCGGCCTGACGTCGTGGCTCTGACGGCGCCGTTTCCGGGCAACGTCTACGGCGCATTCCGCATGGCACGCACGATCCGGGCCTCGTCACCGAACACGACGCTGGTCCTGGGCGGAGGCTGGGTTAACACCGAGCTGCGTTCGTTGCGGGATCCGCGCGTATTCGACTACTTCGACTATCTGACTCTCGATGACGGGGAGCGCCCGCTCCTGAATCTGCTGATGAGGATGCAGGGCCGCCCGGTCGCACTCGTACGCACATACGTGCGCGAAGGCACGCAGGTCGTGCTGAAAAGCGATGTGACCCAGCACGATTTCCCGCAAAGCGACACGGGCATCCCGACGTACGAAGGCCTGCCGCTCAGTCAATACGTCTCCATCATGGAAATGCTGAATCCGATGCATCGCTTCTGGTCGGACGGGCGCTGGAACAAGATCACGCTCGCACACGGTTGCTACTGGAAAAAGTGCTCGTTCTGCGACGTGTCGCTCGACTACATAGGCCGTTACGACCGGCCGGGCGAGGACCTCGTGATGCAGCGGATTCGAGCGCTGATCGCGGAGACGAGCGAGACGGGCTTCCATCTGGTCGATGAGGCCGCCCCGCCGGCAGCGATGCGCGCACTTGCGCGGCGCCTCATCGATGAAAATCTCACCATCACCTGGTGGGGGAACATTCGTTTCGAGAAGACCTTCACGCCCGAGCTGTGCCGCCTGCTCGCCGCATCCGGCTGCGTCGCCGTGAGCGGTGGCCTCGAGGTGGCTTCGGATCGGCTGCTCAAGCTGATGCGCAAAGGCGTCACTGTTGAACAGGTGGCGCAGGTGACTCGCGCCTTCAGCGACGCCGGGATCATGGTGCACGCCTATCTAATGTATGGCTTCCCGACGGAGACTGAACAGGACACCATCGATGCGCTCGAGCGCGTCCGTCAGCTCTTCGCGGCCGGGTGCATCCAGTCGGCGTACTGGCATCGGTTCGCCGCAACGGCGCACTCACCCGTCGGCCTGCATCCTGAGAAGTACGGCATCCGCTTGCGGCCGCCCCAAGACATTACGTTTGCGCATAACGACATCGCGTTCGAAGATCCCGTCGGCACGGATCACGACTTCCTGGGCGAGGGCCTGCGCAAGGCTCTTTACAACTACATGCACGGCGTCGGCCTGGATGCCGACGTGCGCGAGTGGTTTGACCGCCGCCCAGCAAGCCGTCCCCGCGGCGGCCGCTCTCACGGTCGCTCGCGCTCACGTGCCTCCGTGCCTGCGGCTACCGTGCCGCCTGACTTGATCGAACGCTTTCTCGGCTAAGCCACGCGTGCTGATTGCCTTCAATAAGCCGTTCGGGGTGATCTGCAAGTTTCGCCCCGAGCCGGGCCGCCGCACGCTCGCCGACTACATCAACGTGGCGAACGTTTACCCTGCGGGACGGCTCGATACCGACAGCGAAGGGTTACTCCTGCTGACTGACGACGGTGCCTTACAGGCGCGAATTGCCAGCCCGCGCTTCAAGGTGGCGAAGGTCTATTGGGCACAAGTCGAGGGCGAGCCGACTGAGGCGGCCCTTGCCCGGCTGGGCGAGGGCGTCGACCTCGGGGACTTCGTGACAAAGCCCGCTGCCGTACGCCTCATCGAGGAGCCCGCCAACTTATGGCCGCGCGAGCCGCCCATCCGCCGGCGCGCGAAGATTCCGACGAGGTGGCTGGAGCTGACGCTGCGCGAGGGCAAGAACCGGCAGGTTCGCCGCATGACTGCGCGCGTCGGCTTTCCGACATTGCGACTGGTCCGGGCCAGCATCGGGCAGGTGAGTGTTAACGGCCTGGCGCCCGCCGCGTGGCGTGAGATCGACGCGGCAGCGCTGTGGCCCCAGGGCTCAGCTCCTGCGTAGGCGACCGCTCCGGGTCGGGACCGATGGCCATCAAGATAAGAAGTGAGAGTTCCGCTGATTTATCGGTAATCGAGGCGGTGACGGTCGCGGCATTCTTGCATGTGCCGCGTACAAGCCGCACCGAGCAGCGCATCGTCAATCTGTTGCGCAAAGCCGGAAAGCTCGCTATCTCGCTCGTCGCAGACGCGGATGGCAGCGTAGTCGGCCACATCGCGATATCTCCGGTATCCATATCAGACGGTGCTGCGGACTGGTTTGGACTCGGTCCCGTTTCGGTGAAACCAGAGAATCAACATCGTGGCGTCGGCGCCCAGCTTATACGCGAGGCTCTGCAAATGCTTCGCGAACGGGGTGCCTCTGGCTGTGTTGTGCTTGGCGAGCCGGAGTATTACGGCAGGTTTGGCTTTAAGGCCGATCCCGACCTGGTACTGCGCGGCGTTCCACCGGAGTATTTCCAGGCATTATCGTTCTGCGTCTCACGGCCGCAGGGCATCGTTACCTGCGACGAGGCATTTAACGCGTAGAGCTCGGGTCGTGGAGCAGCGGCTCTCCCAGGCCTCAAGCCATCCCGCGCCACTTTTCGCCCACGTCCTTGCCACAATCGACGGCAAAACTGTTCTCTCGAGGCGCCCCAACGGGCAACGGGAGTTCGGTTTATGTCGGATCGCTTCACGGTGCTGCTCGGGGTCTTGCGACGGATCCTCATCGATCCCCTGAGTCGCGTAACGGTACCGCTGGGTAAATCCGCGCGTAGCGCGCTTGAAGGCGCGTCTCGCCTTCGTGGCCGGGTCGCGATCGCGGCGGCTCTTGGCGTGATCGCGTACGGCCTCTACGCCCATCCACCTTTTGCCTCCGTGCATCGCAGCGAGGTGCTGGTACGTACGAACCTGTTTGACGGTTCAGCGAACGCCTATACCGCGGGCACCGTGCTGGCCGTGCCGGGCATCCATCAGATTCGCCGCTATTCAATTCGCGACCAGGTGCTGCGGCTCACCGATAGCTCGAGTGCCGCTGGCAAGGCGCCCTTCCAGTCAAACGAGGGTCTCTCCATCGGGGTGGACATTGCGGTGCGTTGGGCTATCGATCGGGAACGTGTGGCACAGATGTCCAAGGACTATCCGGACGATCTCAGCGCCGATCTGGTGCGCCCGGCGGTGCAGGGAATCGTCTATCCCTTGCTGGCACGCCATACCGTGCGCGAGATCTTCTCCAGCCGGCGCGCCCTGATCCAACAGGAGATTGCGGCCGAACTGGCGCCAAAGCTTGCAACCCTGGGACTGCGATTGCGCGGGGTCGACATGGGGCAGGTTGACCTGCCGCAGGACTATCGCGCGGGAATGGAGAAGCTTCTCGCGGAGGAGCTCGAAACCGAGAAGATCCGCTACAACCTGCAGCTGAAGGAGGCGCAGGTGAAGGAGACCGAACTCGAGGGCGATGCCGACAAGGTGCGACGACGAAAGGCCGCCGAGGCGGCGGCACAACAACAAGTCATCGCCGCACGTGCCCAGGAGGAGACGATGCAGCACATCCTGCCTTTCAAGCAGAAGCAGATCGAGCAGCGTCGGCTCGAGGCCGAGGCCGAAAAGGTCGCGCGTATTCGCACTGCGGAAGGGGCGGCGGAGGCGCGACGCATCGAGGCGAAGGCGGAAGCGGATTCGCGGCAACGGCTTGCGGACGCGGAAGCGTACCGCCTGGAGCTGGTGGGCAAGGCGAACGCGGGTCAGATGGAGCGCGAGGGCGTCCTGCTCACTCACTATCCGCTACTGATCCAGAAGACGCTTGCCGACAAACTCTCCGACAAGGTGCAGGTGATCATCGCCCCGACTCCGGCAGCGGGGCAGTTCATCGGCTCGAACCTCATTGGCGTACGCACACCGACGAGCGCTGGCGGTGACGCAGCTCCTGAGGTGAACACTGAGACGGACGCCCGACAGTGATTCTGGCCCTCGCCGCGACGCTTGCAATCGTGGTCCAGGACCACGCCGCGTTGCGCGCAGCGCCACGCTCGAGCGCTCCCGAGCTGGTCTCGCTCTGGCAGGGGGAGCCACTCGAACTCCGCGGCCAGAGCGCCGGATATCTGAAAGTCTACGACTACCATCGCGAGCGGGGCGGATACCTGAGGAGCGAGGCGGTCCACACGGTGGTCCTCACCTCTGCCGCAGCGCCCGAGCTGCTCGCGGTGCTGCGCTTCCTGCGCGATGTGCAAGGCTCCGAGGCACTTGGGATAAGTTACGGTGCCGCATACCTCAGGGCGGCTCCGGCAGGCGCGCCGGGCGCCGAAGCCTTCGATGCCATCGCTCGCATGGCTGAGCGACTGGCGGACCGGGCTTCCGGTAGCGGCCCGGGCGTCGCGCAAGCCACCGCACACCTGGAGGTCGTCCAGCAGTTCGGTATTCATACGCGCAGCTTCGAGCGCAACGGCCGCATACACGTGTGCTACGACGGTGAGTTGTTTCGCCGCGTTCTGGCGCTGCCGGACGCGGGCTTCGAGGAGCGCGCGCACGCTGCGCTGGGTCTCACACGCCCGGATTGCATCGACCCGGATCTCGGCCCCGCGCGGCGGTCAGCCGTGGATGATGGGCGAGGGGAGCTGCTCGCGGCGATCGCCGACAGAAACCTGACTGCGATGACGCGCAGCCGCCTCAACCTCAGACGCGCGACCGTGTCGGCCGCCATCGCCTACGAACAGGCGCGGGCCGGCAAGCCGGCCGCAGCGGCGGCGCAGCGCGCGCTCGCTTCGCTTGGCGACGTGCGCGCCGACGAACTCGGCGACGATCGCAGGGCCGAGTACCTGGATGCAGTCGTGCGCGTGGCTGCGATCCGCTGGGCCGCGGCTTCAACGATGCCGGCGGCGGGTGCGCTCGTTCTCACGGCGGCGCCAGGGGATCCCGGCCAGACCTGCATTGCCCTCGCAAGGGGGGGCGACATCCCGCTCGTGCGGCGCTGCACCTACGGAATCGTGTGGATGGCCTCAGCGCAGAGCATCGCGCAAGGCCGGGCGTTGGTGGTTGCGGTGCAGCCAATGGAGAGCTGGCGCGAGCTGTGGGTGTTCCATGCAACTGCGGAAGCCTGGTCGATCGATGTCCTGTCGCCCGGTGCGGATGATCCTGAGGCCGGTTACGTAGACTTTGCCGGCTTCGTGCCAGGCACCAGGCGCCTGCTGATCGCGCGCGAGCTCAGGGAGCACGGGCGCTTCCACCGCACCTTCGAGGAGCTGCGACTCGATGACCTCACCCTGATGCGCCAGGCCAGCGCACCCGAACGGCTGCCGGACTTCTTGCGCTGGCAAGACGCGCAGTGGCGCCGTGACACGCTCGCGCTGCGCTAGCACCGAAAATCACATTCATATGCAGCGTCAATACCTGCTGCCAGGTCTTGAGCAAGTCGCGGAAATTGCGAGAAACGCGAATCATCCAGCGGACTACGCGCACTGCATCTGGGCTGTATGCCTGCGCCTTGCCCGCTCGGGCGCAGCGGCGAGCATGCGAGTGCGGCATGAGCAACGGTGCAAATTTAATCGCCATTTATACAGAGGCTTAACCCGTGCGTCGCAGTTTACCTACACCTGCGGAACTTGTATTCGCGTGCGATGAATTTAAGGTGTCGCGTCTAATAAACGTGACTGATCCGGGGATTCTCAAAATGCACGCACACTTTCAGCGCGCCGCTCCGCGCTGCAGCCCACGCCGCATGGTCGCGACGCTCCTCGCCGTAGCGGTGACCACGCAGGCGGCTCTCGCGACGCCGCTGGTTCAAAGCGTCGGCGGCACCCTGAATCACGGCGCCACTATTACCATTACGGGCTCCGGCTTTGGCGCCAAGACCGCGGCCGCGCCGCTGGTGTGGGACGACGCCGCGGGCAGTGCGGTCACCGACAAGTGGTCGGGCGCCTGGCCAACTCTCCTGCCCGGCTACAACCTCGGCTACTACGCACCCATGCGCGGCGTTAGCCTGCCGCACTCGCACGTGACACGCTACATCGCGGGCGCACACGCGGCTAGCACCGGCGCCGACTCCGGCTACAACGTGGTCATGTGGAAGAGCATGGCCTTGCCGGCACTGCCGTATTACATCTATGCCAGCTGGTACCAGCGCGCGGACAATCAGTGGCACTTCGGTGGCGACAACAACTTCAAGCTCTTTGACTACTCGGACGGCGATGAGCCTTACGCACTCAACCAAAGCTGGTACATCTGCTTCGGTCCGCCTCATCCGGACAGCACTTCTGACACCGGCATCCAATGGACCAACGAGAATGGCACTCCGCTTTCTAACCCGGACAGAAACGGGCACAACACCTGGTGGGGGAAGGCCGTAAACCCGATGGCGGGCCAGTGGTCAAAGGTGGAGATCGCGATCAAGGTGTCGAACCAGTCTGATGGTTACATCAACATCTGGGAGAACGGCCAACAGGTGATGAACTATGCCGGCATCACCGACAACTACGGTGGCACGCGCAGGAGCATTTCGATAGGTGGTTACGCGCGCATGCAGGGCTACCCCACCAACTGGCGGTACTTCGATGACGTCTACCTTGACACTACCCTTGCGCGCGTGGTGCTGGCAGACAAACCGGTGCTGAGCCAGGCGACGACGGTGGAGAACCAGATTCCGAGCGCCTGGAGCGACGCGGCGATAAGCGCGCAGGTGAACCTCGGCAAGTTCACGCAGGGTCAGACGGCGTACCTGTTCGTGGTGGACGCCACGGGCAGCGTCAATGCAACCGGACTTGCAGTCACTGCCGGCGGCGGTAACGCTTTAACGCCGAACCCGCCCTCGCAATTCAGCGTCCACTGAGCCCAGGCGTACGCAAACGATAGACCCAGCTCCCCGGGACACTAAGCCAAGCAGGAGGACACTATGAGTGAACAGCAAGCGCTGCGGCCTGCCGCCGAACTCGCCGCAGAGGTAAGCAGACCCTATCCGAACGACGGCGCGGACTACCGCAGGGCGCGGCAGGCGTTGCTCACCGAGGAGATTGAGCTCCGGCGTCACATCAACCGGGTCGCCGCGCAGCGGCGCCGGCTGCCGCTGGGTGGCGAGCCGCCGGGCTACAAGTTCTACGACGAAGACGGCAGAACGGTAACTCTCGCCGACATGTTCGGCGGCCATAAGACCCTGATCACCTACTTCTGGATGTACGGCCCCGCGCGCGAACGGCCCTGCCCGATGTGTACGTCCCTGCTCGGATCATTCGACGTCCCGGCACGGGACCTGACGCAGCGGGTCGCGCTGGCGGTCATCGGCCGCTCCCCGCTATCGCGCCAGCTCGCCTTCGCGCGCGAGCGCGGCTGGCGCAACCTTAAATTCTACCAATGCATCGGCGATGATTTTCCGCGCGACTATCGCGGTCTTGCGCCGGACGGCAGCGAATGGCCGGCGCTCGACGTGTGGGTCAAGGACGGCAGCGCGGTGCGCCATTTCTGGGCGGGTGAATCAGCTGGCACGCAGGACCCCGGCCAGGACCCGCACGGCGCACCTGACCCGACGCCACTGTGGACATTGCTCGACCTCACGGCCGAAGGTCGCGGCACCGACTGGTATCCTAAACTCGAATACGGAGCATGAGCCGGTAGGGTTGCTCGTCGTCGGCTTACCGTTGGAAACTACCGGCCCGGGGAAGGCGACATCATCGGGCACCTCATGGGTAACGAGCAAACTCCTGTCTCGATCTATCACAACCCGGCTTGTGGTACGTCCCGCAATGCCCTGGCCTTGATTCGTAATGCCGGGGTCGAACCCACCGTGATCGAGTACCTGAAGACGCCGCCGGATCGCGCAACCCTGATCGAGTTGCTCAAACGCATGGGCATGCGCCCGCGTGAACTCCTGCGGGAGAAGGGCACACCCTATCTGGAGCTAGGTCTGGCGGCGGAACACTGGACGGACGCGCAGCTGATCGACCAGATGGTGGCCCACCCGACTCTCATCAACCGTCCGATCGTGGTCACGCCCTGGGCCGTTCGGCTGTGCCGACCGTCGGAGGCGGTCCTCGAGATCCTGGAGCCCCCCCGGTAGGCCGCGTTGCCGAAGCAGCGCGACTGGCCTTGCCAAGCTGCCGCGGGCAGGCATCATGCACCACACGCAGCATCCGCCACCGGCGCACGCTTGCGATGGGGGAGGTTCCGCATGCGATTTATCCTCTGGCCGCTCACGCTCTGTCTGGGCTTGGCACAGGTGTGCCTGGCGCAGCAGCCGGCCGCGGCTCCGGCAGCTGCCGCAGTGGCAGAAATTGTTGTGCGCGCCCGCACACTCATCGACGGCATCCACGGCGAGCCTCGTCGCGATGTCGAAATCGTCATTCGCGGTAACCGCATCGTCGAGGTGCGCGCGGTAGGCGCCGCGACGGTGGCCCCCGGGGCGCAGATGATCGACCTGGGCACCGCGACCGTGCTGCCGGGCCTGATCGATTGCCATACCCACATCTTCCTGCAGGGCGAGGACCCCGCCGCCGGGGGCTACGACGCACAGCTGCTCAAGTTCCCCGCGTCCTATCGGGCGGCCCGCGCCGTGGTATCCGCCCGTCGGGCACTCGAGCAGGGCTTTACGACGATTCGGGACCTCGAAACCGAAGGTGCGGGATATGGCGACGTGGGCATCAAGCGCGCGATCAACGAGGGCATTATTCCCGGGCCGCGCATGTTCGTGGTCACGCGCGCGATCTCATCCACGGGAGGCTATAACCTGGAAGGCTACGCCCCCGAGATCGAGGTGCCCAAGGGAGCGCAATTGATCGACGGGCCGGTTGAAGCACGCAAGGCGGCCCGCGAGCAGCTCGACCATGGCGCCGACTGGATCAAGGTATACATGACGCACCGCTCCTGGGTCGACGAGCAGGGTGCGCTGGTTTCGCAACCAACGCTCACGGTGGAAGAGCTCAGGGCGATCGTTGATGAGGCACATGGCTGGCGCCGCAACGTCGCCTGCCATGCCTACAATGGCATCGGCCTGCAACGCGCCCTGGATGGAGGCTGCGATTCCATCGAGCACGGTCTGGGGATCACGGATGCACAGATCGCTCAGATGGTAAAGCAGGGCACCTGGCTGGTCCCGACACTCGCGGTTTATTACTACGATCCCGATCCGCCGGATACGCCGTCGGGCAAGCGCGACCGCAAACGCATTGAGGACCACGTGATCTCGTTTCGCAAGGCGCTGCACGCGGGTGTGAAGATTGCCTTCGGCACCGACGTCGGTGGGTTCCCGTGGACCGACTCCATCGCCCAGGAGTTCGTGCGCGAAGTGGAACTCGGCATGACCCCCATGCAGGCGATCCAGTCGGCGACCTCGCGGGCCGCGGAGCTGCTCGGCAAGCGCGGCGAGCTCGGCGTGGTGGCACCCGGGGCCTATGCGGACCTGATCGCGGTCGCGGGCGACCCACTGACCGACGTCGGTGTGCTGAAGAACGTCGGATTCGTGATGAAGGATGGCGTGGTTTTCAGGAAGGGCGCGCGGGACTGACAAGACGCAGTGGCGCGGCCTCGGCAGGCACTTGGAGAATGTAGTGAGCGATTCAAAGCTGACCTTCTCGGTCGATTCGCTGCTTGCTGAAGCGCGCACGCGCACCAGCGGCTTGGAGGATTTCGGTCCCGGGCCGTTTCTGCAGCCCTTGCAGCTATTCCTCTCATCGCTGGAGAACGACGCCCAGCTGAACCCGGTAGGCCAGTACATCGCCCGGGAGCGTGCGCTTGCCCATATCGTCAACCGGCTGCTGTACGTCAACGACCGCAAGCTTTATCCGCGCATTGCGCAGGAAAAGATCGTGAAGCCGGTCTTTATCATCGGCCTGGTGCGCACCGGCTCGACCATCCTGCACGACATTCTCGCGCAGGATCCGGCCAACCGGGCGCCGCTGACCTGGGAGGTCACGTTCCCTTCACCCCCGCCCGAGACCGCTACCTATCAGACCGATCCGCGCATTGCGCGCTGCGAGGCCGGTTTCCCGCCGCTGGATGAGCGGCGCGAGAAGTTCAAGGCAATGCATCCCATGGGTGCGCAGCTGTCGCAGGAGTGCGTGGTGATGATGGGCGACACCATGTGCACGCCGTTATTTCACAACCAGTTCCGCGTGACCGCCTACCAGGACTGGGTCGATCGCGCCGCCGATTGGGCACGCGTCTATGACTTCCATCACAAGCAGCTGCAGCATCTGCAGTCGCGGCATCGCGGCGCGCGCTGGGTGCTGAAGACCGGTGCCCACATGTGGGGCTTGGAGCACCTGCTCGAAACCTACCCGGATGCACGCATCGTCTTCACGCACCGCGATCCGGTGAAATCACTCACCTCCTACGCCAGCCTGACCACTCTGGTGCGCTCGATGGGCAGCGACCAGGTGGACCGGTTCGAGGTCGCCCAGGACTGGAATCCGCGCCTGAGGCGCGCACTCGAACACGCAATGACTGTGCGCCATGCGAAAGAGTATCCCGACGCGGTCTTCTACGACATGCGCTTCTCCGAGTTCATCCGCGATCAATTCGCGGTCGTGGCGCAGATCTACGAGGCCTTCGACCTGAAGATGACGGACGAGGCGGCAGCCAAGATGAAGTGGTTTATCGCCGACAATCCGCAGGGCAAGCACGGCATCCACCGCTATGCGCCGGAAGAGTACGGCATCAGGCCGGAGGTTGTGCGCCGCGAGTTCCGCCCGTACATCGAGCGCTTCGGCCTGTCACCTGAATAGACTTCGCTGGCGTGCCTTCGCGGCCGCGCGCGCGGCGGCCAGAATTCATCAGTACCCCGCGCAGGGCCGGGTAGAATTACCGCGACCCTTGGGCGCACGCTCATGCTACAGAGGATCAGGTGCAACTAAGACGTGACGAGACGAGCACGGTCGTCTTCCCGTATCGCACGCGTGTCCGCGCTAATGCCCGCAACGTCAGGTTGCGGGTCACCTACGAGCGCGGCCTGGAAGTCACCGTGCCGCGAGGTTTCAACACCGCGCGAATCCCGGCGCTCCTGCAGCGGCAGAGCGCCTGGATCCGCGACGCCCTGGAGCGCGTCGCCGCCCGGCAGCAGCTGCGTGCCGCGCGCGACCCCTGGTGCCCGCCGGCACAGATTGTGCTGCCGGCGATCGCAGCCCGCTGGAGTGTCTGCAACAGCGCGACCGCCGCAGCGCGCGTTACGCTGATTGAGCTGGATGCGCAGAACCTCTTGCTGCGCGGTGCGGTCGAGGATGAAGCTGCGTGCCGGCGCGCGCTCTCGCGCTGGGTAATGCAGACCGCGCATGCTCATCTGGTGCCCAGACTGCACGCCGCGAGCCTGGCGTTGGGCTTGACTTACCAGCGGGTGATGATCAGGCGGCAGCGCACGCGTTGGGCCAGTTGCTCCTCGCGCGGAACGATCTGCCTCAGCGCCAACCTGCTGTTCCTGCAGCCCGCCTTGGTCGACTATGTCCTGACGCACGAGCTGTGTCACTTGCGTGAAATGAACCATTCGAGGCGTTTCTGGCATCTCGTGGCGCAGCATTATCCGGACTACCGTTCCGCCGACGCGCAGTTGCGCCGCATGACGGGCCTGGTGCCGCACTGGGCAATGTCGCACGCTTAACCTTTACGGATGATCTGAGGCACGCCGGACATGAACGAGGAAGAACTGGAGCAGATCCAGACCAAGATCGCCTTCCTGGAGCGCGCGAATGCGGAGCTCAGTGATGCCCTCATCCGGCAGCAGCGGGAAATCCGCGCCCTGATGACCCAGATGCGGGAGATCTCCGAGCGCCTGGCCGTTGTGCAAAGCGCAAACGAGGACGGCTCCCCGCAAGACGAGCGGCCACCGCATTACTAGAGGTCCGCAGGAGGGGGCGGGCCGCCGCTGGCTCGGGCGATCGCGCTCCCACGCCAAGCCCTCGAAGCTCAAACCCGGCGGGAACCCAAAGGTCGAACGGCTCAATTGCGTTTGCCGCCGGGCTGCCCTATGGTCGTCGCGAGAGCAAGAGCGTACCTCGCGGCTGACACGGTGGACCGATCTGGAACCGTCCGCGTCTTCGAGCCACAGGCGACGCCCTCCAATAACTAAACCAATTGAGGGAGCGGTCATGAAACTCATACGCGCATTTTCGGCGGTGTTCGTGGTGGCGGGCATGTGTGTCGCTGCGGTCGCGCAGGCGGGTGAGCGCGATCAGGGGCTCGTGCTGGGCGACAGCGTCGCCTTTGCGTACATCGCTTCGGCGGGCCACGCCTACATCAATTCCGAGAATTTCGTCGGATTTGCCGATGACCTCGAAAACCGGCACGACATGGAAGTGACGGATGGCGGCTGTCCCGGTGAGACCACGGGCAGCTTTCTGTCGGCCACGGCGCCGGACAATGGCTGTCGGGCCTATCGGGCCGCCTTTCCCCTGCACGTGACGTACGACTCAACCCAGCTCGAATTTGCCAAGAAGTTCCTGAGGAGAAACCGCGACGTGCGCTTCGTGACGCTCACGCTGGGCGCTAACGATGGCTTCCTGCTCGAGGCGAGCTGCGCTACGCAGCCCAACCCGACGGCATGCATCGAGGCGGGCGTACCGACGCTGCTGGCCAGCGTCGCAGCCAACATCTCGACCATCCTCGCCGACCTGCGCGCGACTGGATTCGGCGGCGCCATTATCGTGACCAACTACTACTCGGTGGACTATTCCGACCCCTCCGGCACGGCCCTGACGGCGCTGCTCAATGGGGCGATTGCCACTCCCGCCCACGCCTACGGTGCCCGCGTAGCAGACTTGTTCACGGCCTTCGAGAACGTCGCGGCCAATCCGGCTTTCGGCGGCAAGACCTGCAATGCGGGCCTGCTCAATGCGAGCGCACAGAACCAGTTGCTGTGCGACGTACATCCGAGTCAGTCGGGCCACCGGCTCATCGCGGCGACCATCGCGCACGCCTTGCACTCAGACTACTAGGTGCACAATTGACGGGGCCTGCGGGCGCGGCTAGCCGCGATCTGCAGGACCCGTCCTGCGACAAGCTCCAGTGGTGACTCGTGCTGCCCCGGACGAGCGGGGCGCCTGCTGTACACTCGGGCGCTCTTCAGATTCAGGAGTGATCGTGAACAAGAAACTCATGTTGATAGCTGGGCTGTGCGCTCTGACGCTTTCGCTTGCGGCCTGCGCGAAGAAAGGCCCCATGGAGCGTGCCGGCGCGAAGGTCGATGAGACCGTGCGCACCATCAAGAATGGCGGCGAAAAGACCACGGGCGACAAGGTCAGTGACGCCGCTCAGGACTTGCAGAACGGCGCCGAAAAAGCAGCGGATGAGGTCAAGAAATAATGCGGCCGTGACCGGCCTGGCTGATGAACGTGGTAAAGCGCGGAGCTGCTAGAGCCAGCCCCAGGCCTTGAGCTTCATCTTCAGCATCAGCAGCAGGAAGTGCCAGGACGTCCCGATCTGTTCCCAGATCGTCGGCTGGTAGCGTGCGCGGTCACGGATGTAGTGGCGCAGCGCCGTGACATCCTGGGCGCTCAGCTCCGGGAATGGCGGCATGCCGCGGCTCTGCAGGCCGCCCTGCAGCACCGCGGTGAAAGCTTCCGCCTCGAGCGGTATCGGCGAGGCTCGCAGGTCGGGCGCAAAGCCGCCGGCGACCACGCCCGCCCCATGGCAGATCAGACAGCGCTGATACAGCGCCCGGCCGCGCAGAGCCAGGGCCGGATCGACCTTGAATGCAGGGTCGTCCACCGGCTTCGGCTGCGAGGGGGGTGGGGAGGGCGCAAGCACGGCCGTGCCGCCGAGCATGTAGGTCAGCAGACGGCGCGGGTGATCGCGCCCGACCCAGCCGTGCTGCGCGCTCAGTGAACCCAGCAGCATCTGGCCGCCCGCCCAGCCGGCGAGTATGGAGACGTACTGCCGCCCGCCCACGCTGTAGGTGATGGGGGGCGCCTGCGTGCCGACTCCCATGTAAGTGCTCCACAGGATCGCGCCCGTGCGGTCATCGCGCGCCACGAACTTGCCGTCCGACAGTCCCTGGAACACCAGGCCCCCATGCGTGCTCATCACCCCGCCGTTGGTGGCACCGGGCAGGGCGATCTCCCAGGCCTTCCTCTTATTCGCCGCGTCCCAGGCCAGGAGCGAGCTGCTGCCGGCGCTCTTGGGGATGTCATCGTGGAACGCATTGATCCCCATGGGGCCATCGCGTTCCATGTCGTAGGTTTTTGCATCGATGCCCTTGTCGTTGTAATAGCCGGCCATCTCGTGCGCCGGGATGTAGGTCAGTCCGGTATCCGGGCTGAACGACATCGGCTGCCAGTTGTGCAGACCCCCGGAGCCCGGCCACATCAGCGCCTCGCCGTCCTCGTAGCGCACGCCGCGATTCTCGATCGGGCGGCCCGTGGCCATGTCGACTCCCTTGGCCCAGGTGACCTTGCCCAGCTTCTCCGCCGAGATCAGCTTGCCGGTTTCGCGATCGATGACGTAGAAGAAGCCGTTCTTGGGTGCGTGCAGGAGCACCTTGCGCGGCCGGCCGTCGATGGGAATGGTCGCGAGCACGATGTCCATGGTGGAAGTGAAGTCCCAGCTCTCACCGGGAGAGGTCTGGTAGTGCCACAGATACTCGCCGGTGTCGGCATCCAGTGCCACGACCGAGCACAGGAACAGATTGTCGCCCCCGTCCGGGCTGCGGATTTTTCGGTTCCATGGGCCGCCGTTGCCGGTACCGATGTACACGCGGTTGAGGTCCGGATCGTAGGTGAGTGCATTCCAGGCGGTACCGCCACCGCCGTACTTCCACCACTCTCCCGTCCAGGTCTTGGCGGCCATCTCCATGGCCTTGTTCTCGAAACCCTTCGCAGGATCACCGGGCACGATGTACCAGCGCCACAGCAGCGCGCCGGTATCGGCGTTGTAAGTGGTGACGTAACCGCGCACGTGACCGAAGTCTGCGCCGCCGTGACCGACGATGACCTTGCCGTTGAAGACACGCGGTGCACCGGTGATGTAGCGGTTGTCGCCCGGCTCGGTCGTGAGGGTTTCCCACACCAGCTTCCCGCTCTTGGCGTCCAGGGCAAACAGACGCCCGTCCTGCACCCCAGCGATGACCTTGCCGTTCCAGAACGCCAGGCCGCGGCTACCCCAGGCCATGCGCATCTTCTGCGGGTCGACCTTGGGGTCGTAGCTCCACAGCACTTTGCCGCTGACCGCATCGACCGCGTAGATGACACTGAAGCCGACCGCGACGTAGAGCACCCCGTCCACTTCCACCGGTGCACTGGACACGTTCCACTCCGGCAGTTCCAGTGACCAGGCAAGGCCGAGTCTGGACACCGTCTGCCGGTTGATCTGATCGAGCGGGCTAAAGCGCTGCTCGCTGAACGTGCGCCCGTAGGCCGGCCAGTCCGTACCGCCGCCTTCGTTGGCGAGCGTGGCTTCGTCCACATCGGCGCGGCCCGGTGTCTCGCCGCTATAGGCGACGCTCAGCGCTGCGACTGACGCACAAAGAACGGCACGTAGCATCTCGGTTCCCTTGAATGTCCGGGTGTCCCGGACGTGCGTGCGGCAGCGCCGTGGCGTGTTCGGGAGCGTGACTTTACCCTGCAAGCAGCGAGCAACGCGAACGAGTTGACTCTAGTCGGTATGGACGAGGTACGGGCGGCCGGAAGAGGCGCGTCTGTGCTTGCCAGGCCCGGCACGCCTAAGGGGCGGTGCCTTTCACCAGGGCGTTGCCCGCTTCGCGCCAGGCCTTCATGCCGCCGTCGAGTGCAACCGCGCCCTGAAAACCCATCGCGCGCAGCGTTGCGGTCGCCAGAGTCGAGATGCGGCCGAACTCGCAGCACACCAGGATGCGCGCCGTCGGGTCTTTCAATTCGTCGTTCACGCGCAGCTCCAGCTGGCCGCGCGGCAGATGCAGCGCCCCGGGTATGTGCCCGGCCTCGTAGGCATCGCGCTCGCGCACATCGAGCACCATCAGGCCGTCGCGACCGGTTTCGCGGCGCGCCTTCAGTTCGGCGAGCGACATGAAGGGCACGCCTGCCGCGGCGTCGGAGAGCATCTGGGCGACCGTCTTGCCGCCGCTCATGTTGGTACGCAGCGCCTCGGTGACGTGCGTCGGCATGGTGAGGTTGAGGTTCTGCATCATCTCGATGAAGGCACCGCGCTCGGTTTTCTGCAGGCGCGGGTTATCCGCAAGCTCCTGGCCGATCGTCGAATGGCCGCGCCCCTTGTATTCGTGCGCCGGAAACACTTTGAGCGATGGGTCGAGTCTGAGTACACCCTGAAAGAGGCTTTCATGGAGCGCTGCGGCATCGCCACTCGGCAGGTCAGTGCGACCGGTGGCTCCGATCAGCAGCGTGTCCCCGGTGAACACCCGGTCCTCGACGTACAGGCACATCGAATCGCGCGTGTGCCCAGGGGTATGGAGCGATTGCAGGCGCAGTTGCCCGACCACCAGCAGCTCGCCACCTTCCAGGTGCAGATCGACAAACGGCGCCGGACTGGCGCGGTGCATGACCACCGGCACGTCAAGCTGGCGGGCCAGCTGGCGCGTCGCGGAGAAGTGATCCGCGTGAGTATGCGTGTCGATGAGGTAGTGAAAACGCAGGCCGTCGCGGGCCGCCAATGCAAGGTAACGATCGATCTGGCTCAGCTCCGGGTCGATGAGCGCCGCCGCGCAGGTCTGCTCGCAGCCGATGAGATAAGAGCGACAGCCACCGGCAGAGACGGTCTCGAATATCATGCATCGCTCCCTGGGCGTCGCCGCGGCGGTGTCTGGCCAATTCCTCAGGCGGCTGATCGCTTGGAGCGAGCTGCCCGGTCCGAGGGCTGAACGCAGTCGCGCATCGGACATCGCTTCAGCGCGCCCATGCGTTCTTGTTGTGGTGCGGTCGAATATGCGGGACTTCCCCGGCTCTGTCTAGCGCGCCGCTGCGCGGCAGGCGGCCACCCCAGGCGCGAGTGCCGCCGGCTACGTGTTGGTTCCCGACCTTGCGTCAGTCGTGCCGCGCGGTCATCCCCGATGCCTCGGATGAGTGAGGCAATGCTTTCTTAGTCGGCGGCGGCGATTGACTGCCCGGAACGCTGACGCCGGAAGCCGGCTCAACGCGAATCGTGCCCATCATGCCGCCGTCCTCGTGCTCGAGCAGGTGGCAGTGGTAAAGGAAGGTCCCGACGATATTGGGGTCGCGAAAGTCCATGCGCACGCGCACGCTCGGGAAAGCGCCCATCTTCTGATCGTAGAACGGCACGTTTACGGTGTCTCGCAGGAACGGTTCGTTGACGGCGAGCCCGAACCATTCGAGCAGCAGAAAATGGATCTGATGGATGTGGAAGGCATGCAGCTCGGTGGTGCGGTTCTCGATGATCCAGTCCTCGATGTCTCCCTGCCTCACCACGATGTCGGGCTCGGTGGCGGCGGGATCGAAGGGCCGCGGTTCCTTGCCCTGCTCGGTGATCGAGTAGCTGATCGGGCTCTGGGGGTCGTTGGGGTCGGCGTGCACTTCCGAGAAGTACAGCTTGCGCACGCGCACCGGCTGCAGAGCGCCGAGCCAGGTATCGCGTGGGGGCTGCGAGGGCTGCGGGTGGTCATCGAGGATGGACGCCGGCTCCGGTGCATCGGCCATCGCCACGAGCGCGGCCAGCGGGCGGTTGGGATCGTTGTCGCCGCTCGCGCCGGTATCGACCGATCGGGTAACCAGGAGTGCCGGCATGCCCGCCGGCGGGCCGGTGACGATGAACTCCACCCGGCCACCAGGCGGGACGCCGATGTGGTCCACCCAGTCGATGTGGCGCGCTTCGGCGCCGCTGAGATTTATCGGTACCCCGTCGATGGCGACGACACCGAGCTTCTGTGCCGCCTGATCGATCAGCAGCGCCAGATGCAGATAGGTGAGCGCGGAGGCATTGAGCACCCGCCACAGCTGCCGCTCCCCGGGCTTGAGCGTAATGACCGCCGGCGGGTAGTCCGGATAGGGCACCGGCACGAAGTTGACCGACAGATCCTTGGCAGGTTTCCCATAGCCGGTATGGGTATTGATCGAGTCGCCGTCCGGATCGAGCAGGATCTGCGGCGTCACCGGCTCTGATTTCGCCGGCGGTGCATCGGGATTGATGAGGTTCTGATCGCGAATGACGAGCACCCGCTCGGGCAGACCCGCCACCTCCGGAATCGCGCGTTCCAGCCCTTCCACGATGAGTGCACCCGAGGCACCGCCCAGCACCGACCTCATGGTGAATCCGTGGATATGCGGGTGATACCAGTACAGGCCGGCCGGCTCGTGAGCTGGAATACGCAAGCGGTACTCAAACGTGCTGCCTGCGGGCACCGCGGTCTGCAGCACCTCGTCCTGGTGGCACACGGGTGGCACGGAGAGTCCGTGAAAATGCAGATTGGTCACCGTCTCATCCATCTCGCCACTGCTGCACATGGCGGAGGGCTGCGGGGGCGGCCGGGGCGCAATCGGCACTTGTGCGGTGAGCTCATTTCTCAGCCGCAGTACCAGCAGCTCTCCGGGCCGCAGCCGCAGTGTCGGGGACTGGCTGCCATCGGGCAGCAGGTAGCAATAGCGCACCGCACCGTCGGGGGCGCGGTAACTGTGAATCGTAAGTTGCAACCTCAGTACGCCGTCATGGCTGCGCAGGTCGCGCGGCTCGGCGACGACGCTGCCCGGCGGCGGTCGCGGGCAGGTCTCGACGGCGCCCGCCGCGGCCGGCGCGCACCCGCAGATTAGTACGAGCAGCGCTGAGGCCATCGCCAGCAGCCGCCTTGCCCGGCGCAGGTCCTGCCGAAGGAATTCAGAGAAAATCATTTCTCGATCATCCGCATCGCACCGTTACCGGCCCGAGCGCCGTTGGCGCAAAGCGCTGATTAATGTTGCAGCACCGTTACGTGCGTATGACGCCGCTTGAGAAATCTGCGCATTCCCAGCAGCCATGCCTGCGTGTGCCCGTTCCGCGACGCGAGATCGCTTGCTGCATGTCACAAATCCGATAAGGACGCTGCGTATCGTCGCGGGCTTCGGTCAATCAAGGGAGATGAATATGAAGCGATCCACCGTCGCGGCGCTCGTCTATGCGGCGCTGTCTGCAACCATAGCGACTCTGGCCCCGGCAGAGCAGAGTCAGGAAAACAATCAAGCGCGGACTCCGATCCGGCACGTCGTCGTGCTGTTTCAGGAGAACGTTTCGTTTGACCACTACTTCGGGACCTATCCGCGCGCGCAGAACAACCCGGGTGAAACTCCTTTCTACGCGCAGCCGCTGACGCCTTCCGTCAATGGCCTGAGCCCGGAGCTGCTGAACAACAATCCGAACAAGAACGCCGCCGGCACCGAGCAGGCGAATCCGATGCGTCTGTCCCCGGCGCAGGCCTACACCTGCAGCCAGAACCACAACTATGGCCCCGAGCAGCAGGCCGTTGACAGCGGCCTCATGGACGTGTTCCCGCAGTTCACCGGCCGGACGACGAGCGAAGGCTGCGCGCCCGACGGCACCACCGTGCTCGGCTATTACGACGGCAATACCGTCACCGCGCTCTGGAACTATGCCCAGAACTTCGCGATGAACGACAACTACTTCGACGCGACCTTCGGCCCCTCAACCCCGGGTGCCATCAACCTGATCGCGGGCCAGACCTTTGGCGGCATGCTGTTCTTCGGCAGCGGCTCCAGCGGCTCGGCCTACCCGACCAGCTACGCCCCCGGACAGACGGTGGTCACCGATATCGGTGATTTCGATCCCTATCTGGATGACTGCGGCGCCGATGCCGGCGGTACCGTCACCACCTCGGCGACACTGCGGATGAACGGCAAGAACATCGGCGACCTGCTCAATGCGGCGCACGTTTCCTGGGGCTGGTTCCAGGGCGGGTTTCGGCCGACGACCCCGGCGGTGCTTGCCAAGGACGGCACTCTGGTGAAGCCGGCGGTCTGCGGCGCCTCACATGCCGGCCATCCGGGCGTACCCAATCCCGCGCCGCCGCTGCTTACCGGCGCGGATATCCATACACCGGTGGCGGATTATGTCGCACATCACGATCCCTTCATGATGTACGCGAGCACCTCGAACCCGCACCATCTGCCGCCGAGCTCAGTACGCGCGATCGGTCTCACCGATCAGGCGAACCACAACTACGACACCAGCGATTTCTTCACAGCGTTACAGCAGGGCAACCTGCCGGCGGTGTCGTTCATCAAGGCGCCGGCCTACGAGAACGCCCACCCGGGCAATTCGGACCCGACCAGTGAGCAGAACTGGATCGTGTCCGTGGTGAACCAGATCATGCAGTCCCCGTACTGGGCCGAGACCGCGATCATCATCACCTACGATGATTCGGACGGCTGGTACGACCACGTGAACGGGCCGATCGTCAGCCCCTCGAGCACGTCCGTGGATGCTCTGGCGGGCCCGGGCAATTGCGGCAAACCGCAGAGCGGCGCCAATCCCGCCCGTTGCGGCCACGGTCCGCGTCTGCCGTTGCTGGTGCTCTCACCCTGGGCGCAGCCCAACTACGTCGATCACACGCTCACCGATCAGGCCTCGGTCATCAACTTCGTCGAGGCGAACTGGCGTCTGGGCTCGATCGACGGACCCAACCCGCTGCCGAACGGGCAGTCATCGTTCGACCGCTACGCCGGGACGCTGATGAACCTGTTCAGCTTCCAGACGCCTCCGTATAGGGAAGCGGTGCTGCTGAACTGCAACGGTGCTTACTTGGAGCGCCATCAGCGCGCGCCTGTGACCTGTCCCTGAGGCTATAGTGACTGCCGGGCCGCGGCGCACTTGGCGCTGCGGCCCGGGTCATCTGATAAGGAAGCAGCGGGAGTGACGCCTGAGCGCATGACCCCGCTTGCAGGGGCAGGTGCTATTTAGCGGCTTCGGGCAAACGCCGCGCGAGGCGCGCGCTCTGCTCCTCGCGCACTTCGGCGAGTGTGAGCCGCGTGCCGACCGCGATCACGTCGAGAATCGGATGCGCGGCATCAGAAGGCAGCCGCAGCCCGTGCAGCCTCTCCCAGATGCGAATGCGCACATCCGGCGGGTTGCGGTCCGAGTGCTGTGCCGCCAGGTCATCGGCCCGCTGCTGCACGCGTTCCGCTTCCTGCAGAGCGATGCGTGCGCGGTGCGACTGGATGAGTTCGGTCGCGCTCGCGCGTGGAGTGGTTTCGTTGGCCATCAGCCAAGGGGTCGAGTTCAGTGGATTTCTCCGTGTCGGTGGGCTGAGTGCGTCGGCCAAAGAGTTACTGTAGCGACTCACGCGGTGGCACCGCTGCGAGATGCTCGGCAGTCTGCGCCCGACGCCCGGACATTGAAAGCTAATTCTTCGTGCCCGCTGGCGCGGCCTTCTCTAAGTCCTTATCAGGACGGCACTAGTGGGCCCGCATCAAATTCCACCCTCGCGGAGCGCAGCGTATATTTCAGCGCTACCGCTCATGGCAGTGCGCGCATTCCCGCAGCCCGCGCTCGTACGCCCAAGCGACGCGCGTTGTCGACTTTGCGCGCAGGCTGCCGTTGCCGGACCCATCACTGCCAGTTTATGCCCGAGCTGCCTGATCTGACGGTCTATCTGGAGGCGCTGGATGAGCGGATCCGCGGCCAGCGGCTCGAGCGCGTGCTGCTGCCGTCGCCGTTTCTGCTGCGCACCGCGGTGCCGCCCATCGAAGCCGTGAGCGGACGGCGCGTCACCGCAGTACGCCGCATCGGCAAGCGCATCGCGATCGGATTCGAGGGCGACCTGTGGCTGGTATTTCATCTCATGATAGCCGGCCGCCTGCATTGGTTTGCGCGCGGCCGATCGCTGCCCAAGCGTGCGGTGCTGGCGCGCCTGGAATTCGAGAACGGAACGCTGACTCTCACAGAGGCCGGCACCAAGCGCCGCGCCTCGCTCCACCTGGTGCAGGGCGAGGGCGGCCTGCGCCTGCAGGATCCGGGCGGGCTTGAGGTCCTCGACGCGACTCTGGAGCAGTTCAGTGCGCGGCTGCGCGGCGAAAATCACACCTTGAAGCGTGCCTTGACCGATCCGAAGCTCTTCAGCGGCATCGGCAACGCGTATTCGGACGAGATCCTGCACGCCGCGAAACTCTCGCCGGTGCTGCTGACCAGTCGCATCGACAGCACCGGCATCGCGCGCCTGCACCAGGCCATCCGCGAACAGCTGCAGCTGTGGACGCAGCGCCTGCGGCTTGAGGCCGGGCGGGAGTTTCCGGAAAAGGTAACCGCCTTTCGCGACGACATGGCCGTGCATGGACGCTTCGGGCTCCCCTGTCCGGTCTGCGGCACCCCGGTGCAACGCATTCGCTACGCCGACAACGAGACCAACTACTGCGCCCGCTGCCAGACCGGCGGTCGCCTGCTCGCCGATCGCGCGCTGTCGCGCCTGCTCAAGGACGACTGGCCCAGGAGCGTAGACGGATTCGATCGCGAGGCCTAGCGAGCTTGAGGCGTGAGGTGAGGGCGACCCGGGCGCACCCGCCGCGATGCCTGTTCGGCGCGCCTGCACACGCGTGTGGCAGCAATCCCGATGGCGCCAGCGGTTATCATGGGCCGCATCAGGATGCTGGAGCGCTGTGTGCTGAGCTGGTTTGAACGGCGGATCGACCCTTACCCGAGCGCGGCACGCCGCGAGTACTCGCGCCGGCTGCTGCCCTTTCTGTGGCAGTGCGCGCAGGGCTTGCGCCCCTACCTTCTGGCGATGACGGTGCTGACCGGTCTCATCGGTGCCTTCGAGGCGCTGCTGTTCTCGTTGCTCGGCCGCCTGATCGACTGGATGGGCCAGTCCACGCCGGCGCACTTCCTCGCCGCGCAGAAGACGCATCTGTGGATCATCGCCATCATCCTCGCGGCGAGTCCGCTGGTCATCGCGCTGGCTGCCTGGATCAAGTACCAGGCGATCCACCCCGTGTTTCCGATGCGCCTGCGCTGGATCTTTCACCAGCAGATGCTCAACCAGAGCATGAGCTTCTTTCATGACGAGTTCGCCGGCCGCATCGCCGCCAAGATCATGCAGACCGCACTGGCGGTGCGTGACGCCTGGATCACCGTGGCCGACATCCTGGTCTATGTCGTGGTCTACCTGCTCACCGTAGCGGTAGTGGTGGCAGGCTTCGACACCTGGCTCCTGGCGCCGTTCCTCGGCTGGCTCCTCGCCTACGGCGCAGCGCTCGCCTACTTCGTGCCCAGGCTGGGAAAGGTGGCGTCTGCCCAGGCCGACGCCCGCTCGCTCATGACCGGGCGGGTGACGGATGCCTACACCAATATCTCCACCATCAAGCTGTTCGCGCACGGCAGCCGCGAGGCCGGCTACGCGCGCGCCGCGATGCAGGACTTCATGGTCACCGCGCGCCGCCAGTCGCGCTACGTGAGCAGCTTCGAGATCCTGAACCACTGCCTGAACGTGCTCCTGATCGGCGCCACGGCAGCGATTGCGATCACGCTGTGGATCCACGGCGCGGTCGGACTCGGCGCGGTCGCGGCTGCCACCGCCATGGCGCTGCGCCTGAACGGCATCTCCCACTGGATCATGTGGGAACTGGCGAACCTCTTTGAGAACATCGGCACCGTCGAGGACGGCATCAATACCGTGACGCGTCCCGTGGTGATCGTGGACCCTCCCCACGCTGCGCCCCTGCGGGTAAGCCGCGGCGAGATCCGCTTCGAGCACGTGCGTTTCCGCTACGGCGGCGTGCGGCGTGTGATCGAGGATCTGTCGCTCACGATCCGGCCGGGGGAGAAGATCGGGCTCGTGGGACGCTCAGGCGCCGGCAAGTCCACCCTGGTCAATCTGCTCTTGCGTTTCTACGCGGTCGAGTCGGGCCGCATCCTGATCGACGGCCAGGACATCGCGCTCGCCACGCAGGAGAGCGTGCGCGCCCAGATCGGCATGGTCACGCAGGACACGGCGCTGCTGCACCGTTCGGTGCGCGAGAACATTCTCTACGGACGTCCCGATGCCACCGAGGCGCAGATGCACGCGGCGGCGCGCCGCGCGCGCGCCGAGGAGTTCATCGAGACCCTGAGCGATGCTTACGGCAACCGCGGCTATGACGCCCTGGTCGGCGAGCGCGGTGTGAAGCTCTCGGGCGGTCAGCGCCAGCGGGTCGCGCTGGCGCGCGTGATGCTCAAGGATGCACCCATCCTGCTGCTCGATGAAGCCACCAGCGCGCTGGACTCGGAAGTCGAGGTCGCGATCCAGGAGACCCTGGCGTTGCTCATGCGCAGCAAGACCGTGGTCGCGATAGCGCACCGGCTGTCGACGATTGCCGCGATGGATCGGCTGATCGTGCTGGATGCGGGCGCCATCGTCGAACAGGGCACGCACGCGGCGCTGCTCGCTGCACAGGGGCTGTACGCGCGGCTCTGGGCGCACCAGAGTGGCGGCTTCCTCGGTGATGATGTGGAGAGGACGCCCGAGAAACAGCCGGCGCGCGCCTGAGCCGGCGCGTACGGGTCTAAGGTTCGCTCGGCTGGCCGCAGCGGGCCAGCACGCCGCGCAGATCGCGGATGGCCGGAAACACCTCGTTGTTCCAGTCCGATCCCTGGGCATCATGGGCACGCTGCTCGTACTCCACGATTTCCTTGTCTTCGCGGAAGATATTCTCGGTGAACCAGGTTACGAACGGCCATACCGCGTGGATCAGACCCGGGATCGGCGGCTTCTTCACCGACAGGTAGCCGTAGGTGTGATTGGTGCGCTGCTGGGCGTCCTGGGGCGTGTACCCGAGCCATACGTCCAGCACCGGATCCTGGGTTTCGCGGATATCGCGTCCGATCCACACCCGCAGGCTCTGTGAGGGATAGTCGGTGCGGATGCGCATGTGGTCACTGAAGTCCTTCTTCTTCTGGCCGCGCCGGCGCATCAGGTCAACGATCACCTGCTCACCGAGTGTCGACTTGCCGGAGGTGCGGCTGAAGCTGTACTCAACCTGTGCCCAGCGCTCGCCGTGGTCGCGTCCCAGGCAGTGCGCCCGTATCGAACCCATGTAGCGGCGGTGCATGAACTGGTGGTTCATGTCGAACAGGTTCTCGTGCATGAAGGTGTAGTGGCACGCCACTTCGCGATACAGCCGGCGCGTCTTGTAGTCCCCGCGCCGGAAGGAGCCGAGGGTCTGCGGCTGGCGGCCGGGCGCGAGCGCCGGGTCGCCCGGAAAGACGAAGATCATGCCGTCGACTTCGCACGCCGGGTAGCTCTTCACCCCGTTGGGCAGGCGCTCCTTGCCGAGGTAAGGCACGCTGACGCACTTACCGCTGCAGTCGTAGGTCCAGCCGTGATAGTGGCACTTGAGCTCATCGCCGGCCACGACGCCCAGGTGCAGCGGTACCTGACGGTGCGCGCAACGGTCTTCCAGCGCCATGACGCGACCGGAGCTGCCGCGATACAGCACGATGGGCTCCCCCGCGAAGCGCCGTCCGATGGCACGCCCGAGCGCCACTTCGGAGGACCAGGCCAGTGGGTACCAGTAATCCGGGTGCGCGCCGACGCTGCGCAGGTCGAAGGCGTTCGGCGCATTGGCCGGTTGCACGGCGATCGGCCTCGAATGGTCTTCCGGCACGGCAGCCCTTCCTGGATCCTATGGATGCAAACTTACCAGCCGACCGGGCCGTAGACGAACCCGAAGCCCGGATAGACCGGTCCCGCCCAAGGTCCCCACGCGTTCCAGTTCCAGGCGGCATCCGAGTACTCCTGCGCGCTCATCTGCTGCTCATCGGCGAGATGCTGCGCCAGCTGGTTGGCCTTGTACTGGTTGTAGGCCTGCTGGGTACCCACGTACAGGCAGCCGCAGATGATCGGGTCCGAATAGACGTAGTGAATCGTATCGCCGTTGTGACGCTGCACGAACTGATTCGGAGGCAGTCGCTTCAACATCGCCTGGCGCTCTGGCGTGTTGGCCGGCTTGATGATGAAACCGGCCGCCGAGAGCTTGTCCTCGCGCGAGGAGATGCGGTCTTGCTGTGTCTCACAGGCGCTGACGGCGAATACACCCACGACCACGGCGAGCAGCGTCGCGAGCCGGCCGGAGGGACGAAGTTGCGAAGTGGTGCAGAAGCTGCTCATGTGACTTTCCCGTGAGTTCGTTGTGGAGCGAGGCCGGGGTGTTACCAGCCCACCACCGGTCCGTAGACGAAGCCGAAATTGGCGCCGGGCACCCCCCAGGGTCCCCAGGCATTCCACGACCAGAAGGCGTTCTCGTATGTTAACGCGGCCAGCTGCTGTTCACTGGCCAGATGCGCCGCCATCTGGTTGGCCCGGTAGCGGTCGTAGGCTTGCTGCGTTCCGACGTACAGGCAGTCGCACACCAGCGGATCGGCATACACGTAATGAGTGACATTGCCGTTCTGGCGGATGAGGAACTGGTGCGGCGGCAGCTTCCCGAGCATCGCCTGGCGCTGCGGGGTGTTGGCGGGTTTCATGAGGAAGCCGGCTGCGGCCAGGTTGTCCTCGTATGCGCCAATGTCCGGCGGTGCGCTCTGGCACGCCACGAGCGCCCAGGCGCCAAGCAGCGCCGTGAGCGCCGCGCGTGCAAAAAACTTCGAATCCATGCGTTCCTCGACAGCGGCGTCTCGCCCGTGGCTGCGGATAATCCCATATTCTCCGGCCCGGACCGCAGGAATCGTCCCTGCCACCCGCCGGCGGGGCGCGTGGCCGCGGGTCCCTGGGGGAGCCCGCCCAGGAGCTATTGCCGGCGATGCTTGCCGGAGGTCTTGGGGGAAGTGGGGGATGCGTGTCGAGCTTGGACTTTGCCTGCGGGACGGCGCGGCGGCTTGTTTTCGCTGCACCTGCGTGACGAAAATTGCCTGGCGCGCGCGGACCACGAATATTCCTACCCGGAGAAGCCCATGCTTTCAATGAAGGGTTAGCGACTGCGACTGCTTGCGAGCGTGGTGCTCTCGTGCGCAGCTGCCGCCCTGAACGCGCAGGCGCTGCTGTACCAGCAGGAGAATTTTCAGGGACGCACCTTCGCGGTGAACCGCGAGGCTGTGAACCTGGCCCACGTCGGCTTCAATGATCAGGCTTCCTCGCTTTTAATCCGCGGCGGCCGCTGGCAGCTGTGTACCGATGCGGGCTTTCGCGGGCGCTGCGTGATGCTCGGTCCGGGCCGCTATCGCTCGCTGCGCGCCATGGGCCTGAGCAATCAGATCTCATCCCTGCGCAGGATCAGCGTGCCGGCGCCCGCGCCGCCTCCGGCACCGATCCCCCCTGGTCGCGCTGGGCTGGTGCTTTACGAGCACGACAAGTTCACCGGCCGCACACTCCCGGTGTCGCGCGAAGTTGCGAATCTCGCCACGGTGGGCTTCAACGGCCTCGCCTCTTCGGTGCAGATCCGCAGCGGCCGGTGGTTGCTGTGCCGGGATGCGGGTTATCGCGGGCCATGCGTGACGCTCGCGCCGGGCCGCTACCCGAGCCTGCACGCGATGGGGCTCAACGATCAGCTCTCATCGGTGCGCCGGGTCGGTCCCTGAGGGTGCATCAGGGTCGGCGCTGATACAGCGGCGCGGCGCGCCAGGCGCTCAGGCGACGATCTGTGCATTGCCAGGGCCCTGCGCCTTCGGGGATCATCCGAGCGTCATGGCGCACTCTGACACCCACTACACGCTGCGGGTCGCAACACTCGAGGACGAGCCGGCGCTGCGCGAGCTCATCGCCCGCTCGATCCGCGCGCTGGGCGCGGCCGATTATTCGCCCGCGCAGATCGAAGGTGCGCTGCGCGGCGCCTTCGGGGTCGACACCAATCTCATTCGCGACGGCAGCTACTACGTGGTGGTCAGCGAGCGCGGCGAGCGCGTCGCCTGCGGCGGCTGGAGCCGGCGGCGCACGCTGTTTGGCAGCGACGCGCGCGCCGAGCGCGACGAGTCCTGGCTCGACCCAAGCATCGAGGCGGCCAAGATCCGCGCCTTCTTCGTCGACCCCGCACACACGCGCCGCGGACTGGGCCGCGCCATCCTGGAGCGCAGCGAGGCGGAGGCGCGGCGCGCGGGATTCTCGAGGTTCGAGCTCATGGCGACGCTGCCCGGCGTACGCCTGTATGCGCAGTATGGCTACGTGGCGCAGGCGCCGATCGCCTACCCGTTGCCCGACGGCCTGAGCATCTCCTTCGTGCCGATGTCGAAGCCCGGCGAGCCTGCTGGCACAGCCTCCATTCCAACAATCAAGGCCAATCCATGAATCGTCGAGAATTTGTCGAAGCCCTCGGAGTGGCGGCACTGGCGAGCGGTGCGCGGGCGATGGCAGCCCCCGCGGCGGCGGGCGCAGATTACGATCCGAGCGAAAAGACCATTGCCGAGCTCAGTCGCGCCCAGCAACAAGGACAGCTGAGCGCCGAAGCCCTGACGCAGAGCTATCTGCAGCGCATCGGGCGTTACGACCGGCAGGGGCCGAAGATCGCAGCGGTGCTGGCGCTGAATCCGGACGCCCTCGCGGCGGCACGGGCCCTGGACGCCGAGCGCCGCGCCGGCAAGCTGCGTGGCCCGCTGCACGGCATCCCACTCCTTATTAAGGACAACGTCGAGACCCGTGACCCGCTGCCGACCACGGCCGGCTCGCTGGCACTCGCCGCAGCGCGGCATACCGAGGACGCACCCGTGGCCGCGCAGCTGCGCGCCGCCGGAGCTGTGGTGATCGGTAAGGCCAACCTGAGTGAATGGGCGAACTTCCGCTCCAGTCGCTCAACCAGCGGCTGGAGTGGCGTCGGGGGTCAGACCCGCTGTCCGTACGATCCGACCCGCAATCCCTCCGGCTCGAGTGCCGGGCCGGCGGCCGGGGCGGCCGCCAACCTGTGCGCAGCCGCGGTCGGCTCCGAGACCGACGGCTCGATCCTGGCGCCGGCCTCGCTCAACGGGCTGGTGGGTCTGAAGCCGACCGTGGGTCTGGTGAGCGGAGTCGGGGTGGTGCCCATCACGACGCGCCAGGATACGACCGGGCCGATGACGCGCACGGTCGCCGATGCCGCGCTCCTGATGTCGGTGATGGCGCAGCCCGGCGTGCGCTGGGACGGGGTCGGCGATCTCGAGTCCTTACCGCGGGGACTGCGGCTCGGGGTTCTGCCAGCGCCGGACTCGACGCATCCGGAAGTTCTGAACCAGTCCAGGGACTGGTTGAAGCTCCTGCAGAGTGAGGGTTTCACGCTCCTCGATGTGCCATCACCGCCGGGCTGGAACACCCTCCTCGAGCAGGAGTTCGAGGTCCTGCTGTATGACTTCAAGGCCGACCTCAACGCCTACCTGGCGCGCTTCAACGGCCGGCTCCCGGTGCGTACGCTCGCCGACCTGATCGAGTTCAACAACCAGCATGCCGCCCAGGAGATGCCGTTCTTCGGCCAGGAGCTGTTCGTGCAGGCCGAAAGCCGCGGCCCGCGCTCGACTCCGGCCTACCAGAAGGCCCTGCATAACATTCTCGACGTGTCCGACACGCACGGACTCGCTGCAGTGTTCGCCAAGTACCGCGTCGATGCGCTCGTGGCTTCGGGTAACGGCCCGGCCGAGCTCATCGACCACATCTGGGGCGACCGCTATGAGAACAGCGGCGGCTGGCCGCCGATGTGCTCGGCCGCGGCCGTGGCCGGCTGGCCGAGTCTCACGGTGCCGGCCGGCTTCGTCGCCAACCTCCCGGTCGGCATCCACTTCGTGGCGCCACGCTTTCGCGAGGGGCGCCTGCTTCAGATCGGACGTGCCTTCGAACGGGCGCGCAACGCACGCCGGCCGCCCGTGTTGGAGGCGCACGCCTGATCCTCTTGGCACGCGCACTGCGTGTCGCTCGTCTACAACACTGGCTGCCCGAACGTACAACGAAACACTGCAAATACCGTTGAGCGCGGCGCTGCGCCTCCTGTAGCATCTTCTCAACCGCGTGACCTAACCATGCGCGCAGCCGTCAGGGGAAACAGACCATGAAACGCACGCTCGGCAGTCAACTGTTACCAATTGTTAGCCTGGCCGCTCTGGCCTCCGCCCTCAGCGGCGCAGCGTTCGCGCAGCAGGAAGCTGCAGGCGCGCAATTGCAGGAAGTCATCGTGACGGCGCAGAAGCGCGTCTCGACGGTGCAGGAAACACCGATCAGCATCACGGCGATCACCGGGGAGAGCCTGCAGGAGCGCGGCATCACCGATCTCGCCACGATCGTGCAGTCGGTGCCCGGCGTCTCGATGCGTCAGAGCGGCCCTGGACAGACCGAGTTGGAAATGCGTGGCATGACCTCCGGCGGCGGCAACTCCTCGACCGTGGGGTTCTATCTGGATGACACACCCCTCACCGCGCCCGCTTCCGCGCAGAACGGCAAGGTCGTCATCGACCCGAATCTGTACGACCTCAACCGCATCGAGGTGCTGCGCGGCCCACAGGGCACGCTCTACGGTTCAGGCTCCATGGGCGGCACGATCAAGCTGATTCCCAATGCGCCCAACCCGAACGCCTTCGATGTCTCCGGCCAAGTCATCCTCGGCGGCACCGACGATGGCGGCTTCAATCACGGCGAAAACGGCATGATCAACTTCCCCCTGATCAACGACACGCTGGCCGTGCGTATCGTGGGTTCGCAGGAGCATTTGAGTGGCTGGATCAATCGCGTCGTGATCGAAAACGGACAGTTCCCCGCGCCTCTCAACGGCGGCCTGGGTGTGCCGCCCACGCAGCGCGGCAACGTGGCAGCCGCTCCGGTGGCAGCCGATTACAAGAAAGTCAACGACGAGGACCTGACGGCCGTGCGCATCGCGGTGCTGTGGAAGCCCATGGACCGGCTCACCATCACCCCGTCGTTCATGTTCCAGGAGATCACTCAGGACGGGTTGAGTGCCATCGACAGCAATCCGGGCACGTTCAACAACTACCAGCCCTTCGATGCGCCCGAGCCGTTCCTCGACCGCTTCGTGCTCGGCAGCCTCAATGCCCAGTTCCACTTGGATTTTGCCGACATCTCCTCGACCACCTCCTACTGGAATCGCGATGAGGAACTGCGCCAGGACGGTTCGGAGCAGATCGCGACCATCCTGGTGCCGGACTTCGGTTACTTCCCGCTGTACGCCAATGACAATGGCGGCAACCCGGCCCAGCCGGGCGCCGGCCCGAACTCCCCGACCTCGCTCGAGAATGATTACTCCAAGCAGATCAGCGAGGAGCTGCGGGTCACCTCGGCCGGGGATACCAAGTTCAAGTGGCTCGGTGGCTGGTTCTACCAGAGCTTCGAATCGGACTGGGACCTGTTCGTGCTGACCCCGCAGGCTACCCCGGTGTTCGGCACCACCGACGGCTTCACGCAGTATCAGCCGACCAAGATCGTGCAGAACTCGTTCTTCGGCGAAGTCTCCTACAGTTTCCTGCCGGAGCTGACCGCGACCGCGGGGCTGCGCCGCTACGCGTATTCGGGCACGGTGAACACCGCGGTGTCCGGCTGGCTGAGCGCTACGGGCAACGCCTCGGTTGACTATTTTCACACCGATGAGCGCAACCAGGGTCTGCTGCCGAAGGTCAACCTCGCTTACGAGCCCGACAAGGACCTGATGGTGTATGCGACCGCGGCCAAGGGCTTCCGCCCCGGCGGTGGCAACCAGCCCATCCCGACTACCGGGGGCCTCGGCAATCAGTGTCTGGCCGATCTGCAGGCGCTTGGCCTCAATGCCGCGCCGCTCGGCTTCCAGCCCGACAGCGTCTGGAGCTACGAGCTCGGCGAGAAATTCCGCAATGCCGATGGCCGGGTCACTCTCAACTCCGCCGCCTACTTCGAGAACTGGGAGCATGTGCAGACCAACATCCCGCTCTCCTGCGGCTATCCGTTCACCGGCAATTCGGGCGAGGCGCACATCTACGGTGCCGAGGTCGAGCTCGATGCACTGCTGGCGCCGGGCTTGTTGTTGTCCCTGAACAGCGGCTACTCGCACGCCCGCTACGTGGCCGGGGAAATTCCCGGCACGACTCTCGATGACCGCGTGCAGAACGTTCCGGACTGGACCGGCGCGGCCTCGCTCTCCTACCGCCATCCCCTCAACGACTCCATGCATTTCATCTCGCGGGTGGATTACACCTATATGGGCTCGCGCATCGATACCACGTTCCAGCCCAATTACCTGCCGAGCTACGATCTGACCAACATCCGCGCCGGAGTCGAGAACGATCACTGGACAGCGGTGCTGTTCGTCGACAACGTTGCCAACAAGCTGGCGAAGCTCAGCAACACGCCGGCCATCAACGTCAGCGTCGGCACCTTCAACCGCACGGTGGTAGCGCAGCCCCTGACCTTCGGCATCGACGTCAGCTACCGGCTCGGCAAGTAAGCCCTCGAGAATGCAGCCGCGCGCCCCGTGAGCCACGGGCGCGCGGCGCCCCCACCAGGCGGTGCTGACATGCTCAGGACCAGCGTGGCGATTAGTGCGGGCGTGCGCGTGCTGGCGCTCGGTGCGGTCGCGCTCGGCATCGTGGGTCTGGTGTGGGATGACTTTGCCCTGGTGTGGCAGCCCGTGCCCGCGGGGGTCCCGGGCCGAGCGCTGCTCGCCTACCTGTTCGCTGCCGCGCTGCTCGCCGCCGGCATTGCCACCAACCTGCGCCGCACGGCACTCGCCGGCAGCGCCGCGCTCGCCGTCCTGTTCACACTCGTCGTCATCCTGATGCACGGCCCGCGCGTGGTCATGCACCCGGGGGCGCTGGTGGCCTGGAGCGGCATGGGCGAGCAGCTCGCGCTTGCCTCAGCTGCGCTCATCGCCCGCCTGCTGCTGCGCGCCCCAGGCCCTGATGTTCAGGCTGCAGGCCTGCGCTACGCGCGCTGCGCCTTTGCGGCGTGCCTGCTCGTCTTCGGCGTGGTGCACTTCCGCTACCTCGCCGAGACCGCACAGATGGTGCCGGGCTGGATGCCGCCCGGCGCGAGGTTCTGGGCCGCCGCGACCGGCGTGGCGCACATCACCGCCGGTATTGCCATTTTGAGCGGCGTCGGTGCGCGGCTGGCGGCCGTATGCCTGACAATCATGTTCGCCGGGTTCGGCCTGCTCGTACACGCTCCGCTCCTGCTCGCGGATGCGCACAGTCAGCTCAACTGGACCATGAACGCGGTGAACCTCGCGCTTACCGGGGCGGCGTGGGTGGTCGCCGATTCGCTGCGCGCACCGGCGCGCCGCGCCGCCTGAGGCGCTCAGCCGGTGCGCGCCACCGGCTGATGTTGCGGGCAGCAGCAGCCGGCGCGCAGATAGCGCTGATGGCGCTCGCACACGCCATCCTCATCCCGAACCGAGCCGTGGGCTGATCCGAGCGCGCGTATCGCGGGCAGCAGGCTTTCCACTTCCGCGGCTGCGTTGTGGAAGTAGCGGCAGCTGGCGCAACTGGCCGGCACGCTCAGCGTCCGAGGTCCGTCCAGAACCCGGCAAACACCTGCACGTATTGCAGCGCGTGGGCCTCAAGCTGCGGGGCGATGTCGGACAGGTGGCTCCATTTCTGCGGTGCCACCGCGAGCCACTTTATGCTGCCGCCCGCCGCGAGCGCGCCGAGAGCTACCAGGATCAGGCCGACGCCGATGAGGATCGCCCACCAGTCCTCGGTGCGCAGGAGTGTGGGCCAGGGGCTGCCCGGTCGTGCGAGGCTGGCGGAGGTGTCATCGACGAGTTCCGACATAACAGGGCATCCTGGGCGGGCGCGGCGCATCACTGACGGCGCACGGCAAGACTAGCCGTGTTGCCGGCGACAGCGTCATAACTTCGGCTTGGGTCGGAATAATGAAACTGCATCACGCCAGGGGAGGGCTGGCAGCACGAAGCCGCAGCCACTCTGCAAGGCTTACGCTGTCCGGCGGGATGCACGACAATGGGCCGACGCGCGGCTTCCCGCCTCCCGCATAAGGAGTCACGACATGAGCCAGGTTCTGGTGACCGGCGCCTCCGGTGGCATTGGCGCCGCTATCAGTGAGGCCATGGCGCGCCGCGGCAGCACGGTGGTGCTGCACTATCAGTCGGATCGCAGCGCGGCCGAGACCACCCTGAAAAGACTCCCGGGGCAGGGTCACCGCATGCTGCAGGCCGACCTCAGTGACGCGGCGGCCATCGAGGGGCTGTGGCGTGAGGCCGCAAGCACAGGTCCGATTGATGCGCTCATCAACAACGCCGGCGTCTTCCCCGATCACCCGCCTCTGAGCACGCACTACGCGCAGTGGACCGCAGCGTGGCAGCGCACGCTCGCGATCAACCTCACAGGCGCGGCACACCTCTCTTACTGGGCCGCCGGTGCCATGAGCGCGCGCGGCGGCGGCCGCATCGTCAGCGTCTCCTCGCGTGCGGCCTTTCGGGGCGAGCCGACCGCGCCGGCGTACGCCGCCAGCAAGGCCGGCCTGAATGCATTCAGCCAGTCCCTCGCCAAAGCGCTCGCGGGCAAGGCGGTGTACACATTCGTCGTCGCCCCCGGATGGGTCGCCACCGCGCGCGTTGCGCAGGCGGTGCAGGATCCGGCGGTGCTCGCGGATCAGCCGCTCGGGCGGGTCGCGACTGCCGCAGAGATCGCCGAGGTCGTCACCTTCTGTGCACTGGATGCGCCACCGAGCATGACGGGCGCGATTCTGGATGTGAACGGCGCCTCGTACCTGCGCAACTGAGCCGGGCGCAGTCGCTCGCAACGGCGGGACGCGCGCCGACTCATTGGTTGCGGCGCAGTCCTACGCGCTCTGACTCGTCTGTCCTATGCGCGGTGATACCGCCCCCGGACCAGACTCATTTGGGTACGACACGCGTGGGAGAAGTGTGATGGCACGGTATGGCAAGGCGGCGGGTGCAAAGGTCGAGCGGGCGATGAAGGAGATGAAGCAGGGCAAGCTGCGCAGCGGCCGCTCCAAGAAGAAGGTCACCAGTCGCAAGCAGGCTATCGCGATTGGTCTGTCCGAGGCGCGTCAACGCGGCGCCAAGGTCCCCGCGCGTAAGCGGCGCAAGTAGCGGCAAGGCAGTCGGCTCAGGCTCCCTGAGCCGCGAATATCCTGCGCACCGCCTCCATGTTGTCAGCCTCGAGTACCGACTTGTCGGGGCGATAGCCCTTGACGCGCGCCAGCCGCAGCGCCACGCCGCCGGGGTAGCGGCTGCTGGCCTGCAGGTCGCTGAAGGCGATCTCCACCACCAGTTCCGGCCGCACGTACACGGTCGTCGCGTCGCGGCGCACCGCGCGCGCCAGCAGCTCTTGCGTCTGCCACTCGAGCACCTCATCGGTCAGCCCCTTGAAGGTCTTGCCGAGCATGGTGTACTCGCCGCTGGCAGGCTCGAGTGCGCCCAGATGCAGGTTGGACAGTTTGCCGCGGCGGCGCCCGTGGCCCCACTCGGCGGCCAGCACCACCAGATCGAGCGTGTGGGCGCGCTTGATCTTCAGCCAGGACGCTCCGCGATTGCCGGCTTCGTAGGGCGCCTGCAGCCCCTTCGCCATCACGCCCTCGTGACCGGCAGCCAGTGCCGCCTCGTAGAAGCGCTGCGCCGCGGCGACATCCTCGGTCAGCAGCCGCGGGACGCGGGCCGATTCCGGCACCGTTGCTGCCAGTGCCGCGAAACGCTCCTGCGTCGACTGATCGGCAAGGGTGTGCGTCCCGAGACGCAGGCAGTCGAAGAAATACGCGCGCAGCGGAATCGTGGCGCGCAGTTCCTGCACACCGAGCCGACGCCCGAAACGGCGCATCGTCACCTGGAAGGGCCGTGGCCGACCGGCGGCGTCGAACGCGATCGCTTCCCCGTCTAGGATCAGCTGCGCTGCCGGCAGCGCGCGCACCAGGTCGACGATTTCCGGAATCGCATTGGTGACTTCATTCAGCGCGCGCGTGTAGATGCGGACCTGCGCGCCGTCGCGATGCACCTGGATGCGCGCACCGTCCATCTTCCACTCGAAGGCCGCAGCGCCGGCGAGCGCCCGCAACGCCTCCGCGACGTCCGCGGCGGTCTGGGCGAGCATGGGGGCAACGGGCGCGAACAGCTCGAGCTGGAACTGAGAGAGGGCGGCGCCACCTTCAAGCAGTGCGACGCGGGCGACCGCGCCTAAGTCCGGGGCATACATTGCGGCGCGCCGTACCTGCGCCGGCGGCAGCTGCGCGGCGGCAGCGATCGCATCGACCATGATGCCCGCCAGGGCTCCCTGGCGCAGTTCGCCTGCGAACAGCTGTAGCAGGAACTGCTGTTCCGCCGCGGTGGCGCGCGTGAACAGCAGGTCCAGCGCTTCGGATCTGCGCGCGGCCGAGCCGGCGCCGCGCAGGCCCATCAGCTGAGTGAGGCTCTCATCGACCGCCGCGATCGACAGGCTCGCCTGCAACGCCGGCGGTTGTGCCGAGGCACCCTTGAGGCTCGCGTAACCCAGGCCGATGCGCCCCTGCGCTGTCTCGCCCGACAGATAGCGGGTCGCGATGGCGATCTCGCTCGGCGCCAGCGATGTCAGCAGCGCGGCGAGTTCGCGCACTTTGGCCAGGCGCGCGCGCGTCTCACCGACGCGTCCGGAAGTAGCCACCAAAGAAGCGAGGAGGGTCACGCGCTTCATTGTAGCGGTCCCGGGACGGTCGCCGCAGCGCGAGCAGCGCCGCCAATCGCGTGGGCGCCTGGAGCTAGGAGACTGGCGGGGCGCCGCCCTCCGCGCGGCGGCGGGCGACGAAGGCAGTCAGCGCTTCAAGTACCGCGGGGTCTGTGGGCGGCGGCTGGTAGGCGGCGAGGGTATCGCGCCACAGCGAACCGGCGCGCTGCGTGGCGGTGCGCGCGCCGCCATCGTGCCAGGCGCCGTAGTTGCGCCAGTCGGAGATGAGCGGGCTGTAGAAGGCATCGCGATAACGCTGCATGGTGTGCGCCGCGGCGAAGAAGTGACCGCCGGGACCGACCTCGCTGATCGCATCGATGCCTATCTCCGCCGGCGTCGCGGGCACCGGCTGGAAGAGCTCGGCGAACATCTGCAGCATTTCCACGTCGAGTATGAATTTCTCGACCGAGGCGGTGAGCCCGCCCTCCAGCCAGCCGGCGGCATGCAGAATGAAGTGGCAGCCGCCCAGGAGCGCCCCCCACAGGCTCATCTGCGACTCGTAGGTCGCCTGCGCATCCGGCGCGTTGGAGGCCGTGGCGCTCGAGCAGCGCCACGGCACGCTTGATGTGACGCGCGAGCTGCCCGGCGCCAAAGGCCGCCTTGGCGTACTCGGGCGTACCGAAGGCCGGCGAGCCGGACTTCATGTCGACGTTGGAGGTGAAGCTGCCGTACATCACCGGCGTGCCGGGGCGGATCATCTGCGCCAGCGTGATGCCGAACAACGCCTCGGCGTGCGCCAGCGTCAGTGCGCCGGCGATGGTGATCGGCGCCATGGCACCGGCTAGGGTGAACGGCGTGATGATCACCAGCTGGCCGTTGCGCGCGAACTCGATGATGCCATCGGTCATCGGCAGGTCCAG
Organism: uncultured Pseudomonadota bacterium; assembly: GCA_963743625.1. Lineage (GTDB taxonomy): Bacteria > Pseudomonadota > Gammaproteobacteria > Steroidobacterales > Steroidobacteraceae > 13-2-20CM-66-19. Next base: position 410,601 of record CAVUQM010000014.1, on the reverse strand, counting down.
CTGCAGCGGTGAGTTGGTGTTGCAGATGGAGTAGCAGCGCGGCTCGCTCACGAACGTCGCCTCATCGATGCCACAGGCGATGCGCAGCATCGCGAAGTTGTCTGCCAGCTGCCCATCCCCGCGACAGTAGAAGTAGGGCACCTTGTCCCCGAGCGTCAGCTGCGCGAATGTCGTCTCCAGATGGCGCTCGGCGACGGTAACGTCCTGCGGCTCGACCATCTGGCCAAGCACGTGAATCACGTCGAAGGCCTGCGCGAGGCGCACCCAGTCGCGATAGTCCGCGATCGTGCCCGAATGCTTGCCGTGCTCCTGGTCACTCACGCTCGGCGGCCCGGCCACCGGCGCAAACACCACGTGCCGGCCGCCGACGCGGCAGGAGCGTGCCGGATTGCGGGCAACCAGGTTCGCCTCCGCCGGCACGGTGGTGAGCGCCTGTGCCACCAGCGCCGGATCCAGGCGCACCATGTGCGTCGTTTCATCGACGCTCGCGCCGCCGGCAGCCAGCGCCGCCCGGCCGCGCGGTGAAAGGATACGCATGCCCTGACGCTCGAGGATGCCAAGCGCTGCGAGGTGGATGCTCTCGACCTGGTCGTCGGAGAATATCCGCAGCGGCTCGAAGGGGTTGATGAGATTGCGGTAGCGCGCCGCGCGCTCGGCGGCGGTGACGGTGCCCCCGCGCGGCGCCGCTTCGCGCCGGCGCGGTCGGGTGCGCGAAGTCGTCTCTGGGTTGGTCATGAGATTAGTATGCCACTGCCATCGTGACCGGGTTGGCCGAGTCCGGCTGATTGCAGCTACTATCGAATTTCCGCATAGCCCTCGCTCACTCAGGAATACTTCATGTCATCCCTCGCCAGCGTCGAGCAGATCCGCGCCCACTTCCCCGCACTCGCACGCCGTCACCACGGCCTGCCGGTGGCCTACTTCGACGGGCCCGGCGGGACGCAGGTGCCGCGCCAGGTGGCCGATGCCGTCAGCGACTATCTGCTGCATCACAACGCCAACACGCACTGGGCGTTCCCGAGCAGCCACGAGACCGACGCTGCACTCATCGCTGCACGCGCCGCACTTGCGGACTGGGTCGGCGGGGCTGCCGAGGAGATTGCCTTCGGCGCCAACATGACCACGCTCACCTTTCACCTCGGGCGTGCGCTCGGGCGGCAGTGGCGCCGCGGCGATGTCCTCGTCGTCACCGAGCTCGATCATCACGCGAACTCCGACACCTGGCGACGCCTGGCGCGCGAGTGCGAGCTCGAGGTGCGGGTGATCCGCATGCGCCCGCAGGACGGGCGGCTCGACGAGGAGGATCTGGCGCGCAAGCTCACCGCGGGCGTGAAGCTGCTCGCGGTCGGCGCCGCCTCTAACGCCCTGGGCACGGTCAACGACATCGCGCGTCTTTGTACGCAGGCACACGCCGTCGGGGCGCTGGTGTTCGTTGACGGGGTGCACTACGCCGCGCACCAGATGCCCGACGTGCGCGCCTGGGACTGCGATTTCTTTGCCTGCTCAGCCTACAAGTTCTACGGCCCGCACGTCGGGGTGCTGTGGGGGCGGCGTGCGCTGCTCGAGCAGCTCGACTCACCGCGCCTGGTGCCGGCCACCGCGACGGCTCCCGAGCGCCTGGAGACCGGTACGCTCAATCACGAGGGCATCGTCGGCGCAGGTGCCGCGGTGGATTTCCTCGCCTCGCTCGAGCAGAGCGAGCTGCCGCGGCGTGCGCGGCTGGCGCGCGTGTCAGCGGGCCTGCACGAGCGCGCTGATGCATTGATTACGCAGCTGTGGCAGGGGCTCGCGGCGATTGCGGGTGTGCGGCTCTACGGACCGCCCCCCGGCACGCCACGTACCGCGACCCTGGCCTTTACCCTCGCCGGACATTCATCGGAGAGCATCGCCGTGGCGCTCGCCGAGCGCGGCGTGTTTGTCTCGCACGGCGACTTCTATGCCACCACGGTGGCGCGCGTCTACGATCGCGAGCAGGACGGCTTCGTGCGCGCTGGCTGCGCCGCCTATACCAGCGCCGAGGAAGTCGCGCGTCTGCTCGAGGGCGTGAGAACGCTCGCCTGAGGAAGCAGCGCCGGGCGCCGCACCCTTAGCGCTGCAGCTCGGGCGCATGCGGGCAGCTTGACCCCGGCGCGCGAAGGGGCGATGTGACCCTGGTTAGGTTCGCACCGGTGGGGGCAGCAAGCGGCCACGCAGGCCGCACGGGCGTCACGGTGCCGGCGGCGGTACCCGGGGGCGCCGCCGGCACCGCAAGTCAGCTAAAGCTCAGTGGTGATTGGCAGCGACCGCCGCGGCCTTCAGTTCCACGTTCACCTGATCGAGCAGTTCCTTCGCCTTGGCGGCGTGCCCGCTCATGTCCCATTCGTTGGCGCTTTGGGCCGCGGAGATCTTGGCATAGGCCTCGGTGGCCAGCCGCTGCGCGGCCGCAAGATTGGGGTGGCGGTTGGGATTGATGTTATCCACCGGCGGGGCGGCCATCGCCGCTGACACCGTGAGAGCGAGGGTGCTAAGACCGAGTAGTAGTTTTCCGTGCATATGACTTCCCAATGGCTGATGGTAGTGGAGCTGAGACTTCCCATGTAAACGGGCGAGCGGGAGTCTGGTTGTCAGGCCGCTGCCGCGCAAGACCGTTCGCACCGGGCGCCCCGGGCGGGTGCGGTGTATCGTTGCCGCATCAAATGCGCAGGGAGGCGACTGACATGGGATTCACCCGGCGGATGGCTGGCGCTTTCGCCGCACCGCTGCTCCTTGTGGCGCTGCTGGCGCGCGCCCCGGCAGGGGCCGCCGACGACCTGGATGCATGCACGCTCCTCAGCGCCCGTCAGGTGAGCGCGGTGCTCGGGGTTACGGTCGGGGAGGGCGAGCACATCGTGCCGGAATCGCACAGCTCGTGCGGCTGGATGGGACCGGGGGGCGCGAGCATCGGCTCCAAGAAGATGGTGCTGAGCCTGATGAGCGCGCGCTCCTTCCACACCGGCAAGACGCCGGTCAGGGGCGTCACCGAGACCGCGGCCTCCGGCATCGGGGACGAGGCCTATTACGTGAGCATGCCGCCCTTCGGCACGGCGCTGAGCGTGCGCAAGGGCAACGCCTACTTCCAGCTGCGCATCGCCGGCTTCCCGGCCGGCCAGGTCAGAAACCTGGAGCGCGAACTGGCGTTGCGCCTGCTTGAGCGGGTCTAAAAAAGCGGGCGTTAGCGAGGCGCGGCACGGGCGCAGTTATGTCCGGCGGCAGCTGCCGGTCGGCCGTGATACCTTCTACGGCATCAGACGCTATCTAAGGAGTCTCTGACGGATGCCCAGCAGAGTTCCCGACGGACACAAGCGCGGCTGGATCGTTCCGATCGGCGGCGCCGAGAATAAGGAAAATGACCGCCGCATCCTCGAGCGGTTCGTGCGCGTCTCCGGCGGCGCGCAGGCCGACCTCGTCGTCATCCCCACCGCCAGCCGCATGCACGAGACCGGACAGCGCTACGAGGAGGTGTTCCGCGACATCGGTGCCGCGCGCGTCACGGTGATGGACTTCGACACCCGGCGCGACTGCCAGGAAGAGGGGCGCCTCAGCCGCATCGGGGAGGCGAGCGGTATCTTCTTCACCGGCGGCAACCAGCTGCGCCTCACCACATTGCTCGGCGGCACCCCGGTCGCACGCGTGATCCGCACGCGCAATGCCCACGGCGTCACCGTGGGCGGCACCAGCGCCGGGGCGAGCATCCTGAGCGAGCACATGATCGCCTCGGGCGATGAAGGCTCGGCCATGATCGCCGGCAGCGTGCGCCTGGCCCCCGGGCTCGGGCTCACCAACCGCTTCATCATCGATCAGCACTTCCGGCAGCGCGACCGGCTGGGGCGGCTGCTGACGGCGCTCGCCTACAACCCCTTCGCGATCGGCATCGGCCTGGACGAGGACACGGCCGCCTTCATCGGGCCGGACGAGACTCTCGAGGTCGAGGGCAGTGGCGGAGTGACGGTGGTCGATGGCTCCGACGTCACCTACTCCTCCATCGACAAGGTGGCCGACGGGCAGGCGGTCTGCATGCTCGGGCTGCGCGTGCACCTGCTGGTGGCGGGCGCTACCTACAACCTCAATACGCACCTGGCTTCCCCGGGTGGGCTCGTGACTTCGAAGGAGTAGCGACCGCCGGCACTCTCTGGCGCGTCAGGTTGCCCGAACAACTATTAGATGAGCAACGCCCATGCGCATTCTTGATCGCTCCGTCTACGTCGGTCCTTCCCTCTACGCGCGTTTTCCGGTCATCCGGCTGGATCTCGATCTGGGTGCACTGGAGGCGTGGCCCACCGGGCGCCTCGGGGGTGAGTTCGTCGACGCGCTAGCGGCGGCGCTCCCGGGACTTGCCGAGCACGGCTGCTCCTACCGCGAGCCGGGCGGCTTCCTGCGGCGCATGCGCGAGGGCGATGGCACCTGGCTCGGCCACGTGCTGGAGCACGTGGCGATCGAGCTGCAGAACATCGCCGGCGAGGAGGTCACCTTCGGCAAGACGCGCAGCGCCGGTGCGCCCGGGGTGTACACCGTCGTCTACGAGTACGCGCAACGCGACGAAGGCATCGCCGCCGGCGAGCTCGGACTGCGCCTGCTGTGCTCGCTCCTGCCCCCGCAGCTGCGGCCGGCGGACTCGGTGCCCGAAGGCTGGAGCTGGCCGGAGGCGCGTGACCAGTTCATCCGCTTCGCCCAGCGCCGCGCGCTCGGCCCCTCGACCGCCTCTCTGGTGCGCGCGGCGGAAGCCCGTGGCATCCCCTGGCTGCGGCTGAACGAGCAGTCGCTGGTGCAGCTCGGGCACGGCAAGTACCAGCAGCGCATCCAGGCCACCGTGACCGGCCGCACGCCCCACATCTCGGTGGAACTCGCCAGCGACAAGGAGGAGACCAACAAGATCCTGGCAGGCCTGGGCCTGCCGGTGCCGCAGCAGGAGCTGGTGCAGAGCGAGACGCAGGCGGTGCGCGCGGCGCGCCGCATCGGCTTCCCGGTGGTCACCAAGCCCTACAACGGCAACCACGGTCGCGGCATTTCGATTCGCCTGACTGAGCGATGCGGAAGTGGCCCACGGCTTCCATGTGGCGCGCGAGCACTCGCGCTCGGTCATCGTCGAGACCTTCCTCGAGGGCGACGATCACCGCCTGCTGGTGGTCAACGGTGAGCTGGTGGCCGCCACGCGGCGCACGCCCGGGCCATGTGGTGGGCGATGGCGAGCACAGTGTCGCGCAGCTCATCGAGACGGTGAACCAGGACCCGCGCCGCGGCGTCGGGCACGAGAAGGTGCTGACGCGCCTGGAGCTCGATGCGCAGGCGCTGAAGATGCTCGAGCGCGCCCAGCTGACGGACGCGAGCGTGCCCGCCCAGGGCGAGATCGTGTACCTGCGCTCGACCGCCAACCTGTCCACTGGTGGCACCGCCACGGACGTCACCGACGTCATCCACCCGGACAACCGCGAGATGGCCGAGCGCGCGGTGCGCGCCATCGGCCTGGACGTGGGCGGGGTCGACTTCCTCTCCAAGAACATCACCGAGAGCTACCGCAGCATCGGCGGCGGCATCTGCGAGGTGAACGCAGCGCCCGGCTTTCGCATGCATGTGGCCCCGAGCGAGGGCACGGCGCGCGACGTGGCCGCGCCGGTCATCGACATGCTGTTTCCGGCCGCGGGCGCCCTGCGCGCGTGCCGATCGCCGCCATCACCGGCACCAACGGCAAGACCACCACCGCGCGCATGCTGGCGCACATCACCAAGATGGCCGGCTTCACCCCGGGACTGACGACCACGGACGGGGTCTACATCGACGGCCAGCGCACGGTGGCGGGCGACATGACCGGGCCTGTGTCCGCGCGCATGGTGCTCGCCGATCCGCAGATCGACTTGCGGTGCTCGAGACCGCGCGCGGCGGGCTGCTGCGCGCCGGCATGGGCGTGAACGAGGTCAACGTCGGGGCGGTGCTCAACGTGCAGCCCGATCATCTCGGGCTCAAGGGCATCGAGACGCTCGAGCAGCTCGCCGAGGTCAAGCGCATCGTGGTGGAGGTTGCCACCGACTGCGCGGTACTGAACGCGGATGATCCCCTGGTGGTGAAGATGTCCGGCTACACCGAGGCCAAGAACATCTGCTACGTCACCATGAACCCGCAGCACACCCTGGTGCGCGAGCACATCCGCGCCGGCGGCCGCGCCTGCGCACTGGAGGCGGGGGTCAACGGACAGATGATCGCGCTCTACGACAAGAGCAGTCACATCCCGCTGCTGTGGACGCATCTCATCCCCGCGACCCTCGAGGGCCGAGCCACCCACAACGTGCAGAATGCGATGTTCGCGGCCGCCATGGCCTTCTCGCTCGGCATCAAGCTGGACGCCATCCGCCAGGGGCTGCGCACCTTCGATGCGACCTTCTTCCAGGCGCCGGGGCGCATGAACATCTTCAGCGAGCATCCCTTCAAGGTGCTGTTCGACTATGGCCACAACGCGCACGCGGTGGCCGCGCTCGCCGATCTCGCGCAGCGGCTGGATGTCATCGGACGGCGCATCGTGGTGCTGGCCGGCCCCGGCGACCGGCGCGACGAGGACCTGGTGGCGATCGCGCAGGCGGTGGCCGGGCGCTTCGATCACTACATCTGCCGGCGCGATGACAATTTGCGCGACCGCCAGCCCGATGAGGTGCCGCGCATTCAGGCCGCGGCGCTCAAGGCCGCCGGCGTGCCCGAGCGGGCCATCTCGGTCATCCCGGACGAGCAGGACGCCATCAATGCCGCGCTCACGATGGGCGAGCCCGGCGACCTGCTGCTGATCTTCGCCGATGCCCTGGTACGCTCCTGGAAGCAGATCACCAAATTCCGCCCGGCCGGCGCCAGCGCCCCGAGCGTGCCCGCGCCGGCGTTCACCGGCGACGGCGCCGGCTTCACCGCAGCACCCGCCAAGGGCGAGCCGCCGGCGGCAGCCTTCAGTCTCGAGGGCCTGATCCGCGATGAACGCGGCGTGCGCTATGCGCCGGAGGCGGAAGACTGAACACCGAGACCGGACTCCCGTTCGACGCCTCGCGGCGTCTGACGGGCCCCAACCTTTTCTTCGCCACCACGGGCGCGCAGCTCGAGACCTGCGGCATCACGGTCGATGAGGCGCTGCTGGCGGGCTGGCGTGCGCGCGTCGAGCGCGCCCGTGCGCACCTGGGCTGGCCCGCCGCCGCGCTCGTAGTGCGGCCGCACGCCAGCGGCGTGTCGCTGGCGCTGGCCGCGCCCGCTGACCAGCTGTTCGTGGCCACGGAAGTCAACGAGTGGGCGCTGTGTGCAACGGTCGCCGGGGCCGATCGCGCGCTCGGCCGTGCCTTCGAGGCTGCTCTGCTCGCAGAGCTCCTCGAGGATGCCACCGAGCCGCAGCAGATCATCGCGCCGGTCCTGGAGGAGGCGGCGGCCCTGGTGCGCCTTGCGCGCCTTGCGGCGCGCGAGGCGCGGCCACTGCTGATGGCGCTCGCCGGCGCTGCCGGCGAGCGCGCTCTGCCTTACGTCATGGACGAAGCGGCGCTCACGCTCGGCGCCGGCAGCGGCGCGCGCGACTTTGCGCTGACGCAGCTTCCGCACGTGGGCGAGGTGCCGTGGAGTGAACTGCACGACATCCCCACCGCGCTCGTCACTGGCTCCAACGGCAAGACCACCACCGTGCGGCTGCTCGCGGCGTGCACGCGCGCGCACGGCTGGCCGAGCGCGTTCTGCTGCACCGACGGGGTATTCTTCGACGGGCTCGCGCAGGTCACGGGCGATTACTCGGGACCGGAAGGGGCACGGCGCGTGTTGCGCGATCAGCGCGCGCACGCCGCCCTCATCGAGACCGCGCGCGGCGGGATCCTGCGCCGGGGACTGGCACTCACGCGCGCGCGCGTGGCGCTCGTCACCAATGTGAGCGCCGATCATTTCGGCGAGTACGGCATCGACGACCTGGCCGGACTCGCCGACGTCAAGCTCGCCGTCGCCGGCGTCGTGACCCCGGATGGTCTTTTGGTGCTCAACGCCGACGATGCGCAGCTCACCGCCAAGGCAGCGCTGCTCGCGCAGCGCTTCGGCCGCGCGCCACCCATCGGCTGGTTCGCCCTCGATGCCGACGATGCGGCGCTGCGCGCCCACCGCGTGCACGGCGGCCCCACCAGCGGGGTCCGTGACGGGCGCCTGTACCTGCACCGCGCCGGCCGCGAGCACGATCTGGGGGCGATCACCGCCATGCCGCTCACCGTCGAGGGCAGTGCCCGCTACAACATCGCCAACCTTGCCGGCGCGGCCCTGGCGGCGGCGGCGCTCGGTGTGCCGCCGGCGGTGATCGCCGCGGTGTTCGCGCGCTTCGGCACCGACGTCAGGGACAACCTCGGGCGCATGATGCGCTTCGAGCGCGGCGGGGTGCGCATCCTGGTCGACTATGCCCACAACCCGGAGGGCATGCGCGGGCTTCTGACGGTCGCCGCGCACCTGCGCACCCCGGGCGGGCGCATCGCCACCCTGCTGGGCCACGCCGGCAATCGCCAGGACAGCGAGATCGAGGCGCTGGCGCGCGTCACCGCGGAATTCCGCCCCGACCTCGTGGTGGTGAAGGAGAACGAGGCCCACCTGCGCGGCCGCGCGCCCGGGGAAATCCCGCGCCTGGTGCATGCAGCGCTGCTGCAGGCCGGGCTGCCGGCGGAAGCCCTGCCGATGCGCGACAGCGAGCTGGCCGCGGTGCAGTACGCGCTCGAGTGGGCGCGCCCCGGGGACGTGCTGGCGCTGCCGGTGCATGCGGCGGCGGCGCGCCAGGCGCTGCTGCAGCTGCTGGCGGGCTAGAGGTTATGCCGCTGGCGTGCGGCCGGCGCGCTACAGCTGCGGGCGGCCGCGCAGCCAGTCCGGCTCGGGCAGCTGCACGAATACCTCGCGCAGGGCCTCGCTCCAGCGCTTGCGGAGGCTGGCGAAGTAGGCGTTGTCGTCGTCGATGCTGATGTGGCGGGCGACTTCGTACTGGTCGCGCTTGAGCAGCACCAGATCGAGCGGCAGGCCGACCGAGAGGTTGGAGCGGATGGTGGAATCCATCGACACCAGGGCCGCCTTCGCAGCCTCGTTCAGGCTGCTGCTGCGGCGCACGACCCGGTCGATGATCGGCTTGCCGTACTTTGATTCCCCGATCTGGAAGTAGCTGGTCTCGGCGGTCGCCTCGATGAAGTTGCCCGCCGAGTAGATGCTGAAGAGCCGCGGCATCTCCCCCTTGATCTGGCCGCCGACGATGAGACTTGCGTTGAAGTCGACCCCGAACTCCCGCAGCGTCTCGCTGTCGCGGCGGTGGGCGTCGCGCAGCGCAGCGCCGATGCACTGCGCCGCCTCGAACATATTGCGGCAGTCGAAGAGGTTGGGACCTGAGTCGGGACTTTCGAGTTTTTCGCGCAGCACCGTCGTCACCGCCTGGGTGATGGCAAGGTTGCCGGCGCTCTGGATCACCAGCACGCGCTCGCCGGGCTTCTGGAACACGGTGGTCTTGCGGAAGGTGCTGATCTGGTCGACGCCGGCGCTGGTGCGCGAGTCGGAGAGAAACACCATGCCGGTATCGAGCAGCATGGCCACGCAGTACGTCATGAAATCGTCCGTCCCTTTGCCTATTGTTCCCCGGCGCTGATCGCAGCGACGCTCACGTCCATCACTTCACGGCCGCCGCCGCGGCGTACGCCGCGCACCGGCGCGGCGTCGAGGTAGTCGCGCCCCACGGCGAGCCGACAGTGCTTCGGCCCCATCGGCTGCAGGTGCGTGACGTCGATACCGAGCCAGCCCTGCGCGTCCTCGAGCCAGGCGTCCGCCCAGGCGTGGCTGGCCGATTCCGCGCCATCAGCGCCGCCCACGCCGCACAGGTAGCCGCTGACGTAGCGCGCCGGGATGCCGGCCGCGCGGCAGCAGGATACGAACACGTGTGCCTGGTCCTGGCACACGCCCTGGCCGCGCGCGAACACCACGGCGGCGGAATCCTCCACGCTGGTCGTGCCGGGGGTGTAGCGCACACGTTCGTACACTCCGCCGGCGAGCGCGTAGAGCCGCTCGCGCAGCGAGCCGGCGCGCGCGATGTGGGTGTGCGCGAGTGCCACCATCTCAGCGCTCGGCTGGGTGAGCGGGGTGGTGGCGAGGTAGGCGAGTGGGGAGAGCGTGCCGTCGAAGCCCACGAACTCCTCATCCCCGGTCATCTCCACGATGCCGCGCACCTCCAGGTCGATCTCGCGGTGCGGCTCCTCGAGCGTCAGCAGGTGCGTCAGGTTGCCATGGGCGTCGAGCTGCTCGGTGCGGCGCCCGGGCGCGCGCAGGCTCCAGGACAGGATACGCTGACTGCCTTCGCGCCGCGGCGTCAGGCGCAGCGTCTGCGCCGTGTATTTGACCGGCTCGGCGTAGCGGTAAGTGGTGCGGTGGATGATGTGCAGCTGCATGGGCAGTGTCCTATTTCGCCGCGGCCGCGAGCAGCGCGGCGATTTCCTTGCGGGCGGCCGCCAGGTCGTGCAGGAACGCCGGCTCCCCGTGCAGACGGTCCAGCAGTGCCGCCGCCGCGAGCCGCCCGGCGATGACGTCGGAGGGATAATGAAAGCCGCACACCACGCGGCTGTCACCGAAGGCGACGCCGCGCGCCAGCAGCGCGTCGGCAAACTGCGGCGCGAGCTCTGCCAGGAGCGAGCCCCACAGCCACCCGAGCGTGGCATGCCCGGAGGGGAAGGAGCCGGTTTCCCCAAGAGCCGGATAGGTGAGCTCGCAGCGCGGCAGCTGCGGGTACTCGACGAACGGGCGCTGACGCCCGCCGCTGCCGACGTTCCTCTTGAGCGGTGTCAGCAGCGCCTCCGCATCGGCACGCACCTGCTCCATCAGATGCAGGAAGTGCGGCGCGTTGCTGCGCGTGAGGGTGATGCCGAGCAGATAAGTGAAGCGCGGAGCGATCTGCAGCACCTCGCGCGGCGGCACGTCGTCGGCGTGTGCTTCCTGCGCGCGCGCCGTGCCGATCAGGGCGCGGGTGCGGAAGTAAGTCTCCACGTCGGCAGCCTTCGCCATCGAGTCATCCGCCGGGGCGGCCGGCAGCCACGCCTCGATGTGCAGTGCGGCCTGCGGCGCAAGGTAGCCGCCGCTGACGGCCTGTGCCGGTAGCGACGCTGCGCCTGCGAGCAGCGCCAGGCCCACGAGCACCGCGGCGATGCGTACGCCTCGCGCGTCACTTTGCCGATTACCGCGGTTCATGTCGCAGCTCATGCCTGTGGTGCTCGTGCGCGCTCAGTAGGACCCGGAGGGGACCAGGAAGTCTTCGGCGATGCGCTCGCCCAGGTCCTTCAGTCGCCCCTGGAAACGGTCGAGGAAGGAGGTTACTCCTTCCGCACACAGCTCCTCGAAGCGCCCGAAGTGGAACTGCGAGTGCAGCTCCCCGACGCGCCGCAGGGTCTCGCGGGACTGCTCGTTGGCGACCGCGCCGAGGTTCGCCTGCAGCTCATCGAGGCAGCGGTGCACACCCTGGGGCAGGTCATCGCGCATCAGCAGCATCTGCGTCACGCGCTGCGGTGTAACGCTGTCGCGGTACAGGCGGCGGAACACCTCGAACGCGGACATGGCACGCAGCAGCACCGCCCATTCGGAGGCCTCCTCGATGAGGCGCTCGCCGCGCCCGCCCGGATCGCGCCAGCGCGCCTCCAGCATGCGGGTAGTGTTGTCGGCGCGCTCGAGGAAGGTGCCGATGTGGGTGAAGTGTGCCGCCTCATCGCGCAACAGGGTGCCGGAGGTGATGCCGCGCGTCAGGTGCGCACGGTACTTCACCCATTCGAGGAAGTCTCCGCGCGCAGCTTCCGGCATGCTGGCGTTGAAGGTCACCGAGTCGAGATAGGTCTCATTGAGGGTCTCCCACATGTCGGAGGTGATGGTGCCGCGCACGGCGCGCGCGTTCTCGCGCGCCGCGCGCAGGCACTGCAGGATGCTGCCGGGGTGTTCGCGGTCGAAGGCGAGGAAATTGAACGCGGCCCGCGGCGCCACCGCGCCATAGCGCTCCTGGTAGGCGTCCTCCGCGCCGAGCGATATGAGCGTCGCCTGCCATCCCTGGCGCACCGCCTCCGGCGCGCGCGGCAAGAGCGCGAGCCGCTGGTGCGCATCGATCATGCGCGCGAGGTTCACGGCGCGCTCCAGGTAGCGCGACATCCAGTAGAGGTGATCGGCGGTGCGGCTCAGCATGCGCTCTGCGCCTGCGCGCTCAGCCGGCCGGCACCGAGCACCCAGGTGTCCTTGGTGCCCCCGCCCTGGGAGGAGTTCACCACCAGTGAGCCCGCGGTGAGCGCCACGCGCGTCAGCCCGCCGGGCACCACCGTGACCTCGCGCCCGGAGAGCACGAAGGGCCGCAGGTCGATGTGCCGCGGCGCCAGTCCCTGCGCCACCATGGTCGGGGAGGTCGACAGGGCCAGGGTGGGCTGCGCGATGTAGCGCTCCGGATGGGCGCGGATGCGGGCGCGGAAGTCATCGAGCTGCGCGCGCGTGGCGGCCGGCCCGATGAGCATGCCGTAGCCGCCCGCGCCGTGCACTTCCTTCACCACCAGGTCCTGGAGGTTTGCGAGCACATGCTCGCGGTCGGCCTCGCGCCGCAGCACCCAGGTGGGGACGTTGGCGAGCAGCGGCTCCTCGTCCAGATAGAAACGCACCATGTCCGGTACGTAGGGGTAGATCGACTTGTCGTCCGCGATGCCGGTGCCGATGGCATTGGCGATCGTGACGTGGCCGGCGCGGTAGGCGGTCAGGAGCCCGGGCACCCCGAGGGTTGAGTCCGGGCGGAACGACAGCGGGTCGAGGAAGTCATCATCCAGCCGGCGGTAGACGACGTCCACCTGCTCCGGCCCGCGCGTGGTGCGCATGTAGAGCACGGCATCGCGCACGAACAAGTCCTGACCCTCGACCAGCTCGATGCCCATCTGCTGGGCGAGGAAGGCGTGCTCGAAATAGGCGCTGTTGTAGGCCCCGGGAGTGAGCAGCACGACGGTCGGGTCGGTGACGCCGACGGGCGCGACGCTCTTCAGGTTCTCGTGCAGCACGTCCGGGTAGTGCTCGACCGGCTCGATGGCATCGCGCGCGAACAACTCCGGGAACAGCCGCATCATCATCTTGCGGTTCTCGAGCATGTAAGACACCCCGGAGGGCACGCGCAGGTTGTCCTCGAGCACGCAGAAAGTGCCGGTATGGTCGCGCACGACGTCGATGCCGCAGATGTGCGCGTAGATGCCGCCGGCGAGCTTCACGCCCTGCATCTCGGGACGGTACTGCGGGTTGCACAGGATCTGCTCCGGCGGCACGAGGTGCGCCTTGAGGATGCGCTGCTCGTGGTAGACGTCGGCGAGGAAGGCATTCAGCGCGCGCACGCGCTGCTTCAGTCCCTGCTCGAGGCGCGCCCATTCCGGGGCGGGCAGGATGCGCGGCACGATGTCGAAGGGAATCAGCCGCTCGGTGCCCTCGTTCTCGCCGTAGACGGCGAAGGTGATGCCGACCCGGTGAAACAGGGCGTCCGCCTCGGTGCGCTTGCGCGCCAGGTGCTCGGGGGGCTGCTCGCGCAGCCATTCATAGTACTGGCGGCAGTGCCCGCGCGGTACGCCATCAAGGTCGAGCATCTCATCATAGGGGACTGGCATCTTCGGATATTAGAGCAAGGTTGCGCAGCAGACGGCAGCGTCATTTCAGTGCTGCCGTCTCCCGGGTGCAGCGCCTGCGCGGAATTGCACTTTTTGTGTGCGCCGGCGCTTCGACCCTGCTTTATGAGGCAGCCGTTGCCACAGGTCCGAGCGGGGATGTAAGGTCGGAGCCGCTATAAGAAGAAGGATGAGCGGCCCGTGCACGGCGTCGCCTGACGCCCGGTTTTTTGTAGTCCCCGGACGCGTGGCGTACGCGAAGGACCCAGCAGGTTGCGTATCAGTCGCCGCAGGTTTCTCAATTCCGCCGCGCTGGCGCTGGCGGCGCTGCCGCTCGCCCGCGGCGCGCCGGCTCCGGTGCGCTCGCAGCGTGTCGCGGTGGTGGGTGCCGGCCTTGCCGGGCTGGTAGCGGCCTACGAGCTGATGCGCGCCGGCCACACGGTGACGGTGTTCGAGGCGCGCGACCGCCCCGGCGGTCGCATCCGCACCCGCAGCGACGCCTTCGGGGACGGCCTGTACGTCGAGGAAGGCGCGCTCGACATCGGCGAGGGCTACACGCTCGTCAATCAGTACCTCGCGCAGTTCAACCTGCCGACGGCACCGGCCGAGAAGGCCGCGGACCAGGAGGTATTCTATGTCGGCGGCCATCGCTACCTGATGCCGCGTGGCCAGGAGCCGGACTGGCCGTACGCCCTGTCGCCCGAGGAGCGCCGCCTGGGCATGCAGGGCCTGTGGGACAAGTACGCACTGCCGGCGCAACGCGCGCTGCCGCAACCCTTCGAGGCGCGTTCCCTGAGCCGCGCCGCGCGCAGCCTCGATGAGCACACGGTGGCGGATTACGTGCGCCGGCAGGGCGCCACGGATGCAGCGGTGCTGCTCTTGGAGCGCGCGCCGCAGGGTGCCGATTTCGAGCATGTCTCGGCGCTGCAGGAGCTGTTGTGGAGGCAGTTTCTCGCCCGCAGCAAAAGCGCGGTGCGCGTGCAGGGCGGCAATCAGCGCCTGCCACAGGCCTTTGCCGAGCGCCTCGGCGCACGGCTGCATTACGGCGCGCAGCTGCGCAGCATCGCGCAGGACCGCACCCAGGTGCGCCTCGTGATCGGCGGCCCGGGCGGCACGGAACAGCTGAGCGTCGATCGCGCCATCATCGCGATCCCGTTCTCGGTCCTGCGTCGCCTCGAGCTCGCGGATGCGTTCGCGCGGCACAAGCGCGCTCTCATTGCCCAGCTGCGCTACGAGTCGGTCACCCGCATCTGCCTGCACAGCCGTTCGCGCTTCTGGCGCGCGGCGGGACTGGACGGCTGTGCCAACACCGACCTGCCCATCGGTACGCTGCGGGACCTGTCGGCCGGGCAGCCGGGCGCGGCCGGGATCCTGGGCAGCACCATAAGCGGCACTGCCAGTGAGCGCCTGGCGGGCCTTGCGCCCGCCGAGCGCCTGCAGCTGGGGCTGCAGAATGTCGCCAAGGTGTTTCCCGAGATGAATGCAGCCTACTTGGGCGGTGACACGGTCGCCTGGGACAACGAGCCCTTCGCGCTCGGTGGCTGGGCGTACTACGCGCCCGGGGAGATGAATCGCCTGTTTGCGACCGTCGCGACGGCCGACGGGCGCATTCACTTCGCCGGTGAACACACCTCCGCTGTCTACGGCCTGGAAGGCGCCGCGCAGTCAGGCGCGCGCGCGGCCCGGGAGATCAACGCCCTCTAGCGGCGCGGGCGCTCAGGCCAGGTGGTTGAGCGCGCTCCAGCCGTTCCAGAAGATCTCGATGCCGATGCACATGAGGATGAAGGCCGACAGGCGCACCAGCACCTCAAGACCGGTGTCGCCCAGGAACTTCGCCATCGAGGCCGCAAAGCGATAGGCGAGGTAGATCGTGATGCCGATACCGATGATGCCGAGCAGAGCTCCGCTTAGGTGCGAGGCCAGCTCGGGCAGCGGCGGGAAACCCGGGGTCTTGCGGCTGCCGATGGTGATCGCGACCGACATCGAGCCCGGCCCCACCGTGAGCGGCATCGTCAGGGGATAGAAGCTGCCGGTTTTCCGGCGCACGCGCGCCGGCAGGTCGGCGGCGTCGGGGTGATCGGAGTAGTCCTCCTGGGTGAGCAGCTTCCAGCCGAGCGCGGTCACCACGAAGCCGCCGGCGATGCGCACCACCGGCAGCTGGATGCCGAAGAATTCCAGCAGATAGGGACCGATCAGCATCGAGCCCAGCAGCAGTGCAAAGCCGTTGATGGCGACCTTGCGCGCCATGACGTTGCGCTCCGCCGGCGTGAGACTGGCGGTGAGGCCGAAGAAAAAAGGCGCCGACTCGATCGGGTTGACGATCGGGAACAGCCCCGCGAAGGTCAGCAGGAAGGCGCTGAGGACTCCGTTCAGGGTGCCCTCGCGGCCAGCAGCTGATCGAGCGCGCCTTCCACCTTCTGCGCGCGCGCATCGCCCGAGTGCATCTCACCGGGCACGCTGCCATAGAGCAAGCCGTCGCGGCCGATGAGATAGAACGTTGGCCAGTATTGCGCGTGCAGTGCGCGCCAGTACGAGGAGTCCCCGTCGATCATGACGGGATTGTGGATACCGAGCCGCTCGACCGCCTTCTTCACGTTGTTGGGCGCCTTCTCCTCTTCGAGCTCCGGGGTGTGCACGCTCACCACCACCAGACCCTGCGCGGCTTTCTCCCGCACCAGCGACTCAACCCAGGCGCGCGACTTCAGGCAGTTGTCGCAGTCGAAGGCCCAGAATTCCACCAGCACCACCTTGCCCTTGAGGGCGGCGAGCGTCAGGGGGTCGGAGTTGAGCCAGTCGCTCGCCCGAGTGTGGGTGAATTCCGGTGGCGGCGCGGGGCTCGCAGCGCCCGCAGCGGCGGCCACGACGCAGGCGAGCACGGCGAACAGCAGCAGCTTGCATGTGTGCTTCATATGCGGTCCCCTCGCAAACCGTCCTATGATCGAAGTATGAACGACAAGATCTGCCTCGTCACCGGGGCGACCCACGGTATCGGCTTCGCCACCGCCCGGGCGCTGGCGCAGAGTGGGGCGCAGGTGTTGGTGCACGGCCGGGACCTGACCCGCACGCGCGAGGCGGCGCAGGCGCTCAGCGGCGAGACCGGTAATCCGGGCGTGACCGCCGTGCAGGCGGACTTCGCCAGCCTCGCCGACGTGCGCCGCCTCGGAGAGGAACTCAGCTCGAGCCTGCCGCGGCTGGACGTACTGATCAACAATGCCGGCATGATGAGCGCCACGGCCGGCCGCAGCGCTGAGGGTTACGATCTGACCTTCGCCGTCAACCATCTCGCGCCCTTCCTCCTCACCAACCTGCTGCTCGCAAAACTCAAGCAGTCCACGGCCGCGCGCATCGTCGTCGTGGCCTCGGCCGTGCACCGGCGCGCGCGGCTGGATTTCGATGACCTGATGAACACCCGCGTGTCCGGTCTCATGCCGGCCTACGCGCGCTCCAAGCTCGCCAACATCCTGTTCGTGCGTGCCCTCGCACGGCGGCTCGCCGGCACGGCCGTGACCGTCAATGCTCTGCACCCCGGAACCGTCAACAGTCACCTGTTCCACGACAACCTGCTGCTGCGGGTGGTGCTCGCAGGCGTCGGGCCGCTGTTCATGCTCACCCCCGAGCAGGGCGCGCGCACCAGCATTTACCTGGCGAGCTCGCCCGAGGTGGCAGGCGTGAGCGGCGGTTACTACGAGCGCTGCCGGCGCGTGGAGCCAGGGCTGGCCGCGCAGAACGAGGCTGACGCGGAGCGCCTGTGGCGCGTGAGTGCGCAGCTGACGGGCTCACCGCTCGGAGCATGAGCCTGCTCCTAGTGGCTGTTCACAGCCACAAAGCGACTTCGCGTGGGTCGGAGCCGGATGTCCGGCGCGCTTGAGCTTGGCTATGCCGGAGGGCATGCTAGCTGCGGGTCTTCGCCGGCGGCTGCGTCAGGATGACAGCTCAACACCCACGCGCATCTCAATCGAGCGCCGTCCTTGCGGTGGTGGCAGTGGGCGGTCTTACGGCGGCTGGATGCGGCGGTGGGTCCTCGTCACCGCCGCCACCCGTAGAGGTCCAAGTCGCGCCCGCTAGCACGGTGACTTCCATGCGGGCAGCGCCGATCTCATTCATCGCCAGCATCATGGGCTCTTCAGATTCACGCGTGAGTTGGAGCGTGCTGAACGGTACACAGAACCTCTCGGGTCTCTTATCTGCCAGTGGCCAGCTGCAATCAATCACCGACTGCTCGCTGCTCGGCGCAAGGCTGACCGTTCAGGCGACCAGCACTGCATTCCCCACCGCCGTCCTGATTGCCGGCGGCGGCCCACTGGCCGCAGAACTCTACTAGCGCGAAGTGCGCAGGTGTCCCGCTTGGATCCGCCGCCCACGACGACGCGTTTCAGCCGATCGAGCGGGAGCTGACGTTTCCCGACTGAGCGAAGTCGGGAGCTCGGAGACATTTCAGTCAGCGCACTGAGCCTGAGAATCCCGCGGCCACGGCCGCATTTCAGGGGGGCAGTGTCGCAGCCGTCGGCGCACTGCCCTGCGGCAGGTGAGCGAGTACCCGCTGCAGCAGGCGCTCGAGGCGCGCCGCGGGCAGCTCCAGGAGCGCGGGCGCGTTGCGCACGCGGCGCACGTTGTCCGGGGTCAGGCGGCGCTGTGCGCGGTACAGCCGCGTGCGCACCGTGGTGTCGTGCACGCCCAGGCACGCGGCGGTCTCGATGCCGCTTACGCCCTCGACGATGCGCAGCACGAACACGGTGCGGAAGACCTCCGGGAGGCTGCCGATGAGCTGCTCGAGCTCGCGCCGCTCGGCGGAGTCCTCGGCGCTCTGCGGGGCTTCGGCAGCAGGGCTGCTGCCGAGGAAGCGCGCCCCGGCGCGCTGCACGCGGGCCTGCTGGTAGGCGAGGCGCGTGAGCCAGGCGGCGAACTTGCCGGTCGGCTCGTAGCGGGTGAGGTCGGAGAAGGCGGCGAGATAGGCCTCCTGCACCACCGCCTCGGCGCGCTCCTCGTCGGCGATGACGCTGCGCGCCACGCGGTACAGACGGCGCCCGTAGCGGCGGATCAGGGCCTCGATGGCGTGCTCATCGCCGGCGCGCGAGCGCTCGATGAGCAGCAGGTCGGGTAGATTTTCCGTCCCGGTGGCCGCGCTGCGGCGGCTCGGGGGTTCGAAACTTCGGGACGGGGTCACGGGATCCAGCATGTGCGTCAACCTCTGGTGTGTATCCTAGCCACCATGAAACAAAGACCGGCCCCGAGGGCCGGGTATTGCGCAGCGCTCGCCCTGGCGGCTTTCGCGGCGAGCCTGGCATCGGCAACCCCCCCGCAGGCGGCTGCCATCATTCATCCGCGGCTGTGGCCGCGGCAGTCGCCCGCCCTGGCGCGGGACGCGGAGCTGGAAGCGCAGGTGGAGGCCCTCCTGGCGCGCATGACACCCGCACAGAAGGCCGGTCAGCTGGTGCAGGCCGACATCGGCAGCATCACTGCGGAGGATCTGCGTCACTATCCCCTCGGCTCCGTCCTCAACGGCGGTAACTCCTCGCCGCGCGATGACAAACTCGCGGCACCGAGTGAGTGGCTGGCACTCGCGGACCGGTTCTATGACGCCTCCAGCGGCACGCCCGCAGATCCGCAGGTGCCGGTCCTATGGGGGACCGACGCCGTGCATGGCCACAACAACATCCCCGGTGCCACCATATTTCCCCACAACATAGGCTTGGGCGCGGCGCGCGACCCGGAGCTGATCCGCCGCATCGGGGAGATCACGGCACTGGAAGTGCGCGTCACCGGCCTCGACTGGGCCTTCTCTCCCACCGTTGCGGTGGCGCGCGATGCGCGCTGGGGACGCACCTACGAGAGCTATTCCGAGGACCCCGCGCTGGTGCGCGCCTATGCGGCCGCCATGGTGCAGGGTCTGCAGGGAGTGCCGGGCACCGCGGGCTTCCTGGACGGCGCCCACGTGCTCGCCACGCCGAAGCACTTCCTCGGCGACGGCGGTACCAACGGCAAGGACCAGGGCGACAACCCGGCCCCGGAAAAGGAGCTGCGCGACATCGACAGTCCCGGTTACCAGGCGGCCCTGGGCGCCGGGGCGCAGACGGTGATGGCCTCCTATTCCAGCTGGCGCGGGCTGAAGATGCACGGCAATCACTCGCTGCTGACGGATGTCCTCAAGGGGCGCTTCGGTTTCGATGGTTTCGTCATCGGGGACTGGAACGGCCATGCGCAGCTGCCCGGCTGCAGCGCCATCAGCTGCCCGCAGGCGGTCAATGCCGGACTCGACATGCTCATGGCCCCGGACGGCTGGAGGGAGCTGCACGCGAATCTCATGGCGCAGGTCGCGGCCGGGCAGATCGCCCCTGCGCGTCTGGATGATGCCGTGCGCCGCATCCTGCGCGTGAAACTGCGCGCGCACCTGCTCACCGAGGGCCGGCCCTCCGCGCGTCCCTATGCCGGCCACTACGAGCTGCTGGGCGCACCGGCGCACCGCGCCATCGCGCGCCAGGCGGTGCGCGAGTCCCTGGTGCTGCTGAAGAACCACAACCACCTGCTGCCGCTCGCACCAGGCAGGCGGGTGCTGGTGAGCGGTGAGGGCGCCGACAGCATCGCCAAGCAAAGCGGCGGCTGGACCATCAACTGGCAGGGCACCGAGCCCAACCAGGTATTCCCGCACGCGCAGTCGATTTATGCGGGCGTGGCAGAGCGCGTGAAGGCAGCCGGTGGCACCGCCGAGCTCAGTCCGAGCGGCGAGTTCCACACGCGGCCGGATGCGGCCATCGTGGTATTCGGCGAGAACCCGTACGCCGAATTCGCCGGCGACGTCGCGACGCTTGAGTACAGCCCCGGCGACAAGCGCGACCTGCAACTGCTGCAGCGTCTGCACGCCCTCGACGTGCCGGTGGTCGCAGTGTTCCTGTCGGGGCGACCACTGTGGGTGAATGCGGAAATCAACGCCGCTGATGCTTTCGTGGCCGCCTGGCTCCCGGGGCCCGAGGGCGGCGGGGTGGCTGATGTGCTGTTTGCCAGGCCCGACGGCTCGGTGCGCTTCGATTTTCGCGGCCGGCTGCCCTTCTCCTGGCCCGCATCCCCGCGCCCACCGGCCGTGGACGGCCGTCCCGGTGAGCCGCCGCTGTTTGCGTTCGGCTACGGGCTCACCTACGCCGACGATGGCTACCTTGCCCGCCTGCCCGAAAGCGCACTACCGGCGCCCGCACCTGCGCCGCGCTGAGCGCGGCCGAGCGCGGGTACGGAGAATGGACGCTGCGCGCCCCACGGGCAGGGGCTCTCAGTCGGCGGCGGCGCCGACTGCAACCCAGGCCAGATCGGAGTTCGACACCGACCCGACGTTGAAATTGCGCGCCGCCGCGGCCATGCGGGTGAGGGCCTGCGCGATCGGCATGGGCGGGTGCGTGTCGCCCTTCTTGGTCTTGTGGAAGCGCACCGGATTGATGCGCGCCACCACGTAGTTGCGCAGGTACGGGGACTTGAAGCCCTTGGTCTGCAGCGCGGCGATCAGCCCTTTCACGCGCGTGTCGATCTCGGTGAGGCGCGCGGCGTAGTCCTCGCGCTGGCGCAGGCTCGCACTCAGCGTGCGCTCGCTGAAGCGGTCGACCTTCTTCAGAAACGCACTGTAGGCGCCACCGGCGAAGCGCGGGTTGCGCTCGTAGACGATGCCCAGCGTCAAGAGCTCCGCGGCCTCGAACTGTGCGCTGAACTCCTCTTCGCGCTCGCGGCCGCGGCGCTTGGCGAGGTTGCGCGCCATGCGGATCACCTCGAGGCTGCGGTCCTTGAGGTTGTGGGCCTTCTCGGTGTTGAGCGCGAGGATGCGGTAGGCGAGGGACTCGTCGGCGGAGATGAGCGCGGTGATCTGCTTCAGGCCCAGGACCTTGGCGGCCGCCAGGCGATGACGGCCGTTCGGAGTCCACAGGCGCCCGTCCTCGCCGCGCACGACGATGAGCGGATCAAGGAACGCTGCGGTTTCATCGATCGCCTTGGCGAGACGCTTGGCGTGCGTGGGCGAGAGGTCGCGCTGGAAGGGCGTCGGCTGCACGGCCGCGAACGGCAGGCTCGCGAGCAGCAGCGCGCGGCCGCCGAGGGGTTCGCGATAGGCTCCGATCGGCGCGCCGCCCGCATCGCGCACCAGCGCGGTGAGCGCGGCGATCTGCGGATCATCCAGGGCGATGGCCACCTCGGTCGCCTCCAGGCCGCGAGTTTCCTTGCGCGGCGCCAGAGTTGAGCGCTTGCGTGTGCCGCGCTTGGCGACCCTGGATGCAGTCATGGGCGCAATCTCCCGTTGGAATGAGTGTGCGAGAATGACGGATTGATGAGGATGTTGCCATGGATGTCTCCCTACAGTCAGCGAGCGCCCCGCGCCCGGTGGACGCCCCTGTGCGTCTGCCGGCGCAGCGTATCGATGCTGCCGGGCGCGCTCATGTCGACCAGCGCGCAGTGCTGGCGCTTGCCCTGCCGCTCATGGCCAACAGCGCCGTACAGATCGTCCTCAACCTCACCGACATGTGGTTCATGGGGCGCATCTCCACCAAGGCGCTCGCCGCGGTGGGCGCGGTGCAGTGGCTCATCATGGCGGCGGTGCTGGTGCTCGGCGGTGCGGGCACGGCCGTGCAGACCCTGGTCGCACAGCACTACGGCGCCAGACGCTACAGCCGCGCCGGGGAAGCGGTGTGGACCGCGATCTGGGGCACGGCGTGCGCAGCACCGGTGTTCATCCTGGTGGGGGCCGCACGCCACCTGATCCTGGCACCGTTCGGCTTCGAGCCCGGCATCGAGGGCCTGGCGGCGGCGTTCTGGTTCCCGCGCATCGGCGGGGCCTTCGTCGGCGCTGCGGTGTGGGCGACACTGGGTTTCTTCAACGGCATCGGGCGTCCGCGCATCACGCTGTGGATCACCCTCGTGACGACGCTCGCCAACGCGCTCCTCAACCAGATCTTCATCTTCGGGCTGGGGTGGGGGATCGCCGGCTCCGCCTGGGCGACCAACTGCGCGCAGCTCATCGGCCTCTTGTTCGCGCTCGCGATCTTCCTGCAGCCCTATTACCGACGCGTCTATCATTCGCACCTCACCTGGCACCCGCACGCGCGGCGCCTGTGGGCGCAGCTGAAGCTCGGTGTGCCCATGGGGCTGTCGCCGGCCGCGGACCTGCTGGGCTTCGCCATCTTCCAGATGATGCAGACCTGGCTCGGCACGGTCGACGGGGCAGCCACGCAGATGGTCATGATGCTGACCTCGCTGTCCTATATGCCCGGCTTTGGCATTGCCTCGGCCGGCACGACGCTCGTCGGCCAGTCGATCGGGGCCGGCGCCCGCGACTGGGCGCTCAAGGTCGGCAATCGCACCATTCTGCTCGCGGCCTGTTACATGGGCGGCATCGGTGTTGTGATCGCGCTCACCGGTCCCTGGCTCCTGCCCTTCTTCGCCGGCGCCCACGATGCGGACTCACTCGCCGCGGTGACGCTCGGCATGCGTCTGCTGTGGCTCGCGGCCGGCTTCCAGTTCTTCGATGGCCTGAACATGGGCAGCGGCATGTGCCTGCGCGGCGCCGGGGACGTGAAGGTGCCGGCGGCCCTGGTGCTGCCGATGTCGCTGCTGTTCTTCGCGCCGCTGGCGCACGCGCTCACCTTCGCCCCGGGACAGGGCTGGGTGCACTTCCTGCCGCAGTACAGCTACGGCCCGGTCGGGGGCTGGGTGGCGGTGCTCATCTACGTGATGGTGCTCGGCAGCGTGTTGTTCCTGCGCTGGCACTCGCGCGCCTGGCAGCGCATTCATCTGTAGGCTGACGGCGCGGCGTCCATGTTCGTGTCGCTGAAGATGCTGCTGCGCACCCTGCTACTGCCGCCCGGCAGTCTCTTGCTGGTGGCGATCACCGGTGCGTGGCTGCTGGCGCGCCATGGCGCCGGACGCGCGCGGCGCCTCGGCGTGACGTTGCTCGCACTCGGACTCGGAGGGCTGTGGCTGCTGTCGGTTCCGGCGGTGGCGGACCTGCTCCTGCGCGCCGCTGATCGCGTGCCGGCGCTGGATCCGGCGCGCGCTGCGGACGCTCGGGCACAGGCGATCGTGATCCTGGCCGGCGGCGGCACGCGCCATTCCGCCCCCGAATACGGGCACGCCCCGGCCGCCAGCGACGTGCTGCTCGAGCGGCTCGCCTATGGCGCCTATCTCGCGCACCGCACCGGGCTGCCGGTGCTGGTGAGCGGGGACTTCGCCGAGAGCGAGTCGATGCACACGGTGCTGGCACGCGACTTCGGTGTCGCGACCCGCTGGATCGAGAGCCACTCGCGCGACACCTTTCAGAACGCCGCTTACTCTGCGTCCATTCTGCGGGCGGCCGGCGTAACGCGCATTCTCCTGGTGACGAGCGCGAGCCACGCCTACCGCGCGAGCCGCGAGTTCGAGGCGGCAGGCTTCAGCGTCGTGCCCGCGCCGGTGGGTATATGGACGCCCCAGGAGCCGAGCGTGCGCCGCCTGCTGCCGAGCGTTGTCGGACTGCGCGACTCCACCGAAGCCCTCTACGAGCTCGTCGGGGATCCCGCGCGCCGCCTGTTCACATTCACGCACCTGCGCCGGCAACCCGCCTCCGGCGCGGCGCCTTAAATCCCGTGGAATCGCCGGAGCTGAGCTGCGTGTTCCGCTCGCCGCGCAAGCGCGACTGCGACGAGCGCCTGCTGGTACTCACCGCGGTCGGGGTGGCCGGGATCGTCGTGCTCGGGGAGGGAGAATTCCTGCTGCAGGTGGATCAGGCCGACGCCGCGAACGCCGTGCAGCATCTCATGCAGTACGAGGCCGAGAACCGCGCACGACCGCCGCCGCCCCCGCCGCCCTACATCTATCCCCACGCCTGGGTCGGCTGCATCCTGTACGTGGCAGTGCTCTTGGGCGTCGCCGCCGCACTCTCGCACGGCATCGCGCGCCTGGACGCCTTTGACGTCGGTGAGCTGGATGCGGCGCAGGTGCAGGGCGGGCAGTGGTGGCGCGCCTGGACGGCGCTCACGCTGCACCTGGACGGCCCGCACCTGGCGGCGAATCTGCTGGCCGGAGTGTGGTTCGGCTATCTCGCCGCCACGCAGATGGGGGCGGGAACGGCCTGGTTCCTGGCCGTCACCGGCGCGGCGTTTGCGAATCTGCTCGAGGGGCTCCTCGCGCCGCCGCAGCATCACTCGGTGGGTGCCTCGACGGCCGTGTTCGCCGCCCTCGGGGCGATGTCGGCGTTCTCCTGGCGCGAGCGCTTCGCCTCCCCGCAGCGCTGGGCGCGGCGCTGGGGGCCCCTGATTGCCGGCGTCATCCTGCTCGGGTGGACCGGCTCCTCCGGGGAGGGGACGGATGTGGTGGCACACCTGGGTGGGTTCGCGGTGGGAGCACTCCTGGGTGCTACCGTGGCGCTGCCGCGCCTGCAGGGGTGGCTGCGGCGCCTGCCGCAGTGGCTGCCGGGCCTGGCCGCGCTCGCAAGCCTTGCGCTCGCGTGGGGCTGCGCGCTCGCGAGCTGAAACGCAAAAGCGAACGACGGCGCTACGGCCCCTCCACGCTGTAGCCCTTGGCGCGCAGGGCGGCCAGCGCGCCCTGATCCCCGAGCAGGCGGTCCATGGACTGCACCGCGAGTGTCCCGCGGTTGCGGCGCAGGCTGTCCTCGACACTGATCAGCCAGTCCGCCTGGGCGCGGGCAATGAGGCTCTTCACGCGCTCGGAGTTGGAGACCGCGCTCAGGCAGGCGGTGCGGTCGGCGCTGTGCGGGAGCTTGCGCAGCGTGTCGACGTCCCCGAGCGCCCAGGCCTGCGCGCGCGCCTGCATGGGCGCGATGTCGGTCTCGAGCAGCGTCACCACCGAGTCCAGGCACGCCACCTCGCGATCGAGCGGCGTGTTGCCGACGTCCTTGAGCACGTCCACCGGGTCATCGATCTTCAGCTTGTCCTGGTGCACGCGCACGCCCTGCTCGCGCGCCAGCTGCAGCACCGTCTCCTGCACCTCGTTGTGCTGGGCGAGGCCGGCGGCATCCAGGACGCGCATCACCAGCTGCCGCGCCGCCAGCATCGGGCGCATGCCCTCGAGCTTGTTGTCCCGGGCGTCGTAGCGCGCCTTGAGCGCCTCGACGCGCTGATAGAGCGCCGGCGGCAGTGTCTGGCGCAGCGGCAGGTTGTCCGGGGGCTTCTGCAGGCGGCGCCACTCGATGTAGACCCGCAGTGCCGTGAGCGGGTTGGCGCCGATGCCGTAACTGGGCCACGCCGGCACCACTTCCTGGGTGTGCCTGAGCACCTCGCGCACGGCATCGGGCTGCCAGATCATTTTCTTGGGCAGGGGTGAGATGGTGCCGAGGATCCACAGGGTGTGATCGCCGCGGTGCACCGTCCACATGCGCGGGCCCTCGCGCCGGCCTTCCACCACGATCTCCTGGATCGGCTCGCCGCGGCTCGGCGGCGGGGTGGGCGCGGGCTGCGCCGCCAGCGTGCCGCCGAGGGCGGCTAACACGGCGAGCGCGGTGCGCGCGCGACGCAGGCTACGGCGCCATCCCACGTGCACGTTCAATCGGTCGGCAACTGGCGCGCCGGGGCCGTGTTCGCCGGGCCGTAGACGCGGGTGAGGGTGTACTGGGGCAGCTCGTAACTGGCGACGTGCAGCTTCTCGATGAGCTGCCGGCCGTCGCCCGAGAGCGTATAGGACTCGGTCACTTCCGGTCCCATCTGCGGCTTGACGACGATCAGGTACTCGCGCCCGTGCCAGCCGGATTTCTGGTCGGCGACGCCGTTCTCCGCGGAGACCACGCTGTGCAATCCCGGCGTGAAGCTGCGGCGCGAGTTGCCGTAGTCGAACACGATCTCATCGGCGCTCTGGCGCACCGTCAGGTAGTCCCCGCGCGCCAGCGCCTCCTGCAGCACGTGCGCCATGGGGGAATGCTGCAGCGGATCGCGCCGCGGACCGTGCTCCTCGGGCATCTCGTTGGGCGCTGCGGCGCCGTTGGCGATGCGCTGCTGCTGGATGGCAAGATTGCGGTTGATGATCTTGGTGGCCTCGGCGCGCAGCAGCGTGAGGGTCTTCTGCGGATCATCGGAAGCGGCCGGGTCCAGGCGCCAGTTGCCGGCGAGCGACAGACCCGCGGGCGTATCGGCCGAGACGCGCGCGCCGGCGCAGCCGCACAGCAGTGCGGCCGCGGTCGCGCTCAGCAGCGCCCCTGCCACCCGGGCGATCAACATATTGCGGTATCCTCGCATCCGCCAAGACCGAATCGCAGCATCGCAGTTCGCTACCTACCCGTGCAACGATGAAACGACGTAACGCCCCCGAGCTCGCCCGCCTGCGCCGGCGCATCGCACGGCTGGACAGCGACAGCATCGATCAGCTCTACGGGCTCGAGCCGGTCTGGGAGCCAGCCGCGCTCGGCCGCCGCGTTGCTCCGGAGGAATTCGTCGCGGTGCGCTGTCCGTATTGCGGCGAGCGGTTGGAAACCCGCGTCGATCTGACCGCCGATGAGCCCTCGTACGTGGAA
The DNA here is from genome assembly GCA_963743625.1 of uncultured Pseudomonadota bacterium. Lineage (GTDB taxonomy): Bacteria > Pseudomonadota > Gammaproteobacteria > Steroidobacterales > Steroidobacteraceae > 13-2-20CM-66-19. The sequence goes on along the minus strand of CAVUQM010000014.1, from coordinate 383,526 downwards.
GATTGCCAGGTCTGCTGCCGCCCGATCGAGTTCGGGGTCGAGCGCGAGGCGGGCGGTGCGCTGCTGGCACTGCAGGTGCGCAGACTCGACTGACGGCCGACAGGGCCTTTTTTTTCCGGGGAGCACGGGATCATGGCAACCGCACTGCGGACCGCAGGGTCCGCCCTCGCAGTTCTCCTGAGCGTCGCCGCCTGCGGTCGCATCTCCGCACCGCCGGCGCCGCCGCCGCTCCCCGCCGACACCTGGCCGCAGTTCGCCGCGCGCTTCCTCGAGGACTACTTGCGCGCCGAGCCCTTCTTCGCGGTGCAGGCCGGCCGGCACGAGTTCGACGGCCAGATGCCGGACCTGAGTGCCGCCGGCATCACGGCCGGGGTGGCGCGGCTGAAGCGCCTGCGTGCCGAGGCGCAGGGGTTCGATGCGGCCAGCCTCACCCCAGCTGAGCGCTTCGAGCGCGAGCAGCTGTATCGGGTGATCGACGGCGAGATCTTCTGGCGCGAGCGTGCCGGTATGCCCTTCAGGAGTCCAGCCTGGTACATCGACCAGCTCGACCCGGACGTCTACCTCAACCGCGACTACGCACCACTCGCGCAGCGACTGACCGGGTATCTGGGCTACGCCCGGGCCATCCCGAAGATTGCCGCCGCCATCCGCGCGAACCTCAAGACCCCGCTGCCGCAGAGTTTCATCGAGCGCGGCATCGATGGCTTCAGGGGCTTCGCGAGTTTCTACCGCAAGGACGTGGGCGCGGTGTTCGCCCAGGTGGCGGACCCGCAGGCGCAGCAGCAGCTGCGCGAGGCCAACGCCGCCGCCGCCCAGGCCATGGATGATCTGAAAGTGTGGCTCGAAGGCGAACGCGCGCACGCCACCCAGGATTTTGCGCTCGGTGAGCCGCTGTTTCTGGACATGCTGAAGAGCACCGAGCGCGTCGAGGTGCCGATCGACACGCTGCTGGCGATCGGACGGGCGGATCTGGAGCGCAATACGCAGGCGCTCAAGGAGGCCTGTGCCCAGTTCCTGCCGCACGGCACGCTCAGCGCCTGCGTACAGAAGATGAGCGCCGACAAGACCGCCGGCGGGGCGGTCGCCGGGGCGCGCGTGCAGCTCGATGAGCTGCGCGCCTTCGTCATCGACAAGCACATCGTCAGCGTGCCGAGCCAGGAGCAGGCTCAGGTGGCGGCAGCCCCGCCCTACAACCGTGCCAACGCGGCCTACATCATCATTCCCGGGCCCTATGAGAAGAACGCCGCCTACGTCTACAACATCGCCCCGCCCGATCCGTCCTGGAGTGCCAAGGAGCGCGCCGAGTACGTGCCCGGACGGGCGAACCTGCTCTACACCAGCGTGCACGAGGTGTGGCCTGGCCACTTCCAGCAGTTCCTGCACTCGAACCGCAACCCCTCGAAAATTGCGGCCCTGTGGGTCGGCTATGCGTACGCGGAAGGGTGGGCGCACTACGCCGAGCAGCTGATGTGGGACGCGGGGCTCGGCGATGGCGATCCGGAGCAGCACGTCGGGCAGCTGGTGAACGCGCTCGAGCGCAACGTGCGCTATCTGTCGGCGATCGGGCTGCACACCCGCGGCATGAGCATGGCGGAGTCGCAGCGCCTGTTCCGCGAGCGCGCGTTCCTGGATCCGGGCGATGCGCGCCAGCAGGCCGCGCGCGGCACCTACGACTCGGAGTACCTGAAGTACACCCTAGGCAAGCTCATGATCATGAAGCTGCGCAGCGACTGGGTGGCGCAGCAGCCCGGCGGCGCCGCCGATGCGCGCGCGCACTGGCAGGATTTTCATGACCGCTTCATGTCCTACACCGGCGCGATCCCGCTGATCCGCGCGCAGATGGTGGGTGAAGGCGGCACGCTCTTCTGAGGGCGCGCACGCTGCGCGCGCGCCCCTGAGGTCAGCGCGCCGCCGGCTCGAGAAAAGTCAGCCGGCGGGCATCCGCATCGAGGCGCACGCGCACGTTCAGCGGCAGCGCCTCGTTGCGCTCGCCGTGCCCGACGGGGAAGCCGGCGGCGCACGGCAGGCCCGTGGCCTGCGCGAGCTCGCGCAGCACCTCGCCGCTGCCGTAGGGGGCGCCGGATTCCTCGCACTGGGTGAATTCGCCGAGCACCAGTCCGCGCACGCGCGCGAACACCCCGGCGAGTTCCAGGTGCGTCCACATGCGGTCGAGCCGGTAGGGGCGCTCGCCCTGGTCCTCGAGCAGCAGCACCGTGTCCTCAAGCACCGGCATGTACGGCGTGCCGATCATCCGCGACAGCACCGAGAGATTGCCCCCGAGCAGGCGTCCCTCGGCCACCCCGGACACGTAGGTCTCAGTGCCTTCCAGGTCCGGAGCCGGCGCGGCGGACTCGAGCAGCGCAAACAGGCGGGCCTGGGTTGCCTGCGGCAGGCGGCCGAGCTGGGTCAGCACCGGTCCGTGAATGCTGGTGCGGCCGTGGGCGGCGAGCCACAGGTGCAGCGCGGTGATGTCGGAGAAGCCCACCAGGGGCTTAGGTCGACCGGGAGGCGCGGCGCGCAGCAGCCGCGCCAGGAGCCGGGTCGCCCCGTAACCTCCGCGCGCGCAGAATACCCCGCGCACCTGAGGATCGGCGAGCGCCGCGAGCAGCTCCGTCAGGCGCCGCTCGTCATCACCGGCGAGGTAGCGGTGCTTGGTGAAGATGCCGTCCCCGAACCGCGCCCGGTAGCGCTGCCCGAGCACGGCCAGCCCGGCTTCGAAGGCGGGGCGGTCAAAGCCGCTGGCGGGGGCAATGACCGCGACGCTGTCCTGGGCGCGCAGGGTGGCGTAGGGCTGGAAGGGAACGCTGCTCATCGGCCTCACGCTCAAGGTTCAGTTGGGCGATTATCGCCCGAATGCGGGCGATACGGTGAGGCGAGGGTTAAACCTGAAACGTCCGGCGGGCCTCTAAGCTCACGGGGCAGGCGCGGCACGCGGTTCCTACTAAAGGAGAGATAACGAGATGGTCGCATTCATGCTGTGGCTGGTGTTGCTCGTGCTGTGCTGGCCACTGGCACTGGCAGCCCTGGTGCTGTTTCCGCTGGTGTGGCTGCTGCTCTTGCCGCTGCGCCTGGTGGGGATCGTGGTCGGCGGGGTGTTCGCCCTGATCGCGCGCTCTGGTATTCCTGCCGGCGCGGCTCCTGGGGGTGCGCCGCTAGGCAGGCGCGCTCAGTCCGAAAGCGCCTTCAGGTCACGCAGCAGCGCCGCGCGGCCGCGGCCGAGCTGATCCAGGCGCGCGGCCGCATCGCGCAAAGCGTTCAGGTTCTGCACCGGGGCCTCGTTCAGACGGCGGTAGGCGGTGCGCGCCGCGAGCCACAGCCGGTTGACGCGCTCGTAGCGGGCCGCGATCTCGCGCCGCATCGTGATGATGTTGAGGACACTCGCTTGCATGGACGGCATGAGAGACGAAAAGCCTGTGGCTGCAACAGTGCGGACGTCACAATTCGTGACGGCAGCTTAGAGGCGGATTGTTGCCGGGGTAAGAAGGCGTGCGCCGTCAGCGCCTGTCAGCTCAGGGAGACGACCAGCTTCGCTGAGTGACTGCGCCAGTTGATCGGGATGATGAAGGAACGCTGGCCGGGCTTTTGCGGGATGGCCGGCTTCTCCCCCGACAGCACGCTCGGCACCGAGATCACGAAGTCGCGCCCGAAATCGCGGCGCGCGTTGCCGGAGATGGTGTTCGCGACCTCGCCGACCAGATCACGCATGGTCTCGTGGCTGAAGTCGTTCTCCTGCATCTTCATCAGGAGCACCGTGAGCATTGCCTTGGGCGCGGTGAAGTAGACCACGCCCTCGCGCTTGCCGGAGATGTTGATGATGCCGGTGTACTCGTGCACCGAGGGGGAGCCTTCCATGAGGTACGGCGAGCCGATCGAGGCGGGCTGCTGGGCCGCGACCTCGAAGAAATTCGTCGTCCCCTCGACGAAGGTCTTGAGCTCCTGTTCGTACAGCATGTGCAGTCGTTCCTTATTGCGAGCCTAGCGCATCAGCTCGGCGATCGCTTCGTTCAGCTGCCGGTCGGTAAAGGGCTTGTTGAGGAAGCCGTTGGCACCCTTCTCCATGGCCTCGACCGCGGTCGCCTTGTCGGCGAGGGCCGAGACCACCAGGATGCGAATCGCGGGCTTGAGCGCCACCAGCCGCCCGATGCATTCGATGCCGTCCATGCGCGGCATGGTCAGGTCCATGGTAACCACGTCCGGGTCGGTCTTGCGGAACAGCTCGAGCGCTTCCTCGCCGTTGCCGGCCGTACCCACCAGCTGCAGCTCCTCGAACTGCTGCGAGCGCTCGATGCGCCGGCGCATGATGTTCGAGTCGTCCACGATCATCAGCTTGAAGGGGCGCTTGCCGTTCATCGCGTTGCCGTTGTCTGTCATGGGTCGCAAGCCTGCCTTAGGCGACCGCGGTGCTGTCGGCCGCATCCAGCGGCGGCAGCACGATCTTGAAGCGCGTGAATTTGCCCGGATGGGTGCTCACGCCGATCTTGCCGCCCAGCGCGTAGACGCTGCGCGCCACGACGTCCATGCCGACCCCGCGTCCGGCATCCATCGAGACGTCGTCCTGGGTGGAGAAGCCGGGGCGGAAGATGAGCGCCATGGTCGAGCGCGTGTCCATGACGGAAGCCTCCTCCTCGGTGATCAGCTGCTTTCTGATCGCGGCGGCCTTGAGCGCCTCCACGGCGATGCCGGCGCCGTCGTCCTCGAAGATGAGCTCGTAGCTCTCGCCGGCCTTGCGGAAGTCCACGTGCACGACGCCCGTGTCCTCCTTGGCCTGGCCGCGCCGCACCTCCGGGGCCTCGATGCCGTGCACCGCGGCGTTGCGCAGCATCTGGATGACGCAGTCCTTGATGGTCGCGGTGTAGGCGGCGGGTACTTGGCTCAACCCCGTGAGGGCGAGGCGGAAGCGCTTGGCATGGTCGGCCGCGAGCCGCTCGGCCATGGCCTGCAGCGCCGGGGTCAGGTCCTCGACCGAGCGCGCGCGCTCCGGGGTGCTCGCGGCGCGCCCTGCTGCAGTGGCGGCCTGCGGCGCGGGCGCCATCGCGGCGGCGCCGGGGGAGTCTTTGAGGGCGGTGAGGCGCGAGGCCATCTCGCGCACGCTGCGCAGGTGCGCCAGGAGCTCATCGAGCTTGAGCACCATCGGCAGGAAGTCGTTGCCGGAGAGCTCGGGACGCTTCTTGCACTCGCTCACCATGTCTTCGAGGGTGTGCACGCGGCTGGCGATGCTCTTCAGATTCAGTGCCGAGGCCTCGCCCTTGATGGAGTGCAGCTCGCGGAACAGCCCGGTGAGCTTCTTGCGGAACTCGGCATCCGTGCGCGCCGGCTCCCGGAGGATGGTGTTGACGAGCTTCAGCCCGGTCTCGGCGGTGTCGAGGAAGGACACCAGCTGCAAGCGGATCGACGTGCATCATGCCGAGCATCATGTCGAGCTGCTGGTTGGCGTTCTCCTGCGAGTCGTGCAGCTCGCGCGCCAGGAGTACGCTGGAGGTGATGTCACCTACCGCGCACAGCACGTGCTTGATGCCTTCCGGCCCCATGACGCGATGGAAGTCGAACTGCAGGTAGCGGGTTTCCTTGCCGCCGTGCCCGTTGTCCATCGTGATCTCGAGCTGCCCCAGGGGGTTGATGCTCTTCATCAGGTTCTCGTGGGCGCGGTCGCCCCACAGGAGCTTGATGTACTTGGTGGCGGTAGCGAGCGTCGCCGAGGGCACCAGGTCCTTGAGGAGTTCCTCGAAGGACAGCCCGGCGAAGTCGCTGCGGCTGAACATGCGGGCGAGCGCCTCTGACCACACCGAGCCGATGCGGTAGTTGGCATCCAGGAGGAAGAAGCCCTCGCGCACGGTCTTGAGGATGTCGCGCGTCTGCTCCTGGGCGTCGCGTGCGGCGCGTTCATGGCGCGCGCGCGTCACCTGGAAGTAGGCGGCGGCGGCGGCCAGCACCAGTGCGGCGAGCACGCCCGCGGCGAGCAGCGCGCGCAGGCGCGCGGCGGCCTCCGAGGAGGTGTGCTGCAGCGTGGTGGCGAGGCTCGAGAGCTGTGCCTGCAGGGCGTGGGCGTTGTCGCTCGCGAACAGCTGCGCGCGCTTCACCTGCGCGTAGTGCTCGCGGCCCTCGCGCGAGAGAGAGCTGCCGCCGCTGTCGGAGTCGATGTACGGCTGACCCTGGAAGGCGATGACCGGGTCGAGCACCGGGCCGTACTCGTGCCACAGCAGCAGCGCGCGGGCCAGCTGCGGGGAGTCCATCTCGCCTGCGGCGTTGATCTGCTTCAGTTCCTGATCGAAGTGCTTCACCGTCTCCTGCAGATCGGCGAGCGCCTTGCCGGAGTAGGCGCGTACCTCGAGGCGGTCGCGCAGCGAGTTCAGCTGGTGCGAGATCTCCTCGGGGTAGGTCTGCAGCGTGCTCGCCGCCTGCAGCGCGGCGATCTCCGCGCGCATGTGCGTTGCGAGGCGGAAGCCAACGATGAGCACCGCGCCCATCACCAGGGTCAGCGCGGTGCCGAGACCGGCGGTGACGAGTTGGCGGCGGCGCTCAGTGCCTGCAACGCTCATCTTGAGATTCTCCTGTTCTACTTGGGCAGCTCGAAACGCATCAGACTCTTGACCGGGACCTCGACCGCCGTGCCGTTGACGATGGTCGGCGCATAGCGCCAGTGCTTGATCGCCGCAATCGCGGCGCGGTCGAACACCCCCGGGGGCTTGGCCTCGATCACGTGGATGTCACGCGGCTCGCCATTCACGTCGACCATGAACTGCAGCATCACGGACCCGGACACGTGCTGCGCCAGGGCGTTCTCGGGGTAGTCCGGCGGCGGGGAGCGCAGGCGCTTCAGTCCGGCGACGAGCGTGGCGGGGTCCAGCACTGCCGGCTGCGCGCGCGCTGGCCTGCGTCTGCTGCACGGCGCTCAGGTCCTTCGGATCCGCACCCCAGCGTCGCGCCTGGGCGAGGTCGGCATCCGCCGGCTTGCCGGCGGCGATGCTGGCGCGGGCACGCTCGAGGAGCTTGCCCGCGAGCTCGCGGCCGGCATCACCCAGGCCCGCATTGGCCGCATCGCTCGCCTGCAGCTGCGTCAGATAGAACGCCGCGCTGTCCTGGGCCGGATCGGTGAGCCGGCCGTCGCGCATGCGGTCGTGCGCGGCGGCGAGCAGGCGCTCGTTGTCGGCCTGCGCCGCCTTCTGGCGGGCGCTGCTGAGTCGCGCTGGAAGGCGATGATGTCGGCGGCCTTCATGCCGGCGCCGCGGGCTTCGTTCAGCCAGCGGTCCTCGTCGGTGGCGTTCTTCGCCAGCGCTGCCTCGCGCGCCTTGCGCAGGTAGGCGCTGCCCAGATCGTGGAGGGTGTGCTGCGTGGTCGGGTTGGCCGGCGCCGCCGCGAGCAGCTGCGCCATGTAGCTCTTGGCGCTGTCGTCGGGGTCGGTGAGCCTGCCATCGCGGATGCGGTCCTCGACCGAGTCCCGCCAGACGCGTCACCTTGGCGTCTTCGCTGCGGCGCGCGATCTCGGCGCGCCACTTGGCGAGCTGATCGGCGGAGCTGTCGCCCGCGGCCTGCGCCTGACGCAACAGCACGGCGGCGCGATCGAGGTTGCCGTCGCTGAGCGCCTTGGTGATGCCCGCCGAGTACAGGCGCTGATCGAAGCCTGCGCTGCGGGCATCCCCGGGGGCGGCGGCCTTGAAATTGGCGAGCGTCTGCGCGGCCTCATCGAAGCGGCCGGCGGTGAGCGCCTCCTCGAAGCGCCCCGCGAGCACGCCGGCAACGCGCTGCAGGCCGTCGCGGGCCTCGGCATTGCTGGCATCGGCGGCGGCGGCTGAGCGGTAATAGAGGAGTGCATTGTCGCCGTTAGGCTCGGTGAAGCGCCGCTCGTGCATGGCGAGGCGCGCCTTCTCGAGCAGCTCGTCGACCTTGCCGTGGACGATGGAGGTATCGGCGGCGGCTCAGGAGCGGTGGCCGCCTCGGGCGCCGCGTTCGGCGGCCTGCCGGGGCGGCCGCAGTCACCGGGGCGGTGGCGTGGGCGGTGGGCGCGGCGGCGGCGGGCGCGGCCGGCGCGCGCCACGAGTGAAATACCAGTAGCCGCCGGCGGCGGCAGCGACGGCTGCCGAGCGCCGCGGCCGCGAGCAGCAGCAGTTTCGATTTGCCGTCCGGGCCTGCGCCGTTGCTCGCCACGGGCGGCGGCGCTGTGCGGGCGGAAGGCACCGATGCTCAGATCCGCGGGCGAGCCGGCGGCGGGGCGGCGGGGTTGCGGCCATGGCGGCGAGCGCCTCGGTGATCGCCCCTTCGAATACCGCAGCGGTCTTGCGCGGATCCACCGGCGTCGTCAGTACCGCGAACACCTTGCTGCCGCGCAGGGCGGCGGCGGTCGGCTTCTCGGCGGGGCTTTCGCGAACACCAGCACGAGCGCGCGCGGCGCGCGCTGCACGGCGCTGTCGACGGCGGCGCGCACGTTGGGCACGGCGCGCGCATCGAGCACCAGGATCTGGGCGCGCTTGGCGCTGCTCAGGCCCTCAAGCGCAGCCTCCAGCGTGTCCACGGGCGCACCGAGGCCTGGCCGTCGAGCGTCTGCCCGAGCTCCAGCAGAAAGTCATCACGCGTCGTGACCGCGGTGACATCGACCGCGGGGCGGGAACTGACGCTCCCGGAAGTAGAGTTCGCAGTCTCGGCACTGCGGGGGGCAGTCGATGGTGCACTGGCCACGTGGCGTCTCCAACAAGAGCGTTCGTCGATCTTCAGAAAACCGTGCGAATGGTGCGTTCGCGCAGGGGAGCGCGCGCCCGCCTTAGCTTTGGAGCCGCGCGCGCAAACTCCCGCCGCTTGAGGATATGTAGCCTCCGCGCGGGCGCAGTGCGTCAGTTCACAATAACGACAGGCTTCGTCTGGGGCCTGCGACGGCGCTCACCAAACCTTTGAAGCACTGCTCGCTTTGTGAAGTGGCTGCGCGGGGCTGGCACGCGCGGAGCCTCAAGGCGCGGCGGGCCTTCGCTGGTGGCGCTGGCGTGCAGGTGCGCCGGGCGCGGTGGTGCGGCGATTGTGGTGTGCGCGCAAGGGCGGCGGCGCGCGCTCTGGCGCCGGCGCTCCCGCGCGCGCGGGCCGCCGTGGTGCACGATGGCGGAGCAGCACACAGCTATAGCGCACCAGTGGGTGCGTGCAACGCGCTTTCCAATCAGCCACTTAAGAAAAAGCTGCGCGCGCGCGACCGTGTAGGCCAAATGGGGACTGGCGCGATTGCATTGCGCAGTGAACAATCTGCTGCTGTGATCGTCTTAACGTATTGGTGTGGCCAGGAACGGATGGCCGTCACTGTTTGCGCCAGGGGATCGGACTAAGTTAAGAACGCTGGCATCGCCGGCATCGCTCGGCGCCCGGCAGGAGACTTATGAGCTCAACGGGAGGGAAGGATGATGCGACCACTCGCTGACCAGAATTCCCACGGCGGTACACGCCGAGTTCATCGATACGCTCAGTTCATTCAGCCGTCTGCATCGCGCGCAGCGCTGGGAAGGCACGTTCGGCGAATTCCTCACCACGATGCTGCCCGGCAATACCGTGGCGCTCGCCCGCAGCAGCCACGAGTACATCTGGGACATGCTGCGCTGGCACGGCCGCGCCGCATCCTCCGAGGCCACCGAGAACCAGCGCGCGCGCGAGCTGTTCAAGCGCGAGCTGTTCGGTATCGATGAGCCGCTGGCGCGCGTGGTGGACTACTTCAAGGCCGCCGCCGCCGGCTCGGACGTCGGCCGCCGCCTGCTGCTCTTGCTCGGGCCGCCCTCGGGCGGCAAGTCGACGCTCGCGATCCTGCTGAAGCGCGGCCTGGAGGAGTACAGCCGCACCGATGAGGGCGCGATGTACGCCATCCGCGGCTCGCCGCTGCGCGAGAACCCGCTCAACCTCATCCCCACCAGCCTGCGCGCCGAGTTCCGCGAGCGCTACGGGGTGCACATCCAGGGGGAGCTCTCGCCGTGGGCGCGCGACTTCGTCGAGCGCGAGTTCGAGGGCGACTTCGTGCGCGTGCCGGTGGAGCGGGTGTTCCTGAACGAGGCTTCGCGCGCCGGCATCGGCACCTATGCCCCGCATGACCCGACCACGGCAGACATCGCTGACCTCGTCGGCTCGGTCGACCTCGCCAAGGTGGCGCAGATCGGCGATGAGGGCGACCCGCGCGCCTGGTCATGGTCGGGCGCGGTCTACGCCGCCAGCCGCGGCGTGCTCGAGATGATCGAGATCCTGAAGGTGAAGCGCGAGTTCCTCTACCTGCTGCTGACCCTCACCCAGGAGAAGAACGTCAAGGTGTCGCGCTTCCCGCTCATCCACCTCGATGAGACGATTCTCGCGCACACCAACCTCGCCGAGTTCCACAAGTTCCTGCAGGAGAAGGAGAACGAGGCGCTGCTGGACCGCATGGTGATCATCAAGATCCCCTACGCGCTGTCCTACCGCGACGAGGCGCGCATCTACCAGAAGCTGGTGTCCGGGGCCCCGGCCTTCCGCAACGTGCACTTAGATCCGCACGTGCTCAATCTCGCGGCCGTGTGGGGCATCCTCACGCGCATGGTCAAGCCCGAGCGTGAGGGGCTGGACGTGGCGAAGAAGCTGCGTATCTATGCCGGGGAATCGGTGGAGGGTGTGCCGGAGAGCGAGGGCACGCGGCTGCACGCCGAGACCCCCGATGAGGGCATGAACGGCGTCAGCCCGCGCTTCGTCATCAACGCCATCTCCAACGCCATCACCCGCGGTAATACCCACAGCCTCACCAGCATGGAGCTGCTGCTCGCGCTCAAGGATGCGATCGAGAACGATGCGCGCATGGACGCCAAGCAGAAGAAGGGCTGGATCGATCACCTGGTCAGCGCGCGCAAGGAGTTCTACAACCGCTGGGTGAAGGAAGACGTGCACCGCGCCATGTTTGCCTCCTTCGAGGCCGAGGCGCAGCAGCTCCTGGAGAAGTACCTGGACGAGGTCGAGGCCTCCCTCGATCACCGTCAGGTGACCGACCCGATCACCGGCGAGAACCGCCCGGCCGATGAGCGCTTCCTGCGCTCGGTGGAGGAGAAGATCAAGGTCTCCGACTCCGGCAAGATGTCCTTCCGCCAGGAGGTGGTGCGCAAGGCGATGGTGGCCTTCAAGGCCGGCGAGAAGTTCAAGCTCGCCAGCCACGCGCGCATGCGCGAGGCGATCGAGCAGTACCTGTTCGAGGAGCGCCGCGACGTGCTGCGCCTGGTGACCTCCACCGCGCGCCCCGACGATGAGGCGCGCCAGAAGATCTCCGTGGTGCAGCAGCGCCTGGTCACCGAGTACGGCTACGATGAGCACAGCGCTAAAGAGGCACTCAGCTACGTCACGACACTGCTCGCGCAGGAGTAATCCCAGGCCAGCAGCCGAACTTCAGGAGCACGAACGACGCCCATGGATGAGGACAGCGGCAAGCGCGATACGCACCCCGGTGCGGGGAAGTGGTACGAACTCTTCTCCCGCGGGGCGCGCGACTGGCTGCGTCACGATGAGAAGGTGCGCGAGGCGGTGCGCGCCAACCTGCCGGAGATCATCGCCGGGGGCGAAGTGATCAACGACGGCGCGCGCACCGTGCGCGTGCCGGTGAAGATGCTCGAGCACTACCACTTCCGCCTGCGCCGTCCGGAGGAGAACCAGGGAGCCGGTCAGGGCAAGGCCAAGCCCGGCGATGTGTTCGCCGATCCCGCGCGCGAGAAGGGACCCGGGGAGAAGGGCGCCGGCGGCCACGACGACGGTGGCGTGCAGCTGCTGCTCGAGTTCAAGGTCGATGACATCGTCGACTGGCTGTGGGAGGAGATGCAGCTGCCGAACTTAAGGCGCGCAACGGCCCCTCGGACGAGAGCGACTGGATCCGCGAGGGCTGGGACCGCCGCGGCGCACGCTCGCGCCTGGACCGGCGCCGCTCCTTCAAGGAGCTGGTCAAGCGCCGCGCGGCGCCCGGGGCGACGCAGACCTTCACCGATGAGGACCTGCGCTTCCGGCAGCTGGCACGCCGCCGCCAGCCGGCCGTGCACGCGGTGGTGTTCTTCATGCTGGACGTCTCCGGCAGCATGTCCGACCGCGACCGCAAGCTCGCCAAGACGTTTTTCTTCTGGGTGGTGCAGGGCCTGCGGCGCGAGTACAAGTCACTCGAGACCGTGTTCGTGGCGCACACCACCGAGGCCTGGGAGTTCAACGAGGCGGACTTCTTCCAGGTGTCCGGCAGCGGGGGCACGGTGGCCTCGGCGGGCCTGCTCAAGGTGCGCGAGATCATGGAGGCGCGCTTCAGCCCCGAGCCGCAGCAACATCTATCTCTTCTACGCCTCCGACGGCGACAACGCCGTGAGCGATGCCGGGGAGGCGCGCGCCGCGCTCGCCGCCGTGACCGCCGATACCTGCTACAGCGGCTACGTCGAGGTCTCCTCCGGGGTCTCGCGCCAGCTGGATACTGAGACCGGCAAGCTGTGGGCCGAACTCAGTGCCGCCGGCTGCGCGGCCAGCTCCTACGCCCTCAACGATTTCGACGACGTGTGGGGCGCGGTCAAGCACTTCTTCACCGCCCACAACCAGGAGAGCGCCGCGCCGTGAGCGGGGACTGGCACAGCTACGTGCGCCGCATCGAGGAGCTGGCCGCGCGCTCGGGGCTGGTCTTTCATCCGGTGGACTTCGAGGCCGTGCCCGACAGCTTCATGATGGAGATCGCGGTGTACGGACTGCCGGTGCGCATGCCGCACTGGTCCTTCGGAGTGCGCTACATCTACCAGCTCATCCAGCGCCACATGGGGCACTCGCGCCTGTTCGAGGTGGTCTTTCCCGGCAACCCCGGGCACGCCTACCTCGCCGAGAGCAACGGGCTCGCCGAGAACATCCTGGTGACCGCGCACGTGCTCGGGCATGCCGACTTCTCGCGCAATAACCTGCTGTTCCGCCGCTGCCAGGAGCAGGTGAGTGAGCGCATCGTCGAGCACGCCGCCCACCACGCGCGCCAGATCAGCCAGGCCATCGAGTCGCACGGCGCCGAGCGCGTCGAGGCGGCCCTCGATGCGGCGCTCGCGCTCGAGCAGCACATCGACGTCGATCAGGCGCTGCGGCGCGAGCCCTACCCGCAGTACGCCGCCGAACCCAAGGCGCTCGTCGATGACGCCTTCCGCAAGCGCTTCGCCTCGCTCGAGCCCGCCGCCGCCGGGACTGCCGAGGCGCGCAAGCGCGCGCCCGTTCCGCCGCATCCGGAGCGCGATCTGCTGTGGTTCGTCGCCAACTACGCGCCGGAGATGGAGAGCTGGGAGCGCGATATCTTCCTCGCGGTGCGGGAGGAATCGTTCTACTTCTATCCGGTGTTCGCGACCCAGATCATGAACGAGGGCTGGGCCTCCTACTGGCACGCGCGCCTGCTGCGCGAGGCGGACTTCGTGCCGCAGCAGGCCTACGTGGACGCCATCAAATGCCACTCGGACGTGGTGCGTCCGATCGCCGCCGAGGCGCAGGTGGCGCTCAGCATCAACCCCTACCACCTGGGGTTTGCCATGTGGGAGAAGATCGTCGCGCGCCCACGGGCTCGCGGCCGCGCGGCGCATCATGGCCGAGGACGATGACTTCGGCTTCGTGCGCAACCACCTCACGCGCGAGCTGGCCGATGAGCTCGGCCTGTTCCGCTACAACGCGCGCAGCGACGGCCAGGTGAAGGTGCTGGAGCACGATCTGGCGGCGCTGCACGAGGCGCTGCTCGCGCCCAAATACAACTTCGGCGCGCCGGTGGTGTCCGCCGCCCACGTGCGCAACGACGGCACGCTCGAGCTCACGCACGACAACTCGGTCGACGGGCGCGGTCTTGACCTTGAACGCAGCCGTAAGGTGCTGGACTACCTGCACCGTGTATGGCGCCGCCCGCTCGTGCTCACCACCGTGAACCAGGCCGGCGCGGCGCTGGAGATCACCGCCCCTTAGGGCTTCTGCGGCGGCGTTTGCTGCTTGGGCGCGGCCGGGGCCGTGGCGCTCCGTCCCCCAGTCCTCCTCGTCCCCCGAGGTCACGATCGAGACCGGGTCGCTCGCCGGTGAAGCTCTCGGCGAGCGCCTCATCCAGCTGCCGCTGGATCTTCTCGCGCTGGCGCCGCTCGCGCGCCTCATTCTCAGGATCGCTCATCCGCGGCTCCTCGATCGCATTACCGGTGGCCCGCACGCACCACCGGGAGTAGGCTTTTGTCGCAGCCGTCGGGCACCGCTTCGGCGTGCCACCACTTCCTGCCTGGGAGCATACGCCATGGGGTACACGACTTCAGGCATCCGGAATATCGCGCTCGTCGGGCAGGCCGGCGCGGGTAAAACCTCGCTCCTCGAGACGCTGCTGCTGCAGGCCGGCGCCATCCGCTCTCGCGGCAGCCTGGCGCGCGGCACCACGGTGTCGGATTTCGACCCGCAGGAGAAGCGCCTGCAGCACTCCCTGGATACCGCGATCGTGAGCTTCGAGCACCAGGGCGTGCACGTCAACGTGATCGACACGCCCGGCTACGCGGACTTTCTCGGCAAGGCGCTGTCGGTGCTGGAGGCGGTCGAGGCCGCCGCCATCGTGGTGAGCGCGGTGAACGGCGTGGACTCCCTCACGCTGCGACTGCATCGATTCGCGCGCGAACGCGAACTGTGCCGCCTCATCATCGTCAACAAGATCGACAGCCGCGAGGCGCGCTGCGCGCAGGTACTGGCGCAGCTGCGCGAGGCGATTCGGACCGGAGGTGCCTGCCGCTCAACCTGCCCGCCGGGGAGGGCGATTCGGTGGTCGACTGCTTCTTCCAGCCGCACGGCCGGGCGACGGATTTCTCCTCCGCCGCGGCCGCCCACACCCAGATCATCGATCAGGTCGTCGAGCTCGATGAGCCGCTGATGGCAGCTTTACCTCGAACAGGGCGAGGAGCTCTCCCCGGAGCAACTGCACGACCCTTTTGAGCAGGCCTGCGCGAGGGCCATCTGGTGCCGGTGTGCTTCGTGTCCGCCGAAGGCGGCGCGGGCGTCGCCGAGTTCCTGCAGATCATCGCGCGGCTGATGCCGAACCCCGCCGAAGGCAATCCGCCGCCGTTCCTGAAGGGCTACAGGCGACGGCGGCGGTGCGAGTGGCGGTGGCGCCCGATCCGGAGCAGCACGTCATCGCGCACGTGTTCAAGGTGGGCATCGACCCTTTCGTCGGCAAGCTCGGCGTGCTGCGCGTGCACCAGGGCACGGTGCGGCAGCGGGAGCCAGCTGTTCGTCGGGGACGCCCGAAAGCCCGTTCAAGGTCGGCACCTCTTCAAGCTCATGGGCAAGGACACGATCGAGATCGAGCGAGCGCCGATGCCCGGCGACATCTGCGCCATCGCCAAGGTCGATGAGATGCATCTCGATGCGGTGCTGCACGATTCGCACGACGAGGATCAGTATTCACCTGAAGCCGCTGAGCTTCCCGCCGCCGATGCTCGGCCTCGCGATCGAGCCGCAGCGCCGCGGCGACGAGCAGCGCTCTGCGGACACGCTGCACAAGCTCACCGCCGAAGACCCGTGCTTCGCGCATCGAGCACCACGCGGCCGTCAACGAGACCGTGCTCTACGGCATGGGCGAGTTCCACCTGCGGGTGCTGCTCGAGCGCATGACCGAGCGCTACGGGGTGCGAGGTGAAGACGCATCCGCCGAGCATCCCCTACCGCGAGACCATCACGCGCGCCGCGGACGAGGGCCACCACCGCCACAAGAAGCAGACCGGCGGCGCCGGCCAGTTCGGCGAAGTGTACCTGCGCATCGAGGCGCTCGGCGCGCGGCAGCGGGTTCGAGTTCGTCGATGACGTGGTCAAGGGCGGCGCCATCCCCGGTCAGTTCATCCCGGCGGTCGAGAAGGGCGTGCGCCAGGTGCTCGGCGACGGCGCGCTGGCGGGCTTTCCGATCCAGGACGTGCGCGTCACGGTCTACGACGGCAAGCACCACGCGGTGGATTCCAAGGAGGTGGCGTTCGTCTCCGCGGGCCGCAAGGCGTTTCTGGATGCGCTGCAGAAGGCGACCCCGATCGTGCTCGAGCCGATCATGCGCCTGGAGATCACCGCTCCCGCCACTGCCATCGGCGACATCACCGGGGATCTGGCCACCAAGCGCGCGCGCATCAACGGCAACCATTCCCTGCCCGGTCAGCGCACGACCCTCATGGCCCTGGTGCCGCTGGCGGAGGTGTCCGAGTACCAGTCGCGTCTGAAGGCCCTCACCGGCGGGCAGGGCGCCTATACCATGGAGCTCAGCCACTACGACCCGGTGCCCGCGCGCCGCCAGCAGGAGCTGGCCCAGGCCTGGCGCCCGCGCGCCGAGGAAGAGTGAGACGGCGTGCGCCGTTTTTCACGGTGGCGCTTGTCATAACGTCCGCGGCTCTTCAATTCACCCCGGCGCGTGGGTGACACTGCGCCTTAGTGCAGCGGAGGGCTTGGCTCATGCGTGCCGTATGGGTGTGCGCGATCAGCGCGATAGCAGGGATGGTGCTCGCGGCGGCCCCGCTGGCCGCGTGCGCCGCAGAGCCCGCTCGGCACGCAAAGCCAAGCTCGTTCGAGCCGCACGCGCGCGCGCCGGGCAATGCCTACGGCACCCCGATCGGCGACAAGATCCTCATCAAGCGCCCGAAGAAGAAAAAGAAGCCCGCCAGCACGCCGGCTCACAGCGCCGCCAGGGTCGCAGCGGCCTGAAAAAGCGGTTCAGGCCGCCGGCGGCGTCTTCCAGCTGACCTTGTCGCCGGTGTGCAGGCCGAGCTTGGCGACCAGCCCGCCGCGCAGCTCCAGCACCGCCGACACCGGGGCGCCCGAGGACAGCGTCTGCAGCGACAGCGGGTGGGCGCGCTCGATGATCTTCACCACCCGCCCGGCGCCATCGATGAAGAGCATGTCGAGCTCGATGTAGGTGTTCTTCATCCACATCTCCTCGACCCGCGGCGGTTGCAGCGGAAACACCATGCCCTCGCTCTCGGGCAGGTCATTGACGAACATCAGGCCCTGGCGGGCGCGCGGCTCGGTGTCGGCGATCCAGACGCGAAAACTGTGCACCGCCGCGGGCTTCACCTGCGTGATAGTGAGCTCGGTGCGCGGGAAGCTCGCGAGGTCCACGGGCGCCGCCTCGGCCTGCGCGCGCGCGCGACCGGGGTGCGCGGCGCTCAAGGCCAGGAGCAGGGCGCAGGCGCTCAGGCGCAGTCGCGACATCGGCTTCGTCTTGGGCATGGGCAGCGGTTCCTTCAGAGCTTATCGGTGCTCGGACGCGAGGGGGCGGCGGGGGCGGCATCGCTGGCCTCGTCTTCGAACACGGCCGTGCCGGCGAAGTCGAAGCTGCTGACCAGGATGCGCGCGTCACTGCTGAGTGAGCTCGCCGGGGCGATACAGAAGCCGCGCGCCACGATGCGCCAGGCGCGCACCGGGCCCCCGAGTGCCCCGAGGCGCTCCTGGCGCAGCTCATCGACCGTGCAGTGATCGTCGCCACGGGTGGCGAACAGCCGCTCCTCGCCCTCGAAGATCACCGTGAGGTTGGTGGGCAGCTCCTTGCCGGCGCGGCCCTCGCGGGCGCTGTCGACGCCGAACACCAGACGCAGGCGCCGGCCGTCCGCGTGCCGGGGACCTGCGAAGGCCACGCGCAGACCGCTGCCGTCGGGGCGCGGGCCGCCCTCGCACTGCATGTCGGCGTTGTGCCAGTTCACATCGAGGTTCATGGCGCCGCGGATGCGGGCGCGCAGGTAGCCGTTGCCGGTCGGCAGGCAGCCGCGGGCCTTCGCCGCCGCCGCAGGATCTGCAGCGCCGGGCAGCGCCGCCGTCATCGCCACCGCGGCCGCCAGCACAAGGGGGAGCATGCGCATTGTCGCGCCAGTCTACCGTGTGGCGGGCGCACTCCTGAAGGTCAGGCGCCGGGAACCACCAGGAGCGACTTGGCGAGGCGCGCATGGCCGCGCACCACCCAGCGGGCAAAGTGCATGAGGCTCGTGAGGATGATGAGTCCGACCACGAACAAAAGCACGGCCGACAGCCAGGAGTGATCGAGCGAATAGATATTGCCGTCACCGTAGTAGATGTCGCCGATGTTGAAGTTCATATGTGCCCAGCCCAGGCGCTGCGCGAGGAGCGCGATTGGGGTACCGATGAAGGTCACTCCCACGGTCAGTCCAACCACGGCGAGGACGAAGTAGGCGATGCCAAGCGGCAGCATGACGATGAAGTAGGCGAGCGTCGTCCAGGTGCGGCGATCCTTCAGCATCTCCCATATGCGCGCCCACCAGCTGCCCGCCGGTCCCGGATGTACCGGGCGGCGCGGCATGCGCTCCCCGGTGACGGCCTCGAGCAGCCGCCCCTCCCCGAGGGCGATGACGCGCGCGATGCCGATGAAGGCGAGAAAGAAGGGCACGCCGATGACCAGGATCGCAAGTCCCAGCGACAGCGAAGTGCCGACCACGACGAAGACGAAGTAGACGATGCCGGTGGCGAGCGCCAGCAGCATATAAAAGAGCGAGCTGTAAGTGCGCGGATCCAGGTACACCCCGAAGAAGCGCTTGAGCGGGGAGGCGCCGGCGGCCACCCGGGGCGCGGGGCTCTTCAGGGCCGCCTTCACCTTCACCTCGGTGTCGCGGTAGGCGGCCGCGACTTCCTCCGGCGCACCGTAAGTGGTGGCGATGAGCTCCAGCACGTCGCTTTCGGACTTGCCGGGGTGCGCGGCCACTTCCGCGCGCAGGTATTCCTCGGCGTCGTAGAGGGCATCCTGGGTCAGCGCCGGATCCTCACCGCCCAGGGCGGCGCGCAGCTGCTTGAGGTAGTCATCGATCGAGCGGGGGGCGTTCATGCGTCTTTTCCTTCGATGAAGCGATCGACGAAGCCACGCGTCTGGCGCCAGATCGCGCTCCACTGGGCGAGCATGGCGCGGCCCTCGTCGGTGATGCGGTAGTAGCGGCGCGGGGGACCGGCGTAGGAGGGCACGACCCGGCTGGTGAGCAGTCCCTGGGCCGCAAGCGCCCGCAGTACCGGATAGACCGTGCCTTCCTTGAACAGGGCCTCGCCCTCGTTCGCCTTCTGCAGGCGCTTGGCAATCTCGTAGCCGTACAGGTCCTCGTGGCTGTGATCCAGGACGCCGAGCAGCACCAGCGCCACGAGACCCGAGTTCAGGTCCTTCTGGAACTTGCGTGCCTGGGTATCATCCATTTGATAGTACTATTTACTTTATAATACTAGCTGTCAACTAGTATTTGAATACCAAAGGACAGGCCGGGCGGGGCACCCGCCTGCCCGTGAAACGCCCAGGCGCCGCCGCCGGGCAAAAAAAGCTCACTCCGGAGCACGGGCGCCAGGCTGCTAGACTTCCGGCCGCACGCGATCAGCCGAAAGCCCCTGATGAGAAATTCGCTCCTCGAAGTCACCCCGGTCCTGCCGGGGAGCCTGTCCCGGTTACCTGAGCTCGCCGGCAACCTCTTCTTCAGCTGGCACCGCCCGGCACGCGCGCTGTTCGAGGATCTGGACCCGGAGCTGTGGAAACAGACCAACGGTAACCCGCGCCTGATGCTCCGCTGCGTGAGCCAGCCGACGCTCGAGCGCTGCGCACGCGATGAGGCCTATCTCGCGCGCTACCACACCGTGCTCGCCACCCTCGATGCCTACGTGCACGTGAGTGCGCCGGGGCCCGATGAGCCGCTGGTCGCTTACTTCTGTGCCGAGTACGGCTTTCACGAGAGCGTGCCGATCTACTCCGGCGGACTTGGGGTGCTCGCCGGTGACTACTGCAAGGCGGCGAGCGATGAGCGCGCCAACTTCGTCGGCATCGGCCTGCTGTACGAGCAGGGCTACTTCACGCAGACCGTTGACAACGACGGCGTGCAGCACGCGCAGTACCTGGAGCGCGATCCGCGCGACCTGCCGGTCGAGCCGGTGCGCAGCCCCGCCGGGGAGTGGCTGAGCGTCAAGGTGCGCATCGGGGCGCGCGAGGTGGTCGCGCGGCTGTGGAAGGCGCAGGTCGGTCGGGTCGCGGTCTACCTGCTCGACACCAACTGCAACGAGAACGCTCCGGACGACCGCGACATCACCCACCGCCTCTACGGCGGGGATGAGTCCACGCGCGTGCGCCAGGAGATGATCCTCGGCATCGGCGGCGTGCGCGCCCTGCGCGCGCTCGGCATCGCCCCGGCCGTGTGGCACCTGAACGAGGGCCACGCGGCATTCCTCATCCTCGAGCTCTTGCGCGAGCACTTAGGCTCCGGCCTGCCCTTCAACGCCGCACTCGAGGCGGTCGCCGCGGAGTGCGTGTTCACGACCCACACGCCGGTGGCCGCCGGGCACGACGCCTTCGGGCTCGAGCTCATGGTGCAGAATTTCGCGGACTTCATCCGCGAGCTCGGCATCCCGACCGAACGCTTCCTCGAGCTCGGCCGCGCCCCGGCCTCGCCCGGGCTCTTCAACATGACGCGCCTGGCGCTCAACGGCACCCGGCACGTCAACGCCGTGAGCCGCATCCACGGGGCGGTGTCGGCCAGGCTGTGCGCGGACCAGTGGCCCGAGGTGCGTCCCGAGGACAACCCGGTCGGCTGGATCACCAACGGCGTGCACGTGCCGACCTTCCTGCACCAGCGCTGGATGGATTTCCTCGACCGCGAGCTCGGGCGCGAGTGGCGCGAGCGGCTGCGCGATACGGAGTTCTGGGGCGCCCTTGAGCAGGTGCCCGAGGAGCGCTACTGGGCGACCTCTCAGGACGTCAAGGCGCGCATGTTGGCGAGCGTGCGCGAGCGGCTGCAGCGCGAGTACCAGAAGAAGGGCCTGAGCCCCGCGCAGCTGCGCCACGTGACGCGCTTTCTTGATCCGCAGCGGCCCGGCATCCTGACGCTCGGCTTCGCGCGCCGCTTCGCCACCTACAAGCGCGCGACGCTCCTGATGCGCGACCGGGCGCGCCTCGCCCGCCTGCTCAACGATCCGGAGCACCCGGTGGTGCTCTTGTTCGCCGGCAAGGCGCATCCGGCGGATGAGCCGGGTAAGTACGCGCTGCGCGAGATCCGCCAGCTGATGATGAGCGAGGAGTTTGCCGGCCGCATCGTGTTTCTCGAGGACTACGACCTGCAGCTCGCCCGCAGCCTCGTCTCCGGGGTCGATGTGTGGCTGAACAACCCCATCGCGCCGCTGGAAGCGAGCGGCACTTCCGGCATGAAGGCGGCCATCAACGGGCGGCTGAACCTCTCGATCCTCGATGGCTGGTGGGCGGAGGGCTGGATGCAAGACAACGGCTGGGGCATCCCGCCGGCCGCCGTGCAGGATCCGGAGCGCCGCGATGCGCTCGAGTCGGAGCTGATTTTCGGGGCGCTCGAGGAAGAGGTGGTGCCGCTTTACTACGCGCGCGATGAAGCCGGCGTGCCGCAGTCCTGGGTGCGCTGGAGCAAGCGCGCCATGATGAGCGTCATCCCGCGCTTCAACATGCGCCGGGTGCTGTTTGACTACACCCAGGGGCTCTACCAGCCCGCCGCCGAGCACTACCGGCGCCTCGCCGGCGCAGGCTTTGCCGGAGCGCAGGCGCTTGCCGAGTGGAAGCAGCGGGTGCGGCAGGCGTGGCCACGGGTGAGCCTGAAGCTGCTCAGCGACGGAGCGCGCGACCTGCCGCGCGGGGAGCGCCTGCGCATGCGCATCGCCGCGAGCCTCAACGGGCTGTCACCGGCGGACGTGCGTATCGAGTTCGTCGCCCGGCGCCTGCTGCCGCGGGCAGACCTGTCCGACCCGCCGTTGTCCTCCTACCTGCAGCCCGCGCGCGCGGGCCTGTGGCATGCGCTCTTTGGCGCCACCGAGGAGCACGAGGCCGATGGCGCCCAGGTGTTCGCGCTCGACCTCGAGCCGCCCGAGTGTGGTCAGTTCGGCACCGAGGTGCGCATCTACCCCTGGCACGAACTGCTGTCGCAGCCCTACGAGCTCGGGCTGATGAAGTGGCTGTGAGGCGCCGTACCGCCGAGGTTGCGTAGCCGATGCCGCTTCAGGTGTAGTAGCGCTCATGCAGCGCCAGCCCGCCCGCGCTTCCTCCGGCCGTTACGTGAGCCGCCTCACCGGCGGCACGCTCGCGATCATCATGGCCGGCGGCCGCGGCGAGCGCCTGCGTGACCTGACGGCGCACCGCTGCAAGCCAGCGACGCCCTTCGGCGGCAAGTTCCGCATCATCGATTTCGTGCTCTCCAACTGCGTCAACTCCGGCATCCGCCAGATCTCCATCCTCACCCAGTACAAGGCGCAGTCGCTCATCCAGCACGTACAGCACGGCTGGAGCTACCTCAGGGGTGAGTTCAGCGAGTTCGTGGAAGTGGTGCCGGCGCAGCAGCAGCTGGGGGACACCTGGTACCGCGGTACCGCGGACGCCGTGCACCAGAACATCGAGCTGATCCTCTCGCACCGGCCCAAGCACGTGCTGGTGCTCGCCGGCGACCACATCTACAAGATGGACTACGGCCCGATGATCGCCTACCACGTGGAGAAGGGCGCCGACATCACCGTCGGGGTCGTGGAGGTGGCGGCGCGCGAGTCGCATCACTACGGCGTGCTCACCGCCACCGAGTGGAACCGCGTCACCCGGTTCGCGGAGAAGCCGGCGGAGCCTGATCGCCTGCCCGGGCGGCCGGACTCGATCCTCGCCTCCATGGGCATCTACGTGTTCAACTCGCGGCTGCTCGAGAGCATGCTGGCGGAGGACGCTGCGGATGCAGCCTCCGCGCACGACTTCGGCAAGAACGTGCTGCCGGCGGCGATCGCCGGCAACCGCCAGGTGTTCGCCTACCCGTTCCAGGACGTGAAGACGCGCGCGCAGAGCTACTGGCGCGACGTCGGCACGCTCGATGCCTACTTCGATGCGAATCTCGAGCTCGTGCACGTGCGCCCCGAACTCAACATCTACGACCAGGACTGGCCGATCTGGACCTACCAGGTGCAGCAGCCGCCGGCCAAGTTCATCCTCGATGAGGACGGCCGCCGCGGCTGCGCCATCAACTCGATGGTCTCCGGCGGCTGCATCATCTCGGGGGCGGTGGTGCGCGAGTCGCTCATGTTCTCCAACGTGCGGGTGGAGGAGCGCTCGAACATCCAGCGCTCGGTGGTGCTGCCGAACGTGGAGATCGGCCGCAGCTGCAGCATCCAGGGCGCGATCATCGACGAGGGCTGCGAGATTCCCGACAACACCCACATCGGAGCCGACCGCGATGCGGATGCGCGGCGCTTCCACGTCACCGAGAACGGTGTCGTGCTCGTGACCCAGGACATGCTGCGGCGCCTGCGCAGTGAGTGAGCGCCGGCGCCAGCCCGCCACGCCCGGGGGCACGCGGTGAGCGCGCGCCTGCCGGTCGTGCTCCTGTGGCACATGCACCAGCCGCAGTACAAGGACGCGCTCAGCGCTCAGTACACGCTGCCCTGGACCTACCTGCACGCCATCAAGGACTACACCGACATGGCGGCGCACCTGGAGGACAATCCGGCGGCGCGCGCGGTGATCAACTTCACCCCGGTGCTGATCGAGCAGCTCGAGGAGATCGCGCGCCGCATCGCTGAGCATCTCAAGGTGGGCACGGCGCTGCCGGACCCGGTGCTCGCGCTGCTCGGACCAGATGCCGTGCCGACCGAGGCGCCGCAGCGCCTGGCGCTGCTGCGCGCCTGTCTGCGCGCGCAGCGCCAGCATCTGATCGAGCGCTTCGGTCCGTACCTGGAACTCGCCACGCTCGCGGAAACCTTAGGCACGCCCGAGCGCATCGCCTACGCCTCCGACCAGTTCATCCACGACCTGGCGGTGTGGTATCACCTGGCGTGGCTTGGGGAGACGGTGCGCCGCACCGAGCCTTTGGTGGCGCGCCTCACCGAGCGCGGCCGCGACTTCACGCCCGGGCAGCGCCGCGACCTGCTGAGCCTCATCGGTGAGCTCGTGGGCCAGGTGGTGCCGCGCTATCGCGCGCTCGCCGAGCGCGGCGCGGTCGAGCTCGCGGTGACCCCGTACGCGCATCCGATCATTCCGCTGCTGATCGACTTCAAGTGCGCGCGCGAGGCGCTGCCGGCGTTGCCACTGCCGCAGCACGCGCTCTACCCGGGCGGCGCCGCGCGCGCCACCTGGCACATCGAGGAGGCGGTGCGCGTGTTCACGCGCGCCTTCGGTCGCGCTCCGGCCGGGTGCTGGCCGGCCGAAGGGGCGGTGAGTGAGGCGACCCTCGCCATGCTCGCCGCCCGCGGGGGTTTTCGCTGGACGGCCTCGAGCTCGGCGGTACTGCGCGGCAGTCTTGCGCTCACCGATGCGCAGGCCGCGCTCGATCCGCTCGCCTTCAACCGTCCTTACCGCCTCCCCGGCACCGGCATGGACTGCTTCTTCCGCGACGATGCGCTCTCGGACCTCATCGGCTTCACCTACGCCACCTGGCACGCCGATGATGCCGTCGGCAATCTCGCCAACGAGCTCGCCGCGCTCGCGCAGCGCTACGCACCGGGGGGCAACCACGCCGTGCTGATCGCGCTCGATGGCGAGAACGCCTGGGAGCACTATCCCTTCAACGGTTACTACTTCCTCAGGGCCCTGTACGCGCGGCTCGCGAACCACCCGCAGCTGGAGCTCACGACCCTGTCGCAGTGCCTCGAGCGCGGCCTGCAGCCCGCGCCGCTGCCGCGCGTGCTGGCCGGCAGCTGGGTGCACGGGACGCTGGCGACCTGGATGGGAGATGCGGCGAAGAACCGCGCCTGGGATCTGCTGTGCGATGCCAAGGAGGCCTATGACCGCGTCATGCAGAACATGACCGATCCGCAGCAGCGCGCGCAGGCCGGGCGGCAGCTGGCGCTGTGCGAGGCCTCGGACTGGTTCTGGTGGTTCGGTGACTACAACCCGGCGGACGCGGTGGAGCAGTTCGACCGTCTCTACCGGCGGCAGCTCGTGACGCTGTACCGGCGCTTGAATCTCGCCCCTCCCGGGGAGCTGGCGCTGCCGCTGTCCAGCGGCTCGGGCGCGCCCGAACATGGCGGCGTCATGCGCCGCGCCAGCGCCGGCTAGGCGTGGCTGCGCACAGGCGCCGGTGAGCGAACGACTGCCCGTATTCGACCGGCGCCGCGCGGGAGTGCTCTTGCCGCTGTCGGCGCTCGCAGCGCCGCTCGGGCGCGGCGGCCGCGCCTTCCTCGACTGGCTCGCCCGCGCGGGCTTCTCGGTGTGGCAGGTGCTGCCGCTGGGACCCACGGGAGCCGATGGCTCGCCCTACTGGGTACGCTCGGACCGCGCCGGCAACCCAGCATTCCTGGATGCTGCCGAGCTGCCGGCGGCCCAGGAACCGGTGCCGGAGGAGTTCCTCGCCGCGAGCGCCGCCTGGTTGCCCGACTACGCACTCTTCGAGGCCCTCACCGAGGCGTTCGGCCATGCGGCCTTCTGGGCGTGGCCGCAGCCGCTGCGCGAGCGCGAGCCGCAGGCGCTTGAAGCCGCGCGCGTGCGCCTTGCGGGGAGCCTCGGGCGCATCACGCGCGAGCAGTATGCCTTCCACCTGCAGTGGCAGCGGCTGCGTGACTACGCGCGCGGGCGCGGCGTGCGTCTCTTCGGCGACCTGCCGTTCTACGTTGCGCCCTCATCGGCGGAAGTCTGGGCGCACCGCGAGCTCTTCCAGCTGCAGCCGGACGGCTCGCCCGCGGCCATCGGGGGCGTGCCGCCGGACTATTTCTCGGAACTCGGCCAGCGCTGGGGCAACCCGCTGTACGACTGGGGCGCGCTGCAACGCACGCACTTCGCCTGGTGGACCGGGCGCATCGGCGCGCAGCTCGAGCGCCTCGATCTTCTGCGCCTCGATCATTTCCGTGCGTTCGCCGCGCACTGGGCGATTCCGGCCGCGGCCGCGGATGCGCGTGGCGGTGCCTGGGTGCCCACACCCGGCGCGGCGCTGCTGTCGGCGCTCAAGGCCCAGGCCCCCGACCTGCCCCTCATCGCCGAGGACCTGGGGGTGATCACCCCCGATGTGGTCGCACTCATGCAGCAGTTCGCGCTCCCCGGCATGCGCGTGCTGCAGTTCGGCTTCGACGGCAATCCGCTCAACCCGCACCTGCCGTACGAGTACGTGCACGCCTGCGTCGCCTACACCGGCACGCACGACAACGACACCGCGCTCGGCTGGTACCAGAGCCTGGATGCCGACACGCGCCGGCGCGTGGACTTCTTCCTCGGCCTCGGCACACCGGTGATCCCCGCGGCCCTGGTGCGCACGACCTTGAGCTCGGTGGCGCAGCTGGCGGTGCTGCCGCTGCAGGACCTGCTCGGCCTGGACAGCGCGGCGCGCCTCAATACCCCGGGCACGACGCACGGCAACTGGCGCTGGCGCGTGCCGCCGCAGGCGCTCTCCGCTGAGCGCGCGCAGCAGCTGGCGCAGCTGAATGCGAGCTTCGGGCGCGCCTGAGGGCGGGGGGCGCCTTTGTTACCATGCGCGCATGAGAGTCGCACTGCGCCTGCTGCCTGCCTTACTGCTCGCGGTGTCCTTGAGCGCCTGCGCGCTTGCGCCGCGGCTGCAGGCCCCGCAGCTCTCGGTCGCCGACGTGCAGCTGCTGGGCGGGGACCTGATGCAGCAGCGCCTGCGGGTGCGCATGCACGTGCAGAACCCGAACGACCGCGCCCTGGCGGTGCAGGGCATCGTCTATACACTCGAGGTGGAGGGCGAGGAGTTTGCCAGCGGTGAGTCGGCGGCGAGCTTCACGGTGCCTGCGCTCGGGGCGGCGGACTTCGACATGAACGTGACCACGAACCTCGCCACGACGCTGTTGCGGATCTTGAGCAGCGGCGGCAATACCCGCGCCCTGGCCTATCACCTCACCGGCAAGGTGACGCTCGCGCAGGGCTTCCTGCGCTCCATCCCCTTCGAGCAGCGCGGCACCTTCAAACTGGATCAGTGAGGCGCTCGTAGAGGCCGACGTAGGCCTGCGCCTGGCGCGCCCACGAGAAATCCTGCGCCATGCCGTTTTGCACCAGGCGCGCCCAGTTGTCCGGCTGGGCGTACAGGTCGAGCGCGGTGTGCAGCGCCCACTCGAGCGCCGGGGAATCGAAGTCGTTGAACACAATGCCGGTGCCTTCGCCGCTGTGCGCATCGAAGTGCGCGACCGAGTCGGCGAGTCCTCCGGTGCGGCGCACGATCGGCACCGTACCGTAGCGCAGGCTGTACATCTGGTTCAGGCCGCAGGGCTCGTAGCGCGAGGGCATGAGGAACATGTCGCTCGCCGCCTCGATCCAGTGTGCCAGCGCATCGTCGTAGCCGCGGTGAAAGTGCACCCGTCCGGGAAAGTCCCGCGCCAGCGCACGGAAGAAGCTCTCGTACTGCACCTCGCCGCTGCCGAGCGCCACGAAGTTCAGCGGCCGCGCCGCCAGCACGCTCGGCAGTGCGCTGAACATGAGCTCGATGCCCTTCTGCGCCGCGAGCCGGCTGACGATGCCGGCGAGGGGCACGCCAGGGTCGCCATTCAGGCCATGACGGCCGAGGAATTCGGCCTTCAGGCGCGCCTTCACGGCCAGGTGCTGCGGGTCGTAGTGCGCGGGCAGCACCGCATCGTGGCGCGGATCCCACTCCTCGTAGTCCACCCCGTTGAGGATGCCGCTTAAGACCGCGCTGCGCGCGCGCAGGCTGTCCTCCAGCCCCATGCCGTACTCGGGGGAAGCGATCTCGCGGGCGTGGGTGGGACTTACGGTGTTGATGGCATCCGCGTACAGGATGCCGTGCCGCAGCGCGTTGATGCGTCCGGCGGCCAGATCCGGCGCGTACAGCAGCGGCAGCTCAGCGGCCGTCAGGTTCAGGTCCGCGACCTGCGCGGCGGCGAAGATGCCCTGGTAGCCGATGTTGTGGATGGTGAGCAGCGTGCGCGCTGAGCTGAACAGCGGCTCGCGGGCGTAGCTGGTGCGCAGCAACAGCGGCGCGAAGCTCGTGTGCCAGTCATTGCAATGCACGACGCGCGGCGCCCAGCGCATCTCGCGGCAGGCACTGAGCGCTGCGCGCGTGAAGGCGAGGAAGCGCACGTGCTCGTCCGCATCGGCGGTGTACAGGGTGGGGCGGGCGAACAGGGCCGGACAGTCGATGAGGTAAACGGGCGCGCCGCCGGGTAGGCGGCCGCGCAGCACCGCGCAGGCGAAGGACTGCACCCCCACGGTGACACGCAGCTTCTGCAGCTGCGGCACGGGCCGGGCCGCGCACGCGGCGCGGTCGATGCTTGCGTATGCCGGCGTGAACACGCGCACGTCGTGCCCGGCGCCGCTCAGGGTCTTGGCGAGCGCGCCGGCCACGTCCGCCAGGCCGCCGGTCTTGGACAGCGGGGTTACCTCGGAGGCGAGCAGGCACACCGCGAGTCGTTTCTCGGGCCGCGTCTGTGGGCTCATGTCATGTCGCACGCCGCCTTGAGGTTATGATGATCCGATGCAACGGTTCCTGATCGCGCTCACGCTCGTGCTGCTGCTCGCCGCGTCCGTCGGCATCGGCGTCGCCGTCGCCCGCTGGCCGCACCTGTGGCACTGAAGGTGGTGGCCGCGGCGTGCTGCGGGAAGTTTAGCCGAAGCGGCCGCCGCCCCCGCGCTGCGCAAGAACCGGGTCGGCGCCGGGGGCGGCTCTCTTTACCATGGCGCCCATGAACAATCCCACCCGCACCTTTCTCGACAGCCGTGATTTCGCCCGCATCGCGCGTGCCATCCGTTTCATCGAGGCGCACTACCAGGAGCAGCCGCGGCTCGCCGCGATCGCCCAGGCCGTGCACCTTTCCGAGTTCCACTTCAACCGCCTGTTCCGGCGCTGGGCCGGCCTCACCCCGCGCCAGTACCTGGCCTTCGTCACCGCACGCGCCGCGCGCCACGCCCTGCGCACGGCACCCTCGGTGCTGGAGGCGGCGCATGCCGTGGGCCTGTCCGGCCCCTCGCGCCTGCACGACCTGATGGTGACCCTGGAGGCGGTAACCCCCGGGGAGCTGCGCGCGCGCGGCACCGGGCTCACCCTCACCGCAGGCTTCAGCGACACCCCCTTCGGCCGCGCGCTGCTGGCCCAGACGACGCGCGGCGTCGCGCACCTGTCCTTCGTGGACGGCCCCGATGAGGCCCGCGCGCTCAGCGCCCTGACGCAGCTGTGGCCCGCGGCGCGCCTCGCACGCGATGACCGCGCCGCCGCCACGCTCGCCGCTCAGATCTGGCAGCCGGCCACGGCGGGCGCACCGCTGCGGCTCGCGGTGCCGGGAACGAATTTCCAGCTCAAGGTGTGGCAGGCACTGCTGGAAACCCCCGGCGCGAGTGTCAGCTACGCGCAGCTCGCGCACGCGGCGGGCGCTGCCGGGGCGGCGCGTGCGGTGGGCAACGCGGTGGCTGCCAATCCCATCGCCTGGCTCATCCCCTGTCATAAGGTGTTGCGCGGGGATGGCGCGCTCGGGGGCTATCACTGGGGCGCGGATCGCAAGCGCGCCATGCTCGCCTGGAGCGCGCTCAGCCCCGCGCCGCCGGCTGCGCCCTGGCAGCGCCAGGGCGAGCGCCGCCAGGGGACATAAAGCCTTACCCCCTGGCCCCCGCGGCTGCCGCGCCGTCAAGACCCGCAGGCTGTCAAATCACTGCAACAGCACATAAGTAGTTGATATAATTAAATAAAATTAGTTATCGCCGGGGCGGCGAGTCCCGAAGGCTGGTAAACTACGAGCCGCTTCCCGCTGACCCAGCCGCCCATGTCCGCCTCGCCCTACAAGCAACTCGAACAGGAGTTCAAGCGCCTGCATGCCTTCCGTGGCGCGCTGGCGCTGCTGCGCTGGGATGCCGCGGTCATGATGCCGCGGGGCAGTGCGGATGTACGGGGCGATCAGCTCGCCGCGCTCGAGACCGAGCACCATGCGCTGCTTACCGCACCGCGCATCACGCGCCTGCTGGATCGCGCGCAGGCGAACCTGCAGGGGCTGGAGGACTGGCAGATCGCCAACCTCCACGAGATGCGCCGCCAGCGCGACCATGCCATCGCCACCCCCGTCACGCTGGTCTCGCGCCTCACCAAGGCCGCCTCGCGCGCCGAGTCGAAGTGGCTCGAGGCCCGCGCCGAGGGCAAGTTCGAGACCTTCGCACCCTATCTGGAGGAGGTCGTGCACCTGGTGCGCGATAAGGCCGCACTCCTCGGCCAGGCACTGAATCTTGCCCCCTACGATGCGCTGGTGGATGAGTTCTCCCCCGGGCTCACCACCATCGACATCGACGCCATGTTCAAGGCGCTCTCGCGCCGCCTGCCCTCGCTGATCCGCGAGTCGATCGCGGTGCAGGAGCGCCGCCCGCTGATGCCGCTCGTGGGCAAGTTCCCGGCCGGCAAGCAGCGTGCCCTCGCGGTCGAGGTCATGAAGGCGGTCGGCTTCCCGTTCGAGCGCGGTCGCCTCGATGAGAGTGAACATCCCTTCACCGAGGGCAGCCCCGGGGATATCCGCATCACGACCCGCTTCGATCCGGACGATGTGTTTTCGGGCCTCCTGGGCGCCCTGCATGAGACCGGGCACGCCATGTACGACCTGGGCCTGCCGCAGGACTGGCGCGACCAGCCGGTCGGGCGCGACCGCGGCATGGCGCTGGAGGAGAGCCAGTCGCTGCTGATTGAGATGATCGTGTGCCGCAGCCGCCCGTTCGTGCAGTACGTGCAGCCGCTACTCACCAAGCACTTCGGCGTCAGCGGCCCCGAGTGGGACCTCGAGAACGTCTACGGGCACCTGACGCGCGTGCAGCGCGGCCTGATCCGCGTGGATGCGGACGAGCTCACCTATCCGCTGCACATCATGCTGCGCTACGAGCTCGAGAAGCAGATCCTCTCCGGGCAGCTGGCGGTGCGCGACCTGCCGGAGGCCTGGAACGCCGGCATGGAGCAGCGCCTGGGCATCCGCCCGGCAAATGCCCTTGAGGGCTGCCTGCAGGACATCCACTGGGCGGTCGGCTCCTTCGGCTACTTCCCCTCCTATGCCCTGGGGGCCGTCATCGCCGCGCAGCTCTACGAGAGCATGCGCGCCGAGCTTCCGGGTCTGGATGCGCAGCTCGCGCGCGGGGAGTTCGCCGGGTTCTTCGGCTGGCTGCGCACGCATGTGCACGGGCTGGGCGCGAAGGTGCCGGTACAGGAGCTGCTGAAGAACGCCACCGGCAAGCCCCTTAACGCGGTGTCCTTCATTCGTTATGTTGAGGCGAAGTACCTCGAGTCCAGCGCCAGCAGCGCGGCGGCCTGAAGGCCTTTAAACTCTCAGACCTCGCCGTCACCCCCCGACGGTGCCTGAGAGGTCAGATTGCAGCGTGCCGCGATGACTGCCGAGCCCCGGCCCTCCCGTACCCACCAGCGCCTCGCCGCCCAGCTGCGCGGCGCGGTCGGCAAATGCATCGCCGATTTCGGCATGATCGCGGAGGGCGACCGCGTCATGGTGTGCCTCTCGGGGGGCAAGGATTCCTATACCCTGCTCGATATCCTGCTGTCGCTGCAGCGCGCCGCCCCGGTGCGCTTCGAACTGCTGGCCGTCAATCTCGACCAGAAGCAGCCGGACTTCCCCGCGCACGTGCTGCCGCAATACCTGAGGACCCTCGGGGTGCCCTTCCATGTGATCGAGCAGGACACCTACAGTGTGGTTAAGCGCGTGATCCGGCCGGGGCGCACCCTGTGTGGACTGTGCTCGCGCCTGCGGCGCGGGGCGCTGTACCGCTTCGCCGCCGAGAACGGCATCAGCAAGATCGCCTTGGGCCATCACCGCGACGACATCGTCGAGACCTTGTTCCTGAACCTGTTCTTTGGCGGACGCCTGAAGGCCATGGCGCCCAAGCTGCTCTCCGATGACGCTCGCCACGTCGTGATCCGCCCGCTCGCCTACGTAGCCGAGCGCGACATCGCGCGCTACGCGCGCGCGCGCGGCTTCCCGCTCATCCCCTGCAAGCTGTGCGGCTCGCAGGACAACATGCAGCGCGTGGCGGTGAAGCAGATGCTCGCCGCCTGGGAGCGCGAATTCCCCGGGCGCACCGAGACCATCTTCTCGGCGCTGAAGAACGTGGAGCCCGCCCACCTCGCCGATCCGCGCCGCTTCGACTTCGCAGGGCTGGATGCGCGGCGCATCGCACCCATGAGCGAGCGCGACGAGGAGCGCTGCGCGGCGCAGCGCGACGCGGCCGTGCTCGCTTCCTGAACCTACCGGTGAACGCCCCCGTGCCGCCCGCTGCGCCCGCCGCGCTGCCGCTTGGCAATTACTACTGGGTACTGCCCGGACAGATGCTGGCCGGCGAGCATCCGGCCGGTGCGACCCCCGAACTCACCCAGCAGCGCCTGGCGGCGCTCCTGGCCGCCGGTATCACCTGCTTCATCGACCTCACCGAGCCGCGGGAGGCCCCCGCCTACGAGGCCGCCCTGCCGCCGGCGGTGCGCTACCTGCGCTGCCCCATTCCTGACCACGGCGTGCCGGCCGACCCGGCGCTCATGCGCACGATCATCGACAGCGCGCTCGCGGCGCTGCGCGAGGGACGGCGCATCTACCTGCACTGTCGCGCCGGCATCGGGCGCACCGGCATGGTGGTGGGCTGCCTGCTCGCCGAGGGTGGCGTGAGCGGGGAGGTGGCGGTGGAGGAGCTGAACCGCCTGTGGCAGCAAAGCGCCCGCTCGCAGCAGTGGGTCTCGATTCCGGAGACCGACGCGCAGACCGCCTACGTGTGCAGCTGGACGCCGCGCGCCGCCGCGCCCGACCCGCTGCTGGAGCCCGCCACGCTCGCCGCCGCCCGTGGCCTGCGGGCGCGCTACCTCGGGGCACTGCTGGGGCTCGCCACCGGGGATGCCGTGGGCGTGGCCACCCAGTACCGCCGCCCGGGGCGCTTCAGTGCGGTGGGCGACATGCTCGGCGGGGGCCCGTTCGACCTGCCGCGCGGGGCCTGGAGCGATGACACCGCGATGGCGCTGTGCGTGGCCGAGAGCCTGCTCGAGCGCGAAGGCTTCGAGGCCGCCGACCAGGTGGAGCGCCTGCGGCGCTGGCAGCAGCAGGGCCATCTGTCAGCGACCGACCAGTGCGTCGGCATCACCGCCGGCACGGCGCGCGCGCTCGCCCGGGCGCAGTGGCGCCGCCAGGCGTTCTCCGGCTCCCACGATCCGGAGGCGCTCGACCCCGAGACGCTCTCGCGCGTGACCCCGGTGGTCCTCTACTACTTTGCCGACCGCGCCCAGGCCATCGAAAAGTCCGCCGAGGCGGCGCGCCTCACCTGCCAGGCACCGGCGGTGCTGGAGGCCTGCCGGGCGCTCGCCGCCGCGCTGCACGCGGCGCTCGGCGGGGCCACCCGGCGCGAGATCGTGGCCGCCGCCGAAGCCCTCATCGGCAAGACCTCGCGCCCCCAGGCGCACGGCCAGGAGGGCTCCGCTCCGGCCGCGCTCGCCACGGCGCTGGGACTTTTCGCCCGCACCGAGAATTTCCGCGACGCAGTACTCAGCGCGGCGAACCTCGGCGGCCCCTCCGACGTGGTGGCCGGTATCGCCGGGGCGCTGGCCGGGGCGCACTACACTCAAAGCGCTATCCCCGCTATGTGGCGCAACAGCCTGATGAAGCTCGACTTGCTCGAGGGCTTCGCCGACCGGCTGCTCGCCCACGCCCTGGTGCAGTTCGGCAGCTGAGGCGCCGCGCGGCAACTGCCGCAGCCGCGAAGGCGCCCCGCAGACAGCGCGCCGTGCCTGTCGTAAGCTTGCACGACGCTCGGTTTCCCCTTGAAAGTGCCTCGCACGCGGATGTCCACGACACGCGCCATCGGCCTCCCCGTACCCCGCCCCGGCGTGCGCGCGCGCGCGCCGCGCAGCTGGGCGCGCCTCTCGGACGAGGAGCTGCTGCAGATGCGCTTCTGTGACCTGAAGCTCTCGATCGAGCGCTCGCCGCTGAAGCACTACGTGCGACGTCTGTATGCGGATCTGCAGCGCCGCGGCATCAGCGTGCGTCCGCACGTGTGGCTGTCGCAGGAATGGTTTTCCCCGGATGGCGTGCCGGGCATCGCCGTACCGTTCTATCTGGCGCACCCGCGCCTGGAGCGCCTTGAGCGGCGCATCATGCGCGAGGCCGAGGGCAGCAACTCGCGCCTGCTGATGCGCATCCTGCGGCACGAGGCGGGGCATGCGCTGGATAACGCCTACCGGCTGCGCCGCCGGCGGCGCTGGCGCGAGGTGTTCGGGCCGGCGAGCCGTCCCTATCCGGCACGCTACCGCGCGCGCGCCGGCAGCCGCCGTTACGTGCATCACCTGGGCGAGTGGTACGCGCAGGCGCATCCCACCGAGGATTTCGCCGAAACCTTCGCGGTGTGGCTGACGCCGAAGTCGGGCTGGCGGCGCGACTATGCCGACTGGCCGGCGCTGCACAAGCTCAAAGCGGTCGATGAGCTGATCGGCAGCGTGCGCGGCCGCCGGCCGCCGGTGCGCAACCGCATCCGCATCGAGCCGCTGGAGCAGGACAAGCGCACGCTCGCCGCGCACTACCACAAGAAGCTCGCGCACAACCGCCAGATCCGCCGCGGCCTGGCCGATGAGCTGCTCAGGCGCGCCTTCACCGACACCCACAGCGCGCGCCAGAAGCTCAAAGCCGCCACCTTCCTGCGCGCCCACGCGCGCGTACTCACGATGAGCGCCGCGCGCGCGCTCAGCATCGATCCCTACAGCGTCGAGCAGGTGCTGCGCATGCTGATCGAGCGCTGCGAGGCGCTCGAGCTGTACGTGCGCGGCAACCAGCGTGCCGCGCGCCGCTATGCGCGCTGGATGCTCGAGCGGCTCACCGGCCTCTACTCCCAGGGCGAGACGCCGCACCTCGCGCTATGAGAAAACTGCGCACGCTCGTCGTGGTGCACGCCAGCCTCGTGCCCCCGGAGAGCCTCGCAGGTCACAGCGAGAAGGAAATCGAGGAGTGGCGCACCGAGTACGACGTCATCTCGACGCTGCGCGCGCGCGGCCACGAGGTACGCTGCCTGGGGGTCCTCGACAGCCTCACTGAGCTGCGCAGCGCCATCGCCGACTGGCAGCCGGACATCGTCTTCAACCTGCTCGAGGAGTTCGACGGCATCGGCACCTACGATCAGCACGTGGTCGCCTTCCTCGAGCTCATGCGCCAGCCCTACACCGGCTGCAACCCGCGCGGGCTGCTGCTGTCGCGTGACAAGTCACTCTCCAAGCAGCTCTTGCAGTATCACCGCATCGCCACCCCGCAGTTCGCCGTGTTCCGTCGCGGCGCGCGCTTCCATGTGCCCAAGAAGCTGCGCTTCCCGCTGTTCGTGAAGTCCACCGTCGAGGATGCCTCCCTCGGCATCGCGCAGGCCTCCGTGGTGGATGACGTCGCCAAGCTCAAGGAGCGCATCGAGTTCGTGCACGAGCAGGTGAAGTCGGATGCGCTGGTGGAGGAGTACATCGAGGGGCGCGAGCTCTACGTCGGGGTGCTCGGCAACGAGCGCCTGACGCGCCTGCCGGTGTGGGAGATGGTGTTCGGCTCCATGCCCGAGTCCCTCGCCGGGATCGCCACGCGCAAGGTGAAGTGGGACAAGCGCTACCAGGCCCGCTACGGCATCACCACGCACGCCGCCCAGGACCTGCCGCCGCCGGTGCTGACCGCGCTCGACCGCCTGTCGCGGCGCATCTATCGGGCGCTGGGCATGTCCGGCTATGCTCGCATGGACTTCCGTGTGACCGCCGAAGGACAGGTGTACGTGCTCGAAGCCAATGCCAATCCGAACCTTGAGACCGCCGAGGACTTTGCCGAGTCCGCGCGCGCCAACGGCGTCACCTACGCCGAGCTCCTGGAGCGCCTCATGGACTTGGGTCTGAAGTACCGCGCGCAGTGGCGGGCTTCCTATGGTTGAGGCCGCCGCACGCCGCCTCGCCACGGCCGCACTCGTGAGCCTTGCGCTCCTGGGCGGCGGCTGCGCCAACCAGGAGAAGGTGAAGGAAGACGACCTTGCCGATCTCATCTCCTGGCTCCCGGGGCGCTACGACAACCTCGCCCAGGTGCAGCACGATGAGCAGACCGGCGTGCGCCCGCCGCACGAGGCCGTCGCGCTGCTGGTGCGTCCGGCACAGACCCCGCGCCTGGGTCATCACGTCTTCTACGTTCAGGAGATGGCCCCGGACAATGCCGAGCGCATCATGAGCCAGCGCATGTTCAGCTTCGACATCGACGAGAAGCGCGGCGTGATCGGGCTCATGTACACCTTCGTCGAGCCGGTGCGCTGGCGCGAAGCGGTGCATAACCCGCAGATGCTCACCGGCGTCATGACCGAGGACGTGGCCCCGGTCGGGTGCGAGCTCATCTGGAAGCGCAGCGGCGAGAGCTTCACCGCCACTCACGACCCCAAGCACTGTCACCGCGCCGGTGGTGCGGATGCCGGCGGACCGGACGCGACGCTCACGCCCGACACCCTCACGCTCGCCGGTTACGAGTTCAAGCGCAGCGCGCACTGAAGGCGCACCCCCCGCGGTGAGATGAGCGCTACAGCTGTGCCATCGCCTCGGGCGGCACGCGACCCTCACGCACCCTGACTCCCTCGCTGCGCAGCCGCCGCGCCTGCTCGCGGAAAGCGGCCGAATCGGGCGCAAATACGATGCGGCCGCCAGCCCCGAGTACCCGGTGCCAGGGCAGATGCAGTTGTGCGGGGGCCATGCGCAGCGCGTAGGCGCTCTGGCGCGCGCGCCCGGGCAGACCTGCGGCGCGTGCCACCTCGCCGTAGGTGGCGACCCGGCCGCGCGGAATGGCGGCGATCACGTGCCACAGCGCCTGCAGCGCCGGGTTGTCCTCGGGGGCCACGCGCGCGCGCCGCGCTGCGCTGCGCTGCCTCAAGGGCAGCAGCTGTCGCTCAGGCCGACGCGGACGAGCCACCTGCGTGCACCCTCAGCTGCCGTTTTTCAGGTGCGCATCCAGCCAGCCGATGACCGTGTGGTACCACAGGAGGCTGTTGGCGGGCTTGAGCACCCAGTGGTTCTCGTCCGGGAACAAGAGCAGCTGGCTCTCGATGCCGCGCCGCTGCAGCGCCGTGAAGGCGCCGATCCCCTGGGTGTACGGGATGCGGAAGTCCAGCTCGCCGTGGATGACGAGCATCGGCGTGCGCCACTTGGCGACGAAGTCGATCGGGTTGACGCGCTCGTAGTTCTCCGGCGCCTCGTACTGCGGTGCGCCGAACTCCCATTCCGGAAACCACAGCTCCTCGGTGGTGTAATACATCATGCGCTGGTCGAACAGCCCGTCGTGGTTGACGATGCAGCGGAAGCGCTCCGGCCAGTTACCCTCGATCCAGTTCATCATGAAGCCACCGTAGGAGGCCCCCAGCGCACAGGTGCGCTCGCCATCGAGCCAGGGATAGCGCTCGATGGCCGCCGCCAGCCCCTTCTGCAGGTCCACCAGCGGCTTGCCGCCCCAGTCCTTGCTGATCGAGTCGGTGAAGGCCTGCCCGTAGCCGGGGGAGCCATGGAAGTCGATCGTGACCACCGCGTAGCCGGCGCCGGCGAAGGCCTGCGAGTTCCAGCGGTAGGTCCACAGGTTGCCGAAAGCGCTCTGCGGGCCGCCGTGCACGATGAAGGCGATCGGATAGCGCTTGCCGGGCTCGAAGCCGTAGGGCTTGACGACGTAGCCGTAGACGGTCTCCTCGTTCCAGCCCTTGAAGCTGAACTGCTCGAACGCGCTCATCTGGCGCTGCGCGAGCAGCTCGCGGTTGACCTGCGTCAGGCGCTGCGGCGCACCGCCGCTCGTGGAGATACGGTACAGATCGACCGGACCGCCCAGATCGGCGCGGGCGAAGATGATCTGCCCGCGCGTCACGGCGAAGTCCTCGATCTCCCCGTCGCCGACGAGCTTGCGTGGCACGCCACTCTTCACGTCGATGAGGAACAGTGCGCGCTGCCCGAGATCATCGGCGCTCGCCACCAGCCAGCGCCCATCGGGGGTGGAGTCGAGGTGCTCGACCGAGCGGTCCCAGCCGCCGCTGAGTGAGCGCACCGCACCGCTCTTGGCATCGCGCACCACGATGTGGAAGCGGTCGGCCTCGAAGCCGGGACGCTCCTGGGCGCGCCAGGCGAGGTCGCCGTTGGCGAGGAAGTGCGGCTGCGCATCCCAGGCGGGGTTGTCGGCGGTGAGATTCACCGGGGCGCGCTGCGCGTCCACCGGGCTCTCGAACAGATCGAAGTTGGTCGACCACGGCTCGCCGCTTGCCGGCAATGCGGGCCGAGAACACCACACGCTGGCCGTCGGGGCTGAAGGCGTAGTCCTCGGCGCCGCCGAAGGGCTTGCTGGGCGTGTCGGCGTCGAGGCCGCGCGCGAGGTCGAGCGGGGCGCCGGCGGCGCCGCCGCGGACTGAGCGTCGCGGTGAACACGTGCGCCCGCGTGCCATCACTCCAGCTGTCCCAGTGGCGGATGAAGAGCCGCGCGTAGAGCCGCCCGCTCGCCTTGTCCTTGGCGGCCTGATCGAGCCGCTCGCGCGTGCAGGCCAGGCTCGCGCAGTCGGGGAACACCTCCATCGTCAGTGCCAGCAGCTCCCCGCGCGGCGCGACCCGCAGCGTGCCGACTTCCAGCGGATAGTCGGTGACCTTCTGCGCCGCCAGTGCGGGCAGGTTCAGGCGCCACACCTGCGAGCTGCCCGAGCGGTTGGAAAGGAAGTACAGCGTGCGGCCGTCCTGCGCCCAGCGCGGGCTGGAGTCATTGAGATCGCCGCCCGCTGCGCGCTGCGGCTCGGCGCCCGGCTCGCGCAGGTCGAGCAGCCACAGGCTGGTGCGGCCGCGGTTGGCGTCCATGTCGGTCTCGCGCTGCACGAAGGCGAGCACGTCGCCGTCGGGGGAGATCTGCGGGTCGCTGATGCGCTTCAGGCGCACCAGGTCCTCGACCGTGAAGGGCGCCGCGGCGCTGGCGCTGGCGGCGGCGATGAACGTGAGACTGCAGCAGGACCAGGCCGCGTGGCGAGGCACAGCATCGGCGGCTTGGAGACTTCTTTCTGCGGTTCTGGATGCGCCGCTTTGGGGAGGTCGAGCGCGCGCGGCCGGCTGAAAGTGGCCGACTTCGCTGGCCGGATGGGTCCAGGACTCCTGTTTGGCGGCCTGCAGCCATTCCTGCAGCGGCGCATCCTCGAGCACGCTCGCCATGTACCAGCGCGCGGTCGGTGAGATGCTGCGGCGCCGTAGGTGTTGAAGCGCAGCACCACCGGGGCGTACATGGCATCGGCGATGCTGTACTCGCCGAACAGCCACGGACCGGCGGCGCCGAAGCGCGAGCGGCAGTCGTTCCAGATCTCGTCGATGCGCTCGATGTCCGCCTCGAGCGCTGCGGTCATCGCGGTATGGCGGTTGCGGGCGCGCGCGTTCATCGGCCACAGCGAGCGCAGGTGGGTGAAGCCGGAATGCATCTCCGCGCTCACCGCGCGCGCCACGGCGCGCGCCGCCGTGGCCTGCGGCCAGCCCTGGCCGGTGAGCTCGGCCAGGTACTCGCAGATGGCAAGGGAGTCCCACACGCTCAGCGTCCCCGTGCCGCAGCAGCGGCACCCGCCCGCTCGGGCTGTACTTCTCGATGTCCTCGCGCGTCGCTCGGGGTGTCGAGCGGCACCAGGATCTCGTTGAAGCCACGCCCAGGTGCTTCATCAGCAGCCACGGCCGCAGCGACCAGGAGGAGTAGTTCTTGTTGCCGATGACGAGCGTGAGCGGCGCCATGGGAATGTTAACCTCTGCGCGTGCTGAGCGATGTGCGCGCCATAGCCTTCGATCTCGATAATACACTCTGGGCTGTCGAGCCGGTGCTGGTGCGCGCCGAGGCGCGCGCTGTACGCCTGGCTGCACGAACACTGCCCGCGCATCACCGCGCACCTGAGCCTCGAGGACATGCGCCGCGCGCGCGAGGAGCTCGCGCGCCGCGAGCCGCACAACGCCCACGACTTCACCTACCTGCGCACCGCGGCGCTCGCCGCCCACGCGCGCGAGCACGGCTACGCGGAGGACATCGCCGAGCGCGCCTTCGAGGTGTTCCTGGCGGCGCGCTGCGAGGTCGCAGCTGTTCGCGGACGTGCGCGCCCGGACTTGCAGCGTCTCAGCAGCCGCTTGAAGCTCGCTTCCTTGAGCAATGGCAACGCGGATCTGGCGCGCATCGGGCTCGAGCATCTGTTCGCGCTCTCCCTGAATGCCCGCCAGCTCGGCGCCGCCAAGCCTGCGCGGCGCTGCTTCGAGCGCCTGGCGCAGGAGCTGAACCGTCAGCGCCCGCTGAGCTGCTGTACGTCGGCGATGACCCGCGGCTGGACGTCGCAGGCGGCGCGCGCGGCGGGACTGGCACGGCGTGGATGCAGCGCGGCGCGCACGCCTGGCCCGCGCGAGCTTGACGCCGCGCCGACCTGACCGTGAGCGATCTGCACGAGCTTGCGCCGCGCGCTCGAGGCCTGAGGCACAGGCCGCGCTCAGCCGGCAAGCGCGCGGCCGCGGGTCTCGATGAGCACGCAAGCGGGTCGCGCACCGCGGCCGTGAGCGGTACCAGCGCCACCCAGCACAGGATCAGGGTCAGGGCGCGACTCGAGCCGCCCGCCGTAGCGGTGACCAGAGCCCACGATCAAGGGGCCCGCGGCGGCGAACAGGCGCCCGAAGTTGTAGCAGAAGCCCGCGCCCGTGGCGCGCAGGCGCGCCGGAAACAACTCCGGCAGGTAGAAGGTGAGTACCCCGAACACTCCGTAGACACCGGCGCCGACCAGGAGCAGCAGGTTCAGGCGTAGCGCGCGCGTCGAGGTCCAGGCCGAAGGTGCCAGCGATCGCGGCGGCCGAGAACACGAAGTAAGTCGATGAACAGCTGCCGGCGGCTGAGGCAAGCGCGCGAGCGGCACCACGGCGAGCGCACCGCAGGAGCCCGCCGAAGTTGAAGGCGTTGGAGGCGTGCGCCTGCCACGCCGCCGCCAGCTGCGCGCGCCGCCGGCGCCGCCAGTGCCAGGCGTGCCGCCTCCTCGAGCGCGAGCGTGCGCCCAGAAGCGGGATGAAGGCATTGCAGGCCCACCAGGTGAGCACTGCGGTGACCGCCACGAACACGCCACTGAGTGTCGCGCGCCGCAGTGCCGGTGCGAACAGCTGCCCGGCCTCGGGCGCCGGCACGCGCGCCGGCTTGCCTCCCACTGCGGCGCTCTCGCGCAGGAACAGGCGCACGGAGCAGCGCCATGCCAGCGGCGCAAGGCCGGCGAGGAAGACATAGCGCCAGGAGCTGTGCGGGTCGGCCGCGAACCATACCCCGGCGATGTGGTAATTCACGCAGCTCGCCAGCACGATCCCCAGCGGCGAGGCGGTCTGCATGATGACGCCGGCCGTACACGCCGTGCCTCCGGCACGCTCTCGGCGATCAGCGCGGCGCCGATGCCCCATTCCCCGCCGATGCCAAGACCGGCGAGCGTGCGGCACACGATGCAGCTGCCCGATGTTGGTGACGAGCGGCGCACAGCCCGGTGCCGATGGCGTACAGCGCCACCGTGACGAACAGCGCGCGCTTGCGCCCGAGGCGATCGCCGAGCCAGCCGAACAGCACCCCGCCGGCCGCCCAGCTCAACAGCAGCGCGGAGGTGATCGCGCCCGGTCCAGAACAGCCACCGCGGCGTGCGCGGCCGGCGAGCCGCGCGGCAGCTGCAGCAGTGTTGGAATGCAGTTGGGAGCGACGAAGTTAAACAAGCAGCGCATCGAAGACGTCGAACCCCCATCCGGCCCAGCCGGCGCCGATCACGAGCCACTGCGTAGGCCGAGAAGCCGAGCACGCCGCTGCGGCGCTGTGCCGTTGCGCGATCCACCGGCGGTCTCTTCGCGCGCCTGTCCTGTTGTTAGCACTGTCGCGTGTGCGCTGCCAAGTGCCGCGGAGCACTGCATGCGCCGGATCAGAGTAACGCATCACGGAATTATGTACGGTATGCGGGTGAACTACTTCAGGGCCTTGGCCGTTCCACGGGACGAGGAGGTGAGAAACGATGGGTGAGCCCGGCAAGCGCGTCGTCGCGGTCGCGAACCTGCGGGAGTTCTTCAAGGACTCCGTGCACGGCGCGCTCGCGAAGCAGCACGTGTGCGGTCGAGGAGCAGACCGAGCAGTACGTCGTCAACCTGCTGACGCTGTTCGCCCGCTCGGAGGCACTCTATGGCAGCGCCGCCTGAGGGCGCGCGCCTGCAGCCGCTCGCCCTCATGCTGCGCGAGGCGCTCGAGGCGCCGAGCCCCGGCGCACGCCAGCGCACGCTGCAGCGTCTCGGCGACGTGTCGCTGTTCATCGCCGGCTTCTTCGCACGCGGCTTCGCCGCCGCCTCATCGACATCGACTATCACATCGCCATGGGCGGGCGCGCCTATGGGGCGCTCGCCGAGGCGAGCGCCCGCACGGCAGCCGCCGCACGCTCGCGGCGGTGTTCGCAGAGCTGGCGCAGAAGTTCCAGCCGCTCGTGGATGCGCTCAACGAGGTCAGCGAGAGCGCCTACACGCACTCCGACCGCGACATCCTGCGGCTGTACGAGATCTGGCTGAAGACCGGCAGCGCGCGCTGCCACGCGCTCCTGGCGCGCCTGGGCGTCGACCCGACCCGCGCCGGCGGGCTCGCCTCGCGCACTAGAGCGCATGCAGCTCCTGTCGCGGCTGCAGGAGATGATCGGCGGCATCTACGATGTGCGCGTGGCGCACGATGTCCATGACTTCCTGGTCACCGACCGCGCCCGACTGCCGGCGGCGGCGCGCGGCGGCAGCGCGCGAGGAGGAGCTGCTGGTGGCGCAGTCCGCCGACGGCGCGGAGCTGGCACTGTCCTTGTACCTGGATCCGGCGCTGCTGCAGCGCCTGGCGCGCGCCGATCCGCTCGAGAGCCTGAACGCCGGCAACGTCGCTGACTGTCTCACCGCGCTCGAGGGTGTCAGCCACTTCCTCTACCTCGCCTGGAATGCCGGGCATGACAGGCCAGTGTCGGT
Organism: uncultured Pseudomonadota bacterium; assembly: GCA_963743625.1. Classification (GTDB taxonomy): domain Bacteria; phylum Pseudomonadota; class Gammaproteobacteria; order Steroidobacterales; family Steroidobacteraceae; genus 13-2-20CM-66-19. The sequence goes on along the minus strand of CAVUQM010000014.1, from coordinate 340,726 downwards.
GCTGGAGCTGGAGATGCAGGCGGAGGTCGACAAGTTCGTCACCAGCCACCTGCTGCTGCGGCGCCAGTGGCCGGGCCACTTTCCGCTGGAGCTGCGGCGGCTGCTGTTTGAGCGCGCGCGCCCCGATCCGCGCCTGGATGCCGCGCGCGCCGGGCTGTACCGCGAGGCGAGCAGCTATGCGGCGCGCTTCTGCCGGCGTCTGGAGCGCGGCCTGGCGCGCACGCGCGCGCGCGCGCTGCCGGAGCGGAGCGGAAGGGGAGGTGTTCGCGGAGTTGCGGCGCTTCTATCGCCTGACGCAACGCGCGCAAGCGCGCGCACATCGAACGCACCAGCTAAGATGCGCGCGCGCGCGCCGTTTCAGTCCGGCTCGTCCTCGCCGTTGCGCTTACGCGCCTCCAGGGCGCGCATCAGCTTGATGTGCTCGGACAGGCGGCGCAGGTCGGTGCGCGCGGTGCCGTCGGTGGGCTTGCGCGGCGGCGCGCTCTCGCGCGCCGCACGGGCGCGCGCGTAAGGGTCGTAGGAGGTCTCTTCCTTCTTCAGCGCCAGTGCCTCGCCCTCGACCTCGAGCACCGGGCGCTCGTGATCGGCGGGCGCATCGCGCCAGTTGACGAAGGCATTGCCGCGTTCGTCGTGCGCAACCATGCCGATGCGGCGCCGTTCGGCCTCTGGCATCGCCTGGCTGTCGGACTGCTTTTTCTGCGAATGAGTCACGGAATTATGTACTGCCTGTCAGTGCAGCGTCGCCATTCCCCGACGCTCAGAGTAACTGTGATGTGCGTGCGTAATTCCGCGACCCGCGTCACGGAATTTCCGCCGCTGACATCACTCAGCGTGCGCCCCGGCGCGCGACATATTGCGTGCGCGCAGCAGCCCAAGCGCGGTCTTGCAGTCGGCGATCGTGCCATCGAGCGCCCAGGCGCAGGCCTGCTCCAGCGGCACCCAGTGCACCTCGATGACTTCGGCGTGCTCGTGCGCCTGCTGCGCCGGGGTTATGCCCGTGGCCAGGTAGAGGTACAGGCGCTCGCTGAACACCCCGGGGGAGGGCAGGCACATGCCGAGCTCGTGCCACTCGGCGGCGCTGACGCCGGCCTCCTCGATCAGCTCGCGCTGCGCGGTGTGCAGCGGCGGCTCGTTCGGCTCGAGCTTGCCGGCCGGCAGTTCCCACAGCCAGCCATCGGCGACGTAGCGGTACTGGCGCAGCAGGCACACGCGCCCCGCCTCATCCAGTGCCGCCACCGCCGCCCCGCCCGGATGGTGCACCACTTCCAGGAGCGCACGGTGGCCGTTGGGCAGCAGCACTTCATCGGTGGTGAGGCGCACCACGCGGCCGCTGTAATGTACGGTCTGCTTTTCGGGCTTCATGCCTGCATCCTAACCCGCTTCGGGCGCCGCGGCCGCAGGCGTTGCTGCGCCGGCGCGGTGCGCGCGGCGTCACGCTCCGTGCGCCCCGCAATCGCCGCTGGCGGTGCGCGCGCGTATAGTCCGGCTCCAGCTCATGGCGACGACCGCGCACCTGAACCGACTCAACGCCGCGCAGCGCAAGGCGGTGATCCACGGCGAGCCGCTGGCCGATAAGGGCTTTCGCTCCGGGCCGCTGCTGATCGTGGCCGGCGCCGGCACCGGCAAGACCGACACCCTCGCGCACCGCGTCGCGCACCTGGTCATCAACGGCGTCGACCCGGCGCGCATCCTGATGCTGACCTTCACGCGCCGCGCCGCCACCGAGATGCGCCGCCGCGCCCACGAGATCACCCGCAAGGCCCTCGATGAGCCCCTGGGGGGCGTCAGCCAGAGCATCGCGCAGCGGCTGTCCTGGGCCGGCACCTTCCACGCCATCGGCAACCGGCTGCTGCGCCACTACGCCCCGCACGTGCAGCTCGACCCGCACTTCAGCGTCATCGACCGCGGCGACTCCTCGGACCTCATGGACAGCCTGCGCCAGGAACTCGGGCTCGCCGGCAAGGAGCAGCGCTTCCCGCGCAAGGACACCTGCCTGCAGATCTACTCGAGCCGCGTCAACACGCGCGCGAGCGCTCAAGGAGACCCTGGAGCAGAACTACCCCTGGTGCGCGCAGTGGGAGGAGGAGCTCGGCAACCTGTTCCGCGCCTACGTCGAGCAGAAGCAGCACTCGCACCTGCTCGACTACGATGACCTGCTGCTCTACTGGCACGCCATGATGGTGCGAGCCGCGCCTGGCGCAGCACATCGGCGCGCACTTCGATCACGTGCTCGTGGATGAGTACCAGGACACCAACCGCCTGCAGGCGGAGATCCTGCACGCGCTCAAGCCCGATGGCGCAGGCCTGGTGGTGGTGGGCGATGACGCCCAGGCGATCTACTCCTTCCGTGCGGCGGCGGTCGACAACATCCTCGGATTCCCGGAACGCTTCCAGCCGGCCGCCGAGGTGGTGACCCTGGCGCAGAACTATCGCTCCACCCAGCCGGTGCTGGACGTGGCGAACGCGGTCATGGCGGAGGCGCCGCGGCAGCACCGCAAGTACCTGCTGTCGGTGCGCGGCGATGGCGCGCGGCCGCGCGCGGTCACGGTGGATGAGCTGCAGACCCAGGCCGAGTACGTGTGCACCGAGGTGCTCAAGCGGCGCGAGGCGAGCGTTCCGCTCAAGCGCCAGGCGGTGCTGTTTCGCAGCGCGAGCCACAGCGACATCCTCGAGGTCGAACTCACCAAGCGCAAAATTCCGTTCGTGAAGTACGGCGGCCTTAAGTTCCTGGAGGCCGCGCACATCAAGGATCTGCTCGGCGTACTGCGCTGGGCGGACAACCCGCGCAATGCGCTGGCGGCGTTTCGCACGCTGCAGCTGCTCGCCGGGCATGGGGCCGGTGAATGCGCGCGCCGCGCTCGATCAGTTCGAGGCCGGCGGCTACTCCTTCGAGGCGCTCAAAGGCTTCAAGCCGCCGCAGACCGCCGCGGTCGACTGGGAGCGCCTGGTGGCGCTCTTGCAGGCGCTCACCGACCCGCAGCGCCCCTGGCCCGGACAGGTCAACATGGTGCGCGAGTGGTACCGGCCGCACTTCGAGCGGCTCTATGAGCAGTTCCACACGCGCATGGGCGACCTCGAGCAGCTCGAGCTCTTGTCCGGGCCAGTACCCCTCGCGCGAGCGCTTCCTCACCGAGCTCACCCTCGATCCGCCCAATGCGACCAGCGATCTGTCCGGGCGGCCGACGCTGGATGAGGATTTCCTGGTGCTCTCGACCATCCACTCGGCCAAGGGCATGGAGTGGGACACGGTGTTCGTGCTGAACGTGGTCGACGGCAGCTTCCCGTCCGAGTTCTCCACCGGCAAAGCGGAGCTGATCGAGGAGGAGCGGCGCCTGCTGTACGTGGCGCTCACGCGGGCGCAGAACGACCTGCTCCTGCTGGTGCCGCTGAAGTTCCACCTGACCCACCAGTCACGCCAGGGCGATGCGCACGTCTACGGCGGCCGCAGCCGCTTCGTGACCGAGAAGGTGCAGAAGACCCTCGACGCCAGTCACCTTCCACGGCTCCTCGCTCGCCGAGCCGGCGATGCGCTGCAGGAAGCAGGGGCGCCGGTCACGGTCGACGTCGGCGCGCGCCTGCGCGATATGTGGTGAGTCTACTTCGCCGGCTTCACGAAGCGCATGGTGAAGCGGTCGCTCTCGCCGATGGCGGCGTACTTGTCGTGATCCTTGTCCCCGAGGCGGTAGGAGGGCGGCAGCGTCCACACGCCCTGCTCGTAGTCCTTGGTGTCCTTGGGGTTGGCGTTCACCTGCGACTTCGCCACCAGCCGGAAGCCCTGCGCCTCGATCAGGCGGATGGCGTAGTCCTCGTTGACGTAGCCGTTCTTGGCCTTCGGGTCCTGGGCCACCGCGGGGTTGCCGCGGTGCTCGACGATGCCGAGCACGCCGCCGGGCTTGAGCGCGCGATAGAGCGTCCGAATCACCTGCGTGGCATCGCCCGCGTTCATCCAGTTGTGCAGGTTGCGGAACGTCACGACCATGTCGAGGGAGCCGGGCGGCACCACGTCAGCTGCCGTCGGTCGGCAGCGTCACGACTTCCACCTTGTCGTACAGGCCCGGGGTGGCGGTGAGTTTCTCGTGGTAGGCCGCGAGTCGCTTGCTGATGTAGGTGCTGCCAGGGTCGGCGGCGATGACCGCGGCATAGTACGTGCCCTTGTCGCGCAACAGCGGCGCGAGGATCTCGCTGTACCAGCCAGGTTCCGGCCACACCTCCAGCACGCGTCATCTCGGGACGGATGCCGAAGAACAAGCAGCGTCTCCTTCGGGTGGCGGTAGACGTCGCGGGCGCGGTTTGCCTCCGTGCGCTGGTTGCCGGCGAGGATGCGGGTGAGATCCTCGGTGGTGCTCTGGCGCGTGCTGGTGCCGGTGGCGCTCGCAGCCACGAGCAACGCCAGCCCGGCCATCAGGCCCAGCGCCAGTTTCTGCTTGGCGAACATCGGCAACTCGTCCTCTTGCAAGATGCACGTGGTGAACCGCGCTGCAACGGGCACCTAAAAAACCCCGCACGGAGGCGGGGTTCCTTAGCGTCTACCGCGCGGGATGTGTCAGCTCAGCGGCGGAACGGACCGCCGCCCTGGCGCGGGCGCTGGGGTCGCTCCTGTGCTTCGTTGACGCGCAGCGGCCGGCCGTTCATCTGGAAGCCGTTGAGGGCCTGGATCGCGCTCTGCGCCTCCGCCTGGGGCATCTCGACGAACCCGAAACCACGGGGCTTGCCGGTTTCCCGGTCATTGATGAGTTTCACCGATTCCACTTTACCGTGACGCTCGAACAGGGCCTTCACGTCCTGCTCGGTGGCATTGAAGGGCAGATTGCCCACGTAAATCGTCGTCATCCGGGACTCTCTCTTGACAAAGCGGACAGCGGCGCACCGCACGCGTCGGTCGCATGTACCGCGTGAATCGAACAGGTCAAGGCTTCAAGGCACACGATCGGCAGTTTCACTCAATGCGCAGCGCTTGGGCCGCAGGCCTGCACCTGCGTTCGCGCACGGATGAGAAGCGCGCGGGGCGGGAGGAGCAATTCAATTCAACACATTCAGACAAGGCGCACTCATCCACGACGGATATGAACGCCCGTGTCATGCTACTCCCGGCTTTTCCGGTACGCAAACCAGGCTTGGGAGTGGAGATGGAGGCATTGCTGGTGTCGGCCGGCGTCGTGGCCCTGGCGGAAATCGGCGACAAGACCCAACTGCTGGCACTGGTGCTCGCCGCCCGCTTCCGGGCTCCGCGTCCCTGTGATCCTGGGCATTCTGACCGCCACGCTGGCCAATCACTTGGCCGCCGGGGCGGTGGGCACGCTCTTGGCCGCCTACATCAACCCCGCCGTGATGCGCTGGGCGCTGGCCCTGTCTTTCTTCGGTACCGCGGCGTGGATGTTCATCCCCGATAAGGCGCCGCAAGGGGAGCCCAAGCCCTCGCGCTTCGGCGCCTACGGCACCACCGTCATTGCTTTCTTTCTGGCCGAGATCGGCGACAAGACCCAGCTCGCCACGGTGGCGCTCGCCGCCAAGTTCCAGATGCTGATCGCGGTAGTGGCCGGCACCACGCTCGGCATGCTGATCGCGGACGTTCCGGTGGTGTTTCTCGGCAAGGTGGCTGCAGAACGACTGCCGATCAAGCTCGTGAACCGCATCGCGGCGGTCGCCTTCGTGGTGCTCGGCGTGCTCGTACTCCTCGGCGTCAAGACCTAGTGCGCGCAAGCCGCCGCCACCATGTTGGCGGCATCGCTTGTATTTAGCTGACTTGTTAATTATCATACTAGTTAAACATGAACAGCAATGACCGCCTGAGTCTCACCCTGAACGCACTCGCCGATCCCACGCGGCGCGCGATCCTCGCGCGCCTCGCCAGGGGCGAGGCGACCGTCAACCAGCTGGCCGCGCCCTTCGACATCAGCCTGCCGGCGATCTCGCGCCACCTGAAGGTGCTCGAGAGCGCCGGGCTCATCGCACGCAGCCGCGAGGCACAGAGGCGTCCCTGCCGGCTCGAGCCGCTGCCCCTGAAGGCTGTGGATGGCTGGCTCGAGCGCTACCGGCGCTTCTTCAGCGGCAGCTTCGACAACATGGACACGTATCTGGCACAGCTCTCCAAAGGAAGCCGCAATGACCGCAACAGCTGAAACCGGGATCGCCGCGGCCTTCGAGCTCTCCATCACGCGCACCTTCGCTGCGCCGCCGGCACTTGTCTATCGCCTGTGGGCCGAGCGCGAGCACATGATCCGCTGGTGGGGACCGAAGGACTTCACCTGCACGGCGCTGGAGATGGACTTTCGTCCCGGCGGTCGCTGGCGCGCGTGTATCGAGTCGGCGCAATACGGCCGCAGCTGGATGGGCGGGGCATACCGCGAGATCGAAAAGGAGCGCCGCCTGGTGTTCACCTTCGCCTGGGAGGATGGCCGTGACCAGCCGGGAGTCGAGACGCTGGTCACCGTGACCTTCGCCCCGGCCGGGGAGGGGACGCTGCAGACCTTCCATCAGCAGCCTTTCCTGCACCGTGAAGGCCGCGACAGTCACGTGCTCGGCTGGAACTCGGCCTTCGACTGCGAGGAGGAGTACCTCGCACAACACGGGGAGCGTTGATGATCACCGTGTATGCGCTGCGATGTGTGCCACCGTTCGCCCAAGGCGTAGTGCGCGACCTGCGTGTGCGCTGGGCGCTGCAGGAAGCCGGGTTGCCCTACGAGCGGCGACTGCTGGATGGGGGCGAGCACAAGGGCCAGGACTACCGCAGGCTGCAACCCTTCGGCCAGGTGCCGGCCTACGCAGAGGACGGCCTGGTGCTGTTCGAGTCCGGAAGCATCCTGCTGCACATCGCGGAGAAAAGTCAGGTCCTGTTGCCCGCCGAGCCCGCCGCGCGCGCCCGGGCCGTCACCTGGCTGTTGGCTGCCCTGAACTCGATTGAAACAGCATTGCAGCCGCTGACACAGATCGACCTGTTCTATGCGAAAGAGCCCTGGGCGGTGGAGCGGCGGCCGCAGGCGGAGGCCTTCGCGCGGCTGCGGCTCGGGGAGCTGGCCGCGCACCTCGAGGGCCGAGAATACCTCGAGGAGCGCTTCAGCGTCGGCGATCTGATGATGGCGACGGTGCTGCGCATCCCGCGGCATACGGCGCTCGTCACCGCCGATCCCGTGTTGGGACCGTACCTCGCACGCTGCGAGTGCCGACCGGCCTTCCAGCGCGCACTCGCCGAACAGCTGGCGGATTTTGTGCCCTGGGAATCCCGGGCAGTGTCGGCGGCCTAGGGGCTTCAGTGAGTGAGCTTGAGCGCGCTCAGCATCTGCGCGTAGCGCGGATCGCCGCGCAGCTCGACCAGCAGCGGGTCGCACTTTAAGTACGTGAACAGGCCGGGGTCGTGCGTTTTCCAGGCTCGGTCCAGCCATTCAAAGGCGCGTTCGCGGTCGTGGCGATGTGCGTAGATCTCGCTCGCCTGGTATTCCCAGCCGACTCCCAGGTTCGCTACGACGGCGATCTGCCGCTCAGACTCCGCACGGTTGCCCAGCGCGTCGTACGCCATGGCACGACCGATCGCAGCCCAGCCGGTCGCGGGCTCGGCGTCAAGTTCATGCAGCGCGTCCTGTGGCTTTCCTTCCGACAGCAGCACCAGTGCCAGGCGGTAATGCATGCTCTCGGCGCCCGGGCTGATAGCGAGCATCCGCCGGTAGGTTGCCTCGGCGTCCGCGTTCTTGCCGGCGAACCACAGTGCGGTCCCGAGCCCCCGGTATGGCTCGATCGAGAGTGGATCGCGCTCGATCCGCCGCCGCGCCAGCCGCTCGGCATCAGCGAGGCGACACTCGGCGATTGCCAGGAACACGGACAGCTGCAGCGCGTTGATGTTGTCCGGCTCTGAGGCGGAGGCCTGGCGCAGCTCATCGCGCATCTTGACCACGTCGTAATCGACGAACCCCATGTTGGCCAGCGCCACGTGGGCATCGGCGAGCTTCGGGTCGAGCGCGAGCGCACGATGCGCGGCGGCGCCGATGCGCCGGTTCACGGAGTCGAAGCTCTCGCGAGTGCCAAAAACCTGCAGGTCGCCGTACACGCCTGCCAGCGCCGCCCACGCCTGCGCAAAATTCGGGTCGAGAGCCGTGGCCCGCTCGAGATACTCGCGCGCCTTGCTGGAATCTGCGGCCGTGAAGTGCTGCGAGGCTGACAGGCCCTGCAGGTAGAGCGAGTAGGCCTCGGTGTTGGCGGTCGGCGCGGCGCGCTTCTCCGGCGCCCCGAACAGCGAGGCCTGCAGCGCACTCACCACCGCGTCGGCGATCTCGTCCTGGGTGCGGAATACGTCGCTCGCCTGCCGGTCGTAGACCTCCGACCACAGCTGCGAGCCATCGGAGGTGCGTACCAGCTGCGCGGTGATGCGCATGCGGTCGCCCGCCTTGCGCACGCTGCCCTCGAGCACGGTCGCCACCCCGAGCTTCTCGCCGATGTCCGCGGACATCCTCGGACTTGCCCTTGAACTGGAACGAGGAGGTGCGCGCGATCACCTTGAGCGAGGGAATCTTCGCCACCAGGTCCAGGATCTGTTCCGCCATGCCGTCGGCGAAGTATTCCTGGTCGTGTGCCTCGCTCATGTCCGCGAACGGCAGCACCGCGATGGACTTGTCGCTCGCTGCGACGGCTGCTGTTGCACCCGGGGCGTGGGCGGCACGGCCCTGCACCAGCCATGCAGCGATGCCGGCGAGCGCCACGACCGCGGCCAGCACCGCCACGAGGAGCCCGGGCGAGGTTCGGCGAGCCGCGGGGGCGGGCGCGACGGGCAGCGGCCGTGTGCCGGCGGGCGCATCCAGGGCCTCGGCGAGCTGCGCGAACGCGCCGTCCTGGCCGGCGGCGGGGACGTCGACCCACTGCGACTCGCTCAGGAAGTATTCGAACGCGGGAGTGAGAGGCGCATCGTCCAGGCGCACGGCCATGATCTGCTTGCCCTTGGATGAGCCGCGCTCCAGCTCCTTGCTGACGTGCGCCGAGGCGATCGAGCTGCGTGACAGCAAAAGCAGCAGGCGGGGCGCCTCGTTGATGGCCCGTACGATGGCATCGGCGTACAACGCCCCTGCGGCCACGTCACGCGGCGCGATCCAGCAGCGAATGCCGCGCTGCTCCAGATAGGCGGTGAGCGCATCCGCGGTCGCCTTGTCCGCGGAGGCGTAGCTGACGAACACCGCCCGTGAGGCTGTCTCGGGGCCGCTCATCCGGCAGCCGACAGGCACTTGGCCGGGCGAAGGCGCGATAGGGGATTGGGTTTCAGAACGGGCCTGGAGCAGTTTGCCGCACCCAAGCCTACCGCAGATCCGGAAGTCGGTTCAGCCTGAGCTTGAGGTGGCACCTGCGGGTGCGGCCGGCTCGAGATACGCGTAGCCGTCGAGTTCAGCCTCATAGAAGCGCTTGAGCGCCTGGCTCTCGGCGAGCGTCATGCGCCCGTCGCGGATGGCGCGTTCGCAGTCGCGCGCCAGCGCCGGATAGAGCTCCGCGACGTCGTACTCCATGTACTCCAGCACTTTGTTAGCCGTGTCGCCCTTGACCACTTCCTCGATCCACCAGCCACCCTCATCGTGCAGGCGCACGTGCACCACGTGCGTGTCGCCGAAGAGGTTGTGCAGGTCGCCCAAGGTCTCCTGATAGGCCCCGACCAGAAAGACCGCGAGATAGTACTTCTCCCCGGCGCGCAGCTCGTGCAGCTCGAGCGTGCGCTTCACGTCGCGCAGCGACACGAAGTGATCGATCTTGCCGTCGGAGTCGCAGGTGATGTCGGCGAGCACGCCGGTGCGGGTGGGGCGCTCATCGAGGCGGTGCACCGGCATGATCGGGAACAGCTGATCGATCGCCCAGCTGTCGGGCAGCGACTGGAACACCGAGAAATTGCAGAAATAGGTGTCCGAGAGGATCGACTCCAGGTCCTCAAGCTCCTCCGGCAGGCGCTCAAGCTTGCGGCAGGCGTCGCGGATCTTGGCGCAGGTGGCCCAGTAGAGCCGCTCGGCGAGGCCACGGAAGTCCAGGGACAGCAGCCCCAGGTTGAACATCTGCAGCACCTGCTCACGCGCGGTCATGGCGTCGTGATAGCACTCCACCAGGCGCCGCTCGCTCACGGTGCGATAGGCATCGAACAGGTCCATCACCGGCTGCGGCAGCTCCTCATCGCCGGTGTAGTCCTGTGCCGGCTCCCCGGTCACGCGGAACTTGTCGAGCGCGGAGGAGCCAAGCGTGTCGAAGATGAGCACGCTGTGGTAGGCGGCGATGGCGCGCCCGGACTCGCTCACGATCATCGGGTGCGGAATGTCGCGCGCGTTGCACACGCTCGCCACGCGGTACACCACATCGTTGGCATATTCGGTGAGCGTGTAGTTCATCGAGGAGGAGAAGTTGGTGCCGCTGCCGTCGTAGTCGACGCCCAGCCCGCCGCCGACGTCGATGTACTGCAGCCCCGCCCCCATGAGCTTGAGCTCCGCGTACACGTGCGCGAGCTCGTTGATGGCGTCCTTGACGCGGCGGATGTCCTGCAGCTGGCTGCCGGGGTGGCAGTGCACCAGCTGCAGACAGTCGAGCATGTCGCGCGCCTTGAGAACGTTGAAGAGCTCCAGAATCTCGGTGATGAAGAGCCCGAACTTGGACTTGTCTCCGGCCGAGGCGCTCCAGCGCCCCGAGCCCTCGCTGAAGAGCTTCACGCGCACCCCGAGGCGCGGGCGCACCTGATAGGTCTCGGCGTGCTTCAGGATCAGCGCCAGCTCCTCGAAATTCTCGACCACCGGGATGATGGTGCGGCCGAGCTTGGTCGCGAGCGTCACCGCCTCGATGTAGCTGTCGTCCTTGAAGCCGTTGCAGATGATGAGGCGCTCGGGAGCGTTCTCGGTCATGGCCATGACCGCCAGCAGCTCCGGCTTTGAGCCCACTTCCAGGCCGAAGCCGAACTCCTTGCCGTAGCGGTAGACCTCCTCGACCACCAGGCGCTGCTGGTTCACCTTGATGGGGTAGACGGCGGCGTAGCGGTTCTTGTAGTCGTTTTCGGTGATGGCCTGCGCGAAGGCGCCGTGCAGGCGGCGCAGGCGGTGCGCGAGGATGTCCGAGAAGCGCACCACCACCGGTGCCGTCAGGTCGCGCGCCTGCAGGCCCTCGACCACCTCGTACAGATCGATCTCGCGCCCCTCGGTGGTGTCCGGGCGCACCACCACGTGGCCGGCAGCGTTGATGCTGAAGTAGCCCTTGCCCCAGGCGCGCACGTTATAAAGGTCGAGTGAGTCCGCGACTCCCCAGGGCTGGGCGGGGTTGAATTTGCGACCGCCGTTGAGGGCAGTCTTGGGATCGGCGGCCACGGGGCGCGTTATATCAAAATTGCGTGTGAAGCGAGAGTGGCGCGGGCCGCAATTTTCTACGGCCCGCGCGCGATGGCGTGCGCGGGGTCGCGGATCCACTCGCTCCACGAGCCCGCATACAGGCGTGCGCCGGGCAGTCCTGCGACCTCCAGTGCCAGCAGGTTGTGGCAGGCGCTGACGCCCGAGCCGCACATGGCTATGGCGTGGCCGGCGCCCTGGCCCGCGAGTGTGTGCTGCCAGCGCTGGTGCAGCTCACGCACCTCGAGGAAGCGCCCGTCGGGCCCGAGATTGTCCGCATAAGGGTGATTGAGCGCCCCGGGCACGTGGCCGCCGGCGGCATCGAGGGTCTCATTCTCCCCGGCGAAACGGTCCGCCGCGCGCGCATCGATCAGCCGCGTCTCGCCACGCTTGAGTGCACCGCTGGCCACGAGGGCTGCGACCTCATCGCTGCTCACGTGCACCCCGGCGGTGGCCTGCGGCACGAAGCGCCGCACCGGGCGGCTCACGGCGCGCGTGCTGAGCGGCAGCTTCGCGCGTTCCCAGGCCGCCAGTCCGCCGTTGAGAACCGCGGCGCGCTCGTGGCCGAGCCAGCGCAGCAGCCACCACAGGCGTGCGGCGAAGACGCCGCTGCCCTGGTCGTAGGCCACGACCTGGACGGCGCCATCGATCCCGAGGCGGCCGAAAGTGGCGGCGAGCTCGGCGCTCGAGGGCAGCGGGTGGCGTCCGGTGCGTGCTCCGGCGGGGCCGGACAGGTCGCCGTCGAGGTCGGCATACTGGGCATTGGGGATGTGACCGGCGGCGAAGGCGCCGGCCCCCCAGGCCGGGCGCGCCAGCTCGAAGCGGCAGTCGATGATGGCCCAGTCCGCATCATCCAGGTGCCCGAACAGCTCCTGCGGCTCAATCAGCGTGCTCGGCATGGATCTCTCCGTGATCATGGCGGGGGTGCGCAGCTTGCCGCATTTTCGGCGCTGCGCGGTTGTCGTTACAATCGTGCCATCCCCGGCACGCGGAGGCGCCATGACTATCGAGGTTTTCTGGGGCAGCGGCAGTCCCTTCGCGTGGCGCGTGCTGCTGGCGCTCGAGTACAAGCGTCTGACGTACGTCAGTCATCTGCTGCAGTTCTCCAAGCAGGAGCACAAGTCCCCGCAGATGCTGGCCCTGAACCCCCGCGGCCGGGTACCGGTGCTCAAGGACGGCGACTACGTGTGCTTCGAGTCGCTGGCAATTCTGTATTACCTCGACCAGAAATACCCCACACCACCGATCTTCGGTCGCAGCGCCGAGGAGGGCGGCACCATCATGCGCGTCATCAGCGAGTATGGCGCCTACATCGAGCCGAACGTCACCAAGATCGCGCGCGCGGTGTTCTTCGACAAGGACCCGGCGGTGCTGGGAAGCGACGAGATCACGGCGGCGATGCACGCGGTCGCCAGCGAGGCGCGCACCATCGAGGGACGGCTGTCGAAGTCGGAGTGGATCGTGGGCGACTCCTACTCCGCGGTGGACATGGTGATCTATCCCGGCATCCAGCTGTTGCGGCGCGCGCTGGAGAAGCCGCAGGCAGCCGCCCTGTCCTCGCGCTTCATGCCCGTGGAGGTCAACTATCCGGCGCTCGGGCGCTGGCTGGCGCGCGTTGCAGCACAGAGCGGCTACGAGCGTACCTATCCGCCACACTGGCGCGAGTCCTGAAAACCGCCGCCGCCGGCGGCGTGCGGAAAATTGAGCGGTGTGGGTGCGAATTGATACGCTCACGGGGCGCGCACTTCGCGCGACCCCCGAGGATTGCCTAAAGCTAAAATCATGAGCAACAGCCACAAGATCCATGTCGAGTTCCCGGGGCGCATCGTTTTTGTCGGTTTCGGCAGCATCGGCCAGGGCGTACTGCCTCTGGTGCTGCGCCACATCGGCATCGCCCCTGAGCGCATCACCATCGTTACCGCCGAGGACCGAGGTAGCGAGGAGGCGGCCAAGTACGGCATCAAGTTCGTCAAGGAGCGCCTGACGCGCGAGAATTTCAGGCGGGTGCTCACCGCGCTGATCGGCCGCGGCGACTTCCTGATCAATGTCTCGGTCGAGGTCTCGAGCGTCGCCCTCATCAAGCTGTGCTGGGAGAAGGGTGCGATGTATCTGGACACCTGCCTTGAGCCCTGGCCGGGTGGCTATACCGATCCGACCGTGCCGGCGGCCAAGCGCACCAACTACGCACTGCGCGAGGAGGCGCTCGCGCTGCGCACCGGCAACCCGCGCGCGCCGACCGCGGTGCTCACCCACGGCGCGAACCCCGGCCTGGTGTCGCACTTCGTCAAGCAGGCGCTGCTCAATATCGCCGCCGATACCCAGGTGGATGCCGGCAAGCCGGCCTCGCGCGCCGAGTGGGGCGCGCTCGCCCGCAAGCTCGGCATCCGCGTCATCCACATCGCCGAGCGTGACACGCAGGTCCCCAGTAAACCGAAGCAGATGGGCGAGTTCGTCAATACCTGGTCGGTGGACGGCTTCGTCAGCGAGGGTTGTCAGCCCGCCGAGATGGGCTGGGGGAGCCATGAGCGCAACTTCCCGCGCGATGGCAAGCGCCACGATGCGGGCTGCCTGGCCGCGATCTACCTGATGCAGCCGGGCGCCGGCACGCGCGTGCGCACCTGGACGCCCAAGGCCGGCCACTTCTACGGCTTCTGCATCACGCACAGCGAGGCGATCTCGATCGCCGACTACTACACGGTGCGCGAGGGCTCGACGGTGGCCTACCGGCCGACCTGTCACTACGCCTACCACCCGAGCGATTCGGCGGTGATGTCGGTGCACGAGCTCACGGGGCGCAACTACGTGCAGCAGGAGCGTCAGCGCATTCTCATGGATGAGATCACCAGTGGCATCGATGAGCTCGGGGTGCTGCTCGCCGGACACAAGAAGAACGCCTACTGGTATGGCTCGCAGCTGTCGATCGAGGCGGCGCGCAAGCTCGCTCCCTACAACAACGCCACCAGCCTGCAGGTGTGCGTCGCGGTGCTGGCCGGGGTCGTGTGGGCGATGGAGAATCCCAACATGGGGGTCATCGAGCCCGACGAGATGGATTTCCGCCGCAACCTCGAGATCTGCATGCCCTACCTCGGTCCCGTGATCGGTGAGTACACCGAGTGGACCCCGTTGCACGAGCGCGAGCGGCTGTTCCCCGAGGATCTCGACAAGACCGATCCGTGGCAGTTCAAGAACGTCAGGGTGATCTGGTAGGCAGGCGCTAGCGGCGCGGGTACTCGATCGCCACGATGGCCAGGACCCGGCTGCCTCCTGGGGCCTCGACGTTCACCTCATCGTCGAGCCTGCGGCTGAGCAGTGCGCGGCCGAGCGGGGAATCCATGCTGATATACCCCGGGGCCATGTCGAACTCGTCCGGCCCGACGATGCGGTAGCGCGTGCGCGCGCCGTCCTCGGCCTGAAGTTCCACCCACGCGCCAAAGAACACCCGGCGCGCATCCGCGGGCGGCTGCGCCACCACGACCATGCCCTCCAGGCGCTTGCGCAGGAAGCGCACGCGCCGGTCGATCTCGCGCAGGCGGCGCTTGCCGTAGGTGTATTCGGCGTTTTCGGAGCGATCCCCCTGGGCGGCGGCAGCCTGAACCGCAAGCGTCACCTTGGGCCGCTCCTCCCGCCACAGCTGCTCGAGTTCGCGGCGCAGGCGTTCCTCACCCTGGGGCGTGATGTATTTCGAGCCCGGCGGCTCGCGCACCCGGAAGCGCCCCATGGCGGCAGATCCTGTGAAATATGTCGCACTCAGTTTTACCGAAATCGGGCTTTCTGTGGAACATCTCACGGACTGTGCGGCCACCACGCTAATAACCTTGAAGCGTGGCTACCAAGTACTACACACACTTCGTGACCCACGGCGGTAAGGCCAAAAGCGCCGGACCCGGTAACGAGTGGAGTGGTGTGGTGGAGCTGCGCGAGCCGCTGACGCACACGCGGGCGAACCGCGAACTGCGCGCGCTTCTGGCACAGAGTTTTGACCTGGAATCGGAAGATATCCGGATCCTGCACTGGGCACGATTGCACTGACGTATCCCCTGGCGGACTTCCTTCCCTTCATCGAAGGTCCGCCCTTACCAACCCCAGGCCTCAAAACCTGGGGTTTTTTTTCCCTCCGGCGCGGCACCTCGCATCGCGCACGCAGCGGTCCCACTCCTGCGTGCTGCCTGACTTGCACGCCGCGCGGCTGTTGCGGGTCACCGGGCGCGCGCCGCGATGCGCTGCAATAGAGTGCTGCTACGCTCGTGACGTGCGGCCCTTTCCCGCGCCGCGCCCGCGGGGCCGCCAGCGCTATCGACGCCGCTTTCCTCAGCGTGTGACAATCGCCGTCCCCCGGCATGGGGCGGGGTCGAATCATAAGGAGAAGTTCGATGCGTGCCTGGTCGTATGCGTTACTTGCCGCCGCCGTCCTGTGTTTGTCGGGCTGCGGTTACAACACCCTGCAGCAGAAGGATGAAGGCGTTAAAGCCGCCTGGTCCGAAGTCGTGAACCAGTATCAGCGCCGTGCGGATCTGATTCCGAACCTCGTCAACACCGTGAAGGGCTACGCCGCCCAGGAGCAGCGCGTGCTGGTGGAGGTGACCGAGGCGCGCGCCAAGGTTGGCTCGATCCAGGTGACCCCCGAGGTGCTGAACAACCCCGAGCTCTTTCAGAAGTACCAGGCGGCCCAGAACCAGCTGACCGGGGCGCTGAAGAGCCTGTTCGCGGTGACGGAGAACTATCCGCAGCTGAAGTCGGACCAGAACTTCCGCGACCTGCAGTCGCAGCTCGAGGGGACCGAGAACCGTATCACCGTGGCGCGCGGCCGTTACGTGCAGGCGGTGCAGGACTACAACGTGACGGTGCGGCAGTTCCCGGTGAATCTGACGGCGAAGATGTTCGGCTTCCAGGTCAAGCCCAACTTCACGGTCCAGAATGAACAGCAGATCTCGACCGCACCGGCGGTCAGCTTTGATACCTCCACTCCGGGAACGCCCGCGGCGACGCCGCCGCCTCAGCCGACCAAATGACATCAGCCCTGCGCCACGCCCGCGTTGTTGCGGGCTTTGCGCTGCTGTGGCTCCTGGGCCTCGGCCTGGCGGCGGCCGCCCAGGATCTGCAGCCGGTACCGAAGCTCAGCGCGCGGGTGACCGATCTCACCGGTACTCTCACGGCCGAACAGCAGAACGCGCTCGAGCAGAAACTCGCCGCCTTCGAGGCGGCCAAGGGCTCGCAGATCGCGGTCCTCATCGTGCCGAGCACCAAGCCCGAAGAGATCGATCAATACTCGATCCGGGTTGTCGAGCAATGGAAACTCGGCCGCGGCACGGTGAACGGCAAGCGTGTCGATGACGGGGCGCTGCTCATCATCGCGAAGGACGATCACCGCCTGCGCATCGAGGTGGGCTACGGGCTGGAGGGCGTGCTGACGGATGCCATGTCCAACCGCATCATCCAGGAGACCATCACGCCCGCCTTCCGTCAGGGCAATTACTACGGCGGCATCGACAGCGGCCTGGATCAGATGATGAAACTCATCGAGGGCGAGCCGCTGCCGCCGCCGGAGCGGCAGTGGCAGGGCGGCCACCGCGGCGCCGCGCCCGCCATCTTCCCCGAGCTGCTGTTCGCCGTGCTGGTCGGCTCGGTGGTGCTGCGCGGCATCTTCGGCAAGACGCTCGGCTCGGCGTTCACGGGGGCCGGCGCCGGCCTGCTGGTGTACCTGGGCGGCTATGCACTGGCACTGGCGGGCGTGGCCGCGGTCGGTGCCTTCCTTATCACGCTCCTCATGGGCTTTGCCGGTGCCGGCAGTGGCTGGTCGAGCGGCACGCGCGGCGGTCTCGGCGGCGGCTGGGGCGGCATGGGCGGGGGCTTCGGCGGTCGGAGGTGGCGGCTTCGGCGGAGGTGGCGGTGGCTTCGGCGGCGGCGGTGCCTCCGGTGGCTGGTAGGGGAAGCGCGCGATGAAACTCGGCCGGCTGCTGCACCACATCTTCACCACGCGCTGGAACACGCGGCGGCACTTTCCGCCGGCGGTGCTCGATGCCATCGAGCAGGCCATCGGGGAATGCGAGGGTCGGCACGGCGGGGAGGTCCGCTTCGTGGTCGAGACCGCCTTTGATCTGCCGGAGCTGTGGCACGATCTGTCCCCGCGGCAGCGGGCGCTGCAGCTGTTCGGCCAGTATCGCGTCTGGGATACGGCCCATAACAATGGCGTCCTGGTCTATGTGCTCATGGCCGACCACGACGTCGAGATCGTCGCCGACCGCGGCATCGCGCAGCACGTTCCCCAGGCGGAATGGCAGGCCGTGTGCCGGCAGATGGAGAGCCATTACCGCGCCGGGCGCTTCAAAGACGGCTCGGTGGTGGGCATCCTCGGGGTCGGCGCCCTGCTTGGGCGCCACTTCCCCGGCCATCGCGGCAGCGACAACGAGCTGCCCAACCAGCCGGTGCTGCTGTAGCGCATTGCCGACAATCGGTGCGCGAGCGCACTTAGGTCATAATCGAAGCCCCATGAAGACCCGTTCGGCTCGCGCGGCCGCCAGCGCGCTCTTGCTCCTGAGTATTGCCGGCTGCTCGATATTCGGGCCGCACCAGAAGGCGGCTCCGCCGCCCCCGCCGCCGCCCCCGCCACCGCCGGCGGAGCCGCTGCCCGTGGCCAATCAGCGCTTCGAACTCGCCCCGAACCAGGACGTGGTCGGTACGGTACAGGTGGTCAAAGCCGGCAAGGACGACACGCTGAGTGACATCGCGCGCCGCTTCAACGTCGGCTACGAGGAGATCACCCGCGCCAACCCCAAGATCGATCCCTGGCTGCCCGGGGAGGGTACCGCGGTGGTGGTGCCCTCGCAGTTCATCCTGCCGGATGCCCCGCGCACCGGGCTGGTCATCAACATCGCCGCCATGCGCATCTTCTATTACCCCGCGCCGAAGAAGGGTGAGCGTCCGGTGGTGTTCACCCATCCGATCGGTATCGGCAAGGTCGGCTGGCGTACGCCCGAGGGCGTGACCAAGATCGTGCGCCGCCAGAAGGACCCCACCTGGCGCGTGCCGGTCTCGGTGCGCAAGGAGCATCACGAGAACGGCGAGGAGCTCGAGCCCGTCATAGGTCCGGGCCCTGACAACCCGCTCGGCAAGTACGCCTTCTACCTGCAGTGGCCGAGCTACCTGATCCACGGCACCAACAAGCCCGCCGGTGTCGGACTGCGCTCAAGTCACGGCTGCATCCGCCTCTACCCGGAGGACATCGAGCAGTTCTTCAACGCGGTGCCGATCGGCACCCAGCTGCGGGTGGTGAACCAGCCCTTCCTGTTCGGCTGGCGCGATGGTCAGCTCTACATGCAGCCCTACGACGTGCTGGAGGACGACACGCGCGACTGGAACAAGGCGCAAAAGAGGCTTCTGACCAAGTCCCTCGCCGTGCGGTTGCAGCAGGAGGTCAAGCAACACAACGAGCAGGTGGACTGGAACCTGGTGTCGAGTCTTGCGCGCAGCCCGCGTGGCGTGCCGGTGCCGATTACGGCCACCGATGCCGGCCTGGAGCAGGTGCTGGCCGCCGCCCCCCGGGTGCAGAACGTGCTGCCGGAGGGCTCCAGCTGGAATGGCACCTCGGACCTGCCGATGGACGAGGCCACTTTCAAGCAGATGGTCACGGAGACCGACCCGGGCAGTGACGCGCCGGGCGCCACAGCGGCTCCGGCTGCAAGCAGCGTGGGCACGACATCGGCCGCGGCTGCGCCGAACAACGGCGGCTGAGGCCGCCGCGCGTGGCATGAAAGCACTGTCGGAGTGGCTGCAGCTGATGCTCGGCGAGATCGCGCGCAAGCAGGACGAGGCCGCTGGCGCGCGCGCCGAGGAGGCCCGCCGTGCCAGCGAGGCGGACGCGCCGACGCAGCGCGACACAGCGCCGCCGCGGGAGCCTGTCGGAAAACTTTCCACTCCGACTGACTGATAAACTGACAACGCACGGACAGCGTGTGTTAGAGTCGCGCCGGCAATTCCAAGAGGCGCATGAGTGGCCGACAGCCCCGCGTCCGGCGTACAACTCGCACAACAAAGCCGTACGGATCACGCGATCGAACGCGTGGCGACCGGAATCGTCGCTTTCGTTGGTCGTACGCTCAAGGGTCCCGTCAACAGCCCGATCGCGGTCACGAGCTTCGTTGACTTCCAGCAGCAGTTCGGTGGCCTGTGGCAGCCCTCGACGCTTTCCTACGCGGTCGAGCAGTTCTTCGAGAACGGTGGGCGCGAGGCGCGCATCGTGCGCGTCGTCAATGGCGCCCGCCCGCCGACGCTGACGCTGCCGGCCGGCAGCGGGGCGTTGCGCCTCGCCGCCCTCAACCCCGGCTCGCGTGAATACCTGCGCGCCTCGGTTGACTACGATGGCCTCACCCCCGCCGAGCACGAGCGCTTCAACCTCGTGGTACAGCGCGTGCGCACCGCCGGTTCCGAGCTGGTCGAGGACCAGGAGATTTACCGGCGCCTCTCCATCGTGCCGGCCTCGGGCCGCTTCATCAGCGATGTGCTGCTCGAGTCGCGCCTGGTGCGGGTGCTTGGCAGCGTGCCCATGCAGCGCCCGGACCGCTCGGCCGGCGGCCCCGGCGGCGTCGCCGCCGGCTACACGCTCTCCAATCCCGACGGTGATGACGGCGCGCCGCTGACCGACTACGACATCATCGGTGCAGCCGGGAGCGGCGCGGGCCTGTTCGCCCTCGATGGCGCCACGCGCTTCAATCTGCTGTGCATCCCACCGCTCACCCGCGAGCGCGATGTCGGGCTTTCGACGCTGTTGGTGGCCGCGCGCGTGTGCCGCGACCGCCACGCGCTCCTGATGGTCGATCCGCCCGCCAGCTGGAACTCCGTGCGCGCCGCGCTCGATGCGCTGCGCCTGTGGCCCTTCCGCAGCGACAGCGCCGTCATGTATTTCCCGCGCGTGCAGGCCTTTGACCGCTTGCGCGGCCGCGTCGAGGTGTTCGGCTCCTGCGGTGCGGCCGCCGGCATGATCGCGCGTGCCGATGAGACCTGGCCGGTCTGGTCGGCCGCCGAGAGTGAGGAATCAATCCTGCGCCCCGGGCTGCGTCCGGCGCTGCCGGTGAATGAGGCCGAGCGCGTGCGCCTGGCGGCGGCCGGCATTAATACGCTCCTGTCGGTGCGGGGCAGCGTGCGCACTGGCGTCAGCCCGCGCACGCTGTCCGCCGGCGGCAGTGGTGCCTCGGACTGGAAGTATCTGTCGGCGCGCCGGCTCGCGCTGTTCATCGCTGCCAGCGTCGAGCAGGGCACGCGCTGGGTGCTGCTGGAGCACAACGGACCGGTGACCTGGGAGCGCGCACAGGCGCAGGTCGAGGCCTTCCTCGATGAGCTTGCCGCGCTGGGTGCCTTTGCCGGCGCCGGCGCCGAGGAAACCCATTTCGTCATCGCCGATGAGCGCGTCAACCGGCCGGCAACGCTGGCGGAGGGCAAGTTCAACCTGCTGTTCGGCTTTGCCACGAGCAAGCCGGGCGCCTTTGACACCTGGCTCGTCACCCACCGCGCCGGCGCGAGCCGCGTGCGCCCCGTGTCCGTGAATCGCTCCGCGACCTCGAAGAACCGCGTCGAGTGGGAGATCGAGACCGCGATCCTGCGCGGCTGAGGGTAATTTCCTAGCGCGGTGCGCCGAAGCCCCCGCCCCCTGGGGTGAGCACGGTGAGCACGTCCCCGGGACCCACCTCGAAGCGCGCCGTGGCACCCAGCACCTCGACGGTACCGCCGGCGCGGCGCAGCTGCGCCTCGCCGCGCGCCGCGTGCTCGCCGCCCTCGACCCCGAAGGGCGCGACGCGGCGGTGGTTGGCGAGCAGCGCACCCGAGAACGCGCGGCGAAACTCGATCCGCCGCACCGTGCCGTCCCCGCCGTGGTGGCGGCCGCTGCCGCCCGAGCCGCGCCGGATCGAGAACTCGCGTACCAGCACCGGATACTCCGCCTCGAGGATCTCAGGGTCGGTGAGGCGCGAGTTGGTCATATGGGTCTGCACCGCGTCACAGCCGTCGAAGCCCGGCCCGGCACCGGCCCCGCCGCAGATGGTCTCGTAGTACTGCAGACGCGCATCCCCGAAAGTGAGGTTGTT
The DNA here is from genome assembly GCA_963743625.1 of uncultured Pseudomonadota bacterium. Lineage (GTDB taxonomy): Bacteria > Pseudomonadota > Gammaproteobacteria > Steroidobacterales > Steroidobacteraceae > 13-2-20CM-66-19. The sequence continues at coordinate 319,335 of CAVUQM010000014.1, read as the reverse complement.
CATGGTGCCCTGGGAGGCGGCGAGCACCCCGAGCGCTCCGTACAGCGCATCCACGATGCACTGCGAGGTCTCGACGTTACCGGCGGCCACCGCCGCGGGCGGCCGCGGATCGAGCATCGAGCCGGGCGGGATCACGATCTCAAGCGGCTGCAGGCAGCCCTCGTTGAGCGGGATCGGCGCCTCGATCAGAGTGCGGAACACGTACAGCACGGCGGCCATGCACACCGCGCGCGGCGCGTTGAAGTTGTGCTCGCCCTGGGGAGAGGTGCCCTGAAAGTCGATCACGGCGGCGCGCGCCACCGGGTCGACCTCGATGCGCACGCTGATCAGCTGGCCATTGTCCATCTCGTAACTGAAGCTGCCGCTGTGCAGGCGCGCCAGTGCGTTGCGCATGCTGTGGTCGGCGTTCGCCTGTACGGCGCGCATGTAGTCGTGCACGACGTGCGGGCCGTAGCGGCGCACCGCGCGTTCCAGCTCCGCGATGCCCCGCGCGTTGGCGGCGAGCTGCGCGCGCACGTCGGCCAGGTTCTGCCGCGGCCGGCGCGCCGGCCAGGGGCCGGCGGCGAGCGCGGCGAGGAACTCCGCCTCGCGCAGGCGCCCGTCGCTCACCAGCGCAAAGCACTCGAACAGCACCCCTTCCTCTTCTATGGTGCGGCTGAAGGGGGGCATGGAGCCGGGGGTGACGCCGCCGATATCGGCATGATGGGCGCGCGAGGCCACAAAGAAGTCCACGCGCGTGCTGCCGGCGAGAAACACCGGCGTCACGACGGTCATGTCCGGCAGGTGCGTGCCGCCGTGGTAGGGGCTGTTGAGGAGCCAGGAGTCCCCGGGACGCAGCTGCGGCTGCGCCCGCATCACCGCGCGCACGCTTGCGCCCATGGAGCCCAGGTGCACCGGCATGTGCGGGGCGTTGGCGACCAGGCCGCCGTGCGGATCGAACAGCGCGCACGAGTAGTCGAGGCGTTCGCGGATGTTCACCGACTGCGCGGTCGCCTTGAGCACCTCGCCCATCTGCTCGGCGACGTGCATGAACAGGTTGTTGAAGATCTCGATGCGCGCAGGATCTGCGGTGCTGATCGCGGCGGCACGCGCGGCGCCCTCGTCCTCGATCAGCAGCACCCCCGGGGCGAGCGGTACCGCGCGCCAGCCCTCATCCAGGACCAAGGTGGTGTGCGGATCCACCAGCAGCGCGGGGCCTGCGAGCGGCGTGGTGAGTGTGGCCGCCGGCCGGAGCGGCACCTCGCGCCAGGCGCCGAACCAGGCACGCACGCGGGCCGGCAGCTGAGGTTCCAGCGGCACGCTCGGCAGCGAGAGCTGTCCGGCCACCGAGGCCACGCGCACCTCGGCGCGCAGCGCCTCGATGAGCACGCTCGCCGCGCCGGAGGCGAAACCGAAACGCCGCAGATGCTCGGCCGCAAACTGCGAGCGCACCGCCTCCAGGCTGCCGCACGGCACGGACAGCGATACCTCGCTGTCGCCGGCGCGCAGCTCGAGGAACTGCGCGCGGCGCAGCGCACGGCCATCGCCGCCGTGCGCAGCGAGTTCCGCCTCCGCCTGCGAGCTCAGCTCCTCAAGCTGCGCGCGCGCGGCTGCCAGCCCGGCCTCATCCAGGGTGTGGCGCAGGCTGGCGCGCCGCACCGCGAGGCGATCGGCGACCCCGATGCCCAGTGCCGACAGGACACTCGCGAGCGGATGCAGCAGGATGCGGCGCACACCGGCGGCGCGCGCCACGCGGCAGGCGTGCTGGCCGGCGGCGCCGCCGAAGCAGAACAGGGTGAAGTCCGCCGCATCCAGTCCCTGACGCGTCGAGACCCGGCGGATGGCATTCGCCATCGACTCGACGCCGACCTCCAGGAATGACTCCGCCACCGCCTCCGGGCTAACCGCGTGCGCGGCCTGTGCGGCAACGCGTGCACTGAGCGCGCTGAAGCGCTCGCTGACGGCGGCCGCGTCGATGGCGGAGCGGCCGTCGCGTCCGAAGACCCGCGGCAGCGTGTCCGGCCGAAGGCGCCCGAGCAGCACCTGCACATCGGTGAGCGTCAGCGGCCCGCCCCGCCCGTAGCACACCGGCCCCGGGTCGGCGCCCGCGGAGGCCGGGCCCACCGCGAAGCGCCCGTCGCGGAAGCTGAGGATCGAGCCACCCCCGGCGGCGATGCTGTGCACGTCGAGCATCGGCTGCAGCAGCCGCACACCGGCGATCTGATGCTCGAAGCGCTGCGGCAGCTCCCCGTCGATGAGGGAGACATCGGTGGAGGTGCCCCCCATGTCGAAGCCGATGAGGCGCGTCACGCCCAGCTGCTCGGCCGCCCAGCGCATGCCGATCAGCCCGCCGGCCGGGCCTGACAGCACGCTCGCCATGGCGTGGAAGTGAGCCGCATCCGCCAGTCCGCCGTTGCTTTGCATCAGCGCGAGCGCCGCCTGCGGATCCAGACGCGCGAGCTGCTCCTTGAGGCCCGTGAGGTAGGCCGCCAGGGGCGGATTGAGGTAGGCATTGAGCACCGTCGTGTCGCCGCGCGCCACATAGCGCACCAGCGGGGACAGCTCATGTGAGACCGACACCTCCTCGAAGCCGAGTTCGCGGGCGCAGCGCGCCGCGGCGCGCTCGTGCTCGACGTGGCGCCAGCCGTGCATGAAGACGATGGCGACGGCGCGCCGGCCGCTGGCGCGCGCGCGCGTCAGCTCGGCGCGCAGGTGCGTGAGGTCCAGGGGCTTGAGTACTTCGCCTTCCTGGGTGACGCGTTCGCGCGCCTCGATCACGGCGGCGTACAAGGGCTTCGGCAGCACAATGTCGCGCGCGAAGATGTCCGGCCGGTTCTGATAGCCGATGCGCAGCGCATCGGCGAAGCCCTGCGTGGTGATGAGCAGCACCGCTTCCCCGCCGCGGGTCAGGAGCGCGTTGGTGGCCACGGTCGTGCCCACCTTGACCGCCGCGACCGGCGCGCCGCGCGCACCGGCCGCGGCGAGGATCTCGTGCGCGGCATTCAGCCCGGGGTCGCCGCTGGCGCCGCCCAAAGGCGCCGACGGCACCTTGCGCACATGCAGCTCACCGCCGGGGGCGAGGCCGATGACGTCGGTGAAGGTGCCGCCGCGGTCGATCCAGAACTGCCAGCCCGGCTGCTCGGGCAGCAAGGTGCGGTCTGATTGGCTTAACGATTCCATTGCCTGCATTATTCGCGCATGCACGAGAGGTCCGAAGCAACAGCGGTGCCGCCATGCAAGAGACGGTAGTGTCCCGCCACGTGGTCTTCTCCCATGGCAAGGAAAGCGGGCCCTGGGGACGCAAGATTTCCGCGCTCGCGGAAGTGGCGCGCTCGGAAGGCTACGACGCCCACTCGGTCGACTACCGCGGCCTGGACGAACCGCGGGCGCGGGTCGCCAAGCTCGTGGAGTTCTGCAAGGAGCTGGGCGGGGACCTGGTGCTGGTCGGCTCCAGTCTCGGCGGCTACGTCGCGGTCGCCTCCGCTTCGCTCCTGCACGCCCGCGGAGTGTTCCTGATGGCACCGGCGCTGTTCATGGAAGGTCTGCCGGAGCTGCGCGCCGGGGTACTCGACTGTCCGGCCACGCTGGTGCATGGCTGGCGCGACGACGTCGTGCCCTACGAGCACAGCGTGCGCTTCGCGCACACCTACAAGGCGGCGCTGCATCTGCTGGAGAGCGATCATCGGCTGCACAACCAGCTGCGCGTCATCCAGTTCCTGTTCGAGTACTTCCTCATCGCCCTCGACCTGCCCGCGATCGCCTTCGAGTGAGGCTAGCGGCGCTCGCGGATCGCGCGCGCCGAGGTGGCATCGACGAGGCGCGGCACCACGAGCCGCGCCCAGCGCCCGAGGCGCCCACGCGCCGAGGTGATGAGCAGCCGCCGGCGCGCCCGCATGCCGGCGGCGATGAGCTGTGCGCAACGCTCGGCGCTCATGATGCGCGTCTCCTGCATGGGCGTGTGCCCGAGCGGCCGGCCGTCCGCTCCGGTGGCGCGGCGGTGGATCTGGCTGACCACGAAATCCGGCGCCACGATCGTCACGTCGACCCCGCTGCCGGCAAGCTCGATGCGCAGCGACTCGAAGAAGCCCACCATGGCGTGCTTGCTGGCCGCGTAGCCGGTGCGCTCCGGCACTCCGGTAAGCCCGGCGATGCTCGCGACCGCCACCACGAGGCCGCGGGACGCCTTGAGATAAGGCAGCGCCGCGGCGGTCATGTGCACTGCGCCCAGATAGTTGACCGCCAGCAGCCGCTCGTAGACGGAGAAGTCGGTCACCGCCTCAAAGCGCGCCCACATCGTGATCCCGGCGTTGTTGACCAGCGCATCAAGACCCCCGAAGCGCTGCACCGCCCGCGCCACGCAGTCGCGGCAGTCCTGGGGTCGCGCTACGTCCATCGCCACGGTCTCGACCTGGGCGCCGCGCGCGCGGCACCCAGCGGCCGCCTCCTCCAGGCGTGCCGCATCGCGCGCGCCGAGCAGGAGATTGGCGCGCTCGCCGGCGAGCTCATGTGCCAGGGCGCGCCCGATGCCCTCGGAGGCGCCGGTGATCAGCACTGTCTTGCCCGCGAATGTGCGCATTTGCAACCATGCTCCCCGGAACGCCGGCGTCACGGCGATGAGTCCATCATAGAACGGCGATGAACTGGCTGTTGCGGCGACTGCTCGCACGGTGGGTCCGCTTCCGGGTGCGGCCGGAGAATGCCGCAGCCGAGCTCACCGGACTCAACCACCCGCTGTGCTACGTGCTCGAGCGCCGCAGCCTCAGCGACCTGGCGGTGCTGCAGCAGGCGTGCGCCACGCTTGGGCTGGCGGGCCCGGATATCCCGGCCGGCCGCGAGCGGCGCGGCTACTTCTATCTCACCCAGCCGCGCTCCTTCTGGAGCACGCGCCCCGAGCGCGCACCCCCGGCGCGGCTGGCGCAGATGATCACGGCCCTGCGTGCTGATGCGGCGGCCGACGTCTATCTGGTGCCGGTGGCGGTTTACTGGGGACGGGCGCCGCAGCGGGAGGATTCCTGGCTGCGGCTGCTGCTGGTGGAGGACTGGGTGCTGGCCACGCGGGTGCGCAAGTTCCTGCAGGTGCTGTTCAACGGCCGCGACACGTTGGTGGAGTTCGACCAGCCACTGTCGCTGCGCCAGCTGCTGGGCGAGGAGCTCTCCGTTGCGCGGTGCGGGCGGCGCGTGGCGCGCGAGCTGCGTGCGCTTTACGCCCGGCGCCGCGCGGTGCGCATCGGGCCGGATCTCTCGCACCGGCGCACCATCGTCAACGAGGTGCTGCGCACGCGCGCGGTGCGTGCCGCGGTGACCCAGGAGATGCGCGCCAAACACCTGAGCCGGCACAAGGCGCTGCTGCGCGCGCGCGCCGACCTGCTCGAGATCGCTGCCAACTACTCGCACGCCTTCGTGCGCTTCATGGAATACGCGCTCAGCCGCCTGTGGAACCGCCTCTACGACGGCGTCGAGTTCGCCCACAGCGCGACACTGGAGACCGTCGCTGAGGGCAACGAGCTCATCTACGTTCCCTGCCACCGCAGCCACATGGACTACCTGCTGCTCGGCTATGCGATCTACGTGCAGGGCTATGCGGTACCGCACACCGCCGCGGGCGTGAACCTCAACCTGCCCCTCATCGGGCGGCTGCTGCGCAAGGGCGGCGCCTTCTTTATCCGCCGCAGCTTCCGTGGCAATGCGCTCTACACCGCGATCCTCATGAAGTACCTGGCGACGATCATGGCGCGCGGCCACCCGCTCGAGTACTTCATCGAGGGTGGCCGCAGCCGCACCGGGCGACTGCTGCAGCCCAAGACCGGCATGCTGGCGATGACCGTGCGCAGCTACCTGCGCGAGCCGCTGCGTCCGGTGGTGTTCGTGCCGGTTTACTTTGGCTACGAGCGCCTGGTGGAGGGACGCACTTACATCGGCGAGCTCTCCGGCCGCCCCAAGGAGAAGGAAAGCGTGCTCGGGCTGCTCAAGGCCTGGCGCGTGCTGCGCGAGCGCTTCGGCAAGGTGTACGTGAATCTCGGGGAGCCGATCGCGCTCACGGCGGTGCTCGATGCCCATGAGCCCGACTGGCGTTCGCAGCCCTTCGATGACGAGAGCCGCAGTCCGTGGGTGGCGCACAGCGTCGATGGGCTGGCGCAGTCAATCATGCGCAACATCAATGCGGCGGCCGCCGTGACCCCGATCAACCTGATCGCCACGGTGCTTCTGGCAATGCCGCGCCAGGGGCTGCCGGAAGCGGACCTGGCACGCCAGCTGGAGCTGTACCGCTCGCTGCTCGCCCGCTGCCCCTACAGCGAGCGCGTCACGCTCACCAGCCTGAGCGCCGCGCAGATGATCGACTACGGCATCGCCCTCAAGCAGATCTTCCGCGAGGCGCACGCGCTCGGGGATATCGTGCGCATGAGTGAGTCGGCGGCGGTGCTCGCCACCTACTTCCGCAACAACACCCTGCACCTGTTCGCGCTGCCCTCGCTGATCGCCTGCGTATTCGTGAGCAACGCCCAGGTATCCAGCTGGGACCTGCGGCGCCTCGCCGGCCGCATCTACCCCTACATTGCCGCGGAGCTGTTCCTGCGCTGGGACGAGAAGGAGTTGCCGCAGGTGATCGAGACGGTGCTGGCGGCCATGGCCGCGCACGGCCTGATCGAGAGTGAGCCGGCAGTCGATGGCTGGACGCGCGCCGCACCGGCCTCGGCGCAGGCGATGCAGCTGTCACTGCTGGCGCAGGCGACGGTGCAGACCATCGAGCGCTACTACATGGTGGTGGCCCAGCTGGTGCAGGCCGGCAGCGGCGTGCTCGACCAGGTCACGCTCGAGGAGCGCTGCCAGCTCACCGCGCAGCGCATGACGCTGCTGTACGGACTGAATTCCCCGGAGTTCTTCGACCCGGCCATGTTCGAGAACTTCATCGGGCTGTTGCGCACGCGCGGCGTGATCCGCGCCGGCGCAGACGGCAGGCTTGAGTTCGACGCCGTGCTCATCAGCGTGGCTCAGGACGCACAGTTCGTCCTGAGCGAGCAGCTGCGTCACAGCATCCTGCAGATCATGCACGCCTGAAATACTTTGCGCGCCGCGGCGCTAGAAATGACCGAAGCCGCGCGCCATGAGCGCCGCGCCGAGGAGAATCACCACGATCGCGCCGAGCTCGAGCATCAGGCACCGCCGCACGCGCACCGTGACCGCAGCGGGCACCTCGGGGGCCTGGCCCGCCTTCACGACCGCTCTCCAGGATAGAAAGATCAGCGTCGGGTAGATGGAGATCAGGCCGGCGAGGATAAAGGCGCCGAGCTTCATGAGGAAGAAGGCATCGTGCCAGTAATAGCTGGCGCCCTTCTCGAAGTAAAACACCCGCAACAGCCCGATGATGAGCACCGCGGTAGCGGCCGCGCCGAACCAGAGATCGGTGAGTTGCAGGCGGCGTGCCTGGGCGAGCGAGAGCGGCGGCTTGAAGAGGGCGACCTCGACGGCGAGCGCGGCGACGACGGTAAATGCCGCCAGATGATGCAGGAAGGCCATGAATGCGGCGGAAGACACGGCGCGAGGACTCCGCACTAGGACATGGGGAGCAAGTTTACTCCACGCCGGCGAACACGGACTCCCCCGGAGGTCCCTGTAAGCGCTGACGGCCGGACAGTCGTTGGCCCAACGCCGCGGGCGAGGGCGCGGCGGCCCTTCAGCCCTCGAAGCCGTGCTTGGAGCGCAGCCGCTTGGTGTTGCGGCGGTGGGTCTTTGCTTGCAGGCGCCGTTCGCGCGCGGCGCGCGTCGGGCGCGTCGCCTTGCGCGGCTTGGGCGCGGTGAGTGCGCGCCCGATGAGGTCCGCGAGGCGCTCTTCGGCCTCACGCCGGTTGCCTTCCTGGGTGCGCTGGTTGCGCGCGATGATGAGAATCGCCCCTTCCTGCGTCAGGCGCCGGCCGCTGAGCGCCCTAAGGCGCGCCTTGACCTCCTCGCTGAGTGCGGCGCTGCCGGCGAGGTCGAAGCGCAGCTGGGCGGCGGTGGCGAGCTTGTTGACGTTCTGACCGCCGGGGCCGGAGGCGCGCACGAAGGTTATGGACAGATCGCCGTCGGGGATCTCGACGCCGGAGAAGAGGGCCAGTGGCACGGCAGCGGGGGCTCAGTCGGCCTGCTGGTCGACCCCGACGCTGCCCGGTGGCGGCGGACTCGGTGCGGGCAGCGGCCGGCGCGCATCGAGCAGCCGGGTCTCCTGCTGCGGCACCGGGATGCGCACGCCGTGGGTGCGGAAGATGCGCCAGATCGCGCGGTTGACGTCCGAGCGCACGTTGTTGACGCCGTTGACCGGATCGGCGATCCAGAAGCGGATCTCGAGCGCCATGCCGTTGGCCTCGAAACTGATGAGGCGCGACACCGGCGCCGGATCGCGCAGGATGCGCGGATGGTTCTCGGTCGCCTCGACCAGCAGCCTGAGCGCGATCTCAGGATCATCGTCGTAGCTCACCGTCACCGGCAGCTTCAGCCGCACGCGCTGATCCGAGTAGCTCCAGTTGATGAACGAGGTGGTGATCAGGTTCTGATTTGGCACCAGCGTATCGACGCCGTCACGGTCGCGTACCACTACGTAGCGCCCGCGCAGCTCCTGTACCCAGCCGAAGTTGCCCGCGCTCGCGCCGGTCTGCCCGGTGAAGCTGATGACGTCCCCGGGCTTGATCGACTTGTCCATGAGCAGCACGAAGCCGCTGACGAAGTTGCTGGCGACCGACTGCAGGCCAAAACCGAGCCCCAGGCCGATGGCGCCGGTGAGCACGTTCAGGGTGGTGACGTCGACGCCGGCGGCGTTGATGCCGAGCAGGATCCCCAGCCCCACGAGCAGGAAGTAGGTGAACTTGGAAACCCCGACCCGGGTGGACACCGCCAGCTGATCGAGGCGCATGACGTGCCGCTCGACCGCGCGCGCGATCAGGCTCGTCACGATGACGAAGGCGGTGACGACGACCAGTCCCTTCAACAGCGCCCACAGGCTGAACTGCGAGCGCCCCGGCACCAGGCTGACGCGGTTGAGGCTGCCCTCGATGACATCCAGCCAGCCGAGCGTCGCCATCGCCACGATGAACCACAGGATGAAGGTGATGCGGCTCTCGCGCGTGCGCACCCAGGAGTGCGGCCCGAGCAGCACCCCGAGCACGTACACCGCCAGACGCACCAGTACGAGGGCCACCAGCAAGCGGGCGCAGGCATCGATCACCGCCGGGGACTGCCCAAAGGCGGCCACCACGAAGTGCATCGCCGCCAGCAGCGCCAGCGCCGCCAGGATCGGGGCGATGAGGATCGCGCCCTCCAGGATATGGTCGAGCACGTGCGGGGAGCGCAGCGCGGCTGCGTCCGCGCGCCTGATGCGCAGCGCGCGCGCGACGCTCAGAGCCACGATGGCGGCGATCCCTGCTGCCAGCACGGCGAGCAGTACCTGCGGCGAACTCAGCTGCTGCAGCGCGCCGCGTAGTGCGCTCTCGGCTCCGTCCATCAAGCGTTCAGGTCCGGGATCAGCTGACTCTCCAGGCGCGTGATCTGGTCCTTGAGCAGCAGTTTGCGCTTCTTCAGACGCTTCAGCTGCAGCTCATCGATGTGCAGATCGAGTGACAGGCGGCAGATGACTTCATCCAGATCGCGGTGTTCGATACGCAGCTGCCGCAACTTCTCCATGTTGCGAAACAGCTCGCGATCGACGTTGTCTTCGATTTCCGCCATGCGGGGTGCCCATGAACCTCAGCTGATGGGCCGGGAGAGTGTGCAGTTTTCGGCGGTAACCAACCGCCAGAGCACCGCGAGCTTAGCCGAGAGCCGTTGCGAGTGCCACGTCAGCGCCCGCGGCCGCCGCCGTGGCGCCGCCCGGGAGGTGCACCCCGGCGCGGGCCCCCGCCGCCGCGGCCACCACCGCCACCGCCACCGCCACCGCGGCCCCCGCCGCCCCCGTGGCGGCGGCCGCCGGCGCCGTGTGGTGTGCGGTGCACCGGGGCACCGGCCACAACGTCCTGGGCGAGCAGCTCCGGGGCGATGGGCAGGAAGGGGATCTTGTGGCCGACGTAGTTCTCGATGTCCGGCAGCGACACCGCGTACTCCTCGCAGGCGAAGCTGATGGCATCGCCTTCCGCTCCGGCGCGTGCGGTGCGCCCGATACGGTGTACGTAGTCGGCAGCATCCTGCGGCAGGTCGAAGTTGAAGACGTGGCTGACGTCGGGGATGTGCAGGCCGCGCGAGGCCACGTCGGTGGCGATCAGCACCGCGAGCTTGCCCTCGTGGAACTCGCGCAGGAAGCGCAGGCGCTTGTTCTGCGGCACGTCCCCGGAGAGCGCCTGGGCCTGGAAGCCGTTGGCCTTGAGGGTGGCCTCGAGCCGTTCGGCGGTGCGCTTGGTGTTGACGAACACCATGGTGCGCACGGCCTCGCTCTGGTGCAGCAGCCCAATGAGCAGCGGCACCTTCTCCTCCATGGAGGGGTAGTACATGAGCTGGCGTACCTGGTCGACCGTCATCTTGTCCGGCTCGATGCGTACCAGCTCGGGGTTGTTCATGTGCTCGTAGGCGAGCTCCAGCACCCGCTGCGAGAGCGTGGCGGAGAACAGCATCGACTGGCGCCGCTCCGGTGGCGGCAGGCGGCGCATGATGTAGCGGATGTCGGCGATGAAGCCCAGGTCGAACATGCGGTCGGCCTCATCAAGCACCAGTACCTGGGCGTGGCGCAGGTCAAAGACGTGCTGCTTGAAGTAGTCGATGAGGCGCCCGGGGGTGCCGATCAGCACATCGCAGCCGGCGCCCAGCTCCTGACGCTGCTTGTCGTAGTCGATGCCGCCGAATACCACCATGTGCTTGAGCCCGGTGTGTGCGCCGAGCGTCTGGGCATCGTGGTGGATCTGCACCGCCAGTTCCCGCGTCGGCGCCACGATCAGCGCGCGGATCGAGGTGGGTGTGCGGTTGGCGGCGGCCGGCCGGGTGAGCAGCGACTGGTAGGTCGCCAGCAGGAACGCGGCCGTCTTGCCGGTGCCGGTCTGCGCCTGGCCGGCGACGTCCCGGCCGGCGAGTGCGATCGGCAGCGTCTGCGCCTGGATCGGCGTGCAATTAACAAACCCGGCTTGTTTTATGCCCGCCATGACCTCATTTACGAGGCCAAGTGATGCAAAAGTCACGGAATCAGAGTGTGCGTCAGTCATCAATTAGTACTGGATGTGGGCGCGGAAAGACTCCCCGAGACTTGCAAAAGCGCCTCGGAAGCGCTACAAAGTAGCTCAAGACAGCGGGCCGACAGGTCCGCACCTGCCAGCCAAGTTTCCTTAAATCCCTTAGGCTTTCATACTCAATCACGAGTTATTAGTGTAACCGTTTAGCGGGTGTTTCAGGCATCGCTTTTCGCTTACCCCGTTGCCGATCCGCTTCGGATTCCCCAAAACCCAAAATTCTTTTTTCACGCTTCTGCGTTTGACGGAGGTTGAATCGCGTGAGTAGCTCGCACATTGTGCATACCACGGACGCCACTTTCGCACAGGACGTCCTCAAATCCGATAAACCGGTGCTGCTGGATTTCTGGGCGGAATGGTGCGGACCGTGCAAGATGATCGCTCCGATCCTCGATGAGATCGCGACCGAGTATTCCGACCGCATCCGGGTCGCCAAGATCAACATCGATGAGAACCCGCAGACCCCGCCGAAGTTCGGCATCCGCGGCATCCCGACGCTGATTCTGTTCAAGAACGGCACGGTCGAAGCCCAGAAGGTCGGCGCGGTCTCCAAATCACAGCTGGCGGCATTCCTGGAAAGCAATCTGGACCAGGCCGCCGGCGCGCAGGCAAAAAGATGAGAGGCTACCTCGGCAATCAGGGCCGCAACCGCCCCAACAAAGGCCCGCGCCACGGCAACCGTGACGGCAACCGCGGCAACACCAACGGCAACGGCGGCGGGCGTCCCGATGAGATGATGCACGACCCGGAGCCGTTCGACGCCGACGACTCCGAGATCATAAGCCCGGCAGAGCTGACGCAGTCGCGCAGCTCCATGAACCTCACCGAGCTTAAGTCCCGCCCGATCCACGAGCTGGTGAAGCTCGCCGAGTCGATGGGGCTGGAGAACCTGGCCCGCTCGCGCAAGCAGGACATCATCTTCTCGATCCTGAAGGCGCACGCGCGCAACGGCGAGAACATCTACGGCGACGGCGTGCTCGAGATCCTGCAGGACGGCTTCGGCTTCCTGCGCTCGGCCGACGGCTCCTACCTCGCCGGCCCCGACGACATCTACGTCAGTCCCAGCCAGATCCGCCGCTTCAACCTGCGCACCGGCGACACGATCTCCGGCCTCATCCGTCCGCCCAAGGACGGCGAGCGCTACTTCGCGCTGCTGAAGGTCGGCGAGATCAATTTCGACTCCCCGGACAGCTCGCGCAGCAAGGTGCTGTTCGAGAACCTGACGCCGTTCCACCCGACCAAGCGCCTGAAGCTCGAGCGCGGTAACGGTTCCACCGAGGACCTCACCGCCCGCACCATCGACCTGGTCGCCCCGATCGGCAAGGGCCAGCGCGGCCTGATCGTCTCGCCGCCGAAGGCCGGCAAGACGATGCTGCTGCAGAACATCGCCACCGCCATCACCTCCAACCATCCCGAGGTCTACCTCATCGTGCTGCTCATCGACGAGCGCCCGAGGAAGTCACCGAGATGCAGCGCACCGTCAAGGGCGAGGTGGTATCGAGCACCTTCGACGAACCGGCGGCCCGCCACGTGCAGGTCGCCGAGATGGTGATCGAGAAGGCCAAGCGTCTGGTCGAGCACAAGAAGGACGTGGTCATCCTGCTCGATTCGATCACGCGTCTGGCACGTGCCTACAACACCGTGGTGCCCTCATCCGGCAAGGTGCTGACCGGCGGCGTGGACGCCAATGCCCTGCAGCGTCCGAAGCGCTTCTTCGGCGCGGCGCGCAATATCGAGGAAGGCGGCAGCCTGACCATCCTCGCCACCGCCCTTATCGACACCGGCTCGAAGATGGACGATGTCATCTACGAGGAGTTCAAGGGCACCGGTAACAGCGAAATCCACCTCGACCGGCGCGTCTCCGAGAAGCGCGTGTTCCCGGCGGTCAATATCAACCGCTCCGGCACCCGCAAGGAGGAGCTCATCACCGATCAGGGCGAGCTCGCCAAAATCTGGATCCTGCGCAAGCTCCTGCACCCGATGGATGAGCTCGCCGCGATCGAGTTCCTGCTCGACAAGATGAAGGACACCAAGTCGAACGGCGAATTCTTCGAGGCCATGAAGCGCTGAGCATGCGGGCGCCGGATCCTGCAGCTGCAGCGATCCGGCGCCGTCCCCGAGGCTCCCCTTGCCGTCGGTTATGTCGCCGGCGCGTGCTGCGCGTCACGTCGGCGCTTGGCGACGCTGGCACAGCAAGGCTCGCGCTCAGTAAGATCGGGCCACCTGCGCCTGTTGCGCGGGGGAGCAACAGCGCATGCGCATTCCCTTCACGGCCGCCGCGGTGCTACTGGCGCTGCATGCCGCACCGGCACTGGCCGACCGTGATCCGCAGTCCGGGGCGCCGCTGCCACCGAAGAAGCACGAGACGTAGCAGCCCGATCACCGATCACTTCTACGTACGCGCCTCCTGGTACGGTCCGCAGCTGCGTACCAACCTGCGCGCCGACCCGAGCAACGCCGCGGCCGGCATTACCGGCACCGCCGTGAACGCGGAGAGCGCCTTCGGCCTGCCCGACAAGCTCAACAAGGGGCGGGTGGAATTCATGTTCCGCCTGCGCGACCGCAACAAGGTGCGCGTCGATTACTTCGAGGCCGACCGTTCCGGTAGCACGGTGCTGGCGAACGATGTGGTGTTCAACAACCAGACCTTTCTCGCCGGCCTCAGCGCCCAGAGCACCTTCGACTGGAAGCAGTTCGATATCACCTACACCTACTCCTTCATCCGCAACGATCACCTCGAGGTGGGCACCGGTGTTGCGGTGTATTTCCTGCAGATCGACGCCACGCTGACGCAGGCACAGCCGTTCGCGATCGCGCTGCACCAGGAGGTGTCGGCGGCGACGCCGTTCCCGGCGCTGCCACTGGATGTGACCTGGGCCATCTCGCGCCGCTGGGCGGTGAGCGCGCGCGGCGCTTATCTCAAGGCGACGGTGAGTGGCTTTCGCGGCTGGTACGCCGATCTGCACGAGGACCTGCAGTATCGCTGGAATCCGAACCTCGCCCTCGGCATCGGCTACAGCTCCACACGGGCCTCGCTCACGCGTAACAGCGGCTCCTTCCCCGGCTACGTCAACCTGAGCATCAGCGGGCCGGAGGCCTTCCTGCGCCTGAGCTTCTGATGCGGGCGCGCTTCAGCCGCCCGCGCCCGGCGTGGTGCTGACGATGTAGGCACGCGCGAAACTCTCGGGCATGCGCACCGCGCGGCCGCTATCGAGGTTAATGCACACGTAGTCGACCTGGGCGCGGGCGAGGGTCTGGCGATCGCGCGCCCGCCACACCTGGAAGCGCCGCGTGCAGCGCAGCCGTGCATCACTGCGGGTGATCCAGGTGGCGATCTGCAGCGCCTCCTGCGAAAGTGCCGCGCGCAGGTACTCGATCTCGATGCGCTGCGCCGCCATGCCGCGGCGCAGACCGGTGCACACGCTCAGCGGCAGGCCGAGCGCGGCCGAGTGCGACCAGGCGGCGCGGTCGAGCCAGGTGAGATAGACCGCGTTGTTGACGTGTCCGTAGGCATCGATGTCGGCCGGCTGCACGCTCAGCCCCACCACGTGCGGCGTGGGCAGCTCCCAGTGCGTCACGGGGCTCTTCAGCAGGTTCCGGCCGCGCGTGCGATAGCCCGGAAGCCGATGTCGCGCCGGTACTGCACGCCTGGCCAGTGCACCACGGCGGTGAGTGCGTAGGCCTCGCGCTGGGCCGCGGCGACGTCATCACCCAGTCCGACCGCGCACAACACACGCCCGCCGCTGGTAAGGACGCGGCCGCCCTCCAGGCGCGTACCGGCGTGGAAGATCTTGCCCGGCAGCCGCGCGGCGTGCTCCAGACCCTCGATGACGTCGCCCTTGCGCACGCTGTCGGGGTAACCGGCGGCGGCCATCACGACGCCGAGCGCTGCGCGCGGGTCCCAGGCGGCGCTGACCTCATCGAGCCGACCGGCGAGCGCCGCCTCGCACAGCGCGGTGAGGTCGCAGTCCAGGCGCATCAGCACCGGCTGGGCCTCCGGGTCGCCCAGCCGGCAGTTGAATTCGAGCACGTTGGGAGTGCCGTCCGGAGCCACCATGATTCCAGCGTACAGAAAGCCGGTGTAGGGCATGCCGTCGGCGGCAAGTCCGCGCACCGCCGGCTCGATCACCTCGTGCATGATGCGCCGGTGCTGCGCCGCGCTGACCACGGGGGCCGGCGAGTAGGCGCCCATGCCGCCGGTGTTGGGTCCCGCGTCGGCGTCTTTGAGGCGCTTGTGATCCTGCGAGCTCGCCAGCGGCAGGATGTGCTCCCCGTCGGCCATGACGATGAAGCTCGCTTCCTCGCCCGGCAGGAACTCCTCGATCACCACTTCCCGGCCCGATTCACCGAACTGTCCGGCGAACATCGACTGCGCGGCCGCCACCGCCTCATCGAGGCTGGCGGCGATGACGACGCCTTTGCCGGCGGCGAGTCCGCTCGCCTTGACCACCAGCGGCGCGCGCTGCGCGTGCACCCAGCCGGCATCGAAGCTCTCGCGCGTGAAGGTGGCCGAGCGCGCGGTGGGGATGCCGTGGCGGGCGAGGAACTCCTTGGTGAAGGCCTTGGAGCCCTCCAGCTGCGCCGGCGTGCGCCGCGGACCGAAGCACTTGAGCCCGGCCTGCTCGAAGGCGTCCACGATGCCCGCCACCAGCGGCCCTTCGGGCCCGACGATCGTCAGGTCGATGCGCTCGCGCATCGCCAGTGCCACAAGTCCCGGGGTGTCTTCCGCGGCTACCGCGGCATTGCGGACCTTCGGCTCGCGCGCCGTGCCGGCGTTGCCCGGCGCCACCAGCACCTCGGTGACGCGCGCCGCGGCGGCGCACTTCCAGGCCAGGGCGTGCTCGCGGCCGCCGCCGCCGATGATCAGGACCTTCATCAGTGCCGGAAGTGACGCATGCCGGTGAACACCATCGCCATGTCGTGCTCGTCGGCGGCGGCGATGACCTCCGCGTCGCGCACGCTGCCGCCGGGGCAGATGACCGCGCGGATGCCGTAGCCGGCGGCGACGTCGAGGTTGTCGCGAAACGGGAAGAAGGCATCCGAGGCCATGACCGCCCCGCTGAGTGTCAGCTGCGCATCGGCCGCCTTCATGGCCGCGACGCGCGTGGAGTAGATGCGGCTCATCTGCCCGGCCCCGATGCCCAGGGTGGCGCCTTCATGCGCGAACACGATGGCGTTGGACTTCACGAACTTGCACACCCGCCAGGCGAAGCGCAGGTCGGCGAGTTCCGCCGGCAGCGGCTGGCGCTGCGTCGGTACCGTGAGCGCGCCCTCCTCGAGATCGGCCAGGTCGCGCTGCTGCAGCAGCACACCGCCGCTGACGCTGCGCAGCTCGGTGGTGCCGCCGGCGTCGTCTCCGAGGTCCCCGAGCGAGAGCACGCGCACGTTGGCGCGCGCGGCCAGCACGCGGGCGGCCTCGGCCGCTACCGCCGGTGCGGCCAGGACCTCCACGAACTGGCGCCCGATGATGGCCGCGGCGGTCGCCGCATCGAACTCGCGGTTGAAGGCGATGATGCCGCCGAAGGCCGAGGTCGGGTCGGTGCGGTAGGCGCTCTCGTAGGCCGCCGCGATGCTCGCCCCGACCGCCACGCCGCAGGGGTTGGCGTGCTTGACGATGACGCAGGCGGGCGCGGCGAACTGGCGCACGCATTCGATGGCGGTGTCGGCATCGGCGATGTTGTTGTACGAGAGGTCCTTGCCCTGCAGCACGCGCGCGGTGGCGATGCCGGCGCCGCGCGCGCCCGGCTCGCGGTAGAAGGCGGCACGCTGGTGCGGGTTTTCCCCGTAGCGCAGGTCCTGCACCTTCTCGTACATCAGCGGCAGCGTCTGCGGGAAGCCACCCATCGCACTCCCGTGCCGCGCCCCAAGGTAAGCCGCCACCATGGTGTCGTAGCGCGCGGTGTGAGCGAAGGCCTTCGCGGCAAGGCGCGCGCGCGTGGCGAACTCGCTGCCGCCTGCGTGGGCGCTGAGTTCGGCGAGCAGCGGCTCGTAATCGGCCGGGTCGACCACCACCAGCACGTGCGCATGGTTCTTGGCGGCGGCGCGCAGCATCGCCGGCCCGCCGATGTCGATGTTCTCCACCGCCTCCTCGTAGCTTGCTCCGGCGCGCGTGATGGTGGCGGCAAAGGGGTAGAGGTTCACCACCAGGAGATCGATCGGGACGATACCGTGCTCGGCCATGACGGCATCGTCGCTGCCGCGGCGCCCGAGCAGACCGCCATGGATCTTCGGGTGCAGCGTCTTGACCCGCCCATCCATGATCTCCGGGAATCCGGTGTGGCGTGCCACCTCGGTCGCAGCGATACCGTGCTCGGCCAAGAGCTGCGCCGTGCCGCCGGTGGACAGCAGCTCGATGCCGCGAGCCACCAGTGCGCGCGCCAGCTCAAGCACACCGGTCTTGTCGGAAACGGACAGGAGCGCGCGGCGTACCGGCTGCGGCATGGCCTTGAACCCTCACATAGCAAAGGCCCGGGCGGGAAGTCTAAGACCGCGCGGCCGGCGCGGTGCTAGGAGCCGCCAAGTCCGAACTGTTTCAGCTTCTTGCGCAGGGTACCGCGATTGATGCCGAGGATGCCCGCGGCGCGGCTCTGATTGCCTTCGGCGTAGTCGAGCACCACCCGGAACAGCGGCTCCTCGACCTCGCGCAGCACCAGGTCATAAAGATGAGCCGGACGATGACCGTTCAGGCTCGTGAAGTAGTCGCTCAACGCACGCTCGGCGTGGTTGCGCAGCGGCAGATCCCGTCCGTGGACTCTGGCGGCGCTGGCTTCACGAGTTCGAGTCTTCTTTCTTGCCGTCATGCGAGACCCCCCGGGGAAAACCACTCTTCAGGCCGCCGCAGCGGCCTCGCTCACCCAGTCGTCAAAATGCTTAACCGCGTGCGCGAACTGTGCGGCTGTGGTCGCGGCTCCCATCAGCTCCCGGCGGACCTGCGCCGGAAATTCCAGAAGCTGTTCGCAATACCAGCCGAGATGTTTTCGCGCGATCCGCACTCCGGTGTCCTCGCCGTAGAAGAGATACAGAGAGTGAAGATGCGCGAGAATAATATCACGCACGTCGGCGCGCAGAAGCGGTGATGGCGCATTTCGTTCGCCCACGATGGCGTTGACAGCGCGAAAGATCCATGGTGCGCCGTGACTCGCGCGCCCGATCATTACTCCGTCGGCGCCGGTGAAATCAAGTACCTCGCGCGCTTTTTCCGGCGAGCTCACATCCCCGTTGGCGAATACCGGAATGCGCACGCGCGCCTTGATGGCGCGGATGGTGTCGTACTCGGCCTCACCCACGTAGAAATCCGCACGCGTGCGGCCGTGCACGGCGAGTGCCGCAATTCCAGAGGCTTGCGCGATGCATGCAATGTTCACGCCGTTGCGACGCTCGCGATCCCAGCCGGTGCGGATCTTGAGCGTCACGGGCACGTCCACCGCCCGCACCACGGCCTCCAGAATGCGCGCGACCAGCGCCTCATCGGTCAGCAGCGCCGAACCGCACAGCTTCCCGCAAACCTTTTTCGCGGGGCAACCCATATTGAGATCAATGATCTGCGCGCCGAGTGCGACGTTGAGGCGCGCCGCTTCCGCCAGCGCGGCCGGGTCCGCGCCTGCCAGCTGCACCACGCGCGGCTCGGGCTCCCCGGCGTGATTCATGCGGTGACGCGATTTGGACGTATTCCACAGCCGCGTGTCGGCGCTGATCATCTCCGAGGCGGCCAGCCCGGCGCCGAAGCTGCGGCACAGGACCCGGAACGGGCGATCGGTGACGCCGGCCATCGGTGCGAGCACGACGGCGGAGGGCAGCACGTAGGGGCCGATGCGCACGCTCATGACAGGTCTCAGCGCAGTGCCGTATCGTTGGCGCAGGTGATGCCGCCGCGCGCCGGCAGGCAGGCGTCGATCTCGAAGCCCACCGCATCGGTTCCAGGATCGGCGAAGTCGATCTGCGCATCGATGCGCTGGCCAGCCGACAGCAACGAGGCGGCCGGGATCACACCGGGCAGGTAGGCGCGCGGCTGCACGTCGCGCGCCGCGATGCGGTTGCCGAACCGGTCCTGCAGGATCACACGCAGCAGCGGCAGCGGCTGGGCTTGCGGGCTCTCGTTCTTGATGGTGGCGCGCACCGTGATCACACCGGCGCCACTGTCGGCGGCCGAGGCACCGAGCTGGCGCACGTCGTAGGCGTGCAGGTCCCAGCGCGGGTAGAGCTTGATGCCGAGCGTGCCGTAGAGCGCCGTGAGCGGTCGGTTGAAGCGCGTGCTCGTGGCCAGCTCCTCGCGCGCGTGATTGATGATCTGCGCCAGCAGGGCGAGGGCGGCGAGCACGCTGCCGATGGCCCACGCGTGGCCGCGCAGGTAGGCGCGCAGCCGAGCGCCGAGCGAGGCATCGGCCTCATCGTCCGCCGGTGCCTCATCCGCCTCCTCATCCTCCTCTGCGTGCGGCACCGGCCGTGCGCGCGTGAGCACGGCCTCGTCCGCGGAGCGCACCGGCGCGCCGGGCGTGCCGCGACTCGCCGGCGCCAGCACCGCCGCTCCCGCCGGGCGGGCATGCGGCTCGCCATGGCGGGCGGGCTTCGCCGGTGCGGGCGCGCTCAGGGGGCGCGGCGCTGCCCGCGGCGGTGCGGTGGCGGGCTCCGGCGCAGCTGCGACGGGGGGGCGCCTCGGGTGCGGCTTCGGACTTCTTCGCCGCCGAGCCCTCGGCCCGCAGCATTGAGGCGAGGAACGCGGAATCGATCTCGACGTCCACCTGCGAGTCCGGCAGCAGCTCCTCGGCCGGGCTGTCCTGGTTGGCCGCCACCAGCGCCCGGAACGAGCCGGTGGCCGCGGTCCACTGCGGGTCTGGCGGAGGCTGCACGAACACGGAGTTCACATCCGTGGTCGCGGGGTTGAACTCCAGTGCCTCCTCCGCGCTCGTCTCCGCCGGCTGAGGGGGCCCCTCGGGCGGTGGCGGTGGCGGCGGCGCCGCGGCAGGGGTCGCGGCAGGTGCGGGTTGTGCCGCGGCAGACTCCGCGGCGGCCGCAGCGGCCGGCGGGCTCTCAGCAGGAGCGGGCGGGATGAGGGCTTCCGGTGCTGCACCCGCCAGACGCTCCTCGGTGAGGCGCGCGATCGCATTGAACACGCTCGAGCAGCGCCCGCAGCGCACGTAGCCCTGCGCGACGCGCAGATCGGCTGCCGTGACCGCCAGGGTGAGCGCGCATTTTGGACAGACTGTGAACATGAAGCAGCGTCAGCCTCAGCGGCGTCGCCCGGTGAGCGCTGCCCAGCCGTCGCGGCCGCCAAAGCGGCTCACATCAAAACACGGGCTGTAAGCGGCTGTCACGTCCGGGACCTCGTGCTCCAGGATCCCGGCGAGCACCACCTCGCCCCCGGCGCGCACGCGCTGTGCGAACTGCGGCGCCAGCTCACACAGGGTTGCCGCGAGGATGTTGGCGATCAGTACGTCGCTGTCATACGGCACAGTGGCGGCGTGCTCGTGCACGTGCACGAGCGGCGTCACCGCGTTGGCGGCAGCGTTCTGCGCGGTGGCGATGAGTGCCTGCGGATCGATGTCGAAGCAGTGCACCGCGGCGGCGCCGAGCCGGGCGGCGGCGACCGCGAGCACCCCCGAGCCGCAGCCGAAGTCGATGACCTGCGCCCCCGCCGGCAGGTGCGCATCGAGCCAGGTCAGACACAGCGCCGTGCTCGCGTGGGTGCCGGTACCGAACGCCAGGCCCGGATCCAGGCTCACCACCACCGCCTGCGGGTCTGCGACGCGCTCGTGGTGCGGACACACCCACAGGCGCCGCCCGAAGCGCATGGCGTGGAAGTCCTTCAGCCACTCGCGCTCCCAGATGCGCTCCTCGACCCGGCGCGCGCCGATGCGGGCGACGGGGATGCCGAGGATCCCGCCCAGGCATTGCGCCAGCAGCGTGGCATCCGCGGGCTCACTGAAGAGGCAGGTGAGGGTGGTCGCGGGCCACAGCCGCACCTCGCCCGGCAGGGGCTCGAGCACCGGATCGTCGGCGGCGTCGGCCAGGGTGACCGCGCTGGCCCCGAGCGCGAAGCAGGCGGCCTCGGCGGTATCCGCATCCAGGGCACCAAGTGCGAACGACAGCTCGATAAAACCGGCCACGGCGGCGGTTTCAGCGCAGACCGAGTCGCCGCTCCAGGTAGTGGATGTCGGTGCCGCCCTTCTGGAAGGCCGCGTGGTTGCAGATCTCCTGGTGCAGCGCCACGTTGGTCTTGATGCCCTCGATGACCATCTCCGCCAGCGCGTTCTTCATGCGTGCGATGGCGGTGTCGCGCGTGTCGCCGTGGGCGATGAGCTTGCCGATGAGGGAGTCGTAGTAGGGCGGCACGTTGTAACCGGAGTACACGTGGCTGTCGACCCGGATGCCGGGGCCGCCGGGGGCGTGCCACAGGCGGATCGGGCCCGGGGAAGGCATGAAGGTCTTGGGGTCCTCGGCGTTGATGCGGCACTCCATGGCATGCCCGCGGAACTGCACGTCGCCTTGCGTGTAGGGCAGGCGTTCGCCAGCGGCGACCAATAGCTGCATCTTCACCAGGTCGATCCCCGTGATGAGCTCGGTCACGGGGTGCTCGACCTGGATGCGGGTATTCATCTCGATGAAGTAGAACTCCCCGTCCTGGTAGAGGAACTCCATGGTGCCGGCGCTGCGGTAGCCGACCGCGCGACAGGCTTCGACGCACCGCTCGCCCATGAAGCGGCGCTGGCGCACGGTGATGCCCGGCGCGGGGGCCTCCTCGATCACTTTCTGGTGGCGCCGCTGCATGGAGCAGTCGCGCTCGCCCAGGTGGATGACGTTGCCGTGGGCATCCGCCAGCACCTGGAACTCGATGTGCCGCGGCTTCTCCAGGAATTTCTCCATGTACACCTGGTCATTGCCGAACGCGGCGCGCGCCTCCGCGCGCGTGATGCCCACGGCGTTCAGGAGCGAGGCCTCGGTGTGCACCACGCGCATGCCGCGTCCGCCACCGCCACCGGAGGCCTTGATGATGACCGGATAGCCGATCTCGCGGGCGATGCGCAGGTTCTCGTCCGCGTCATCCCCGAGTGGCCCGTCCGAGCCCGGCACGCAGGGCACGCCGTGGGACTTCATGACCTTGATGGCCGACACCTTGTCGCCCATCGTGCGGATGGTCTCGGCCTTCGGTCCGACGAAGACGAAGCCGCTCTTCTCCACGCGCTCGGCGAAATCGGCGTTCTCGGAGAGAAAGCCGTAGCCGGGGTGAATCGCGACCGAATCGGTGACCTCCGCGGCCGAGATGATGGCCGGCATGTTGAGGTAGCTGTGGGACGAGGGCGCAGGTCCGATGCACACCGACTCGTCCGCCAGCAGCACGTGTTTGAGACTGTAGTCGGCGGTGGAGTGCACCGCGACGGTCTTGATGCCGAGTTCGCGGCAGGCCCGCAGAATCCGCAGCGCGATCTCGCCACGATTGGCGATGACGAGCTTCTCGATCATTCGACCACGAACAGCGGCTGGCCGAACTCAACCGGATCCCCGTTGCGCGCCATGATCGAGGTGATGCGCCCGGCCTTGTCCGACTCGATCTGGTTCATCATCTTCATGGCCTCGATGATGCACAGCACCTGGCCGACCTTGATCTCATCGCCGATCTCGACGAACGCCTTGGCGCCCGGGGAGGGGGAGCCGTAGAAGGTGCCGACCATGGGCGCCGTGACGACGTGCTCGTTGGTCTTCGGCTTTGGCGCTGCCGCTTCCGCGGCCGGCAGCGTGCCGGGGGCCGGAGATGGTGCCGCCACCGGCGCCAGATGCGCGACCGGGGGCAGCTGGGCGACCACGGGGGCGACCGGCATGCGGCTGATGCGCACCGCCTCCTCACCCTCTTTGATCTCAATCTCGGCGATGCCGGATTCCTCCAGCAGCTCGATCAGTTTCTTGATTTTCCGAATGTCCATGCCGGGATTGCCCCCAAGAGCAGCTAGGTGTTGAGGCGGGTCGTCAGGAGATGCGGGCGAGCCGCTGGGCGGCGGCGCGCAGCGCCGCTTCGTAGCCGAATGCGCCCAGGCCGCACACGACCCCCACGGCGATGTCCGAGAAATACGAGTGCCGGCGGAAGGCCTCGCGCGCGTGCGTGTTGGACAGGTGTACCTCGATGAAGGGCAGGCCCGTGCCTAAGAGCGCATCGCGCAGCGCGATGCTGGTGTGGGTGTAGCCACCCGGGTTCACGAGCGCGAACACCACGCCCTCGGCTTTCGCGCGGTGCACGCGCTCGATGAGCTCGTGCTCGGCGTTGCTCTGGAAGATGAGGAGCTCGTGCCCGAGCTCACCGGCCAGTGCCGCCGTACGCTTCTCGATCGCCTCCAGCGTGTCGGTCCCATAGACTGAGGGTTCCCGGGTGCCGAGCAGATTCAGGTTGGGGCCGTTCAGCAACAGCACTCGGGCCATGGGCCTTAAGGTCTCTTATATTAGAAGTACAGCAAGCGGTGCGGCGCGAATGTACCGCACTTCGCTTGGATTGTGGACCCTGTGGCGGCGAATTACCGCAATCTCGCCGGACTGAGTCTATTGCGGCGCGGCGCTCTGCGAGACCCGCGCGGCGCTCAGCCGGGCGATTCCGGAGGCGATCTGCTCGCGGGCTGCGCCCAGTGTCAGCCGTCCCCGGTCCAGATCGGTCATGCGATCGAGGATGAGCGCGGCCTCATCCGGGTGCAGCTCGCCGACCTTGAGGGTGATGATCCGGCCGCTGCGGTCGGCAAACACGGAAAAAGGCAGTACGGTATCCATGCCGAGCGCATTGACCGCCTCCAGCCCCCCCTTCTCACCCACCAGCACCGGATAGCGCACACCGCGGTCCCGGACATACTTCTCCACATCCGGGCGATGATCAAGTGCAATGCCCACTATTTCGACGCCATCTTTAGCACGTTCGCGCCGCAACTTCTGAAGAAGAGGGATCTCGCGGCGGCAGGGTTCACACCAGGTTGCCCAGAAATTGACCAGGAGCAGCCTGCCACGGAAGTCGGCAAGGCTGCGGGGGGTGTCATCCAGGCCCGGGAGCGTAATGGCGGGCAGATTCTCCGGGATCCTGCGCAGCGGCTGCGGGGGCTCCTCTTCGCGCGCGGAGGTAGGGCTCGGCGGGGCTCGCAGTGCCGTGGGGCTTGGCTCGACCCGCAGTCCGCTGCGCGGCGGGGACGTCAGGCGGTACAGGAGAAATCCCCCGGCCGCGGCGGCCGCAAGCAGCGCCACGGCGAACAGGGCGCCAGCGATGCGTCGCGGCGCCCGGGACCCGGCCGGATCGGTCACGAACTGGAAGCGCTGACCGCCGCCCGCGTATGGGCGGCGAACTCGGCGGCCTTCATGAAGCCCACGACCCGGAACTGCGAGCGCTCCTGGCCGTCCGGTCCATAGAAGGCAATGGTGGGCGGTCCGAAGATCGCGAAGCGCTTCATCAGCGCCTGATCATCGGAGTTGTTCTCCGTGACGTTCGCGCGCAGCAGTACGGTGTTGCTGAGGGCCTGCTGCACATTCGGGTCGGTGAAGGTGTAGCGCTCCATCTCCTTGCAGGAGGTGCACCAGTCGGCCGAGAAGTCGACGAGCACGCTGCGGCCCTGGGCCCGGGCCTGGGCCACTTCGCGGTCGAGGTCGGCGAGGGAGCGGATGGGCCGGAACGGCAGCTCGTGTGTCTTGGCGGCCGACAGTGGCAGCGGGGCGAGCGGGTCGGTGCCCCCGAGCACGGCACCGGCGGCGAGCGCCACACCGTAGAGGCCGGCGAGTACCCCGACCATGCGCAGCCCCCACACGAGCGCCGAGCGCTGGCGCATCTCAGTCAAAAGGAGCCAGCCCAGCACCAGCGCCGGCACCGCCCACAAGAACAGCGCCCAGCGGTCCGGCACGATGCGGGCGAGCATCCATGCGGCCACCGCCAGCATCATGACGCCGAAGAGCTTCTTCACCAGCTCCATCCACGGTCCGGCCTTGGGCAGGAGCCTGCCGCCGGAAGCCCCGACCGCCAACAGCGGCGTCCCCATGCCGATGCTCATGGCGAAGAGCGCCGCACCGCCGCGGAACAGCTGGCCGGTCTGACTGATGAACAGCAGCGCCCCGACCAGCGCCGGTCCCACACAGGTCGTCACGATGAGCGCCGACAGCGCCCCCATGATCGCGACCCCGCCGAAGTTGCCGGCGGTCTGGCGGTTACTGACGTTGGCGAGGCGTGTCTGCAGAGCGACCGGCATCTGCAGAGTGAACAGGCCGAACATCGACAGTGCCAGCGCGACGAACAGGGCGGCAAACAGGCTGAGCACCCACCACTGCTGGAACAGCGCCTGCACCTGCTTGCCGGCCGCGGCGCAGGCGACACCTGCGGCCGTATAGGTGACGGCCATGCCAAGCACGTAGCTCACCGAGAGCGAAAAGGCGCGGGCGGTGGTGATGCTCTTGCCGCCGCCGAAGATGATCCCGGAGAGAATCGGTACCATCGGCAGCACGCAGGGCGTGAAGGCAAGCCCGAGTCCGACGAGATAGAACAGACCGATCATCACCAGCGGACTGTCGTTGCGCAGGTGGGACGCAAACCAGTTCTGGTCATGATCACCGCCGGCGCTGCCCGTCGCCGCTCCTCCGGTCGTGGAAGCCGCACCCGCGGACAGTCGCACTGTCACGTTCTTGGTCTGGGGCGGATAGCACAGGCCCGCCTCGGCGCACCCCTGGTACTGGATGGTCAGCGGCACCTCGAGGGTGCCACCCGAGGCGCGCGCGACCGGCACGGTGACGCTGAGCTCGTGGTGGTAGATCTCCTGACGGCCGAAGTACTCGTCGTTCTTGACCTGTCCGGCCGGTAGCTGGGGTGTACCCAGCTGCACACTGCCGGCGCTCGTGGCGATCTTCAGGCGCGAGCGGTACAGGTAGTAGCCGTCGGCGATCTCCCAGTTCAGGCGCACCCGATCGCTGCCCTCCGCCACGGCATCGAAGCGGAAGGCCTCATCCACGGGCAGGAAGTTGTCGGCCTGGCCGCGCGATCCCTTGAGAATCGAGTCCAGGCCGCCCTGGGGGGGCGTGGCCGTGGCTGCCGGTGCGGGGGCGCTGGTGCCCTGCGCGTGCCCCTGAACGGCCAGGGCGAGCGTCAGGGCCAGACAGGCTGCAATATGTCTCATGACGTTCACGACCGGCACCTTGAATTTCTGGGGGTTTCGCTGCGCCCTTATAGCCTACGTCTTTGATGAGTGTCAGGAACTGGGGTTCATCTTTCCGGATTGCCACCGTTCCGCCGGGGGGTGCCCGGTTGGGCCTTGGGGACGCCTACGGCCTAAAAAAGTCCCCTTGCGACTTGAATTCGGGGGGTTCCCCCCTATTATTAGCAGCCGCACCGGGCGAGTGCTAATAGCCTTCCCGGGCTAATCCACATCAACCAGAACTCTTAAGGAGCGTACACCATGAAGATTCGTCCTCTTCATGACCGCGTGATTATCAAGCGCCTGGATGAGGAGCGTACCTCTCCCGGTGGCATCTTGATCCCCGACACCGCCGCTGAGAAGCCGGTGCAGGGGAAAGTAGTCGCGGTCGGCAAAGGCAAGATTCTCGAGGATGGCCAGGTCCGTCCTCTCGACGTCAAGGTCGGCGACAAGATCCTGTTCGGCAAGTACAGCGGAACTGAGGTCAAGGTCGACGGTGACGATCTCGTGGTCATGCGTGAAGAAGACGTCATGGCCGTGATCGAAGGCAAGTAACGAGGAACCACGACAATGGCTGCCAAAGAAGTCCGATTCAGCGACGACGCACGCGCCCGCATGTTCAAGGGTGTCAACGTCCTCGCCAACGCCGTTAAGGCGACCTTAGGCCCCAAGGGCCGCAACGCCGTGCTCGAGAAGAGCTTCGGCGCCCCGACCATCACCAAAGACGGTGTCTCGGTCGCCAAAGAGATCGAGCTGAAAGACAAGTTCGAGAACATGGGAGCGCAGATGGTGAAGGAAGTCGCTTCCAACACCTCCGATGAGGCCGGCGACGGCACCACGACCGCAACCGTGCTCGCCCAGGCGATCATCCGCGAGGGTCTGAAGGCGGTCGCCTCGGGCCGCAACCCGATGGACATCAAGCGTGGCATCGACAAGGGCGTCACCAGCGCCGTGGAAGAGCTCAAGAAGCTCTCCAAGCCCTGCAAGGACTCCAAGGCGATCGCCCAGGTCGGCACGATCTCGGCGAATTCCGACGAGTCGATCGGCAAGACCATCGCGGAAGCGATGGAGAAGGTCGGCAAGGAGGGCGTGATCACCGTCGAGGAAGGCTCGGGCCTGCAGAACGAGCTCGACGTCGTCGAGGGCATGCAGTTCGATCGCGGCTACCTCTCGCCGTACTTCATCAACAATCAGGCCAACCAGACCGCCGAGCTCGAGAAGCCGGTGATCCTGCTGGTCGACAAGAAGATCTCCAACATCCGCGAGCTGCTGCCGCTGCTCGAGGGCGTCGCCAAGTCCGGCCGTCCGCTGCTCGTCATCGCCGAGGACGTCGAGGGTGAGGCGCTGGCGACCCTGGTGGTCAACAACATCCGCGGCATCCTCAAGGTAGCCTCGGTCAAGGCGCCGGGCTTCGGCGACCGCCGCAAGGCCATGCTGCAGGACATCGCCACCCTGACCGGCGGTACGGTGATCTCCGATGAGGTCGGTCTGTCGCTCGAGAAGGCGACGATCAACGACCTGGGCGAGGCCAAGAAGATCGTCGTGGAGAAAGAGAACACCACGATCATCGACGGGGCCGGCAAGGCCGCCGACATCAAGGCACGCGTGGAGTCGATCCGTCAGCAGGCCGAAGAGGCCACCTCCGACTACGACAAGGAGAAGCTGCAGGAGCGTGTCGCCAAGCTGTCCGGTGGAGTCGCCGTCATCAAGGTCGGTGCCGCCACCGAGATCGAGATGAAGGAAAAGAAGGCCCGCGTCGAAGACGCGCTGCACGCCACACGCGCGGCGGTCGAAGAGGGCGTCGTTCCCGGTGGCGGTGTGGCCCTGATCCGCGCCCAGCGCGCGCTCGAGAAGCTCGAGGGCAGCAATGAAGACCAGACGGTCGGCATTCGCATCCTGTCGCGCTCGATCGAGGAGCCGCTGCGCCAGATCGTGGACAACGCCGGCGAGGACGCCGCGGTAATCCTAAATCGTGTCAAGGAAGGTAAAGGTTCCTTTGGTTACAACGCCGCCAAGGGCGAGTTTGGGGACATGCTGGACGCCGGCATCCTCGACCCGACCAAGGTCACCCGTCTGGCACTGCAGAACGCCGCCTCCGTGGCCGGTCTGCTGCTCACGACCGAGGTGATGGTGGCCGAGGCTCCGAAGGACGAAGAGCACAGCCATGGCGGCCCTCCGGGCGGCATGGGTGGGATGGACATGTAAGGAGGCGCTGAGCCTTCTCACCTGTCAGACCCTCTCTAAAGAGGTATCGATTCCACGGCTGACACTGGATAGTCTTTACATAACAGTTAAGGGTTCGCGGCTGGCCCACAGCCAGCCGCCACCCCGAAAGACGCGGAACAAGACCCCCTATTCCGCGCATTCCTCGCAGGCCCCTTTACCGGGGCCTGTTTTTTTTCCGCAGCTGTTGCGAGCCTGCGGCGCGTGGCGGCGCTGACGCTACTTCCCCGCGCCCGGCGGCGGGTTTATCGTGGCTTCCATCAGGAGGCCCGTCATGACTACCCGCCGTTCCCGTGTGTTCACTGCCGTTGCCGGCGTAGCGCTGCTGCTGGCCGCCTGCGCGCACGAGGGCCAGGACCAGATGAGCTGGGCGCGCGCAGCGCTCGAGCGTAACCCGCAGCTCGAAGTCATCGCCGCCGATCCGCAGAGCCACACCTTCACCGTGCGCGTGAAGGACACGGGCGAAATGCGCACCGTGCGCGCCGATGAGCTCGTGGGAACGGCGCTCACGGAAGCATCCCAGGGCGCAGCCCCGCCGCTCGCGCAGGCAGTGCCGCCGGCCGACACCAACAGCGGCGCCGGCCCGGGCGCCACGGCGCCCGCCGCCGCGGAGGCGCAAAGCGCAGCAGAGGCGGATGAGGCCGCCGCTGCGGACGGCGCGGCGATGCACGCTGCGACTCCAGCCACCGGCAAGGGCCACGTAATCGAATCGGGACCCGGCTACAGCATCGAGGCCGCCAGCGGCGCCCAGCAGGGTGCGCTCATGCAGTCCGGACCGGGCTACAGCGTGAAGGCGGCACCGGGTGCGCCGATGACGGCCGCCGCCGGCCGGCTGCGCGATGCCGGCGTCACGAACGCGGCGCTCGAGCGGCGGCGCGAGCCGATCGTCTGCCAGGGCGCGCGCCTGCTGCACATCGACAATCGCAATCTCGCCTTCGATGGTGATGCCGTGAGCGCCGAGGACGGCTGCGAGATCTACATCACCAACACGCACATCAGCGCCACCGGCGTCGGGGTGCTGGCGCGCAACGCCAACGTGCACATCGACAACAGCCTGATCGAGGGCGACGGCGGCTCGATCGATGCTTCCGAGGGCGCGCAGGTGTATGCCGCTTCCTCGCACTTCCGGGGCTTGAGCCGGCGCCTGGACTCGGCCACCTTCCACGACCAGGGGGGCAACATCTGGAACTGATCCCGCCCGCAGGGATCAGTACCGAGCTCTCCGGCCTTCTGGCGCGCGCCTGCGAGGCACTGCTCGCCCACCAGGCCACGGCTGCGGCCCTGCAGGGCGCCTCGGCGGCGGTGCGTGCATCCCTGCCGCGCGTGTTCGCCGCCAGCGACTTCGTGGCGCAGTCCTGCGCGCGCGACCCGCAGCTGTTGCTGCGCCTGATCGCCTCCGGTGATCTCGAGCGTTCCGTGGCGGCGCCTGAGTTCGCCGCGCGCGCCGCGGCGCTGTTCGCGGCCGCGACGCCGGGCGAGAGCGAGTGCATGGCGCTGCTGCGGCGCTGGCGGCGCTACGAGTACACGCGCATCGCCTGGCGCGATCTGGCCGGCTGGGCACAGGTTCCCGCGACACTCGCCGAGCTCAGCGGCTGCGCGGATGCGGCGATCGAGGCGGCGCTCTTGCAGGCGCGCACCGCGCTGGTGGCGCGCTACGGGGAGCCACGCAGCGTCACTGGTGAGGTGCAGCCGCTCATCGTCATCGGCATGGGCAAGCTCGGCGGCGGCGAACTCAACTTCTCCTCCGACGTCGACCTGGTGCTGCTGTTCCCGGAGCACGGCGACACCGACGGGACGCGCGGCATCGCCAACGAGGAATTCTTCACCCGCTTGGGGCAGGGCATGACGCGCCTGCTCAGCAGCGCGACCGCGGATGGCTTTGTGCTGCGGGTGGACTTGCGGCTGCGGCCGTTCGGAGATTCCGGGCCGCTGGTGGCGAGCTTCGCCTCCTTCGAGGACTACCTGCAGCGTCACGGTCGCGACTGGGAGCGCTATGCCTACGTGAAAGCGCGTCCGGTGACCGCCGCCGCGCGCTACGCGGAGATCGACGCTGCGGCTGTGCGCCCCTTCGTCTACCGCCGCTACCTCGACTACGGCGTGTTCGAGAGCCTGCGCGAAATGAAGGCACTGATCGAGCGCGAGGTGGAACGGCGTGAGCTCGCCGAGCACGTGAAGCTCGGCCCGGGCGGGATCCGCGAGATCGAGTTCATCGTGCAGGCGCTGCAACTGACGCGCGGCGGCCGCGACCGCGGGCTGCAGACGCCCGCGCTCCTTAGCGCCCTGGCGCGCCTGGGGGAGACGCGGCTGCTGCCTGCCAGCGCCGTTGCGGAACTGCACGAGGCCTACCTGTACCTGCGCCGCCTCGAGAACCGCCTGCAGATGCTCGGGGACGCACAGACGCACCAGCTGCCCACCAATGCGCTGGCGCGCGAGCGCCTCGCACTCGCCATGGACGTGCCGGACTGGGCGCAGCTGCTGCAGGGGCTCAATGTGCAGCGCGAGCGCGTAAGCCGCCACTTCCACCTGGTGATCTTCGGTGGCAGCGGCGCGCAGCGCAGCGACGTGCGCATCGATCTCGGGCGCTTCTGGGACAGTCAGGCAGAAACCGCAGCGCTCGAGGCCGCGCTCGCGGAGGCCGGCTTCAGCGATCCCGCCGAGGTCGCACGGCTGCTGCTGGAGCTGCGCGGCTCGGCGCTGGTGCGGCGCCTGGATGAGCCCGGGCGGCGGCGCCTGCAGGCCCTGGTGCCGGTGCTGCTGGCAGATATCGCCCGCAGCAGCGCGCAGCTGCCGGTGCTGCGGCGCGTGCTCAGCATCATCGAGGCCATCGGCCAGCGCTCGGCCTATTTTGCCCTGCTGCAGGAGAACGGGCCGGCGCGCGCGCGGCTGGTGGAGCTGTGCCGGCATGGGGACTTCCTCGCCGCGCAGATCGCCGCCCATCCGCTGCTGCTCGATGAGCTGATCGATGAGCGGCTGCTGTCACAACTGCCCGATCGCGCAGCCTTCGCGCGCGACCTGGCGGCGCGCCTGGAGCAGCTGCGCGAGGAGGATCCGGAGCAGCAGGTCGAGACACTGCGGCAGTTCCAGCGCGCGGCGCTGTTTCGTGTGGCGGTGGCCGATCTCACCGGCGCGCTGCCGCTCATGCAGGTGAGCGACCGCCTCACCGACCTCGCCGAGCTCATCGTCGAATGCGCCATGCAGCTCGGCTGGCGCCAGATCACGGCTCTGTTTGGTGTGCCCATGTGCGGTGAGCCGGCGCAGCTGCGCCCGGTGAACATCTGCGCCATCGGCTACGGCAAGCTCGGCGGCATGGAGCTTGGCTACTCCTCCGATCTCGATCTGGTCTTCCTGCACGATTCGCACGGCGAGCACCATGAGACCAGTGGCGCGAAACCCATCGACAACCAGCTGTTCTTCGTGCGCCTGGCGCAGCGCATCGTGCACCTGCTGACCATGCACTCGGCGGCCGGACGCCTCTACGAGGTCGACGTGCGGCTGCGCCCGAGCGGCAAGGGCGGGCTGCTCGTCACCAACATCGCCGCCTTCGCCGACTACCAGCGCGAGGAAGCCTGGACTTGGGAGCACCAGGCGCTGCTGCACGCGCGCGCGGTGGCCGGCTCCGCGCAGCTGCGTGCGCGCTTTGAGGCGGTGCGCCTCGAGGTGCTGTGCCACCACGTGCGGCGCGACGGCCTGCTCGCGGAGGTGCGCGGCATGCGCGAGCGCATGCGGCGCGAACTCTCGCGCGGGGACGCACAGCATTTCGACATCAAGCAGGACCCCGGCGGCATCGCGGACATCGAGTTCCTCGCCCAGTACTGGGCGCTGAGGTGGGCGCAAGAGTACCCGCCGGTCGCGCTGTTTTCCGACACCATCCGCCAGCTGGAGTCGGTGGCCTCCGCGGATCTGGTGCCGCAGGCGAGCGTGGATGTGCTCACCGGTGCCTACCGCGCCTACCGCGCCCGCACGCACCACCTGTCTTTGGCGGGCGCTGAGCCGATCGTGCCGGCAGCGGAGTTCCGCGACACGCGCGCCGCGGTGAGTGCGCTGTGGGAAGCCGCGATGAGCGTTTAAGCGCGCCCGCTGCCGCAGGTATAATCCGCCCGAAGTCCCCCGCAACCGAGATCCCCATGGCCGCGACGGCAAAGCCGCTCATCGAACCGAACGCCCAGAACCAGTACGAGGTGGGGCCGGAGGATCTGCCGCTGTGCTGCCCGATGCCGCAGATGTACCTGTGGAACTCACACCCGCGCGTGTATCTGCCTATCGAGGCGACCGGCTGGGCCAAGTGTCCCTACTGCAGCGCCGAGTACACCCTGCGCGCCTGAGCGGCCGCGCGCGTGCCGGTCTTCAGCGGTACTGCTTGTAGGACTTCTCTTCGATCAGGCGCGAGCCGAGCTGCTGGTTGATGCGCTTCTTGATCGCTGCCCGCTCGTCGTTGCAGACGTATACGGAGCGGGCCAGCTCGATGAAGTCGCGGTCGAAGGTCTGATGGGCCTCCTTGTCGCGGATGCGATCCTCGATGTCCCACAGCCGCTCGTTCACCGCGTGCAGTGCACGCTCGTCTGCGCTGACGTCCGCGCTCGCACCCGCAGCCGTCCAGGTCTTCTCCAGGAGCGACAGCTCGAGTTTCACATTCGCAAGCTTCGCAGCATCCTGGATGCGCGCCGCCTTGATCCTGAGGATGGTGATCTTGTCGAGGAGTTCCCCGGGGGAGATCGGGACCTGGATGCCGTTCATGATTCGAGCCTTGGGCGAGCGCTGCGCGTCGCGCCTATTTAAGCAACTCGGTGTGCCCGATCACAACCAGGCATTTTGCATGCAACCGCAACCGGGCCGCCGTGCTAGGCCGCGAATGCTTCCCAGCGCGTGCGCGCCAGCGCGAGCAGGCGTTTGAAACCCGCATCCTGGCGCAGCGTCCTGAACGTGGGGTCGTGACGTGCCAGATAGGGATAGTTGATGAATCCGCGCTCAATCGCGCACTGCAGCCAGTGCAAGGCGGCGGCGCGGCGGCCCGCCAGCGCGAAGCCCTGCGCCAGCATGCGTGGAAACATGTCGGTAGCGCTGGCTGCCGCTTCGAGCTCGGGACTCAAGCGCGCCTGGGCATCCGAGAGGCTTCCCGCCGCCGCCACCACCAATAGCCGCATGAGCTGCGCGGCCAAGGTGTCGTGGACGTCCGCGGGGCAGGCGTCTGTCAGCGCCCGCGCCTGGCGCGTGCGTCCATTGAGCAGTAACACCCAGACGTAGAAGAGGCGCCCCAGGGGGTTGTCCGGGTCCATCTCGAACATCTGCCGGTAGGGTCGCAGCGCGCGCGCAAACTCACCCTCCATGAGGTCCGCGAATGCGGGCATGCACTGGCTCAGCGGCGTGAGCGGGTCAACACTCGCCAGGCGCGCCAGCAGCGGCCGCGCCGCCGGCACGCGACCGGAGACCAGGTAACAGTTGCACAGCAGCAGCAGCGCATCGGCGTTGTGCGGCTCGCGCTCGAGCACCCCCTTGAGGTCGTGCACGGCTTGCTGCAGCAGGCCGCGCGAATAATTGATCCAGCCGCGCAGCTGCAGGGCCGCCGCGGACCCGGGCTGCAGTGCGAGCAGCTGCTGCGCGCAGCGCTCGGCGTTGGCCAGCGGCCGCTCGCTCAGATCAATGCCCGCCTCCCGGTACTGCAGGTGCGCGACACCCAGGGCGGCGTAGAGGCGCGCATGGGCGCCGCCGATGCGCAGCGCCTGTTCCAGCAGCTGCACGGCACGATCGATCGAGTCGCGGCGCCACCGCCAGCCTTCCTGGCGCGCGCGCAGGTAGCATTCGTAGGCGGCAACGTTGGGGATGGAGTTCTGTGCCAGACGCTGCCGGTCATCGCTGGTGAGGTGCAGTTTGAGAGCCTCGGTGATGAGCTGCGCCAACTGCGCCTGCATCGCGAAGACATCGTCGATAGTGCCGTCGAAGCTGTCGGCCCACAGATGCACGTCACGCACCGCATCGATCAGCTGGGCCGAGATTCGCAGCCGCTCACCGGCGCGCCGCACGCTGCCCTCGAGCAAGTAGCGCACGCGCAGCAGTTTCGCGATGGCCTGCGCCCCGCGGCGCGCGCGCGACAGCGCCAGCGTCGAGGTGCGCGAGGTGACGCGCAGCGCCTGCACCTTGGAGAGAACGGTCGTTATTTCCTCGGTGAGCCCTGCGGCAAAATACTCGTTCTGCGGGTCGGTGCTCAGGTTCTCGAAGGGCAGTACTGCAATTGACACTGCCACTGGCCCGGCAGACTCCGCCACCTCAGCGGGCTGTGCGGGCGGCTGTTCCTGCGCCGCGCGCCACGCGTCCAGTTCGGGTTTGCGGGCGAATACACCGCCGAGCGAGCGATGCACCGGCAGCCCTTGCTGCTGCTCCCAGCGCCGTGCGGTGCGCACACTGCGCTTGAGATAGCGGGCGATCTCCTTCCAGGAATCGAGCTGCTCGGCGGCGTTCATGCGCACGCTGACACCGCAGAAGCAGCGGCCGCTGCGGCCAAGGCGGGCCAGAGTGGGCCATGAGTGGCCTGCCACCCGGGGGCGCATCGCCGGCGCGGGGGGGCGCGCTTAATTTGGCTCATCGAGCACCGGGAACATCCCGGGAGCCAGTGGGAGGTCGGTATGAGCATCGCATCAGTCGTCCGCCTGGCCAGCGTCGCCGGCGCACTTTGCATCTGTTCGGGCGAGCTTGCCGGATCGAAAGCCCTTGCCGCCGATGTGCCCGCGCCAGCCGCCGTGCACGTCGCCGGCCACGGCGTTGATTGGGACAGCACCGCAATCGTGCACTCCGAGAAGCAGATCCGGGGCGTAACGATCCGCAAGAGTACCGCCACCGTACAGTTGGAGGGTGACCTGCACGGCTGGGTTCTTTATCAGATCACCACGCAGATCGATTCCGCGAAGGGCACCCTGGTCAACACCGGCCAGCAAGTCTACTCCGGAACGATTCTCGGGTCTGAGCCGGTGCTCATTCGCGACGACCGGTTTCGCTTCGAGGTGAACACAGTCACCGGTAGCGAGCACGGTACCGTCCATCTGGTGCACCGTCTGGGCGGCCCTGCCGCGCAGTGCACGCTGAGCGTCGTCGGCACCGGTAAACGTGCGGATGGCAACCCGACCTTCAGCTACAGCGGCGAGTGCCGGATGGCCGCGAGCCACTAATGCGGCGGGCTAACTGGCGCTCAGAAGTTCGTCCAGGCGCGCGCTCACCTGCGCCACGCTAATCAGCTCCATCACGCCGGGCTCCTCGATCTTGTGGGTCCAGGGGAGCTCGTCGGGCTCAACCCCGCGAAATACGCGCGCGGCCTCCGGGTAAGCATCGATGCACCAGTGGCGCGACAGGTACGGGCCGCTGCGCGCCGGGTTGGTGGCCGCGTACAGGCCGATCACCGGCGTGCCGACCATGGTCGCCATGTGGGCGGGCCCTGAGTCCGGGCTCACCAGCACGCGCGCCCGGGCCAGCAGCGCCAGCAGTTCCGGCAGGGTGTCCTTGCCGATCTGATTGACGAGCGGGACCGGGCAGGCGCGCTCGATCTCGGCCCCGGCGGCGCGCTCGAGCGCGCCGCCGCCACCGGCGAGCACCACCCGCATGCCGTGCCGGGCGCTGGCGTGTTGGGCGAGCGCGGCGTAGCGCTTCGCCGGCCAGTTGCGCAGCACGTGGCTCGAGCAGGGACTGATGACGAGCGTCGGCTGCGCATCCGGGATAACACGCGCGGCGTAGGCGCGCGCGCCTTCCGGCAGCGGCAGGTCCCAACGCAGCAGCCGTTCGCGGATGCCGAGCGCCTCGAGGAAGCCAAAGAAGCTGTCCAGCACGTGTTCGCCGCGATGCGCAGCGATGCGCGCGTTGGTGAACAGCCACTGCAGCTCGCGCGCCCGTGCGCGGTCGAAGCCCAGTTTCACAGCCGCCGGCACGCGTGCGGCGATCAGGCTCGCGCGCAGCGCGAGCTGCAGGTGCAGCAGCACGTCGAAGCGCCGGCCGTGCAGCTGTGCGCGCAGCGCGGCGCGGCTCGAGCGCTTGTCCACGGTGATAAACTCGACGCCCTCGAGGAGGTGCATGAGGCGCGCTTCGGTCTTGCCGATGATCCAGGTCAGCTGGGTTGCCGGCCACGCTTGCTGTAAGGTGCGCACGATCGGCACGACGTGGCAGGTATCGCCGATGGCCGACAGCCTCAGGATACAAACGCTGCGCGGGGCTTCGGCGAACGACAACATGATGGAGTCAGTCTTGTGAGTGGGCGCTTCGCGCTCGGCCCGGAGGTCAAACGCAGCGCGGTCGCCGGCGGCGCCATGCTATATGACACCTCCCGGGCCGGCAATTTAAACACCGAGTGGTTCGAGCCCCGCTACTGGGCCGGCCGTGGCGAGGTCGACGGTACCGCGCGCGGCCGCGGCGCCACCTACTTCGTGAAGGCGGACGGTCGCAACTTCGTCTTGCGTCACTACCGCCGCGGCGGCCTGATGGCGCAGCTGTTCGGTGACCGCTATCGCTGGCAGGACGAGGAACACACGCGTCCGTTCGCCGAATGGCAGCTGACCTACCGCTTGCACCGCGCCGGGCTGCCGGTGCCGGTACCCGTGGCGGCGCGCTATCGCCACGCCGGCTCGACCTACACCGGCGACATCATCACCGAGCGGCTGCCGACGGTCGGCTCGCTCACCGAGTGCCTGCGCACCGGGGCGCTGTCGGTCGTCACCTGGATCGATATCGGCCGCTGTATCCGGCGCTTCCATGACCTCGGCGTGTGTCATGCGGATCTGAACGCTCACAACGTGCTCCTGAGCGAGGAGGGCGTGTACCTGATCGATTTCGACCGCTGCACGCTGCGCCGCCCGGGCCTGTGGCGTGACGGTAATCTGGTGCGCCTGCGCCGCTCGCTCGATAAGGTCACCTGGGGCATGCCGACGGAGCGCTTCAGCGAGTCCGATTGGCACGGCTTGCTCGATGGCTACCGCCAATCCTCCGGCAAGACCGAGTTGCCCCCGTAAGTTCACCCCGGACGACGCTTGCGCATCCTCTACCTTCTTGCGCTGTACCTCGCCGCGCCATTCATTTCCCTGATGCTTCTGTGGCGCGGCCTGTTCGACCGCAGCTACTGGAGCAACTTCGGCGAGCGCTTCGGCTTCGGACCGGCGCAGTCCGCCGGTGGCGTTTGGGTCCACGCGGTGTCGGTGGGCGAGGTGCAGGCGTGCGCGCCGCTGGTAGGCGCGCTGCATCGTAGTCACCCGGGTCTGCCGCTCACGATCACCACGTTTACGCCCACCGGGGCGGCGCGCGCCCGCGCGCTGTTCGGCCACATCGCGCAGGTGCGCCTGGTACCGTTCGACCTGCCCGGCGCGGTGCGGCGCTTCTTCGCGCGCGTGCAGCCGCGCCTGGCGGTCATCTTTGAGACCGAGCTGTGGCCGAATCTCTACCGCGAGTGCGGCCGGCGCCGCATCCCGCTGGTACTGGCGAGCGCGCGCATCTCGACGCGCTCGGTAAGCCGCTATCAGCGCCTCGGGCGTCTGTTTGCCGACACCCTGTCGCAGGCGTCCGTGGTCGCCGCTCAGGGTGCTTCCGATGCCGAACGCTTCCGTGCGCTCGGCTCGGACCCGGCGAGCACCCACGTTACCGGCAACCTCAAGTTCGATTTCGAGCTGCCGCCGGACATCGCCGCGCGCGGCGCCGCGCTGCGACGCGAGCTCGCACCGGCGCGCTCGCTGTGGGTGGCCGGCAGCACCCACGGGGGCGGCGAGGAGCAGGCGCTCATCGACACGGTGCGTCGCTTACGCGAGGCGGCGCCGGGGACGCTGCTGGTGATGGCGCCGCGCCATCCGCAGCGCTTCGCCGAGGCCGCCCAGGCACTCACGCAATCCGGCGTGCGCTTCGTGCGCCGCTCGCAAGGCGGTGCGACTGCGGACAGCGAGGTGCTGCTGCTGGATTCCCTGGGCGAGCTGCTGGACTTCTACGCGGCGGCCGACGTCGCCTTCGTTGGTGGCAGCCTGGTACCGGTAGGCGGACACAACCTGCTGGAACCAGCCGCTCTCGGCGTGCCAGTACTGACCGGACCGCACAACTTCAACAGCGCGGACGTCGCGCGCCTGCTGCTTGAGCGCGGCGCCGCCGAGATCGTGCACGGCCCCGCCGAGCTCTCCGCGCGCCTGAGTGCGCTGTTTGCCGATGCCGGCGCGCGTGCGCGCCTCGGCGCGGCCGCGCGCGCCTGCGTCGATTCCAACCGCGGCGCGCTGGAGAAGCTTCTGGGACTGATCGAGCCGCTGCTGGCGAGCGCGCCGCGCTAGTGACTCTGCCCGGCCGGGGGGCCGGCGTGGGAGCGGCGTCGTCCTGGGACTGCGGGGACGGCGGGTTCGGCAGTACGTTCTGCGGCGTCGCGACCGTGGGGGCCATGGGCGCGTTGGCCGTCAGCCAATTGTTGATCTCAAGCAGCTGCGCTCGGTCGAGCGTCCCGGCCGCCAGCCGCAACTGCAGCACGCTCACGATGTAGTCATAGCGGCTGCCGGAGTAGTCGGTCTCGGCCTGCACGAGCTTCTGGCGGGCATTCAGCAGGTCGACCGCGGTACGCGTGCCCACCTCGTAGCCGGCCTCGGTCGCCTTGAGCGCGGTGCGGCTGGACTCGAGCGCCTGGCGCAGCGCCTGAACCCGGGCTATGCCGCTGATGACGCCGAGGTAGGCGTCACGCGCCGCGCGCTCGGTGGCGCGCGAGCTCTGCACTACGGTTTCTTTGGCCGCGATCCACAGATACTCGTTCTGGCGCACCTTGGACTGCGTGAAGCCACCACTGAAGATCGGCACCGTCAGCTGCAGTCCGACCTGGCGGTCGTTGATTTTGCTGTTGACGTCCTGGAAGGGGATGTACTCGAGCACCTGGTTGGAGTCCACCTGCGAGTAGGAGCGTCCGGCCACCAGGTCGAGCGTCGGTAAATGCCCACCCTGCGCGGCGCGTACGTTGTCGCGGGCGATGTCGGCCGCCAGGCGGCTGGAGATGAGGTTGAGGTTTTGGTCCAGCGAGATGTTGACCCAACGGCTCTCATCCTGCGGGTCCGGCCCCGTGAGCGGCATGTCGCTGCCGGGCTTGGCGAGTGCCTCGTACTGCTCACCGGTGATTTCCTGCAGCTGGTACTGCGAGGTGGCGAGCGTGCGCTTGGCGGCGATTACGGCCGCGGCGGCCGTATCGC
This sequence comes from uncultured Pseudomonadota bacterium, assembly GCA_963743625.1. GTDB lineage: Bacteria > Pseudomonadota > Gammaproteobacteria > Steroidobacterales > Steroidobacteraceae > 13-2-20CM-66-19. The sequence continues at coordinate 279,660 of CAVUQM010000014.1, read as the reverse complement.
GCGAGGCTTTGGCCTCCTGCACATCGGTGATGGCGATCAAACCGACATCGAAGCGAGTGTTGGCCTGGTCGAGCTGGCGCGAGATGGCCTCGAGTGATGCCTGGTTGGCCACCAGCGCGTCGTAGGCGGCCAGCACATTGAAGTAGGCCTGGGCCACGCGCAGGATCAGGTTCTGTTCGGCGGCCTGGTAGTTGGCTTCCGCCTGCGCCACCTGGGCACTGGCGGCCTTGATGTTCATCCAGTTGGTCCAGGAAATCAGGTTGGAGCGCAGGTTCAGCGCCCAGCTGCGGGTGCGCTGGTCGATGGTCTCCGGCAGCGGTACCACCTGCAACACCGGAGGTGCGGTCGGGTCGTTGGGGTTGCCGACCTCGGCAACCTGATCCTGATAACCGCTGCTGTGGTCCCAGGTGACGCCGGCGGTACCGTTGACCTGCGGCAGGATGGCGGACCAGGCCTGCGGGCGCGCCTCACGCGCCGCGAGCCGGTTGGCATCCGCGCCGCGGATCACCGGGTCGTTCTTGACCGCGTCCTGGAACACACCCTTCAGGTCCTTGGCCGGGGCCACGCCGATGCAAGCCAGCAGGCACAGGCCGATAGCGACAGCGCGACTCATGTGCATCCCTTCAGTCATCCGCTGTTGGAGGCGCCAGGCCTTCAAAAGGTAAACTCCGCCGGCCGCACCGCGTGCACCAGCGGGTCGATTACCGTCTCGAACACGCTCAGCGTGCTCCAGGCATCCTCGGCGGTGCGCTGCACCAGCCGCGCCTCCATCACCGGGGCTTCGCCCACGACGATGAAGAGGCGTCCGCCGACACTGAGCAGTCGCTCGAAGCGTGCATCGTAGATCGGCAGCGATGCGGTCACGGCGATGACATCGAAACGTGTGGCGCTCTGGAAACGCAGTGCGTCCGCATCCACGATCTCGGCGCCGCGCACCGCAAGAGCGGCGAGGTTGGTGCGTGCGTTCTCGGCCAGATCCGGGTACAGCTCAAGCGCCCGCACCCGCCCGGCCATGGCGCGCAGGCAGGCGGTGACGAAGCCGGTGCCCGCGCCCAGCTGCAGGACCTGCTCGTGGGGCTGCGGCAACAGCGCCTGCAGCAGCCGCCCGACGACGCTCGGTCGCAACATGTGCTGCCCGTGCGTCAGGGGTACTTCCGCGTCCGCGTAGGCGCGGTAACGCTCGCTGTCGGGCACGAAGCGCTCGCGCGGGATCTGGCGCATGGCGTCCAGGACGCGCTCATCCAGCACGTCCCAGGCGCGTACCTGCTGCTCAATCATCTGCTCGCGGACCTGTGCGGTTTGCATCCTCAAAAACCTTCCCGATTGGACTTATTGCCGAACCGCTGAAAAGGCCGCAGAAGTTACGGGTTTTCGGGGTCCCTGCCAAGGCACTTGCGACGAGATATGGTGAAATACCGACGGAGCGTGGGGCGGCCTGCGCTATGCTTCTCCCGACCGCAATTTTTCCCGGCACTACAAGTCAAATTAGAGTGCCCCCGGAGCGCGCGGGATACCCAACGCGCTAAGGCGTAAGAAGAAACGTAGATGTCGATCATTGGGCTGTTATGCCTCCTGTTCGCCCTCATCGCCGCTCTGGTCCTCGTGCTTTATACGTTGCAGCGCCGCGACATGAGAAGCGTCGAGGAACTCTCCCAGCAGCTGCAGCGCATTGCCATTGGCGGGCGGCTCGCCGGGCGCGTGGAGGTGACGAGCGACAAGCCTGAGGTCGCCGTCCTGGTCACCGCAGTTAACCACCTCCTGACCCGCGCCGGACCGGGCGCCGACCGCGAGGCCGCCGAGGCGCCCAAACTCTTCGCCGACCTCGGCGACCGCATCCACGAAGCCGTGCTGGTGCACCGCGAGGTAATCCTCTACGCCAACCGCCAGTTCGCCAGCTTCGTCGGCGTCGACCGGGTCGAGCTCATCGGACGGCGCCTGGCCGATCTGGTGCCGCCGGAGTACGCGGAGCTGGTGAGCGAGAACATCTCCCGGCGCCTGGCCGGGGAGCCCGCCGCCGAGCGCTACGAGATCGACATGGTGGGCCTGCAGGGACAGGTGAGCCGCCTCGAGATCGCCTCGGCCCTGGTCGAGTACGACAAGAGCAACGCGCTGCTGATCACCGGCGTCGAGATCATTCCGACCCAGACCGTGCAGGCGCTGCGCCTCGCCCGCCGACGGCGCCGCTGCCGAGCCGCAGCTGCTCGCGCTGCAGTCCCTCGCCGAGGCCATCATCGCCACCGACAAGGAGGGGCGCGTCACCTTCATGAACCCGGCCGCCGAGCAGCTGACCGGGAACCAGGCGGCGAGCTCCTTCGGCAAGCCGATCGAGGAAGTGGTCACGCTCGTGGAGGAGGCCGACCGCCGCCTGCTCGCCGAGCCGGTGCACCAGGCACTCACCAGCGGCGCGGCTGTGAACCTCAGCCGCCGCGCGCTCTTGCTGCCCTCGGCGAGTGGCGGGGAGCGCGCCATCGAGCTCACCGCTTCCCCGATCCGCAACCCCGACCGCGAGGTCATGGGCGCGGTGGTGATGCTGCATGACGTGACCGAGCTGCGCGGTCTTGCACGCCAGATGTCCTACCAGGCGACGCACGACGCGCTCACCGGGCTCGTCAACCGGCACGAGTTCGAGCGCCGCCTGCAGGAGGGCATCGACAGCGGCCATCGCGGCGATGGCCAGCACGTGCTGTGTTACCTCGACCTCGACCGCTTCAAGATCGTCAACGACACCAGCGGCCACGTAGCCGGTGACAGCATGCTGCGCGAGGTCGCGAAGCTCTTGCGCGATGCGGTGCGCGACAGCGATACCGTCGGGCGCCTGGGCGGGGATGAATTCGGCCTGCTGCTCGTGGGGTGTCCGCTGGATAAGGCACGCCAGATCGCCGATGACCTGACGCGTTCCGTGGGTGACTATCGCTTCGTGTGGAAGGACAAAATCTTCAACATCGGCGTCGTCGGTGGGGCTGGTGGAGATCTCGCGCGAGAGCGGCACACTGGAGGAGCTCCTGGCCGCCGCCGACACTGCCTGTTACGTCGCCAAGAAGCAGGGCTCGGGACGCGTCGCGGTCTACTCGGCGCGCGATGAGGCGCTCGCCCGGCACACCGGGGAGATCCAGTGGCTGCAGCGCCTGCAGGGCGCGCTCAAGGACAACCGCTTCCATCTCTACCAGCAGGTGATCGTGGCGGCGCACGGGGAAGAGACCGGCCCGGCCATGGAGGTGCTGGTACGCATGCAGGACGAGTCGGGGCACGAACTCGCGCCGGCGGAGTTCATGCGCGCCGCGGAGCGTTACCGGCTCATGGGTCTGGTGGACCGCTGGGTGGTGCAGACGACGCTCGCGGCCCTCGGCCGCGGCGCGATTCCGGTGCAGACCAACAGAAGTGTCGCCATCAACATCTCCGGCCAGACCCTTGGCGACGTGCAGTTCCTGGAGTTCGTGGTCGAATGCTTCGACAGCACCGGGGCACTGCCTGCACAGGTGTGCTTCGAGATCACCGAGAACGCGGTCATCGCCAACCTCGACCACGCGCGCCGCTTCGTCGGCGTCCTGCATGGCATGGGCTGCCAGTTCGCTCTCGATGATTTCGGTTCCGGCGTCGGCTCGTTCTCGAACCTGAAGAACCTGCCGCTCGATTACCTGAAGATCGACGGCTCCTTCATGCGCAACCTGGGGCGCGACACCGTCAACCAGGCGATGGTGACGGCGATGATCAAGCTGGCGCGCACCCTGAACTTCAAAGTGATCGCCGAGCAGGTCGAAGACAGCGCCGCAGTGGATGCGGCGCGCAAGATGGGCGTCGACTATCTGCAGGGCTATGCCATCGGACGCCCCCAGCCTCTGTCGCTGGCCGCCTGAGTCCTCAGCCCCGGCCTGAGGGCTCGAACCGCAGTGCGATCCCGTTCATGCAGTAACGCTGGCCGGTCGGCTGCGGGCCGTCCGGAAACACGTGCCCGAGATGGCTGCCGCAGCGCGCGCAGTGCACCTCCGTGCGGCGCATGAAGAGACTGCGCTCTTCGTGGGTGCCCACCGCCTGCGGCAGCGCCCGAAAGAAGCTCGGCCAGCCGGTGCCGCTGTCGAATTTGCTCGCCGAGCTGAACAGCTCCTGGGCGCAGCCGGCGCAGCGGAACGTGCCGGCGCGGTGCTCGGCGTTGAGGGGGCTGGTGCCGGCGCGCTCGGTAGCGTGCGCGCGCAGCACGCGGTAGGCCTCGGGCGCGAGCTCGCGTCGCCACTCCTCGTCGGACTTCTCGAGCGGAAAATGCGCTGTGCCGTGTTCACGTCCCGAACTGGCCGCAGGCTGTCGGGGGCGCGCGTCTCCCGCGCCCTCGTTCACAGCAGCGGCACCAGCAGCAGCGCCACGATGTTGATGATCTTGATCAGCGGATTGATGGCCGGACCTGCGGTGTCCTTGTACGGATCGCCGACGGTGTCGCCGGTCACGGCCGCCTTGTGGGCATCCGAACCCTTGCCGCCGAAGTTGCCTTCCTCGATGTACTTCTTGGCGTTGTCCCAGGCGCCACCGCCGGTGGTCATGGAGATGGCGACGAACAGTCCGGTGACGATCGTGCCGATGAACAGGCCGCCGAGCGCACGGATGCCGGCGCCCGCTCCCATCAGCATGTTCATGACCACGACCAGCACGATCGGCACCAGGATCGGCAGCAGCGAGGGCACGATCATCTCGCGGATGGCCGCGCGCGTGAGCAGGTCGACGGCGCGCGAGTAGTCCGGCTTCTCGGTGCCGGCCATGATGCCCTTGATCTCGCGGAACTGGCGGCGCACTTCGTCGACCACGGCGCCGGCAGCCCGGCCGACCGCCTCCATGGCCATGGCGGCGAACAGGTAAGGCACCAGCCCGCCGATGAACAGGCCGATGATCACGGCCGGGTCCGACAGCGAGAACTCACGGCGAGCTTGCCGGCCGCTTCGAGGTTGTGGGTGTAGTCGGCGAACAGCACCAGCGCGGCCAGGCCTGCCGAACCGATGGCATAGCCCTTGGTGACCGCCTTGGTGGTGTTGCCTACGGCATCGAGCGGGTCGGTGATGTCGCGCACCGACTTCGGCAAGCCGGCCATCTCGGCGATGCCGCCGGCGTTGTCGGTGATCGGGCCGTAGGCATCGAGCGCCACGATCATGCCGGTCATCGACAGCATGGAGGTGGCGGCGATGGCGATGCCATACAGGCCATCGAGCGCGAAGGCGCCCCAGATCGCCAGACACACCGCGATCACCGGCAGCGCGGTCGACTTCATCGATACGCCCAGGCCCGCGATGATGTTGGTCGCATGACCGGTCTGCGAGGCGGCCGCCACCTTGCGCACCGGGCTGTACTCGGTCGCGGTGTAGTACTCGGTGATCATGATCATGCGCCGCGGTGAGCCCCAAGCCGATCAGCGTGCACCCGTACAGCGGCCCCATGTTGCGCCGGCATGAGCTTCTGGGTGATGAAGTAGAAGGCTACCGCCGATACCAGTGCGGAGACGATCACGCCCTTGTAGAGGGCGTTCATGATCTTGCCGCCCGCGCCGACGGAGACGAAGAAGGTGCCGATGATCGAGGAGACGATCGAGGCCGCACCGAGTGCCAGCGGATAGATTACCGCGGCGAGTGCTGCATCGGCGCCCTCGCGCGCAAACAGCAGCCCGCCGAGCAGCATGGTCGCGACGATCGTGACTGCGTAGGTCTCGAACAGGTCGGCCGCCATGCCGGCGCAGTCGCCGACGTTGTCACCGACGTTGTCGGCGATCACCGCGGGATTGCGTGGGTCGTCCTCGGGGATCCCGGCCTCGACCTTGCCCACCAGGTCCGCGCCGACGTCGGCGCCCTTGGTGAAGATGCCGCCACCCAGGCGCGCGAAGATAGAGATCAGCGAGCCACCGAAGGCAAGTCCGACCAGCGCGTGCAGCGCGCCGTCGGCGCCGACGGCGGTGAAGTGGCTCAGGAAGGTGTAGTAGCCGGCGACGCCCGATCAGGCCCAGTCCCACGACCAGCATGCCGGTGATGGCGCCGCCGCGGAAGGCGACGCTGAGAGCGGCGTTCAGTCCCTGGGTCGCCGCCTGCGCGGTGCGCACGTTGGCGCGCACGGAGATGTTCATGCCGATGTAGCCGGTGAGGCCCGACAGGATGGCGCCGACCGCAAAGCCACCCGCGGTCGGCCAGCCGAGCGCGGAGAAGCCCGATGACGAGGAACAGCACGGCGCCGACGATGAGGATGGTCGTGTACTGGCGGTTGAGATACGCCTTGGCGCCGGCCTGGATGGCCGCGGCGATCTCCTGCATGCGCTCGTTGCCGGCCGGCAGGCGCAGGATGGCGGACATCGAGAAGACGCCGTAGAGCACGGCGAGCACGCCGGCCGCGATCGCGGCCCACAGCCACATGGTGGCATCCATTCGGTAAACCTCCCCCAAAAAAGGCCGCGCACTATAACACGGCCCGGCTGCAGGGCCGGCGGACCGCCGGGCGGCAGGCGAAAATGCCTGGCGCCCGTCCCGCAAAGGACGGCGTGCGCCGCAAGCGCGGCGGCGACTGCTCAGACCTTGAAGTCGCTCTTGAGGCTTCGTCGCACCGGTACGCCCCGGATGTGCACGTAATCCGGCAGGCCGTTCTTGTAGGGCGGATAGGCCTCCCCGGCGATCAGGGGCTCGAGGTAGCGTCGGCAGGCCTCCGTGATCCCGAAACCGTCGGCGCGGATGTATTCGGGCGGCACCTTCTTCTCCTTGTTGGCTACCTCGGCAAGCGGCACATGACCGATCACCCAGCGGTAGGGGCGCAGCGACTTGCGCACGATCGTGGGCATTACGGCGTTGACGCCCTTGACCGCGAGCTCAACTGCCGCCTTGCCGACCGCGTAGGCCTGCTCGACGTCGACCTTGGAGGCGATATGGCGGGCGGCGCGCTGCAGGTAGTCGGCCACCGCCCAGTGATACTTGTAGCCGTGCGCCTCGCGCACCATGTTGGCAACCACGGGCGCCACCCCGCCGAGCTGCGTGTGGCCGAAGGCATCGCGGGTGCCGGCATCCGCCAGGAATTTTCCGTCCGGGTAGGCCGCGCCCTCCGACACCACGATCACGCAATAGCCGTAGGCACCGACGCATTCCTTGACGCGCGCCAGGAACTTCTGCTGATCGAAGGCCACTTCCGGCAGCAGGATGATGTGCGGGGGCTCGCCGCCCCCCTTGCCGCACAGGCCGGCCGCGGCCGCGATCCAGCCGGCGTGCCGTCCCATCACCTCCAGCACGAACACGCGCGTAGAGGTACGCGCCATGGAGGCCACGTCCATCGCCGCCTCGCGCGTGGAGACCGCGACGTACTTGGCGACCGAGCCGAATCCCGGGCAGCAGTCGGTGTGCGGCAGATCGTTGTCCACCGTCTTGGGTACCCCGACGCAGGTGATGGGAAAGCCGAGCTGGGCCCCGATCTGCGACACCTTGAGAGCCGTGTCCATCGAGTCGTTGCCGCCGTTGTAGAAGAAGTAGCCGATGTCGTGCGCCCGGAACACCTCGATGAGGCGCTCGTACTCGGCACGGTTTTCCTGGATGCCCTTGAGCTTGAAGCGCGCCGAGCCGAAGGCCCCCGCCGGGGTGTATTTCAGGCCGCGGATCACGGCGGGACTTTCGCGGCCCGCGTCGATGAGATCCTCGGTGAGCGCCCCGATGATCCCGTGGCGGCCGGCGTAGACCTTGCTGATGTGCCTGGAGCGCAGCGCCGTCTCGATTACCCCGCAGGCGGAGGCGTTGATGACGGCGGACACCCCGCCGGACTGGGCATAAAACGCATTCTTGGGGGCGTGTTTTCTCATAACCGCTGCGGTTGCCGGCCTACGGGGCCCGGAAGAATAGCGCAGGCGACCGCAGCTTGCGCACACCAGGCGGGCGCTGTTTGACCTGCCCTGGTGCCACCGGTAACGTGGCGCACCCTTAGGCTGCCGGCGGCAGCGGATTGGCACTGCACAACCATGCGCATCGTTCTGTTGGGGGCACCCGGCTCGGGCAAGGGCACCCAGTCGCAGCGACTCGTCGAGCGTGTCGGCATCCCGCAGATCTCCACCGGGGACCTGCTGCGGGCGGCGGTCACCAAGGGGACCGAGCTCGGCCGCCGCGCCAAGGAGGCCATGGACAGTGGTCGCCTGGTGGACGATTCGCTGGTGCTCGGCATGATCCGGGAGCGCCTCGGTGAACCGGACACCCGCAAGGGCTTCATCCTGGACGGTTTCCCGCGCAACCTGGCCCAGGCACACGCGCTCGATCACCTGCTCGAGGCCCTGAAGCAGCCCCTGGATGCGGTGGTGCAGCTCGAAGTGGACTACGGCGAGCTGGTGCGGCGCATTTCCGGGCGGCGCACGTGTGCGGACTGCGGCCGCGTTTTCAATCTGCTCACTTCGCCACCGACCGGCGCGAACGCCCACTGTCCGGTGACAGCGCAGCCGCACCGCCTGGTGCAGCGTCCGGACGACAACGAGGCCACGGTAAGTGAGCGACTGCGGGTCTACGACGAGAAGACCCGGCCGCTCATCGACTTCTACCGCGCGCGTGGACTGCTGCGCGTGATCGACGCCGAGGGTGACTTGGATGCCGTGACGCGCCGTCTGGCGCAGACACTCGGGGTACCGGAGCTGCGAGCACAGCCCAAACCTGCGCGCGCGGCTGTGAAGAAGCGCGCCGGCAAGAAGACCGTGTCAAAGAAGCGCCTCGTCAGCAAGCGCGTCGCAAAGAAGAGCACCAAGAAGCCTGCGCCACGCGCCAAGCCCGCACGCAAGAGCACGCGGCGCGCCGGCGCGGGCAGGCGCCGGACAACTCCCGCGCGCGGCAAAGCACGGCGTCCGCGCCGGCGCTGACCGCGCCGCTAGAGCGCCGCCAGCAGCCGCTCGCCCAGCAGCGAACGCCGCCAGCCGCGCAGCACGGCGCCCTCGCGCGCACCGTCGGCCAGCTGCTCCAGGTCGCGGCGCGTGGCGAGCACTTCCGGTGCCAGGGCAAGTTCCGTCGCCACCGCCTGCGTGACACCGGCGAGCTTCTTGATGAGCGCGGTTTTGAGCGGATCGGGCCGCCCACGTTCCGGGAGCGGCGGTGGCGGCACGGGTATCTCGGCGGCTGCGATCAGCGCCAGGAGCTCCGCGCCGCGCCGTTTGGCCAACCCCGGCGACATGTCCGGGATAGCCTCCAGGGTCGCCTCGGTGCGCGGCACCTGCAGCACGATCTCGCGCAATACCGTCTCCTCGAGTATCCAGCCGCGCGGCCGGTTGTGCTCGATGGCAGCGCGCTCGCGCCAGGCCGCCAGCGAGCGCGCCAGACGCATACGCCCGGCGTCCAGGTCCCTGAGACCCTTGAGACGCTGCCACGCCTGCCCCGGATCAACGCTGAGCGCACCGGGATCGGCGAGCTCGGCGAGTTCCTCCTGCAGCCAGGCCAGGCGCCCGAGCCGCCCAAGCGTGTCCTGCAGGTGATCGGCGAGCGGCAGCAGATAGTTCACATCATCGAGGGCGTAGGTGAGCTGCTCGGGCGAGAGCGGCCGGCGCGACCAGTCGGTGCGCGTATGGGACTTGGGCAGTTCGCGTCCGAGCAGCCGACGCACCAGCTCCGCATAGCCCACCTGCGCCGGCAGCCCCGCAAGGCTTGCCGCGATCTGCGTATCGAACACCGGCCCGGTCAACCCGGCGAACGGCAGCAGTACCTCGAGGTCCTGCCGCGAGGCGTGCATCACCTTGACCACGCCCGGCGCGACCAGTACGCGTGCCAGCGGGGCAAGATCGCGCAGGCTCAGCGGATCGACGCAGGCGGCAAGGCTGCGGGAGGACAGCTGCACCAGGCACAGCTGGGCGCGATAGGTGCGTTCGCGCAGGAACTCGGTGTCCAGTCCCACGCGCGGCTCCGCCGCCAGGTGGGCGGCGAGTTCTTCCAATGCGGCTGCGGTGGCTATGAAGGGCTGCAAAACGCGTGACGACGATGATCTGTACAATCGTTGGCAGCGCATTATGCGCAGGAGCGCGCTGGTACCGATAGCCATGAGGGAGCTCGTCAGGCTCTTTACGCAGATCGCGCTGCTGCGCCGCGGGCCGCAGGACCTGCCGGCCTCGACACTGCTGCTGGCGCTGACGATCGTTGGCTTCCTCGCCATCAATCTGCTGATGCACGCGATCCTTCCATCCGCCGGTGCGGCTGGCGCGTCCGGCAAGGCGAGCGAAGCCCAAATCCACAACAGCTTCCCGGCGCAGCTGCTGCTGGATACCGCCTTCACGCTCGCCTGGTACGTGGTGCTGCTGCGGCTGGCGCGGCGCTCCGAGCGCACACTGCAGACCAGCACCGCCGTCTTCGGATTCCAGCTCGTGCTGACGCCCCTATATTTCACCTCCGGCTGGCTGCTGCGCTATGCGGCCGATCCGGCCTGGGCGCTGCCCACCGTGCTCTTCGAAATCATCGTGGTCGTGTGGATAATCGCCGCCAACAGTTTCATCGTGAAGGCGGCGCTCGAGTGGTCGGTCGGGGCGAGCGTGGCGCTCGTGATCCTGCAGACCCTGGCGGGCGTGCTGCTGAGCCGCGCCGTGTTTTACCCGCTGCAGGGCTGAAAGCTAGGCGATGCACGTACATATCCTCGGTATCTGCGGCACCTTCATGGGCGGAATTGCCGCCATCGCGCGCGCCGCGGGCTTCAAGGTCACCGGCTCCGACCGTAACGTCTATCCACCGATGAGCACCCAGCTCGAGGCGCTCGGGATCGAGCTCACCGAGGGGTTTGAAGCGGCGCAACTGAGCCCCGCCCCTGATGTGGTGGTGGTCGGCAACGTCATGACGCGCGGCCAGCCGGTGGTGGAGGCGCTGCTGGAGAGTGGGCTACCGTATTTTTCCGGCCCCGAATGGCTGTCGCGCGAAGTGCTGGCCAAGCGCTGGGTGCTGGCCGTGGCCGGCACGCACGGCAAGACCACCACCAGTTCGCTGCTCGCCTGGATCCTCGAGTACGCCGGAGTTAACCCCGGGTTCCTGATCGGCGGCGTACCGGCTAACTTTGGGCTCAGTGCACGCCTGGGCGCCGCGCCATTCTTCGTCATCGAGGCCGACGAATACGACACCGCCTTCTTCGATAAGCGTGCCAAATTCGTGCACTACCGGCCGCGCACCGTCATTCTGAACAACCTCGAATACGACCACGCCGACATCTATCCGGACGTGGGTGCGATCCAACGCCAGTTCCACCATCTGGTGCGCATCGTGCCGGGCAGCGGTCGCATCGTCTGGAATGCCGCGGACCCGACGCTGCGGGCGACACTCGCGATGGGCGCGTGGACGCCCCTCGAGGGGTTCGCGCGCACGGCGCAGCCTGATGCGCTGTGGAGCGCACAGGGGGCCGATGACTACTCACGGTTCGAGGTATTCGAGGGCGGCGAGCCGCGCGGCACGGTGGCGTGGTCGCTGATCGGCGCGCACAACATGGAGAATGCGCTCGCGGCCATCGCCGCGGCCCGCCATGCCGGGGTCCCGGTGCCGCAGGCACTGGCCGCGCTGAAGCAGTTTCAGGGCATCGCGCGGCGCATGCAGCTTGCCGGCGAAGTGCGCGGCGTGCGTGTCTACGACGATTTTGCCCACCACCCGACTGCGATCGCCACCACCCTCGATGGCCTGCGTCGCCGCGTGGGCGCGGCACGCATCATCGCCGTGCTCGAGCCGCGCTCGCACACGATGCGCATGGGAGTGCATCGGGACACGCTTGCCCCAGCTCTCGTCGGCGCCGATCAGGTGTGGCTGTACGCGCCCGCCGATCTGGGCTGGGATGTCGGCGCGGTGGCGCAAGAGCTCGGGGAGCGCGCCCAGGTGCGTGGCGAGATCGGCACGCTGGCGGCTGATCTGGCCGGCGCCGCGCGCGCCGGCGATCACGTGCTAGTCATGAGCAACGGCGGCTTCGGCGGCCTGCACGGCAAACTGCTGGCCGCGCTCCGGGGCGAGCAGTAGGCGCGTGGAAACCGCAACGCTGCCGCTGTTCCCGCTGCACACCGTACTTTTCCCCGGCGGCCCGCTGGAGCTGCGGATCTTCGAGCCGCGCTATCTCGACATGGTGCGCCGCTGCATGAGGCAGCAGAGCGAATTTGGCGTTGTCACCATTCTCGAGGGTGAGGAGGCTGGCGCGGCGGTGCGTATCTCGAGCCTGGGAACGGGTGCCCGCATTGTGGATTTCGATCCGCTGCCGGACGGGCTGCTCGGCATCACCTGCCTGGGCACCGGGCGGCTGCGCATCCTGCGCCATTGGCAACAGCCGGACGGGCTGAATCTCGGGGAGGTGCAGCAGCTGCCGGCGCTAGCCGTGCGCGAGCTGCCCGCCGAGCTTGCGCACCTGGCAGACCTGCTGCGGGAGGTGCTGCCGAAACTCGGTCGCAGCTACACGCACGTGGATGCGCACTACGAGGACGCCGGCTGGGTGGCGGACCGCTGGGCGGAAGTACTGCCGCTGAAGGCCGAGGACAAACTGGTGCTGCTGGAGCTCGAGGAACCCCTCGAGCGTCTGGCTCAGGTTGCCGCCTGGTCAGCCCGGCAACCCGCGGCTGCGGAAGAATAGGCCCAGATACTTGCGGCGCACGTAGTTGGCCTCGATCAGCGCGAACACCAACCCGCGCCAGCCATCCAGAAATCCCAGCCGCAGCAGATAGCCGCGCACAAAGCGCCACTGGGGATTTAGCAGCACCGGGGCAAGTCCGCAACGCCGGCCGCGCGCGTACATGGCCTGCGCCATGAGATCCGCATAGCGCTGCATGCGCATCTGGTGATCGCTGAGGCTGCGGTAGGAGAAATGCTCGAGGTGCCCGTAGAGGCGCCGCACGCGCCCCTCGATGCGCGTGTTCTCATGGATCTCATCGCCGTGCCAGCCGCCGTGGCGCCGATCGAACAGGCGCACCAGACGATCGGGATAGGCGTTGCCGTGACGCAGGAAGCGCCCGAAGTAGTCGGTGATGCGCGGCACCGACCAGCCGACCGCGCCGGCAAAGCCACGCGCGCGCAGGGCCATGATCTCCGCGTGCAGGGCCGCGGTGACCCGCTCGTCCGCGTCCAGGCACAGCACCCAGTCGTGGCTTGCGGCCTCAACCGCGAATTGTTTCTGCGAGCGGTAACCCGGCCAGTCGCGCTCGATGACGCGTGCACCCAGGGCTCGCGCGCGTGCGCGCGTGTCGTCGCTGGAGTGCGAGTCGACCACGATCAGCTCGTCGCAGAAGGCGACCGAACGCAGGCACGCCTCGATGCGGTCGGCCTCGTTGTAGGTAATGATGCAGGCCGTAAGACCGCTCGCGCTCGACACGGCTCACCACTCGTGCGTACGGGATCACGCATAGAATACCCTGAATGAGCGCGATCCTGTTCCTAGATCCCGTGTGCCAACAGCCGTACGACACGCGCACGCTCGCGGCCCACGCCCTCGGTGGCACCGAGGCCAGCCTGACGCGGGTTGCGGATGCGCTCGAGGCTTACGTCATGCAACACAACCGCAGCGAGGCTTGGGGGCGCTACCTGCCGCTGCAGCGCCTGGCCGGCATCGCGCATGTGGTAATCAACCGCGACTCGCGCGCGCTGCCGCTGGTGCAGCAGTTGTTTCCCGAGGCGCGCCTCTACCTGTGGCTGCACGACCAGATGAACCCCGGCTCCAGGCGGGCGCGCTGGCTGGCCGGCACCGCCGCGGCGCTGCGCGAGCGCGCGGTGACCGCGGTGTGCGTCTCGGACTCGCAGCGCCGCCGCGTCGAGGCCACGCTGGGCGCGGTCGGTGTCGCCGACGTGGTGCGTGCGCTCACGATCTACAATCCGGTCGATGCGGCGCTGACAGCGGATGACACCCCGCTCGATCCGGACCGGCTGGTGTTCTTTTCCTCGCCCAACAAGGGCCTGAGCTTCACGCTCGATGCCTTCGCCGCGCTGCGCCGGGCGATGCCGCAGCTGCGCCTGCTGGTGGGCAATCCCGGCTACAAGGCCGATCGCAGCGCACACCGGCCCGGGGTCGAGTTCCTGGGCGCGCTGCCGCAGCACGCGATGCACCAGCAGGTGCGTGGTGCACTGTGCACTTTCTTTCCCAACTTCGTGATCCCGGAGACCTTCGGGCTGGTGTTCGCCGAATCGCACGCCCTCGGCACGCCGGTACTCACGGTCGACTGCGGCGCCGCCCTCGAGGTGCTCGGCGATCGCAGGGAAGTGCTGCCAGTTAAGCGCTCCTACCGCCTCTACGAGCAGCTCCTCGCCCCGCTGCCGGCGGCGCTGCGGCGGGCGCCGGCCCGTCTCGCCGCCGATGCCGGCCTGTTCGATGCGTTCATCGAGCGCATCCGGGCCTGGCGTGACGGCGCACGGCCGCAGGTCGCGGCCGATGAGCGCTTTCGCCTGAGCGCGGTAACGGCACGCTGGCGGGGATTATTGGGCGCCTGAGCGCGCCGCGTGGTTGCCCGGGCACGCGTGCGCCAAGTAACGTAACGCCCGTGCGTACCTTCGCGTGGTTTCTGCTGCTGATGGCACTGGCGCTCGCGGCCATCGCGGTGTTCTCGTACCCGGCGTGGCTCCTGCTGCACCCGCACTTTGACTTTCCGTTTCACCGCATGGGCGAGCGCATCGGCATGCTCGCGCTGCTCATCGGCTTCGTACTAGTCGCGCGCCGCCTGAAGCTCGCCGACCGCGCGAGCCTGGGTTATGGCCTGCCGCGCCGCGCTTTCGTGCGCGAGATGGCGCTGGGCCTGCTGCTGGGCGTGACCACCATGGCGGCCGTAGTGGCCGTCATGAGTGCGCTCGGACTCCTCAGCTGGTCGCCCCTGGGCGCCTTCAGCGCCACAGCGCTCCTGAAGCTGCTCGTGGTGCGCCTCTTCAGCGGCCTCGCCGTGGGTCTCATCGAGGAGACGTTCCTGCGCGGCGCCATGCAGACCGGCATCACGCGTGAGTCCGGGACTGCCGCCGCGATCACCCTCACGGCACTGGTGTATGCGGCGACGCATTTCTTTGCCAGTTACCACATCGCCCCCGCGCAGGTAACGTCCCACAGCGGTGTCGACCTGCTGCTCGGGACACTGCACGCATTCGCGCACCCGGGGCTGATCCTGGATGCCTTCCTCGCCCTGACTGCGGTGGGTGTGCTGCTCGGCCTGATTCGCGCGGCGACCGGCAACATTGCGGCCTGCATCGGCCTGCATGCCGGCTGGGTCTGGGTGATGCTGGTGGTTCACGAGCTGACGCAGCCGCTGCGCGAGGGGGCGCTCGGGTTTCTCCTCAGCCGCTTCGACGGTTTCATCGGCTGGCTGGTGCTCGCCTGGATCGCGGCACTGGCGCTGCCGCTGTGGGGTTTCTACCGGCGTCGCAGCGGCACGCTGCGCGCGCCAGCCTAGTCCAGCTGCGTGATCTTGTAGCCCTTCCTTCGCAGCTGCTCGAGGAGGCCGCCGCGGCCGACCAGATGCAGCGCGCCGACCACCACCATGGCGTTGTCGTGGCCCTTGAGCAGCTGTTCCACCTGCGGCAACCAGCGCTGGTTGCGTTCGAGCACCAGGGGCTCGTAGAGAGCCGGGAAGGTGCTGAACTCACTCGACAGCAACGCAGCGAGCTTGTGCGCATCGCCCCTGCGCCACGCACCCACGACGTCGCGCATCTCGGCCTTAAGGTCCTTCAGCTCATCCATGGTCTGATCGAGCATGCGCACCTGATCCTCGCGCGACAGCGCGACGAGGCCGCCCAGCTGCTCCTGGAGGGTCTCAAGACCGGCGGTCGGCTTGCCGTCCGCCTGCGCGCGCCGCACCAGCTGTTCCTCGACGCCCTGTTCGGGATCAAAGCCCTCGTGCGTGTAGGCGGAGTCGCTGAGCTCGATGCCCACGATCCAGGGTGCCTCGCGGTCGAGGCCGGCCATCATCAGGCCGAGATTCGCCGCCGCTGTGCTCACGCGTGCGTAGCGCGCCTGTCCGAGCACCGTGCGCAGGTCGGTGCCGGCTGGCAGGGCACCGTGGTCCATCATCCACGTCATCGCTTCCAGAGCGTCGAACTTGCCCAGATCGAGCTCCATGACCAGCTGCGCCGAGTCAGCGTAGGCATGATCGAAGGCCGCTGGCAGCGCGGCGTCATCGGCCGGCAGCAGATGAATGGAACCGCAGAGGTAGACGGTGTTGTATGCGCCGCGGATCGCCCAGACGGGGCTCGCGGCCTGAACGCTCAGGCTGCCGAGCAGGCTGAGCGCGAGGAACCACCACAGTGCTGTTCGACCCACACAACCTCCGTCAGCAGCGTGCCGTCGGCGCGCAACTCGAGCGTCCGGTAGCCCGGCGGGCGCCGGTCGACCGCGAAATCATCCGAGTGCGGCAGGAACTGCGCGCAGGTCGAGGGCGTGGCGAGCATACGCACGCCCTTGCGCAGGCCGTCGTAGGCCTGATGCACATGGCCCCACACTATCGCGCGCACGTTCTTGTGCTGATCGACCGTGTGCAGGAATTCCGTCGCGTTGGTCAGCCCGACGCGATCAAGCCAGAGGCTCGCCATCGGCACCGGGTGATGGTGCAGGCACACCAGGCAATGGCGACCCGCCGCGCTCGCAAGGGAGTCCTCGAGTTGAGCCAGTGCCTGAGCACTGAGCGCGCCGCTGGCAGAGCCCGGTATGCAGCTGTCGAGCAGTACGATGCGCCAGCGGCCGAGGTCCACATGCCCACCAAGCACGAACGGAGCGCCGGTCAGTTCGCGCTTCATGGCGCGCGGCTCGTCGTGGTTGCCCGGCAGGCATAGCACCGGCAGGTTCAAAGCGCCGAACACCCGCCGGAAATGCTGGTAGCCGGCCGGATCATCCTGCACCAGATCGCCGGTCACGAGCACCGCATCCGGGGGCCAGTCGCGCCCCCGAGCGTGCGCGATCGCCGTGGTGAGTGCCGGGAGGGTGGCCACGCCACGCAGCGACTCCCCCTCACCGCCGTACAGGTGCGGGTCGGTGAATTGTGTGAGACGAACCACGCTCATGTGAGTCAGGTTAGCAGAGGCTTTTGCGCCGCTGCAGTGAACCAGGTCCCTCGTCTGCGTCCGTCACCGGGAAGCGACATGACGGGATACCGGTTCACGGTGCCGGGAATGTGAAGCACGCCCGCGATTCGCACGAAACTTATGACCGGCTTGCCGCTTTGCCTCAAACCACTAGCGTGGCGCGGCAAGGCGCCGATGAAAAGGCGGCTTTGGCTCAAGGGTGGCGTAGGCGCAGGACTACGGCACCGCAGCGCCCCCAGCGCTGTTCAGAGCGCATTCATGCACGCGCCGCCGCTCGGCAGTGCGCAGAATCCATGACAAATCAACTCGCGCCGGGCGCCTCGCTCCGGGGCGTTCCGCACCTTGCGGGGGCCCAGCTGAGCCGGCGGCAGACTGATTGCCCGCGCGTTTAACTCATCGCAGAGCCGCACCGCAACTCGCGGCGCGGCCGGAAGCTTTGGCCATGTCCTTGAAGGGCGGTCCGAGGGCTGGCGCCGTACCGCTACGCTCACGCGCCGGGACATTTCTGTCACCGCGATTTGAGCATCGGGCGCGAGTGGTGGAAAATGCGCGGCTCGCCGGTACATGCAGCAAGTGCACCCCCGGCACCCTGAAATCCGCCACCCCTTCCCATGCGGCAGCAGCCGCTGACGGAGCCGCATGAGCACACCACGCGAACTTGCCAATGCCATCCGCGCACTCAGTATGGACGCGGTACAGCGCGCGAATTCCGGACACCCCGGCATGCCGATGGGCATGGCGGACATCGCCCAGGTCCTGTGGCGCGATTTCCTGCGCTTTAACCCAGCCAACCCGGAGTGGGTCGACCGTGACCGTTTCGTTCTGTCAAACGGTCACGGCTCGATGCTGTTGTACTCGGTCCTCTACCTCACCGGCTACCCGATGACGATCGAGGACATCAAGGGCTTCCGCCAGCTCGGCAGCAAGACGCCCGGTCACCCCGAGCACGATTTGAAGCTCGGAATCGAGACGACTACCGGGCCCCTGGGGCAGGGGGTGGCGAACGCGGTGGGCATGGCATTCGCCGAGAAGATGCTCGCGCTGCAGTTCAATCGGGAGGGCCTGGATATCGTTGATCACTATACCTATGCGTTCTGCGGCGACGGCTGCCTCATGGAGGGCATCTCGCACGAAGCCTGCTCGCTCGCAGGGACGCTCGGGCTCGGCAAGCTCATCATGTTCTACGACGATAACGGCATCTCGATCGACGGCAAGGTGGTCGGCTGGTTTACGGACGACACCCCGGAGCGCTTCGCCGCCTACGGTTGGCACGTGCTACCGGACGTCGATGGGCTCGACGCTGTGGCGGTTGAGAAGGCAGTACGCGCGGCGCGTGCCGAGAAAAAGCGTCCGTCCCTGATCTGCTGTAAGACCATCATCGGCTTCGGCGCGCCCGACAAGCAGGGCACCAAGGACGCGCACGGGGAGGCGCTCGGAGTCGAAGAGGTCGCCGCGGCGCGCAAGGTTCTCGGCTGGCCGTATCCGGCCTTCGAGGTCCCCGAGGAGATCCGCGCCCAGTGGGATCATCGCAAGCAGGGCGCACAGCGCGAGGCAGTCTGGCGGGAGCTGTTCGGCCGCTACACCCAGGCGCACCCGGACCTGGCACTCGAATTCGAGCGCCGCACGCGCGGGGAACTGCCACAGAACTGGGGCGACACCGCGCGCCAGACGCTCGAGACGCTGCTCAAGCAGAGCGCGCCGCAGGCCACCCGGCAGTCCTCGCAGGCGGCGCTCAACGTGATCGCGCCGGCGCTGCCTGAGCTCTTCGGCGGCTCCGCCGACCTCACCGGCTCAAACAACACGCTGTTCAAGGGCGCGCGCACGATCACACCGACCGATGAGGCCGGGGACTACATGCACTGGGGCGTGCGCGAG
This sequence comes from uncultured Pseudomonadota bacterium, assembly GCA_963743625.1. Classification (GTDB taxonomy): domain Bacteria; phylum Pseudomonadota; class Gammaproteobacteria; order Steroidobacterales; family Steroidobacteraceae; genus 13-2-20CM-66-19. The sequence continues at coordinate 260,839 of CAVUQM010000014.1, read as the reverse complement.
TTCGGCATGACCGCCATCATGAACGGCATCGCCCTGCATGGGGGCTTCATCCCCTACGGCGGCACCTTCCTGGTGTTCTCAGACTACGCGCGCAACGCCGTGCGCCTCGCCTGCCTCATGCAGCAGCGCGTCATCCTCGTGTATACCCACGATTCCATTGGCCTGGGCGAGGATGGCCCGACCCACCAGCCGATCGAGCACCTGAGCAGCCTGCGCGCCATGCCGCACATGAACCTGTGGCGGCCGTGCGATGCGGCCGAGAGCGCCATCGCCTGGACGCTCGCCATCGAGCGCCACGGTCCCACCGCGCTGGTGTTTACCCGCCAGCCGCTGCCGCAGCAGCCGCGCAGCCCGGCACAGCTTGAGGCCATCCGCCGCGGCGGCTACGTGCTGATCGACCCGCAGGGAGTCCCGGAGTGTCTGGTGATCGCGACCGGCTCGGAGATCGGCATCGCCGCCCAGGCGATCAACGCCCTGAACGGCGCCGGCCGGCGCGTACGCCTGGTCTCCATGCCCTCCACGGAGACTTTCGATGCGCAGGACGGCGCCTACCGCGAGAGCGTACTGCCGCAGGCGGTGATCCGGCGCCTAGCCGTGGAGGCCGGCGCCACCCAGTGCTGGTGGCGGTATGTCGGCCTGCGCGGGCGCGTTATCGGCATCGATCGTTTCGGCGCCTCGGGCAAGGCGTCCGATGTGCTCCCACATTTCGGCTTTACCGCCGATAATATCTCCCGACAGATCCGCGAACTCCTGGAGGACTAAGGCGCATGGCAATCAAGGTCGGTATCAACGGGTACGGGCGTATCGGACGCAACGTGCTGCGGGCTCTTTACGAGGCCGGACGCACGGGGGAGATCCAAATCGTCGCGCTCAACGACCTGTGTGACTCCAAGGCCAATGCGCACCTCACCCGTTACGACACCGCGCAGGGCAAGTTCCACGGCGAGGTGCACGTGGACGGTGACTACATGGTCGTGAACGGGGATCGCATCCGGGTGTTTGCCGAGCGCGATCCGACCAAGCTCCCCTGGGGCGAGGTCGGAGCCGAGTACGTGCTTGAGTGCACCGGGCTCTTCACCAGCAAGGCCAAAGCGTCCGCGCACCTCAAGGGCGGTGCCAAGAAGGTGGTCATCTCCGCTCCGGGCGGGGAGGACGTGGATGCCACCATCGTCTACGGCGTCAACCACGGCGTCCTCAAGAGCAGCTTCACCGTGATTTCGAACGCCTCCTGCACCACCAACTGCCTGGCCCCGGTCGCCAAGGTGCTGCACGACAAGGTGGGTATCAGTGCCGGCATCATGACCACGATCCATTCCTATACCAACGACCAGGTGCTTACCGACGTCTATCACTCGGATCTGCGCCGCGCGCGCTCGGCGACCATGTCGCAGATTCCCACCAAGACCGGGGCTGCGGCGGCGGTCGGCCTGGTGCTGCCGGAACTGAAGGGCAAGCTCGATGGCTTTGCGGTACGCGTGCCGACCATCAACGTGTCGCTCGTGGACCTGACCTTCACAGCCAAGCGTGCGACCACGGTGGAGGAGGTGAACAAGGCGCTCAAGGAAGCCGCCGCGGCAGGCCCGCTGCACAAGATCCTCGCCTACAACGAGGCGCCGCTGGTCTCGGTCGACTTCAACCACGACGCGCACTCCTCGATCTTTGATGCGACCTTGACCAAGGTGGTTGACGGTGCGCTGGTCAAGGTGTGTGCCTGGTACGACAACGAGTGGGGCTTCTCCAACCGCATGCTCGACACCACGCTCGCGTGGTCGAAGGCATCGTGAGGGTACTGCGGATGACGGATACGGACCTGCGCAACAAGCGGGTCCTGATCCGCGAAGACCTGAACGTGCCGGTGCAGGAGGGCGTGGTCACGAGCGATGCGCGCATCCGCGCCTCCCTCGCCACCATCCGTTACGCGCTCGACCAGCACGCCAAAGTCTTCGTGCTCTCGCATCTCGGCCGACCCAAGGAAGGTTTGTACGATCCGGCACTGTCGCTGGGCCCGGTGGCGATGCGCCTGTCGGAGCTGCTCGGCAAGCCCGTGCCGCTGCGCAAGGACTGGCTCGATGGCGTCGATTGTGCCCCCGGCAGTGCCGTGCTGTGCGAGAACGTGCGCTTCAACAAGGGCGAGAAGCAGGACGAGGAGGGCCTCGCGCGCCGCATGGCGGCGCTGTGCGACGTTTTCGTCATGGACGCCTTCGGCACCGCCCATCGCGCCGAGGCCAGCACTCACGGCGTGGCGCGCTTCGCACCGGTTGCCTGCGCCGGTCCGTTGCTGGTCGGGGAGCTGGAGGCGCTGGAGCGCGCGCTGCAGCAGCCGGCGCGCCCGCTGGTGGCGATCGTCGGCGGCTCGAAGGTGTCCACCAAGCTCATGGTGCTCGAATCACTGCTCGAGCGCGTCGACATGCTGATCGTCGGCGGCGGCATCGCCAACACCTTCCTTGCCGCTACCGGCGTGAAGGTGGGCAAGTCGCTGTGCGAGACCGAGATGCTCGATGTGGCGCGGCGCCTGATGGACAAGGCGCGGGCGCGGGGCGCGGAGATCCCGCTGCCGACGGATGTCGTGGTCGCCCGGGAATTTGCCTCGACCGCGCACGCGGACGTGCGCAACGTGGCCGAAGTCGGACCGGAGGAGATGATCCTCGACATCGGCCCGGACAGCGCGGATCACTGTGCCGCGCTGCTGCAGACGGCCGGCACCATCATCTGGAACGGCCCCGTGGGCGTGTTCGAATTCGAGCAGTTTGGCGAAGGCACACGCGCCATCGCGCAGGCCATCGCGCGCAGCAAGGCGTTCTCCCTCGCCGGCGGTGGCGATACGCTCGCGGCCATCGAGAAGTACGGGGTCGAAGACAGCATTTCCTACATCTCGACCGGCGGCGGGGCGTTCCTGGAGTTCGTGGAGGGCAAGCCCCTGCCCGCGGTGGCCATGCTCGTCGAGCGTGCGCGTGGCGGATAAGACGCCCGCACCGCTGCGCCGGGCCAAGATCGTCGCGACCGTCGGTCCGGCGACCGACAGTCTCGAAGTGCTCACGCAGATGATGTTCGCCGGGGCGGATGTCGTGCGCCTCAACGCCTCGCACGGCACGCTCGAGGACCGTCGCCGGCGCCTCGCCATGGTGCGCGAGGCGGCGCAGCGTGCCGACCGCTGCATCGGCGTGCTGCTGGATCTCGGTGGCCCGAAGATCCGCATCGAGGGGTTCCGCAACGGACCGGTGCTGCTGGTGGAGGGCGCCCCCTTCACCATCGACACCGCGCTGGCCCCGGATGCCGGCACCGTGACCGCAGTGGGCGTCGCCTACAAGGACCTGCCGCGCGATGTCGAAGCCGGCGACGCGCTGCTGCTGAATGACGGCCAGATCGTGCTCGATGTGCTGAAGGTCGGCAGCACCACGGTTGAGACCCGCGTGCGCATCGGCGGGGAGCTCTCGGACCGCAAGGGACTCAATCGCCAGGGCGGGGGCATCTCCGCCCCGGCGCTCTCGGATCGCGACCGCGAGGACATTCGCTTTGCCGCCGAGGAAGGCGTCGACTTCGTCGCCGTTTCCTTCGTACGCGAGGCCTCCGACATCCACGAGGCGCGCACCCTGCTGCGCGCCGCCGGTGGCACCGCACTGCTGGTCGCCAAGATCGAACGCCACGAAGCGGTCGACAACCTGATCGGCATCATCGAGGCGGCCGACGTGGTCATGGTGGCACGCGGCGATCTGGGGGTGGAGATGGGGTATGCGGAGCTCACCGGGCTGCAGAAAACCATCATCCACGAGAGCCGCACGCGCAACCGCGTGGTGATCACGGCCACGCAGATGATGGAATCGATGATCCAGAATCCGGTGCCGACGCGCGCCGAAGTGAGCGACGTCGCTAACGCCGTCATGGACGGCACGGATGCCGTCATGCTGTCGGCGGAGACTGCGGCGGGACGCTACCCGGTCAAGGCGGTGGAGGCCATGGCGCAGGTCATTGTCGGCGCCGAGAAATACCAGCTGACGCATCCGCGCTGGCGCCAGCGCGCGGTGGAGGGTGAGTTCAAGGGCACCGAGGAGGCGATCGCGATGGCGGTCACCTACACCGCCAATCACCTCAAAGTGCGGGCCATCGTCGCGCTCACCGAGACCGGGGCGACACCCTTGTGGATGTCGCGCATCCGCTCCGACATCCCCGTGTACGCCTTCACGCCGCACGAGGCGACGCGCCGCCGCGTCACGCTCTACCGCGGCGTGTATCCGGTGATCTTCGACGTCCGCAGTGCGTACACCTCGACCGAGACACTCTACCGCGCGCTGTTCACGCGCCTGCTGGAGCTGCGGCTGGTGAAGAAGCGCGACCTCGTGATCCTCACCAAGGGCGAAGCGTCGGGCGTACAGGGCGGTACCAACTCGATGCAGATCCTGAAGGTCGCGCTCGACTAGCGCTTCCGCCGCCGGTGAGGCGGAAATGATGCAAGGGACTGTGACCGGGCGGTGTCGGGTCGCACGGCTCGGCACCGAAAACAACATCCAACGGTCTGGTCTTCTGCACGCCGCGGGGTAGAATCAACCGACGGGCCGCTGTTTGCAGACATACGCGCGCGGCCGCGAAGGCGACGCGAACAGCCATGATCCTGTGCATCGGCGACGTCCTGAATCCTTCCGCGTTGGAGCGGCTACGCGCACTGCTTGCCGGGGCGAGCTTCGAGGACGGGCGTGCCACCGCCGGCCTGGCGGCGCGGCTGGTCAAGAACAACCTGCAGCTGGCGGTGGGGACGCCGGCTCATCAGGAGATGACGCGCGCGGTGCTGGACGCCCTCGGCGCCTCGACCACGTTGCAGGCGGCCGCCTTGCCGCGCAGCTACCGCCCGCCGCTGCTCAGCCGTTACGAGTCCGGCATGGCGTACGGTGCGCACGTCGACGAGGGCCTGATGGGCCAGCCGCCGATGCGCGCCGACCTTTCGTACACCCTGTTCATCAGTGCCCCGGAGGAATACGAAGGCGGTGAGCTCGTGCTGATGGACGCCCCGGGCGAACGGCGCTTCAAGCTGCCCGCGGGTGCGCTGGTGGTCTATCCGTCCACCTCTTTGCACCGGGTTGAGACGGTGCGCAGTGGCAGCCGCACGGTCGTGGTCGGCTGGATCCAGAGTGTCTGTCGCCTGGACGAGCAGCGCCAGATCCTGTTCGATCTGCACCGCCTGATGTGCACCGAGTTCGAGGCACGGGGCAAGTCCGAGGTATTCGACCTGCTTGCGAAGACCCGCGCGAATCTGTTACGTCTCTTCGCCGAGGCTTAGTGCCGCGCCCGGTTGCGCGGGCTTGCCTTCCTTGAAGTTGTGCCTGAAAGCGAGCAGCGTGCCTAAGCTGAAATTCGTCGCCGCCGCGTGCGCGTTACTGGTGATCGCGGCGCTGCTGGCCGCCTACCTGTGCCTGCAGGGTTCGCTGCCGCCACTCGACGGCACGGTACGCGAGAGCGCGCTCGCCGCGCCGCTGCGCATCGAGCGCGATGCGCGCGGCGTGCCGACCATCGAGGCGCGCACTCGTGCCGACCTCGCCTTTGGAACCGGTTTCGTGCATGCGCAGGATCGCTTCTTTGAGATGGACCTGTCGCGCCGCCTGGCGGCCGGGGAACTCGCGGAGCTTTTTGGCACAGTGGCACTCGAGCAGGATCGCAAGGCGCGCATCTTCCGCTTCCGCAGCGTCGCACGCGCCGTCCTTGCGCAGATGAACCCCGCGCAGCGCGCGCTCATCGAGGCCTACACGCGCGGCGTCAACGCCGGACTGGGCGCGCTGCGTGCCCGGCCCTGGGAGTACTGGCTGCTGCGGCAGCCGCCGGCCGCCTGGCAGGACGAGGACTCCATGCTGGTCGTGTACGCCATGTGGTGGGATCTGCAGGCGAACGGCATACGCCGTGAGATCCTGCGGCGCGAGATCGATGCACAGCTCGGCGGCCTGCGGTGCGCGGGCGGCTGGAAGTGCGCCATGCAGTTTCTCTATCCGCCCGGTACCACTTGGGATGCGGCCAATTCCATCGAGGAGCCAGCGGCGCCTGCGCCGTTGGTACCGGATGCCAGCGTCCTTGATGTGCGTGCCGCACAGCCGGCGATCGCAGCCGCTGCAGCCGCCGCGCACGTGCCGCTCGCGGGCAGCAACAGCTGGGCGGTCGCCGGGCGCCTCAGCGCCTCCGGCGCCGCCCTGGTAGCCAATGACATGCACCTCGCGCAGCGCGTGCCGACCATCTGGTACCACGCGCGCCTGCGGATCAGGGACCCGGAGCCGGCCGCGGCGCTCGACCTGAACGGGGTGACGCTGCCCGGCACGCCGCTCTTGGTAGCCGGCTCAAACGGGCACATTGCCTGGGGCTTCACCAACAGCTACGGCGACTGGCTTGAGGTGCAGCGCCAGGAGTGCAGCGCGGTAGACGAGGCGGTCATGCACACCCCGGATGGCGATGTTGCACTGGAGGTCACCCGCGAAGAGATTCGCGTGCACGGCGCGGCCAGCGTGCAGCAGCTGGTGCGCAGCGGTCCTGCGGGCCTGCTGCTGCGCGTGGATACGGCCAGCCACGCGTGCTGGTTCGGATCGTGGCTTGCGCAGCTGCCGGCGGCGACCAACATGAATCTCATGCTGCTCGAGCAGGTGCGATCCGCCGCGCAGGCGCTGGATCTGGCACCGCAGATCGGCATCCCGCATCAGAACGTCGTGGTCGGCGATCGCGACGGTCACATCGGCTGGACCATCTTCGGCCGCATCCCGGCAGGCACCGCGGCGAGCCGCGCGCGCGCTGCCGGCGCTGCCACGCTCGCTGCCGAGCAGCCGCGCATCCTGGATCCCGCCGTGGGACGACTGTGGACCGCCAACGCGCGCGTGACGGGCAATCCCGCGCAGCTCGAGGCGATCGGCGGGCACCTCGCGAGTCTGGGCTCGGAGTACGATCTCGGCGCCCGCGCCCAGCAGATCCGCGATGACCTCATGGCTTTGGGGGACGCCGCGCAACCGGCCGACATGCTCAGGATCCAGCGCGATGATCGGGCGGTGTTCCTGGCGCGCTGGCAGAAGCTGCTGCTGTCAGTACTGGATGACCGCAGCGTGGCTGGGGAGCCGCAGCGTGCGGAATTCCGCCGCCTGCTCGAGCAATGGGACGCGCACGCCGCCGTCGGAGCGGTCGGCTACCGTCTGGTGCGCTCCTACCACGATCGTGTCCAGGACGTGGTCTGGAGCTCGATTCTCGCGGCCCTGAAGGTGCCTGACGAGGAGGTGGGAGCGCCCGCGCAGTTCGAAGGCCCGCTATGGCAGCTCGTGACGCAGCAGCCGCTGCACATGCTCGAGCGACCCTACGAGAACTGGCCGCAGTTCCTGCTCGCCCAGGTGGATGCCACGATCGCCGACCTCACGCCGCACTGCCCGCAGCTGGCGCAGTGCACCTGGGGGAGACGCAACTTGGTGAGGATCCGCCACCCCCTGTCGCGCGCCCTGCCGGGGCTGGCGGGGTTTCTGGATATGCCGACGCTGGAGCTCCCGGGCGATCACGACATGCCACGGGTGCAGCAGGGGGCGTTTGGTGCCTCGGAGCGCTTCGCGGTCTCCCCGGGGCACGAAGAGCAGGGCTACCTGGTACTGCCGGGCGGGCAGAGCGGCCACCCGCTTTCGCCCTATTACCGGGCAGGCTTCATGGGGTGGGTCAATGGCGAGACGCTGCCGTTCCTGCCGCAAGTCACGCAGCACACGCTGACGCTGACGCCGCATTGATCGGGTGCTGCCGCGCTCGGCTGGCCCTTTCGGGGCATTTCCGCGGCTATGGTGTCCGCGGTTAGACTGACCGCCTATGAATCAACGCTTTACCGGCACCGATCGCTACATAGCCACCGACGAACTCATGATGGCCGTGAACGCTGCGATCATTCTCGCGCGCCCGTTGCTCATCAAGGGCGAGCCCGGTACTGGCAAGACGCAGCTCGCGCAGGAGATCGCGCGCTCGCTGAAGCGGCCACTGTACGAATGGCACATCAAGTCCACCAGCAAGGCGCAGCAGGGCCTGTACGAGTACGACGCCGTCTCGCGACTGCGCGACTCGCAGCTCGGTGACGCACGCGTGCACGAGATCCGCAACTACATCCTCAAGGGTAGGCTGTGGGAGGCGTTCGAGTCCGAGACGCAGCCGGTGCTGCTGATCGATGAGATCGACAAGGCCGACATCGAGTTTCCCAACGATCTGCTGCGCGAACTCGACCGCATGGAGTTCTACGTCTACGAGACGCGCGAGCTGGTGCAGACGCGCCACCGCCCGATCATCATCATCACCAGCAACAATGAGAAGGAGCTGCCGGATGCATTCCTGCGCCGCTGCTTCTTCCATTACATCCGCTTTCCGGACGAGGCCACCATGCGCGCCATCGTCAACGTGCACTTTCCGGACCTGAAGAAGGAACTGCTGGCCGAGGCGCTCGGCGCCTTCTTTGAAGTGCGCGCTACGCCGGGTCTGAAGAAAAAGCCCTCGACCTCGGAGCTGCTTGACTGGATCAAGCTGCTGGTGGCTGAGGACATCGAACCGGAGGCGCTGCGCAGTACTGACGCCAAGAAGACCATTCCCATATTGCACGGAGCGCTCTTGAAGAACGAACAGGACGTGCACCTCTTCGAGCAACTGGTGTTTATGCACCGCCGCGCGCGCTAAAGCGGACGACTTGCGCCGTGCTGGTGCAATTCTTCTTCGAGTTGCGGCGTGCCGGGGTACCGGTCGCGCTCAACGAATTCCTGATGCTGCTCGAGGCGCTGCGCGCGCGTGTGGCACAGGTATCGGCGCAGGATTTCTACTACCTGGCGCGTGCCTGCCTGGTGAAGGACGAGCGTCATTACGATCGCTTCGATCGGGTCTTCGCCGAGGTTTTCGCTGGCGCGGAGAAGCGGTTCGCGCAGCTGCTGGCGCAGGTCCCCGAGGAATGGCTGCGCTCGCTGGCTGCCCGCAGCTTCTCCGAGGAGGAGAAACGGCGCATCGAGGCGTTGGGCGGCTGGGACAAGCTGCTCGAGACGCTGCGCCAGCGGCTGCGCGAACAGCACGAGCGCCACGAGGGCGGCAGCAAGTGGATTGGCACCGGCGGCACCTCACCCTTCGGCGCGCGCGGCTACAACCCGGAAGGCATCCGCATTGGGGCCACTGGCGGCAACCGCCGCGCGGTGAAAGTGTGGGAGCGACGCGAGTTCAGCAATCTCGACGATTCGGTCGAGCTCGGCACGCGCAACCTCAAGCTCGCGCTGCGCAAGCTGCGCAAGTTCGCGCGCGAGGGGGCGGCGGAGCAGCTGGATCTCGAGGGCACGATCGACGCGACCGCGCGCAACGCGGGGCTGCTCGATCTGAAGCTCGTGCCCGAGCGGCACAATGCGGTCAAGGTGCTGCTGTTCCTCGACGTCGGCGGCTCGATGGATGACCACGTGCGCGTGTGTGAGCAGCTGTTTTCGGCCGCGCGCGGGGAGTTCAAGCACCTGGAGCATTTCTACTTCCACAACTTCATCTACGAGAACCTGTGGAAGGACAACAGCCGGCGCTTGGCGGCCGTGACGCCCACCGAGCGGGTATTGCGCACCTACGGGCGCGACTACCGCGTCATATTCGTCGGCGACGCAACCATGAGTCCCTACGAGATCACCCAGCCCGGCGGCAGCATCGAGCACTGGAACCAGGAGCCGGGCGCGCTGTGGATGGCACGCATGTGCGCGAGCTTTCCGCGGCTGGTGTGGCTCAACCCGGAAGTACCCGGGCGCTGGGACTACAGCCCCTCGGTCCGCATCACGCGCGAACTGGTGCACGAGCGCATGTTTCCACTGACGATCACCGGCCTCGATATGGCGATTCGTGAGCTGAAACGCCCTCTGGGGGCTGCGAGTGCCGCAGGCGCGCTGGCGCCCGCGACGCCCGTCACACAGCGGCCCCGGCCACCGGTTTCATAATCGCCGGTGCGATGCACGCATCAATGGATGGACTCACCGAAACCTCCCTGCGACCGGGTCTGCGGCCCAACGTTGGCCTGGTTCTGACCGGCGGCGGGGCGCGTTCGGCCTATCAGGTCGGGGTGCTGTTGGCGCTGTCGGAGTTCCTGCCGCGCTCGCGCAACCCCTTTCAGGTGATCGTCGGCACCTCCGCCGGGGCGGTGGCGGCGAGCGTGCTGGCGGCCGAGGCCCACCAGTGGCGGCGCGCCATCGCCGGCCTTGAGAATGTCTGGGCCAATTTCCGCTCCAGCCAGGTGTTCCACGTCGACTCTCCCCACATGCTGCGCGCCGGGGCCCACTGGGTGCTGTCGCTGGTCTCGGGCGGCCTGGTACTCGCGCCGCCGCGGTCGATGCTCGACAACAGCCCGCTGCGCGAGCTCCTCAGCGTGCACGTGGACTGCGCCGGCATTCGCCGCAGCATCGCGCGCGGTCATCTGCGTGCTTTTGCGCTGTGCGCCACCAGTTACAGCACCGGGCACTCGGTTGCTTTCTACGACGGCGTCGACTCCCTCGGCGACTGGTCGCGGGTGCAGCGCCTCGGGCATCGCACCGATATGTCGCTCGATCACCTGATGGCAAGCGCGGCGATCCCGCTGCTGTTCCCGCCGATCAAGATCGGCGATGACTATTTCGGCGACGGTGCCATGCGCCAGCTGCACCCGCTGAGCCCGGCCATCCACCTGGGCGCCGATCGGCTGCTCATCATCGGGGTGCGCGCCCGCCGCGCCGCCGGCGTGACCGTCAATCGCCTCAACGCGCCGATGCCGACCCCGGGGGAGATCTTCGGTTACATGCTCGACACGCTGTTCACGGATCAGATCTACGGTGATCTCGAGCAGCTCGAGCGCATCAACGATCTGGTACACAGCGCCCCCGAGGCGGCGCACGGTGAGCGCAACGTCGAGACCCTCATGCTGGCACCGAGCGTCGATCCGCGCGAAATCGCGGCGCGCCATGCGGCGGAGATGCCGCGTGGCCTGAAGGCACTGCTGCGCGTGATCGCCGGCCGTGACGCTTCCAGTTTCCAGCTGGCCAGCTACCTGATGTTCGAGGCCGGCTACACCCGCGCGCTGATCGAACTCGGCTATCGTGACGCCATGCAGGCGCGCACCGCACTCACGGCCTTCATGAGCGGCGAGAAGCTGCCGCAGGTGATCGCCTCGCCGGGGGTGGCCCAGGCCACCTGAAGTGCGCCTGGGCGCCGCTAGGCGCTTTGTTCGCTCACCATCCGAGGTCGCGGTTGCGGCTCGAAGAGCTTTGCTCCGGGAAGGCCGCTGTGGCGCGCGGTCACCTCGTCGAACTCGGCCGCAAATGTCTCCGCCAGGCGATCGACGATGTACACCGAGCGGTGCTGACCGCCGGTGCAGCCGATCGCGACGGTGAGGTAGCCGCGGTTGCTTGCCTGGTATTCCGGGATGCGGTTGCGCACGAAGTGGGCGATGTCCGCCACCAGGTTTTTCACGTGCGTGTGCGTTTCCAGAAAGCGGATCACTTCGGGGTCGCGGCCGTTGAGGTTGCGCAGGCCGGGCTCCCAGTAGGGGTTGGGGAGCGCCCGTGCATCGAAGACGAAGTCGGCATCCCCGGGAATGCCGCGCTTGAAGCCGAAGGACTCGAAAGTGATGGACAGCCGCCCGGCACTGCGCTGCTCGACGCGGCGATGGATGATGTCGCGCAGCGCATGCACCGACAGGCGCGAGGTATCGATGAGCAGGTCGGCGATGGAGGCGATCGGTTCCAGCAGTTCGCGCTCCATCGCCATGGCTTCGCGCAGCCCGACGTCGCTGCGCGCCATGGGGTGCTTGCGGCGGGTCTCCGCGAAGCGGCGCAGCAGTTCATCGTCCGCAGCGGTGAGGAACAGCACCTCGCACTGCAGGCCGCTGCGCTTGAGCTCATCGATCAGCCGCGGCACGCTCGCCACCTCGGCGGCGGTATTGCGGGCGTCCAGTCCGATCGCGGTGCGCTCGTAGCGCGGCTCGGGGCTGCGCACCGTGTAGGAGACGAACGGCTTAAGCAGAGCTGCCGGAATATTGTCGATGCAATAGAACCCGAAGTCCTCGAGCATGTGCAGAGCCACGCTCTTGCCGGAACCGGACAGCCCGCTGAGGACGATGATGCGCACGGCTAGATGGTATCCACAGCGGCTGCCGTTGCAAGTTCGACCCGTGGCCCCTAGGTCTTAAGCTCGCGCGGCTGGGGGGCACGGTGGGCGCTGCGCTTTTCCTTGTGCTTCTTCAGGCAGCGGTCCAGCTTGTCGGCCAGCAGGTCGATGGCAGCGTACATGTCCTCCTCGGTGGCGTCGGCGTGGATGGCGCTGCCGCTCACGTGCAGCGTCGCTTCGGCTTTCTGGCGCAGCTTCTCAACCGTCAGTACGCAATGCATGTCGATGACCTGGTCAAAGTGTCTGCCGATGCGCTCGAACTTCTTCTCGACGTAGCCCCGGAGCGAGGGGGTGACTTCGACATGATGGCCGGTGACGTTGAGCTGCATAACCATCTCCTGTTCGTTGTGTTCGCACTTCCAGCTTGAATTTCTTCCAGAACCTACATGGGCTTTAATCCCGCGCGGCGGCGCTCGTTGGAGGCCACGATGCCCATGGCTTCGCGGTACTTGGCAACCGTGCGGCGCGCCACCGGGATGCCCTCGCTTGAAAGCAGTTCGGCGATGCGGCCGTCGCTTAGCGGCGCCTCCGGATCTTCGTCCTTCACCAGCTTCCTGATCTTGGCGCGGATCGCGGTCGAGGAGGTGCCCGAGCCATCGGCGCCCTCGACCTGGCTGGAAAAGAAATAGCGCAGCTCGAACACCCCGCGCGGGGTGTGCATGTACTTGCCGGAGGTCACGCGCGAGATGGTCGATTCGTGCATGGCCACCGCCTCGGCGATGTCCTTGAGGATCATCGGCCGCATGTGCTCCTCGCCCTGCTCGAGGAAGGCGGTCTGGCGCTCGACGATGGAGCGGGCGACCTTCATCAGGGTTTCATGGCGGATCTCGAGGCTCTTCAGCAGCCAGCGCGCCTCCTGCAGCTGCGCGCGCATGGTGGCGTGGCTGGCGTTCCTGCCGATGAGGTTCGCGTAACCCTGGTTGAGCCGCACGCGCGGCAGTGTGGCGGGGTTCAGTTCCACGCCCCAGCCGTGATCGGTGCGGCGTACGAACACATCCGGCACCACGTATTGGGCACTGCCGGCGCTGACGGTGGCGCCGGGACGCGGATGACAGGAGCGCACCAGCGCCAGCGCGCTGGCGAGTTCCTCTTCGGTGGCGTGCAGTTCGCGGCGCAGCAGCGACAGCTCGCGCTCGGCGACCAGCTCCAGGTGATGGCGTGCGATCTGGATGGCGGTGGCGTAGCCGGGCGTGGTCGGGTCGAGCTGGCACAGCTGCAGCTCGATGCATTCGCTCACCGAGCGGGCGCCCACCCCGGGGGGATCCAGCGCCTGCACCCCGGCGAGCACGCGCGCCACTTCCTCGGCCGCGCACTCCACTTCCGGGCGCAGCGTCTGCGCGATTTCATCCAGCGACTCGGTAAGGTAGCCGTCATCGCTGATGGCATCCACGATGGCGCGTGCGATGGCGAGCTCACGCGGTGCGAGACTCGCCAGCTCCAGCTGCCACAGCAGGTGTTCCTGCAGCGACTGGCCGCTGTCATCGGCGTAGTCCTGCTGGCGCTCGTCGTCGTCGGCGTTCCAGGTGCTCTCGGCGGGCCCCGCACCGCGGGCGTCCCAGGGTCCGTCGAGCACTTCCACGGTGCTTTCGGGTTCCTTGGGCTTGGGCTGCTCGGCGGCGGTGACGAGGGTCTCGAAGGTCCCGGTGACCTCTGTCTCCTCCATGGGCTCGAGCATCACGTTCGTTTCGAGCAGCTCGCGGATGTGCGCCTGCAGCTCGAGGGCGGGCAGTTGCAGAAGCCGGATCGCTTGCTGCAGCTGCGGGGTCATCGTCAGTTGTTGACCCAGCTTCAGCTGCAGAGAAGGTTTCAGCATGGTGACTTGCGAAAGGCTGATCCCAGCCCTTCCAATTTCATTCCGTAATTACTTGAAAAACAATGTATTTGGCTTTAGCGCCCCGAACCATTCAGAGCTTGAATGACTCACCCAAGTACACCTCACGGACTTGGGGGTTGGCAAGGACTTCTTCCGCAGTCCCCGCGGCGATCACGGTGCCCTGATTGACGATGTACGCGCGGCTGCAGACCCCCAGCGTCTCGCGCACATTATGGTCAGTGATGAGCACGCCGATGCCGCGCTGCGTCAGCTCGCGGATGATGCGCTGGATATCGAGCACCGAGAGCGGGTCGACGCCGGCGAAGGGTTCATCAAGCAGCATGAACCTGGGCTCGGCCGCCAGCGCGCGCGCGATTTCGACACGCCGCCGCTCACCGCCGGAGAGCGCGAGCCCCAGGCTCTTGCGCACGTGCCCGATGCGCAGCTCCTCGAGCAGCTGCTCGAGGCGCTGCTCGCGCGCGGCGCGATCCAGCTCCGGGCGCATCTCCAGGATCGCCATCACGTTGTCCTCGACCGAGAGCTTGCGGAAGATCGAGGCCTCCTGCGGCAGGTAGCCCAGCCCGAGCTGCGCACGCCGGTGCATGGGCAGGAGCGTGAGGTCCTGATCGCCCAGATAGATGCGTCCGGCATCGCACACCGCGAGTCCGACGATCATGTAGAACGCCGTGGTCTTGCCGGCGCCGTTGGGCCCGAGCAGCCCGACCACCTCACCGTTGGCGAGCTCGAGGGACAGGTCGCGCACCACCTGGCGCGACTTGTAGCTTTTCGCCAGGCCGACGGCTTTGAGGACCGTCATGACTGCGGGCTGGCTGGGGGTGCGGCATCCGGCGCGGTCTGCGGCGCGCGCTTGGAGCCGTCCGGCTTGCCCGGCGGTGCCTTGGGATCGAAGCTGATGTGCACGCGCCCGGAGTCTCCCGCGGCGCTGCCGGCCTGAATGGTCTGGGCGCGGATGTTGTAGACCAGCAGCGGGCCTTTAATCTCACCCTTGCCATCGGAGAGCCAGGCGTCCTTCGCCAGGCGCACGGTCTGCTCGTTCACGTCGTAGATGATCTCCTCGGCGCGGCCGCGCGCGAGCACCCCCTCGCGCTGCTGCTGAAACTCGGCCGGCTTGCCGGTCACGGTGGCGCGCAGGATGTGGTTGTCACGGAACTCGACGATCGCCGAATCGGAGCGGATGCTGCCGCGCTGGTCGGCGTCGATCTTGACGTTGCCGTCGAAGGTCCACTTGCTGTTGGCGAAGTTCAGGCCGGTCGCGTGCGCCCGGTCGGCCTGCACACGCATGGCCCCCTGCGAGATCACGACATCCTTGAACTGTACCGTGTTGGTCTTGTAGTCGACCGCGGAGGATGCGGCATCGAGATTGATCGGCTGATCACCCGCGGTCAGGGTGGGGACCTGGGCGAGCGCCAGTGCCAGCGGCGCCAGCGCGGCGGCCAGGCCGGCAGCCAGCCGGCAGCGGTTACCGGTGATAGGTGCCATGGACCGAGGATTCTAACTGCACCTGACGCTCCTTCAAGTTCACCACCATGCCGGTGGCCCCGAGCTTACGTCCGGTCATGAGGAGCGTGACCGGGTCACGGCTGTCGATGATCTGCGAGTTGGTATCGAAGCTTACGTGCTCAGTCGTGATGTCAGCCGGATCGCTCGTGCCGGGCAGAGTGCCGGCAATGTGCACCGCGCCGTCGAGCTGCACGATGCCGGTGTTCTGCTCAAGCTCGCCCTGGTTGCCGCGCGCGGTCCACTGGCCCCCGGACGCATCCTTGAACCCGAGCACCACCTGCTGCATGTCCACCGTGCCGGCCTGGGGCTGCTGCTGCACCTCCGCGGCATCGAGCGTGTAGAGGGGCTGCCCGTCCGGGCCGGTCTGGATGAGCCGCGCCTGCTTCGCCGAGTAGCCCGGATCAGGCGGCAGGCCCTCGACGGTGATGGGCGCGGCTCCCTGGCGTTCCCCGCCGGACAGCACCACGACCCCGATCAGCAGCGTGACGAAGGCGAGGATCGCGATGAGCCGATAGGTCATCGCCGCCCCGGCCGGCGCAGCAGCTGCTCGCACACTTCGCGCACTGCGCCGCCGCCGCCGGGCAGGCGCGTCACGACCTCGGCGCGGCGGCGCACCGCACCCACGGCATCGGCGACGGCGAAGGCGCGCGCCACGCTGCGCATCAGCGGCAGGTCCGGCAGATCGTCCCCGACGCAGGCGCACTCGGACAGCTCGAGTTGCAGACGCTTGAGCAGCCGTTGCAGCACGGCGAGTTTGTCAGTCACGCCCTGGTACACGTAGCGCACACCCAGTTCACGGCAGCGCGCGCTCACCATGCGCGAGCGGCGCCCGGAAATCACCGCCACCTCGATCCCGGCGCGCCGCAAGAGCACGATGCCCTGGCCGTCGCGGACGTGGAATACCTTGAGCGCCTCGCCGCGGGAGCCAAAATACAGCCGCCCGTCGGTGAGCACCCCGTCGACGTCGAGTACCAGCAGGCGGATGGCACGGGGCATGCGTCGTGGCAAAGGCTGCGCGCCGCCTCAGACGACGCCGGCACGCATGAGGTCGTGTATGTTGAGCGCGCCCACCAGCCGGCCCGCATCGACCACCGGCAGCGCCGTAATACGGTGCACCTCCATGAGGCGCACGGCCGCGGCGGCCAGCTCGTTCGGCCCGATGCTGTGTCCCTGCGCCGTCATCACGGTGCGCATGTCGGTGCCGTGCACGTCGATCTGGCGGTCGAGCGCGCGGCGCAGGTCACCGTCGGTGAACACCCCGAGTACGCGATCGGTGCCATCGACCACCACCGTCATGCCCAGTCCCTTGCGCGACATCTCCAATAGTCCTGCACTCAAGGGCGCCTCCGGTGCGATGCGCGGCACGGCGCTGCCGGTGCGCATCAGGTCCTCGACGTGCAGCAGCAGTTTGCGACCGAGTGCGCCGCCGGGGTGTGAGCGCGCAAAATCCTGTTCCGTGAAGCCGCGTGCCTCCAGTACGGCGACGGCGAGCGCATCCCCCATGGCAAGCGTGGCCGTGGTGCTGGCGGTGGGCGCAAGGTTCAGCGGGCAGGCTTCCTCAGGCACCGACACGTCGAGCAGTACCGCCGCGGCGCGGGCCAGGGTCGAGTCGGGGTGGCCGCTCATCACCATGAGCGGCACGCCGAGACGCTTCAGGTGCGGCAGCAGCAGCACGAGCTCCGGGGTCTCTCCGGAATTGGACAGGGCGAGCACCGCGTCGGTGCGCGTGATCATGCCGAGGTCGCCGTGCCCGGCCTCGGCCGGATGCAGGAAGAAGGCCGGGGTGCCGGTGCTGGCAAGCGTGGCGGCGATCTTGCCGGCAACGTGGCCGGACTTGCCCATCCCGGTAACGACCACGCGACCCTGACAGCTCAGGCAGATGCGGCAGGCGCGTGCGAAACCGGCATCGAGGCGGGGCGCGAGTGCCCTGAGCGCACGCGCCTCGATGTCAAGTGCGCGGCGCGCCGAGGCCAGCAGCTGCTCGTCCGAGGACTGAAGGGCGCTGGCTGAGACGGGCTGCGAATCCATCCCCTCATTATAGGCGCGCCCGCAAGCAGCCCATGTAATATCGCGCCCATGAACCCCGAAGCAGTTGCGCGGCTGATCCGCGCCGGGCTCCCCGGAGCGCAGGTCGAGGTGGCCTCCGAGGACAATACCCATTTCTCCGCGCGCGTGATCGCGCGTGAGTTCGCTGGCAAACGCAGTTTGGCGCGCCACCAGATCATCTACCGCACGCTCGGTGAGCTCATGGGGCGCGAGATCCACGCGCTGTCGATCGAGGCGCTGACGCCGGAAGAGTCGGGGCAGGGCTAGCGGCGAGGCCATGGACAAGCTGCAGATTCAAGGCGGTGTGCCGCTGGAGGGCGAGGTGCGCATCTCCGGGGCCAAGAACGCGACACTGCCCATCCTCGCCGGCGCGCTGCTCGCCGAGGACCCGGTGGTGGTGGCGAACGTGCCGCACCTCAAGGACGTCACCACCACGGTTGAGCTGCTCGGACGCATGGGAGCAACCGTCACGATCGATGAGCGCATGCGCATCGAGGTTGACGGCAGCACGGTGCGCGAATGCTTCGCGCCCTACGACCTCGTCAAGACCATGCGGGCCTCCATCCTGGTGCTGGGGCCGCTGGTGGCGCGTTACGGGCGTGCCGACGTCTCGCTGCCCGGCGGCTGCGCCATCGGCGCGCGCCCGGTGAACATCCACGTCGCGGGGCTGCAGGCGATGGGCGCGGACATCACCATCGAGGGCGGCTATATCCGTGCCCGCGCGGCGCGCCTGAAGGGCGCACGCCTGGTGCTCGACACCGTCACCGTCACCGGCACCGAGAATCTGATGATGGCGGCGACGCTCGCCGACGGCGAGACCGTCATCGAGAATGCCGCGCGCGAGCCGGAGGTGGTGGATCTCGCCAATTTCCTGATCGCGATGGGCGCGAAGATCCACGGCGCCGGCACCGATAAGATCACCGTGCACGGCGTCAAGCGCCTGCGCGGCACGACCTACGAGGTGTTACCGGACCGCATCGAAAGCGGCACTTACCTCGTGGCCGGGGCCATCACGGGCGGCCACGTGCGCATCAAGAGCACCCGCCCCGATCACCTGGACGCGGTGCTCGCCAAGCTCACCGAGGCCGGTGCCAAGGTCGGCGTCGGTGACAACTGGATCGAAGTCGACATGCGCGGCCGGCAACTGAAGGCCGTGGACGTGCGCACCGCGCCGTACCCTGCTTTCCCGACCGACATGCAGGCGCAGTTCGCTGCCCTCAACACCGTAGCCGCAGGCGTCGGCACGATCACCGAGACGATCTTCGAGAACCGCTTCATGCACATGCTGGAGATGCGGCGTCTGGGAGCGGAGATCCGCCTCGAGGGCAACACCGCGATCATCCACGGCGTGGAGAAGCTCACCGCAGCCCCGGTGATGGCCACCGACCTGCGTGCCAGCGCGAGCCTGGTGCTCGCCGGGCTGATCGCCGAGGGACGCACCGACGTCGAGCGCATCTATCACATCGATCGTGGTTACGAGGCGATCGAAGAGAAGCTTGCGCAACTCGGGGCGCAGATCCGCCGCGTGCCCAACTAAACTACTAAGGAGTCAGGCGATGCAGATCGGGATGATCGGGCTGGGGCGCATGGGCGCCAACATGGTGCGCCGCCTGGTGCAGGGCGGACATGAGTGCGTGGCCTACGACCCCAAGGCCGAGGCCGTGCAGGCGGTGGTCGGCTATGGCGCGCGCGGCGTGACCTCCCCGGCCGAGCTGGCCCGGGCGCTCAAGCCGCCCGCGCGCGCTGTGGATCATGGTGCCGGCGGCCCTCGTCGACAAGGTGATCGAGCAGCTGCGTCCGGTGCTTGCCTCCGGTGACGTACTCATCGATGGCGGTAACTCCAACTACCACGATGACATCCGCCGCGCCGATGAGCTCAAGACGGCCGGCATCCATTACCTCGACGTCGGCACGAGCGGCGGGGTGCTCGGGTTCGAGCAGGGCTATTGCCTCATGATCGGCGGTGATGCCGGCGCGGTCGCACTGCTCGAGCCGGTGTTCGCAACGCTCGCCCCCGGAGGCAAGGTAGCGGAGGCACCGGCCGCCGGGCGTGCCGCGAGCACCGCGGCAGCGGCACAGGGGTACCTGCACTGCGGCGCCTCCGGCGCCGGGCATCTGGTGAAGATGGTCCACAACGGCATCGAGTACGGTCTCATGGCCGC
Source organism: uncultured Pseudomonadota bacterium (assembly GCA_963743625.1). Taxonomy (GTDB): domain Bacteria; phylum Pseudomonadota; class Gammaproteobacteria; order Steroidobacterales; family Steroidobacteraceae; genus 13-2-20CM-66-19. The sequence continues at coordinate 241,183 of CAVUQM010000014.1, read as the reverse complement.
CTATGCCGAGGGGCTGAACGTGCTGCGGCATGCGGATGCGGGTTTGAAGCAGGCGAGCGTGGACGCCGAGACCGCGCCGCTGTCGAATCCGCGCTACTTCCAGTACGAGCTCAACATCGCCGCCATCGCCGAGGTCTGGCGCCACGGCAGCATCATCGCCTCGCGCCTGCTCGATCTCACCGCCGCAGCGCTCGCCAAGGACGGACAGCTGGCCGGCTTCGCCGGCCGCGTCGCCGACTCGGGCGAGGGTCGCTGGACGGTGGAGGCGGCGATCGAGGTCGGGGTACCCGCTTACGTCCTCAGCGCCGCGCTGTACTCGCGCTTCGAGTCGCGCGGTCAGGCTGAGTTCGCCAACAAGCTCTTGTCGGCGATGCGACTGGGTTTCGGTGGCCATATCGAGAAGTCCTCCTGAGGAATCGCGCTACGAAGGATCCGTGCAATGGAACGCCGCGACTGTGATGCGATAGTGCTGTTTGGCGCGACCGGAGATCTGTGCTACCGCAAGATCATCCCGGCGCTCTATCACCTGGTGCGCCGTAACCTGCTGAGCGTGCCGGTGATCGGCGTCGCGCGCCAGGGCGGCGGGGTCGAGCAGCTGGCGCAGCGGGTGCGCCAGAGCCTGAAGGACTTCGTGCACGATGCGGACGAGACGGTCACCGCGCGCCTCGTGGCGCTGCTGCGCTACGTGCACGGCGATTACAACAACGCCGCCACCTTCGCGTCCCTGGGCAAGGCGCTCGCGGGCGCGCAGCGGCCGCTGTTTTATCTCGCCATCCCGCCGAGCATGTTCCCGGTGGTCATCAAACACCTCAGCACCATTGCGGGTGAGGGCGCGCGCATCGTGGTGGAGAAGCCCTTCGGCCACGATCTCGCCTCGGCACGCGAACTCAACCACACGCTGCACGAGCATTTCCCCGAAAGCAGCATTTTTCGCATCGATCACTACCTCGGCAAGGAGGCGGTGCAGAACCTCTTGTTCTTCCGCTTCGCCAATTCCTTTCTTGAGCCGGTCTGGAACCGCAACTTCGTCGCCAGCGTCCAGCTCACCATGGCCGAGTCGATCGGTGTGGCCGGCCGCGGCAAGTTCTACGAGGAGACCGGCGCGATCCGCGATGTCATCCAGAACCACCTGCTGCAGATCGTGGCACTGCTCACCATGGAGCCCCCCGTCAACGCCGAAGGCGAGTCGCTGCGCGATGAGAAGGTGAAGCTGCTCAAGGCCGTCCGTCCTGCCGCAGCGCGGGAGCTGGTGCGCGGCCAGTTCAAGGGCTACCGTGAGGAACCCGGCGTCGCCAAGGACTCGGACGTGGAGACCTACGCGGCCCTGGTGCTGCACATCGATTCGTGGCGCTGGAGCGGGGTGCCGTTCTACCTGCGGGCCGGCAAGCGCCTGCCGGTGACCGCGACCGAGGTGGTGGTGGAACTTAAGCCCCCGCCGGCCAACGTGTTCGGCGAGCAGGCACCCGAGCAGCCCAATCACCTGCGTTTCCGCGTCGGTCCGGACGTGGCGATCGCCCTTGGCGCGCACATCAAGAAGCCCGGGCCGGTCATGACCGGCCGCGACGTCGAACTCTACGTCGCCCAGCAGCAAAGCGATGACATGGACGCCTATGAAGTGCTGATCAGCGCCGCTCTCATCGGCGATACCTCCCACTTCGCGCGCGAGGACGAGGTGGAGGCGGCCTGGAAGATCGTCGATCCGCTCATGAAGGTCAGCACGCCACCGCTCCCGTACCTGCCCGGCAGCTGGGGTCCGAAGCAGGCCGATGAGCTCATCAAGGGCCCGTGCAACTGGCATAACCCCGGGGCCCGGCCCGAGGACTGGACGCGCTCGTGCGCGCCAGCGGTCACTTCGCCCTGATGCAGCGCCATCGGGTGCGGCTGTATCTCAGCGTTGCCCTGGGTGTGGCGCTGCTTGCCAGTCTGCCGGCGGCGGGGAGCGACAGTGACGCCGCCCGCGTGGCGCGTGTGCTGGCGCAGACCCCGCTCATCGACGGCCACAACGATCTGCCGTGGGAGATCCGCGAGCGCTTTGGCGGCGACCTGACGAAGTTCGACTTCCGCGCCTCGACCCTCACGCTGCCGGTGCCCTCCGGCAGCGTGCCGCTCATGACCGACCTGCCGCGCCTGCGCGCCGGTCAAGTCGGCGCACAGTTCTGGTCCGTGTTCGTGGATCCGAAGGTGCAGGGCCCCGAGGTGGTGCAGGAGACGCTCGAACAGATCGATCTGGTCAAGGCGCTGTGCGCGCGCTACCCCGAGGCGCTCGGCATGGCCTATGGCGCGCGCGACATCGAGCGGCTGCATCGCGAGCATCGCATCGCCTGCCTGATCGGCGTCGAGGGCGGCCATCAGATCAATGATTCGCTGGCGGTGCTGCGGGCCTACTACGACGCCGGTGCCCGCTACATGACGCTCACGCATGCCGCCAATACCGCCTGGGCGGATTCCGCCACCGATGCCCCCGCACACCAGGGGCTGACGCCCTTCGGCGTGCAGGTCGTGCGCGAGATGAACCGTCTGGGCATGCTGGTGGACCTGTCGCACGTGGCCGAGACCACCATGCGCGCAGCCCTCATCGCCTCACGCGCGCCGGTGATCTTCTCGCACTCCTCGGCGCGCGCGCTCGATGACCATCCGCGCGACGTTTCCGATGCGGTGCTGAAGCTCGTGGCCGCCAACGGCGGGGTGGTGATGGTGAACTTCCTGCCCGACTACATTTCTGATGCGCGGCGCCGCTGGACGGCCGAACTCGCCGCCGAGCAGGCGCGCCTGAGCAGCCCGCCATTCGGCGGTCTCTACATCGGCCAGCCCGAGCGCATCGCCGCCGCACTGGCGCAATGGCAGCAGGCCCATCCGCCGCCGCCCGTGACCCTCAGCCAGGTCGCCGACCACATCGAGCACATCCGCGACGTGGCGGGCGTGGAGTACGTAGGATTGGGCTCGGATTTCGACGGCATTCCCGAGACTCCGCAGGGACTTGAGGGGGTCGACAAGTTTCCGGCGCTGCTTCAGGAGCTGGCGCGCCGTGGCTGGAGCGATGCGGATCTTGCCCGCGTCGCGGGCGCCAATGTGCTGCGGGTACTCAGTGCCGCCGAGACCGTCAGCGCGAGGCTGCGGGCCGCAGAGCCTGCCTCCCAGGCGCGGCGTGCGGCCACGGACTCAGCTGCCGCCACGCACTAGCGCGGCCGCCTTCAGGCCAGGTCGCCGAGCGCGGTGCGCAGCGGCGCCAGCCAGGGCTCGAAGTTGCGCCACTGTTCGAGGCCTTCCTGGTAGATGGGACGACGCACCTGCTCGGAGCTGACCGTCTGCACCACGCGGCGCGTCTCATGGAAGCGCAGGCACTGTTCCTCGAACGGCAGGCCACAGTAGTCGAGCAGGCGGCGCACCTCACCTTCCAGATCGCGCACCAGTTCCTCGTAGTGCACGCGGTGCACGCGTCCGGGCAGCAGCGCATCGAAATGTGCCATGAGGTCCGTGTAGGCACGGTAGAAGTGACCGAGATCCTCAAGGCTATAGCTGAACCACATGCCCTGCTGGAAGTGCTGCTTGAAGTTCGCCACGCAGCAGCCGAGCGCAGCACGACGTGCATCGATGATACGTGCCTTGGGCAGCATGAGATGGATGAGCCCGAGGTGCATCCAGTTACTCGGCATCTTGTCGATGAAGTAGGGGCGCCCGAGCAGGCGGTGCGCGGCCACCTCCTCGAGGTAGCGCTCCCCGAGTGCCCGCAGCTGCGCAGCGGGGAGCCGCGCGAGCGACTGCGGGTAAGGGCGCGGACCGCCGGGACTCTCGAGCGCGCCGAACTCGCGGGCGATGCTGAGCACGTACGGCAGCTCGCGCGTCCCCTCGACCTGGGAGTGGCTGGCGAGGATCTGCTCGAGCAACGTTGACCCCGAGCGCGGCAGTCCGACGATGAAGATCGGGTCGGGAGCCGGCGCGCCGGCGTGGCTGCGCGCGGCCAGGAATTCGGCCGTGAAGAGCTGCACGTTGCGCTCCACGAAGCGCTGCGTGTCGCCGACGTCAAAGGCGAGGCTGGCACGGCGCAGGGCATTTCCGCGCGCGTAGTGCGCGAAGGCTTCGGCGAATGCGCCCTGATCCTCGCGCGCCTTGGCGAGTGCGAACTCGAACATAACACGCTCCTCGTCGCGCGCCTGCGGCCGCAGCAGCTGCGCTTCCATGGTGGCGAGCTCGGCATCGCTGAAGCGGAAGGTCTTGAGATTGGCCAGACTGAACCAGCTTTCGGCAAAGTGCGGCGCGAGTTCGACGCTTCTGCGGTAGGCGGCGATCGCCTCGCTACTGCGTCCGGCCGCACGCAGTGCATGTCCATAGAACATCCAGACGCGCTCATCCTGGGGAAAGTCCTCGAGCACCGCGGTGAGCACCGCGATCGATTGCGCACTCCGGCCGAGCAGGTTGAAGGCGATCGACTGCAGTGTGCGGTAGTTAAGGCTCTTCGGCTCGAGCACCAGCAACCGCTCAAGCAGCGGCAGCATCGCCTCGGGCCTCTGCTGCTCGCTGTAGACGCGCACCAGCGCAAGCCGCGCTTCGCTGTCCCCCGGCGCCAGCCTCAGGCACTCCCTGAGCAGCCGTTCCGCCTCGCCAAAATCCTCGCGCGCCGCTGCGCTGCGCGCGAGTAAGCGCAGCCCCATCACGTCCTCCGGCGTACGCCCGAGCCGCCGCCGCAGCAGCGACTCGGCAGCCGCCACGCGACCGTTGTAAAGAAGACCCTCGGCTTCGCTGAGTTCCTGTTCGGGGCGCACGAGGGCGCGGTAGCGCGCGTAGGCGCGGTCGCAGGCCGCCGTATCACCCGCCTGCGCATACAGGGCGGCGAGTTCCCGCCAGCCTTCCGCGAGCCTGGGTTCCAGCTGCACCGCCCGTGCGAGCGTGTCGGTGGCCTCACGGTTCAGTTTCTGGGCGGCCAGCGCACGCCCGTATTCGAGCTGAATCAGTGCGGACTGCGGGTGCGAGTGCGCGAGCGTGCCGAATACCTCGGTCGCCGCCTGCCCATCGCCACAGCCGCGGCGTGCGGCGCCGAGCAGCAGTGCCGCCGCGACATTGTCCGGATGCTCGCCGAGCAGCGCGGCCGCCTCGCGTGCGGCGGCGGACGGATCACGGTCGAGCAGCGCCGCGGCTCGCATGAGCCTTAAGTCCACCTTCAAGCCCTGCGAGGTCAACGCGTTCTCCCAAGTGAATCGCCCCGCGCTAGAATCCGCCCGGTGCAAAGGACGGACCATAGGGGAATCGATTGAGCAAGGTCAACGCCGCAGCCGCCGACAATGCCACGGTGCTGCGCCTGCTGCAGGCCTCCAAGGCTGCAGGTGCCGCCGGGCGCGGCGGCGAAGCCGATCAGCTGCTGACGCAGGTCGCGCAGCTCGCCCCGAATCATCCGGCGGTGCTGAACGAGCTGGGCCTGCGGGTCATGCAGCAAGGCGATGCCGGCAAGGCGCGCGCGCTCTTTGGGCGCGCAACTCAGGCTGATCCCGGGCATCCCTCGCTGTGGTCCAACCTCGCAGTGGCGCTGCACGAGGTCGGTAGCGCAGACGAGGAGATGGAGGCGATCGAGCGCGCGCTGGCGCTTGATCCGCGCCATCTGCAGTCGCTCCTGCAAAAGGGCGTGCTGCTGGAGAATCTCGGCGATCCGCGCAACGGCGCCCGTACCTTCCGTAACGCACTGGCGACCATCCCGGCCGGCGCGACGCCGTCGGCGAGCGTCGAGGCGGCGCTCGCGCACGCGCGTGAAGCCGTGCGCAAGGACGATGCGGAGCTCTCGCAGCTGCTCGAGCAGCGCCTGGCGGGGATCCGCACCGAGCACGGCTCAGCCTCCTACCGGCGCGTTGACAAGTGCCTGCAACTGCTCACCGGCCAGCGGCGGCGCTTCACCCCCGAGCCGACCTTCCTTTATTTTCCCGAGCTGCCCGCCATAGAATTTTTCGAGCGCGCCGACTTTCCCTGGCTGGACGCGATTGAAGCGGCGAGCGAGGAAATCAGCGCCGAGCTCACCGCGACGCTCATCTCCGACCGCGCGGGCCTTGAGCCCTACGTGTCCTACCCGGACGGTGTGCCGCTCAATCAGTGGCAGGAGCTCAATAAGTCGCGGCGTTGGAGTGCGTATTTCCTGTGGAACCAGGGTGCACCGCAGGAAGCGCACATGGCGCGCTGCCCGCGCACCGTGGAACTCCTGAAGGGCGCCCCGCAGTGCGATGTTGCCGGCCGCGGGCCGACCGCATTCTTCTCGATCCTGGACGCCAAGACCCACATCCCGGCCCATACCGGGGTCACCAACACCCGCCTCACCGTGCATCTGCCCTTGATCGTGCCGCCTGAGTGCGGCTTTCGCGTCGGCGGGGAGGTGCGCGAGTGGCTGCCGGGTAAGGCGTGGGTGTTCGATGACACCATCGAGCACGAAGCCTGGAACCGCTCCGAGGTGCCGCGCGCGATCCTCATCTTCGATATCTGGAATCCCCTGCTGAGTTCGGCCGAGCGCGACCTGATGCGCGCCACGGTCGAGACGGTCGCTTCCTATTACCGTCTGAGCGGAGACAGCGCCCTGTGAGCCGAGTAACCCGGTTCCTCACGGCGCTGCCGCCGGCAGGTCTTGCCACGCTCAGCGTGATGCAGGCGTTCGCCCAAACCCCCGGTACGGCCGCGGCCTGTGCCCCGATCGAGGATCCGACGCAGCGCCTGAGCTGCTATGACCGTGCGGCCGGCCGGCCGGCCGCGCCCCATGCCAGCGTGCCGGTCCCCGCGGCGCCGGCCGCCGTGGCGCCCGCGCCTGCGAGCGCTGCTGCGGGTACTGCGGCAGCCCCGGCGGCTGCCAACCCTAGGTCCTTTGGTCTGTACACGGCCGAACATCCGGCCCCGCCGCCGGCCCCCTCGACGATCACAGGCACCGTAGCCTCCCTCGGCACCAGCGCCTCGGGCCGCGCCACGGTGACGCTCGAAGGCGGTCAGCTGTGGGAGCTCGCCGACCCCGATCCGTTGCTCGCGGCGGGCGATGCGGTGACGATCCGCCGCGCGGCTCTGGGTTCCTTCGAGATGACGACGCCCTCCAAGCGTACCCACCGCGTCCGCCGCCTGCACTGAAGCGCAAGCCCGCGCGGCAGAACCGAGCGCCACAGAGTGACCCCCAAAAAAACGGCGGGCCGAAGGCCCGCCGTTAGTAAGGTCTCGTGACCTTTGACTTGGCGTTAGAACTGCGCCGTTATGTGGGCGAAGAGATAGCGGCCCAGTGAGTCGTAGCTTCCCGGCCAGGTGTTGCCGTTGCAGGCCACGCCCGGGGTACCGGACACGGCTGCGCAGTCCGCACCCGTGATCAGCGGCGGAGACTTGTCAGCGATGTTGTTCACACCGAGCTGCAGACGCACGATCTTCGTGATCGCAAACGAGGTCTCCAGATCGATGTAGTTGTACGCCGCAATCTGCGCGCCCGGCGGCGGAGTCAGCTGCTTGTTGAGGATCGGGTTCGGGCTGGTCGTATCCGAGGCCACGGCCCCGATGTAGCGCCACCGCAGCGTGACGTCCAGGCCGTCCCACGGCGTTGACCACGTCGTGTTCAGGACGTGCCGCCACTTGGGCTGGCCGGCACCGCAGGTCTGACCTTCGTAGCCCGTGCAGTCGTAATTCGGACCGCCCGTCAACGGTTGCGTGAGGAATTCGATGACCCGGGTACCCTCAAGAGCGAACGACAGGGAGCCGAGCTTCTGCATCGGCAAACGGTAGTTGGCCTTGACGTCGACGCCCTTGGTGCGGGTGGAACCCACGTTGATGGTCGTGTCTTGTACGTAACCGCTCTCCGAATTCCACAGGGAGCCCGTGGCATTACGGTGGATCAGGCCGCAGTAGAGCGGGTTCGCCGTCGTCAAGCACTGCTGCAGGATGACGCCGCCACCGACCGAGGCGATGTCGCCCACGATGCGGATGTCGTAGTAGTCCGCAGACGCGGTGAAGTTCGGCAGAATCCGGGGCTTGATGGTGAGACCGACCGACTCGGTGTCCGAGACCTCAGGCGCCAGGTTCGGGTTACCGCCGAGCAGACCGTTGTACTGCTGCGAGGGGTTCGGGTTGACGTGGCCAAACTGTCCCGCAGTGATGCCGGTGAGCGCGCACTGGGCGGCCGTGAAGCCGTTGACCTTGCCACCGACCGCCGGGCCCGCGCACGGGTCAGCCGTGAAGTCCAGCCCGATCGCCTGCGGAGCGTACAGCTCGCTGACGTTCGGGGCACGCACTGCACGCTGGTAACTGCCGCGGACGATCAGGTCCTGCACCGGCGACCAGTTGATACCGAACTTGTAGGTGTTGGTGGTGAAACCGAGGCTGTAATCGGAGTAGCGGTAACCGGCTTCGAAGTCCAGCTTGTCGGCAAAGGCAATGTGGTCAGCCAGGGGCAGGCGGAATTCCGTGAAGACTTCCTTCACGTGGAAACCACCCACGACCGGAGGCGTAGGACCACCGGCACCGGCGGCGGCACCGATCTGCTCCTCGTAGTCCGGGTTGAAGGCCGAATTCTCCGAGCGCCACTCGGCGCCGATGTTCACCTGCAGGCCCGAGTCTGCGATCGGCAGCTTGACGCCGTACTTACCCAGGTCACCCGTGATCGATCCGTCCACGACTTCTTCCGTCGTCGTGTAGTTGATCAGCAGCGGCACCGACAGGTAAGCCAAGGCGGCGGGCGTGACGCCGCCCGGTGTCCAGATGTTCCAGGGTACGCACTTGGAGTCCGCGCCGGTGTAAGTGGCGAAGCACTCCGGCTTCCCGGCCAGCGGGTTCACCGCGCCGTTCGCCAGCAGCGCCGGCCCGGTGATCACGTTGATCGAGTTCGGGATCAGGATGTTGGACAGGTAGTTGTTCTGAACCGAGGTGCTGTCCACCGTGCTGTGCTGGGCGTAGGCGTCGTAGGTCCAGGCATCCAGGAAGTCGCCCTTCACGCCCACCAGGGCGCGGATGGCATCGCTCCCGAACAGCTGCTGCCGTCCGCCGCCTTCGACGTTGCGGCGGTAGGTGTAGACGTTCAGTCCGTTGACCACGGTGCCGTTCGGAAGGGTCTCGGTCGGATTGCCCTGCGCGGCCTGGTTGGTGGGCGAGCAGATCGCTGCGGACTCGGAAGCATTCAGCAGCGGGTTCTGGCAGGGAACGAAATGCGAACCGGTTTCGCCGAAGTAACCACCCGGGGCCACCTGCGTCTCAACCGTGGTGCGCGTCGCCATCAATTCGCCGTACACGTTGACGTGCGGGTTGATGTCGTAGTTCACGAAGCTGCCGGCGGTCCAGCGGGTCTGCGGTACCTGGTAGAAATTCAGCGGGCCGTAGTTGTACTCGTCCGCACCGGTGAAGGGACGGAACTGGCCGGTCTTCTGGTCCACCGTGTTGACGAACAGCGAAGTGCCGCCGTTGCCATAGGCCGAGAAGTAGCCACCCCTGGAGATGACCGACCCACCGCACACGCGGCTGCCACCGGGGCCGGGGTTCAGGGTACAGGCCGAGTAGTCATACTTGGACTGCAGCACCGGAGCCAGCACGTCGAAGGTCGCGTAGAAGGTCGCGTTGCCCTTGTTGTCGGCAAAGTTCGAACCGATGATGACCGACACGTTCTTGCCAAAGCCGGTATCCACGCGGCTGTCCGGCAGCGGGTCGCCCGCCTGCGAGACGAGATTGCGCGCGTAGTCGTCGTTGTTGTTGTGCTCGTAGAAGTTGTAGCCGGCATCGATCTTCACACCCTCGAAGTGGGTGTTGAGGATGAAGTTCACGACGCCTGACACTGCGTCCGCACCGTATGTCGAAGAGGCGCCGCCGGTGAGGATCTCGATTCTATCGACGAGCGCGGCCGGGATCTCGTTGATGTCGGAATAGTTACGGCCGTCGCCGATTCCGGGACCCAGACGCCTGCCGTTCACCAGCACCAGGGTGCGCTGCGGACCTAAACCACGCAGGTCGACCGTCGCTGTGCCGTCTCCGCCGTTGGAGGTCGTCGAGTTCATACCCGCGAACACCATCGGCAGGTTGTTGAGAACGTCCTCGACGCGGGTGAGACCGGTGGCCTGCAGGTCGGTGGCGCTGACCGTGGTGATCGGGCTGATCGATGCCTCTTGGGGCGTCGACAGGCGCGATCCGGTAACGACCACCTCCTCGACAGGCGCTGCGGCTGCGGCTGGCGCTGGCGCTTCCTGAGCGTGCAGCACCGAGACGCCGGCAGCGGCGGTCGCCGAGGCCAACGCCAGGCGCACCGCTCGTTGCAAGCTGCGACTATTAGCCATGTTTTGTTTCCTCTGGATGAATTCGCGAATTGAATTTATCGTCTAGACCCCGGCACCAATCCGCTCGCGCGGATCCTTCCCTGGGTGCTCGGAGAACCATGGGCCCGCATTTAAGCACGGCGACTTTCTGTTGCCAACCCGCCTCTATGTCCGAAACTGCGCCCCAACCGGCCTTTAAAGAGCGGGAAAGATAGTCGCGGAGCTCGTGTTGCGATCAGGCAACAGATCCGCGATGGATCCAGTCCGGGCTTGTCAGACCCGGCGGTCGCCTGGAACCTAGACGAACCAGCAGTTGGTGGCGACCGTGATGCGGGTGTCGCGCCCGTAGAAGGGTGCGACCTCGTGATAGAGATAGGAGGGGAACACCAGCAGCTGCCCGGCCTCGAGCCGGGCGTTGAGGGGGCCGACTGCGAAGGCGGACTTCAGCTGCCGGTTGGCAGGATCGATGTAGGCGTCCGCCCCGCCCCGGGGGTCCAGAAATCGCAGGGCGCCGCTTTCCGGGTGCTCCGGAGCCTGCTCCCCGGCCCGCACACAGTAGACCGCCGACCAGGACGCCAGCGCATGGTTGTGGGCGACGAAGGAGCCGGCGTAGCGGGTGATGTGAAACCAGGTGTGGTTATGGACGGTCATTCGGGCCAGGTCCTCCGGCTGCAGTTCGGAGGTGTGGAGCGCCGTCTGGACGATCGAGTCGAGCACGAAGGTGCGCAGCTCCTGCACGCAGCTTTCCGGCCAGCGGAAGAGGTTGAAGCGGCTTTCGAACATCTCCGCCTGCGGGGTCTGGCTGGGCGTCGGATTGCGGTTCTCGTCGTTCTCGCGGGCGAGAAACAGCGCTTCCAGCTCCCGGTTCAGCCGTTCGCAGGGCCGCAGAAAGGTCTCCGCCAGGGGCGTCGCGAACACGGCGCTGATCCGCAGGGGGCTGTCTACCATGGCAGGGCCGACTCCTGGCCGGCCGCCTCAAACCGGGCCCGTGCGATGACCAGGATGATGTCTTCCGGGGTTCGGTTGAGGGCCACCTCGTAGCCGATTCCGCTGGGAAAAGCCGTCATATAGCCGGGAGTTGGCTGCCAAATGTGGTGATTTACGCTGAACGCGGGTCGCAGCATTGCGTTTCCGGCATCCATGTAGCCGGTCCGCATGCGCAGGTCGAAGAGCCGCACCGCGCCGCTGTCGAATCGCGTATCGGGTGGCCGCGGGGCGGCCACGCAGTAAATCATGCGCCAGGAGCTGTTGTGGGCGGCCGAGCCGGCCAGGCACCCGTCCGGGCGTATCAGGACGAAGCGCGCCCGGGCCTGCAGCCTCAGGCGCGCGATATGGTCCTCCGGATACAGGCTCGCAGCGTTCACGACCGCGGCCAGGGCACCCAGCATTTCGGCCTGCAGCTGGCGCATCGGCTCATCCGTCCACCCGAAGAGGTCCTCGCGGCTGCGGAACGTGAATGGGTCCTCGAGCGTCGAGGGCTCGCGCTGCTCGGGCTGCGTGCGTGCCCGCACGAGCGCTGCGAGCGGCGGATTCAGGCTGCTGCCGCTGGTGAGGGGCAGGGAGGCAAAGGGCGTGGCGAAGATCGCCCGCAGCGCTGGCGGGGAGGTCATGGCTGCGCGCCGCCGAGCTCAGCGGCGAGCCCGGCCAGCTCTTCTGCGTAGTGGCGGGCGCGGCCGGATGAGCGCCGGTACAGCCCCTCGCGGACCTGCCAGACGCTCGCAGTCTTGATGCTCGCCGCGCGCGTGGCGAACTCAAGATGGGTATCTTTCCAGGGCAATCCGCAGAACTCAAAGAGCCGCTGCGCGGTGGTACGCGGTTCGCGCACCAGGGTGTCGTAGCTCAAGTCGAAGATATCCTCGCCGTACAGAGCCTGCCAGTGTGCCATCAGCCGGCGGTACTGGCGGAAATAGTGGCCGATGTCCTCCAGCTCCAGGGCGTAGCTGATCTGCGGGTCCAGGGGCAGGAAATAGATGGACAGGCAGGTGTCCAGCGCATCCCGTGTCGTATGTACGATGCGCGCCTGCGGAAACAGCGTCTTGATGAGACCTATATAAAAGAAGTTATCGGGACGCTTGTCGGTCACCCAGCCGGCCTGCGGGTAGAGCCGGGCGAGGGTGTCGCGGTACTCCTGCGCGAGCTGCACGAGTTTTAACCCCGGCGTGCGCGACAGGGCTGCCGGAAAGGGCATGAGGTGCATCTGCACCAGTCGGGGCAGCAGATCGAGCTCCCCGGCGGCGGCCACGCGCGCATCGGCGGCGAGCAGATGCTCGGCGAGCGTCGAGCCGGAGCGGAACATGCCGCAGATGAAGATCGGCTGCGCCGCGGCCGCGGCAGCCGCTGGTACGGCAGCGGCCGCGCGCGCCGGGAAGGCGCCAATGAGCGCATCGACGAATGCCTCAAGCGCGCCGCGGTCATAGCGCGCCGGCGGCTGCGTGCTGGCGCGGCTGTGCGCATTGGCCGTGCGCGCCGCCGCAAACGCTGCGCGGTACTCCCCGGCCGCATCCAGCGCGCGCGTGAGCGCAAAAGCGAGGGCCGCGCGCTCGGCTGCCGTAGGCTCGGCGCGCCGCAGCGCCGCCTGCAGTCGCGCGATCAGCGGATCTTGGGGCGTCGTGAACTCGTGCAGCTGCGCATAGCGGGCGAGGGCCTCGTAGGCGTGCGGATTGCGATCGAGGATGCGCTCGTAGGTGGCCGCCGCCTGCGCGCGCTCGCCGCGATCGCTGTGCAGGTTGGCGAGATTCATGAGCGCGGGGACGTAGTCGGGCGAGAGGCGCAGTGCCTGGCGCAGCTCCTGCTCTGCCTCATCGTCGCGGCGCAGGAAGTCAGTGAGGAGCACCGCGCGATTGAGATGCACCTCCTCGGGCGCGTGGATGCCGTGCGCGAGCGCCTGCTGGTAGGAGGCGAGCGCCGCCTCGAACTGACCGGCACGCCGCTGCAGCAGCCCCAGGTTGTACCAGGAGTCGGCGAATTGCGGCCAGCGCGCGAGCAGCCGCTGGTACAGGCCAATGGCGGCGCTGAGCTCCCCGGCGGCGCCGAGGCGCTCGGCCTCGCGGATCAGGCTCTGCGGCGTGTCAGATAGCGCCATCCCTCAGGCGTCCGGCGCGTACCACAGCTCGACGTCCGCGCAGCCCTGCACGGCGCGCCAGGCGATGAGGGACTTGTCCTGCGCCAGCAGCGCCCGCACCGCAGCCTCCTTGCCGCCCCCGGCCACGACGAACACCGGTTCGCGCACCGTGGCGAGCAGATCCGGGGTGACGCTGACGGCTGCCATGCCGTCCGGACGTTGTATGGGAATCGCGTAGCGCCCGCGAGCGCGCTCGATGTCCTTGAGCGAGAAGAGCGAGGCGGTATGACCCTCCGCGCCGAGCCCGAGCAGCCCCAGGCCGATGTGTACGCCCGAGCTCAAGAGCGTCGTCAGGGCGGCGTCGTAGTTGGCCGCCGCCGCATCGAGCGGCAGCTCGGTACGCACGCGCAGCAGCGATTCCGGCGGCAGCGCCAGCACCTGCAGCAGTGGCTGCGACTGGTGATAGTTGCTCGAGGGGGAGTCGGCGGCGACGTAGCGCTCGTCGCTGAACAGCACGTGCAGGCGATCATCGTGCGCGAGCGGCTGCTGCGCGATCATGCGGTAAGCCGGCATGGGCGTGGTGCCGCCGGCGAGCATGATGGCGGAGGCACCGCGTGCCTGCAGCGCGCGCCCCAGGCGTTCGGCGAGTGCAGCATCGAGCGCGGCGCGCGAGCCGAAGGTACGGGTGGTGAGTGTAGTCATGGTGGATGCGGACGCTCCCCGACCTGCGCACGTACTTCGAAGGCACGTCCACCGCGCAGGCCGCGCAGATCGATGGTGGTGCCGGGCTTGTGGCTGGCGATGCGCCCGAGCGCATCCTGCGCGCTGTGCGGGACGGTGCCGTCGATCGCCGTCAGCAGGTCCCCGGGCTGTAGGCCGGCCTGCTGGGCGGGACTGCCGACATAGAGGTTGCCGATCACGACTCCCGACTGCGCCAGCCCCATGGCGCGCGCCTGATCGTCCGAGAGGTCCTCCGGTACGATGCCGATCCAGCCGCGGATGACACGGCCGTGCGCGATGATCTCGCTTAGGACCCCGCGCACCATGTTGACGGGAATTGCAAAGCCGATGCCCTCGACGCCGATGTTCTTGGCCACGATGGCGGTGTTGATGCCTACCAGCGCGCCGGTGGCGTCCACGAGCGCTCCGCCGGAGTTGCCGAAGTTGATCGCGGCGTCCGTCTGGATGAAATCCTCGAGCGGTGCAATGCCCAGCTGCTGGCGGCTGGTCGCACTCACGATGCCGTGCGTCACGGTCTGCGACAGCCCCACGGGGTTGCCGATCGCCAGCACCACATCGCCCACCTTCAAGAGATCGGAGCGCCCGAACGCTGCCACCGGCAGCGCCGTGAGGTCGATCTTCAGCACCGCAAGATCGGTGTCCGGATCGCGGCCGACGATCTTGGCATCCGCCACGCGGCCGTCGGCGAGCTGTACGCGGATCGAGTCGGCGTTGGCGATGACGTGATGGTTGGTAACAATATGGCCACTCTCATCGACGATGACACCCGAGCCGAGGCTCCTCTCGATGCGCTGCCGGTAGCGTGGCATATAGTCCCCGAACAGCTCACCCAGGGAGGGCGCCACGCGCTCGGTGACCAGGCGCGCGGCATAGACATTGACCACGGACGGGGCGGCGCGCTGCACGGCGGCGGCGTAGCTGACCTGCGCGGTAGCCGCCGGGTCGAGCACCGCCGCCGGTGGCGTCGCCGGCCCGCTCGGACTACTGCGGGCACGAATCAGATCGGGGCGCACCGCCACGATCAGGAAGGCGAGCGCGAGGCCCCCGACCACCGATCCGGCGATGAATATGAGTCCGCGCCCGAGGCGGTTCAGCATCGTTGAGCTCCGGGGAAACCCGCGCCGGCGCACGTCCGCGTGCGCCCGGAAGGGGGTGTTCGATTGTGTATAATGCGCCGCCCCCCGCAAGGTATGAAATCGCGCGTGTCCCTTAGAACCACGTCCGCACGGCGGCGGCGAGATCGGGAACCGGAGCGGCGGGCGTTGAGTTAAAGCGGGAGACGGGTGGATGGCGGATCACGCAGTCGTCGCCGACGAGCAGGTCGACTTAAGCCGGCGCAAATTTCTGACCCGGGCCACGATCGCAACCGGCGCGGTCGGCGCGGGGTTTGCCGTGGTGCCCTTCATCGAGTCCTGGGCGCCCTCCGAGCGTGCCCGCGCCCAGGGGGCGCCGACCGAGATGGACCTCTCCAAGCTCGACGCCGGGCAGATGGCCACGACCGTATGGCGCCGCTCGCCGATCTATGTGGTGCGCCGCACGCCCGACATGGTGGCGCGCATCTCCGGACATGACGCCGATCTGAAGGACCCGTCCTCCGAACACTCCATCCAGCCCGCCTACGCCAAGAACACCGACCGCTCGCGCAGCGCCGAGTTCCTGGTGCTCATCGGCACCTGCACGCACCTGGGATGCCTGCCCAAGCAGCGCTTCAGCGCCGGGGAGATCTACCCGAGCTGGCCGGGTGGCTTCTTCTGCCCCTGCCACGGCTCGCGCTTCGACCTCGCCGGACGTGTGTTCAACGGCTCGCCGGCCTCGACCAACCTGGTGGTGCCGCCGTACTCCTACCCGAACCCGCATACGCTTGTGGTCGGTACCGATGAGAAAGGAAGCGCCTGATGGCCGTTAAGAGCGCAAGCGGCACACCCGCGACGCTTCCGGGCAGCACGCCGCGGGCCAAGAGCGGGCTGTGGGCCTGGCTCAACAAGCGCCTGCCGGTGGATGAGTTCATCGAAGAGCAGCTGACTGGCTATTTCGCGCCCAAGAACTTCAACATCTGGTACTTCTTCGGCTCCCTCGCCCTCGTGGTGCTGGTGCTGCAGCTGGTCACGGGCATCTTCCTCACGATGTTCTATAAGGTGGGCGAGACCACCTCGTTCGACTCGGTCGAGTACATCATGCGCGAGGTCAACTTCGGTTGGCTGATCCGCTACCTGCACTCCACCGGCGCCTCGGCGTTCTTCATCGTCGTCTATCTGCACATGTTCCGCGCCTTCCTGTACGGCTCGTACCGCAGGCCGCGCGAGCTGCTGTGGCTGTTCGGCATGGCGGTGTACCTGGCGCTGATGGCCGAAGCCTTCATGGGCTACGTGCTGCCCTGGGGCAACATGTCCTTCTGGGGCGCGCAGGTGATCGTCAACCTGTTCGGCACCATCCCCGGCATAGGTCCTGGCCTGGTGCAGTGGATCCGCGGCGACTACGGCATCGCGGATGCGACCCTGAACCGCTTCTTCGCGCTGCACGTGGCGGCCATACCGCTGGCGCTGCTGCTGCTGGTGGCGCTGCACCTGGTGGCGCTGCACCGCACCGGCTCGAACAACCCGGACGGCATCGAGATCAAGGAGAAGGTGGGTCCGGACGGCAAACCGCTCGATGGCATCCCCTTCCATCCCTACTACACGGTCAAGGACCTGTTCGGGATCGGGGTGTTTTTCATCCTGTTCGCCATCATCGTGTTCTTCGTGCCCACCCTCGGCGGCCTGTTCCTCGAAGCGCCGAACTTCGACCCGGCAAACCCCCTGTCGACGCCGGAACACATTGCCCCGGTGTGGTACTTCACGCCCTTCTACGCGATCCTGCGCGCGGTGCCCGATCAACGCATGGGGGCGCTGCTGATGCTGCTCGCCGTGGTGTCGTTTCTCTTCATGCCCTGGCTCGACCGCTCGCCGGTCAAGTCGATCCGTTACAAGGGCTGGATGTCCAAGCTGGCGCTGACACTGTTCGCCGTCTCCTTCGTGGGGCTCGGCTATCTCGGCCTGCAACCTGCCGAAGGGTTGTACGTGGTGCTGGCGCGCATTTTTGCGGTGATCTACTTCGCCTTCTTCTGGCTCATGCCCATCTATTCGAAACTTGATCCGGTCAAGCCGGTGCCCGAGAGGGTGGTCTACCATGCGCACTGAGCGCTTGCGCGTGTGGCGCGCCGCGGCACTCGCCGCAGCGTTACTGCTCGCGGGAGCCGCGTGCGCGCAGGAAGCTGCGGCCGCCAAGGAAGAGGCACCCAAGGCGGGAGCCGACTGGCAGCACTGGCACGCGAACACCGACGTCACCGACCTCCCCTCCGTGCAGCGCGGCGCGCGCAACTTCGTCAGCTACTGCCTCGGCTGCCACTCACTCAAGTACGAGCGCTGGTCGCGCTTGGGCACCGACCTGGCGATCCCCGAGAACCTCTTGCAGCGTGACCTGATTGCAAGTGGCGACAAGCCCGGCGACTACATCCTCACCACCATGCCGGCGGCGGATGCGGCGACCTGGTTCGGCAAGACCCCGCCGGACCTGTCGCTCATGGCGCGCGCGCGCGGCAAGGACTACATCTACCAGCTGTTCAAGACCTACTACGTCGACCCGACGCGTCCGACCGGCGCCAACAACCTGCGCCTGCCCGGGGTGGCGATGCCGCACGTGCTCTCGGAACTCGAGGGGCTCAAGAGTGCGGTGTGGAAGGACGCGACCCGCAGCGAAGGCGGCCAGCTCGTGCACGAGCAGGTGTTTGATCACTTCGAGCCGATCGCGCCGGGGCGCCTGACGAGCGCCGAGTACGACAGCTTCGTGCGCGACACGGTGAATTTCCTCGACTACGTGGGCGAGCCCACGCAGGCGGCACGACGCTCCCTCGGGGTGTGGGTGGTGCTGTTTCTGCTGCTGTTCACCTGGCTCGCCTGGATGCTGAAGAGCGAGTACTGGAAAGACGTCCATTGAATGTCGTGCGGGGTGCAGGATGCGCCTTCGCGCCCTGATGCGGTAGACGGGTCGCAGGAGCGCAAAGTTGTCGAGCAGACGATCCATCATGACCCTGTTCTCTGCCCCGAATGACCCGTGGAGTCATCGCACGCGCATCGTGCTGGCGGAGAAGGGCATCAGCATCGACGTCGTCAGCGTGGAGGCCGGGCGCTTCCCGGAGGACCTGCTCGACCTGAACCCCTATCACAGCGTGCCGACGCTGGTGGATCGCGATCTGGTGCTGTACGACTCGCGCGTCATCATCGAGTACCTGGATGAGCGCTTCCCGCACCCGCCGCTGATGCCGGTCGACCCGGTGACGCGCGCGCAGTTCCGCCTGGCGCTCTACCGTATCGAGCGCGACTGGTACAGTCTCGCGCGCCAGATCGACCAGGAACCGGACAAGAAGCAGACGGTGAAGCTCAAGAAGATCCTGCGCGACACCATCCTGCAGAGCACGGATCTGTTCAAGGTGAAGCCCTACTTCCTGTCGGACGAGTTCTCGCTGGTGGATGCCACCATCGCGCCGGTGCTGTGGCGGCTGCCTTACTACGAAATCGATCTGCCGCCGCAGTCGCAGGCGATCGAGAAGTACGCGCAGCAGGTGTTTGCGCGTCCCGCATTCCGCGAAGCGCTGTCCGAGCGCGAGCAGGAGATGCGACTCCTGTAGGTGGAAGATGAGTCAGGTGCTGCCCAAACGTCCCTACCTCCTGCGTGCCATGCATCAGTGGATCACCGACTGCGGTAACACCCCGCACGTGATCGTGGACGCCGGCCGTGACGGCGCCGAGGTGCCGCGTGCCTACGTCAAGGACGGCAAGATCGTCCTCAACCTGAGCGAGGGGGCGACGCAGCGGCTGCGGCTCGGCGCCGACCTGGTGGAATTCGACGCGCGCTTTGCCGGCGTCATCCACCACGTGCGCTTCCCGGTGAGCGCGGTGCTCGGCATCTACGCGCGCGAGACCGGGGAGGGCATGGTGTTCTCCGAGCAGGACTTAGGTCCCCAGCCTCCGGCGCCTCCCCCGCAGACAGAAGAGGGCGGCCCGCGCCGCCCGCAGCTGAAAGTCGTCAAATAGCGCGCCGCGCGTGCGGCGCGCAGAAGAATAATAAAGAGTCGGCCTGTAAGCCGGGTTCTGTCGAGGGCAATCATTCCTCTGGGATCCGCGTCACCGCGAACCTCTAGCGGCCTACCCGGAAGCGCGCGCGGATCAGCGCTGCCCCAGCACCGTGCGGCGCCGGGCGGCTTCCCTATTTGGCCTTGCTCCAGGTGGGGTTTACCGTGCCGTCGCGTGTTGCCACCGACGCGGTGCGCTCTTACCGCACCGTTTCACCCTTGCCGGTCCGATGAAGGACTTAGGCGGTCTGCTCTCTGTTGCACTTTCCGTGGGCTCGCGCCCCCCAGGCGTTACCTGGCACCCGATCCGCCGGAGCCCGGACTTTCCTCCACCGGCTGCTTGCGCATCCGACAGCGATTGCCCGGCCGACTCTGGCTGCGCACGATACGGACCCCGGCAGCGAAGTCAAATGGCGCAGGCGGCGCGGTGCGCTGAGCCGCCCCCTGCAGGGTCGCGGCGGCCTCCGGGACTTCCGGGCGCCTGGCCCTATACTAGGGCTGCAAGCGCAGTACTAGGGCTGCAAGCGCAGTGCGGCAGTCCCGGGCGCACCCGCCCGACCGCTTCAGGGCCTCGGAGAGTCATGTTTCTGCTGATAGAAGATGTGCTGAGCGCACCAGAGGTGGCCACGATCACGAAGCTGGCGCAGCAGGTACGCTTCGTCGATGGCCGTGTGAGTAACCCGCACAACACCACCAAGCTGAACACGATCGCCGATTTCAGCGACCCGGCCGGTCAGCAGGCATCGCAGCTGGCCTTCGCCGCCCTGCAACGCAACGAGGCGGCCATGAACTTCGCCTTCCCGCAACGTATCGCCGCCCCCAACCTGTGCCGCTATGGCGTCGGCATGACCTACGGGCCGCATACCGATGCCGCCTATCTTCCTATCGGACCGCAGCCGTTGCGCTCGGATGTCTCCTGCACGCTGTTTCTGAACGACCCTGCCGCCTACCAGGGGGGCGAGCTCACCGTGTATCTGGGCAGCGAGGTGGTGCGGATCAAGGGCAAGCCCGGCTCGGCAGTGCTGTACCCGTCCACGACACTCCATCAGGTCGTCCCCGTCACAGCCGGCGAGCGCCTGGTCATGATCACTTTCATCCAGAGCCGCATCCCCGATCAGATGCAGCGCGAGCTGCTCTACAAGCTCGGCGAGGTACGCGCGCTCGAGAGCCTGAAGATGAGCTGGGAAAATCGCGTGCAGCTGGAGCACGTGATCGTCAACCTGCAGCGCATGTGGTCGCGCTAGCGCGCCAGCCTAGCGCACGTCAGCCGCTCACGGCTTGCGAGCGCAGGCCTTCGACCGACTCAAGTATCGCCCGCGCCGCCGGATACTGGCTGGCCACGCAGCGCAGCCATTCGAGCGCGCGCCTGATTTCGGCGGCGTGATCCCGATCCGCCTCCTGCAGCAGTTCGCGACGCAGCTGCGCGTCGTAGGGGTGCTCGGGGGCCTTCGAATAGCTCTGCATGATCGGTCCGGCGAGCAGGGCGTCGATTTGCGCCGGCGCCGCTGGCACGCCCAGCGCCGCGCACATGCCCTGCAGGGCCGTGCGCGGTGCGGCGAGGAATTGATCGAAATTCACCCACAGGATCTGGCCCGGGCGAGCGCGCGCCGCCTGTTGCAGGCAAGTCATCTCGCACAGCCAGCTCATCGCCACCTGCTCGCCCTCGGAGCGCGGCTCGTAGCGCCAGGGGCTGGCGTCCAGGCGCCGTACCAGGCGCTGCAGGCGTGAGGGCCCCAGCAGCCGCGACTCAGCACGCGAGTTGGCTCCGGCGAAGATCGTGCGCAGGTAAGTGAGGGGGTCTGCGAACATAAAGATGGCCACCGCCTGTTCGCTGCTGCCGAGGATGGGGTCGGCCAATTCGCTCACGAAGCTGCTGAGCTTCAGCACGGCGCGCTGCCCGGGGCGCCAGGTGCGCGCGAGCAGCGCCAGAATGCTTCTCAGGGGCAGCGCGGCCGCGGGCAGCTGTGCGCTCAGTGTGCCGTCGGCGAGGGCGCGCAGCAGCGCCGGCTCGCGCAACGCGAACAGCTGCTGCTGGGCGCCGAGCAGGCGCGATACCAGCGTGGAACCGACGTGCCCGATATGAAAAATGTAGTGCAGGCGCGGCGAGAGTTGCGCCGCGGCACGCTGCAGCAGTGCCGGCGCGAGCACGGCGCGCGCATGGCCTGAGTGCAGCAGGCGCTGATCGAGAAAACTGCTTTCGCGGTAGGCGGCCTCATCGAGGCGCACCAGGCGCACGGCGTCGGGCGCCACGACGTCGAGCGGGAACCAGGCCGGCGAGCGCACCAGGTCCTCGGTGCTGATGGGCGCGGTGTTTGCGGCCACCGGCGCTATTCCTCGCGCTCATCTTTACGCGTGGCGAGTGCGTAGGCGGCGGCGCGTGTCGCCCCGGTGAGCTGCGCTGCGAGTGCCGCGGCGCGCGCCGGCGGCAGCTCCTTCATGAGAATGTCGACGGTGCGGCGCAGCTCCTGCGCCGGCGCCGCTGCCACAGCGGCCGGGGGTGCGCCGGCGACCACCAGCGTGATCTCCCCGCGCGTGAAGTTCTCATCCTCGGCCGCGAGCGCGCCCAGCTGCGCCAGCGTGCCGCGGTAGATGCTCTCATGCGCCTTGGTCAGCTCGCGCGCCACAACCGCCTCGCGCCCAGCGCCGAATTCCGCGCCGAGATCCGCGAGCGTCGCGCGGATGCGGTGCGGGGCCTCGAAGAAGACCAGCGTGCGTTCCTCGTGGGCGAGTGCTGCCAAGGCGCTGCGTCGCTCGCCTGCGCGTGCCGGCAGGAAGCCCTCGAAACAGAAGCGCTGCACCGGCAGCCCGGCCGCGGCGAGCGCGGTCGTGATCGCCGAGGGTCCGGGGATCGCATGCACGGCAAAGCCGGCGCGCGCGGCGGCGCGCACCAGCTCGAACCCCGGGTCCGACAAGAGCGGCGTGCCCGCATCACTGACCAGCGCGATGTTCTCCCCTTCCGCCAGCCGCGCCAGCAGTTGCGGCACGCGCTGCGACTCGTTGTGTTCGTAGAGGGACAGCAGCGGCCGCGAAATACCGACCGCGCTCAGCAGCTGCAGGGTGCGGCGCGTGTCCTCCGCGGCGATGAGGTCGGCGGCGCGCAGGGCCTGCTGTGCCCGCGGGCTTAAGTCCGCCAGATTGCCGATCGGGGTCGCCACGACTTGCAGCGTGCCGCGCACCTTAGTCACTATAGTCCTCTAACCTCAGGTCGCCAGGGATGTGGCGGCGCCAAGAACCATCCTGCACGCCAACGAGAGGCCCTTCAACCGATGCTCCGCGTACGCTCGCTCGCCTGTCTGCTGTCGGTGACTTTGGCCCTGAGCGGCTGTCCGAGCCTGACCGAGCGCACCGGCCTGCCGCCCTCGGTGGATCGCGCCGCGCAGCTTGAGAGCTCAGGCGACAACGCCGGTGCGGCGCGCGTCTACGAGGAGCTGGCCGCGCACAACAGCGGCAGCGACCACAACGACTTCCTCCTGCACGCGGCCGAGGATTATGTGCGCGCCCACCGCCCGGAGGATGCAGCGCGGGTGCTGACGCTCACCGAGGGCACGCTGTCGGCGGAGCAGGGCACCGAGCGCGCGCTCCTGAATGTGCGGCTCGCGCTCGAGCGCAACCAGCGCGAGGAAGCGCTGCGGCAGTTTGCCGCCATCAGCGCCCCGCACGGTGGCGCCTGGAGGCGCGCTACCGGGAGCTCAAGGCGCAGCTCGCCGAGCCCGCCGGCGCGCGCCACACACCAGCGGCCGCTGCGCGCCCACCGCCGTCTGGCGAGGCGGCGGCGCACATCGCGCTGCTGCTGCCCATCACCGGCCGCGCGGCGGGCGCGGCGCAGAGCGTGCGCGATGGCTTCATGACCGCCTATTACCAGGCACCGGTGGCGGAGCGGCCACGGGTGCGCCTCTACGACACCGGCACGCTCAGCATCGCCGATGCGCTGACGCAGGCGCGGGGGCAAGGCGCGGATTTCATCGTCGGCCCCCTGACACGCGAGGAGGTTACCGCCGCGGCGGAATACCCGGGCGCGCACGCGCCGCTGCTGGCGCTGAACTTCCTGCCGGCGGACCAGCCGGTGCCGGCGGAGTTCTACCAGTTCGCGCTCTCGCCGGAAGACGAGGCGCGCCTGGCAGCGCGACGCATCCTCGATGACCACCATCACCGCGGCATCGCGCTCGTGCCCGCCGGTGACTGGGGGCGCGCGTGCTCGCCGCCTTCCGCCAGGAACTCACGGCCGGCGGCGGTGAACTGCTCGCGACCGGCCAGATCGACGCCGCGCGCACCGACTACTCCGCCGCCATCACCGAGGTGCTGCGCATCAACGAGAGCGGCGCGCGCTACAAGCGCCTCGAGTCCGTGCTCGGCACCAAGCTGGTATTCGAGCCGCGGCGCCGCTCGGACATCGAGTTCATCTTCGCCCCGGCGCAGGCCGCCACCGAGCGGCTGCTGCGCCCGCAGCTGCGCTTCCACTACGCCGGCGACATACCCACCTATGCCACCTCGGACAGCTTCGAGCCTGACATGCGTGCCAACGAGGATCTCGAGGGCCTCATGTTTCCGGACATGCCGTGGATTCTCGGCGGGGACTTCCCGGACGCGGTACGCGCGGCTACGCGTGAGGCGTGGCCGAACGGCGGTCCCTACCGCGGGCGGCTGTTCGCATTTGGCTTCGACGCCTTCCGTCTGGCGCAGGCGTTGCCGCATCACGGGGTCGCCAGCGGTGTCAGTGTCGAGGGTCTGACCGGGCGCCTGAGCCTCGATAGCGAGCACCGCGTGCGGCGCGAGCTCGGCTGGACGCAGGTGCACAACGGGGAGCTGCGGCCCTTGCCGCCGGGCGCGCAATGACGGCCCGGTGTTAGGTCTCAGTCGATCCTAACTTCCAACATCTGACACGCGAGCCTCAGCGCACGCTCTGATAGATCGCGTCGAGTTTCTGTTGCAGGTAATCGCGGTGCGCGTGTGTCAGTTTGCCGCCGTCGAGTTTCTGCAGCACCAGGCCTTCAGTGCGCAGATGCGCGAGTTGCTTGAGCGCTTCGTCCGAAAGCGGGCGCTGTTCCCAGCGAATCTCATGCGCTGTTGTTGGAAACGCAAAATTCTGATGCATCGTGACCGCAGGTGCGGCCGTCGTCGCAGGCATCGCGCCATGCGCGCTGCCGCTGGCTGCGCAGGCGCCCGCGTACAGGCCGGTGCACAGCAGCGCGGTGCACGTGGATGTCAGGTTGGGTTTCATGAGCACCTCTCCCCCACAGCGATCTGACATCCCCATCATCCGGCGCGGCTTTCCCAGCGGCAAGGGGCGGCGCGCAAGCGCCCGCGGTGCGCGCGCCCGGTGTTGGTTTGCTCTGTTTTCAGGCTGCCCGCCCGTACAGGAGGTCTCACGCGTCAACCACTGTATAAAGTTCACCGGGCAAGCCGCTGATTGCTATGCACGAATGGCCTGTGGACCTGCACCGACACTGTTCATTTCCACATAAGTCGTTGGGAATGCGACGAATTTCTCACTATTTCAATTGACATAGTTCGCCCCCGATTCCTATAGTGGCCGCCAGTGGGAGAAGGTGGGGGTAAATGGGCGATAACTCGCCTCACAGGTCATGTTTCGCGGTGCAACAAAAATCACCCTGGACGACAAGGGGCGGATGGTCATTCCCAACCGCTACCGGGAGCAGATCAACGAGCTCGCCCAAGGGAAATTGGTCGTCACCGTCGACCGTGACCAGTGCCTCCTCATTTATCCGCTGCCCGAGTGGGAGCTGATCGAACGCAAGCTCATGGGGCTTCCCAGCCTGAACGCGACCGCGCGTCGGCTGCAGCGCCTCATGGTCGGCCACGCGACTGATCTGCCCCTCGACGGGCACGGCAGGGTGCTGCTGCCGCCCGAGCTGCGCGAATTCGCCCAGCTCGGACGGCACGGGATGCTGATTGGGCAGGGTAATCGCTTTGAGCTGTGGGACGAGGCGCGCTGGAACGAGCGGCGTGACTTATGGCTGAAGAACGAAGAAACCGCGACCGATCTGCCTTCCGAGCTCGAATCACTGTCGATCTAGGGGCGTTTTTCGAAACGAGCTGAGCTGGGCTGAAGCCCATGGGAAGAGCACTCAGGCAGGCGGGGGCGGACCGCTGCGCACGTGGATGAGCACATACCGGTGCTCGCCGCGGAGGCGCTCACCGGGCTGGCCCTGGAAGCGGGCGGTTACTATGTCGATGCGACGTTCGGGCGGGGCGGTCATTCGGCACTCATCCTCCAGGCCCTGGGTCGAGAAGGCCGCCTGCTCGCGCTCGATAGGGATCCGCAGGCCATCGCGGCCGGCCAGCACCGCTTTGCCAACGAAGTGCGGCTTACGCTCGTGCACGCGTCGTTTGCGGACCTCGGGCCGCTCGTGCACGCACACGCTCACGATCGCCCGTGCCGGGGCGTGCTCTTTGACCTCGGCGTTTCCTCACCCCAGCTTGATGATCCGGCGCGCGGCTTCAGCTTCCGGAGCGACGGCCCGCTCGATATGCGTATGGATCCGACGCGCGGGGAGCCCGTCGCGGCGTGGCTCGCTCGGGCGAGCCTCGATGAGATTCGCCAGGTGATCGCCACCTTCGGGGAGGAGCGCTTCGCGCGGCGGGTGGCGCAGGCCATCGTGAACGCGCGGCGCGCGGGGGGCCTTACGGGCACCGCGCAGCTCGCCGACCTGGTGGCCGCGGCCGTGCGCACCCGCGAGCCAGGCAAGCATCCGGCCACCCGCACTTTTCAGGCGCTGCGGATGTTCATCAATGATGAGCTGGGCCAGCTCGAGCGCGGCCTGACTGCAGCCCTCGAGGTCCTGAGTCCCGGCGGCCGCCTGGCCGCGATCAGCTTCCACTCCCTCGAGGACCGCACCGTGAAGCGCTTCATGCAGGGGCACTCGCAGGTCGATCCGGCCCTCAAGCGCCTGCCGGTCATCCCGGTGAGCGCCCGACCGCGCCTGAAGCTCATCGGACGCAAGCAGCGTCCGGGCGCGGCCGAGCTAGAACAGAACCCGCGCGCCCGCAGTGCCCTGCTGCGCGTGGCCGAGCGCCTGCCGTGATCAGCCGCCGGGTGCTCTTCATCACCGTGCCGCTGTTGTGGCTGGCCGCCCTCGGGTCTGCGGCCGGGGCCATCTACTGCAAGCACCGCGCCCGCGCGCTGTTCGTGGAACTCGAGACGCTCAACGGGCGGCGCGACAACCTGGAAATCGAATGGGGCCAGCTGCAGCTGGAGCAGAGTGCCTGGTCCACCCATGCGTTCGTGGAGCGCGTCGCGAACGCCAAGCTGCATATGGCGATGCCGCCGCCCAAAGAGATCGAGATCGTTTCCCCATGAAGGCCCGTGGCGCACGCGAGGAGGCACCCGGCAGCTTCCGCTGGCGGGCGTCGCTCCTGTTCGGGCTGCTCGCCGCCTGCGCCCTGGCCCTGCTGTACCGGGCCGTCAACCTGCAGCTGGTCGATCACGGCTTCCTCGCCAAGGAGGGCGATGCCCGTTTCTCGCGCGTGCTGGAGATCGCCGCGCACCGCGGCACCATCACCGACCGCTACGGTGAGCCGCTCGCGGTCTCGACCCCGGTGGACTCGATCTGGGTGAACCCTGCCGAGCTCGCCCTGGCGACGGACCAGATTCCACGGCTCGCCAAGGCGCTGGGCCTGGAGCGCCAGGAGCTGGCGCGCCGCATCACGAGCAACCTGGACCGTGAATTCCTCTACCTCGCCCGCCACCGCCAGCCGGCCGAGGCCGAGCAGATCAAGGCGCTCGGCATCCCGGGCGTGTACACCTCACGCGAATACCGCCGCTACTACCCGGCAGGGGAGGTCAGCGGCCACCTCATCGGTTTCACCAACGTGGACGATGCCGGCCAGGAAGGGCTGGAACTCGCCTTCGATCACTGGCTCGCGGGCGAGGACGGCGCCAAGCGCGTGATCCAGGACCGCTACGGGCGCATCGTGCAGAACGTCGAGAGCATCCGTCCCGCGCGTCCGGGCAAGGACCTGGTGCTCTCGATGGACCTGCGCATCCAGTACCTCGCCTACCGGGAACTGAAGGCGGCGATCCGCGACCAGCGCGCCAAGGCCGGTTCGGTGGTGGTGATCGACGTGGCCAGCGGCGAGATCCTCGCCATGGTGAACCAGCCCGCCTACAACCCGAACGACCGCGACCAGATCCAGGCGGCGACCTACCGCAACCGCGCCGCCACCGACATCTTCGAGCCGGGCTCCTCCATCAAGCCGTTCTTCGTGGCCGCCGGTATCGCCTCGGGCAAGTACGACAACAAGAGCATCATCGACACCTCGCCCGGGTTCTTCAAAGTGGGCGCGAAGATCTTCGAGGACGAGCACAACCTCGGCGCCATCGATATCGCCACCGTGCTCGCCAAGAGCTCCAACGTCGGCATGGCGCACATCGCCCTCACCCTGCCCCCACAGGAGATCTGGACCACGCTGAACCATCTGGGCTTCGGCCAGGTGACCACCAGCGGCTACCCCGGCGAATCCGCAGGCCTGCTGCCGAACTACGCCCAGTGGCGCCCGATCGGCATCGTCACCATGTCGCACGGCTACGGCCTGTCGGTCACCCCCCTGCAGCTCGCGCACGCCTACGCGACCATCGGCTCTTATGGCATCGCCCGTCCGGTCTCGTTTCTGCGCACCGACAGCGCCCCGGGCGCCGAGCGCGCCCTCGATGAGCACGTGTGCCGCGAACTGATCGGCATGCTCGAGTCGGTCGTGACGGCGGAGGGCACCGGCAAGCTCGCCGCCATTCCCGGCTACCGCGTCGCGGGCAAGACCGGCACGGCCTGGAAGGCCACCGCCGGGGGCTACTCGACCGATCGCTACATGGCGGTGTGGGGCGGGGTGGCACCGGCGAGCGCGCCGCGCCTGGCCGCGGTGGTGGTGATCGATGAGCCCAGCGCCGGCCAGCACATGGGCGGTGAGGTGGCAGCGCCGGTGTTCTCGCGCATCGTCGGGGGGGCGCTGCGCCTGCTCGCGGTGGCCCCCGACCAGCCGGTGAAGGCGCCCGAGGAGCTGCCCGCCAGTCCCGCCCTCGGCACCGTGCGCACGGCGCTGCCATGAGCACGCGCCCCCTCGCCGAGCTCACCGCCGGCATCGTCAAGGTGCCTGCCGACCTCACCGTGAGTGACCTCACGCTCGACAGCCGTGCGGTCACCCCGGGAACCTTGTTCCTCGCCTGCCGGGGCCTGACGCAGCACGGCGCAAGCTTCGCCCCGGAGGCAATCGCGCGCGGCGCCCGCGCCGTGCTCTACGAGCGCGACGGGGCACCGCGCGGCGCCGGCGCGCGACGGCGCCTTCGTCGCGGCGGTCCCCGAGCTCACCCGGCACGTCAGCCTGATCGCGGACCGCTTCTTCGGCTCGCCCTCACAGACGCTCACCATCGCCGGCATCACCGGCACCAATGGCAAGACCACCTGCGCGTGGCTCCTGGCGCAGGCGCTGGGCTACTGCCGTCGTCCGGCGGCCTACATCGGCACGCTCGGATTCGGTCTGCCCCCGCGCCTGACGGCGACCGTGCACACGACCTCCGATGCCGTGACGGTGCAGCGCCAGCTGGCGCAGCTGCGCGACTCGGGCGCTGAGTGCGTGTGCATGGAGGTGTCCTCGCACGCGCTCGATCAGGCGCGCGTCAACGCCGTGCGCTTCAACGCCGCGGTGTTCACCAACCTGACGCGCGATCACCTCGACTACCACGGCACCATGGCCGCCTACGGCGCCGCCAAGGCGCGCCTGTTCGCCTGGCCGCAGCTGAGCTTCCGGGTGATCAACATCGACGATGCCTTCGGTGCGCACCTGGCCGCCGCCGCCTCCGAGGTGCCCCTGCTCGTCACCACGCGTGACCCCAAGAGCCGCGTGCCCCCCGGGGCGCGCTTCGTGCGCGCGCTGCGCGTCACACCCGACGCCGGCGGCCTCTTGATCGAGATCGACTCGAGCTTCGGCGCCGCCGAGCTCACCGTGCGCCTGGTGGGTGAATTCAACGCCGACAACGCCCTCACCGTGCTCGCGGTGCTGCTCGCCTGGGGCATACCGCTGAAAGAGGCCGTGCGCGCGCTCAGCAGGAGCCGCGCCGCCAGCGGCCGCATGGAGCTGTTCGGCGGCCGCGGCCGCACGCCGCTGGCGATCGTTGACTATGCCCATACCCCCGATGCGCTCGCCAACGCGCTCCAGGCCGCGCGCCTGCACTGTCGCGGCGTGTTGCGCGTGGTGTTCGGCTGCGGCGGGGACCGTGATGCCGGCAAGCGCCCGCTGATGGGCCGCATCGCCGCCGAGTTCGCCGACGACATCATCGTGACCGACGACAACCCGCGCAGCGAGGACCCGGGGCGCATCGTCGCCGATATCGTGGCCGGCATGGGCGAGCGCACGCCGCACGTGGTGGAGCACGACCGCGCGCTCGCGATTCGCCTGGCGCTCTGAGCGCTCCGGCGCCGAGGACGTGGTGCTGATCGCCGGCAAGGGGCACGAGGGCTACCAGATCGTGGGCCGCGAGCGCCGTGCCTTCCAGGACCAGACGGTAGTGAGCCGCGAGCTCGCCAGGCTCCCGGCATGAAGCGCACGCTGGCCGAATTCGCGCAGCTGTGCGGCGGGCGCCTCGAGGGCGCCGATGGCGCCTTCACCGAGGTGGTGAGTGACTCGCGCACCCTAAAGCGCGGGCAGCTGTTCGTGGCGCTCAGCGGGCCGCACTTCAACGGCAACGACTTCGTGGGGGCAGCGCTCAACGCCGGCGCCGCCGGGGCGCTGGTGACGGCGCTGCAGCCGGCGCGGCTGGCGCAGATTGTGGTGCCCGACACCCAGGCCGCGCTCGAGCGCGCCGCGCGCGCCTGGCGCGCCCAGTTCAGCGGCCCGCTGGTGGGGGTCGCCGGCAGCAACGGCAAGACCACCGCCAAGGAGATGACCGCCGCGATCCTCTCGCAGGCCGGGGACTGCCTGGCCACGCGCGGCAACCTCAACAACCATATCGGCGTGCCGCTGACGCTGCTGCGCCTGAGCCCCGAGCATCGCTTCGCCGTGATCGAGATGGGCGCCAACCGCGCCGGTGAAGTGGCCGCCCTGGTGGCGCTGGCGCGCCCCAGCATCGGCCTCATCACCAATGCGGGCGCCGAGCACCTGGAAGGTTTCGGCTCGCTCGAGGGCGTCGCGCGCGCGGAAGGGGAGATGGTCGCCGGCCTCGCCGCCACCGCCACCGCCGTCATCAACGCGGACGATGAGTTCGCGAGCCTCTGGCGCGGCTCAACCCGCGCGCGCGTCGTGAGCTTCGGCCTGCACCAGGCGGCCGACTTCCGTGCCAGCGAGCTGCGTACCACGGTCGGTGCGCACGGCTTTCGCACCCACTTTCGGCTGACCGCCCCGCACGGCAGCGCTGTCATCGAACTGGCGCTCGGCGGCGCGCACAACGTCGCCAACGCCCTGGCGGCGGCGGCGGCGGCCTCCAGCGCCGGCGCCACGCTCAACCACATCGCCGCAGGCCTGGGGAGCGTACGCGCGGTCCCGGGGCGGCTGCAGTTCAAGGAGACCCTAGGCGGTGCCTGGCTGATCGATGACTCCTACAACGCCAACCCCAGCTCGGTGCGTGCCGCCATCCAGGTGCTGGCCGCTCTCGGCGGCCGGCGCTGGCTGGTGCTCGGAGACATGGGCGAGCTCGGGGACTTCGCCGCCGAGGCGCACAGCGAGATCGGCGAGTTCGCGCGCGCGCAGGGGATCGAGCGCCTGTATGCCACTGGGGCACTGATGGCACGGGCGGTGGAGAGCTTCGGCGCCGGCGCCTACTGGTTCGCCGACGTGACCGCGCTGGGAAGTGCGCTCGATGCGGCACTGGGTGAGAGCGCCGCAGAGGTGCGTTTGCTGGTGAAGGGCTCGCGCTTCAACCGCCTGGAGCGCGTGGTCGATGCGCTCACGGGCAGCACCGGCGCGGGCGGGACGCACTAGTGCTCTACTGGCTCACCCAACAGCTCGCCGGCCGCATCAGCGGCCTGCACGTCTTTTCCTACCTCACCTTGCGCGCCATCCTGGCGATGGCCTCGGCACTGGTGATCTCCCTCATCCTCGGGCCTTCGATGATCGCGCGCCTGTCGCGCTACCAGATCGGACAGGTGGTGCGTGACGACGGTCCCAAGAGCCATCTGCCCAAGGCCGGCACTCCCACCATGGGCGGCGCGCTCATTCTCGTGACCACCCTCGTCAGCACGCTCCTGTGGGCGGAGCTGAGCAACCGCCTGGTGTGGATGGTGCTCGGTGTCACCTTCGCCTTCGGCCTCATCGGCTTCTACGACGATTACCTGAAGCTCGTGATCAGGAATCCCCGCGGCCTGGTGGCGCGCTGGAAGTACTTCTGGCAGTCGGTCGCAGGCCTTGCCACCGCGGCAACCCTCTACTACACGGCGAGTGAGCCAGCCGAGACCGCGCTCTACCTGCCGTTCGTGAAGAACTTCCAGCAGCCGCTGTCGGCCTTCGGCTTCATCAGCCTCGCCTATCTCATGATCGTCGGCATGAGCAACGCGGTGAACCTCACCGATGGCCTCGACGGGCTGGCCATCATGCCCGCGGCGCTCGTGACCGCAGCGCTCGGCATCTTCGCCTACGCCAGCGGCAATGCGGTGTTCGCGCACTACCTGCAGATCCCGGAGATCCGCGGCGCCGGTGAGCTCCTGATCTTCGCCGCCTCGCTG
The DNA here is from genome assembly GCA_963743625.1 of uncultured Pseudomonadota bacterium. Classification (GTDB taxonomy): domain Bacteria; phylum Pseudomonadota; class Gammaproteobacteria; order Steroidobacterales; family Steroidobacteraceae; genus 13-2-20CM-66-19. Next base: position 209,380 of record CAVUQM010000014.1, on the reverse strand, counting down.
GCCGGTGCGGGCCTGGGGTTCCTGTGGTTCAACTCCTATCCCGCCCAGGTGTTCATGGGCGACGTCGGCGCGCTCGCGATCGGCGCGTCCATCGGCGTGCTGGCCGTGATCGTGCGCCAGGAGCTGGTGGCGCTCTTCATGGGCGGGGTATTCGTACTCGAGACCGCCTCCGTAATCCTGCAGGTTGCCTCCTTCAAGCTGACCGGCCGGCGCATCTTCCGCATGGCGCCGATCCACCACCACTTCGAACTCAAGGGATGGGCAGAGCCCAAGGTCATCGTGCGCTTCTGGATCATCTCGCTCCTGCTGGTGCTCGCCGGCCTTGCGACCCTGAAACTGCGATGAGCTCAGCGAGCGCCCAACCCCCCTACGCCGTCATCGTCGGCCTCGGCCGCACCGGCATCTCCTGCGCGCGCTATCTCGCCGCGCGCGGCTGGCGCCTGGCGGTCACCGATACGCGCAGCACGCCGCCGGAGCTCACGCAGCTGCGCGCACTGGATGCGCGCATCCCGGTGAGCCTGGGCGCACTCGACACGCGCCTGCTCACCGGCGCGGACTGCGTGGTGGCATCCCCCGGGGTCTCGCTGCGCGAGCCCTTCTTTGCCGAAGCGCGCCGGCTCGGGCTTGAGATCGTCGGTGACGTCGAGCTGTTCGCGCGTGCGGTGGCAGCGCCGGTGGTGGGCATCACCGGCACCAACGGCAAGAGCACCGTGACCACGCTGCTTGGGCGCATGGCGGCGCGCGCCGGCGTGAACGTGCGCGTCGGCGGCAACCTGGGCGAGCCGGCGCTCGAGCTCCTCGACCCCCAGGCCGAGCTCTACGTGCTCGAGCTCTCCAGTTACCAGCTCGAAACCACCGACTCACTCACCTGCCGCGCCGCCACGGTGCTGAACGTCAGCCCCGATCACCTGGACCGCTACGCGGATCTCACCGCCTATGCGGCCGCCAAGGGGCGCATCTTCGCGCGCTGCGACACGGCGGTGATCAACCTCGATGATCCACTCGTCATGCTCCTGCCGCGCGCCGCGACCCGCACGCTGAGCTTCTCGCTGCGCGCCACGATCGGGGCGGACTACGCGGTCGCCAGCCGCGCCGGCCAGTGGTGGCTGATGCGCCGCGAGGAGCCGCTGCTCGCGCTCGCGGAACTCAAGCTCCAGGGGCTGCACAACGCCGCCAACGCGCTCGCCGCGCTCGCGCTCGGCGAGGCACTCGCCCTGCCGCTGCCGCTGATGCTCGCGGAGCTGCGCAGCTTCACAGGTCTCGCGCACCGCTCGCAGTGGGTCGCGGACGTGAACGGCGTCACCTACATCGACGACTCCAAGGGCACCAACGTCGGGGCGACGCTGGCCGCCGTCGCCGGCATGCCCGGACCGCTGCTCATGATCCTGGGCGGGGAGGGCAAGAGCCAGGATTTCAGGCCGCTGGCAGCGGCCTTCCGCGGCAAGGTGCGCCACGCGGTGCTCATCGGGCGCGACGCCGCGCAACTCGAGAGCGCGCTGCGCGGGGTCTGCACGCTCGAGCGCGCCGCGAGCCTTGAGGCGGCGGTGCTCGCGGCCGCGGCGGTGGCGCGCGCCGGGGATACGGTGCTGCTGTCGCCGGCCTGCGCAAGCCTCGACATGTTCAGGGACTATGCGCATCGCGGCGCGGTGTTCGCCGCCGCCGTGCGCAGGCTCGCCGCATGAGCACCGGCGCCCTCATGGGATTTGCGCGCTCCAGTGCCAAGAACGGTGCGGTGCACCTGGATGGCGTCACCATTGCGCTGGTGCTCGGCATCGTTCTGCTCGGGCTCGTGATGGTGACCTCGGCCTCCGTCTCGATCGCAGGACAGGAAAGCGGCCAGCCGTTCTACTACCTCGAGCGCCAGCTGTTCCTGACACTCATCGGCGGCGCCTGTGCGGCGCTGCTCTTCTCGGTGCCGACGGAGCTACTGGAGAAGTCCTCGGTGCCGCTCCTGGCGGTTGCGATCGGCTTGCTGCTCGTGGTGCTGGTGCCCGGACTTGGGCATTCGGTCAACGGCAGCCGGCGCTGGCTGCGCCTGGCGGGCGCCAACTTCCAGGTCTCGGAACTGGCGCGCGTCCTGGTTCTCATCTACATCGCCAGCTACGCGGTGCGCCGCGAGGCGGAGCTGCGTGAGTCGATCATGGGACTGGCAAAGCCGCTGGCACTCCTGTTCTTCGTCGGCGCACTGCTGCTGCTGGAGCCGGACTTCGGCGCCGCCACCGTGCTGTTCGCCACCGGCTTTGGGCTCTTGTTCCTGGCCGGCGCGCGCCTGCGCTACGTCATCGCCATGACCGCGATCGCGCTGGCCGGCTTTGGGGCGCTGGCGGTGAGCTCGAGCTACCGCATGCGGCGCCTGACGGCGTTCCTGGACCCGTGGGCGGATCCCTTCAACAGCGGCTTTCAGTTGACGCAGTCCCTGATCGCCATCGGCCGCGGCCAGTGGTTAGGCGTGGGCCTGGGCGACTCGGTACAGAAGCTCTTCTACCTGCCCGAGGCGCACACCGACTTCCTGTTCGCGGTGCTCGCCGAGGAGCTGGGCCTGGCCGGAGTGGTGCTGACGCTCGCGCTGTTCCTCGCACTCGCCTGGCGCAGCTTCTGGATCGCCCGCCTGGCGTCCGCCGCGGGACTTAAGTTCGGCGCCTACCTCGCGGCCGGCTTCGGGCTGTGGATCGGTATCCAGGCCTTCATCAACATCGGCGTCAACATGGGTGTGCTGCCCACCAAGGGGCTGACGCTGCCGCTCATGAGCTATGGCCGCTCGAGCCTGATCGTGGCGCTGGCGTGGGTCGGCCTGCTGCTGCGCGTCTACCACGAGGCGATGCGCGAACAACGCGGGTCTGCGACCGTGCGCGGCGCCGCATGAGCCGCCCGATCCTCATCATGGCCGGCGGCACCGGCGGCCACGTCTTCCCGGCGCTGGCGCTTGCGCGCCTGTTGCGCGAGCAGTCCACCGACGTCGTCTGGCTCGGTACCGAGCGCGGACTGGAGTCGCGGGTGATCCCCGCCGAAGGCATCCCGATCGAGCGCCTCTCGATCGGCGGGCTGCGCGGCAAGGGTGCGCTCGCCTGGCTCGCGGCGCCGTTTCGTCTCAGCCGCGCCCTGTTGCAGGCGCTCGCGGTGATGCGCCGTCACCAGCCGAGCGTGGTGGTCGGCCTGGGCGGCTTCGTCACGGGGCCGGGCGGGCTCGCCGCCTGGCTCACGCGCCGCCCCCTCATCATTCATGAGCAGAATGCCGTCGCCGGCTTCACCAACCGCTGCCTCGCGCACCTGGCGCGGCGGGTGCTGGAGGCCTTTCCGGGCAGCTTCGGGCGCGACGTGCATGCGCAGGTGATCGGCAACCCCGTGCGGCGCGACATCAGCGCCGTGCCGCCGCCGTCCGCGCGCTTCGCCGGCCGCACCGGTCCGATCCGCATCCTCGTCATCGGCGGCAGCCAGGGCGCGACGCGCCTCAATGCCGTCGTGCCCTTTGCGCTGAAGCGCCTGTCCTCCTGGCTCGCCTTCGACGTGCTCCACCAGGCCGGCGAGCGCTGGATCGAGGCCGGTCGCGCCGCCTACGCCCAGGCCGGCGTGCGCGCCGACGTGCGTCCGTTCATCGAGGACATGAGCGAGGCTTACGCCTGGGCGGACCTGGTCATCTGCCGCGCCGGTGCGCTCACGGTCTCGGAGCTCGCGGCCGTCGGGGTCGCCTCCATCCTCGTGCCATTCCCCAATGCCGTCGATGACCACCAGGCGCACAACGCCCAGTATCTGGTGCGCGAGGGCGCCGCGGTGCTCATCAGCGACCGCGAGCTGACCGCGGAGCGCCTGGCGGCCGAGCTGCAGCGTCTGGGGGCCGGGCGCGGCAAACTCCTCGCCATGGCCGAGCGCGCGCGCCTGCTCGCCAAGCCGCGCGCCGCCGATGAACTGGCCGCTTCCTGCCTCGACCTGGCGCGGCGGGCCGCATGAGCCGCGAACGCCGCACGCTGCCTGAGCACCCGCAAGTCGAGCGGCGCGTCGCGCCCGAGCGCCGCGATCGCATGCGCCGCATCAACACCATCCATTTCGTCGGCATCGGCGGCAGCGGCATGTCCGGCATCGCCGAGGTGCTGCTGAACCTCGGCTACACGGTGCAGGGGTCGGACGTGCGCGCAAGCGCCATGACGCACTGGCTGACGGGCCTGGGCGCACGCGTCTTCATCGGCCACGCCGCCGCCCACATCGAGGGGGCCGACGTCGTGGTGGCCTCCGGGCGCGGTCGCGCGCGACAACCCGGAAGTGCAGGCCGCGCTCACCCAGCGCATCCCGGTGGTGCCGCGCGCGGAGATGCTGGGCGAGCTCATGCGCTTTCGCTACTCGATCGCGGTGGCCGGCTCGCACGGCAAGACCACCACCACGAGCCTGATCGCGAGCGTGCTCAGCGAGGGGGGCGAGGATCCGACTTACGTCATCGGCGGGCGCCTGAAAAGCGCCGCCAGCAACGCGCGCCTGGGGGCCGGGCGCTACCTGGTCGCGGAAGCCGACGAGAGTGATGCCTCCTTCACGCATCTGCAGCCCCTCATCGCGATCGTCACCAACATCGACAACGATCACCTGAGCACCCATGGCGGGGACTTCGGGCTGCTCAAGCAGAGCTTCGTCGACTTCCTGCACAACCTGCCGTTCTACGGACTCGCGGTGTTGTGCCTGGACGATGAGCACGTGCGCGGCATCGCGCTCGAGATCGGCCGGCCGATCCTCTCCTACGGGCTGGCGCCGGAGGCCGACGTGCGCGCCCTCGACATCCGCCCGGACGGGCTGAAGACGCATTTTCGGGTCTCGCGCAGCGCCGCCGCGCCGCTGGCAGTCACGGTGAACCTGCCCGGCATGCACAACGTGCGCAACGCGCTGGCGGCGATCGCGGTCGCCAGCGAACTGGGTATCGCGGATGCGGCGATCCTGCGGGCACTTACGGCCTTCCAGGGCGTGGACCGGCGCCTGCAGCACGTCGCCGACGTGACGACCGCGGTGGGCGTGGTGAGCATCGTCGATGACTACGGCCATCATCCGACGGAGGTGACCGCGACGCTGGAGGCGGTGCGCCAGGGCTACGCCGGGCGGCGCATCCTGCTCGCCTTCCAGCCGCACCGCTTCACGCGCACGCGCGATCTCATCGATGACTTCGGCAAGGCGCTCTCGGGGGCCGACGTCCTGTGCGTGACCGAGGTGTACGCGGCCGGCGAAGCTGCGATCGCCGGCGCCGACGGCCGCGCCATCTGCCGCGCGGTGCGCAGCCGCGGGCAGCTCGAGCCGCTGTTCGTGGAGAAGGTGGAGGAGCTCTCGCAGGCGCTGAAGGACCTGATCCGCGACGGAGACGTCGTGCTCGCCATGGGAGCGGGCAACATTTCAAGCGTCGCGCACGCGCTGCCGGAGGCCCTGAGCAGCCTCCTGCCGCCCGGGAGGGCGCAGTGACCGTGGCCATCGCCCCCCAATTCGCCCCGCGTGCGCGCCGTGATGAGCCCTTGAGCCGCCACACCTCCTGGCACGTGGGGGGGCCTGCGGAGGTGTTCTTCAACCCGCACGACCGCGCCGACCTCGCCGCCTTTCTGCGCAGCGTGCCCGCGGATGTGCCGGTGAGCTGGATCGGGCTCGGCAGCAACCTCCTGGTCCGCGACGGCGGCATTCCGGGGATCGTGATCAGTACCCACGGCACGCTCGATCGCCTCGAGCGCCTGAGCGACACCACGGTGCGCGCCGAGGCCGGCGTCCCCTGCGCGCGCATCGCGCGCCAGTGCGTGAAATGGGGCTTAGGCCCAGCGCAGTTCTTCGCCGGTATCCCCGGCACCCTCGGCGGTGCGCTGGCCATGAACGCCGGCGCCTTCGGCGGGGAGACCTGGGCACACGTGCGCAGCGTCGAGACCATCGACCGCGGCGGTGACACGCGCCTGCGCGAGCGCGGCGAGTACCACGTGAGCTACCGGCACGTGCAGGCGCCGGTGCCGCAGGAATGGTTCCTGTCCGCACAGCTGGGCTTCGAGCAGCGCCCGCAGGCGCAGGCAGCCGAGCTCACGCAGCTGCTCGAGCGGCGCAAGGCGAGCCAGCCGATCGGGGAGTGGAGCTGCGGCTCGGTGTTCACCAACCCGCCCGGCGATCACGCCGCGCGCCTGATCGAGGCGGCGGGACTGAAGGGCTACCGCATCGGCGACGCCTCGGTGTCGGTGAAGCACGCCAATTTCATCATCAACCACGGCGCGGCCAGCGCCCGGGACGTCGAAAGTCTCATCGCGCATGTCCGGGACACGGTCGCCCGCGTGCACGGCATCACGCTGTCTCCCGAAGTGCGCATCGTGGGGGTCCCCTAGTGCGCCTGAGCTACGAACCCCAGGCGCTCAAGCGCGTGAGCGAGCCCGCCGCCTTCGGGCGCGTCGCGGTGCTCTTTGGCGGGGATTCCAGTGAGCGGGAAATCTCGCTCCTCACCGGCAACGCGGTGCTCGCAGCCCTGAAGTCCCGCGGCGTTGATGCCCACGCCTTCGATCCGGCCGGGCGTGCGCTCGGGCAGCTCATTGAAAACCGCTTCGAGCGCGTGTGGATCGCACTGCACGGCCCCGGCGGGGAGGACGGCACGCTGCAGGGGGCACTGGAGTACCTGGGCGTGCCCTACACCGGCAGTGGGGTCATGGGCTCGGCCATCGGCATGGACAAGCTGCGCACCAAGCGCCTCGCGCTCGCCGTGGGCGTACCGACCGCCGACTTCGTGGTCTTGAGCGGACGTGAGGACTTCGAGCTCGCCCTTGAGCGCCTGAAGCTGCCCCTCATCGTCAAGCCGGCGACGCAGGGTTCGAGCGTCGGCATGAGCAAGGTCGAGCGCGCCGAGGACCTCGCCGCAGCCTATGCCGCCGCGGCGCAGTTCGAGACCCTGGTGTTCGCCGAGCCCTGGCTCAGCGGGCAGGAGTACACGGTGGCGCTCCTGCAGGGCGACGCGCTGCCCTCGATCCGCATCGAGACCCCTAAGACCTTCTACGACTACGAGGCCAAGTACTTCAGGAGCGATACGCGCTACTTCTGTCCCTCAGGACTGCCCGCCGCCACCGAGGCGCACGTCGCGAAGCTTGCGCTCGCCGCCTTCGAGGCCTGCGGCGCCTCGGGCTGGGGACGCGTGGATTTCATGATGGACGGCTCGGGGCGCGCGCAGCTGCTGGAGATCAACACCGTGCCGGGCATGACCGATCACAGCCTGGTGCCGATGGCCGCGCGCGCGGTCGGCGTCGACTTCCCCGAGCTGTGCTGGCGCGTGCTCGAGACCAGCTTCACGCGCCGCCTGGCCGCGCCGCAAGGCGGGGGCTGAAGTGCTGCGTCGTCCCAAGAACCGCCGCAAGTCCCAGGAGGCACGCCGTCGCCTGAAGCTGCCGGCCCTCAACTGGCGCTATCTCGGCTACGGCCTGGCCGCGCTGGCGCTCCTCGCCTGCGGCACGGCGGCGGTCACCTGGGCCTTCAACCAGCCGATCCAGACGGTCGCGGTCGAGGGACGCTTCCAGCGCGTCACGCCCGGGGACGTCGAGCGCGTGGTGAAGAGCTGCGTGCAGGGCGCGGGCCTCTTGTCGGTGGACCTCGCCGCGGTGCGCCGCGCCATCCACACGCTGCCCTGGGTGGATGGGGTGAGCGTCGAGCGTGCCTGGCCGCGCGGACTCACGGTGCTGGTGGTGGAGCAGACCGCCGCGGCGCGCTGGGGCGAGCGCGGGCTGCTCAACACGCGCGGGGAGCTGTTCGACTCCGACGAGCGCCACATCCCGCCCGAACTTGCGCAGCTGGAAGGCCCGGAAGGCAAGGAGGCCATGGTGGCGCAGCGCTACCTCGCCGCCGAGGGACGGCTGATGCAGGCCGGCCTGCGCCTCACCGCCATGCGCCTGGATGCGCGCGGCGCCTGGGAGTTCGATCTGGCCAACGGCCTCACGGTGCGCTTAGGGCGGCGCCAGGTCGATGAGCGCTTCGAGAGATTCATGGCGACGGCGCTGAAGCTCGTCACGCAGCGCGGCGAGGACATTCTTTACGTGGACATGCGCTACACCAACGGTTTTGCCATCGGCTGGCGCGGCAATGCCGCCCGCAGCGCGGGCCGCGACGGGGGACATGATGCTTAAGCGCAGCGAGCGCAATCTGATCGTGGGGCTCGACATCGGCACCTCCAAGGTCGTGGCCCTGGTCGGGGAAGTCGGACCGGACGGCTCGATCGAGCTGCTGGGCCTGGGCTCGCAGCCCTCGCGCGGACTCAAGAAGGGCGTGGTGGTCAACATCGAGTCCACCGTGCAGTCGATCCAGCGCGCGGTCGAGGAGGCCGAGCTCATGGCCGGCTGCGAGATCCACTCCGTCTACGCCGGCATCGCCGGCAGCCACGTGCGCAGCCTCAACTCCCACGGCGTGGTCGGAGTGCGCGACAAGGAGGTCAGCCACGGGGACGTGGAGCACGTCATCGATGCCGCGAAGGCGGTCGCGATTCCCGCCGACCAGAAGATCCTGCACGTGCTGCCGCAGGAGTTCATCGTCGACGGCCAGGAGGGCATCAGGGACCCCATCGGCATGTCCGGCGTGCGCCTGGAGGCGAAGGTGCACATCGTCACGGGCGCCGATTCGGCCGCCCAGAACATCGAGAAGTGCATCCAGCGCTGCGGACTTGAGGTCGACGACGTGGTGCTCGAGCAGCTCGCTTCGAGCTTCGCCGTCCTCACCGAGGACGAGAAGGAGCTCGGCGTGTGCCTGGTCGACATCGGCGGCGGCACCACGGACCTGGCCGTGTTCGCCAACGGCGCCATCCGCCACACCGCGGTGATCCCGATTGCCGGCGACCAGGTAACCAACGACATCGCGGTCTCCATGCGCACGCCCACGCAGTACGCCGAGGACATCAAGATCCGCTACGCCTGCGCGCTCTCGCAGCTCGCCAATCCCGACGAGAGCATCGAGGTGCCCTCGGTCGGGGAGCGCCCGGCGCGGCGCCTGGCGCGCCAGACGCTCGCCGAAGTGGTCGAGCCGCGCTACGAGGAACTCTTCGGCCTGGTGCGCGAGGAGCTCGCGCGCAGCGGTTTCGAGGAAATGATCGCCGCCGGCATCGTGCTCACCGGCGGCAGCGCCAAGATGGAAGGCGCCATCGAGCTCGCCGAGGAAGTCTTTCACGTGCCGGTGCGCTTGGGCGTGCCGCAGACCGTGCGCGGGCTCTCGGACGTGGTGAAGAACCCGATCTATTCGACCGGCGTGGGGCTCTTGCTCTACGCGCGCGACAACGCCTTGCCCGCACGCCGCGGGCGCTCCCTGGGGGGTAACGCCAAGACGGTGCTCGACCGCATGCGTTCCTGGTTCCAGGGGAACTTTTGAAGCTGACAGAGCCAGAGAAGAACGACTCAACCAACCGTTTGTATTTGTGTAAGGAGCGACAACATGTTTGAACTGATGGACGCATACAGCCAAAGCGCCGTCATCAAGGTGATCGGGGTCGGGGGCGGCGGCGGCAACGCGGTCGCGCACATGGTGACCGCCGGCATCGACGGGGTGGAATTCATGTGCATCAACACCGACAGCCAGGCCCTGAAGCACGCCAAGGTGAAGACGGCCCTGCAGATCGGCACCAACATCACCAAGGGCTTAGGGGCGGGCGCGGATCCGGAAGTCGGCCGCCAGGCGGCGATGGAGGACCGTGACCGCATCGTCGAGCTGATCGAGGGCTGCGACATGCTCTTCATCACCGCCGGCATGGGCGGGGGCACCGGTACCGGGGCCGCCCCGGTCGTGGCGCAGGTGGCGAAGGAGCTCGGCATTCTGACGGTGGCCGTCGTGACCAAGCCCTTCGAGATGGAAGGCGGCAAGCGCAGCTTCGTCGCCGACCACGGCATCAGCGAGCTCGGCAAGTACTGCGACTCGCTCATTACAATTCCTAACCAGAAACTGCTCACGGTGTTGGGTCCGCAGACGACGCTCCTGGACGCCTTCAAGGCGGCCAACCAGGTGCTGCAGGGGGCAGTGCAGGGCATCGCGGAACTCATCACGCGTCCGGGACTCATTAATGTGGACTTCGCGGACGTGCGTACCGTGATGGCCGAGACCGGCATGGCGATGATGGGATCGGGGGCGGCGAGCGGCGAAGGCCGCGCGCGGGCGGCGGCCGAGGCGGCCGTTTCCTCGCCACTGCTCGAGGACATCAACCTCGCCGGCGCTCACGGCATCCTGGTCAACGTCTCGGCCGGCATGGACCTGTCGATCGGGGAATTTCAGGAGGTCGGGCAGATCGTCAAGCAATTCGCGTCCGAGGATGCCACCGTGGTGGTCGGGACCGTCATCGATCCGGAACTCACCAACCAGGTGCGCGTCACCGTGGTGGCGACCGGACTCGGACGTCCGGCGGCCGCCGCGCGTCCGCCGGTGCGCGAGCGCGAGCGCGAGACGGCGCCGGCCCGCGAGGCGCGCGACTCCGGCATGCGTGTTGTATCGAGGCCACGAACGGCGAGTGACTACGCGGCGTTCGAGCGGCCCACCGCACACCGGCAGCAGCGTGCGGTCGGTGACGGACTGCGGCCGGAAGCGGAGGCCGAGGACGTGCTGGACATCCCGGCGTTCCTGCGGCGGCAGGCTGACTGATGTGATACGGTAACGCGCCTTACATAAAGCGCCTTGGAGAGGGGCCCGGCCAGGCTCAAGTTGGCCTGTGAGGTCCTCTCCCCAATGGCGCCTATGGCGCCCCGTGTCATCGCGGTACTCTTTCGGGCGTTACGGTAAAGCAACAACCATGGTTGGACAACGGACGCTCAAAAACACGATCCGCGCCACGGGCGTAGGGCTGCACACGGGCAAGAAGGTGCTGATGACCTTGCGCCCGGCGGCCCCCGATGAGGGGATCATCTTCCGCCGCACCGATCTGCCGCAGATGGTGGACATCCGCGCGACCGCGGAAAACGTCGGCGACACGATGCTCGGCACCACGCTCGGCAAGGGCGAGTCGCGCGTCTCCACCGTCGAGCACCTGCTGTCGGCGTTCGCAGGTCTGGGGATCGACAACGCCATCGTGGAAGTGTCGGCCGCGGAAGTGCCGATCATGGACGGCAGCGCCGGACCCTTCGTGTTCCTCCTGCAGTCGGCCGGCATCGAGGAGCAGCGCCAGCCCAAGCGCTTCATCCGCGTGAAGAAGCGCGTGCACGTCGATGACGGCGACAAGTGGGCGCAGTTCGATCCGTTCGATGGCTTCAAGGTCAATTTCGAGATCGAGTTCAATCACCCGATCTTCAAGCGCCGCTCGCAAAGCGCCTCGATGGATTTCTCCACCACCTCGTTCCTGAAGGAAGTCAGCCGCGCGCGCACCTTCGGCTTCATGCGCGACCTCGAGACACTGCGGGCGCGCAACCTCGCCCTCGGCGGCAGTCTCGACAACGCCATCGTGCTCGATGAGTTCCGGGTACTGAACGAGGACGGGCTGCGTTACGAGGACGAGTTCGTCAAGCACAAGATCCTCGATGCGATCGGCGATCTGTATCTGCTCGGGCACAGCCTGATCGGGGAGTTCTCCGGTCACAAGTCCGGGCACGCGCTCAACAACAAGCTGCTGCGCACGCTGCTCGCCGATGAGTCCGCCTGGGAAGAGGTCGTGTTCGAGCGCTACGCGGATGCGCCGATTTCCTACATCGAGGCGCCCGCCCTGCCGCCCGGCAGCTGAAGCGAGGCGTTCCGCAAAGACTCCTGCGATCCTGAAACGCCGCGCGCCGTGCGCCGGCGCGGCCGTGTCGATGTGCTTAAGGGCGCGGCAGCACGCGCACGTCGATGGCGGTGACGGCCGGCAGGGCATCCGGCAGTGCCGCTTGCAGCTCCAGTAGCGCAAAGCGCAGCCGCGCCGACCAGGCGGCCGACTCGGCAAACACCACGAGCACCCCCTCGCGCTCGTGCACGCCGGTGATGCGCTCACGCAGCTCAGGCGAGAGCTGCTGCGACAGCCAGGCGCTCCAGAAATCCTGCGCGTGCGGCCTCATCGGTGAGCCGCCGCAGAGACGGGAACTGCCGGCCGAGCAGGTCTTTTACAGAATGTAGGCGCGCTCTGGCGTTGGACTTAACGCCCGCGCGACTCCTCATTGGGGGTTTCCCGCGCTTGTCTCGTTGGGGCTTCTTCGGCATATTGCTGGTGCTGCCCTAAGCAAACCCGCCGAAAGGCGGAGTACGCAAAGCCACCGGTCTAAAGCGAGGAGCCATGACAGCGGGGTTGCCAGCATCGTACAGGTTTTCTGAAAGAAAACAGGGCCCTTCAGGCCCGCATCCGGTCCCCGCAGCGGTGTGGGCTACCGGTCTGTCGGGGTCATAGGCACGATGAACGTCATCTTCCTGTCCAAACGCGAGGGCAAGGCGCGGCAGCTCAACCTGGCGCACCCCCTTACATTAAGTCTAATCGCGGGCTGCGTGCTTACGATCCTGGGCAGTGCCTTCATGTTGGGCGTGCAGCTCGGGCGCGGTAACCATGAGCGGCTGGTGTTAGGCGACACGGTGCATCTGGGCGATGTGCTGGCGCAGCAAAAAGCGCAGATCCAGGAACTCAAAGCACAGCTGCAGCTGCGCGTGGATGCGATGGCGATGCGCTTAGGCGAAGTGAACGCGCACGTCATCCGCCTGGATGCGCTCGGCAAGCGCCTCACCGAGATGGCCGACATCGACAGCCGCGAATTCAACTTCGATCACGATCCGCCGCGCGGCGGGGCGAGTGAGGGCGAGGGCGTCAGTGCCGCGATTCCCGATCTTTCCGGCCTGCTCGCCAACCTTGAGAAGAAGGTCGACCTGCGCGAATCGCAGCTATCGGCGCTGGAGAATCTGATCCTGACGCGCGAGCTCAAGCAGGAGATCCACCCCGAGGGGCGCCCGGTCGAGAACGGTTTCATCTCCTCCTACTTCGGCGAGCGCGAGGATCCCTTCGACGGTGAGGAGACCTTCCACAAAGGGGTCGACTTCGCCGGCGCCAAGGGTTCGACCGTGATCGCCGTGGCCGCCGGGGTTGTGACCTGGGCCGGCGAGCGCTCCGGTTTCGGCAAGATGGTCGAGATCAATCACGGTGATGGCTACGTCACCCGCTACGCCCACAACGAAAAGACGCTGGTAGCGGTCGGGGAGACCGTCAAGCGCGGCGATGCGATCGGACTGATGGGCTCCACCGGTCGCTCTACCGGTCCCCACGTACACTTCGAAGTGCTGCGCAACGGCCGCCAGGTCGACCCGCTGTCCTTCATCGGGCACTAGAGCCCCAAGACCCTCCGACCCTTGATTTCGCGCGCCCGCGAACCAATTGGGCGTCGCACACGTCTATTGCGTACAATACGCCGCTTTCCACGCCCGTAGACTTATCTAAGTGCTTGTCGGGTAAGCCGTTTTTCCTTAAACGAGTCGCCCTTTGCGTCAACTTCTCACCCGCGTCTTCGGCAGCCGTAACGAGCGCATCGTGCGCGGCTGGGGCCGCTACGTACGCGCCGCCAATCAGATCGAGCCTGCCATCAAACCCCTCACCGATGAGGCGCTCAAGGCCAAGACCGAGGAGTTCAGGAAGCGCCTGGCGGACGGGGCGAGTCTCGATGACCTGCTGCCGGAAGCCTTCGCGGTGGTGCGCGAGGCGGCGCAGCGCACGCTCGGCATGCGCCATTTCGACGTGCAGCTGATCGGCGGCATCGCGCTGCACAAGGGCATGATCGCCGAGATGCGCACCGGTGAGGGCAAGACCCTCATGGCGACGCTGCCGGCGTATCTGAATGCGCTGCCCGGCAAGGGCGTGCACATCGTCACGGTGAACGAGTACCTCGCCAGCCGCGATGCGGATTGGATGGGTCCGGTGTACCGCTTCCTCGGACTCACGGTCGGGGTGATCAGGAACTCGCAGAGCTCGGCGGAGAAGCGCGAGGCCTACGGCTGCGACATCACCTATGGCACCAACAACGAATTCGGCTTCGACTACCTGCGCGACAACCTCGCCTATCGCCTGGAAGAGCGGGTGCAGCGCGAGCTCACCTTCGCGGTGGTGGACGAGGTCGACTCGATCCTGATCGACGAGGCGCGCACGCCGCTCATCATCTCCGGGCCCGCCGAGGAGAGCACCGAGCTCTATCTGTCCATCAACGAACTGGTGCCGCGCCTGAGCCGCCAGCAGGCCGAGGAGGGCCCGGGCGACTACTCGGTGGATGAGAAAAGCAAGCAGGCCCACATCACCGAGAGCGGCCACGAACACGTCGAGCAGCTGATGGGGCAGGCGGGGTTGCTCAAGGAGGGCGAGAGCCTCTACGACCCGGCCAACATCCGCCTCATGCATCACCTGAACGCGGCGCTGCGCGCGCACGCGATCTACAAGCGCGACGTCGAGTACATCGTGCGCGGCGGCGAAGTCATCATCGTCGATGAGTTCACCGGCCGCACCATGCCCGGGCGGCGCTGGTCGGACGGCCTGCACCAGGCGGTGGAGGCCAAGGAGGGCGTGAAGGTCCGCGAGGAGAACCAGACGGTCGCCTCGATCACCTTCCAGAACTTCTTCCGCCTCTACAAGAAGCTCTCCGGCATGACCGGCACCGCCGACACCGAGGCGCCGGAGTTCATGCAGATCTACGGCCTGGAGGTGGTGGTGATCCCCACCCACCGCCCCATGATCCGCAAGGACAACCCGGACTTCGTCTACCTCACGCAGAAGGACAAGTTCGAGGCCATCATCGAGGATATCCGCGACTGCGCGGCGCGCGGCCAGCCGGTGCTGGTGGGCACGACCTCGATCGAGACTTCCGAATTTCTCTCCGGGCTGCTCAAGGAGCAGGGCGTCGAGCACCAGGTGCTGAACGCCAAGCAGCACGAGCGCGAGGCGCACGTGGTGGCCCAGGCCGGTCGCCCGGCGGGCGTCACGATCGCGACCAACATGGCCGGCCGCGGCACCGACATCGTGCTCGGTGGCAATCTCGAGGCCGAGCTCGCCCAGGCCCCCGACAGCGATGACCTCAAGCGCGAGGGCACCCGCGCCGCCTGGCAGGGGCGCCACGACCAGGTGCTCGCCGCCGGCGGCCTGCACATCGTCGGCACCGAGCGCCACGAGTCGCGTCGCATCGACAACCAGCTGCGCGGCCGTTCCGGGCGCCAGGGCGATCCGGGCTCGAGCCGCTTCTACCTGTCGATGGAAGACAACCTGATGCGCATCTTCGGCGACCCGCTGCGCACGCAGCGGCTGCTGAAGCTGGCCGGCATGAAGGAAGGCGAGGTGATCGAGAGCGGCATGCTCACGCGCCAGATCGAGAAGGCGCAGCGCAAGGTCGAGTCGCACAACTTCGACATCCGCAAGAACCTGCTGCTGTTCGATGACGTCGCCAACGATCAGCGCAAGGTGGTCTACTCCCAGCGCACCGAGATCATGGGCACCGAGGATCTCTCCGGTGCCATCCACGGGCTGCTCGAGGATTCCGTCGGCACGCTCATGGACCAGTACATGCCCAAGCAGGCGGTACCGGCCGACTGGGACATGGCGGCCCTAAGCGAGGCGCTGGCGAAGGACTTTGGCACGCGCGTCGATCCCAAGGCGTGGCTGACCGCCGAGCCGGACCTCGAGGAGCAGGCCCTGCGCGATCGCATCCTCAAGGCCGTCAGCGACACCTACGATGCCAAGGTGGCCCGCACCGGACTTACGGATACGGGCGTGCCGATCCTGCGGCACGTGGAAAAGCAGGTGATGCTGCAGAAGCTCGACCACCACTGGCGCGAGCACCTGGCGGCCATGGACTACCTGCGCCAGGGCATTCACCTGCGCGGCTACGCGCAGAAGGACTACCGCTTCGAGTTCAAGCGTGAGGCATTCGAGCTCTTCGCCGCCATGCTCGATCGCATCAAGTACGAGACCGCCTCCTTGATGGCGAACGTCGAGGTGCGCACCCAGGAGGACCTCGAGCGCGAGGAAGAGGAGCGCCGCCAGCGACTCATGCGGGCGCTCCAGGCGCAGCATGCCGAGGCCGCATCGCTCCTGGCCGGCGCCGAAGAGGCCCCGGGAGCCGCTCCGGCCCAGGCAGCCGTGCCGCCGCGTGGCGCGAACGCCCGCGCCGGTGCGCCGCAGCCGCTGCCGGATTCCGCGCCCGTGGGCACCTTCGTGCGCAACGAACGCAAGGTGGGGCGCAATGAGCCATGCCCCTGCGGCTCGGGCAAGAAGTTCAAGCATTGTCACGGCGTGCTCTCGAGCGTCGAGTAAGGACGCACCCTTCACGCAGGCGCACGCATCGAACGTCCCCGCATTCTGGTGGTCGCCGCGGCGCTCTACGATGAGCGGGGGCGGATCCTGATCGCCGAGCGGCCCTGCGGCAAACACATGGCCGGCCGCTGGGAGTTCCCCGGCGGCAAGGTCGGTGCCGGCGAAGCCGAGGTCGATGCGCTCACGCGTGAGCTGCACGAGGAACTCGGCGTCACGGTCGGCGCCGCACGCGCCTTCATGCGCCTGACCCACGCCTACCCTGACCGCAGCGTCGAGCTGTCGCTGTGGATCATCGAGCGCTACGCGGGCACGCCACAGCCCTTGGACGGCCAGCGCCTGAAGTGGGTGGCGCCCGGCGAGCTGGACGCTGAGGACATCCTGGAGGCCGACCGCCCCTTTACCGAGGCGCTGAAGTGCGCGCCGCCCCCTTGAGGATGCCGGCGCCGCCTCCCATATTTCCCCCGTGTACAATTACTGACGACTTCCTCGTTTAAGGCGGATACCTCGATGGCTGCGCAGAACGACCTCCCGGACATCCAGCTCGATCCCACCGGCCTCTACCGCGAGGACGTGTTCACCGACCGCCGCGCCGGCAGCATCCGCAGGCTCACGCCTGTGACCACCGACGGCACGACCGATCCCACCCGGCATGTGCTGTTCTCCGGGCAGACTCAGCTGCTGACTCCGGCCGGCGTACTGCCGCTGGGCTTTGAGATCGAGGCGGACTCGCTCGACGAGGCGCTGCGGAAGTTTCCGGACGGGGTGAAAGTGGCCCTGGATCAGGCGATCGATGAAGCGCGCGAGATGCGGCGCGAAGCCGCCTCCCGCATCGTCGTACCGGAGGTCGGCAGCAGCGTAGGTCCCGGACCGGGCGCCGGCGCGGGCGGCGGCAAGATCAAGTTTCCTTAAGCGCGCTCACTCAAGGTTAACCACCTGCGCGCGCCCAGGCCCGCGCGGTGCTCCTTGCTACACTGCCTCCCATGAAGCACTTCGTCCCTCTTCGGGGCGCGGCCCTATGGATGCTCGCTGCTGCCGCTACGCTTAGCCTCGGTTCCTGCACCACGCGCGTCGTGGGCATCGAGCACGACGAGACGATTCCCGGACCCGGGCCCAACGGCAAGCCGATGCGCACTGTGACGGATGCGGCGGTGGGATTGCCGCCGGCGGCGAACGCGCCGATCTATCCGCTCACCGCGCGTGTCGAGGTCAACGACAACTATTTCGGTACCAAGGTCGCAGACCCCTATCGCTGGCTCGAGAATCTCGACTCCCCGCAGGTGCACCAGTGGGTGATCAACGAGAACGGCGTGTCGCAGCCCCAGCTGGCGGCGCTGCCCGCGCGTGCGTGGCTTAAGAAGCGCCTCACGCAGCTGTGGAACTACGAGCGCTACGAGCTGCCGGTGCATCGCGGCACGCACTACTTCTACCTGCACAACGACGGCGCGCAGAACCAGAGTGTCCTCTACGTCACCGAGCAGCTGGATGCCACGGGACGCGTGCTGTTCGACCCCAACGCGGTGCGCGCCGATGCCACGGTTGCGCTCTCAGGTGTCGAGCCCTCGCGGCTCGGTGACGTGGTGGCATATGCAGTCTCCGACGGCGGCACCGACTGGCAGGTCTGGCGTTTCCGGCGCGTCAAGGAGGGCACCGACTTAAGCGATGAGCTGCGCTACACCAAGTTCTGGGGGGTCTCCTGGGCGCACGACGGTTCAGGCGTTTACTACAGCCGCTATCCGGAGGTTGCCGTGGGCCAGGGCGATGACGCGGGGCGTCCGGCGCTCTACTTCCACAAGCTCGGTACCTCCCAGGACGCCGACCGTCTGGTCTATGAGATCAAGGACCGTACGACGCGCATCCCCACCGGGCGTGTGACCGAGGATGGCCACTACCTCGTCATCACCCAGGTTGAGGGCTACGAGAAGAACGGCATCGTGATCCTGGACCTGCAGAAGGCGGCCGCTGTGCCCCAGCCGCTCCTGATGGGCTGGGATGCGCTCTACAACTTCATCGGCTCACGCGGTGATGAGCTCTATTTCCACACCACCCTGAACGCCCCGCTCGGGCGGATAATCGCAGTCGATGCCCATCCGGGGACGGAGCGGCGCACGGTGGTGGCCGAAGGCACGGCGGCGATCGAGGAGGCCAGCTACGTCGGCGGTCGCTTCGTTGCGAAATACGTGGAAGAGGCCCACGGCGTGGCGCGCATCTACCAGCGCGACGGCACGCTTGCAGGCACTGTGCCGCTGCCGGGCCTGGGGGGGATCGATGGCTTCCACGGCGAGGGCAGCCGCAGCGAGACGTTCTTCTCCTATACCGATTACCTGACGCCGCGCCGTATCTATCGCCTGGATGTGTCCGATGACCAGGCGACCCTCTGGCGTGAGCCGCGCGTACCGGGCTCGATGGCGGATTTCGTGACCGAGCAGGTGTTCTACGCCAGCAAGGACGGCACGCGCGTGCCCATGTACATCACGCACCGGCGCGACCTGGCCAAGAACGGGGACAACCCAGTGCTGCTCTACGGCTACGGTGGTTTCAACATCTCGGCGACCCCGACCTACCGGCCGCAGGTGCAGGCGTGGCTCGAGATGGGCGGGGTGTTCGCGGAGGCCAACCTGCGCGGCGGCGGGGAGTTCGGCGAGGCCTGGCACAAGGCCGGCACGCTCGCCAACAAGCAGCACGTGTTCGATGACTTCATCGCCGCCGCCGAATACCTGACCCGCGAGCACTACACCCGCAGCGCGCGCCTCGGCATCCACGGCCGCAGCAACGGGGGACTGCTGATCGGCGCGGTGCTGACCCAGAGGCCGGACCTGTTCGGCGTAGCGCTCCCGGCGGTCGGCGTACTCGACATGCTGCGCTACCAGACCGCGAGTGCCAACGCGCGCCAGTGGTCCTCCGACTATGGCTTGTCCGAGGACCCGGACCAGTTCAAGGCGCTGTACTCCTACTCCCCGGTGCAGAATGTCAAGAAGGGGGTGTGTTACCCGCCGACGCTGATCACGACAGCAGATCACGACGATCGCGTCGTGCCGTGGCACAGCTACAAATTCGCCGCAGCACTCCAGGCCGCGCAGATCTGCCCCAATCCCATCCTGATCCGTGTCGAGACCCGCGCCGGGCACGGCGCGGGCAAACCGGTGTGGATGCAGGTCGAAGACTATGCCGATCAGCTCGCGTTCGCCGCGAAGTGGCTCGGCATGAGCACGCCCACCGGGCCGTAAGACTTCAGTCGGGCCGGACGAGCGCCCGGATCTTGAGCGAATTGAGATCGAACACCGCCACCAGACGGCGCGCGGTACCGCCCCACATGATGAGCGCATTTTTATCCTCGGTGCTGAGTCCGAGCTTCGCCATGCGCGCCTGCAGGAGTTTTTGTTCCGACTTGGAGAAGTACTTGAGCTCTCCCAGGGTGGTCAATCTCTGACGCAGCTGCGGCAGACCCGCGTCCCACGGCTTGAAATAACGCGGCATGTCAATCACATCCTCGCCGCTGCCGAAGGACGCCGACTGCACAATCTTGGCGGCCTTATCGGGATCATCCGGGAGGGGCGCCCAGATCCAGCGCGGCCGGCTGTACCAGTGCGGCGCGAAGGCGGGATTCTCCTGTATCGCGAGCTTTATCTGATCCTCACTGATGTCAGAGGCCTGCACCGTTTCTAGCCGGTTCGCGGAAAACGTGTAATAGAGGGGACGACCTTGCCACAAGGTCGCCGCGCCGTAAGTGAGCGCAGCCAGCTGCACCGTGGCGATCATGGCGATGTCGCGTGTCAGCGTCCGCCGCGGCTTTGTGGGATTGGCAATGATCAGGGTCAGCGTGGGTCCGAGCACCAGATCAACGGTCCCGACGATGAGCAGCACGCGCGTCACCGCGGTGAGGTACCACCCGGGCCAGTAATACCAGCCGAAATAAAGTCCACCCAGAACCAGGGTCAGTGCGCAGGCGCTGCCCAGAAGGTGCAGCCCAAACGCCTTCAGTCGAAATGGCATGCTTTACGGAGTCTCCTCTGGGGGACCTTCACCACCCTCCTGCGTGGAGTTTTCACCCGGGATCGCGTGCTTCTCGCTCAGCCACGCGCCCAGATCGATGAGGCGGCAGCGGTCACTGCAAAACGGCCGGTAGGGCGCAGAGTCCCAGTCCAGCTCGCGCCGGCACGTCGGACATTTCACACGTACGCGCCCCATCGCCTCGCCTCGACCGCCTCAGCTGCAGCAGCTCAACATGAAGGGTATGTCGGCCGTGGCCTGGGTGGGACGCGTCGTCAGCCCGTTCCAGGTCAGGAAGCGCACGCTGCAGCGGTGATGGCTGCCGCTGATTTCGGGATAGATCCCGGCAGCCGCCGGCAATGAGATCCGCAGGAGCTGCAGCGGATTGTCCCGGTCGAAGGTGATGCTGAAGGCACCGCCCGTGGCGATCTCCTTGCGGTTGCGCCCGTTCTGACGCGTCAGCCACAGGAGCTCCGCGACCGCATCGCATAAGGGACGCAGCAGGCCCAGCCACTGATTAAAGGTACGCACGCGCACCTCATCGGGCTGGGAGAGCCAGAAATAGTAGTCGGGCAGGTCAAATTCGCAGGTGCCCCCGGGGATGGCGCTGCGGTGCCGGATCGCACTCACGAACTCCGAGTCGCGCAGGGGCTGTACGAACGCCGAGCCGGCGTTCATAAGATCGCCCCTCAAGCGGACCAGGTTGCTGACCAGGGTCTTCAGGCGCTGCGAGTCCACACCGGGGTTGGTCTGAAACTCGTTCAGGGTCGTCAGGTGGTTTTCGAGCTCCTTCAGGACGTCGGATCGCACATCGCCCCGGGTGGTAATGGCCAGCACGTCGATGAGGCTCGCCATCGCCGCCCGACTACCCCAGGGATTTGCCATTTCGTTGTGATGGAGCGCCTGGTTGTAGAGAAAGTCGAGGCGCAGGAAGGTACGCATCCGCTCATTCAGCGGCTGCTCAAAAATCAGCAGGCCCGTATCGGGGACGGGCTCAGCGGAGCTTCCGGTGCTGGGCAGAGGCAATTGCGTCATGAGCGTATTGTGCTTGACGCATGCGCCCCGCGTAAACGGCACTCCGGCTGTTGTCGCCGGCCGGATACGCTCAGGGACGTGGCTGGGCGGCGAGCTCCAGGTAGCGCGCGTGCAGGGCCGCGACCTGATTGCGCACGGCGCTCATATCGGCCTCGTTGGTGATGATGTCGTCAGCCGCCTTAAGCCGAGCCGCACGCGGCGCTTGTGCGGTCAAGATAGCCCGGGCCTGTTTGGGCGTTGAGCCATCGCGGTCGCGCAGCCTGCGGACCTGCAGCTCCTCATCACAGTCGACCACCAGCACACGGTCCACGTGGGAGGAGAGATTTTTCTCCACCAGGAGTGGAATGACCAAGACCTGATAGGGGCCACCGGCGGCTGCGGAGCGGGCCTCCATGGCAGCCCCGATTGCCGGATGCGTCAGTGCCTCAAGGTCCGCGCGCGCCCGCGGGTCGGCAAACACGATATCGCGTAGTGCGGGCCGGTCGAGGTGTCCGTCGGGGGTCAGGATCGTGGGTCCAAAGCGCTCGACCAGTTTCTCGAGCGGTGGCTGCCCGGGCTCCACCACCTCGCGCGCGATCTGGTCGCTGTCGAGGATGGGGACCCCGAGCGCACCGAAGAACTTGGCCGCCGTGGATTTGCCGCTGGCAATGCCGCCTGTCAGCCCGACGCGATAGGTGCGGGTACTCACGGAACGAGAGTCATGGATGAGTGAACCAATTGAGGTAGCCCGAAACGACCCGGTCTCCGAACATCAGTATCAGCCATCCGGCGGCGGCAAGGAACGGGCCGAACGCAATCGGCGTCGCTCGGTTCTGCCTCCGCGCTGCGAGCATCGCGATGCCCGCAAGGGCCCCCACGACCGAGGCGATCAAAATGACCGGGATCAGCATCTTCCAGCCGAGCCATGCGCCCAGGGCGGCAAAGAGCTTGAAGTCACCATAGCCCATGCCGTCCTTACCCGTAACCAGCCGGAACAGATGATAGACGCTCCACAGGCTCACGTAACCGGCCATCGCCCCGATCAGGCTGGAGCGGATGTCGATGGTGAATGATGGACCTGTCGAGGTCCCCCAGAGGCTCAGGAAGAGGCCGATCCACAGTAGCGGCAGGGTCAGGCTGTCCGGCAGTAGCTGGTGATCGATGTCGATGAACGTTAGGGCGATCAGGAACCAGGTGAGCACTACGGCCGCGAGCGCCGGCCAGCCAAAGCCAAATCGCCACGCGACTGCGGCGGTCAGTATGCCCGTCAGGAGCTCGACCAGGGGGTAGCGCACCGAGATCGGGTTGCCGCAGCGCGCACAGCGTCCCCGCAGGAATAGCCAGGAGAGCACGCGGGATATTCTGCAGCGCCGTGATTGGCGCCTTGCAGGCGGGGCAGGCCGAGCGCGGCACCATCAGGTTGTAGGGTCTCGAGAACACCCGCGGGCACGGTTGTCGCCCCGGGGTCCGGGTTTGCGAGCTCGCTGCACTGCTGGCGCCACTCACGCTCGAGCATGAGCGGCAGGCGATGGATCACGACGTTCAGAAAGCTCCCGACCACGAGCCCGAGGACCAGGCACGTGCCGATGAAGAGCTCTGGCGAGGAGGCGAGCAGCGCGAGCACGGACATCGTTGGCGTATTCCCTAAAGCAAGCGCCGCGCGTGTGCGCGGCGCTTGCGGGTCTGCGTTGGCCGTTTAGAGCGCTTAAACCACCGAGGCCAACTTGAAGATCGGCAGGTACATGGCGATCACGAGGCCACCGACAAGTACGCCGAGGATCACCATGATCAGCGGTTCCAGCAGGCTCGACATCGCATCCACGGCATTGTCGACTTCCGCTTCGTAGAAGGTGGCAACCTTCGCGGACATTTCGTCGAGAGAACCCGATTCCTCGCCCACCGCGATCATCTGATTAACCATGTTGGGAAACAGACCGGTTTGTTCCATCGCGCGCTGCAGTCGCTGACCCGTGGAGACTTCATCCTTCATTCTGAGAACAGCGTTCTCGTAGACGATGTTGCCTGTGGCGCCGGCGACTGATTGCAGGGCTTCGACGAGCGGGACACCCGCTGAGAACATGGTGGAAAGCGTGCGGGCGTATCGAGCGATGGCTGCTTTACGCATGATTGGGCCGATTACCGGCACTTTGAGCGTCAAGCGATCCAGGAACTCTCGCATGGCACGAGAGCGCTTCTTAAAGTAAAAGAAAGCGAAGAATGCGCCACCGACAACCATTCCCAAATAAACTCCGTCGTGTTGGACGAATTTTGAGACGCCGATGACGAATTGTGTGAATGCGGGGAGATCCGCGCCGAAGCCCTTGTACAGTGCTTCGAATTGAGGAATGACAAAGACCAACAGTATAACGGTAACCAAGACAGCGACGGCAAGCACGGCCGCTGGGTAAAACAGCGCCTTTTTTACCTTTTTCTTTAATGCTTCTGTCTTTTCCTTGTAGGTCGCAACCTTGTCCAGCAGTGACTCAAGCGCGCCCGCCTGCTCGCCGGCCTCGACTAGGTTAACAAAGAGGTAGTCAAAATGCAGCGGATGCTTGCCAGCGACTTCATGCGAGTGAAGTACCGCCCTCGACATCCATCTTGATGTCGAGGATGAGCTTCTGCATCGCCGGCTTATCGTTGCCATTGCCTACGATTTCAAAAGCCTGCACGAGCGGAATCCCCGCCGCAAGCATGGTCGCGAGCTGGCGAGCAAAGATCGCGATGTCGCCGGCATTTGACTTTTCCGCCCTTGCGGCCCTGGCGCTGCTTGCGGATCCGGGACGGCGCCACGCCCTGACGGCGAAGTTCAGCACGTAGAGTTTGCTCATCGGGGGCGAGACTCTTCCCCTTGATGCGCGCGCCACGCTTATCGCGCCCTTCCCAAGCAAATGGGATATCGCGCCGGATGGCCTTGACTGTTGCGGTAGCTGCGGGAGCCATGAGTTACTTCCGTCCTGCGTCACTCGACCGTAACGCTGTTAACTTCCTCGAGACTTGTCATACCGTTCTTTACCTTCTCAAGTCCTGCGCGGCGCAGATCCCAGACGCCCTCTTTGGCGGCCTGCGCGGCAATTTCCACGGCGCTTCCCAGAGCGAGGATGATCTTCGCAATCGCCTCGGTTACAGGGAGAACCTGGTAAATGCCCACGCGCCCCTTATAGCCGTCGGTACAGTTGGAGCATCCCTTGGGGATGTAGATCTTTAAACCCTGCGCGACTTCGCTCTCACTGAAGCCTTCTTTCAGCAAGGCCTCCTTCGGGATATCCATCGGCTGCTTGCAGTGGTTGCACAACCGTCTGGCAAGGCGCTGAGCAATGATGAGACTTACCGAGGTGGCGATCGCGTAGGGCTTCACGCCCATGTCGACCATGCGGGTCAGTGTCTGCGGCGCATCATTCGTGTGCAGCGTGGATAACACCAAGTGACCTGTTTGAGCAGCCTTGATTGCGATCTCCGCAGTCTCCAGGTCACGGATCTCGCCGACCATGATTACGTCGGGGTCTTGGCGAAGGAACGCGCGCATGGCCGAGGCGAACGTCAGGCCGACCTTGGGATTGACGTTGACCTGGTTAACGCCGGGTAGATTGATTTCCGAAGGGTCCTCCGCCGTGGAGATGTTCGTGTCTTCTCGGTTGAGGATATGCAGTCCAGTGTAAAGCGAAACCGTCTTGCCGCTTCCGGTAGGACCCGTGACCAATATCATGCCCTGTGGCTTGGCCAGGTACTTCATGTACAGGTCTTTTTGAAACGATTCGTAGCCGAGCGAATCAATCCCGAGCTGCGCCTGCGCGGGATCCAGAATACGCATCACGATCTTTTCGCCAAAGAGCGTCGGGCATGTGCTGACGCGGAAGTCGATGGAGCGATTTTTCGACAGCTTCATCTTAATGCGCCCGTCCTGCGGGACGCGGCGCTCGGCAATGTCGAGACGCGACATGACCTTCAGACGCGCCGAGAGTTTCTGTGCCAGTTGCACCGGAGGCTGCGCGACCTCTTTGAGTACGCCGTCCATCCGCAGGCGTACGCGATAGATCTTCTCGAACGGCTCGAAGTGAATATCCGATGCGCCGCGTCGGATGGCATCCAGCATGACTTTGTTGACGAAACGCACGATGGGCGCATCTTCGACATCGTCGCGGCGATCTTGTCGTCGAGCTCGTCTTCACCGCCTGAGACCTCGAGCGAGTCGAGATCCATGTCCGACTCGTCACTGAGGGCCGACATCTGGTTGTCGACCTGCTCAAGTGCCTTATCGATCGCCTTCTGAAGCTTGTCGTCTTCAACGACTATCGCCTCAATTCCGAGACTGGTCTGGAACTTGACCTCGTCAATGGCGTGCAGATTCGTCGGATCAGCAACTGCCAGGAACAGGCGCTTGCCGCGCCGGAAGAGAGGCAGAACCCGATGACGCGCCAGCAACTTGTCCGAGACCAGGCGAACGGCGTCCAGATCAAGATTGATCGCGTCGAGATCAAACAGCGGCACGCCGAATTCATTGGATGCGGCCACCGCGATGTCGCGCGCCTTGGCGGCCCCATTGGCCACCAATTGCGTGACGATGCTGGTCTTGCGCTCGCGTGCGGCGTTGACGGCATCCAGCATGGCCGTCTCCTCGACGACCCCATCCTGGACGAGTCGCTGCGGCAGGCCTCCGAGGCCCCCGCGAGTCGCACCCACTGCTAGCGAAGCGTTATCATTCATGGACTTAGGTAGAGAAAAATAGAGCGCGACAGCCAGTTTACTCGACCGCCCGCGACGCGCAATTGTCAAATACCGGTCGATTCTGAATGAGAGGGTCCGGAGGTGACGGGGTGCGCGTCACAAATGCCCTACCGCCCCCCAAAAGGAAAGCCCCGGCACGAGGCCGGGGCTCTCAGAGACTCCAAGAGAAGTCAGGAGTCGATTACTTGCACTGCGTCGGAGCGTACTTGGGCAGCAGGGTGCCCGGAGCGCCGACCGGCAGGCGGGCATTGCCCGCCGTCACGTTCGTGCCAGAGGCACAGGCCCAGTCCACATTACCGACTCCAGCGGCGCCGTCCTGCAGAACGCCCTTCGCCACGGAGGGGGTCAGCGTGACCAAGGTCTGGCCGCCGAGCTGCGAAACGCCATTCGGAGTCGAGTCGTACGCGATCGAGATCATACCGGGGCGCCGCCAACTGCACCAGCGCACTGGTTGGTGGAGCACCGCCGCCATCGGCAATTCCGATGCAAGCGACATACTTGGTGGGCACGAACGGCACGCCACCGCCCGCACCCGACCAAGCAGCGCTGGCCGCCGTGACACCTGCGAGGCCGTCAGATTCGAAACGCCTCGGCAACCGTGGTCTTGGCGGCTGCAGCGAGGTTCAAGCCTTCAGTCACCTTCGAGCGGACCGTGTAGTCCTGGTACGCCGGGATCGCGATCGCGGCGAGAATGCCGATGATCGCAACCACGATCATCAGTTCGATAAGGGTAAAACCCTTCTGAACAGACTTCATTGTGAGAACTCCTGAAAATTTTGGGGATCAAACTCGACGGCGCAACGATCGCGCCCGGGTGGGATGAAGCAAGGCGCGTGCCAAAGCCGTCGGATCCGCTAAGACTATTGATTTATAAAGATAAAATTCCGATATTGGGAGCGACGCTTGACTTACTTCTGTCGCGGACTGACGCCACGCGCTTCAAGTCGCGTCACAAACTGACGAAGACTGTCATTAGCCCGGCGGATCGGGCGCTCATTCAATCCCGAGCTTCTTGATCCGGTACCGCAAGGCCCGAAAGCTCATCCCCAAAAGCTTCGCGGCCGCCGTTTTGTTGTAACGGGTCTTCTCGAGCGCCTTGACGATGGCGTCACGCTCGATGTGTTCAAGCTGGCTGCCCAGAGCCGTACTGCCATCGGCAGGGCTGACCAGCGCTTCCATGCTCTTCTCGGCGGCAACCGATCGCGTCCCCGTACGCAGGCGAATGTGTTCCGGTTCAATGATTCCGCCGGTGCTGAGCGTCAGTGCACGCTCCAGTACGTTTTCGAGTTCGCGCACGTTGCCCGGGAAAGGATAGGTCTGCAATAGCGTGACTGCTTCGGGCGAGATACTGCCGGACGCCGTATTTGCGCGGCGCGCCAGGCGCGCAAGGATGGCTTCCGCGATTTCCCCGATGTCCTCAGCGCGCTCCCGCAACGCAGGGACGCGCAACTCGATAACGTTGATTCGGTAGTACAGGTCCTCGCGGAATTGGCCCTGTGCCACCAGATCACCAAGATTCTTGTGCGTTGCAGAGAGGATGCGCACGTCCACATGCTCCTCGCGTGACTCGCCGACAGGTCGGACGGTCTTTTCCTGAACGAGGCGTAGCAGCTTTACCTGCATATGCAGTGGCAGATCCGCTACCTCATCCAGAAACAGCGTGCCGCCTTCCGCGCTCTGCGCCAGACCTTTCTTATCGGCGACCGCCCCGGTGAAACTGCCGCGCTTGTGGCCGAAGAGCTCGCTCTCCATCAGTTCAGTTGGGATCGCGCCGCAGTTGACGGCCACGAAGGGACCGCCACGCCGGCCGCCGCTTTCGTGAATCATGCGGGCCACCAGCTCCTTGCCTGTGCCGGACTCACCGCAAATGTGCACCGGCGCCTGACTGCGCGCCACCCGACCGATCATCTCGCGCAGCTGCTCCATGACCGCGGATCCGCCTAGCAGTCGCGGGCCGCGCAACGTGGCCGCCGTCTGCTCAGCAATCGCGTCCCCGAGCTTGATCGCGCTTCCGACTAATTTGCGCAATACGCCCAGATCCAGGGGCTTGGATACGAAGTCAAAGGCGCCGAGCTTGAGCGCCCGTACAGCTGATTCGACGTTGCCGTGTGCGGTGATGACCGCCACGGGTATGTCGGCGCGGTTTTCCTGGATCCAGCCAACTAGGTCCAACCCGTCACCGTCCGGCAGGCGCATGTCGGTGAGGCACAGGTCGAAGCGCTCGCTTTTGAGAAGTTTGCGCGCACTCCCGAGGTCTGCCGCAGTGCGGGTCTTCAGATTCATGCGGCTGAGCGTGAGACTGACGAGCTCGAGCAGGTCGGGCTCGTCATCGACGACCAGCACGACTGGCTGAATCGATGACTCGCGGCTCGTGGCTGACGGCTCGTTCATCGGTTTTCCCACCGTCGTGGGTCGGAAAACACCAGCCTGAAAGTGCTGCCCCCGCCAGCGCGCGGCTCGTAGAGCAGCGTCGCCGCGTTCGCTTGCGCCAGTTCGCGCGCCAGAAACAGGCCGAGACCGGTGCCACGACCTCCGGTGTAGAAAGGCTCAAAAATCCGTTCGACGTGCTCGGTAGCCACGCCGCCACCGCGGTCCGCCACCTCCAGATAGGGTCTGGCCGTGCCGCTCATGCGACCAAACTGCAGTTCGATGCCCTGATCCTCGCTACCGCCCACCGCATGCTTAATGGCGTTCTCGCATAAATTCCAGATGATCTGGCGCAACTGGTTAGGGTCGACGCGGGCTTCAACGTCGCGACCCGTCCCCTTCACGATCAACCGTGTGCGTGGCCACTGCATGGTCTCGCAGAACTCCTCGTGAAATTCCTCGATCCAGGTCCCCAGCTGCAGCCGCTCCTGCTGTGAGGGCTCCCGGCGCGCGAGCCGCTGCACATTGTCGATGATACCGCTCACGCGTCCCGCGTTGCTGCGGATGATCTCGGTGAGACGTCGATCCTCTTCCGCCAGGTGCGGCGATTCAGCAAGCAACTGTCCCGCGTGGCTCATGGCGCCGACCGGATTGCGGATTTCGTGTGCGATGCTGGCGCTCAAGCGCCCGAGCGCCGCCAGTTTCGACTGCTGTACTTTTTCATCCAGCAGGCTCGTGTCTTCGAGAAAAATCAGCACCGGCGGTGGCTTTGAGGTGCCGAGCGGTGCGAAGTGGGGACGGATCACGCGCGCTCCATCGGCGGCCACGAAGGTCTGATCGGATGCTGGCGCGGGCCCCGTGTCGGATTCACGTTGACGCCATGATTCCAGGAGATACAGCAGCCGTGGGGAAGCTTCGCCGATCAAGGCATCCGGGTAGGCGTTCTCATCTCCCAGCACGAGCGCAGCCGATTCGTTAATGAGGCGGATGCGATCAGCGGAATCGATTACCAGAATGCTTTCGCGCAGGTGCTGCACGATGTACTGAGACAGCTGCGCCATGTTTGCCAGGTCCAGTTCCTGGCGGCGCACAAGGGCTTCGCTCTCGCGCAGGCGGTTGGCCACCGGCCACATCAGCAGCGCCACCACGAACAGAACGATCCCGAAGAGTCCGGCCGTCACGTATGCAGCCGTCGGGGCGGCATCGGTCACGCCCACGAACACCTGCTGCAGCAGTACCGCAAGAGCTGCCACGGCGGCGATGAGCAGGCCGTCGCGCCGATCGGCGAGCACCGTCAGGGCAAGGACCGGGAGTACTAGCAGCACTGCCAGGCCACTCTCCACGCCACCTGCGGCGTACAAGATAAACGCGATCGCCAGTGCGTCGACGCACGCATTGACGAGAGCCACGATCCGCAGACTAGACCAGTGCAGGCGCCGGGCGATGAGGAGCAGAACGGCGGCGGTGAAGTAGGCAATGCAGGCCGCCAGAAAGAGCATCGGCCGTGCGGTGGCCACGCCCCACGCCGGACCTGCGAAGGACTGTATCGCGATCAGCACCAGCGGCACGAGCAACCGATAGAGACTCAGGAGCCCGATCACGCGCCAGGCGAGATCACTCGGTTTTGCGAACGGGGCGGCGACGCTTAAGGGCGTGGCAGACAAGAGCGTTTGGCGGGCAATTTTGACCTGAAGAGGTGACTGTAGCACCTCCGCCATGATACGGAACGCGACCCAGATCGCACGCCACCTGGGCGAGGAGCGATGCGGATTCGCAGAATTCTTACTTGCTGGTAAGGAGTGCCCATTTTCGCGCAGAATGCGCGCTTTCCGCGCGACAGGCACAGCAGATGAATCTTCACGAGTATCAGGCGAAGGAAGTGTTCCGCGACTACGGGATCCCGGTCCCGGCCGGCAAGGTGGCCGCGAGCGCCGAGGAAGCCGCGGCGGCCGCCCAGGCACTCGGCGGGGCGGTCTGGGTCGTCAAGGCTCAGGTACACGCCGGCGGTCGCGGCAAGGCCGGCGGCGTGAAGCTGACGCGCGACCTGGATGCGGTGCGCGCCGCCGCGGCCGACATGCTCGGCAAACGCCTGGTGACCCAGCAGACCGGCCCGGAGGGTCTGCCGGTCGGGCGCGTATACGTCGAAGCCGGCTCTGAGATCGCCCGCGAGATCTACCTGTCGCTCACCTTGAACCGCGAGAAGAGCCGCATCGCTCTCATTGCCTCGGCCGCCGGCGGCATGGACATCGAGGAGGTCGCGCACAAGACTCCGGAGAAGATCCTGTCGGTCACGATCCATCCGGCCGCGGGCCTGCAGGGGTTCCAGGCGCGCGAGATCGCCTTCGGCTTAGGTCTCAGCGGCACGCAGATCGCGCAGTTTCAGGCCCTGGTGAGCGCGCTCTACAAGCTCTACATCGAGAAAGACCTGAGTCTCGTCGAAGTGAATCCGCTCATCGTGACCAAGGGCGGGGCGCTGGTGGCGCTCGATGCCAAGATCAACGTGGATGCCAACGCCCTCTTCCGGCATCCGGAGCTCGCCCAGCTGCGCGACGCAAGCCAGGAAGACCCGATGGAGCGCCGTGCCAGCGAGCACGACCTCAACTACGTCTCCCTCGACGGCGATATCGCCTGCATGGTCAACGGCGCGGGCCTGGCGATGGCCACCATGGACCTGATCAAGCTTCACGGCGGGAACCCTGCGAACTTCCTCGACGTCGGTGGCGGTGCCACCAGCGAGCGCGTCACGGCGGCCTTCGAGCTGATCCTTTCCAACTCCAAAGTGCGTGCGGTGCTCGTGAACATCTTCGGTGGCATCGTGCGCTGCGACATCATCGCCGATGGCGTCATCAAGGCGGTGAAGAAGGTCGGCGTGAAGGTGCCGGTGGTGGTGCGTCTCGAGGGCACGAACGCGGAGGCCGCGCGCGTGATGCTGGCGCAGAGCGGGCTCACCATTACGCCTGCGGACGATCTGACGGATGCGGCACGCAAGGTCGTGGCGCTCGCGAAGAAGGGCAAGGCATGAGCATTCTGGTCAACAAGAACACCAAGGTCATCTGCCAGGGATTCACCGGCAAGCAGGGCACGTTCCACTCCGAGCAGTCACTTGCCTACGGCACGAAGCTCGTGGGCGGCGTG
The DNA here is from genome assembly GCA_963743625.1 of uncultured Pseudomonadota bacterium. Taxonomy (GTDB): domain Bacteria; phylum Pseudomonadota; class Gammaproteobacteria; order Steroidobacterales; family Steroidobacteraceae; genus 13-2-20CM-66-19. The sequence goes on along the minus strand of CAVUQM010000014.1, from coordinate 177,990 downwards.
ACTCCCGGTCGCGGCGGCCAGCAGCACTTAGGTCTCCCGGTGTTCGACACCGTGAAGGACGCGGTGCGCGAAACCGGCGCGACGGCGAGCGTCATCTACGTGCCACCGGCGGGAGCTGCCGACTCGATCCTCGAAGCCATCGATGCGGGCATTGAACTTGTGGTGTGCATCACCGAAGGCGTACCGGTGAATGACATGGTGCGCGTGAAAGCGGTGCTGGCGGGATCCGCCACGCGCTTGGTAGGCCCGAACTGCCCCGGGGTCATCACGCCCGGATGAATGCAAGATCGGCATCATGCCCGGCTTCATCCACAAGAAGGGCAGCGTCGGCATCGTATCGCGCTCGGGCACCCTGACCTATGAGGCGGTGTTCCAGACCACGCGCATTGGCTTAGGGCAAAGCACCTGCGTCGGCATCGGCGGTGACCCGGTGCGCGGCATGAACTTCATCGACGTGCTCGAGCTCTTCGAGCGCGATCCGCGCACGGAAGGCATCATCCTCGTGGGCGAGATCGGCGGCAGCGACGAGGAAGCCGCCGCGCGCTATATCCGCCGCTTCGTGACCAAGCCTGTGGTCGCCTACATCGCCGGCGTCACCGCTCCACCGGGCAAGCGCATGGGGCACGCCGGTGCCATCGTCGCCGGTGGCAAAGGCACGGCAGCGGACAAGTATGCCGCCTTTGAGGCCGCCGGGGTGCGCACGGTGAAGTCGCCCGCGGAACTCGGCTCGGCGATGGCGGAGCTCCTGCGCAAACGCCGTGCCCGCACTCTGGTAGCTCCGGTCCGGCACGCGCGCCCGAAGGCTCCGGCGCGCCCGCCCAGGCCGGCGAAGAAGGCTGCAGCCGCGAAACCCGCCCAGAGCGGCGCGCGGCGCCGCGCGGCTGCGAAGTCGGTGCGCAAGGCGCGCGGCAGGCGACGCTGACTCGTGAAACAATAGCGCGCAAGCCGGACCTGACATTTCAGGCCTCACCGGGCCGGCCGGGACTTCGCCCATGAGTGACACCCTGCGGATCGCGCTGGCGCAGCTGAATTTCCTGGTCGGCGACGTCCAGGGAAATGCGACGCGCGTGATTGCCGCCGCGCGCAGTGCCGCGACTGAGTCGGACGCGGACCTGGTACTCTTTCCGGAGCTGACGCTGTCGGGCTACCCGCCCGAGGATCTGTTGTTTCACCGCGGCTTTCGCCGCCAGATCGAGGCCGGGCTCGCGCGCGTGCGCGCCGAGGTCACGGACGTGCCGGTGATGCTCGGGTTCCCCGAATACACCGGTTCCGGGATCTATAACTCCGCCGCCCTGATCAGCCGCGGCGAGATCGCTGCCATCCATCGCAAGGCGGAGCTGCCTAACTACAAGGTGTTCGACGAGAAGCGCTACTTTTCCGAAGGCTCGCAGCCCACGGTGAGCGAGTGGCACGGCGTACGCGCGGGACTGCTTGTCTGTGAGGACATCTGGGCCGAGCAGGCAGCCCAGTTGAGCCGTGCGGCGGGAGCGCAGCTGCTGCTGGTTATCAACGCCTCGCCCTACGAGATCCACAAGCAGCGCGAGCGCGAGCAGGCGGCGCGCGCGCGGGTGCGCGATGTCGGCTTGCCGCTCGCCTACGTGAACCTGGTGGGCGGCCAGGACGAGCTGGTATTCGACGGCAACTCCTTCGTCATGAATTCCCAGGGTGAGATCGTGCTGCGGGCACCGGCTTTCGAGGAGGGCATCTACATCGCCGAGTTCGTGCGCGATGCGAGCGGCCAGGTGACACCCGTGCCGGGCAAGGTGACGCCCGAGTCCTCCGATGAGGCGAGCGTCTACAACGCACTGGTCCTGGGCGTGCGCGACTACGTGCGCAAGCACGGCTTTCCGGGCGTCGTACTGGGCCTCTCCGGAGGCGTGGATTCGGCGCTGACGCTGGCGATCGCCGTCGATGCCCTGGGAGCGGAGCACGTGCAGGCCGTGATGATGCCCTCGCGCTATACCTCGGAGATGAGTCTCGACCGATGCACGCGCGCAGGCGCAGTTGCTCGGCGTGAACTACAGCGTGCTGTCGATCGAGAACATGTTCGAGGCGACGCTGGCGACGCTCAAGGGTGAGTTCGCCGGGCGGGCGCCGGATGCCACCGAAGAGAACATCCAGTCGCGCTGCCGGATGCTGCTGCTCATGGGGCTGTCCAACAAGACCGGCCGCATGCTCCTGACGACCGGCAACAAGAGCGAGATGGCGGTGGGCTATGCGACGCTCTACGGGGACATGGCCGGGGGCTTTGCGCCGATCAAGGACTGCAGCAAGCTGCTCGTGTACCGCCTGGCGCACTACCGCAACGCCCTCAGCCCCGTGATCCCGCCGCGCGTGCTCGAGCGGGCGCCCTCCGCGGAGCTGCGGCACGAGCAGAAGGATTCCGATTCGCTGCCGCCCTACGAGGTGCTCGACCCCATTCTGGAGGCCTTCATCGAGGAGGACCTGTCGGTGGATGAGATCGAGGCGCGCGGCTTCGACCGGGCAACCGTGGCACGGGTACTGGATCTGGTGAAGCGTAACGAATACAAGCGCCGCCAGGCCCCGCCGGGGGTGCGCGTGAGCCGTCGCGCCTTCGGTCGCGACTGGCGCTATCCGATCACGAGCGGCTACCGCCGCTAGGCGCTACGCGCCTACCAGATCTTCCACCAGGCCTTCTTCACCTCGGCCTGCGTCGAGCCGACTTCCGTGGAGTAGTTCGCCGCGTAAACCTGGCGGCTTTGGGCCGCGAGCTTTTCAAGGTTCAGGCGGTCGTAGGAGGCGATGAGGATCTCGAGCGCCTGGCGCGTGGCCGGGGCGCCGTCGTACTGCTCGATCTCGGCGCGCGCCCGCTGCGCGGCGGCCACGAAGGCGTTGCGCTTGTAATAGAAAGCGGCCACGTGCACTTCGTAGGCGGCCAGCCGGTCGCGCAGATAAATCATGCGTTGCAGCGAGTCGGCGGCGTACTCGCTCTTGGGGTACTGCTCCACCACGGTCTTGAATGCCGCGTAGGCCTTGCGGGCCTGGCTGGGCGGACGCTTGGACAGGTCGGCGCGGAACAGCAACTCGATGGCGTTCGGCTGGCGCTCGAAATCGACCAGCCCCTTGACGTACCAGGCGTAGTCGACGCGCGGATGCGTGGGATTCTCGCGGATGAACGTGTCGGCGGCATCGGTGGCGGATTCACCCTCGCCGGAGCGGTAATATACGTAGATCAGGTCCAGACGTGCCTGGCGCGCCTCATCCGTGAACGGGAAGCTCGACGTCAGGCGCTCGTAGGTCTTGATGGCCGTGTTGAAGTCGTAGGACACCATGGCCTTGTGGGCCTTCTTGTAGAGTGTCGCCGGGGTTTCCTTGTTGTTCGGCGAGATGCGGCGCGCGTGGCAGCCGGCCACGGACAATGCGAGCAGGGCGATACACAGCGCGAGCACGCCACCGCGCGCCGGACGGGAAACGAACATCGTGAAAAGGGCCTTTCTTTGGCTTCGCGCCGCGTGAATCCAGTCAGTATAGCGAATCCCGCAGCAGCCCTTCCGACCGCGGAGAGCCTCACGGAGTTCCGCTCCCACGCCCTGAAACTGGGCCCGGAAACCGCCGGCATGCGCTTTGACCAGGCCCTGGCGCAGGCGCTCCCCCAGTATTCGCGGGCGCGACTGAAGGAGTGGATCGACTCTGGTGCCGTACAGGTGGACGGGCGGCCGCTGCGGGCCAAGGACCGGGTGCTGGGCAACGAGCAGATCCGTATCGAGGCGCAGCTGCCGGTGCAGTCCGCCGTGGCCGCCGAGGCCATGCCGCTCGCTATCGTGTTCGAGGATCGCGCGCTGATCGTGCTCGACAAACCCGCCGGGCTGGTCGTGCATCCCGGCGCCGGCAACGCGCGGCACACGCTGCAGAATGCCCTCTTGGCCCACGACCCCAAGCTTGCCCTGGTGCCGCGTGCCGGGCTCGTGCACCGCCTGGACAAGGACACGAGCGGTCTGCTGGTGGTGGCGCGCACCCCGGAGGCCCATAGCGCGCTGGTGGCGCAGCTCGCGGCCCGCGAGATCACCCGGGAGTACCTGGCGATCTGCGGCGGCGTCATGACCGGCGGCGGCACGATCGATGAGCCGATCGGCCGACATCGCTCGCAACGCACCCGCATGGCGGTACGCGCCGACGGCCGCCCGTCCGTCACGCATTACCGCGTGGTGCGTCGCTTCCGCGCCCATACCCTGGTGCGCGTGCACCTGGAGACCGGTCGCACGCATCAGATTCGCGTGCACCTGGCGCACGCCGGCTTCCCCGTGGTCGGCGATCCGGTCTACGGCGGCCGGCGCCGCATCCCGGCTGGCTGCACGCCCGAGCTGGCGCAGGCGCTGGCGAATTTTCAGCGCCAGGCGCTGCACGCGGCGCGCCTCAAGCTGACGCATCCCGTGACCGCACGGGAAGTGCAGTGGGAGGCGCCCCTGCCCTCGGACATGACGGCGCTCCTGGCCGTGCTCGCGGCCGACCGCGGATGAGCGTGCCGCAGATCTGCCTCACACCGCAGTGGCCGGTGCCAGCGAGCGTGCATGCCGCGTTCACGCTGCGCGCGGGCGGGGTGAGCGGTGCGCCCTTCGATACCCTGAACGTCGGTGCGCACGTCGGGGATGCGCCAGAGCAGGTGAGCGAGAACCGCCGTCGCGTGCGTGAGTCACTAGCCCTCCCGGCAGAGCCGCTATGGCTCGATCAGGTGCACGGCGCGCAGGTCCTGGAGGCCGATGACGGGGCACCGGCAGGGCCGCCGCGTGTCGATGCGGCGCTCGTACGGCGGCCCGGGACCGTTCTGGTCATCCAGGTCGCGGATTGCTTGCCAGTGCTCCTGGCGGCGTGCGACGGCGGCACCGTCGCAGCCGCCCACGCGGGCTGGCGCGGACTTTCCGGCGGGGTGCTGGAGGCGACCGTGGCGAAACTCGGTGAACCGGCCTCGCGACTCATCGCGTGGCTCGGTCCTGCCATCGGGCCGGCGCACTTCGAGGTTGGCGAGGAGGTGCGGGCCGCTTTCACCCGCCACGATCCTCAGGCCGCCCAAGCGTTTGTGGGCAACGCCCACGGCCGCTGGCAATGTGATCTCGTACAGCTTGCGCGGCAACGCTTGCGGGCCTTGGGAGTGGAGCAGGTGTATGGGGGCGAGTGGTGCACGTTCGCCGATCCGCAGCGCTTTTTTTCCTACCGCCGTGACGGATGCTGCGGACGCATGGCCGCGCTCATCTGGCTGAGCTGAGGGTCAGAAGCGCTCCCGGAGGGGGCGAACTTTGCGTGCTAGCATCTGAGCCAAGTCACCGCTAAGAACTGACACTGTGCCGCTTCTGCTGTGGATCATTCTCTGCTCTGCCTTGGGCGGTATCGCGAGCGCTGCCTTCGCGGTCGCGTTTCTGTGGGTCTCCGAAGAGCGCAGCGCACGAATCCTGCCGTATTTCCTGAGCTTCGCGACCGGGGCGCTGCTCGGTGCGGCCCTGCTGGCGCTGCTGCCCGAGGCCATCGAGGGGGCCGGGGTCGCCGGTGCCCACGCGCTCGGGATCACTTTGGTCCTGGGGCTGGGCGTGTTCTTCGTGATCGAGAAGCTGGTGCTGTGGTGGCATACGCATCCGCATGAGCCCGAAGCGGAGAAGGTGCACGCGGGACATGAGCACGCCCACGACCACGCCGCCGACCGCGACCGCGCTTCGGGCGTTCTGGTCCTGGTGGGAGACAGCCTGCACAACACCCTCGATGGGGTGCTGATCGCCGCGGCCTTCCTCACGGATGTGTCGCTGGGCTTCGTCACCACCTTGGCGGTAGCGGCGCACGAAATACCGCATCGCGTAGGGGACTTCGCCATTCTGGTGCAGGCCGGCTGGACGCGGCGGCGCGCGCTGGGCTTAAACCTGGCCACGGGACTGGCCTCCGTGCTCGGCGCCGTGGTGGCCTATTTCGCGCTGCAGCGCGCCCTGGGCGTGCTGCCTTACGCGCTTGCCTTCGCCGCCGCCGGCTTTCTCTACATCGCCGTCGCAGGACTGATCCCCGGGCTGCACCGCCGCTCCGATCCGCGCGCCAGTGCTACCCAGGTGGTCCTGATCGCAGCCGGCATCCTCGTCATTGTCCTGGCGGAGCGGTTGACTCACTCCTAGGGTACGCGCGACCCTCTGCAAAACGGCGGCAGCCCCTTGAAGCGCCGGTCATTTGTCCCCACAAAACAACCACTCCTTTCAAGGCTCCTTCCATGCGCCAGGACAAGCTCACCACGCGGTTCCAACAGGCGCTGGCCGATGCCCAGTCGCTCGCGCTCGGGCGCGACAACCAGGTCATCGAGCCGGCTCACGTGCTCCTGTCGATGCTCGACAGCTCCGGGGGCTCGCTGCGCCCGCTTCTTCTGAAGGCGGGGGCGGACGTCAACAAGCTGCGCGCCGGACTCTTAAGCACGCTCGATGCGCTGCCGAAGGTCGAGGGCACGCCCGGCGAGGTGCACGTCTCCAACGACTTGAATCGCGTGCTCAACGTCACCGACAAGCTGGCGCAGCAGCGCGGGGACCAATTCATTTCCAGCGAGCTCTTCGTGCTCGGCGCCTTCGAGGACCGCACGCTCGCGCGCCTGTTCAAGGAAGCCGGCGTCGTGCGCGGTGCGGTGGAGAAGGCCATCGAGGAAGTGCGCGGCGGAGAGAAGGTGCAGGACGCCAATGCCGAGGAGAGCCGCCAGGCGCTCGAAAAGTACACCATCGATCTGACCGCCCGGGCTTCTTCCGGGAAGCTCGATCCGGTCATCGGCCGCGATGATGAGATCCGCCGCACCATCCAGGTGCTGGCACGGCGCACCAAGAACAATCCCGTCCTGATCGGCGAGCCCGGCGTCGGCAAGACGGCCATTGTCGAGGGCCTGGCCCAGCGCATCATCAACAACGAGGTGCCCGAGGGGCTGAAGAACAAGCGCATCCTGGCGCTCGACATGGGCTCACTCATCGCGGGTGCCAAGTTCCGCGGCGAGTTCGAGGAGCGCCTGAAGTCGGTGCTCAACGATCTGGCCAAGCAGGAAGGCCAGATCATCCTCTTCATCGATGAGCTGCATACCATGGTCGGCGCCGGCAAGGCGGAGGGCGCGATGGACGCCGGCAACATGCTGAAGCCCGCGCTCGCCCGCGGCGAGCTGCACTGTGTCGGCGCCACCACGCTCGATGAATACCGCAAGTACATCGAGAAGGATGCGGCGCTCGAGCGGCGCTTCCAGAAGGTGCTGGTCGATGAGCCCTCGGTCGAGGACACGATTGCCATCCTGCGTGGCCTGCAGGAGCGCTACGAGGTCCACCACAAGGTCGAGATCACCGATCCGGCGATCGTGGCGGCCGCCACTCTCTCGCACCGTTATATCGCCGACCGCCAGCTGCCGGACAAGGCCATCGACCTGATTGATGAGGCGGCCGCGCGCATCCGCATGGAGATCGACTCCAAGCCCGAGGCGTTGGATAAGCTCGAGCGACGCATCATCCAGCTGAAGATCGAGCGCGAGGCGCTGAAGAAAGAGAAGGACGAGGCCACCAAAAAGCGCCTGGCCACCCTCGAGAGCACCCTCGGGGCGCTCGAGAAGGAGTACGCCGACCTCGAGGAGGTGTGGAAGTCCGAGAAGGCCTCACTCCAGGGCACCGCCCACGTCCGCGAGGAGCTCGACCGCGCGCGCCTGGAGCTCGATGCTGCGCGCCGCGCCGGCAACCTGCAGCGCATGGCGGAACTGCAGTACGGCAAGATCCCCGAGCTCGAGAAACGCCTGACGACCGCCCAGGCCGCCGAAGACCAGGCGCCCACCCTGGTGCGCAACAAGGTGACCGAGGAGGAGATCGCGGAAGTGGTCTCCAAGTGGACCGGCATCCCGGTGTCCAAGATGCTGCAGGGCGAGCGCGAGAAGCTGCTGCACATGGAAGAGGCCCTGGGCAAGCGCGTGGTCGGCCAGGAGGAGGCCCTGCGCATCGTTTCCAACGCCATCCGCCGCTCGCGCGCCGGGCTGTCCGACTCTCGCCGCCCGAACGGCTCCTTCCTGTTCTTGGGGCCCACCGGCGTCGGCAAGACCGAGCTGTGCAAGGCGCTCGCGGAATTCCTCTTCGACACCGAGGAGGCGCTCATCCGCATCGACATGTCGGAGTTCATGGAGAAGCACTCGGTGGCCCGCATGATCGGCGCACCGCCCGGCTATGTCGGTTACGAGGAGGGCGGTTACCTGACCGAGGCGGTCCGCCGGCGGCCCTACTCGGTGATCCTGCTCGATGAGGTCGAGAAGGCGCACCCGGACGTTTTCAACGTACTGTTGCAGGTGCTGGATGACGGGCGCCTCACCGACGGTCAGGGTCGCACGGTGGATTTCCGCAATACGGTCATCATCATGACCTCGAACCTCGGCTCCCAGGTGATCCAGGAATACGCCGGTGAGCAGAACTACACGCGCATGAAGACTGCCGTGATGGAGGTCGTGCAGCAGAGCTTCCGGCCCGAGTTCATCAACCGCATCGATGACATCGTGGTATTCCACCCGCTCGGCACCAAACAGATCCGCTCCATCGTGGACATCCAGCTGCTGTACCTGAAGCGGCGGCTCGTGGAGCGCAACATGGACCTCACCCTGGATGATGCGGCCCGTGACCTCCTGGGTGAGGCCGGCTTCGATCCGGTCTACGGCGCACGGCCCCTGAAGCGCGCCATCCAGCAGCAGATCGAGAATCCGCTGGCGCAGCGCATCCTGCAGGGCGAGTTCATGCCCGGGGACCGCATCCGGGTCAGCGTGCAGGACGGCGAGCTCGGCTTCTCCAAGAGCGAGGAGCGCAAGGCCGCCCGCGCCCGTTAGAGACGGCCGCGGGCGGGCCGCGCCGCTGCGCTCCGCTATACTCAACCCACATTCCAACCGACCACAGCAAAGAGCGCCATGCCGTTCTACGAGTACGAGTGTCAGGCCTGTAAGTTCTACACCGAGGTGATGCAGAAGATCACCGACGCGCCCCTTACCAAGTGCCCGTCCTGCGGCAAGAAGTCGCTGAAGAAGCTGGTGTCCGCGCCCGTGTTCCGCCTCAAGGGCGGCGGCTGGTACGAGACCGACTTCAAGGGTGACAAGGAAAACAAGCGCAACCTGGTGGGAGCGGATCGCGACGAGCCCAAGCCAGAAGCGAAGCCCGACGCCAAATCCGACGCCAAGTCGGACTCCAAGTCCGAGACCAAGGCGGACGCCAAGGACGCGAAGTCCGAGACGAAGTCCGAGGCCAAGGAGTCCAAGCCCGCCGAGGTCAAGAGCGCCGGCTCCGGCGCGCGCAGGCGCAGCACGCCGGTGCGGGCGAGCGCGCGCAGCAAGCCCAAGAAATCCAGGCCCGCGCGCAAGGCGCGCCGCTAAAGCGCCCGTGCCCGAGCAGACCCGCACCTGGATCGCGCTGCGGCGCTACATGGTCGCCGGCGTGCTCGTGTGGCTGCCGATCCTCGCCACCATCTGGGTGGTGAGCTTCATGCTGCACATCATGGACCGCACGCTGCTGCTGCTGCCGGCCGCCTACCGGCCGCAGGCGCTGGTCGGTTTTGCGCTGCCGGGCGCCGGCCTGGTGCTGGCTCTGGCCATCGTGCTGCTCACGGGGCTCCTGGTCACGAACCTCATCGGCCGCCGCCTCATCGTCTGGGGCGAGGACCTGCTGAACCGCATCCCGGTGGTGCGCACGGTCTATGGCGGGGTGAAGAGCTTCGCCGAGAGCGTGCTGTCGCAGTCGAACTCGTTTCGCAAGGTGGTGATGCTCGAGTACCCGCGCAGCGGTGCCTGGAGCATCGGCTTTCTGACCGCCGAGGACGTGCCGGAGGTCTCCGAGCGCTTAGGTGAGCCCCACGTCGCGGTCTACGTCTCGGCGGCCCTGAACGCCACCGCCGGCTACCTCGTGATCGTGCCGCGCCGCCAGGTGGTGGAGCTCGACATGTCGGTGGATGCCGCCATGAAGATGATCATCACCTGCGGGGTGGTCGTGCCCCACTCCGAGCACGCCGTGGCGCCCCCGGTGCTCGAAAAACCCGCAGCCTGAAGGCTTTTGGTTGCGGGGGCCGCAGCGCCTCCGTAACATCGCGCGCCTCTATGCGCTCTCACTACTGCGGACAGGTCAACGAGCAGCTCCTCGGCCAGGAGGTCACCGTCGCCGGCTGGGTACACCGGCGTCGCGATCACGGCGGGGTCATCTTCGTCGACGTGCGCGACCGCGAGGGGCTGCTGCAGGTGGTGTTCGATCCGGACCTGGCGCAGGTGTTCCAGGAAGCCGAGCGGCTGCGCAACGAGTTCGTGATCAAAGTCAGCGGGCGGGTGCGCGCACGCCCGGCTGGTACCGTCAACGCCAATCTCGCCTCCGGGCAGGTGGAGCTCCTGGCGCGCGAGCTCGAGGTCCTGAACCGCTCCGAGCCGCTGCCGTTCCAGCTCGATGAGCAGGTGGGCGAGGAGGTGCGCCTGCGCTACCGTTACCTCGACCTGCGGCGCGAGGTGATGAGCCAGCGCCTGCGGCTGCGGCACCGCCTCACGCGCGCCATGCGCGGCTTCCTCGATGCCCACGGCTTCATCGACCTCGAGACGCCGATGCTCACCAAGGCGACGCCGGAGGGCGCACGGGATTACCTGGTGCCGAGCCGCACGCACCCGGGTAAATTCTTCGCGCTGCCGCAGTCGCCGCAGATCTTCAAGCAGCTGCTGATGATCGCCGGCTTCGACCGCTACTACCAGATCGTGCGCTGCTTCCGCGACGAGGATCTGCGCGCCGATCGCCAGCCGGAGTTCACGCAGCTGGATGTCGAGACCTCGTTCCTCACGCAGGAGGAGATCATGGGGCTGATGGAAGCCCTGGTGCGTCACTTCTTCAGGGAAGTGCTGGGGAGCGAGCTGCCCGCGCCGTTTCCGCGCATGAGCTACGCGGAGGCGCTGCGGCGCTTCGGCTCGGACAAGCCTGACCTGCGCATCGCGCTCGAGCTTACCGACGTCGCCGACCTCGTGCGCGATTGCGACTTCAAGGTGTTCGCAGGTCCTGCCAAAGACGCCAACGGGCGTGTCGCCGCGCTGCGCGTGCCGGGGGGCGGCGGCATGCCGCGTTCGCAGATCGATGAGTGCACGGCGTTCGTGGCCCGTTATGGCGCCAAGGGGCTGGCGTACATCAAGGTCAACGAGCGCGCCAAGGGGCGTGAGGGCCTGCAGTCGCCGATCATCAAGTTCCTGAGCGATGCGGCGCTGAGCGGCATTCTCGAACGCACTCAGGCCGGCGACGGCGACCTCATCTTCTTCGGCGCCGACAGCGCCAAGGTGGTGAGCGATTCCCTGGGCGCGCTGCGGGTCAAGCTCGGTCAGGAGCTCAAGCTCGTCACGAGTGGCTGGCAGCCCCTGTGGGTCATCGATTTCCCCATGTTCGAATGGGATGCGGATGCCAAGCGCTGGGTGGCCATGCACCACCCGTTCACCTCGCCGAAGGATGAGGACCCGGTCGCGCTGCGCGCAGCCCCCGGAGCAGCACTCGCGAAGGCTTACGATCTGGTGCTGAACGGCTCGGAAATCGGCGGCGGCTCGGTCCGTATCCACCGCCAGGAGCTGCAGTCGACGGTGTTCGGACTGCTCGGCATCGAGCCCGAGGAGGCGCAGAAGAAATTCGGGTTCCTGCTGGATGCGCTGAAGTTCGGTGCGCCCCCGCACGGGGGCATCGCCTTTGGCCTGGATCGGCTCGCCATGCTCATGGCAGGCGCGGACAGCATCCGCGAGGTCATCGCCTTCCCCAAGACCCAGACCGCGGCCGATCCGCTCACCGATGCACCAACGGAGGTGAGCGAAGCGCAGCTGCGCGAGCTGCACGTGCGGGTGCGCGTGCCGCAGGCCTGAAAGCGCCGCTCGGCGGGCGCAGCCTTCAGGCCCTGACACTGATCGCGCCGTGATTCCCGTCGTCTATGTACATGGGCTGTGGATGCCGGGCGAGGAGTCCCTGGTGTTGGGTCACCGCCTCGGCCAGGAATTCGGGCTGGCGCTGTATTCGTTTCGCTACTCGACCGCGTTTTCGAGCATGAAGACGACGACCGAGCGGCTCGATGCCTTCGTCCGGGAGCTGAACGCTCCACAGGTGCATTTCGTCGGCCACAGTCTGGGCGGCCTGATCATTCACCGTTTTCTGGAGCGCTTCGCGGCCCAGCCGCAGGGCCGGGCGGTGTTTCTCGGCACGCCTTGCGTCGCCAGCCGGGCGGCGGAACAGGCGGCACGCTTCGCGCCCGTGGCGCATCTGATGGGTCCGTCGGTCGCCGAGGAGTTATTGCAGCCGCGCGAGCGGCGCTGGACGCATTCCCACGAGCTCGGCATCGTCGCCGGCACGCAGCCCTTGGGGGTCGGGCAGCTGCTCGCGCAGTTCAACGAGGACAACGACGGCACGGTGGCGGTGAGTGAAACGCGCATGCCCGGCGCCACCGATCACATTGTGCTGCCCGTGAGTCACCTCGGCATGCTCATGTCTGCGCGGGTCGCGCGCGAGACCGGGCTTTTTCTCACCCAGGGGCGCTTCTCCCTGCAATAGCACGCGTGCCGCGCCCGCGGGGCCTCAGTCCTTCAGCATTTCCCGCAGGCGGTAGAGCGCCTCGAGTGCGGCTTTGGGCGTCAGCTGATCCGGGTCGAGCTCCTCGAGCGCCGCCCGCAGCCGCGCCCCCGTCAGCGCCGCCGGCGCGGCTGCAAACAGGGGCAGCTCCGCCTGGGCCCGCCCAGGTGTTTCCGCACTCAGGCGCTGCCTCTCGCTGCTGCGACTCGAGTGCTTCCAGAAAGCCGCGCGCCTCGCGGATGACCTTAAGCGGCACACCGGCGAGCTGTGCAACCTGCAGGCCATAGCTGCGATTGGCGGGGCCATCTTTCACCGCGTGCAGGAACACGATGCCCTCGCCGTGTTCGGTGGCATCCAGGTGCACGTTGGCGCAGCCCTCGACCTCGGCGGCGAGCGTCGTGAGCTCGAAGTAGTGGGTGGCGAACAGGGTGAAGGCACGCACCCGCGTGGCGATGTCGCGCGCCATGGCCCAGGCCAGCGACAGCCCGTCGAAGGTGCTCGTGCCGCGCCCGATCTCATCGAGCAGGATGAGGCTGCGCGCGGTTGCGTTGTGCAGGATGTTGGCCGCTTCCGTCATCTCCACCATGAAGGTCGAGCGCCCGCCGGCGAGATCATCGCCCGCACCGATGCGGGTGAAGATGCGGTCGATGGGGCCGATGAGCGCGTGAGCTGCGGGCACGTAGCTGCCGATGTGGGCGAGCAGGACGATCAGCGCTACCTGACGCATGTAGGTCGACTTGCCGCCCATATTCGGCCCGGTGACGATCAGCATGCGGCGCTCGTCATCGAGCTTAAGATCGTTCGGCACGAAGGGTGCGTCAGTGAAACGCTCCACCACCGGGTGGCGGCCCGCAAACGATATGCAGGCGGGCCTCGGGGGTGAGCTCCGGTGCACTCCACTCCAGTGCCGCGGCGCGCTCGCTGAGGGCCGCGAGCGCATCGAGCTCGGCGAGTGCTGCGGCGGTGTGCTGCAGGGAACTTAAGCGGTCGATGAGCTGCGACAGGAGTTCCTCGTACAGGAACCGTTCGCGCATCAGGGCCTGCTCGCGCGCACCGAGCACCTGATCCTCGAAGCCCTTGAGCTCGGGCGTGATGAAGCGCTCGGCCGACTTGACCGTCTGGCGGCGCAGGTAATCCTTCGGTACGCGCTCGGCATCGCGGCGCGCGACCTCGATGTAGAAGCCCTGCACGCGGTTGTAGCCGAGCTTGAGCGTGCTCAAGCCCGTGCGCTCACGCTCGCGCTGCTCCAGCTGCAGCAGGAAGTCATCGGTGTGGGTCGCGATCTGGCGCAGCTCATCGAGGCGGGCGTCATAGCCGACCGCGATGACATCGCCGTCGCGTACCAGCGCGGCGGGTTCCGCCGCGATGGCTCGTGAGAGCAGCGCCACGAGCTCATCGTGGGTCTGCATGCGTGCGTGCAGCTCGCGCAGCAGCGGGGAGTCGAGCGACTCCAGCCCCGAGCGCACTGCCGGCAGCGCCGCGAGCGAGCTGCGCAGCTGCGTCAGATCGCGCGGCCGCGCCGAGCGCAGTGCCACGCGCGCCAGTATCCGCTCGACATCCCCGATGCCTGCGAGCTGCACCCGCAGCCCCTGGTAGCGGCGGTGGTCGATCAGCGTGGCGAGGGCGTGATAGCGCACGCGCAGCAGCCCCTGATGCGTGAGCGGGCGGTTGAGCCAGCGCCGCAGCTGGCGCGTGCCCATGGTGGTAACGCAGCTGTCGATCACCGCCAGGAGCGTCGCCTCCTCGTGACCGGTCAGGCTCGAATCGAGTTCGAGGTTGCGGCGGCTGGCGGCATCGAGAATCAGGGCATCCGTGCGCTCCTCGACGTTGAGTGCACGGATATGGGGCAGCGCGGACTTCTGCGTGTCGCGCACGTACTGCAGCAGGGCACCGGCGGCCCGGATGGCCAGCGGCAGCTCGTCCGCCCCGAAGCCCTTGAGGTCGAGGGTGCCGAGCTGATCGGTGAGCAGCCGCGAGGCGCTCGCGAATTCGAAGTGCCACGGAGCACGCTGGCGCAGGGTCGTACCGGGACGCTCCAGCGCCGGGTCGGCCGCGCCCTCGGCAACCAGCAGCTCGGCGGGTTTCAACCTTTCGAGCTCACCGGCCAGCGCGCCCGTACCGTCGCCCTCGAGCACCGTGAAGCGGCCGGCGGCCAGATCCAGCCAGGCAAGCCCGAAACGCTTGCCCGCCTGCACCAGGGCGGCCACGAGGGTGTCCTGCCGTTCGCTCAGGAGCGCGGCATCGGTCACGGTGCCCGGGGTGATGATGCGTACCACCTGGCGCTCGAGGGGACCCTTGGCGCCGGGGGTTTCCGCCAGCTGCTCGCAGATGGCGACGCTCTCGCCGCGTCGCACCAGTTTGGCGAGATAGCTGTCCACGGCGTGAAACGGCACACCGGCCATCGGGATGGCCTCACCGGCAGAGTGCCCGCGGGCGGTCAGGGTGATGTCGAGCAGCGCTGCGGCGCGGCGGGCATCCTCGTAGAAGAGTTCATAGAAATCCCCCATGCGGTAGAAGAGCAGGGTGTCCGGGTGCTCGCTCTTGATGCGCAGGTACTGCTGCATCATCGGCGTGTGCTTGGGGGGTGCGGTGTCGTTCATGCGAGGGCGAAGGCTACCTGAAAGGAGTGCCCGTGGCCGCAGCCGGCTACCGCGCGGGCGCGCCGCGGGGTAGCCTCGTGCCCATGGTGAGCGATCCGGAACTGTACGAACTCGCCGCGCGGGTCGCCCACAAGCTGCGCGCCGCCGAGCGGCGTATCGTGACCGCCGAGTCCTGCACCGGTGGCTGGGTGGCGAAAGCGCTGACCGACGTCCCGGGAAGCTCGCAGTGGTTCGAGTGCGGCTATGTGACCTACAGTAACGCCGCCAAGATGCGCGACCTCGGCGTGGCCGGCGGCACGCTCGAGCACTTTGGGGCGGTCAGCGAGCAGGTGGTGCGCGAGATGGCGGAAGGCGCGCTGCGCGTGGCGCACGCGAGCGTCGCGCTCGCGGTCAGCGGCATCGCGGGCCCCGACGGCGGCACGCCCGATAAACCGGTGGGCACGGTGTGGTTCTGCGCCGCCGCGCGCCAGGGAACTGCCACCGACATCATCGCTGAGGAGAAGCTCTTCAGCGGCGACCGGGCCTTCGTGCGCAGCCGCTCGGTGCAGCATGCGCTGCGGCTCATCCTGCGGCTGGACCTGCCGGTGCGCCTGGAAGTCACCCCGCAGACCAGTCCCAAATGAGTACCGGGCCGCGCGCGCCCACGCGGCGGCTGTTCCTGGCGTTGTGGCCGACGGTCGCCGAGCGCCGCGCGCTGCAGGCGGCCAGCGCTGCGGTGCTGCAGGCGACCCATGCGCTCGCCGTGCCGCCGGAGAACCTGCACCTCACCCTGGCATTCCTCGGCGCCGTGCCGGCGGCCCGCACCGCCGAGCTTGCGGCGCTGAGCGGTGAGCTCGCCGCTGCCTGGGACGCCGGGCCCGTGGCCCTGACATGGACCGGGCTTGAATACTGGCAGAGGCCACAGATCCTCGCGGCAGTCACGGCCGCCGGCTGCGCTGCGGCCGCGGAACTCGCCACGCGACTCAAGCATGCCGCGGTGGCGGCGGGTTTCTCGCCGGATCTCAAGCCCTTCCGCGCGCATGTCACCGTAGCGCGCAAGGCCGCTGTGGTGGCGGCGGCGGAGCTGCCGGGCGTGCTGTGGAACTGCGCCTCGCTCGCGCTCGTTGAGAGCCGCACGAGTGAGTCGGGGCCCGTATACAGTGTCCTCGATTCGCAGCTACTGGGTAAGCGCGAAAAAATGCGCAGACAGCACTGAAACAGCCGCTGCGGCAAGCACCGCGTGCGGTTTCTTTGTGTGATAATTGCAGCGCGAAATTTTTCTTCTTCTCTACCACCACTACACCCGGGAAGCTCGCAGATGGAAGACAACCGCAAGAAGGCACTCACCGCCGCGCTCAGCCAGATCGAAAAGCAGTTCGGCAAGGGCTCGGTCATGCGCCTGGGCGATGCCGCTTCCACCTACGACGTGGAGGCCGTGTCCACCGGCTCGCTCGGACTCGACATCGCCCTCGGCATCGGCGGCCTGCCGCGCGGCCGTGTGGTGGAAATCTTCGGGCCTGAGTCCTCCGGCAAGACGACACTTTCGCTGCAGGTGATCGCCGAGGTGCAGCGCGCCGGCGGTACGGCAGCGTTCGTCGATGCCGAACATGCGCTGGATCCTTCGTACGCCGGTAAGCTCGGCGTCGACATCAACGAGCTGCTGGTGTCGCAGCCGGACACCGGTGAGCAGGCGCTCGAGATCACCGACATGCTGGTGCGCTCGAACGCAGTCGACATCGTGGTGATCGACTCCGTCGCAGCCCTCACGCCCAAGGCCGAGATCGAGGGCGAGATGGGCGAGATGCAGATGGGGTTGCACGCGCGCCTGATGTCGCAGGCGCTGCGCAAGCTCACCGGCAATATCAGCCGCTCGAACACCATCGTGGTATTCATCAACCAGATCCGCATGAAGATCGGAGTGATGTTCGGCAATCCCGAGACCACCACCGGCGGCAATGCGCTGAAGTTCTACGCCTCGGTGCGCCTGGACATCCGCCGCATCGGGGCGATCAAGAACGGCGAAGAAGTCACGGGCAACATGACACGCGTGAAGGTGGTGAAGAACAAGGTTGCACCCCCGTTCCGCGAGGCCGAGTTCGAAATCATGTACGGCCAGGGCATCTCGCGCGAAGGCGAGATCATCGAGCTGGCGAGCGCCCAGGGCATCATGGAGAAGTCCGGCGCCTGGTATTCCTACAAGGGCAACCGCATCGGCCAGGGCAAGGACAACGCGCGCACCTACCTGCAGGCCAACCGCGAGGTGGCGCGCGAGATCGAGGACCAGGTGCGGGCGCGGCTGCTGCCGCCCAAGGCCGAGCGCCGCAGCGATCAGGCCGCCAATTCGGCCTGAGCGCTGCGCGCGCCGAAGCGTTAGCCGGTCGGCTTGGTGTAGGAGTGCTGCTGGTGCTGCAGCGCCGACTGCGACTGATCCTCGGTGGCTTTCAGCTGCTGCAGGCTTGAGCAGTTCACTTCGCCACCGAGTCGCGAGCCGGTCTGCCCTTCCTTGCGGCAGTACTGCTTCTGGCCACCGCGCATCTGGACCTTGTAACCCTCGGACAGGAAGTGCTTTTCGAGCTGCTCATCCGGCGAGGCAGCGGGCGCAGTTGCGGGCGCGGCAGTGGTGGTCGCCGGCGCGGGGGTCGCAGCCGCGGCCGGGGCTGACGGCGTGGCGGCGGCGCTGGCAGCAGGGGGGCTGCTGGGCGTGGCCGCAGCAGGGGCGGCGGCGCTGGGATCGGCAAGGGCTATCGAAATTGCGCCGACGCCAATAAACGCCAGCACTCCTGAGACGAGTCGCATGATTCTTCCTCAAAAAATGGTTACGGGACGGCTTCACGCGGCCTGCAAAGGCCGGCGGCCGCCAGCGGACTATACTGTAGCTAATTGCTACAACGAACCCCCTGTGTGGAGGGGCATACGCAACTGCCGGCGAGCGCAATGCGCTGGGATCGGGGCGACTTAATGCGCCCCGTTCAGTCCGCGCTGCTTCTAGGTGACTGGCCTCTTGGAGGACTTCTGAATATCGTGAGCGGCTTCCTGCGCCCGGTCCTCGGAGGCCTTCAGTGTCTGGGACGTTGAGCACGCCTTGGCGCTGCCCAGTCGCGTGCCGAGCTGATCCTCGCGCCGGCAGAACATCTTCTGTCCATTGCGCATTTCCATGTGGTAACCCTTGGCCAGCAGGTGTCGCTCCCACTGCTCCTCCGACTTCTCCGCTGTCGCGGTCACGGTGACTGAACGCGGCGGCGGCGGCGTGGAAGCCTCGGGGGTAGCAGGCTCGGCCGGTGTTTCCGCAGCCGGCGCCGGCGCTGCGGGCGAGACTTCAGGGGGCTTCGCGGGCGGGGCGGCAATGACCGGCCCCAGTACGCCGGAAACGAGGCAGGCGAGCACAGTGGTCAGACGTTTCAAGACAATCTCCACGGTTCCTAGAGGTACCCGCCGGGTTCCGAGTGCAGCAAGGGGCGTCTTGTACTCTTTCGTCAGCCGGCAGGGCAGCCCGGCCGGACCCCCCTCAATCCTATGCCCGTAAGGCGTTCGCAAGCCAGAGGACGGCGCGAGAGGCGCGGGGAAAGTCCGGAACTGACCGACCCCGCGGCTGCGCACCTCGCGGCCCTCACGCTGCTGGCCGGCCGTGACTATGCCCCGCAGGAGCTGTCTGAGCGGCTGCGGGGGCGGGGCTTCGCCGCGCCTCTGGTGGAGTTGCTCGTGAGAGAACTCGTGGCGCAAGGTGCTCTGAATGAGGGCCGCTACGCCGAGCATTACATCGCTGCCCACGCCGGGCGTGGCCAGGGACCGGTGCGTATCGGCGCCGAGCTCAGAAAGCGCGGGCTGGGCGCCGAGCTGATCGAGGCGGCACTGGCGGCCCGGGACGACTGGGCGCAGCTCGCCCGCACGGTGTGCCGGGCCAAATTCGGACCTGAGCTGCCGCCCAGCTGGCGCGAGAAGGCGCGGCAGATGCGCTTTTTGCAGTACCGGGGGTTTTCAGCGGATCATATCCGCGCGGCCACCGGCGCCGATCCCGACTGGACTGAAGAACCTTGAGCAAACCGTCTTATATGAGCGCGGCGGACGTGCGCAGCGCCTTCCTGGAATTTTTTCGCGCCCAAAGTCACATGATCGTGCCCTCGAGCTCGCTCGTGCCCGGCAACGATCCGACGTTGCTCTTCACCAACGCTGGCATGGTGCAGTTCAAGGACGTGTTCCTGGGCAAGGAACAACGCGACTACCTGCGCGCGGCGTCCAGCCAGCGCTGCGTGCGCGCGGGCGGCAAGCACAATGACCTCGAGAACGTCGGCTACACCGCGCGCCATCACACCTTCTTCGAGATGCTGGGCAATTTCTCCTTCGGTGAGTATTTCAAGCGCGAAGCGATCCACTTTGCCTGGGACTTCCTGATCTTCACCCTCGGCATCGACCCGCAGCGCCTGTGGTGTACGGTCTACAAGGACGACGACGAGGCGGCCGACATCTGGCTCAAGGACATCGGCATCAGTCCGCTGCGCTTCTCGCGCCTGGGCGAGGCTTCGAACTTCTGGGCGATGGGCGAGACCGGTCCGTGCGGTCCGTGCAGCGAGATCTTCTACGACCACGGGCCGGAGGTCGCCGGCGGACCGCCCGGATCACCCGAGGAAGAGGGTGACCGTTACGTCGAGATCTGGAACCTGGTGTTCATGCAGTACGAGCGCGCGGCGGACGGCACCATGACGCCGCTCCCCAAACCGTCGGTCGACACCGGTATGGGGCTGGAGCGCATCTCCGCCGTCATGCAGGGCGTGCACTCCAACTACGACATCGATCTGTTCAAGAACCTGATCCGCGCGGCCGGCAAACTGGCAGGCACCTCCGTGCTTACCTCAAGCTCCCTGCGCGTGATCGCCGACCACATCCGCGCCAGCGCCTTTCTCATCGTCGATGGCGTGACCCCATCCAACGAGGGGCGCGGCTACGTGCTGCGCCGGATCATCCGCCGCGCCATCCGCCACGGCTACAAGCTCGGTATCCAGGAGCCGTTCTTCCACAAGCTGGTGCCAGTGCTGGTAGCGGAGATGGGCGAGGCCTACCCCGAGCTGACGCGCGGCAAGGCGCACGCCGAGCGGGTGCTGCGTCACGAGGAGGAGCGGTTCGCCGAGACGCTTGCCAACGGCATGGTGCTGCTCGAGGGCGCCATCAGGAACCTACGGGGCGCGAGGGTGATCGACGGTGACACCGTCTTCAAGCTCTATGACACCTACGGATTCCCGTTTGATCTGACCGCCGATATCGCTCGCGAGCGCGGCCTCAGCGTGGATCAGGCACGCTTTGATGCAGCGATGGAGGAGCAGCGCCGCCGCTCGCAGGAAGCCAGCAAGTTCGGGGTCGACCTGCGTGCGGACGCCAAGGTCGATTCGCACACCCTGTTCCAGGGCTACGATCGTCTCAAGGCGAGCGGCCGGGTGGTGACGCTAATAAAGGATGGCGCGACCGTCGAGATGCTCAAAAGCGGTGACACGGGCGAGGTCGTGCTCGACCGCACCCCTTTCTACGCCGAGGCCGGCGGCCAGGTCGGCGACACCGGCGACCTAAGTGCAGTCGGTACCCTGTTCGTGGTCACCGACACCCAGAAACGCGGCGCGGCACACGCGCATCTCGGTAGCCTCAAAACCGGCACCATCCGCATCGGCGAGGAGCTCGAGGCGCAGGTCGATGGCGAGCACCGTCAGGCGACCGCACTTAATCACAGCGCCACCCACCTGTTGCACGCGGCGCTGCGCAAAGTGCTGGGCACGCATGTACAGCAGAAAGGCTCGCTGGTGGCGCCCGACCGGCTGCGTTTCGACTTTGCGCATACCCAGGCCGTGACCCCGGGCGAGCTCACCGAGATCGAGCGCCTCGTCAATGCGCAGATCCGTGCCAACGCCCCGAGCGAGACTCGCGTAATGGGGTACGACAACGCCGTGGCCGCCGGCGCCATTGCGCTCTTCGGCGAGAAGTATGAGAAGGATGTGCGCGTGCTGCGCATGGGAGAGTTCTCCATGGAGCTGTGCGGCGGCACCCACGTGCAGCGCGCTGGCGATATCGGTCTGTTCAAGATCGTGAGCGAGAGCGGCGTGGCTTCCGGCGTGCGTCGCATCGAGGCGCTCACCGGCGCCGGCGCGCTCGACTATGTCGAGCACAACGATGCACTCCTCCGGGACATCGCCGGCCTGTTGCGCGCTTCGCGCGAGGATGCCAGGGACAAGGTGCGCGAGCAGCTCGAGCGCACGCGCCAGATGGAGCGCGAGATCCGCACCCTCAAGGATCGGTTGGCTTCCGGTCAGGGTGTCGATCTGGCCGCAAGCGCGGTCGATATCCAGGGCGTGAAAGTGGTGGCCACCAAGGTCGACGGCGCGGATGCCGGCGCGCTGCGGGCGGCCGTCGACCAGCTGAAAGATCGCCTCAAGTCTGCCGTCGTGGTGCTGGCGAGTGTGGAAAATCCGGGCAAGATCGTGCTGGTCGCCGGTGTGACGTCGGATCAGACGGCGCGCATCAAGGCCGGCGAGCTGGCTGGCGCCGTTGCCGCCCAGGTGGGTGGCAAGGGCGGGGGCCGAGCGGACTTTGCGCAGGCCGGCGGCAGCAACCCCGCGGCCCTGGATGCGGCGCTGGGTTCGGTCGCCGAGTTCGTGCGCGCACGGCTGAGCGCCTGAGTACGTGCGCGCTAAAGCGCTTTGCCGCCCGAGTGGCGCTTCAGTATCATGGCCGCCCGTTGGCTGGCTTGACCGGCAAGCACTGCACTAAGTGACTGAAAAAGCAGCGCTCAGACGTTAACGGAGAGATGGCCGAGTGGTCGAAGGCGCACCCCTGCTAAGGGTGTAAGGGTCAAAAGCCCTTCGAGGGTTCGAATCCCTCTCTCTCCGCCAATTCCAACAGCTGGGCTTTCGGGGCGCCGCGGTCGGTGTCACCGACAAGGGCTCGGCTTGAGCGGACCTGCCGCGGGTTGGCTCCCCCCTGTGTGTGGCTCTAGGGAGCGGGTCGGCGTACGCGGCGCGAGGAGCGCTTCTCCTTCTGTTCCGGTACGGAATTGGTCAAGGGACCAATTTCAGTGATGACGGTCTCGAGGCTGGGGCGCGCGCCTGGCAGGTGGCGATCGATCGCCGCACGCATGGCTGCGAGATGTGCGGGTGTCGTGCCGCAGCAGCCACCGATGATGCGCGCGCCGCCATCGATCGCGAGCTGGGCGTAGCGCGCCATGAGTTCCGGCGTTCCCGAGTAGACCGCCTCCGCGCCTTCGAAATGCGGCACGCCGCAGTTGCCCTTGGTCACGACCGGATATGGCAGTTCCTGCATCTGCAGGAGACTCACCAGAATGTCCGAGGCCCCGACCCCACAGTTGGCGCCGATTGCCACCGGCGCGGCCGCCTGCAAGGCAACGGTGTCGGCGAGTGCGTTGGGCAGCAGGCCCATCATGGTGCGGCCCGCCGTGTCGAACGAGTAGGTGATGACGTAGGGCAGCCCCGCGGCCGTTGCCGCCTCGGCGGCCGCGCTGGCCTCTTCCGCTGCGGACATCGTCTCGATCCAGGCAACGTCCGCGCCGCCATCGCGCAGCCCCTGCATCTGGGTGGTGAAGGAGGCGAGGGCCGTCTCATGGGTGAGTGCGCCCAGGGGTGTGAAGAGCTCGCCGGTCGGGCCCACGGAGCCCGCGACCACGACCGGCCGCGGCGCCGCATCGGCCACCGCGCGCGCCAACAGCGCCGCGCGTCGCGCCAGCTCGTAGCTGCGGTCCGCCGCACTGTGCAGTTTCAGGCGATGCGCGTTACAGCCGAAGGTGTTGGTCAGGATGATGTCGGCACCGGCGCTGACAAACTCCTGGTGCAGACGGGTGACCTCGTCCGGACGCTCGACGGACCAGAATTCGGGCGGCTCGCCCGCCGTGAGGCCAGCGCTGAAATAGTTGGTAGCGGTGGCGCCGTCCGCCAGCAGCACCGGCTTGTCCCTCAGCAGGTCAGAGAGTGAGCTACGCATGGGCTCATGATATCTCATCGCTCTTGTGGGCCCGGCGCTGCGGCGCCAGTTGGGGCGCGATATGTCGCGTCAGCCTCGGGGCCGCCGTACTTCCGGACTGCACGATGTGCACGCGCGGTGGGGTGCCATCGTTATACGGGCGCAAATGCCTCAGAGTGCGGACGCCACACGCGTGACAGCGACCTGCAAGTGCACGCCGGCAACGCCGGTAAACTGCATCAGCAGGCGGCCCGCGGGCAGCTCGAACTGCACGACTTTGTGCGGCGCGCTACAGCCGCGCTGGCCGGCAAAATCGCTGGAGGGGATGACTCCCTGCGCCCCCACCACGTCGATCCAGCCGGCCTGATCGAGGGAAACCCGGTACTGCCCGGCCTCCGGGATCCGCACGCGGACGAGGCCCGCAAAGACGTTCCCGACGCGCGCCTTGTTGGCCAGCGGCACACTCAGTTCCACCTGCGACTGAGGGCTGAGCCAAAGATCATACAGGCGCTCGGGCTGCAGCTCCCCGCCGGAGTCCGCCTCACGCGCCGCCGTTAGCGGTTGCGCGTTACCGGCGAACAAGGCGCGCTCATGAGCTACGTCCCACTTAAAGCCCTCACAGCCCTCATCGGCGTAGCCGGTGCGCGCCAGCGTCGCCAGCAAGCCTACACAAGCGATTGCAGCACCGATCGATCTCATCACTGGCAGTGCTTCCGCGTGCGCATATCGCGAGTATAGGCCCGAGCCTTGGCTGGCGCCTTCACCGGGACCGCAAGGCACACCCGCTCCGGTTCGCGGTTGTGGCCGGTGCGGGTCGTGGGTAGGCTCATCCCTGGACCGCCGAATTTACCGGAGACCCCATGAAAATCAGTGCGCGCAATGTGGTGCCCGGAATCGTTCGCAGAATCGAAGAGGGCGCCGTAAACGCCGAAGTGAGAATCGAGATCGCACCGAACCTCGAGGTCGTGTCCGTGGTTACGCTCGAGGCCGTGCGGGGTCTGCGTCTGAAGCCGGGTGATCGCGCCTACGCTATCATCAAAGCGTCGAGTGTGATGATCGGCACCGACTGAGTCTGCGGTCTGCGCACGCGCTGCGATGACACCGGACCAGGAATAAATGACACCGGACCAAGAATAAAGGAGGGGAGCATGAACACGATTTCGGTCGCCGTGGGTAAGGGCGGTGCTTTCAGGACACCTTCGCTCACCCAGCGTGGTGAACGCCGCTTCTGGGGCGGCATGGCGTTCGCGCTTGCGCTGGTGGCGTTCGCCGGCTTTGCACCGTCCTACTACCTGAAGTCCCGTTTCGGCGCCGGTCCGCAGCTGACGCCGCTGCTGCATCTGCACGGGGCGGTGATGAGCGCGTGGCTTGTGCTATTGATCGTGCAGACTGCGTTCATCGCCGCGCGACGGGTCACCTGGCATCGCCGCCTCGGCATCGTGGGTGTCATTCTTGCGACGCTGCTGGTGGTGCTGTTTGCCCGGGTCGCGATACTGCGTGCGCATCAGGGAGTGCTCGGGCCGGGCTTCGTACCACCCCTGCAGTTCCTGGCAATACCGCTGATGAGCGTCATCGTGGTACCTGCGCTGATCGGAGCTGCCATCTACTACCGCAAGCGCAGCGACTATCACAAGCGGCTCATCATGCTCGCCAACCTGGAGATCGTGACGCCCGCGGCGGCGCGCTTGGCCATCCTGGCGGGCTTCTTCCCGCCGGTGGGATTCGCTGTCATGGACGCCTTCCTGGTGGCAATTGTGGTCCGTGACCTCATCACGCTTCGGCGCGTGCATCCGGCGACCTTGTGGGGCGGCCTGTTGCTCCTCGTCTCTCAGCCACTGCGCTTCCTGGTGAGCGGGACTCCCGCGTGGATGGCGTTCGCAAAGTGGCTCGCCAGCTAGGGGGCAGCGCCTATTTCTCGTCCGCGTAGATTTTGACCAGCTGGTAGAGAAAATCCCGCGCTTCCAGCAGCGACTTTACGCTCACGTACTCGTTCAGCCCGTGGATATTGCCGAGATCCGGTCCCAGAAACAGCGGCTCGATGCCGTAAGTGGGTATGCCGGCGGCGTTGAGGAATTCACCGTCGGTGGCGCCCGGCTGCAGGATCGGCACCACGGGGACGCCGGGCCAGAACTTGGCCGTCAGCTTCTCTACCGGACCCAGGATCTGCGGCGTGAGGGGCGGTGCCGGTGAGATCGGCCCACGGGTATCCAACGTCGTTACCTTGACCGCAGGGTCCGCGATCAGCTCCTCGAGTTTCGTGCGTACCTGCTCCGCCGTTACGCCCGGAAATATGCGGCAGTTGATGTTGGCGGTGGCCCGCTGGGGCAGGGCGTTGGTCGCATGTCCGGCGTTGAGCATGGTGGCGACACACGTTGTGCGCAGCGTCGCGTTCCAGGTTGGATCCTTGGCCGAAACCAGTGCGATTGCCTGCGCATCGTGCGGGTCCTTGAGAAGCGCCTCCATGGCCGTAGCGACGGCGGTATCGCCCTTGGCGGCCTCGATCTTAGCCATGCCGCGGAAATAGGCGCGGTTGCCGTCCACAAACATCGCCGGAAACTCGTAGCCCTGGATGCGCTTGAGGGCGTCTGCCAAGCGATAGATGGCATTGTCCTTCAGCGGGCGCGAGCTGTGACCGCCGCGGTTGGTGACCTCGAGCTGATAGTTCTGCGCGAACTTCTCGCCCGCCTGCACCTGCAGCAGTACGCGGTTGCCTGCGGCATCCAACTCGCCGTTGGCGCCCTCGTTGAGGGCAAACGCGGCGTCGATGAGCTCGCGTCGGTTCTGCGTAAGCCATTGCGCGCCGTTGAAAGCACCGGCGGTCTCTTCCCCGCAGGTGAGCGCGAGCTTCAGCGTGCGCAGCGGCCGGTACTTCTCGGTGCGCAAGCGAATCAGGGTGTCGACCCAGATCGCGGCCTGCGCCTTGTCATCGACGGACCCGCGGGCGTAGAACTTGCCGTTCTCCTCTACGAGTTTGAAAGGATCCCGGGTCCAGTCCTCACGTTTCGCCTCCACGACATCAATGTGGGCGAGCAGCAGGACAGCCTTGAGCTTCGGATCACGCCCCGGGTAGACGGCGACGAGGCCGCCTTCCTTAGGGTGGTCCGGTGCGGTGAAGAGGTGCAGGTCAGTGTCGGCAAAGCCTGCCGTCTTGAGCCGGGCTGCCATGCGTTCAGCGGCAAGCGTGCAGCTGCCGGCCGACAGGCTCGTGTTGGTCTCGACCAGCTCCTTATAGAGCTCCCTGAACTGAGCTTCATCTGGCGAGGCGGCGACGCACACCTGAGCGGACAGGGCACAGAGTGCGGCCGTGGCGATGATCATTCGTGTTCTTCTCATCCGAGTCTCCCTGGAGCTGACGCAGGATTAGACGTGCGAACCTGCGGCGCTGCAAGAGCGGCCGCATCGCCTGGCGTCAGCTTGGCGGTCGGCAGCGAACCAGTTTGTAACCGGCTGACCACCGGGATCTTCTGGGCCAGTGCGCTTCCGCGGCCGATGAGGCTGCCGCTAGAATCAGCCGGCGAAGGAACGACGACCTCAAAAGAACAACCGAGGATCCGCCAGCGGGTCGCTAAATCAGGAGTTAGACCTTATGCATTACGTATGGATGTTTATCGTCGGTATCGTCATTGGAGTCTCGCGCGCCTGATCATGCCCGGTGCCGATCACATGGGACTTATCGCCACCGGCATCCTGGGCATCGTTGGCTCGTTTGTCGGTGGCTTCATCGTGCGCACATTCAGCAAGGCGCCCGCCGCCGACGGCTCGAAGATTCAGCCCGTGGGTATCATCATGTCCGTCGTCGGGGCGCTGATCGTTTTGTTCATCTACAACCGACTCGTCGCCTGATCCTCAAAGCTGCGATACGCGACTGCGGGGCTGCGGGCTGCGGGGCTGCTAGGGGACCGCAGCCGCAGCACCGATGAGTGCGCATGCGCCCACCAGCATGGCGACCCGCAGCGGGGAGGCGCTCTCGTTGTAGAACGCGACGCCGATGGCGATCACGCCGAGCGGGATCACCGCTGCAAGCAGCGGACTCATGATGCCGAGCTTGGCGCCGCTCTGGTACATGCGCGCGATCATCCAGATCCCACCGACAAAGAGTGCGGCGCAGCCCAGCGTGGGCCAGACAACGGTAAAGCCGCGCGTACGGGGCAGCAGCAGCATCGCGAGCAGCTGGAGGGCTACGGAAGCGATGAACAGCACGTAGATGCGCAGCGGAATGCTCAGCATAGTACCCCCTCATTTGTCTGATGGATTCTCAGTGCGGCCACGAAGGCAGGTAAAGGCCTTTCGTTTCAGTGACCCTTGAAGAGACTGATTCCCGGTATGGTAGGATGCGCGCCCCCAAAACGCGGCTGACGGTCCTCGCAACCTATCGTCGGCTCAGGGGGAGGCGACAGGACCCGGGCTCTGAATCAGCAAGTAGCTGATTTTATTGGCCCCAAGCCTTGTTTTGAGTGATAGACGAAGTGCGCGCCCGTAGCTCAGTTGGATAGAGCGCCTGGCTACGAACCAGGAGGTCGGGAGTTCGAATCTCTCCGGGCGCGCCAAGTCTCAGGAACTGATACTCGCATTTGCTGCGCCCGCGGGAGCGGTCGATGTCGCCTGGGCGTGCACGACTGACGCATCGACGTCCCTGTTGAGCATCGCGTCAACGTCCGCGACGAATCCAGGAACGAAGCCGGTATGTTTAGCGCCGCGCCACCATGCGCCGCCGGGTGCCGTCTTGAGCAACCCGCACAGAAGTGCTCCGCCCGTCACTTCGAAGGTCCCCTTCGGAAAGATACCGCGCTGGGTCCTATCCCAAATGTGGAAGGCTGCCCAGGCGTTCTCGGCCAGAATCTGCTCCAACCGCAGCTGATCGGCAGCATCCAGGGCCACCTGACCGTGGAGGCCAGCCGTCATTAGCTCGGCGATGTCGCGGTTGCGGGCAACCGCCATTCGGATCACGGTCCATTGCGCCATCGTGGAGTTGTGTTCGCCGCGCTGCAGTGCCGCGGTATTTGCTCTGATCTGTACCGCGATAAAACCAAGGGAAGCTATGACACCAACTGAAGCGACAATTTGCGCTAGATAAAACAGATTTTCGAGTGTCATAGGTCTTCAACCAGCCAATTCACAACCAACCCTATACCGGAGTCGCCAACTCGTGCCTTTGCGGGCCCGGGTCGGCGTCGAAGAAGCACAAGTCGTAACGAAGCTGACCCGGCGCATCTGTTCAGCAATTTCGCGGACGCCGACCGCCTGGACCCTGAGTCAGGAGCAGAGTTACTTTGCCACTGTACGTTCGGGGCCCGCTGATTACCCAATTCTCGGGCAATGCCAGTTTGCGCAAGAGCGCTTTGAAGCGCGGATCAGCTGATATTCCGATCAGCATCGGATCGTACATCAAAGACAACAAGCCGCCGTCCTGTTGCCGATATGCACGCTCGAGCCATGCCACGGCTCCGGCGACATCACCTCTTGCGGCGTAGACATAGCTTATCTGATACGCCATTCCGCTTCCCCAATCGCGTTCGGCGATCGCGAGCGCGCTGTCGGCATCCGTGCGCCGCCCCAAAGCGTCCAGCGCAAGTGGAATTCCGGCCTGACGGTAGTGTGGCGCGTCTCGATTCATCTGTTCAAGGGCCGCCTGAGGCTTGTGTTCAGACAACAACACCAACGCGTATCGATAATAAGCTCCGCCCAGAGTCGGGTGCAGCTCGATCAGGTGTCGATATGCGGCTGCGGCCTGGTCGAGTGCGCCGAGCCGGTAGTAAGCCGCGCCGATTGTCCAGTTCGCACGCCCAAGAGGATCCAACGCCGCCGCGGCATTACCATACTTAAGCGCCTCCTCCAGATGGCCCATGGTGACGGCCAATGTCGCAGATTCCTCGAGAATCGGCGCGCTGCCAGCATCAAGCTGGCGCGCCTTTTTGAGTTCCACGTCAGCGGCCGACCAGTCGAAATCGAACTGCAGCAGCACATGGGCCATGACCCTGTGGACTTCCGCCGTATCGGGCGCGAGCGCCAATGCGCGCGACGCCGCGTCGTGAGCCGCAGAAGCTTTTCTGTTTGACCCCAGTGCAAAGTCTGTCGCTGCCAGATCGCGGGTATCGGCCTCGTGCCTGTCCAATGGGAAAACCTTGCCCCAGGCAACGTTGTCGTCAGTATAGAGTGCGGCAAGAGCGGCCCACGCGAGCGCGAATTTCGGGTCCAGACGCAGCGCCTCCTGCAAATCCCCGTAGGCTTGCAACGAAGCGTCGGAAGTACCCGCCTTCGCAAGCGAGGTCGCCTGCAGATACAGCGTGTAGGCCTCGCTGTTCGTGGTCGGTGCGGTCCGCGGCGATTCCGCCCCGAGCAGCGACACCTTCAATGCCTTAACGACGGCGGCAGCAATATCGTCCTGTACCTGGAACACATCCCCGACGCGCCGATCGTAGGTCTCCGACCAGACGTGATACCCGTTGTCTGCGCGTACCAGTTGCGCTGTAACCCGCAGGCGGTCGCCGGACCTCCGGACGCTGCCCTCGAGTACGTTCGCCACCATCAGCCTCTTGGCTATCGTGGGAATGTCTTCTGACTTGCCTTTGAAATAGAACGAGGATGTTCGCGCCGGCACGCGCATGTCCGGAATCTTGGTCAGCAGGTCGATAAGCTCTTCCGACAGTCCATCAGAGAAATACTCCTGGTCCTTTTTCTCGCTCATATCGAGAAACGGCAGGACCGCGACCGACTTTTCCGAAATGGCTGGTGTAACGGGGGCGAAAGAAGGTCCGACCGCAACAACGGGTCGCGTCGGTCCCTCCCGCTTGGAAAACCAGATTGCTCCTGCGGTGATGGCCGCGAGCGCCACCAGGGTCGCCGCTGTCAGGCCCAGCGCCCTGCCAAGGCGCGGATGCACTTTCCCCGTGCCGCGTGCGGCGACTTGCGCTCCCGCTGCTACTTGGCCACCTGGGCTTGCAGGGTTGGGCCGCTCCGAGACGGAGGGTCGGGCGAGTTGGTGGCGTACCGCCTCGACCAGTTTGGGTAATGCGTGGCGCGGCTCGCCGCCGCTTGCGTCCAGCCATTGTGACGTATTGAGGAAATACTCAAGCGCTGCAGGCAGGGGCGCGGCGTCGATCCGAAACGAAATCACAGGGCGGCGCTTGGAACTCGCTCGCTCCACCTCGCGGAGCACGTGCGGCGAGGTACCTGCGTGTTCCGACAGCACCAGCACGAGTACCTGCGTGTCATCGATGCTGTGGACGATGGCGTCCGCGTAAAATTCGCCGGGAGCGACGTCGCGCGGCGCGATCCAGCACCTTATTCCGTTTCGTTCAAGAGCGGTACAGACTGCGTCGGCGACACCCGCGTCGGCCGAGGCGTAGCTGATGAATACGGACCGAACGTCCGGTCCGGAAGCTTCCATGCGAGTGGGAAGTTCTGTACCACCACGTTCGAGCATGTCGCCACGCCTTAGCTGCCCTACTCATCCTCGCGGATACGTACAGCGTTAGCAACCTGTTCGCGGGTTGCGAGCCTGGACTGCCGATCTCGGTGTTTTCGCAGCGTCGCATCAGCTGTGGAGGCGATACGACTAACGCGGGTGTTTGCCGAGGGCCGCAGCGGGTGAACGCCCTGAGCGGCGCCAGCCGCGAGCCCGAGCTTCTGGTCGCGCAGGCGATGGGAGGCGACGTTTTTCAGGTGGGTTGCTCGAGAGAACGCGCGAGTGGAGTGAAAAGTTTCGGTCCAGAATCAGTCATGTACCAGCAGTCCTCGAGGCGAATGCCAAATTCGCCGGGTATATAAAGTCCAGGCTCGTCCGAGAAGCACATGCCCGCCTGCAGCGGCGTGGAGTCATTACGCACAAGATACGGGGACTCGTGGCCGTCAAGGCCGATGCCGTGTCCGGTGCGATGCGAAAGGCCGGGCAGCCCGTAATTCCGGCTCCAACCCTGCTGCTCATAAAACGTGCGCACGGCCCGATCGATCGCTCCGGCCGGAACCCCGGGCTTCGCCGTCTCCAGCGCGATCTCCTGGCCACGCTTTACTGTGTTCCATACCGTCCGCTGCCGCGCCGTCGGGCGACCGAACACCCAGCTCCTCGAGATATCGGATTGGTAGCCGTGCACCGTGCAACCGGCGTCGATGAGGACCACCGATCCTTCACGCACCTGTTGTTCCTTGATGGATCCATGCGGATAAGCGCTGGCCTCGTTCAGAAGCACCAAGGAGAACTCGTGTACGCCCCCGAGCTGCTCGGTTGCCGCAATCATGAGCTTCTCCACTTCGCCGCCCCGCATGCCGGCGCGAATTCCACCGTGCACGTGACGCAGGGCCGCGATCGTCACCTCGTTGGCGGCCTGCATCAGGGACAGCTCGGCCGGCGACTTGATCGTACGACAGGCAGCGACGAGATCATCCCCCGCCATCACCTTGCGTCCTGCGCCGCCAAGCCGTGTCATGCGATCGACGATGAAGAAACGCGTGGTCGGCTCCACGGCAAGGGCACCGGCGCCGGATTGCTCGCGCAATGCGCCTGCGAGCAGTTCGAACGGACTCTCGTCCTCCTTCCACGGCCGCACGTCCCCTGCGACCTTGAGCGTCTCACGAATCGAGGGCTCTTCGAAGAACGGCGTAACGATGACCGGGCGGCCGCTCGCCGGGATCAGCGCGGCGGTGGTGCGCTCCGAGCGCCACCAGCGCACGCCGGTGAAATACTCCAGTGTCGATCCGGCTTCGACCAGAAGTGCGGCGGTCGCGCGCTTTTGCATCAGCGACTGGAGTTTTTCCAGCCGCGCATTGTGCTCCGCGGCGCTGATCGGCTGCGCCGTCGTGGTCAGCGACTTCAGTTCCGCCGCCGCACCTTTGGATGGAATCGCCGCCGCGATGGCGCCGGCCAAGGCCGCGCCGGCGGCGGAGCCCGCGACGAAGGCTCGTCTGGAAACAAGCGTCATGGATTTCCTCGTGACCGCGGCGGCGGAGGTCGGCGGTGTAATGGTGGGCAACTGCCGTATAGCGGTTTACTTACAGCTGCACAAGGCGTCTTTGAAGCTTCCCAGCTGCGCGAGATTCAGGCTCGCTGTGTCCAACGCGTTGTTCAGCGCCTGCTGGTAGTTCTCGACACTGCCGGAATATCCGTAAGCGCCGTCGCGTCCCTGAATGGTCTCGTTCCAGCAGGCTTGGCCGGAAGCGCTCTTGAGCTGGCTTCTGAGCACGACGCGCGCATCGTAGCTCGAGCGGTGCCAGACGCTCTCGTTCGTGTGAACGGATTCGACGCTGATATCTAGTTTCGGACCGCTGCCGACTGAGAAGCCGTTTTGCGTCAGGACCGTCTGCACGCCGTTCTGCACCCACGCGGCGACATCACTGCTGGTAGTGACTTCGGCCTTGAGTGGCTTGGTCTCGTGCACGCGCTCCCCGAGCGTCTTATCGGTGCGGCCATCGCTCACGCTGATCTGCGCGATGGCGGCGCACTGCAGGTTCCCGACGACCGTGGCGTTCTTGGGGTTGGCGCTGTAGTTGAGTGGCACATTCATCGGATCGATGCGACCCACTGCGCAGGCCGACCAGAGCAGGAAAACGGCTAACACCATCAGCGTTTTGATCTTCATCTTGCGGTGTCTGTAGTGAACCGGCGCAATCATAACGAAAGCCGGAAGCACTCGGTACCCGCTCTCAGCCGCGAATGCCTCGGCCGAAGTCTCATTCGCCGCCGCCGCACTGCGCCTCCATCGGGTCCGGGAGATGCGCCCCGTGGGCTTTCCGGCGGGCCTTGGCAGACCAAGCGCGGGTTACGCATGGCCGTCCCAGCCCGGACACAAAAAGGGTCCCAAGGCAGCCATTTGTGTGACGCCGTTCACTCGTGGGGATGGGGAAGCTTCCAGGCAACCCTGATTCTGAGATGCCGTAACACAATGAAAAAGGAGAACCGTTTTAGCTTATTCAGGTGAATATCCGTTCCCAAGTCACCGTACTGATCGCCGGGATTTTCCTGGTCCTCGGTCTCGCCGCGATCCTGGTTGGCAAGCTCGTCATCATGCCGAGTTTCGCCGAACTCGAGCGTGCGGATGCCTTCACCGCCATGCGCCGCATCGAACGTGCGCTCGATCAGACCTTGGAACAGGTCGCCGTGGCGACTGTCGACTGGGGCAACTGGGCGGATACCTATCGCTTCGTCAGCGACCGCAATCCCGAATTCGTCAGCGCCAACATCACTGGTGTTGCGCTCAAACAGCTCGACGTCAATGTACTGCTTATCATTGATCGCAACGGTAACGTCGTCCTCGCCCGGGACGACGACCTGAAGTCCGAGCGACCCCTGGGCCTTGATCTCACCGCACTTACCGTACTGCCCGAGAACTTCCCGTGGCGCGCCAACCTGCTCGACGGTCATCCCGCCAGGGGGCTGCTCAGTACCAACCGCGGCGTGCTAGCGCTCGCGGCCTCCCCGGTCCTGGATGGCAACGGCCACGGGCCCGTGCGCGGCATGGTCCTCATGGGGCGCTTGCTCAACAAGGCGGCCGTGAACGGCATTGCCGCACGCGCGCAGGCGCAGCTTCAGATGCTGTCGGCGGCCTCCGGCGACGTTGGCGAGCGGCTCGAGGAAACCGACAGCGTTACGCGTGTATTTCGGCCTTTCCCCGATATCTACGGTAAGCCGCTTATGGTGTTTCGGGTGGACGTGCCCCGGGAAGTGACCCTGCGCGGCAAGGCGGCCGTCAAGGTCGCAGCGTGGAGCCTGCTGGCAGCCGTTGTGGTCGTGCTGATCCTGCTCGTGGTGGTGCTGAACCGTGTCATCCTGGACCCGCTGGGCACGATTACGCGTCACGCCGTTACCATCGGGGAGGGCGGAGATGCGGCGCCGCTCAACCTCAAGCGCGAGGACGAGATGGGCGTGCTAGCGCGCGAGTTCGACCGCATGGTGGAGCGCGTGGCCGAGTCGCGCATGCAACTGGTCGATCAGTCCTTCCAGGCTGGCTTCGCCGAACTCGCCAAAGGCGTACTGCATAACCTCGGTAATGCCATGACGCCGATCGGGGTACGCCTGGCGAACCTGGGCGAGCGGCTACGGCAGGCGCCGGCCGAGGACGCCGAACAGGCGGCGGCCGAGCTGCACACCGGCCGCTGCGACGCTGAGCGCAAAGCCGATCTCGAGGAGTTCCTGCGCCTCGCCTGCAAGGAGCTCGCCGTCACGGTGCGGGCCGCGCAGGAAGACGTGGCGGTCATGGGTCGGCAGACCACCGTGGTTCAGACGACGCTTGCCGAGCAGATGCGCTCGGCACGCAACGAACACGTGATTGAGCCGGTGCGCCTCACCGAGCTCGTGGCGCAATCGCTGGAGATCGTTCCCGATGCGGCCCGTCAGCGTCTGAGGGTCGACACCGACGATACGCTGCGCCGCCTCGGTGTCGTGCGCGTCGCGCGTACGGTGCTGCGCCTGGTTCTGCAGAATCTGATCATCAATGCTGCGGATGCGGTGCGTGATGCCGGCAAGGACAAGGGCGTGCTGTGCGTCAGTGCCGAGATCGTGCGCGAGCACGACGCGCAGCAGTTGCATCTGCAGTGCCGGGACGACGGCGTCGGCATTACCCCTCAGAACCTAGAGCGCGTATTCGAGAAGGGCTTTTCCACCAAGTCCCCGGAAACAAACCACGGCATCGGTCTGCACTGGTGCGCCAACGCCATCAACGCCCTGGGTGGCCGCATCTGGGCCGCCAGCGAGGGCCCCGGCCGCGGTGCCTCGATGCATCTGCTCGTCCCTTTGGTTACCCGTGAATCGGTCTCCGCCGGAGCCGTCTGAGGTCCGCCATGCCTGACTCAAAATTGCTGCCCACCCGGGTCCTGGTCGTCGACGACGAACCTGAGGTCCGCGATGCCTACCGGCAAATCCTGCTCGAGAACGAGGTGACCCAGGAGATGGTCGGCTTTCGCGAGCTGCGCAGCCGCCTGTTCAACCGCAAGAACCCGGCGGACACCGCGCGCTCGCGCCAGCCGGTGCGCGCAGCAGGGTTCGAGCCGGTGTTCTGCGACGGCGCCAACGCCGCCGTCGCTGCGGTCAAGGAGGGCGTGGCGCGCAACCAGCCCTTCGCCGTTGTGTTCCTCGATATGCGTATGCCGCCGGGCCCGGACGGTATATGGGCGGCGACACAGATCCGCGAGATGGATCCGGCGGTGGAGATCGTCATCTGCACGGCCTACTCGGACGTTGACCCGTGCGAGATCGGGGGTCTGGCGCCGCCGGAGGATAAGCTGTCCTATCTGCAGAAGCCGTTTCACCCGCACGAGATCCGCCAGCTGACCATCGCGCTCAGCAGTAAGTGGCGTGCCGAGCGGCGCATCGTCAAGCTTGCGTACTTTGACACCCTCACCGGTCTGCCCAATCGCGAGCAGTCACATAGCCGCCTCGTGAGCGCGCTGCAGGCGGCCCAGGACAACCAGCGCACGCTCGCAGTGCTGTATCTGGACCTCGACAACTTCAAGCGCGTCAACGACACGCTCGGTCATACAGTCGGCGATGAGCTCTTGTGCGTGGTCGCCGACCGTCTGCGCAGCTCGCTGCGCTACGGCGGCGAGGGGACGCCGGCGGGTACCGCCGACAGCGCCCGCCCCGGGGACCTCGCGCGCCTGGGCGGGGATGAGTTCCTGGTGCTGCTGCCGAACCTGCGCAACGCCAGCGACGCGGGCGTGGTGGCCGAGCGACTGATCACGGCGCTGCGCGAACCGGTGCAGCTCGCCATGAACTCACTCGTGGTGACACCGAGCGTTGGCATCGCGGTGTTCCCGCGCGACGGCAGTGACGCCGCAACCCTGTTGCGCAATGCCGACCTTGCCATGTACTTCGCCAAGCGCCGCTGCCCCGGCACGCACGCCTTCTTCGACGTGGCGATGAACGCAACCGCATTGCATCGCTTCACCATCGAGGAGCAGCTGCGCGGTGCCCTTGAGCGCAACGAGTTTTCACTGAACTACCAGCCACAGTTCGACGTGCGCACCGGCACGGTGTCGGGAATCGAGGCGCTGCTGCGCTGGAACAGCGCCGAGCTCGGCTCGGTGAGCCCGCTCGAGTTCATCCCGGTGGCAGAAGAGACCGGCCTCATCCACTCGATCGGCAAGTGGGTACTTCACAGTGCCTGCAAACAGGCCCGTGCCTGGCTCGATGAGGGGTTGCCGTTCCAGCGCATGGCGGTAAACGTCTCCGGGCGCCAGTTTGCCCTTGCCGAGTACCCGGCCGAGGTGGCCGCGATCCTGGAGGAGACCGGCCTTGAGCCCTCGGCGCTGGAGCTCGAGATCACTGAGTCGGTTGTTATGGCGGACGAAGCCTGGGCGCAGAAGGCCATCGACGAGCTGAAGCAGCTTGGCATCTCACTCGCGATCGATGACTTCGGCACCGGTTACTCGAGCTTCGGGCGCCTGCGACATTTCTCGGTCGACCGCCTGAAGATCGACCGCTCCTTCGTCAGCAGCGTCACCGAGTGCAATGACGATCGCGCGATCGCCTCGGCCATCATTGCTATGTCGCGCTCGCTGCGCATCAACGTGACCGCCGAAGGCGTGGAAAACTTCCCGCAGCTGGCGTTCCTGCAGGAGCAGGACTGCCAGGACGCTCAGGGATTTCTCCTCAGCCGTCCACTGGCAGCAGAAGCGGCGCGCGAGCTGCTGCGCCGGGTACACGATGCGAGTGATGAGTCCCGTACCCAGCGCCTCAAAGTGATCATCGGCTAGCCGCGAAACGGCCGCGCCGCGGCACGGCCGGCCCTTGCCGGCCGTCGTTTGCGCGTAGAATCGCCCGGTTTGCTTTTGCCAGCGAATCGGGTTCATGAAGACTGCGCTCGCCGAATTCATCAGGGACACGCCGGCGGGCCAGGAGGCCAATGCCATCCTGCGCAGCTGCGTGCACTGCGGCTTCTGTCTGGCGAGTTGTCCCACCTACCAGCTGCTCGGCGACGAGCTCGACAGCCCGCGCGGGCGCATCTACCTCATGAAGCAGCTGCTCGAGGGCGAGCCGGTCACCGCGAGCACGCAACTGCACCTGGATCGCTGCCTCGGGTGCCGCGCCTGCGAAAGCGCCTGCCCGTCAGGGGTTGAGTACGGGCGCCTGCTCGACATCGGTCGTGCGCTTACCGAACAGCAGGTGCCGCGGCCACCAGGCGTGCGCGCGAAGCGCTATTTGCTCGGCAAGATCGTCCCTTCGCGTACGCGCGCACGCGCGTTTCTCAGGTTGGCACGATGGGGACGAGCGCTCCTGCCCCGTGCGCTGGCGGCGCAAGTGCCGCAGCTGCCCGCCGCGCTGCCGGCGGCATCCCGCCGCTGGCCGACAGCCCGTCATGCCCGTCGCGTGGTGCTGCTGGAGGGCTGTGTGCAGCCGGCGCTGGCCGCTGGCATCAATCCCGCCGCGGCCCGCGTGCTGGATCAGGTGGGAATCTCCGCGATTGCGGTGCGCGAGACGGGCTGCTGCGGGGCGCTCAGCCAGCATCTCGGAGCCGAAGCCGACGCGCTGGCGCAACTGAAGCGCAACGTCGATGCCCTGTGGCCTGCGATCGAGGCGGGGGCGGAGGCGATACTCACGACCTCGAGTGCCTGCAGCGCGATGTTCGGTGACTACGAGCGGCTGCTGCGGGAAGAGCCGCAATACGCCGCGCGCGCCGCACGGATCGCCAGAGTGGCCTGCGACCTGAGTCAGCTCCTGTCAGCTCAGAGTGCAGCCCTGAAAAGTGCGCTGCAGCGCGCGTGCGCCGCCGGCGACGTGCGTGCCCCGACCCGTGTGGCCTTCCAAGCCCCCTGCAGCCTGCAGCACGCACTCAAGGCGGGCGGCATCATCGAGCCAATGCTCCTGGCCGCCGGTTACACGCTCACGCCCGTCACCGACGGGCAGCGCTGCTGCGGTTCGGCGGGCACCTACTCGATCCTGCAGCCGCAGCTCTCGCAACAGCTGCTGCGCTGGAAACTGGAAGCGCTGAGTCGCGGTGCACCCGAGGTGATCGCGACTGCCAACATCGGCTGCCTGCACCACCTGCGCGCCGCCACGGCGATCCCCGTGCGGCACTGGATCGAGCTGATCGACGAAAGATTGTCCGGTGGCTGACGCCTGGGGCGAGCGCATGCCGCGCTCGGTGGGGCTCTTGCAGACCGTGGCAATCTCCGTGGGTGTCACGATCGGCAGCGGCATCTTCCGCGTCCCGGCGACCGTCGCGGGACAGCTGCAGTCGCCCGGTCCGATTCTCCTGTGCTGGGTGCTGGGCGGACTCGTGGCGCTATGCGGTGCGCTGTCGATCGCCGAGCTGGCCGGCGCCTTGCCGCGCTCCGGCGGGGTGTTCGCGTACCTCTTGGAGGCCTACGGTCCGCTGCCGGCATTTCTCTTCGGCTGGACCGAACTGGTCGTGGTGCGCGCCGCCGCCCTCGGAGCCACTTCGACCATATTCGCCGAGTACCTGGGTTACTTCTGGCCGCTGACGCACCAGGGCGTGCGCTACGTCGCCGCGACCGCCATTGCCGCGATCGGCGCGATTAACTATCTGGGGGTCCAGCGCGCGGCCGCCCTGCAGAGCGTGGCCACGGCGCTCAAGTACGCAGCGCTCCTGGCGCTGGGCCTTTTGGCCTTCACGGTCAGGAGCGGCAGCGTCGCGCATTTCGCTGCCGCCCCGTGGGGGAGTGGCCTGTCACTGTCGCTGCTGGCGACGGCACTCGTGCCGGTACTTTGGACCTATGACGGCTGGGCCGATCCGGCCAGTGTCGCCGGCGAGATCCGCGATCCGCAGCGCAATCTGCCGCGGGCGCTGATCGCCGGCGCCTTGTGCGTGATGCTCGTGTATCTGCTGGTGAACGTCGGGTTCCTGTACGCGTTGTCACCGGCGCAGATGGCCGGCTCGCGCCTGATCGCCGCAGACGTGGCGCAGCGGGTGCCGCTGCTCGGGGCTTTCGGGGCCGCCGTGATCGCCGCCGCGGTGGTGCTCGCCGCGTTCAGCGGACTCAACGGCTCGATGCTGACCGGTTCGCGTATTTTCTTCGCCATGGCAGACCGCGGCCTGTTCTTTCGTGCCGCAGCGCGCGTCTCCCCGCGCTTCCACAGTCCCTCGGTCGCGATCAGCATCGCCACCGTGCTCGGCATCGGCTACGTGCTGCAGAATGACTTTGCACAGCTCGCGGACAAATTTGTCCTCGGCATCTGGCCGTTCTACGCGCTCAGCGTCGCCGCCGTATTCGTCCTGAGGCGCACGCGCGCGCAACTGCCGCGTCCCTACCGCGTCTGGGGATATCCTCTGGTACCGGCGGTGTTTCTGCTGGCGTCGGTACTGATGGTCGGCAATGCCCTCGTCACCGATCCGCGCAACACCGGCGCTACGTTCCTGGTGATCCTGGCCGGTATTCCGGTGTACTGGGTGCGTGC
The DNA here is from genome assembly GCA_963743625.1 of uncultured Pseudomonadota bacterium. GTDB lineage: Bacteria > Pseudomonadota > Gammaproteobacteria > Steroidobacterales > Steroidobacteraceae > 13-2-20CM-66-19. Next base: position 138,595 of record CAVUQM010000014.1, on the reverse strand, counting down.
AGGGCTGATGCGACGCCACGCAGCGTAACTCCAGTCGCACTGGCGCTGCCGCTTCGTATTAAGATGCCGCTTCCCCTCCGGAAGAGCACATGAGCTTGCCAAAATCAGGCAAAGGCGCCCTCGCGTTCATATTCATAACGGTGCTGGTCGACTCGATCGGCTTCGGCATCATCCTGCCAGTGCTGCCGCGCCTGATCATGCAGCTGACCGGTGTCGGCATCGATCGCGCTGCGGGCTACGGCGGCTGGCTCGCCTTCTGTTACGCGCTGATGCAGTTTTTCTGTGCGCCCGTGCTGGGAAATCTGAGTGATGCGTTCGGTCGCCGGCCGGTGCTGCTGTTCGCGCTCGCCGCGCTCGGCTGCGACTACTTCATCATGGGACTGGCACCCACGATCGCCTGGCTGTTCTTCGGGCGCATGATTGCCGGCATCGCCGGGGCCTCCTTTACCCCCGCTTATGCCTATGTGGCGGATATCACCGAGCCGGCGCGGCGCGCCCAGAGTTTTGGTCTCATGGGCGCAGGCTTCGGCGTCGGCTTTATCCTGGGGCCGGCCATTGGCGGGCTGCTGGGCAACCTGGGTCCGCGCGCGCCCTTCTTCGCCGCGGGCGCCATCGCCCTTGCCAATACCTCCTTCGGCTACTTCGCGCTGCCGGAATCGCTGCCGCCGAGCGCGCGCCGGGCCTTCCACTGGGCGCGCGCCAATCCGCTGGGTACGCTTACCCAGGTGATGCAGTACCCGGTGGTCGGGTGGCTGCTGGGTGCGGTCTTCCTGTGGCAGCTGGGTCACCAGGTGCTGCCGAGCGTGTGGGCCTTCTACACCATCTCCAAGTTCGGCTGGTCGAGTGCCCAGGTGGGTTACTCGCTGGCGTGGGTGGGGCTGGTGATGGCAATTGCCCAGGGATTGCTGACACGGGTGCTGATCCCATTTTTGGGCGGCGAGCGGCGCGCCGCGCTCGCCGGCATGGCCGCCGCCGTGCTCGCTTATCTCGGCTATGCGTTTGCGAGCCAGGGCTGGATGATCTACGGGGTTTCGCTCACCACGTTCGTGTTCGCGCTCACCTATCCTTCCATGAACGCGATTGCCTCACGGCAGACGCCCGCCAATGCCCAGGGCGAACTGCAGGGCGCGATCGCCTGCCTTTACAGTCTGAGCGCGATACTGGGGCCCCCACTGATGACTCAGATCTTCGGTTACTTCTCGGCGCCCGCAGCGCGCATGCATTTTCCCGGTGCGCCATTCGTCGCTGCAGCGCTCCTCACCCTGGGCAGCGCCACCTTACTGGTGCGGGCGTTGCGGCTCGCGCCGCCTGCACCCGCGGCCGCGCTGTCGGCAAGCGCCAGCGAGGCGTGAACATGCGCGGCGCCATCGGCCGCTTGTCGGCCACCCTCGCACTCATGGTCGGGTTCACCTACGCGGCACTGGCCGCGGACCTGCCGCCGATCCGCCACGTGTTCGTGCTGATGCTCGAGAACCAGTCTTACGAGTACACCTTCGGTGACCGATCCGTAGCGCCGTATCTTGCCCGCACGCTGCCGGCGCGCGGGGCGCTGCTGCGGCAGTACCACGGCATCGGGCACTACAGTCTCGACAACTATCTCGCCCTGATCAGCGCCCAGGCACCGAACGATGAGACGCAGATGGACTGTCTGGTATTCAGCGAGTTCCGCCCCACCGCCGCAACGCTCGATGCCAACGGCCAGCTGCACGGCGCGGGCTGCGTTTACCCACCGGTGGTGAAGACGCTGCCCGATCAGCTCGAGGCGGCAGGTCTCACCTGGCGCGCCTATCTGGAGGACATGGGCCTGAACCCGGCCCGTGAGCGTTCCACCTGTGCGCACGTGGGAGTAGGGCAGCCCGAGAACACCGATGCCGCGCAGATTGGCGACCAGTACGCCAACAAGCACAACCCGTTTGTCTACTTCCATACGATCATCGACGATCGGGCGCGCTGCGATGCCCATGTCGTCAATCTCGACCTGCTGGCGGCGGACCTCGAAGATCCCGCGCGCACCCCCAACTACGTGTTCATCACACCCAATCTGTGTCACGACGGGCATGACGATCCGTGCGTCGACGGACAACGCGGCGGCTTGCGGGCCGTGGATCAGTTCCTGCGGAAATGGGTGCCGCGAATCGAGAGCGCCGCCGCCTTCAAAGACGCCGGTCTCCTCGTCATCACGTTCGATGAGTCCGGCAGCATCGATGCCAGGGGGGCCACCGCCTGCTGCGGCGAGCGTGGCCTGCCCGGCGCGAAGTACCCGGCCGGCCTGAACGGTCCCGGCGGCGGGCGCATCGGCGCCGTTGTGCTGTCGCCGTTCGTGAAGCCCGGCACCGTCAGCGATGTCCCCTACAACCACTACGCGCTGTTACGCACCGTGGAGACGCTCTTTGCGCTGCCGCGACTCGGCTACGCCGCCGCTGCTGACTTGCAGGAGTTCGGCGCCGACGTGTTCAGCGCTGCCGCGTCGCCTCCACCCGCTCGATAAGATCCGTCACGATCGGGTTGGTGATTCGCAACAGCGGGCCGAAGAGCTTCTGAATCGGCGAGAAGGTGACCTCCTTACCGAAGATCCCGGGCTGGCGCAGGGTGAGTGTGACGCGGGGCGGATTGGTGAACCCGGCGTAACTGATGTTGATGATGTTGTCCAGCCGGATGCTCTCTTCCTGGCGGCCGAAGCGTACCTGCAGCGCATCCCCCTCATCGTACACCTCATCGGCGAGATCGAAGATCAGGCGGCGCATCAGCAGATAGCCGAAGCCGAGCATGAAGAGCGGCACGAAGATGATCACCACGGGCGGGGAGTTCCTGGAGGCGTGTCTGAAGGCGAGCAATGTCGCGACCAGAAACACCGCCAGAAACCCGAACCACAGGAGCGGAAAGACCCGCTTGACGAAGAAGGTGTTGCGCGAGGAGATGCGCCTGCGGTCCTGCGGTGCCAGCACTGCGGTTACCCTCCTGGCAGGTGAGTGGAGATCTTGGGTTGCTCTCCTGAAGCACGGTCCTAAGATCCGGGCGGCTTGAGCTTATCGCCCGCCGGCCTCGGCGGCTTGCCGGGAATCACAATAATTACAATACGCTGCAACGGCTGAGCGTACCGACCGTGCCTGGATTTAACGGGGCCCGGTAACTCGACAAATACTTGCCGAGGCAGTATTATCATCGGCAGTAGTCGTTCCGGCAGTCATACGCTTTCGTTGCCGGCCCCCGGAGTCATGATCCGCAGAAGCACCAGAGCTGAGCCCGTGACGGCGCTGCAGCCCCCGGGAGAGGGTTTGAGCGTCGGCTATCTCATGGGACGCGCGCGCGCCTCACTGCTGTCGGGACTGGATGCGCAGCTGGCGCGCTTCGGCTTAAGCGGCATGCAGTTCGCGGTGCTCAAGCACATCGGCGAAGGTTCGGCGCGCACCGCCGCGGATCTGTGTCGTTTCATGCAGTACGACACCGGCGCCATGACGCGCATCCTCGACCGGCTGGAGCTCAAGGGTCTGGTACGTCGCGAGCGTTCGCGCCAGGACCGCCGTGCGGTGGTGCTGCGGCTGGCGCCGAGCGGCCGCGCGCAGATGCCGCGCCTGGCGGCGGTCGCCGGGCGGGTGCTCGAGGCGCACCTGGGGGGTTTCAGCAACAGCGAAATCGAGGCGCTCAAGAGCTACCTAGGACGGATGATCGATAACGGACAGGCGCAGGGGGACAATCGACACACAGGTACCGGCGGCAAGTCATGATTTCCCGCATCGCTCTCGTCATCCCCGTTCTGGCACTCACGCTGGCCGGCTGCGTGGACCGCGGCAACTGGAAGCCCGCGCCGCAGCTCGCGCCCCAGTCGCTCGCGAGTGCCCAGACTCTCAAGGACACCAAGCTCGACAACACGGCGTGGCCGGCCGATCAGTGGTGGCGCGCCTACGGCGACCCGCAGCTCGATGCGCTGGTCGAGGAGGCACTCACCGGCAGCCCGAGTCTCGAGATGGCCCAGGCGCGGCTGCGCGCCGCCCAGGCACAGACCGTGGCGGCGCGCGCCGGGCGTGATCCGCAGGTGGCGATCAACGCCAGTGTGACCCGCCAGCGCTTCCCGCAGAACGAGCTCTACCCGGCCCCCCTCGGCGGCTCGTGGGCGACCCAGGGCAATGCAGCGCTGGATTTCAGCTGGGACCTGGATTTCTGGGGCCGCAACCGACAGCTGCTGGCTGCGGCGCGCGCAGGCGAGGCGGCGGCCGAGGCCGACCGCCAGGCGGCGCGTCTGGCGATCGCGGTCGCCGTCGTGCAGGCCTACATCCAGTTCGATCTGAATTACGGCCTGCTCGATGTCACCGACGACAATTTGAAACAGCAGCAGTCGATACTCGATCTGACCCAGGAGCGGGTGAGCGCGGGGCTGGAGAACACCGCCCGCGTGAAGCAGTCCGAGAGCAACGTCGCACTTACGCGCGCCGGCCTTGCCTTCGTCGAGGCGAACATCGCGCTGTCGCGCAACCAGCTGGCGGACCTCGTGGGCGCCGGCCCCGATCGCGGCCAGTCACTCAAGCGCCCGCAGCTGCATGCGCCTGCGGATCTCACGCTGCCCTCGCTCCTGCCCGCGGACCTGCTCGGGCGGCGACCCGACGTGGCTGCGGCGCGCGCCCAGGTCGAGGCGGCCAGCCGCGGCATCAAGGCGGCCGAGGCGGACTTTTATCCCAACATAAACCTCAGCGCCTTCGCCGGCGTACAGCCGATCGGGCTGTCGCAGGTGTTTGATGCACGCACTTTCGGCGCAGGTCCCGCGCTGAGCCTGCCGGTATTTAACCGCGGGGCGCTGCGCGGCCAGCTCTACGGCCGGCAGGCACAATTCGACTCTACCGTCGGGCAGTACAACCAGACGCTGCTCGATGCGGTGAAGGACGTGGCCGACGTGGTCGCCAACTGGCGCGGACTTGAGCGCGAGACGCTGCAGGAGCAGACGGCGCTCGATGCCGCGCAGCGCTCCTTTGACCTGACCAGCGAGCGCTACCGGGCCGGACTCGACAACTACCTCAGCGTGCTGTCGAGCCAGAATCAGGTGTTGCTGGCGCAGACGCTGCGCGCGGAGCTGCAGGCACGCCGCCTGACCTACAGCGTCAATCTGATACAGGCGCTCGGCGGCGGCTACGGCGCGCCGGCCAGCTGAAGCCAGACTGTCTCCCAAGGATCGAGCAACTCCACATGGATGCCCAGGTCGAAACCGTACCTACGACACAAACCCTGCGTCAGCGGCGGCAGAAGTGGCTCGTCATCCTCACGGTGGCCCTGATCATCGTCGCGATCGCAGTCGGGGCGTGGTGGCTGCTCTACGGCAGCCACTACCAGAGTACCGATGACGCCTATGTTGCCGGGGACATGGTGAACGTCATGCCGCAGGTGGGCGGCACGGTGGTGAGTATCGGGGCGGATGAGACCGATCTGGTCCGGGCGGGGCAGGAGCTGATCAAGATCGATCCCACCGATGCGCGCATCGCGCTGCAGGATGCCGAGCAGCAGCTGGCGCGTACCGTGCGCCAGACGCGGACGGTGTTTGCCAACCGCGACCAGCTGACCGCGATCGTCAGCCAGCGGAGCGCGGACCTCAGCCGTGCCCAGTCCGACTTCGACCGCCGCAAGAATCTCGCCGCCTCCGGTGCGGTCTCCGGCGAGGAGCTCGGTCACGCGCGCGATGAGCTCAAGGGCGCGCAGGATGCCCTCACGGCCGCGCAGAAGAATCTCGCCGCCAGTGCCGCACTCGTCGGACAGACCGGGGTCGCCGACAATCCGGATGTGCAGGCCGCCGCCACCCAGGTCGAGCGCGCCTGGCTTGACCTGCAGCGCACCAGCGTGCGCGCCCCGGTCTCGGGCTACGTCGCCAAGCGCGGTGTGCAGCTCGGTGACCATATCGCCCCCGGGGCGTCGCTCATGGCGATCGTGCCGCTGGAGCGCATGCGGGTCGAGGCGAACTTCAAGGAAGTGCAGCTGCGGCGCATGCGTATCGGCCAGCCCGCCCGAGTGGTCGCGGACCTTTACGGCGGCAAGGTCGAGTATCACGGCACCGTGCAGGGTATCGGACTTGGCACCGGGGCGGCCTTCGCGCTGCTGCCGGCGCAAAACGCCACCGGCAACTGGATCAAGGTCGTGCAGCGCGTGCCGGTGCGCGTCGCGCTCAAACCCGAGGAGCTGCGCGCGCACCCGCTGCGCATCGGGCTCTCGACCCGGGTCAAGGTCGAGACGGTCGATGATGGTGGAGCGCAGCTGGCGCAGAGTGTGCCGGAGAAGCCGGTACTCAGTACCGAGGTCTATGAGCTGGACAACGCCGAGATCAAGGCACGCATCGCGCAGATCATCCGCGACAATACCCGCGAGGGCGCCCCGCCGGCCGGATGAGCGAACCCAGGCAGCCGCTCGCGCCCCTGCACGGGGCGCAGCTCGCGATCGCGACCTTCGGGGTCTCGCTCGCAACCTTCATGCAGGTGCTCGACACGACGATCGCCAACGTGTCGGTCCCGACCATCGCCGGCAGCATGGGCATTTCCGCCACCCAGGGGACCTGGGTCATTACCTCCTTCACGGTCGCCACCGCGATCTCCATGCCCCTCACCGGTCGCGTGGCCGAGCGCTTGGGCCAGGTGCGGCTGTTTCTGCTGGCGACGACGCTCTTCACCGTCGCCTCGATCATGTGCGGACTTGCGCCCAACATGCCGATGCTGATCGCGGCCCGCGTACTGCAGGGCGCGGTGGCCGGGCCGCTGATGCCGCTGTCGCAGGCGCTGATGCTCTCCATCTATCCGCGCGAGAAGCGTGGCCAGGCGCTGGCGCTGTGGGCGACGATCGCGGTGGTGGCGCCGATCGTGGGTCCGATCCTCGGCGGCTATATTTCCGACAACGCCTCCTGGCCGTGGATCTTCTTCATCAACGGGCCGGTCGGGGTCCTTGCGGTCGTCCTGACGACCGAATCGCTGCGCCGCATGGAGAGCGCCAGGCACAAGCCGCCGATCGACTGGACCGGGCTGGTGCTGCTCGCGATCTGGGTGGGAGTCCTGCAGGTGATGCTGGACCTGGGCTCGGATGAGAACTGGTTCGACTCACCGCTCATCGTGAGCCTGACCCTGATCACCGCGACCGGGTTCTGCTACTGGCTGGTGTGGGAACTGAACCACCCGTACCCGATCGTGGACCTGTCGCTGTTCAAGGATCGCAACTTCTCGGTCGGCGCCGGTGGTGGCAGCCTCATCTACGCGGCCTTCTTCGGCAGCAGCGTGCTGCTGCCGCTCGTGCTGCAGACCCAGTTCGGCTACACCGCGACCTGGGCGGGCCTGGTCATCGCACCGATCGGCATCGCACCGATTCTCGGGCTCGCGCTGGGTGGGACGTAACTACCAACGCATCGACCCGCGCCTGCTCATCACCATGTCCTTCCTCATCACCGCGCTCGTCATGTGGCTGCGCTCGTTGCGCGAGTACCGACTGGGGGGTGTGGAACCTGCTCGAGCCGCAGGTGCTGCTCGGGGTCGGAGTGATGATCATGTTCACCCCGCTCACCGCGGTCATGCTCTCGACGCTCGATCCGCACCGTTCGGCGAGCGCGCTCGGCGTGTCGAGCTTCATGCGCCTCACGGCTTCCGGCTTTGGCGCCTCACTCTTCACCAGCATCTGGCAGAGCCGCGCGGCCGTGCACCACACGCGTCTCGCCGAGGCCATCACGGCCTACGATCCGGTGCGCAGCGGCACCTTCGGCATGCTCACCCGCCACGGCCTGGGGATGCAGCAGGCCTACGGCCTGGTCGATGCCACAGTCACCAACCAGGCGTTCGTGATGGCGGCGGACGATGTCTTCTGGGTCGCCGCGATTGCCATCGTGGGCGTCACTTCGATCGTGTGGCTGGCGCGGCCGCCGTTCCACTTCATGTCGACGCCGGTGGTGAGCGAGTAGGCTTCATTCGAGCTTGAGGTAGCACAAGGGCAGGGCGGTGGTGGACTTGATGGTCTCGAGCGCGAAACTGGCGCTGACGTCCTTGAACTCCACCGCCGAGATGAGACGCTTGTAGACCACATCGTAGGCGTCGATGTCGGGTACCACGATGCGGATCAGGTAGTCGACCTCGCCGCTCATGCGGTGGATCTCGATCACTTCCTGGATGTCACGCACCGCACGCACAAAACGCTGGAACCACGCCTCGCTGTGGTTGCCGGTCTTGAGCGTCACGAACACCGTAGTGCCGACGTTGAGCGCGTGGGCATCCAGGAGCGCCACCCGCTGACGGATCACGCCCTGCGCCTGCAGCTTCTGGATGCGCCGCCAGCAGGGCGCCTTGGACAGGCCCACGCGGTCGGCGATTTCCGCGGCGGTCAGCTCCCCGTTGGACTGCAGCAGGTCGAGGATTTTGGCATCGATCTTATCCATGGAACACTATTTCTCCAGAAACGCTACATGGGCAACATTGTTGCTCATATTCACCCAAACAGCCACAGCTTCGCAACCGCGTAGCGCCGCGGCAGGGCTAGCATGGTTCCCATGGACCCGCTGCGCCCCTTTACCGAGCACCCGGCCTCTGTGGGCGAGACCTATGGGCAGCACTTCGCCATGGCGGTATGTTTCGGCGCCCGCATGATCTTTGCCGGCTGCGCCTGCCTGGTGCACGGCGTGCTGCCGTTCCTGTTCGTGCGCACCGGGAGCCTCACGATCACCGAGCTGAATGAACGCATGGTCGCCAAGCGGCGCGGCACACCCGCAGCGCTCGCCAGCGACAATCGTCTGCCGCTGTAGTCGTGGGTACGCTCGATCGGGCGTTAGCTCCCAGCCTGACCTGGGTCCGTCAGGCACTGCCCGGGATAGTCATCGCGATACTGCTGGCGCTGCTCGCGCGCGCGATGGCGCAGCAGCTCGCGCAGGGCGCCATCGGGCTGCCGAAGTTTCCCCTAAGTCCCGTCATGTGCGCGGTGCTGCTCGGCATGCTGTGGCGCAACAGTATCGGCGTGCCGGCCTGGGCCACCTCGGGACTGAACTGGACCATGCACCGCCTGTTGCGGGTCGGGATTGCGCTCGTGGGCCTGCGGCTGACTTTAGGCGGCGCCACCGCGATCGCCGCCACCGCGCTGCCGGTGGCGCTCATGTGCCTCACCGTGGCACTCGCCGGCGGCATTGCAATCTCGCGCGCCCTCGCCGTGCCGCGCCGGCTCGGCTACCTCTTGGCGATCGGAACCGCGGTGTGCGGTTGCACGGCGGTGGTCGCCATGTCGCCGGTGATCCGCGCCAAGAGTGCCGAGACCGCCTTCGCGGTCACCTGCGTGGTGCTGTTCGGCTGCACGGCGATGCTGTTCTATCCGTGGGTCGCCGGACACTTCTTCAGCGCGAGCCCCGGTACACGCCGGGGTCTTCTCGGCACCGCGATTCACGACACCTCGCAGGTGATCGGTGCGGCGCTGATCTACTCGCAGCAGTCCGGGGCGCCGGCGGCGCTGGCGGCCGCGAGCGTGGCGAAGCTGATGCGCAACCTCTCGATCGCGGTGCTGGTGCCGGTCGCGGCCTGGCTCACGCAGCGCCACGAGGAACGCGAGGGGGGGCGTGAAGGCGCCGCAGCCGAAACCGTCGCCGCTGCGACGCGCACACCGCTCGTGCCTTTCTTCGTGCTGGCCTTCATCGGCTTCATCGTGCTGCGCACCGCGGGAGATGCATTCTTTCACGACGGCGCCGGCTGGCTGAGCCTGGTGGACCGGGGCTACAAGGCCTCTGACTTGTTCCTGATCTGCGGCATGACGGCCGTGGGACTGTCGGTCTCCTTCACCGACATGTGGCGTATCGGCTGGCGACCGCTGGCGGCCGGCTTCGTGGTGGCCATGCTCGTCGGGGCCTGCAGCCTCTTCCTGAATCTCGGCATGTACCACTGGCTCGGCTAGCACGCCTTAAGTCGCCCCCGCGCGCGCCACGCGCGTTGCCACGCTACACTCGCCTCACAGATCAGACAGCGCCCGTCAGGCCGCGGCGCGCCCCTTGGGAGGCATGAAGATGGCGAGGGCTCGTTCCCGGGTTTCACGGCGGGCCGCGGAAGGCGCGGTGCGCACGCTGTTGCGCTGGGCGGGCGAGGATCCGCGCCGCGAGGGACTGCAGGACACCCCGCAGCGCGTGGTGGATGCCTACCGTGACTGGTTCTCCGGTTACGACATCGACCCGGCGGCCTACCTGCGGCGTACCTTCGAGGAAGTCGGGGGGTACGACGAGCTCATCGTGCTGCGCGACATCTCCTTCGAGTCCCACTGCGAGCACCACATGGCGCCGATCATCGGTCGGGTGCATGTGGGCTACCTGCCGGCCGACAAGGTCGTGGGCATCAGCAAGCTGGCGCGCGTGGTGGACGGCTACGCGCGGCGCTTCCAGGTACAGGAGAAGCTCACCGCGCAGATCGCCAACTGCATCACCGAGGTGCTCAAGCCGCGCGGCGTCGGAGTCGTGGTGTCGGCAGTGCACGAGTGCATGACCACCCGCGGCGTGCACAAGCGCGGCGTGTCGATGGTCACGAGCCGCATGACCGGCTTGTTCCGCAGCGATGCGCGCACGCGCAGTGAGTTCCTGCGCTTCATCGACATGAGCGGGATGCGCGAACCCTAGCGCTGCGGCGCGCCCTGCGGGCTCTTCAGGCGGCGTCGCTGCGCGAGGCGCGCTTGCGGTCGGCTTCCTTCAGGTAACGCTTGCGGATGCGGATCGAGGCCGGCGTTACCTCGACCAGCTCGTCATCGGCGATGAACTCCACGGCGTACTCGAGCGTGAGCTCGATCGGCGGGGTGAGCAGGATCGCATCGTCCTTGCCGGCGGCGCGGATGTTGGTGAGCTTCTTGGTCTTGATGGGGTTCACGACCAGGTCATTGTCGCGGGTGTGGATGCCGATGATCATCCCTTCGTAGAGCCTCTCGCCCGGGCCGACGAACATGCGGCCGCGTTCCTGCAGATTGAAGAGCGCATAGGCGACCGCCTCGCCCTGCTCGTTGCTGACCAGTACGCCGTTGTGGCGGTCGGGAATCTCGCCCTTGACCGGGGCGAAGCCGTCGAAGATGTGGCTGATGAGGCCGGTGCCGCGGGTGAGGGTCATGAATTCGCCCTGGAAGCCGATGAGGCCGCGCGCCGGCACGCGGTACTCCAGTCGCGCGCGGCCGTTGCCGTCGATGCTCATGTCGGTGAGCTCGGCACGGCGGCTGCCGAGGCCCTCCATGACCGCTCCCTGATGTTCTTCCTCGATGTCGACCGTCAGGGCCTCGTAGGGCTCATGCACTTCGCCGTCGACGATCTTGGTCAGCACCTGCGGTCGCGATACCGCCAGCTCGTAGCCCTCGCGGCGCATGTTCTCGATGAGAATCGTCAGGTGCAGCTCGCCACGCCCGGAGACCCGCATCACGTCCGGCTCCTCGGTGTCCTCCACGCGCAGCGCCACGTTGCTCTGCAGCTCGCGGTACAGGCGCTCGCGGATCTGGCGGCTGGTGACGAACTTGCCTTCGCGGCCGCACAGCGGCGAGGTGTTGACCTGGAAGTTCATGGCGAGCGTCGGCTCATCGACGCTGATCGGCGGCAGGCCTTCGGCATGCTCCGGATCGCACAGGGTCAGCCCGATGTTGACCGCCTCGATGCCGGTGATGGCGACGATGTCGCCCGCGCCGGCCTCTTCCACCGCACTGCGCTGCAGCCCCGTGAAGGTGAGCACCTGGGCGATCTTGGCAGTGCCGCGGTCCTCAGGCCCGTAACGCAGCGCCACCGTCTCCCCGGGGCGCACCACGCCGCGGCGGATGCGGCCAATGCCGATGCGTCCGACGTAGGAGTTGTAGTCGAGGGTCGAGATCTGCAGCTGCAGCGGCAGGCCGGCATCGGCCGCCGGTGGTGGCACGTGTGTCAGGATCGCCTCGAACAGCGCCGACATGTCCGGGCGGCGCTCGGTGTAATCCGTGCTGGCCCAGCCCTGCAGTGCCGAGGCGTAAATCACCGGGAAGTCGAGCTGCGCATCGCTCGCGCCGAGCTTGTCGAACAGGTCGAAGGTCTGGTCGATGACCCAGGCCGGGCGGCTGCCGGGCCGGTCGATCTTGTTGACGACCACGATCGCCTTCAGGCCCAGCGCGAGGGCCTTGCGGGTGACGAAGCGGGTCTGCGGCATGGGACCTTCCACCGCATCCACCAGCAGCAGGACCCCATCGACCATCGAGAGCACCCGTTCCACTTCGCCGCCGAAGTCGGCATGTCCCGGGGTGTCGACAATGTTGATGCGCGTGCCGCCGTATTCGATCGCGCAGTTCTTGGCGAGGATCGTGATGCCGCGCTCGCGCTCGATGTCGTTGGAATCCATGATGCGCTCGCCCATGCGCTCGTGGGCGGCGAAGGTACCGGACTGCTTGAGCAGGCAGTCGACCAGGGTCGTCTTGCCGTGGTCGACGTGCGCGATGATGGCGATATTGCGGATGGGGCGCTGCATGGGTGCTGACATGGCCTCTCGGCCCGTGTTCCTTGGGGGCCGCTCGGGCCTGCGCGCCCGTCGTCGGGCGTGTCCAAAAAAGGGTGCGCAGGGTAGCAGATCCGCTGTGGAACTGCTTGTTTTTGGAGAGAATCGGGACGTGTGCCCCTAAATGTGGGGGGCCCCGATGCGCAGCGCCGCCGTGGCGTAGCGCACCTCGATGAAAAAGGCGATGAAGGCGGCGGCCAAGAGCAGCAGCGAACCGACGAAGAGGGAGGCGATGAGACCGCCGATGCCGAGCCCGAAGAAGGCGTTGGCGAACAAGGTGACCACGACCGCGGCCACCATGACGGCGGCCACCGCACACAGCGAGATCGCAAAGTTGATGTAACGCGCGCGTCGCGCCAGCACCATAAGATCGGCGTGCAGGCTGACGGGCTTGGCCTGGCCGCCCTCAAGGCGCCCCTCGAGCACGCGGGCGCGGTCCACGATGCGCGCCAGGCGGTTGGTCAGCACCCCGAGCATCGCCGCCACGCCGGTGAGCAGGAACACCGGGGCGACCGAGGACTGGATCAGGTGCGCGATATCGGTGGTGGTCGGCATGGCTTTCCGGGCGGCAATCGGTCTTGAAGGTGCGGCGCGGCAATTCTGAACCACAAAGCCCGCCCGGCGACACTTATGTGAAGCCGCCCTGACGTTGCGCGCCCCCGGAGTCTTGTTGTACGATCGTTCAACAACGGCTCCTGTCCGGAAGTGCCATGAAAAGCGCCCATCTGCACCGCATCGACACCTCCGTGTCCGCCGATCAGGACAACCTGAGCCTGCCGGCCTGGATCTATCACGACCCGGAGTTCTTCGAGCGCGAGAAGCAGTCGATCTTCCGCCAGTCGTGGCAGGTGGTGTGCCACCTCAACGACATTCCCAAGAGCGGGGATTACCACACGTTCGAGTTTTTCGGCGAATCGGTGTTCGTGATACGCGCCGAGGATGGCGGGGTGCGCGCTTTCCACAACGTCTGCCGGCATCGTGCGGCGCGTCTGGTGGATGGTCCCAAGGGCCACTGCGGCAAGCGCATCACCTGTCCCTATCACGCCTGGACCTACGGGCTCGACGGTCGCCTGGTGGCCGTGCCGAACAAGGAGAGCTTCAAGGGCATGGATCCTGCCCGTCACGGGCTCGCCAGCCTCGAGCACGAGATCTTCATGGGGTTCATCTTCGTGCGCTTTGCGCCCGGGCTGCCGAGCGTGCGCGACATGGCCGCGCCCTACGCGCACGAGATGAAGCCGTACCGTTTCGAGGAGCTGGTGCCGATGGGGCGCGTCTCGCTGCGCCCGCGCGCGGTCAACTGGAAGAACGTCGCCGACAACTTCTCCGACGGGCTGCACATCAACGTGGCGCATCCGGGACTCACGCGCCTGTTCGGCAAGGGCTACGGCATCGAGGCGCGTCCCTGGATCGACAAGATGTGGGGCACGCTGCGCGACACGCCGTCCTCCAACTGGTCCGAGCGCGCCTACCAGCACTTTCTGCCCAAGGTGGCGCACCTGCCGCCGGAGCGGCAGCGCCTGTGGACCTACTTCAAGCTCTGGCCCAACGTGGCGTTCGACATCTACCCGGACCAGATCGACTTCATGCAGTTCATCCCGGTCTCGGCCAGCGAAACCATGATCCGTGAGATCGCCTACGTGCATCCGGACGCGAGCCGCGAGATGCGCGCCGTGCGCTACCTCAACTGGCGCATCAATCGCCGCGTCAGCGCCGAGGACAAGTGGCTCATCGACCGCGTGCAGGCCGGCATGGCCTCCAGCTCCTACTCCTTCGGCCCGCTGAGCGAAGGGGAGGTGTGCCTGCGCAGTTTCGCGCGTCGCATGCGCGGCCTCATTCCGCAGAGCCAGCTGGCGCAGGCGCCGCCGCGAGGCTGGAGTCATGGCTGAGGGCCCGGGCGGCCGCAGCGACGCACTGATCATCGGCGGCGGCCACAACGGGCTCGTCTGCGCCGCCTACCTCGCAGCCAGCGCCCTCAAGGTGACCGTGCTCGAGCGGCGCGATGTGGTTGGCGGCGCGGCGGTCACGGAGGAGTTTCATCCGGGCTTCCGCAACTCGGTGGCCTCCTACACGGTCTCGCTCCTGAACCCGAAGGTCATCCGCGACCTGGACCTCGCCGGCCACGGGCTGCGGATCGTGGAGCGGCGCGCCTCCAACTTCCTGCCCACCGAGGATGGCCGTTACATCCTCACCGGCGGTGAGCGCACGCCAGCCGAAGTGGCCAAGTTCTCCGCCCGCGATGCGGCGCGCCTCGCTGACTACGGCGCGAAGCTCGAGGCGATCGCGGACGTGCTGCGTGATCTCGTGCTCACGACTCCGCCCAATGCCGTGCAGGGGAGCTGGCGCGAAGCGCTGCCCGAGCTCTTGCGCGCCGCCAAGGTCGGCGGGCGCGTGCGCGAGCTCGACATGGGGCTGCGCCGCGAGCTCCTGGCGCTGTTCTCGATGTCCGCCGGTGACTACCTGGACAACTGGTTCGAATCCGATCCGATCAAGGCGGTGTACGGCTTCGATGGCATCGTCGGCAACTACGCCAGCCCCTACACTCCCGGCTCCGCCTACGTACTGCTGCACCACGTGTTTGGCGAGGTGAACGGCAAGCGCGGCGCCTGGGGCCATGCGATCGGCGGCATGGGCGCGATCACCCAGGCCATGGCGAGCGCGGCCCGCGCGCGCGGCGTCACGATCCGCACCGGCACGGCGGTGCGCGAGGTGCTGGTCGAGGGCGGCCGGGCGGTGGGTGTCATCACCGAATCCGGCGAGACGCTGCGCGCGAGCGCGGTGATCTCCAACCTCAATCCGCGCCTGCTGTACACCAAACTGTTCGCGCCCGCGGCGCTGCCGAGCGAGTTCCTCGAGCACATGAGCCACTTCCGCTGTGGCTCGGGCACCTTCCGCATGAACGTGGCGCTCGCTGAGCTGCCGGATTTTACCTGTCTGCCGGGTAAGAGCGGCGGCGATCACCACACCGCCGGTATCATCATCGCACCCACGCTCAAGTACATGGAGCGCGCCTTCTTCGATGCACGCGAGCACGGCTGGTCGCGCGCGCCGATCGTGGAGCTGGTGATCCCGTCCACGCTCGATGACTCCCTGGCGCCGGCCGGCAAACATGTCGCCAGCCTGTTCTGCCAGCACGTAGCGCCGGTGCTGCCGCACGGGCAGTCCTGGGATCAGCACCGCGACACCGTGGCCGATCTCATGATCGACACCGTCAATCAGTACGCGCCCAACTTCAAGGCCTCGATCCTCGGGCGCCAGATCATGAGCCCGCTGGATCTGGAGCGCACCTTCGGGCTGGTCAACGGCGACATCATGCACGGGGTGCTGAGCCTGGATCAGCTGTTCTCCGCGCGCCCGATGCTCGGCTACGGTAACTACCGCGGTCCGCTCGGGGGCCTGTACATGTGCGGCGCCGGCACCCATCCGGGCGGCGGCGTCACGGGCGCGCCGGGCCATAACGCGGCGCGCGAAATCATCAGCGATTTTCGGCGCGGGCGGCTGCGCCGGGTGGCATGATAGGCGCCTTCGCAAAACGACCGTCGAAAGTGCGCATGCCCCTGAGGGCGGCAGAAAAGACCTCCCCCGCCCCGGGCAAGCCGCGCTTCGTGCGCCAGCTCCCGGAGCAGCGTCGCCAGGCACTCATCGCCGCCACCATCGAGTGCCTGAAGCGTTACGGTCACGACGGGCTCTCGATCCGCACTATCAGCACCCAGGCCGGGGTGTCGGTCGGGCTCATCAACCACCATTTTCCCAACAAGGACGAACTCATCGCGGCCGCCTACCGGCACTTCAACAGTGAGCTGGTGGCGGGCTTCCAGGCGGCGGTCGAGCGCGCCGCGGACGCCCCGCGCGCGCGCCTGCACGCCTTCTTCGTCGCCATGTTCTCGCCGCCCAACCTCGACCAGGACGTGCTCGCGGTGTGGGTGGTGTTCTGGGGCATGTACCGCCATTCGCGCCTCATCCAGCGCGTGCACCGCGAGACCTACCAGGGCTACGTGCAGCTGGTGCGCGGGCTGCTGGCGGCGCTGCTGAAACAGGAGCGCCCGCACGCCAAGGTGGATCTGCGCCTGGCGGCCATCGGGCTGAACGCGCTGCTGGATGGGCTGTGGCTCGAGTACTGCCTGGAGCCGGGCAACTTCCGCCCCGCCGAAGCGGTGAGCCTGTGCGAGAACTGGGTCGACCACCTCGGCCGCCGCCCGGATCGATCCTCACTGGAATAGCCGATAATCACCCCCAGATCAGGAGCTGTGGTCTTCGGATCGGGAGGGACGTTGGACGAGGCGGCGCGCGCACGGATTGTGATCGTTGGCTGTGGCTTTGGCGGGCTGTTCGCGGCCCGGGCGCTCAGTCGCACGCCCGCCGAGGTGCTGGTCATCGACCGCAACAACTATCACCTGTTCCAGCCGCTGCTCTACCAGGTCGCCTCCGCCGCGCTCGCACCGGCGGACATCGCGCAGCCCATCCGCAGCATCCTGCGCCACCAGCCCAACGCGCGCGTCATGCTCGCCGAAGTCGAGAGCATCGACCTCGCCGCACGCACGCTGAGCGCGGCCGGCCACCGCATCCCGTACGACTACCTGATCCTCGCCCCGGGTGCGGTGGATAACTACTTCGGCCACAACGAGTGGCACCCGTTTGCGCCCGGCATGAAGGACGTGGAAGAGGCGACCTTCATCCGCTCGCGGCTGCTGCGCTGCTTCGAGCGCGCGGAACTGGAGAGTGATCCCGAGGAGCGCGCCGCGCTGCTGAGCTTCGTGATCGTCGGCGGCGGACCGACCGGGGTGGAGCTCGCCGGTGCCATCAAGGAGCTCGCGGTCGATGTGATCCCGCAGGATTTCCGCGTCGCCGATACGCGCCGCGCGCGCGTGCTGCTGATCGAGGCCGGCCCGCGGCTGCTGCCGGCCTTCGCGCCGGACTCCTCCGCGCCGTGCCGAGTCGCAGCTCAAGGAGCTCGGGGTCGAAGTGCGCCTGGGCGAGCCGGTGACGCAGATCGTGCCGGATGGGGTGGAGGTCGGCGGCGCACACGTGCGCAGCTACAACGTCATCTGGGCCGCTGGTGTCAGGGCGGCCCCGCTCACCGCCGCCCTCGGTGCCGCCGCGAGCGGTCCGGGCGGGCGCGTCGCGGTCAATCCCGACTGCTCACTCCCCGGGCACCCGGAGGTTTTCGTCATCGGCGATGCCGCCGCCCTCACCGATGCCGCCGGCCGCACGGTGCCGGGGGTGTCGCAGGGCGCGCTGCAGATGGGCCGCTACGTAGCACGCGTCATCGACCAGCGGGTGCGCGGCATCACGCGCGCAACCGCGCCGTTTCGCTATCGCGACTACGGCTCGATGGCCACCATCGGCAAGTCGCGCGCGGTGGTCGAGATCGGCCGGCTGCACTTCGGCGGCCTGCTCGCCTGGTTCGCGTGGATGGCGCTGCACATCTCCGTGCTCATCGGTTTTCGCAACCGCCTCGTGGTGCTCGTCTCCTGGATCTACGGTTACGTATTCCGGCGGCGCGGCTCGCGGCTCATCATCCGTAACGCGCAGCCGAGCAGCCGGGAGCGCTGATGGCCGATCCGGTGCATCCGCCGCGCCAGACGCAGGCGATCTTCCGTCCCAGCCAGGACCCGACCACGCTGCGCGGCTTCTTCGGCGTGTTCCGCTACAGCCGCCGCGCGCTGGAACTGGTGTGGAGCACCAACCGCGGGCTCACGCTGGCGCTGGCAGGTCTCACGCTGATCGCCGGCGTGCTGCCGGCCGGCGTCGCCTACGTCGGGGCGCTGATCGTGGACGCGGTGGTCGCGGCCATGAAGAGCGGCGGCAGCGCGCGGCGCGTGCTCGAGCTGGTGCTGATGGAAGGGGTGCTCGTGGCCGCCATTTCCGCCGCGCAGCGCGGCATTCAGCTGTGCCAGTCGCTGCTGCGCGCCCAGCTCGGCCAGCGCGTCAACGTCATGATCCTGGAGAAAGCGCTCACCCTGGAGCTGCAGCACTTTGAGGATTCCGAGTTCTACGACAAGCTCACGCGCGCGCGCCGCGAGGCCACCACCCGGCCGCTGAGTCTGGTCATGCGCACCTTCTACCTGGTGCAAAGCAGCATCTCGCTGGTGAGCTACGGCAGCCTGCTCGCGCACTTCTCGCCCTGGGCGGTACTGGTGCTGCTCGGGGCGGGGCTGCCGTCCTTCATCGCGGAGGCGAAGTTTTCCGGCGATGCCTTTCGCCTGTTCCGCTGGCGCTCGCCCGAGACGCGCATGCAGATCTATCTGGAGACGGTGCTGGCGCGCGAGGACCATGCCAAGGAGGTGAAGCTCTTCGGCCTCGGCGCGCGCCTGCTCGAGCGCTACCGTGCGATCTTCCGGCGCCTCTACCAGGAGGACAAGGCGCTCACCGTGCGGCGCGACCTGTGGGGCTTTGGCCTGGGGCTGATCGGCAGCGCGGCGCTCTACGGTGCCTACGCCTGGATCGCGATCACCGCGGTGCGCCAGCTCATCACGCTCGGCCAGATGACCATGTACGTGGCGCTGTTTCGCCAGGGCCAGACCACGGTGACGGCGATGCTGACCGCGATCGGCGGCATGTACGAGGACAACCTGTATCTGTCGACGCTCTACGAGTATCTGGATACCGAGGTGCTGCCGAGCACCGGTAGCGCGTTGCGCGGTCCGCTGCCGGCCGATGGGGTGCGCTTCGAGGACGTGAGCTTCACCTACCCCGGCTCGCAGGCTCCGGCGCTCGAGCACATCAGCCTGCACCTGAAGCCCGGCACGAGCCTTGCCCTGGTGGGCGAGAACGGCTCGGGCAAGACCACGCTGATCAAGCTCCTCACGCGCCTGTACGCCCCCAGCGCCGGGCGCATTCTGCTCGATGGCCAGGACCTGGCCGAGTGGGACGAGGCGGCACTGCGCGAGCGCATCGGCGTCATCTTCCAGGACTTCGCGCGCTATCAGATGCTGGTCGGGGAGAACGTGGGGGCGGGCGATGAACGTTACTTCGAGGACGAGGCGCGCTGGCGCGAGGCGGCCACGAAGGGGCGGGCGGTGGATTTCATCGAGACGCTGCCGGCCGGTTACCACACGCAGCTCGGCAAGTGGTTCAAGGACGGTCGCGAGCTCTCCGGCGGCCAGTGGCAGAAGATCGCCCTGTCGCGCGCCTTCATGCGCAGCCGCGCCGACATCCTGGTGCTCGATGAGCCCACCGCTGCCATGGACGCGCAGGCAGAAGCGGAGGTGTTCGAGCATTTCCGCCAGCTGGCCGCGGCGCGCATCACCATCCTCATCTCGCACCGCTTCTCCACGGTGCGCATGGCCGACCAGATCGCGGTGCTCAATGACGGCCATATCGTCGAGCGCGGCAGCCACGAGGAGCTGATGCGCCTCAACGGCCGCTATGCCCACCTCTTCACGCTGCAGGCGCGCGGCTACCGCTAGCGCGGCCGCCTACTGCGGCGCGCTCGCCTTGGCCTTGGCATCCTCCGCGCGCAGGTCGGCGCGCATGCGCGCGTAATCGATTCTGCGGATCTCGGCGATCGGGCAGCGCCAGCCCCTGACCTTGACCGAGTCGAGCCGCGGATAGACGGTGCCGGCGGTGGAGGTCAGCCCGATGCTCTGCACGAAATTCAAATCGGTGCAGGGCGGTGTGACGCTCAGCAGGTAGGCATCGCTCGGGGTGGTGTACACGACCAGGCGATTGTCGCCGAGGGATTCCCAGCTGTAGAAGTGGCCGAGCCAGGTCATGCGATCCAGCGGCTGCCCGGCGTAGGCCGCGTAGCGCTCGCGCATCTGCGCCTGGCTCTCGTGGCGCGGGATGCCGCTCTGGCAGGCCGCGAGCATTGCCACTGTCAGCATCGTGATGGCCGCTCCCCGGTAGGCGCGCCGCATGTCACCACTCCTTGTGTGTTGGGTAGGCGATCTTGCACCGGCACACGAGCGCTTGCCAGCCACCTGCGCGGGGTGCGCAGTTCCCGCCGGCCCGTTCCCGACAGGACCTGCGGCTCTCAGTCCGCCGGTGTCAGGATCAGCACCGCGAGCGGTGGCAGGCGCAACGCCAGGGAGTGGGCGTGGCCATGTGCACCCTGCGGCTCGGCATCCAGCGCTCCCAGGTTCCCCTGGCCGCTGCCGCCGTAGTCGGCGGCGTCGCTGTTCAGGCGCTCGTGCCAGCGGCCGCCGCGTGGCACGCCGACGCGGTAGTGCGGGCGCGGTACGGGCGTGAAGTTGCAGACGATGAGGGCGAGCGCGCCGGAGGCGCTGCGGCGCAGGAAGGAGATGACGCTGACGTCGGCATCGTCGCAGTCGATCCAGCTGAAGCCTGCGTCGATGAAGTCGAGTTCGTAGAGCGCCGGCGTCGCCCGGTACAGGCGGTTGAGGTCGCGCACCCAGTGCTGCACGCCGGCATGCAGCGGGTACTGAAGTACGTGCCACTCGAGGCTCTCATCGTGCTGCCACTCGCGGCGCTGGCCGATCTCCCCGCCCATGAACAGCAGCTTCTTCCCCGGGTGCGCCCACATGTAGCCGAACAGGAGCCGCAGACTCGCGAACTGCTGCCACTCGTCCCCGGGCATCTTGCCGATGAGCGCGCCCTTGCCGTGCACGACCTCATCGTGCGACAGCGGCAGCACGAAGTTCTCGGTGAAGGCGTACCAGAGGCTGAAGGTGAGGCGGCTGTGGTGGTACTTGCGGTGCAGCGGGTCCTGCTGGAAGTAAGCGAGCGTGTCGTGCATCCAGCCCATGTTCCACTTAAGTCCGAAGCCGAGGCCGCCCAGATACACGGGGCGCGACACCATCGGCCAGGCGGTCGATTCCTCGGCGATCGTCTGGGTGTCGGGATGATCGCGGTACACCGCCAGGTTCAGCTGCTTCAGGAACTCGACCGCTTCGAGATTCTCGCGCCCGCCGAAGCGGTTGGGGATCCACTCGCCCTCGCGCCGCCCGTAGTCGAGGTAGAGCATGGAGGCGACCCCGTCCACGCGCAGCGCATCGAAGTGATAAACGTCGAGCCAGAAGAGCGCGCTGCTCAAGAGGAAGTTGCGCACCTCGGCGCGCCCGTAGTTGAAAATGGAGCTGTTCCATTCCGGATGAAACCCCTGCCGCCGGTCCTGGTGCTCGTACAGGTGGGTGCCGTCGAACTGCGCCAGTCCGTGCGCGTCGGCGGGGAAGTGCGAGGGCACCCAGTCGAGGATCACGCCGATGCCCTGCCGGTGCAGGTGATCGATGAGGTACATCAGGTCCTGCGGCGTGCCATAGCGTGAGGTCGGCGCGAAGTAGCCCGTGACCTGGTAGCCCCAGGAGCCGTAGAAGGGGTGCTCCATGAGCGGCAGGAGCTCCACGTGCGTGAAGCCGAGCTCGCTCACGTAGTCGGCGAGCACGTGCGCGAACTCGCGGTAGCTGAGAGAGCGGCCGCCTTCCTCCGGCACGCGCCGCCACGAGCCCAGGTGCACCTCGTAGATCGACCAGGGCGCGGTCAGCGCGTTGACGGTGGCACGGCGGGCGAGCCATTTGGCGTCGTGCCACTCGTAGTCGAGGTCCCACACCACCGAGGCGGTACGCGGCGGTAGCTCGGCGCAGAACGCATACGGGTCACTCTTCTCGCCCGCGCCGCCGTGGCGCGCGAGCACGTGGTACTTGTAGAGCGCGCCCTTGCCGATGCCGGGCAGCTCGCCCTCCCAGATGCCCGAGGAGTCCGCGCGCGCCTGCAGCGTGTGCCTGCCCGGCCGCCAGCCGTTGAAGTCACCGATGACCGAAACCGCCTGGGCATTGGGTGCCCAGACCGCAAAGTGCGTGCCGGCCGCGCTCGGGTGCGCGCCGAGCTTCTCGTAGGCGCGTACGTAGCTGCCCTCGCGGAAATGGTAGATGTCGCGGTCAGTCAGCAGCACCGCGGCAGTCTAGCAAGACGCGCCCGGGTGTGCTGGTATCGCAGCCCATGGCTACGCCCATCGTCATCGGTCATCGCGGCGCGAGCGGCTACGTCCCCGAGCACACGCTCGCCTCGTACTTCATCGCCATGCAGCAGGGTGTTGATTTCATCGAGCCCGATCTCGTCATGACGGGCGACGGCGTGTTGGTCGCGCGCCATGAGAACGAGATCGGCGGCACTACCGATGTCGCCGCACACCCGCGGTTCGCGACGCGCCACACGCGCAAGCTCATCGACGGCACCGAGGTGCAGGGCTGGTTCACCGAAGACTTCACGCTCGCGGAGCTGAAGACCCTGCGCGCACGCGAGCGCATTCCCGAGGTGCGCCCCGGCAATGCGCGCTTCGACGGCCAGTTCGAGATCCCGACGCTCGAGGAGATCCTGACCCTGGTGCAGGGCGTGGAGGCGCAGCGCGCGCGGCGCGCCGCCCAACTGCGCGCGGCAATGCCGCAGCGCATCGGGGTCTACCCGGAGACCAAGCACCCGAGCTACTTCGCCGCGCGCGCACTGGCGATGGAGGCTCCGCTCGTGGCGACGCTGGAGCGTTTCGGTTACCGCGGACGCGCCGCCCCGGTGTGGCTACAGTCCTTCGAGGTCAGCAACCTCATCGCACTCAGCACCCTGACCGAGCTTGGCCGCGTGCAGCTGATCGAGGATAGCGGTGCACCGTACGACTTCGTGCTCGCCGGCGATCCGCGCAGCTACGCGGACCTGCTGACACCGGCAGGGCTCGCGGGCATCGCCGGCTACGCGCAGGCGCTGGGGCCGTCCAAGCACCTCATCATCCCGCGCCGCGCCGATGACACCCTGGACTCGCCCACGCACCTGGTCGCTGATGCCCACGCGCAGCAGCTGCTGCTGCATCCCTGGACCTTCCGCGCCGAGAACCGCTTCCTGCCACGGGAGTTTCGCCGCGGTGCGCTCGGCACCGAGCACGGCGACCTGATGGGGGAGATCGTGACTTTCCTGCGCGCCGGCATCGATGGCTTTTTCACCGATCAGCCCGACATCGGTGTGGCGGCGCGGGCGGCGTTTCTGGCCGCCACCCCTTAGGCTGATACCACCCTCAGGGCGTGCGGCGGCGGGCGGAGTTGCCGACGAACACCAGCGCTTCGGCGCTGTCGCGCCGCGGCAGTGCGCTCGCGGCCTCCAGCGCCACGCGCGCGCGTGAGCTCGCCGCCTGCGCCTCGCTCGCCGCGGCGGTCGCCTCGACCGGTTTGCGCGAGCAGGTAGCCTTGCACCCCGATCGGTCCGCAGCTGGCGAGGAAATCCAGCTGCGGGCTGCGTTCGACGCCCTCGGCCACCACCTGCAGCCCGAGCCCGTGGCACAGCGCGACGATCGAACGCACGATCGCCGCCGAGCGTGGGTTGGTGTCAACTCCTGCAACTAAGAGCCGGTCGAGCTTCACGCGTGTGATCGGCAGCTGCTCGAGGGAGGTGAGCGAGGAGTAACCGATGCCGAAGTCATCGAGCGCCACCTGGACACCGAGGGCGCGCAGCCGCCGCAGCGACTCCACCGTCGCAGGCCCGGTCTGGAAGACGGTCTCGGTGAGCTCGAGCTCCAGCGCGCTGGCCGGCAGCCCCGTGGCCTCGAGCGTGCGCGCGACATGTTCGACGAAGTCGCTTTCGAAGAACTGCTGCGGCGAGACGTTGATGGCGACGCTGGCGCGGTGCCAGCCGGCGGCGCGCCAGGCCACGGCGGCGGCGGCGGCGGAGTGCAGGATCCAGCCGGTGAGCTCGTGAATGAGGCCGGTCTTCTCGGCCGTGTGGATGAACTCGGCCGCCGGGGCGATGCGGCCGTCGGGCCGGCGCCAGCGCAGCAGCGCCTCGAGCGTGGTCGCCTCGAAGGTGTGCAGCGCCACCTGCGGCTGGTACATGAGCAGCAGCTCGTCTTTCTGTACCGCGCGGCGCAGCGACTGCTCCAGCCGGAAACGCTGCGCCGCCGCATCGAACAGCTCCGGACTGTAGACCGTGAAACGCTTGCGCCCCAGTTCCTTGGCGCGAAAGAGGGCGACGTCGGCGGCCCGCAGCAGTCCCTCGGCATCCGCCGCATGATCCGGATACAGGCTCGCCCCCACGCTCGCGCTGGTGGTGAGCACGCGCCCGTCGATGTTGAGCGGCTGCTGCAGGGTGGCGACGATGGCGGCGGCGTGCTCCTCGACCTGTGCCGTGGACTTGACGTTCTCCAGCAATACCGTGAACTCATCCCCGCCCAGGCGCGCCAGCAGGCCGCTGGCCCCGGTGGCGGCGCGCAGCCGCTCGGCGATCTGCTGCAGCACGCGGTCGCCGAAGCTGTGGCCGAGCGTGTCATTGATGGACTTGAAGTTGTCCAGGTCGACGAACAGTAGCGCCAGACGCTGCCGGGAGCCGGCCCGTGCCAGTGCCACCTCCAGTCGGGCGGAGAGCTTGCGGCGGTTGGGGAGCTGGGTGAGCGGGTCGTGGTGGGCGAGGTGATGCAGCTGGCGCGTGCGCTCGGCAACGTGGCGCTCGAGCTCCGCCTGGTGGGCACGCAGCTCCGCTTCCGCATGCTCGATGCGATCGGCCATGGTGTTGAAGGAGTCGGCCAGCTCGGCGACCTCGGCCGAGCCGCCGCGCGGTGCGCGCGCGCTGCGATCCCCGGCCGCGAGCCGGCGCGTGGCGCTGGTCAGGCGCCGCACCGGCAGGCTGATGCTCAGGGTGAGCAGCACCGACACCAGGAGCAACAGTCCGAGTACCGAGGCGGCACTGGTGCGCAGCGTACTCTCGGCGACTTCGGCCGCAACGGCCGCGTGCTGCGCGGCCTTGAGCAGCCCGATGCGGGCCGGTTTCTGCAGCTGCTCGTGGATGGCCGCGGTGAGGGCGGAGCTGTCCTCGAGCAGGGCGTGCCAGGCGGGGCCGGCGGCCTCATCGTAGCGTGCGACCTCCAGGCGCAGCTTGGTGCTGCTGACGAAGTCCTGGCGCACCTGCGCGAGCCACGCCCGTCCCGGTGAGACCTGCAACTCGGCACTGTTCAGATCGAGCAGTGCGCGGAAGTCCTGCTCGCGGCGCGCGATCAGGGCGGGCTTGGCGTCAGCGCCGCCGCGCAGGTCGTTGATGGCGCTCTGCAGCTCCGAGAGCGAGCGGCGCCCGAACACCTGTTCGCCGTTGATGGCGACGCCTGCGCCACCGGCCGAGGCGATGAGCTCGTAGACGTGATTGAGCGCGCTCTCGCGCGCCTCGGCCGACTGTAAGCGCTGCGCGGCGCGGCCGGCCAGCTGGCGCGCGGTGTCGATGTGGCTCGTGAGCTGGGCGCGCAGTGCCAGGGTTGCCGGTGTCACCGCCGGGGCGGGCCGGCTGGCGAAATAGACGGTCACCGCATCCTCGAGTGCATCCCCTGCCTGCGCGATCGCGCTGCTATCGGCCCCGGCGCGAGACTGCACGAAAGCCCCGACCGCGCCGTCGAAGGCCACCAGGCGCTCGAGCACCGCATCGGCGCTGTTCGCGAGCGGCTCGTGTTCGTTTTGCATGGCGCGCACGGCCTCGAGCGCGTCGCGCGTGGTGCGTGTCGCCAGTACCTCTGCGCACGCCAGCACGGCGGCGATCGCCGTCAGCCCGAGGCCGAGTCGCCAGGCGATCCCCAGGAGCGGGGAGCCTGAGCGCAGCCGGCGCGCTGGCGCGGCGCGCGTGGCAGTCATCGTGGTGGCGGTGAGGTCGCGTTTCATTTGTCTGCATGCGACATAAGTCGCGGCCGGAACGACGCAGCTCTCATTCAGTCCGTGGTCCGGCGAACATGATGCGCGCCGCGCTCGCTGTGCTTCCGAGGCGGGCATCGCATAAATGCCGCGCAGGTTGCGGCTGAGCCGCCGATTACACAGAACTGAGGGGAAGATGCGCCTGCGCCGAGGGATCGCAACGAGGGGCGATGCGGCCGTGATGCCCTATACTATTGGCAACGATGAAGGGCGGCGGGAAGCATGAGCGAGCTTGCGGATACCTTTGATGCAGCCTTCTCCAAGGCTGTCGATCTGGGCAACCGGATCGCCGATAAGGATAAGGATGCGGACCTGTGGGACATCGCCGATGGGCTGCTGGCGGGAGCGATCCAGTACTGGCTGTATTCGCGCCAGCCCTGCGGGGACCCGCGCTGTCAGGACTGCATGCCGATCAGCACGGCGCAGGGCCGCATGGCGGAGCTCAAGCGCCTGATCGAGCAGCTCGCCTCCGAGAGCGAGTACTTCCACACCCCGACCGACGCCAACGCCGGCCGCGCCTGAAGCGGCGCAGGCACGCGCTTCAGCCCGCAGCCTGGGCGACGAGTGTGGTGCCCGCGACCTCGGCGAGTGCCAGCTCGAAGAGGTGAAAGCCTTCCTTCAGCAGCGCGTCCGTGATCGTCAGCGGCGCGAGGAAGCGGATGACGTTCGCGTACATCCCGCACGAGAGCAGCACCAGGCCGTGACGCCCCGCGGCCTGCACCAGTGCCTTGGTGAGTTCGGCATCGGGGGCGTCCGCGCGCGCGTTCTTCACCAGCTCCACGGCCACCATCGCCCCGAGTGAGCGCACCTCACCGATGCAGGGGAAGCGCACCTGCAGACCCTTCAGGCGCGAGCTCATGAAGCGGCCGATGTCCTGGGAGCGCTTCAGCAGCTGCTCCTCGCGCATCACTTCCAGCACCGCAAGTCCGGCCGCGCACGCGAGCGGTGAGCCGGCGAAGGTGCCGCCGAGTCCGCCCGGGGGCGGTGCATCCATGATGGCGGCCTTGCCGATGACGCCCGACAGCGGCACCCCGCCCGCGACGCTCTTGGCAATGGTGATCAGGTCCGGCTCGATGCCGGCGTGCTCGATCGCGAACATGCGCCCGGTACGCCCGAAGCCGGACTGGATCTCATCCGCGATCAGCACGATGCCGTGCGTGTCGCACAGCGCGCGCAGCTTGCGCAGCAGCTCGGCGGGTGCGCCATAGAAGCCCCCCTCGCCCAGTACCGGCTCGATGATGATGGCCGCCACGCGCGCCGGGTCAACGTCCGCCTTGAACAGCTGCTCGAGCGCGTGCAGGGAATCCTCGGTGGTCACACCGTGGTAGGCCATCGGATAGGGCAGGTGGTAGATCTCCGGCAGCATGGGGCCGAAGCCGGCCTTGTAGGGCTGCACTTTGCCCGTGAGGCTGATGCAGGCAAGCGTGCGGCCGTGAAAGCCACCGGAGAAGGCGATGACCGCCGAGCGCTGGGTGTGGAAGCGCGCGATCTTGATCGCATTCTCAACCGCCTCCGCCCCGGTGGTGAAGAAGATGGTCTTCTTCGGCGTGGCCCCGGGGGCGAGGGCGTTGAGCTGCTCGGCCAGTGCCACGTAGCTCTCGTAGGGGGTCACCTGGAAGCAGGTATGGGTGAGCTTCTGCAGCTGCTGCGCAATCGCGGCCTGCACCTTGGGGTGCAAGTGTCCGGTATTGAGCACTGAGATGCCGCTGGCGAAATCGATGTAGCGCCGCCCTTCCACGTCCCAGATCTCGGCGTTGTTCGCGCGCTCGGCATACACCATGAGGGAGTTGGAGACCCCGCGCGGCACGGCCTGCTGGCGGCGGCTGTTCAGTTCGGCGTTGCTCGTCAAGACGGTTCCTTTAGCCGCGCCCTGCGGCGTGGCGGTTGCGGGCATCTACGGCACCGGGCCTCAGCGCTGCGCCGGCGCGGTGGCGGGGTGCAAACCGGATCAGGGGAGGCACCGGCGGCCGGCTCGCCGGCCGCCGCAGGCGGCATTGACCCCGCCGCTGCGGCCGTGCTCAAACTGGCGCACCGGGAACTCCCCGCTCCCGAAGCGCTCCGGACAACGGTGCACGCGCAGGGTGCTGGCGCTGGCCGGGACGCAGGTGCCTATTCTATAACGGGCGCTGCGCGCAGGCGCGTCGGCCCCGCGAAAGCGGCGGCCCCCATGCGGGTGCGGGACGGACCCTCTACAATCCTCGCCGCCATAGGTTCCAAAGAGCGAAATCACTTGACCCAGACCTCCCCGGGCGCGGCTGCGCCCCCCGTCACTGCCGAAGTCGTCATCATCGGCGCCGGTCCCTGCGGACTGTTCCAGGTCTTCGAGCTGGGCCTGCTGGGCATCAGTGCACACCTGGTGGACTCCCTGGCGCATCCGGGCGGCCAGTGCGCCGAGCTGTATCCGGATAAGCCCATCTACGACATCCCGGCGCTGCCGGTGTGTGGCGCCCAGGAGCTCGTCGACCGGTTGCTGCAGCAGATCAAACCCTTCAAGCCGCAGTTTCACCTGGGTCAGGAGATGGTCGAGTTCGCGCCGCGCGAAGGCGGCCGCTTCCACCTGCGCACCGCCACCGGACTTACTTTCGATGCCGGTGCGGTGGTGATCGCCGGCGGTGTCGGCTCCTTCCAGGCGCGGCGCCTGGGCATCGAGGGGATCGAGCCCTTCGAGGGCGATGCCATCCAGTATCGCGTCAAGAGCGCCGCGGATTTCGCCGGCAAGCGCCTGGTCATCTTCGGGGGCGGCGACTCAGCGCTCGACTGGACACTGGAACTCCTCGGGCGCGCCGCCGGCATCGACCTGGTGCACCGCCGCCACGAGTTCCGCGCCGCGCCGGCATCGGTCCTCAGGATGCGCGAGCAGGTGGCCGCCGGTCGCATGCGCTGCTTCGAGGCGCTGCCGCATTCACTCATGCTCGAGGGCGGGCGGCTTGCCGGGGTCAACATCAAGACTCCCGATGGGGCAATCCAGGGGCTCAGCGCCGATCAGCTGCTGGTGTTCTTCGGCCTGCACCCCAAGCTCGGGCCGATCGCTGAGTGGGGCCTGGCGCTGGAGAAGCGGGTGCTGCGGGTTGACACGGAGAAGTTCCAGACCTCCCTCCCCGGGGTCTATGCGGTCGGGGACATCAACACCTACCCGGGCAAGAAGAAGCTCATTCTGTCGGGCTTCCACGAGGCCGCGCTGGCCGCGTTTGCGATCCAGCATCACCTGTTCCCGCAGAAGAAGCAGTTTCTGCAGTACACCACCACGAGCCCGGTGATGCACCAGCGTCTCGGGGTGCCGGACTAAGCGCGCATGGACCAGCGTCTCGCGGACCTGCTGGCGCTGCTCGAACTGGAGCAGCTCGAGGACAATTTGTTCCGCGGCGAGAGCCGCGACATCGGCAGCCCGCAGGTATTCGGCGGCCAGGTGCTCGGGCAGGCCCTGAGTGCGGCCGCGCGTACCGTCGATGACGGGCGCGTGGTGCATTCCCTGCACGCCTACTTCCTGCGCCGCGGCGACTGCAACGCCCCGATCGTCTACCAGGTGGACCGCAGCCTCGATGGCCACAGCTTTTCCAACCGCCGCGTGGTGGCGATCCAGCACGGCCAGCAGATCTTCAACATGGCCGCCTCCTTCCACGTGGAGGAGGCCGGCTTTGACCACCAGATCGAGATGCCGCAGGTGCCGCCCGCGGAAGCGCTCAGCGGCTATTTCGGTCCGCCGGCGGAGCTCCTGGAGCGCTTCCCCGAGCGCGTGCGGCGCTTCTTCGCGCAGCCGCGACCGTTCGAGTTCCGCATGGTGCAGCCGATCGACTACCTGGCGCCGCGGCGCGAGTCGCCGGTGCGGCAGATCTGGTTCCGGGCGGTGGCGCGCGTGCCCCCCGATGAGATGCTGCACCGGCGCCTGCTCGCCTACGTCTCCGACTTCTTCCTGCTCGATACCACGACGCTGCCGCACGGCACCTCATTCCTGCGCCCGAGCATCGTCATGGCCAGCATCGATCACGCCCTGTGGTTCCACCGCCCGCTGCGCGTGGATGAGTGGCTGCTGTATGCAATGGAGAGTCCGAGCGCCTCCGGCGCCCGCGGCTTCGCGCGCGCCAGCGTGTTCGCGCGCGATGGACGCCTGGTGGCGAGCGCCGCCCAGGAGGGCCTGGTGCGCATGGTGAAGGAGCAGCGCGAGCCGTAGCGCCGCCTGCCATGCATGCTCGCCCTGAGTGCCCTGTTGCTTGCAGCCGCAGCCGGCGCCGACGGTGGCGACGTCGCGGCCCTCGAACATCTGTGGGCGGGCGTGCGCGACTCGAACGAGCAGGTGGTCATGAGCAGCGACGCGACGAGCGCGGTGTGGCCGCTCGCGCACGAGCGGCGCGTGCGCACGGTGGTCGCCCCGGTACCGATCAGCTGGCTCGGCGCCCACGTGCTCTACCTGGAGGAGTTCCTCCAGGACGAACCTGAGTACCCGCGCCGCCAGCTGCTGCTGCAGCTCGAGCCGGCAGGCCCCGGCGAGCACGCCGTGCACGTGCACCTCTTCAGCTTCGCCGATGCGCGCCGCTGGACGCACCTCAACTACCGCCCGCAGCTGGCCGCGACCATCCTCTGGCGGGACCTCGTGTCCTCGGCCGGCTGCGACTTCACCCTGAGCCGCAGCGGCGAGCAGTTCCGCGGCGGCACGCGCGGGGATCAGTGCCGCGACGAGAGCTCCGGCACGCTTGAGTACCTGGACTACCAGCTGGTGATCGGCGAGGACCTCTACTGGTACCGCCGGCGCACGTTTCGTGACCGCGACCGGCAGCTGCAGCAGGAAGTCATCGGCTTCAACCGCTTCGAGCCCAACGAGGCGCGACTGTATGCCTGCCGCGTGGCCTTCTCCGCCAGCGGCACGGCGCGCGGGCTTGAGCCCCTGACGCGCCTTGATCTGTACGAAGCCGGCGGCCACGGGCGCTTCACCACCCCCGACGGGCGCTCATTCTCGATCACGCTGCACGGGCGCGACTGGCCGTTCGCGCTCGACCGCGACGCGCTGCTGCTGCTGTTGCAGGAGGACGGACACGAGACCCCGCTGGCCACCGCCTGGGCGCAGATGGATGCGCAGCAGATTGCCCTCAGGCTCGGCTGGCTGGAGGTGCGCTGCGGCTCAATTGCACCGGACTCCGACGAGCTGACGCAGTGAGCAGACCTCAGGGCCGTGCCGCGAGCGCGGCGAGGTCCTTCAGCAGCAGGGGATTGAAGCGCGCCGGGGCCTCCAGCATGAGGAAATGGCCGCTGTGATCAAGCACGTCGAGGGTGAACAGCGGCAGCGACTTCTTGATGCGCGCCGCATCGGTCGGCGCGAGATCGGAGTTGATCGCATACACCGGCACGCGGATCGCCGGCAGCAGCCCCGTGAGGTCAAACGACAGCAGGCTCTGAAGGGATGCCACGGCGATCGCGGGGGGCTCGAGTGACATGTCGTAGGCCACTTTCTGCACCAGCACGCGGTTGGCGTCGCGCCGGAAGAGTGACTCGCTCACGAGCTTGCGGGTCTCACCGACGAAGTCGGCGCGGAACGGAGCCACGCGCAGCGCCACTTCCTGGGGTGGGAGCGGTGGCTGCCCGACCGAGCGCAGCGCATCGACCGCAACGATGCCCGTGACGCGCGTGCCGATGAGCGGCGTTGCCGCCAGCGCCACCGTCGCACCCATCGCGTGTCCGACCAGCACCAGGCGGGTGTTGGGGATTTGCTTGGCGACCGCGGCCACATCGCCGGCGTAGTTCTGGATGCTCCAGTCGCTGCGGTTGCTCCCCGAGCCGCCGTGGCCGGCGAGGTTGACTGCGACCACCGTGTAGTGGGCCCGGAGCGTCTCGAACTGTTCGTTCCAGTAGTTCGCATCGCAGGCCCAGCCGTGCACCAGGATCACGGCGGGTTCGCCGTGGCCGAAGACCCGGTATTCGATGTGCACCCCATCAGGGGACAGCACCAGCCGCGGTCCCTCGCCCGGATCGGCGGCGGCCTTGCCTGCCGGCGCCGGCCCCGGCGCGCTCGCTGCCGCTGGTGGCGCAGGCGGCGCGCGATTGCAGCCGCTGAGCACGAGGCACAGCGACAACCCGGCGATCAGACGATAGCTCATTGACTCTCCTGGCCTGCCGCACGCAGAACCTTGCCTGGATTCATGATGCCGTGGGGATCGAGCGCCGTCTTGATGGTATGCATCAGGGCCAGCTCCACGGGCGAGGTGTAGCGCTCGAGTTCCTCCACCTTCAGCTGCCCGATGCCGTGCTCGGCGCTGAAGCTGCCGCCGAACTCGCGCACCAGGTCGTGCACGGCACGGCGCACCTGCGCGGCGCGCGCCAGCAGCGCTGCGCCTGCGCCCGCGGCGCGCGCGCTGACATTGAAGTGCAGGTTGCCATCGCCGACGTGTCCGTAGGCGATGAGGCGCCCCTCGGGTACCTGGGCCTCGAGCCAGGCGCCCGCCTGCGCCACGAACCGGGCCAGCTGGCTGACCGGCAGTGAGATGTCGTGCTTGAGGCTCGCCCCTTCGCGGCTCTGGGCGGCGGGGATGTTCTCGCGCAGCCGCCAGAAATCCTCGCGCTCGCGCGCGCCGCCGGCGATGACGGCGTCCTCAATCTCGTCCTGCGCGAGGGCTGCCGCGAGGGTCTCCTCGAGCACAGCGTCCAGCGCATCGCCGGCGCGTGCGGAGGACAGCTCGCACAACACGTACCAGGGGTGCGCTTGCGCGAACGGGTCACGCACGCCTGCGATGTGGCGCGCGCTGAGCTCGAGCGCCAGGCGCGGCATCAGCTCAAAGGAACTCACGCGCTCACTGCTCGCCGCGCGCAGCCTGCCAAGCAGTGTCACAGCGGTCGCCACGTCCGCCACGGCCACCAGCGCGGTGGCGCGCGCGCGAACTTCAGGGAAGAGCTTGAGGGTCGCCGCGGTGATGACTCCGAGCGTGCCCTCGGCGCCGAGGAACAGCGACTTCAGGTCGTAGCCGGTGTTGTCCTTGCGCAGGCCCCCGAGCGCTTCCAGCACGCGCCCGTCGGCGAGCACCACCTCAAGACCCAGCACCAGGTCGCGCATCATCCCGTAGCGCAGCACGCTCGTGCCGCCGGCGTTGGTGGAGAGGTTGCCGCCGATCTGACAGCTGCCCTGTGAGCCGAGGCTGAGCGGGAACAGGCGGCCCGCGGAGGCTGCCGCCTGCTGTACCTGCGCGAGCAGACACCCGGCCTCGGCCACCAGCGAATCATTCTGCGCATCCACGCTGCGGATGCGGTTGAGACGCGCGAGCCCGAGCACCACCTGCCGGCCGCTGGCATCGGGCGTGGCGCCGCCGCAGTAGCTGGTGTTGCCCCCGTGAGGCACCACGCCGACGTGCGCCGCGTTGCACAGCGCCAGGACCTGTGCCACTTGCGCGACGCTGTGTGGGCGCACGATGGCGAGCGCGCGTCCCTGGTAGAGGTGGCGATGGTCAGTGAGGTAGGGCTCAGCGGCGGCACCTTCAGCGACGAGACCCTCGGCGCCGACGATGCCCTGCAGCTGCGCGCGCAGCGCTGCGCCTGCCGGCGTCAATTGATGTTGAGGGCCTGCAGCGCGGCGATGCGCTCATCCAGCGGCGGATGGCTCATGAACAGTCGCTTGAGGCCACCGCCCACCGGGCCCTCGGCGATGCCGAAGGCGGCGAACTGCTTGGACGGCAGCGGCTCGTGCACGCTCTTGAGGTCCTCGAGGGCGGCGATCATCTTCGGCTTGCCGGCGAGCTGCGCCCCGCCGCGGTCGGCGCGGAACTCGCGGCGGCGCGAGAACCACATGACGATGATACTGGCGAGCACACCGAGCACCAGCTGCAGCACGATCACGGTGGCGAAGTAGCCGATGCCGCCGCCGCGGCTGTCGTCGGAGCGGCCGCCCAGGAGTCCACCGATCACGCGCGACAGGAAGATCACGAAGGTATTCATGACGCCCTGCAGGAGCGCGAGTGTCACCATGTCGCCGTTGGCGACGTGCGTCATCTCATGACCGAGAACGGCTTCCACCTCATCGCGCCCCATGCGCTGCAGGAGGCCGCTGCTGACCGCAACCAGGGCGGAGTTGCGGCTCATGCCGGTGGCGAAGGCGTTGGGATCGGGCTGCTCGAAGATGCCAACCTCGGGCATGCCGACCCCGACGGTACGCGCGTGGTGCTCGACGACGCCCAGGAGCCAGCGCCCGGTCGCATCGGTGGTGTCGGGACTGATGATCTGCACGCCCATGGAGTGCTTGGCGACGGTCTTGGACATCGCCAGCGAGATGAGCGAGCCGCCAAAGCCGAACAGCGCTGCGAACACCAGCAGTCCGGTGTAGCTCTGGCCGTGCACTGCCAGCCACTGATCCAGGCCCGTGATGCGCGCCACGATCGACAGCACCAGCACTACCGCGAGGTTGGTGATGACAAACAGGAAGATGCGTTTCATGGGATTGCCTGCAATGAGTTGGGGCGCCGGTTAGGCTCTAAGGGCTACGCGGTCACTCTACCGTTACCGCCTTACCCTCGCCAGCGTGGGGCCACGCGCGCGCGTTTCAAGAGGGCGTTTTAGCGGCCCGCGCAGGGGCGGTGCTCAGCTGCTGGCCACGCCGAGCGCCTTGCCCAGGAGGAAGCTCACCAATGCGGCGCCGCCACCGATCAGCACCATGCGCAGGGCGGCTGCGCAGTGCGTTGCGCCCGGTGAAGAGCGCCAGCCCCAGCCCGACCGCGAACAGGGCTGCGAGGGTGGGTGAGGCGGCGAGCACCACGTTGCTGCGGGCGGTGGCGTGCAGCAGGAAAGGCAGCAGTGGCACCGCCGCGCTGAGGGCAAACGTGACGAAGGATGCGCTGGCGGCGCGCCGCGGGGAACCCAAGCCCTCCGGATTGAGTCCAAACTCCTCGCGCGCCAGGACATCGAGCGCCTGCCGCGGGTTGGCGAGCAGGGCGTGGCTGAGCGCGCGCGCCTGAGTGAGGTTTACGCCGCGCGCCTCGTAGATCAGTGCCCGCTCCTCGGCCTCCTCCTCGGGGTAGGCCTCGAGTTCCTCGCGCTCGAGCGCGATCTGGTACTCGTACATCTCGCGCTGCGAGCGCACCGAAACGTATTCGCCACACGCCATGGAGAGTGCACCGGCCAGCAATCCCGCAAGACCGGTCGTGAGCACCACCGCGCTGCGCACGCCGGCGCCGGCGACTCCCAGCACGAGACCAGGTCGCCGCCTGGTGCTCGGCGGCGGCCGCCAGCTTCAGGAGCAGCTCATGCTTGCGCGGGTCGGATTCGGCGGCGGCGATGCGCTGATACAGCCACGCCGATTCCTTTTCGTGATACCAGCTCGCGCGGCTGGAGGCGGTCAATACTCGTCCCGCTGATCGGCGTCATCGTCCTCATCGTCATCGTCATCGTCGTCGTCATCGTCATCGTCGTCCTCATCATCGTCCCAGTCCTCGTCTTCCTCGGCGTCGTCCTCGTCGTCCGATTCCGACCAGCCCTCCGGCTCCTCGATGCGATCGAGGTCCATCTCGTGCCAGGCCTCGATGTCCAGTTCCTCGATGTCACCGTCGAGATACTCGATTTCCACGAGCTCGGAGTCCTCGTCCACCGACAGGACGCGGAAGGATTCTTCTTCTTCGAGGTTCTCGTACCACTGACCGGCAACCGGCTCGTAATCTCTGCTCACCGCTAAAGCCACCCTGTTATTCGTTCAACGCTGATAAGTGTAGGGGCTGCGCTCTGCTTGGGCAACGCACCTCCGAATGCGTATAGTTTTCATTTATATGAACGCCCGCGCTCCGGATGCTGCAGGACCTCTTACCCAGGCGCGACTCATCGTCGTGAAGGTGGGCTCGGCGCTGCTCGTTGACGGGGACAGCGGCCGCGTCAACCGCGCCTGGCTCGAGACCCTGGTCGAGGATCTGCTGCGGCTGCGCCGGCGCGGCCAGAAGGTGATCCTGGTGTCATCGGGGGCCATTGCGCTCGGGCGCCGCCGCCTGGGACTGAAAGCCGGGCCGCTGCGCCTCGAGGACAGTCAGGCGGCCGCGGCGGTGGGACAGATCCGCCTTGCGCATGCTTACAAGGAGCTGCTGGAGGGGAACGACGTCACCGTGGCGCAGGTGCTGCTCACGCTGGAAGACAGCGAGCGCCGCCGCCGCTACCTCAACGCGCGCGCCACGCTCGAGTCGCTGTTGGCGCTCGGAGCGCTGCCGGTGATCAACGAGAACGACACGGTCGCTACAGCCGAGATCCGCTACGGCGACAACGACCGCCTGGCCGCGCGCGTGGCGCAGATGGCGAGCGCGGACTGCCTGGTGCTGCTCTCGGACGTCGATGGCCTCTACAGCGCCGACCCCAGCACCGAGCCGGGCGCGCGTTTCATCGGCGAGGTGCCGCACATTACCCCGGAAATCGAGGCGATGGCCGGGCGGGCGGCCTCGCAGCTCGGCACCGGTGGCATGCGCGCCAAGATCCTCGCCGCCCGCATCGCCGTCACCGCCGGGTGCCACATGTGCATCGCCGCCGGCTCTCACCCGCATCCCCTGCGGCGCCTCGAGGAGGGCGCGCGCTGCACCTGGTTCCTGCCCTCGGCGACGCCGGCCGCGGCGCGCAAGCAGTGGATCGCCGGCACGCTGCGACCCTCAGGAGCGCTCTTGATCGACGCCGGCGCGCTGCGGGCGCTGTGCGAAGGACGCAGCCTCTTGCCGGCGGGAGTGACCGCGGCGCGCGGCCGTTTCGACCGCGGCGACACGGTCAGCGTCTTCAGCGCCGACGGGGTAGAGATTGCCCGCGGCATCGTCGCCTACTCGGACGCGGACGCCGCGCGCATCATGGGGCGCCGCTCGGGGGAGATCGCCGACATCCTCGGCTTCCGCGGCCGCGACGAGATGATCCACCGCGACGACCTGGTGCTGCTGCGCCAGGATGCGGGGCTGCCGCTCGCCCCCGTGCCGCAGAACAGTCGCTGAAGGCCGCACCATGGAGAGGGCACACCTCGGTGAGCTGATGGAGCGCCTCGGCCGCGAGGCGCTGGCGGCATCCCGGGTGCTCGCGCAGGCGCCGGGTGCGCAGAAGGATGCGGCACTTGCGGCCGCGGCCAGCGCCGTGCGCCGCGCGCGCGCCGCGATTCTCGCCGCCAATGCGCGCGACGTGGCCGCAGCGCTCGCCCGGGACGTCGGTGCCGCGCGCCTCGACCGGCTGCGCCTGGACGAGGCGCGGCTAGAGTCAATCGCCGCCGGCATCGAGGCGGTGACGGCGCTGCCGGATCCGGTCGGCCGGGTGACGGCCGCGTGGTCTCGCCCCAACGGCCTGCGCTTCGAGCGGGTAAGCGTGCCGCTCGGGGTCATCGGCATCATTTACGAGAGCCGCCCCAACGTGACCGCGGATGCCGGCGCCTTGTGCCTGAAGTCCGGCAACGCCGTCATCCTGCGCGCTGGCTCGGAGAGCGAGCACTCGAGCGCAGCCCTGCATGCGTGCCTGACGGCGGGTCTGGCGGCCGCGGGCCTGCCGGCGGCCTGCATCCAGCTGGTGCCCACGACCGACCGCGCTGCGGTCGGTTACCTGCTCGCCATGAGCGAGTATCTGGACGTCATCGTGCCGCGCGGCGGCAAGGCGCTCATCGAGCGCGTGCAGCGTGAGGCGCGCGTGCCGGTGATCGGGCACCTGGAGGGCAACTGCCACGTCTATATCGACCGCGACGCGGATTTGCCCATGGCGCGCACCATCGCGCTCAACGCCAAGATGCGCCGCACCGGCATCTGCGGCGCCGCCGAGACGCTCCTGGTGGATGCGGCGTGCGCTGCCACCCACCTGGCCCCGATCGTGCGTGACCTGCTCGAGGCCGGCTGCGAGGTGCGCGGCGATGCGCGCGTGCAGCAGGTGGATGCGCGCGTGCGGGCGGCCACGGAAGCGGACTGGCACACCGAATACCTCGACGCCATCATCGCCGCGCGCGTGGTGGAGGGGGTGGATGCGGCCGTCGCGCACATCGCCCGCTACGGGTCCGCGCACACCGAGTGCATCGTCACCGCCAATGCCACCACCGCCGAGCGCTTCCTCGCGCGCGTTGACAGCGCCATTGTGCTGCACAACGCCTCCACGCAGTTCGCCGACGGCGGGGAGTTCGGCATGGGGGCGGAGATCGGCATCTCCACCGAGCGCTTCCATGCACGCGGCCCGGTGGGGGTCGAGCAGCTCACCAGCTACAAGTACGTCGTGCGCGGCAGTGGCCAGGTGCGCCCCTAGCGCAACTCTTCAGCGGTGCGGATGCCCGTGGTCCGGGCTCGTGTGCGCACTTTCCGCGCAGCGCTCGCAGTTCACCCAGCCGGAGTCGCCGTTGACGTAGTGCTCCTTCTTCCAGATCGGCAGGCGCTGCTTGACCTCATCGATGATGTAGCGCACGGCGAGGAACGCCTCGTCACGGTGCGGCGCGCTGGCGCCCACCCACACGGCGACCTCACCGATGGCCAGATCCCCCAGGCGATGCTCGCAGGCGGCGCCTGTCACGCCGAAGCGCGCGATCGCGTCCTGCACGATGCGCTCGCCCTCGCGCAGCGCGAGCGCCTCGAAGGCCTCGTACTCCAGGTGGCGCACCTGCGCGCCCTCGTTGTGATTGCGCACCCAGCCCTCGAAGGCGGCGAAGCCGCCACAGGCCGGATCGGCAAGACTCAGGCGCAGGCGCTCGAGGTTGAGGGGCGTGTGGCTGAAACGAAAGCCGCTCATAAACGCCCGGCTCAGCCGCCGGCCACCGGCGGGATGAACACCACCGCATCCCCGGCATGCAGCGGCGTGTCCCAGTCGGCGAATTCGGCGTTGATCGCC
Source organism: uncultured Pseudomonadota bacterium (assembly GCA_963743625.1). Classification (GTDB taxonomy): domain Bacteria; phylum Pseudomonadota; class Gammaproteobacteria; order Steroidobacterales; family Steroidobacteraceae; genus 13-2-20CM-66-19. The sequence continues at coordinate 99,780 of CAVUQM010000014.1, read as the reverse complement.
ACCCGCAGCATCTCGGTGCCGAGCGTGAAGGGATAGCGCGCGGCGAGCTCCGCGTACAGCTCGCGCGCGGTGGCAGCGCGGCTGTGCAGCGATTCCTCGCGCCGCCCCGCCTGTTCACGCAGCAGCGCGTAGTACTGCACCTGCAGTGGCTTGGGCTGGGTCATGTTTCCCGGATGAGGCTTTGGTTGGCCGAGCCGTATTCGGCAGGCGTATTGACGTTCTCGAGGGCGCGCGGATTGGGCTCCGCAATCAGGCGTGCGCCGGCATGGAGGAGGAACTTGCGCGGGCAGTTGCGGCCCGTGGCGATGAACTCCTCCAGCGCCGCGTGGCTTGCCGGCTCGTAGATCGCGCACAGGGGCTCGGGCAGGCCGTCGTGACTGGAGCGGTAGGCGGTGGCGAGCTCTTGCGGGGCGCGCGCGGCCACCAGGTGCGCGAGCGTCGCCTCATCGAGCAGCGGCAGATCGCAGGCGAGTACCAGCCAGGCGGCCTCGGGATACTGCTGCTGGGCGGCGAGGATGCCGGCCACCGGCCCGATGTCCGTACGCTGATCCTCGATCTGCGCGAACGGTGCGCGCACCGGGTCGCTCTTTTGCTCGCGGCGCACCGATACGAAGGCGCGCTCAACGTGTGGAGCGACGAGGGCCATGGCGCGCTCAAGCTGTGTGCGGCCCCGATAGCGCAGCGCCGCCTTGTCCTGGCCCATGCGTGTGCTGCGGCCGCCGGCGAGTACCAGACCATAAAGCGCAGCGGCCATCTTCAGCGCTTGCCCCGGCGCACGAAGGGCCGGCGTCCGCCGGACTTCTCCAGCAGGCGCACCCCGAGGATCTCGATGTCGTGCGAGAGCGCCTTGCACATGTCATAGAGCGTGAGCGCGGCGACGCTGGCACCGGTGAGCGCCTCCATCTCCACGCCCGTGCGGTGGTGCACCGCCACCCGGCAGCGCACCAGCAGCTCGCGCGCTCCTGAGTGCTTGATCTCTACCTGACACTGCTCGATGCCGAGCGGATGGCAGAAGGGGATCAGCTCGTGGGTGCGCTTGGCCGCCATGACGCCGGCGATGATGGCGGTATCGAACACCGGACCCTTCTGGGTGCGATGGCCGCTCGCGCGCAGCGCCTGCGCTACTGCCGGGGGCAGCCGCACGCGGGCTTCGGCGAGCGCGCTGCGCAGCGTTACCTCCTTGGTCCCGACGTCTACCATGGTCGGGCGGTTCGCGGCATCCAGATGGGTAAGCTTGCGGCGCGCCATCAGCCACCGATGTAGAACATCTCGACCTTGCGCTCGCCGTGTGCGGCCGGGGTCAGGCTGGCACGCAACTCGCTGTAGCGGTCATCGCGCTTCAGCCACACCGCGCGGATGACCTCCAAGAGCGCATCATCGCTGGCGCCGCCGCGCAGTGCATCGCGCAGGCTCGTGCCGTGGTTGGCAAACAGGCAGCTGTACATGATGCCGTCCGAGGACAGCCGCGCGCGCGAACAGGCACCGCAGAAGGGCTGCGACACCGAGGAGATGAAGCCCACCTCACCCTGACCGTCGTTAAAGCCGTAACGCTCGGCCACCTCGCCGCGGTAGGCGGGCTTGAGCGGGCTGAGGGGCCAGCGCGCACTGATGCGCTCGAGCAGCTCCCGGGAAGGCACCACCACCTCCGAGCTCCAGTGGTTGCGGTTGCCGACGTCCATGTACTCGATGAAACGCACGATGACGCCCGTGCCGCGGAAGCGCTCGATGAGCTCAAGTGCGGTGTGGTCGTTCAGGCCGCGTTCGATCACCGCATTCACCTTGATCGGGGTGAGTTCCGCCCGGCGCGCATGCTCGATACCCTCCAGCACCTCGGCGACCCCGCCAAAGCCGCCGCTCATGCGCGCGAACACCGCAGCATCCAGGCTGTCCAGGCTCACGGTGACGCGCTTGAGCCCTGCCGCCTTGAGTTCGGTCGCATAGCGCGCCAGCAGCACCCCGTTGGTGGTAAGGGCGATATCCTCCACCCCGCTGATCGCGGTGAGATCGCCGATCAGATCGGGCAGGTTGGCGCGCAACAGCGGTTCCCCGCCGGTGAGACGCAGCTTGCGCACCCCGAGCTGCACGAACAGGCGCGCCAGACGCACGATCTCATCGAACGACAAGCGCTCGTGGGAGCCGAGAAAGCGGTAGCGCTCGTGGAAGGTCTCGCGCGGCATGCAGTAGGGACAGCGGAAATTGCAACGGTCCATGACCGAGATGCGCAGGTCGCGCATCGGCCGGCTGAACGTGTCCCGCGGCGCTGGCCGCAGGTTCAAGGGGACGATGACTTCATCACGGGACATGGCTTTTAGGAGTATGAGCACCCCGCGGGGGACTTGGCTATCGGCCGCAAGGGTGGGACGCGCTTAAGGGCCGTGCGGGCAGCCGTGGCGTGCTAGGACCAGCGGTAAAAGCGCGTCACGTGCCCCTTGGGGTAGGTATGGGGGCCCGGGGGCAATTCTACAAACCCGTCGGTGCCGGCCAGGGCGGTGAAATCCCCCGAGCCGTTGGTGGGCGCGGGCTGTGCCCAGGCGCGGCCCCAGTCGTCCTGCTGCAGCTTGACCGGCAAAAAGTGGGTGAGCGGGGGCGTTATGGTGACCGCCGCCCCGAGCGCGATGCGCTCGACTGCGACGCCGCTGTGCCCGAGGCTCCCGAGCAGCCCCGGCAATACGTAGCGGGTGTAGCACACCAGTGATGAGACCGGATTGCCGGGCAACCCGAATACCGCAGCGCCGGAGGGGGCGACGCCGAACCACAGGGGCTTGCCCGGGCGCTGCGCCACGCGGTGGAACACCTCACGCACACCGAGCTCCTGCAGCACGCTTGGCACCAGGTCGAAGCGTCCGGCGGACACGCCCCCGGAGAGCACCAGCACGTCGTGGGTCTCGAGGTGGAAATGCAACCGCTCGCGCATCTCGTGCGCGTCATCGCGCAGGTGATCGTCGGCGACGCGCTGGAAGCCGTGCGCGCGCAGGGCGCTGACGATGGCGTAGACGTTGGAGCGGCGTATCTGGTGGTCGAGCACCGGCTCGCCGGGCTCCACCAGCTCGTTGCCGGTGGAGATGACGGCCAGCATCGGCTGACTGCTGACCCTGATGCGCGCCATGCCTGCGGAGGCGGCAATGGCGATCTCCGGCGCGCGCAGCTGCAGTCCCGCGGCCACGAGCAGCGCGCCCTGGCGCGTGTCGCTGCCGCGGCGGTGAACGTTACGCCACGGTTCGACGCGTGCCTGTGCCGCCAGGCTCACCGCGCCATCGGCAACCGTGATCTCCTCCACCGGCACGACGCAGTCGCAGCCGTGCGGCAGCACCGCTCCGGTCATGATCTCGATGCAGTTGCCGGGACCGGCGAGCGTCAGCGGCGCATCACCGGCGCCCTGGGTGGCCTGCAGCCGCAGGCGCGCGCCGACGCTGCCCGCACGGCTGGCGAGTGCCACCCCGTCCATGGCGACGCGATCGAACGGTGGCTGGTCACGCTCGGCGTAGATGTTCTCGCGCAGTACGGTACCGGCGCACTGCGCGAGCGGCAGAGACTCGATCGGCAGACATTGCAGGTTCTGCCCGATCAGCAGATCCGCATCTGCCGGTGTGAGCACTCAGTTCTTCTTGTCGGCAGAGCGCGCCTTGTAGATCTTCACCTGCTCGTTGAAGCGATCGGCAACACTCTGCTCCTGGTCGACCGCGGCGTTGTGCTTCTGCGCTTCCATCTTCTGCATGTCGGTCTTCTGCTGGGGCTTCAGCTTGTCGCCGGCGCTGGCGATGGAGGCGTCCAGTTCCTTGTCGATGCAGGCCACGTAATCGTCGATCGCCTTCTGGTATTCCTTGACGCTCTTCTGGCCGGCCAGCATGTCTTCCATGGTCGCCGTGCGCCCGTCGGGCAGGTTGGTGGGGGCGGCGGGGTAGGGGCAGTCGGCGTAGGCCGCGCCCGAGAGTGCCGTGGTGAGTGCGATCGCAGCGAGTGCCTTCATACGTAAGGATCCTGAGTCCGGTTGAAAGGGGGGCGTTATCTTAAGAGTCCCCCGGCGGGGTGGCTACTTCAACCTGCGCCGGCGCCTCACCGGCGCCTGCGGACACAGGAAGCAGCCACGGGCGTGATCATTGACGACGCCCACGGCCTGCAGGTATGCGTAGATGATCGTCGAGCCGACGAAGCGGAAGCCACGCTTAAGCAGGTCCTTGGAAATGCGGTCGCTGAGCGCGGTGCGCGGGGGCACCTGGCCGCGGCGGGGGCGGTTGATGAGGGGTTGGCCGCCGACGAATGCCCACAGGTAGTTGCTGAAGGAGCCAAATTCCTGCTGCACGGCGAGAAAAGCCCGGGCGTTCGTCACGGTAGACTCGATCTTGAGGCGGTTGCGCACGATACCTGGATCACGGCGCAATGCGGTGCGGCGCCGGGCATCGATGCGGGCAACCCTGCGCGGCACGAAGTTCGCAAAGGCCCGCCGGTAGCCGCCGCGCTTGTGCAGTACGGTGGACCAGGACAGTCCGGCCTGTGCCCCTTCCAGGATCAGCATCTCGAACAGCCGCCGGTCATCGTGAACCGGGCGCCCCCATTCCGCGTCGTGGTAGCGCACATACTCGGGGTCATCGAGCGGCACCCAGTGACAGCGCTTGCGGGTGCTCGCACGGCGCGCGGCGGAGGAGGCTTGCGGAACGGGCATGAACAGTTCCTGGCGAGGACGCAAGGTTGCGATGATCGCAGAGGCGGACAGCGGAAATCGAATCCGCAGGCGGCGCCGCCTGGCTGCGCGGCACACAATGCCCGCGACGAGCGCGCCCGTAGGCGGGTGGCGTCATCGCTGCGTGGCCGGCCGACCTTTGGATGCAAGCCTAAATAGCGTGATAAGTCATCGGTCGGGGGCGCTCTTCGCCCTGTGCGTATCTCTGATGTTCGCGCCGCTGCTGCGGGCCCAGGGCGGCCCGCCCTTTCTCACCAACGATCCCGGCACGCCCGGCAACGGCAACTGGGAGATCAACATCGGAGCCATGGCCACGCATGTGGCCGGTGGCAGCGCCTACCAGCTGCCCCAGCTCGATATAAATTACGGCGTGGGCGAGCGCATCCAGCTCACCCTGCAGGTGCCTTACGCGGTGCAGTCGAACGCCGGTGAGGCGCAGGCGCGCGGCTGGGGCAATGCGTTCATCGGACTGAAATGGCGCTTCTTTGACCAGGGGGAAGGGGGTTGGCAGATATCGAGCTTCCCACAGCTCGAGAACGCCGGGTCCGCGCGGGCGCAGCAGCAGGGGCTCGCCATCGACGGCCCGCGCCTGCTCGTGCCGGTGGAAGTGAGCCGGCGGCTCGGGCTCATCGATGTGAACCTGGAGGTCGGGTATTACTTCCCCCGCAACGGGCCGGACGAGCGCTTCCTCGGACTCGTGCTCGGGCACCAGCTCACCGAGCGGCTCGAGCTCGACGGGGAAATCTATGCCGACCGCGCCTCAGGGGCACCGCCGGATGACACGACGCTCGATCTCGGGTTCCGCTACAAGCTCCAACCGGCGTTCATCCTGCTCGGCATGGCCGGCCGCAGCATCAGTGGCGCTGGCGCGGAGCACGTGCAGTTCATGGGATATCTCGGCGTGCAGGTCCTCTTGAGCGACTACGGGCGTTCACTCGCACACGCGCCGTAAAGGCCCTCGCCGGCGAACGCGACGTCCAAGCTGATCGGCGCGCTTTAGAAACGCCGGGGGTCCACCGGCGGCTGGCGCAGCTCGTGCCTGAGCAGCCAGAGGGCCAGTACCGAGAGCGGAATCTCCAGGCACAGTCCCTGTATCGTGTAGGTGGAAAACTCACCGGCGAGCACGGCGCTTATGAGGCGGGTGGCACCGAGGCCGGTGCAGGTAAAGGCGAGCGCGGCGAGTCCCGCGCGGCGCAGGCCCGCAGCAAAGCCTCCCCACAGCGCCAACACGCCGACGGCCGCCTCGAGGCCGCCATACATCGCCCGCAGTTCAATCGTCCCGGTGCCGTTGAGGGCGCTCACGCCCGCGGTCGCCGCCAGGGCCTGCGGCACAAACAGCATGTACAGGCCGTACGCGATCCACATGAGTCCTGCGATGATGAGAAAGGCTCGTGCCATAAGGGCTCCGGTGTTGGCTCTATGGTGCGGAGGGCTCGCGCGACTGTCGCGACAGCCAAATCCATCTCAGCTGTGTTTGTGGGCGGATGCCGCCATTTTGCCTCCTGCCTGGGAAGAGGTGGTGTTGAATGGCACAAAACCCCTGGCGTGCACCGCAACCAGCCGGGCTGACCGTAAGCGGCTGCACGCTCTGGGTTAACGAGCTTCACCATTTGACGCGCGAGAACCCCGCCGGGTTGACCCGACCAATCAAACGAATCCGCGACTCTGCTTCTTCTCGCGCTTGGCCGCACGCTTCTCCTGCGCGGATTTGGCCGGCTTCTTTTTTGCTTCCTTCTTCCTCTCCATACCCTTGCTCATAGGACCTCCGCACCGCCTTGAGATTTACCGTTTGCCCCGGCACGATACGCCACCTACCGGCGCCGACGCGATGGATGACACATGGCCCGGATTGAGTTAGGGAGCAGTTGCGCGGTGTCCCAGGTGTAGTCGGTCCGGCATGACCGTAGCGGTTCGGTCCCGCGTTGCCCTTTGCTGCAAAATGGGCTATCGGGCGGTTGCCAGGCTTAAGTCGACCCTGACCAGATTGAAGGAATCCATCGCGGTTGCCGCGGGTGGAAATAAAGCGCCCGCCGGGGCCTTGCCGTCGGATGAATACGTAACCCACATGGTCTGACCGCTGGAACTGGTCCAGGCATTTACGGCGTGAACACCCAGCGAAACGCCTGCCGCGGTGCCGAGATTGGCCCAACCTCCGCTGCCGGTTCCCGCATGGATGTTGTTGTAGGAGATGACGGTCCATGGACCCCATACGTTCGGCGCATCGTAAAAGGACGTCTGTGCCAGATAGTCGCCTTGGGCCACCCCGATGTAGCGCTTAAGTCCCGTGTTATAGACGGCTTCCCCGAGTGCGCTCACCATCACGCACACGCCGCCGCAGCCGCTCTGACTCATATTTCGGTCGCTGAAGACCGGCTGCATTCGGCGGGCGTTAGAACTCCAAATGGGATTTCCGCTGCTATCCAAGCCCGCAAAGTACCGATAGGCCGACTGACCCAGAACCCGCGTATTGCGAACCCTCGCCAGGTACGTGTGGAGAGGTGCTTTCCTTGGGCCGTCGCTCCAGTAACTGGCAGGATTCATTCCGAAAACATAAACGTAGCTATCCGGAGCGTCCGCGTTGCCCCTCCCAAAATTGACGAAGCCCAGCGGGCAGAACGATCCTTTCAGACTCTTCGTGCCACCGGCGTCTGCGCTGCAGAAACTCCAGGAGCTATTTCGCCACGAGTAAGCGTTGCCGATGGAATAGGCTATTTCCAAGTGATTGGGACTGCCCGACGGTTGAGTCGGGTATTTGGCCTTCGAGTCAGTCGATCTGTAAATTCCTGCCAGCGCGTAAAAATCCCGCCCGATCGCAATGATCGAACTCGCTTTCCCGGTGAGCAACGACGGGTGTCTTGAATTGTAGCCGCCATAGATGTTACTTGCTGTTGCACTGGTGGGCGGCGGCGCACCCTCGATCATTGAGATGCCGAAACTTGTCCGGCCGCGGTGGTCGTCGCCACCAAATCCGCCTCCGTCACCGAAAAAAGCATAAACATTTCCGTCGTTGCCCCAGGTTACCGACCATAGATCGCTGCTGTTTGCCTCGGTGTAGCCTCCGGACCAGTTCCACGTCATAGAGGTTATGAGGGTGCTCGGACAATAGGGTGCGTCACCGTTGTCGGAGGCGGCGGGGGTCGTGGTTGCGAGAGGATCGGAGGCGGCGGCATTTCCCGCAGCATCTAAGGCCGTAACGACATACGTGTAAGGCGTGGAGGCGGCCACCGAAGTATCAGAAAAGTAAGTGTCAAACGTCATTCCGATCACTGCGCCGTTCCTGGAGATCCGATACCTCCGATACCTTGAAACTTCTGCGCTATCCGTCGACGCCGTCCATCGCAAGCCGACGACCGCCGCTGTCGCACAGTCGATTTGGAATGTAGCCGGCGCGCTGTGAGGAGTCGGATGGGTTCTCGCCGTGTCCCGTCGCCCCAGCGGCGTAAAATATACGCAGCCGGGCAGGGAAAGTGCCGCACCCAGCAGCACCACCACGGCGCACCGCAGAATTCTTCTCGACAGCTTCATGCTTACAATGCCCAAAGGCGGATCGGCACGCCTCAGCAGCGCGACAAGTCGAGCGCTAATTGCTATTGACGGCGGGGCGGCGCGAATTGGAGACTTCGTTGCGGCTGCGGGGACTCTTTCTTGGCCGCGCAATATATTGATGCCCACTCCCCCTCCGGCGAATTTCTTTCTGACGCGCGCCCGGAGAGATTCGAACTCCCGACCCTCAGGTTCGAAGCCTGATGCTCTATCCAACTGAGCTACGGGCGCGAGGTGCGGATTCTACTGGATTCGGGGCGCCGGTAACCGTTCCGGCATTGGTCGCCAGCGTCGGCTCGCGGCACAATGCCGGCCTGATATACGAGCACGGGACGCAAGCCATGTCACTCTTTGACCTGTCCGGAAAGGTAGCGCTGATCACCGGCTCGAGCCGCGGCATCGGCAAGGCCATCGCCCAGCAGTTGGCGGCGCACGGTGCGCGGGTGGTGATCTCCAGCCGCAAGGCGGACAGCTGCGAGGCAGTGGCGGCGGAGATCAACGCCGCCGGTGGCAGCGCGTTTGCGCACGCCTGTCATGTCGGCCACAAACAGGAACTGCAGGCGCTGGTGGATGCGAGCGTGGCGAAGTGGGGCCGGATCGACATCGTGGTGGGCAACGCGGCGACCAACCCAACCTTCGGCGCCTCCATCGACACGCCCGATGAGGTGTTTGAGAAGATCATCCACACCAACCTGCTCAGCAACGTCTGGCTGTGCAACATGACGCTGCCGGCCATGGCGGCGCGCCGCGACGGCGCTGTCATCATCATTTCCTCAGTCGGGGGCCTTATGGGCAGCGCACAGCTCGGCGCCTACTGCATCTCCAAGGCGGCCGACATGCAGCTCGCGCGCAATCTGGCGGTCGAATGGGGACCGCACAATGTCCGCATCAACTGTATCGCACCGGGGATCATCCGCACGCACTTCTCGCGCGCACTGTGGGCGGACGAGAAGCGCGCCGCGGCGTTCGCGCGCATGAGCCCGCTGCGACGCCTCGGTGATCCGGAGGATGTTGCCGGGCTCGCAGTGCTGCTCGCCTCGCGCGCCGGTAACTTCATCACCGGTCAGACCCTGGTGGTGGACGGCGGCGGGGTTATCGGGGGTGGCGAGCCGCTGATGTAGAGCTTCAGGCAGCGCGGCGCCGCAGCGCCGTGTAGCCGACGCCGAGCAGCCCGAACCAGAACGGCGCCACGAACAGTGCGACGCGCGTGTCCTTGTCCAGCCACAGCATCGCGGTCACGAGCACGAGGAAGGCGAGCACGGCCCAGTTGGCGAACGGGGCGAGCGGCATGCGAAAGGTCGCCGGCGCCACCTTGCCCGCCTTGACGGCGAGCCGGTAATTGCGGTGCGAGACCAGGATGATGCCCCAGGTCCACAAGGTACCGATGAGCGCGATGCTGGTGACCCAGGTGAATACTTCTTTCGGCACGCTGTAATTGAGGACTACCGCGATCAGCATCATGGCTGCCGAAGCGTGGATGCCGGCCGCCGGCACCTGCTGGGAGTTCAAGGCGGCGAATACGCGTGGCCCTTGGCCGCGCTGCGCGAGATTCCACAGCATACGCCCCGTGCTGAACAGTCCGCTGTTGCAGGAGGAAGCTGCGGCGGTGATGACCACCGCGGTGATGATGCTGGCGGCCGCAGGCACACGCGAGTTTCTCGAACACGAACACGAACGGACTCATCTCGGGGCTGAGCTCGTTCCACGGCACGACCGCCATGATCACCAGCAGCGCGCCGAGGTAGAAGATGAGGATCCTCAGGATGATGCCATTGGTGGCGCGTGGCAGCACCACCGCCGGGTTCTGCGCTTCGCCCGCGGTCACGCCGATCAGTTCGACCCCGGAGTAGGCGAACATGACGATCTGCAGGGTGAGCAGCACGCCGAGCAAGCCAAAGGGCAGGAAACCACCGTGCGTATAGAGGTTAGCGAAGCTCGCGGTGCTTCCCAGTTCCCCGACGTGCAGCACGATTACCGCCAGTCCGGCGAGAATGAGCGCGACGATGGTCACCACCTTCACCAGTGCGAACCAGAATTCGAGCTCACCGAACACCCGCACCGCCAAGAGGTTCGCGCCATACAGCAGCACCAGCGCCACCAGCGCCGGCAGCCACTGCGGCACGTCCGGAAACCAGTAACGCACATAGATGCCGATCGCAGTCAATTCCGCCATCGCCGTCAGCACCCACATGAACCAGTACGACCAGCCGGTGACGAAGCCTGCGAACGGCCCGCAGAACTCCTCCGCGTAGCTTGCGAACGAACCGGCCACCGGGCGGTAGGTGAGGAGCTCCCCGAGCGCGCGCATGATGAAGAAGATGGCGACGCCACCCACCGCGTATGCGAGCAGCAGAGCCGGCCCGGCATCGTGGATGGCTCGCGCGGAGCCGAGGAACAGGCCCACGCCGATGGTGCCGCCGATGGCGATGAGCTGGATATGCCGGTTACGCAGGTTGCGCGCCAGACCCGGTTCGGTGGTGGCCATGGAATGCCTCGCTTGGCGGTCGGTGTGTCTGAAAGGATACGAGCTTAGCTAACGCGGCGGTGGTCCGAGGAGCGCGTAGCGTCGTCCCTGGGGCAGCTCGTAGCGTTGCACCAGCACGGCGGCGCCTGCGGCGATCAGCGTCGCCGCGGCACCGTCGCCCGGCGCCTTCACGGGATGCCAGCGTGCCAGCCAGCGCGTCAGTGCGCCGCCGGCGTGGCCCGGCAGCAGCACCAGCACGCGCGCCTGCGGGCCGCGGGCCGCGAACCAGTGTGTGACGGTTTTTGCATCGTTGCCGTTGAGCACGGTGAAGGCCGCCGCCGCCTGAGCGTGATCGACGATAGCGATGGTCGTTTCATCGGGCGCCAACAGTGCCAGTGGCTGGTGCACCGTGTCGGCGCGCACCTCGCGCGCAAGGCGTCCCAGGTCCTGCCCGCGGTCAATGACCGGGAAGGCGATCAGCGCGCTCAGGCATACGGCGGCAGCGTAGGCGCTGTAGCCGTGCGCGAGGCTCGCGGCGAAGTCGGCCCGCAACTGCGCGCGGCGCGCGGCGCGCAGCGCCGGCACGGCCAGCGCCAGCAGTCCCGCGATCGCCGCCACCGTAGCGCCCGAGGAAGAGCTGCCTGACAGCGCCAGTACCCCCAGGGCCGCAACGAGGAGTGTCCCGAGGAGCGTGATCAGCCACCGGGTACCGGTAAGGCAGCCACGGTCGAAGGGGGTCGGTGAGCCCTGCGCATCCTTAAGCCAAAGCGCCGCCAGCAGCGCGAATCCGAGGAGCGCGGGCGCGGCGTAAATGTCGCGCGCGGTGGCAGCCAGGGACAGCAGCACCAGGAACGGCAGACTCGCCACGAGCGCGAAGCGCCACGGCGTGCCGGCAGCGGTGCGCTCGCGGCAGTGCCTCCCGGCACGCCGCAGTGCCGCCGCCCCGATCAGGGTCCAGGGCAAGAGGTAAAGCGGCAGCTCGATGAGGTACTTTCCCGGCCGATTGGGATGAGCGCTCGTGTAATCGAGCGCCGCCGGGGCATCGATGTGTGTAAAGCGTCCGGCGAGATTGTTCCAGAACAGCGTGCGCAGCGCGGTCGCGCCGTCACCGGCATGTGCGACCTGCCACAGCCATGGACCGATGATGAGTACCTGCAGCAGAAAGCCGACGTACAGTTCCCAGCGGCGCAGCTCCGCCCAGCGCCGCTCCCACAGCACAAGTCCCGCGAACGCTAACCCCGGCACGAGCCAGCCCGGCGCGCTCTTGGCCATGAAGCCGAGCGCGGCGCCCAGGTGCATGAGCGCATAGCCGCAGGCCTTGCGGCGTCCCGGGGTCGCGGTGTAGCCGCGCCACAATCCCAGCAGTGCGAGCGCATTGCCGGCGAGCAGTGCCGCATCGGGCGCCAGCCAGCTGCTGACGCGCCAGGCGGTGAGCGCACTGCCCCCGACCAGGGCGGCGAGCACGGCCGGCGCGCCCTCAAGACCCATGGCGAGTGCGAGCGCGGCGAGCGCGAGCGCCGTGACGAGGGCGCACACGAGCAGTGGCGCACGCGCGCCGGCGGCCGAATCGCCGAGCACCGAGATACCAGCGGCTGCCATCCAGTAGCTCAGCGGCGGCTTCTCCAGAAACGGGGTGCCGGCGAGTTGCGGCAGCGTGCGGTCGCTCTGCTGGCTCATGCGCCAGGCGATGTCAGCCTCGCGCGGCTCATCCGGAGTCCACAGCCCGCGGCCGAAGAGGCCCATCAGCCACAGCGGCGCCAGTGCGAGCACGATCACGAGCGCCAGGCGCCGGCCGGCACCGGCGCTGATGCTCAGGGGACCCCCGCGGGCAGCGCGGCGCGCGGCGCGCTGGTTACGCTGCGACGCTCGAGCCAGTGGCTGAGCGGCGCGGTATCGAGCTTCAGGTAATGCAGTCCGAGCTTCGAGCGCCGCCACAGGATGTCCTCGGCGCTGCGCGCGAACTCCTCGCGGCACAGGTACTCCAGTTCGCGCTCGTACAGCTGCGGCAGCACTTCGGCGCCGAGCTCCGCCAGACTGGCCGCGTCCCCGAGGACACGCGTCAGGCGCGTGCCGTAGGCGTGCGCGTAACGGCGGCGCAGCGACCCGGGCAGCCACGGATAGCGCCGCTCGAGGGTGCGCAGGAACACCGCAAAGCTACCCTCGGGCATGTCCCCGCCCGGCAGCACTGCGCTCGCGGTCCAGGTGGGCGCCGTGGCGCCGAGCACTGTGGCCAGAAGGTTAACCGCATCCTCGGAGAGCTTGCGGTAGGTTGTGATCTTGCCGCCGAACACCGACAGGAGCGGCGCGGGCTCGCGATCGAGCTCGAGCGCGTAGTCGCGCGTGACGCTCATCGGGTCGCTCGACTCGTCCTTGAGCAGCGGGCGCACTCCGGAGTAGCTCCACACGACATCGGCCGGCGTGACCGGCTGCTTGAAGTAGCGGTCGGCGAGCGCGCACAGGTAGCTGATCTCGCCGGCGTCGATGTGCACCTGCGCCGGATCGCCGCGGTAGTCGACGTCGGTGGTGCCAAGCAGCGTGAAGTCGTGCTCGTAGGGAATCGCGAACACGATGCGGCGGTCTTCGTTCTGGAAGATGTAGGCGAAGCGGTGATCGAACAGGCGCGGCACCACGATGTGGCTGCCCTTCACCAGCCGCACCTGGTGCGCCGCGCGCACCGGAGTCGCCTGCGTCACGAAGTCACTGACCCACGGGCCGCTGGCATTCACAGCCGCGCGCGCCGCGAGGGTCACGGCGCCTGCGGGGCCACTCAGGCGCGCGCGCCATTCGCCACCTGCGGCCTCAAGTCCCTCGCAGCGCGTGCGGGTGAGGATCGTCGCGCCGCGCGCCTGTGCATCGAGTGCGTTCAGCACCACGAGGCGCGCATCATCAACCCAGCCATCGGAGTAGACGAAGCCGCGATGATAGCCGGGCTTGAGTGGTGCACCGGCGATGTGTGTATCCAGGTTGATCGCGGCCGAGGCGGCAAGGTGCGCGCGCTTGGCCAGGTGATCGTAAAGGAACAGTCCGGCGCGGATCATCCAGGCCGGCCGCAGATGCGGGGCGTGCGGCATGACGAAGTGCAGCGGCCGCATGATGTGGGGGGCTGCGGCGAGCAGCACTTCGCGCTCGCGCAGCGCCTTGCGCACCAAAGAGAAATGGAACTCCTCGAGATAGCGCAGACCCCCATGGATCAGCTTCGTGCTGGCGGAGGAGGTGTGGGCGGCGAGGTCGTCCTGCTCGCACAGCACGACGCTGAAGCCCCGTCCGGCCGCATCGCGCGCGATGCCGGTACCGTTGATGCCGCCGCCCACGACCAGCAGATCGCAGCGTGCCGGTATCACTGCCGGCGCGGCGTCTGCCGTCCGTAGTAGTCCGGGTAATCCTCGCTCAGACCTTTGAAGCGGCGATGAATCCACAGATATTGCTCGGGTGCAACCCGCACCTGGGCCTCGATCATACGGTTGAAGCGGGCAGTGTCGCTCACCGGAGAGTCGCTCGGGAAGTTCTCGAGCGGCGGATGGATGGTGGCGAGGTATCCCTGCGAGCCCGGCAGGCGCTGCAGGAAGTAGGGCAGCACCGCCGCCCCGGTGGTGCGCGCGAGGCGCGAGGTGAGAGTGTTGGTCGCGGCCGGGATGCCGAACAGCGGCACCATCTCCGCCCCCTTCTTGCGGTAGCTCTGGTCGGGTGCGTACCACACGCATTCGTTCTTGCGCAGCGCCGAGATGAAGGCACGGATGTCGTCCTTCGGGATCGGGCGGCCGCCATAGCCGGTGCGGAAGCGCTCGAGCGCATAGGCCAGCACCTCGTTCTTGGTCGGGCGGTACAGGAATTTCACCGGTGCGATCGCCAGCAGCGTGCGACCGGCGAGCTCAAGGGAGGTGAAATGCGCAGTCAAGAGGATCACACCGTTGCCGCGCGCCAGCGCCGCGTGCAGGTGCTCGGCCCCCCTGATCTGCACGATCTTTTGCAGCTGGTGCGGCTTGATCCACCAGGCGAGCGGTACCTCCATCAGCGCCATGCCGAGGCTCTTGAAGTGCTCATCCAGGAGCTGCGCGCGCGCGGCCTCATCGAGTTCGGGGAAGCACAGCTCGAGATTGCGGCGCGCGGTTCTGACGAAGCGCAGCGGCAGATGACGCAAGAGCGCCCCGAGGGCGCGCCCGGTCCCCAGCAGCGCCGGAAACGGCAGCAGGGCGAGCAGTCGCAGCAGACCGAGCCCGGCCCAGGTCGGCCAGTAGCGGGGCGCGAACAGCCGCAATCGCATCGGACCCCCTAAGGTCTCACGCGCATCCTCGTGCGCGAGAGAATACCCGATTCCCGCCGCAACTATGGTCCAATGCGCGCCAATGCCGCGCCCCCTGCCGAAGTACGCCGCTGCCGCCGCCGGCCTCCTGGCACTCCTGCTTCTGTGCCTGTGCGGGCCCACACTCTGGCGGCATTATCTTGGGGCGCTGGCGCAGCACAGCGCACCGCTGTATGAGCCGCGTGAGCTTTTAAGCGGCGGCAACGAGCCGCTCGCGCCACGCGTGGCGCCACAACTGGAGCAGCTCGAGCCACAGGGGCTCGAGGCCGCCGCGCGCTATGCCGGGGAACACGGTTCGCGGGCGCTGCTGGTGGCGCGCCATGATCACGTCGTGTTCGAGCGTTACTGGGGTGGAACCAGCTTCGATACCATGAGCGAGGCGCAGGGCTTCACGCCGCTGCTCGCCGCTCTCGCCACCGGAGTTGCGATCCAGCACCGCCGCATCGGCTGGCCGGATGAGCCCCTGGCACTGCTGCTGCCGGAGTGGAAGACGGATGTGCGCGGCACCATCACCATACGCAACCTGCTGCAGCAGATGAGCGGGCTCGCGCCGAGCGCCGGGCTCAACGAAGCGGCCGACCTCAGCGCCGCCGTGCTCGCCCGGCCGCTGCTCGTACCCCCGGGGAGCGTGCGCCTGGAGCAGCCCGCCGATGCGCAGCTCCTGGCGCTCGTGCTCGAGCGCATCACGCACGTGCGTTACGCGCAGTGGCTGTCGACGACGCTGTGGCGGCGCCTGGGAGCGGCCGATGCCTGGCTGTGGCTCGATCATCCGGACGGCATGGCGCACGCATCCTGCTGCATGTTTGCCCGCCAGGGTGACTGGATCCGCGTGGGCCAGCTCCTGGTGCGCGACGGTACCTACCGGGGCGAGCAGGTGATCCGTCCGGGCTGGGTGGAGCTCCTGCGCACACCGCTCAAGAGCGACCCGCAGTTCGGCAGCTTCGTGCGCTTCGCGGCACCACCGGCCGCCGGGCACGAGGGCTACGCGGCCGCCGACACCTTTGTCGTCGCCGGAAGCGGTGGCAACCGCTTGTGGATCGTGCCCTCGCTGCAGCTGGCGATCCTGTGCACCGGGGAGCCGGCGGGGCGCGATGCGCAGTGGGACGAGACGCGCGTTCCCAACCTCATCATGCGCGCCGCGCATGACTACCTGCCGCCGGCGGCGCGACCCGGCGCCGATCTTTCCACGCTCGTGCCCGGCCACTAGGCCGGGCGAGCCGTCCGCGCGAGAAGCCAGGCCGTGCGCCGACAGCTGGCAGCGTTGTTCCTCTTCTGCGTGATCGACACGCTCGGCTTCGGCATCCTGATTCCGCTCGTGCCCTACATGGCGCACCACTTCGGCGTGGCGCCGCAGTACATCACCCCGGTGCTCGGCAGCTACTCGCTGTGCCAGCTGCTGGCCGCGTCCTGGTGGGGACGCATGAGCGACCGCCATGGGCGGCGCCCGATTCTCATGAGCAGCCTGGCCGGTGCCTGCCTGTCCTACGTGCTGCTGGCACTGGCCGGCAACATCTGGTGGCTGCTCGCCTCGCGCATGCTCGCCGGATTCATGGCCGGCAACATTGCCGCAGCCTTCGCCTATGCCTCCGACGTGAGCCGCCCGGAGAAGCGCGCCGCAACCCTCGGCCTCGTCGGGGCTGCGATCGGCATCGGCTTTACCCTCGGGCAGCCGATCGGCGGACTCCTGGCGGGCAAGGATCCGGCGCACGCGAACTTCCTGGCCCCGGCGGTGGTGTCCACCGCCTTGAGTCTCTTGGCGATCCTCGTGGTGCGCTTCGTGCTGCCGGAAAGTCATGCCGCGCCGTCGCGCCCGCCGCCCGTGCCTCACGCTCGCCGCGGCGCGTGGCGTCTGCTGCGCGAGCGCCCAGGACTGGCGCGCCTGGCGGCAGCCACGCTCGCGGTCACCTATTCCCAGGCGATCCTGGAATCGATCTTCGCCCTGTGGGCGCTCGCGCGTTACGGCTTCGGCCCGCGCACGGTGGGCTTTCTGCTCTTTGGCGTGGCACTGCCGGCACTCATCATGCAAGGCGGGCTGGTGCGCGTGCTGGCACCGCGCTTCGGTGAGGCGCGACTGGCAATGTGGGGCGTGCTGGCCTATGTCGCAGGCCTCATCACCGTCGCCCAGGGCGCAACCCTCGGGGTCACGATCGCGGGCCTGCTGCTATGCGGTGCGGGGCTGGGCGCCTACAACCCGAGCGCTTTCGCCCTGGCCTCGCGTCAGTCGCGCGGCCATGATCGCGGCGCGGTGATCGGCGCGTACGTGGCCAGCGGCAGCCTGGCACGCGTCATCGGGCCGTTCACTTCCGGCCCGATCTTCGCGATGTTCGGCACTGCGGCCCCGTTTCTGGTCGGCGCGTGCGTGACGTTGCCGGCGGCCTGGCTGGTGCGGCACGTGCGTACGCCACCGGAGGAAGTCAGCTAGAGCGCGATTTCGATCGTGCCATCAACGATGCGCAGCGCGTGCGTTGGCAGCGGCACCTCCGCCGGCGGTCCAAGCACGCGGCCATCGCGGATATCGAAGGAGGCGCCGTGCAGCGGACACACCAGCCGCGTCGCACGCAGCCGCCCCTCGCACAGACGCGCGTGCGCGTGCGTGCAGATGTTATCGAGTGCAAACACCCCTTCGCGGGTGTGACAGATCACCAGTTCGCGAGCGCCCACCATGCAGGTGCGCATGCCGCCCAGCGGAACCTCGGTGAGCTTCATCACTGCCTGGAACTCGGCCACCGCTGCGCCTACAGCTCGATCTCGGTCTCGAAGATCGAAACCGCCTGGCCGCTGATCCACACCCCGGCCAGACCCTCGCCGGTGAACTCCAGCTCCACATCGACGCGGCCCGGGCGGTGCAGCGAGTGGCCCTGGATGCCGGCAAAGCGCGCCCGCTCCCCGCTGCGGGTCAGCAGGCCAAGCTGCGCGAGGTAGGCGCCGAGCAGGCCGTGCGCGTTGCCACTGACCGGATCCTCCATGATGCCGAGTGCCGGGCAGAACATGCGCGACTCGGTGAGGTGATCACTCGCCTCCGGGGTGAGCGTGAACACGAAATAGCCGGCCGCACCGATCTGCGCCGAGAGCGTGGTCAGGCGCTGCATGTCGGGCTTGAGGTGTTTGAGCGGCTCGGGGCCACGCACGCCGATCAAGAGCCGTGTGCCGGTGGCGCCCACGATGCGCAGCGGCATGCGCGGGTCGAGGCTGGCGGAGTCCAATGCCAGGGCATCGAGCACCGCCAGGCGTTCGCGGTCATTGAGTTCGCGGCCCAGCTGCGGCGGACTTCTGCGGATGGCGATGCGCCGCTCCGCTCCGCTGCCGCGCACCTCGATGTCGACGATACCGGCCTTGGACTTCTGGCGTTGCCAGCGCGGGGCATCGTGGCGGCGCGAGAGTACGTACTGCGCGGCCACGGTGGCGTGACCGACGAAGCCGGCTTCGCTGCGCGGGGTGAAGAAGCGTGCGCGCACCGTATGGTCGTCCGCGTCCGGGGACAGAATGAAGGCAGTCTCGGCGTTGTTGAGCTCGCGCGCGATGGCGAGCATCTGCGCCTCGGCGAGCACGTCGGCGTTGAGCACCACGCCCGTCGGGTTGCCGGTGAAGGGCTCGCGGGTAAAGGCATCGACCTGGTGAACCTGGATTTTGCGTGTCATTTTTCCTCAGCCACCCTGTAGCCTCAGGGAGCGCATTGTAGTCCGCGCGCGCGATCATAGCCGCAGTCCGCCCGCGCCGGCGTGCAATACTGCGTCCGGGTTCATCCTGCAAGGGGCGGCAAGCATGGACATCGGCGTCGAGATCAGCCTGTACCCACTGCGCGCGGACTTCGCACCGCACATCCGTGAGTTCCTGGGACGCCTGAACCGCGACACGCGGCTGCGCATCGTCACGAACAGCATGAGCACGCAGGTGTTCGGTCCGTACGAGGAAGTGATGGCGGCGCTGACGCGCGAGTTGCGCACCAGCTTCGAGGGCGCCGCGGGCCAGGGTGAGAAGGCCGTGTTCGTGATGAAGGTGCTCGGGCCGCTGCCGGGCGCCTGATGCCGCAAGGCCGTTGGCTGGGCTGGCGGGTCGCATGGCGAACCGGCAAACTAGCAGATCCGGGGCTTATTCGCCTCCAGCAATTCTTACGGTGATCGGGGTACCTGCATGGCGCTTTTGCGAGTCGTGGACCGCGACGGAGTTGAGCACGAGGTCGACGCGAAGACCGGTCTGAAGGTGATGGAGAATCTGCGCGAGCTCGACTACGGTGTGGCCGCGATCTGCGGCGGCATGTGTTCCTGTGCCACCTGCCATGTGTACGTGGATCCTGAATGGAGCGCGCGCCTGCCGGCGATGATGTCGGACGAGAAGGAGCTCTTGGCGGAACTTTCGCACTACCAGGACACCTCGCGCCTCTCGTGCCAGATCGATTTCACTCCCGAGCTCGCCGGCCTGCGGGTCAGCATCGCGCCCGACGAGTAGCCGCACCGCCCGTGTCCGCGCCCACAGTCCAGCTCGAAACCCGCGGTGCGGTCGCGGTGGTGACGCTCAACCGCCCTGACAGCGCCAACACGCTCAACCTGCAGATGGCCATGGACCTGCTGGCCGCTGCGCTCGCCTGCGCGCGCAACGCCGCGGTGCGTGCCGTAGTGCTGACGGGGGCGGGACGCAACTTCTGCTTCGGCGGGGACCTGCGTGCCATGGCTTCGCGCGACACCGCCGGCGATGACTACATCCGCGAGCTCACGACCTACCTGCACGCCGCGATTGCGCATTTCACGCGCATGGATGCGCCGGTGATCGCTGCCGTCAACGGCACCGCGGCCGGGGCGGGCGTGGGACTTGCCGCTATGGCGGATCTGGCCATGTGCGCGCGCGCTGCCAAGTTCAATCTCGCCTACACCGCCGCCGGACTCACCCCCGATGCGGGCACCTCCTTCCTGCTGCCGCGCATCATCGGTGCGCGCCGCGCCATGGAGCTGCTGCTGCTGAACCGCACGCTGTCGGCTGAGGAAGCCCTGAGCTGGGGGCTGGTGAATGAGGTGGTGGCGGATGAGGAGCTGCAGGGGCGCGCGCTCGCACTGGCCGAGCGGCTCGCCAGCGGCGCGAGCGGTGCCTTCGGGGCCACCAAGCGTCTCATCGCCGCCTCGCTCGGCGCCTTGGAGTCGCAGATGATCCGCGAGAGCGAAACGATCGCCGCGCACGCGATCGGCGCGGAAGGGGCCGAGGGCATCGCGGCGTTCCTGGCCAAGCGCAAGCCGCAGTTCCCGGGCAAGGAGCCGCGCTGAAAATGCCGGCACTTGGCAGGCCTGCTTGAACAGCTGGTATTACCTGCCGCTCATCGCTGCGCTGGCGCTGATCGCGCTGCGTGTTTACTTCAAAGTGCGCACCGTGCGCCGCTCGCGCGCCGAAACCTGGGACGAGCAGATGATCGGAACGCTGCGTTCCCAGGGCTATGCACCCTTCAACGACTACATGGTGGACTTCTTCCTGGCGCTGCCCGATGCGGCGGCCTGCCAGCAGGCGCGCGCGCGCCTGGAACCGGAGTTCGCCGTGGACACCAAGCCGCTGCAGGAGGAGGCCGGCTTCAGCCTGCACGCGACCAAGACCATGCGTCTGATCGTCCCGGACATGCAGGAGATCAGCCGCCGCCTGAGCGCGCTCGCCACCGAGCTCGGCGGGCGCTATGACGGCTGGGCCGCCTAAGGGCCGCGTTGGCGTCAGCGCTTCTCGGCCTGACGTTTCACCGCTTCCGCCGCCGCCGCGATCGCGGCGGCATCCCCCAGATAACGGCTGGCCCGGGGCGAGAGCTGCGCGTCGAGCTCATAGAGCAGCGGCACCCCGGTCGGGATGTTGAGTTCGGTGATGTGCGCATCGCTCACCCGGTCGAGCATCTTCACCATGGCGCGCAGGCTGTTGCCATGGGCCACCACCAAGACGTTGCGCCCGTTGCGCAGCTCCGGCGCGATGCGTGCGTGCCAGTAGGGCAGCACGCGCGCCAGGGTGTCCTTAAGCGACTCGGTTGCCGGCAGCTCGCTCACCGGCACGCCAGCGTAGCGCACGTCAAAGCGCGGCTGGCGCGGGTCATCGGGGCTTAGGGGCGGCGGCGGGATGTCGTAGCTGCGCCGCCAGATCTTGAGCTGCGCTTCCCCGTGCTGCGCCAGGGTCTGCGCCTTGTTCAGGCCCTGCAGCGCCCCGTAATGGCGCTCGTTCAGCCGCCAGGAGCGCTCGACCGGAACCCAGGTCCGATCCATCTCATCGAGCATCAGCCACAGGGTGTGGATCGCGCGCCGCAGCACGGAGGTAAAGGCAAGGTCGACGGCAATCGCGGCGCGCACCACCTCGCGGCCCGCCTGCGCGGCCTCGGCGCGGCCGGCCGCGGACAGCTCCACGTCGGTCCAGCCGGTGAAGAGGTTCTCGACGTTCCAGGTGCTCTGACCGTGGCGTACCAGGATGAGCTTGCCGGGGGCGGACTCGTCTTTGCCTTGCATGCCCGTGCTTCTCAGTTGGCGAGCTTGCGCACGGATTCGACCCCGACCGTGAGGGTTGCGAAGTCACTTGCACCGGCGGCCCGCATGTCCGCGAGCGTGCGCTGCCAGTGCGCAAGATCCTTGCCGGCAGCTTCGACCCAGGCGTTGACGCGCGCCTCGGCGTTGCCGCGCATCCGACGCGACAGCACCCGCTCGGTGAGACGGCGCTGCACGCGCAGGGCGGCATCGCGCAGCCCGCTGCGGGCGATTGCCTGCCAGGGACCTTCGACCTTGAGCTTCTCGATGCGCGCGCGCAGCCAGTCGAAGCCGATGCGCGTACCGACCTCGAAGTACACACGCGCGGTCTCCAGCACGCTCACCTTGTGTTCGGCGGCGATCTCGGCGATGTCGAGCGCGGCGTTGAGCGCCTCAAGGCTTGCGATGCGCACCGCGAGCGCCGGCGGCAGTCCGCCCTCGGCGAAGCGCTTGCGGCTTTCCTCGAAGCGCAGCAGCTCAGCTCCGGTGAGCACCTCGTGGATCACGGCCTCCAGGTGACGCACGTCGTCGCGGAACTCGCGCACCGCGGCCGCCACCTGCAGCTTGCTGCGCGCCGCCAGCAGCCAGTAGGTGGTGTGGCGCAGCAGGCGGCTGGTCTGGAACACCGCCTCGTACTGCAGGCTTGCGGTCACCTTGTTGTCGAGCGCCTCGATGCGTTCCCACACGTCGCGCATCGCGAAGATCTCGCGTGCGGCCGTATAGGCGCGCGCGATCGCGGCCGGCTCCGCCCCGGTATCCTCCTGCGCGCGAGTGACGAACGTCGGCCCCATGCGGTTCACCAGGCTGTTGGTGGTTGCCGTGGCGATGATCTCGCGGCGCAGGCGGTGATGGCTGATGGCGCGCGCGAAGCGCTGCTGGATCGGGGCGGGGAAGTAGCGCGCCAGCTCCGCCGACAGGTACGGGTCCTCCGGCACGTCGGAGGCCAGCAGGTGCGTGTTCAGCCAGATCTTGCCGTAGGAGAGCAGGATCGCCAACTCCGGCCGTGTCAGTCCGATGCCGCTCTTCCTGCGCTCGGCGAGCTCCTCGTCGTTGGGCAGAAACTCGAGCGCGCGGTTGAGTTCCCCGGAGCGCTCGAGCAGGCGTATCAGGTGCTGGTACTCCGGCAGCCGCGCCGGCGACTGCAGCTCGAGCGTGCTGATCGCCTGGCTCTGCAGATAGTTGTTGCGCAACACCAGAGCGGCCACCTCGTTGGTCATGCGCACCAACAGGCGGTTGCGGTCGCCGCGGCTCAGGCGCCCCTCGTGCACCAGCGGATTGAGCAGGATCTTGATGTTGACCTCGACGTCGGAGGTGTTGACGCCGGCAGAGTTGTCGATGAAGTCGGTATTGAGGCGGCCGCTGCGCAGCGCGTATTCCACGCGTCCGCGCTGCGTGAGGCCGAGGTTGCCGCCTTCACCCACCACCTTGGCGCGCAGCTCCCTGCCGTTGATGCGCACGGCATCGTTGGTGCGGTCGCCGACCTCGACGTTGGGCTCATCGCTCGCCTTGACGTAGGTGCCGATGCCGCCGTTCCAGAGCAGATCGACCGGCATGCGCAGGATGGCGCGGATCACCTCGTTCGGCGCCGCGGTCGAGCTTTCGATGCCGAGCATGGAGCGCGCATCGCTCGACAGCGCGATGGACTTGGCGCTGCGCGGGTACACCCCGCCGCCGCGCGAGATCTTGTCGCGGTCGTAGTCATCCCAGCTGGAGCGCGGCAGAGCGAACAGCCGCGCGCGCTCCGCGAAACTCACCACCGACTGTGGCTCCGGATCGAGGAAGATGTGACGGTGGTCAAAGGCGGCCTGCAGGCGGATGTGGCGCGACAGCAGCATGCCGTTGCCGAACACATCGCCGGACATGTCGCCGACGCCGGCCACCGTGAAATGCGTGCGCTGGGTGTCGATGCCCATCTCGCGGAAGTGGCGCTTGACGCACTCCCAGGCGCCGCGCGCCGTGATGCCCATCTTCTTGTGGTCGTAACCGGCCGAGCCGCCGGAGGCGAACGCATCGCTCAGCCAGAAGTGATACTCGGCCGAGATGGCGTTGGCGATGTCGGAGAAGGTCGCCGTACCCTTGTCGGCGGCCACCACGAGGTACGGATCGTCGGCGTCGCTGCGCACCACCTGGCGCGGCGGCACGATGCGCCCGTTGACGATGTTGTCGGTCAGATCGAGCAGCGCGCGGATGAAGGTCTGGTAGCAGGCCACCACTTCCGCCTGCACCTCCTCGCGCGTGCCGCTTGCCGGCAGGCGCTTGGCGACGAAGCCGCCCTTGGCGCCCACCGGAACGATGAGGGTGTTCTTGACGTTCTGGGCCTTCATGAGGCCCAGCACCTCGGTGCGGAAGTCCTCGCGCCGGTCAGACCAGCGGATGCCGCCGCGGGCGACGTGCCCCATGCGCAGGTGCACGCCCTCGACGCGCGGGCTGTAGACGAAGATCTCGAACTTCGGTCGCGGCAGCGGCAGGTCGGCAATCTTCGCCGGGTCGAACTTGAAGGACACGTACGGCTTGGGCGCGCCGTCAAGGGCGGCCTGATAGAAGTTGGTGCGCAACGTCGCCTGCACCAGCGTCAGGTAGGCGCGCAGGATGCGGTCGTCATCCAGGCTCGTGACCGCATCCAGCTCGCTGCGGATCTGTGTGGCGATGCCGACGGCCTTGCGATCGTTGCCGCGCTGGCGCTGCCCGGCCGGATCGAAGCGCGTCTCGAAGAGCCTCACCAGGTTCTTGGCGATGGCGGTGTTGGCCGCGAGTGCGCGCTCCATGTAGGCCTGGCTGAAGGGCACCCCGGTCTGCAATAGGTAGCGGCAATAGGCGCGCAGCACCACGACCTGGCGGGCGTTGAGCTCCGCCGCCAGCAGCAGCCGGTTGAAGCCATCGTTCTCGACCGCACCGCTCCAGGCGGCGCCGAAGGCGTCGCGGAAGATCTGCTCGATGCGCCCGATCTCGATGATGAGGCGGTCGCGGTGCTCGAGCTCGAAGTCCTGGATCCAGGCGGCGCCGCCCTCGGGCCACTTGAGCTCGTAGGGACGCTCGGAGATCACGCGCAGGCCGAAGTTCTCGAGCATCGGCAGCACGTCCGAGATCGGCACCGGGTCACCGAGCTTGACGATCTTCAGGTGCACGCGCTGCAGCACCTGGCCGGGGGGGCGGTAGAGATTGAGCTTGAGCTCCTTGGGCTGCTGGCGCAGCGCCTCGAGATCATTGAGGTCCTCGAGCACCTCCGCCGGCGTCACGTCTTCCTCGTAGGCAAGCGGAAAGACCTGGTGGTAGCGGCCCGCGAGCGTCAGGCCCCGGGCCTCGCCCAGGCGGTCGGTGAGGATCTCGCGCACGCGGTCATGCCAGGTGAGCGCCGCTTCGGCTATGCGCCGTTCGATCTGCGCGAAATCCGGCTTCTGCTGCTGGGTGGGGTCGGTGCGCACCACCACGTGCACGCGCGCGTGACTGGAGCCGGAGATCTGCGCGTGGCTCTCGACCGCCGTGCCGGCGAAGCCGGCGAGCGCGATCTGCTCGATGCGTTCGCGCACTTCGGTGTTGTAGCGGTCGCGCGGCACGTACACCAGACAGGAGTAGAAGCGGTGGTAGGGGTCGCGCCGCACCAACAGGCGCACGGTGCGCCGCTCGTAGAGATTGACGACGCCGCGCACGATGCGGATCAGATCGGGGACGCCGGCCTGGAACAGCTCATCGCGCGGATAGGTCTCCAGCACGTTCAGGACTTCCTTGCCATCGTGGCTGGCAGGGTCCAGGCCGAAATGCTCGATGACGCGGTCGACCTTGTGGCGCAGCACCGGGATGTCGCGCGGGCTGCCGTGGTAGGCGGTGGAGGTCCAAAGGCCAAGGAAGCGGTGCTCGCCGGAGACTTTGCCGCGCGCATCGAAGGTCTTGACGCCGACATAGTCGAGCAGCTCGCCGCGGTGCACGGTAGCGGTCGAGTTGGCCTTGGTGATGATCAGCAGCACCGGCTCGCGCGCCTTGGCGCGCACCGCCCCGCGCAGCACCGTGGCATTGGCGCGCTGTCCCTCGCGCCGCGCCGTACTCAGGATCCCAAGTCCGGAGTCACGATCAGGGGCCAGGCGGTCCTCGCTGCGCCCGCGCGCCAGGCGATAGTGGCGGTAGCCGAGGAACACGAAGTGACCCTCATCCATCCACTCCAGGAGGTGCGCCACTTCGCTCACCTCGGCCGGCGGCACGGGCGGGGGCTCCTGCTGCAGCGACTCGATCAGGGCACGCACGCGCGCGCGCATCGCGCGCCAGTCGTGCACCGCCACGCGCACGTCCGCGAGCGTCGCCTCCAGTTCCTGCTGCAGGCGCTGCAGGCCCGCAGGGTCGGTGATGCGATCGATCTCGTAGAGCTGCCAGGATTCCGCCTGGGTCGCCCCGGCGCCGTTGGCGCCAAGGTCGAGCAGCCGCCCGCGGCGGTCGCGGCGCACCTGCAGTACCGGATGCACGATGAGGTGCACGGCGAGGTCGGCGCGCGTGAAGGCCATGCCGAGGGAGTCGACCAGGAAGGGCATGTCATCGGTAACCGTGAGCACGAGCGTGTGCGGAGACTCGAAGCCGTCGCGCGCGCTTTGCGGGTTGAAGACCCGCACCAGCGGGCGCTGGCCGGGCCGCTGCATCGCAAACTGCAGGTGCGCGAGCGCGGCCCGCGACAGCTCACGCGGGTCGCGCGCCGCGAGGTCCTCCTCGGCGACGCCGTGGAAGTAGCTGCGCAGGAAGCGCTGCGCGAGCGTCTTGCTGCCGCCCGTGCCGGCGCCGCTGCGTGCGATGCGCTCGATCAGGGCCACCCGCGCGGCGGGGATACTGTGAAGCAGCCGGTTATCGTCAGCGGCAGCGGCGCTCATACGCAGTCATCCTCGCTGTGGGGGCGTGGCAGCGTAACGCACGCCGAACGCGCATCTTATGACACAGCAGCGCCGGCACCGATCCCCCGATTGTTGCGGCGCGCGATTATACATGTGGCGCACAGCTTCGGTCGCGAGCGGCACGCGCGCCCGGGACGGCTATAATAATGATTGCCCGTGCAACGATCTCACCGAGGACCGATGGCCAGCAGCGACCCGCCTGACAACCCGATGGGCACGGACGGCTTCGAGTTCGTGGAATACACCGCTCCCGATCCGCAGCTGCTGCGCTCGCTGTTCGAGCGCCTCGGCTTCCCGGCGGTGGCGCGTCACCGCTCCAAGAACGTCACCCTGCACCGCCAGGGCGAGATCAACTTCATCATCAACGCCGAGCCGCAGTCCTTTGCCCAGGCCTTCGCGCGGGTGCACGGCCCGTCCGCCTGCGCGATGGCCTTCCGCGTGCGCGATGCGGCGCACGCCTACAGCCGTGCACTGTCACTCGGCGCCAAGCCCGGCCCGCAGAGCGCCGGGCCGATGGAGCTGAACATCCCCTGCATCGAGGGTATCGGTGGCTCGCTCATCTATCTGGTGGATCTGTACGGCGAGCGCTCCATCTACGACGTCGACTTCCGCCCGGTGAGTGGCGCGGCCGCCGCAGGCGCAGGGCTGCAGCTCATCGATCACCTGACGCACAACGTCGGCCGCGGCCGCATGGACGTGTGGGCGGGGTTCTACGAGAAGCTCTTCAACTTTCGCGAGATCCGCTATTTCGACATCGAGGGCCAGCACACCGGGCTGTTCTCGCGCGCCATGACCAGTCCCTGCGGCAAGATCCGTATCCCGATCAACGAATCCCAGGACGACAAGAGCCAGATCGAGGAGTACCTGCGCGAGTACCACGGCGAGGGCATCCAGCACATCGCGCTCTCGAGCGAGAACATCTATCGCACGGTGGACGTGCTGCGCCAGCAGGGCGTGGCTTTCCAGGACTCCCCCGACACCTACTATGAGGGCGTGGCGGCGCGCGTGCCCGGACACCACGAGGCGCTCGAGGAGCTGCAGCGCCGGCGCATCCTGATCGACGGCAACCCGCAGAAAGGCGAGGGCGTGCTGCTGCAGATCTTCACCCAGAACGTCATCGGGCCGATCTTCTTCGAGATCATCCAGCGCAAGGGCAACGAGGGCTTCGGCGAGGGCAACTTCCGCGCCCTGTTCGAGTCCATCGAGCAGGACCAGATCCGCCGCGGCGTGCTCTAGCGGCGCCTTGGCTTACGGTCGATGCTCGCGCGCCAGGTACTGCGCGCTCTGCATCTCCGTCAGACGGCTGCGGGTGCGCTCGAACAGCGCCCCTACGCGCGTGCCGCGGTAGAGCTCGGCCGGGGCGGCGGCGGCGGCGATCACGAGCTTGACGCTGCGATCGTAGAGCTCATCCACCAGCGCCACGAAGCGGCGCGCCTCGTCCTCGTCCGCGGCGCTCCAGGAGCGGCACGCCCGAGAGGAACACCGCCTGGAACTCACGGGCGATCTCGATGTAGTCATTCTGGCTGCGCGGGCCTGCGCACAGGGCATGGAAGTCGAACCACACCGCGCCGTGCGCTGCGCGGATCACCTCGATCGGGCGCCCCTCGATCTGGATCTGCCCGCCACGCTGCGTGTCGCCGCCGCCGAGCTCGGCAAACAGTGCCTCCAGGCGGGCCGCGGTGTCGGGGCCGTCCGTGAGCAGGTAGGTGCCGGCCTGGGTGAGCTGTCGCAGCCGGTAGTCGGTGACTCCGGCCACCTGCAACACCTCCAGATGACGCTCCAGCAGCGCGATCGCCGGCAGGAAGCGCTCGCGCTGCAGGCCGTCCCGGTACAGCTCCTGCGGGGCGACGTTCGAGGTGGCCACCAGCGTCACCCCGTGGCGGAACAACCCGGCGAACAGGCCCGCGAGGATCATGGCATCGGCGATGTCGGCCACGTACAGCTCATCGAAGCACAGCACGCGCGCCTCGCGCGCAATGCCAGCCGCGATCCGCTCGAGCGGCGCGCGCTCGTCCTTCAGCTTGCCAAGCTCGGCGTGCACGTCGTGCATGAAGCGGTGGAAGTGGCGCCGGCGGCGTTCGGGGAAGGGCAGAGTGGCGAAGAACAGATCCATGAGCCAGGTCTTGCCGCGCCCGACCCCGCCCCACAGATACAGCCCGCGCACCGGCGCGCGCGCGCGCAGGAGCCGGGCGAGCCAGCGCGCTGAGCCTTGCGTGGGCGCACTCAGCAGGCGGCTGCGCAGGTCATCGAGCCGCGCGAGCGCGGTCAGCTGCGCCGCATCGGTACTGAAGCCGCGCGTGCGCAGTTCGCGGTAGTAGCGCTGCAGCAGTTCCGAACCGGCCGTCGCGGCTGCGTCGGGTGCTTCGGAGCTCACGCGCGCCTAGATCTTGAGCTCGGGCAGATCGCGGAAGTGCTCCAGCGCTGCCGGGTTGGCGAGCGCGTCGAGGTTCTTCACCGGCTGGCCGTGGATGACGTTGCGCACCGCCAGTTCAGTGAGCTTGCCGGAGAGCGTGCGCGGGATATCGGGCACCGCCACGATGCGCGCCGGCACGTGCCGCGCGGTGGTCTGGGCGCGGATGGTCTCGCGGATCTCACGCCGCAGCGTCTCATCGAGCTCGACGCCCGGCTGCAGCCGCACGAACAGCACCACGCGCACATCGTCCTGCCAGTCCTGCCCGACCGCGAGGGCCTCGGCGATCTGCGGCAGGGCCTCGACCGCGGAGTAGATCTCGGCGGTGCCGATGCGCACCCCGCCGGGGTTGAGCACCGCATCCGAGCGGCCGTAGATCACCAGTCCGTCATGCGCGGTGATCGCGGCGTAGTCGCCGTGGTGCCAGACCCCGGGAAAGCGCTCGAAGTAGGCGGCGCGGTAGCGGCTGCCGTCCGCATCGTTCCAGAAGCCCACGGGCATCGAGGGGAAGGGCGCGGTGCACACCAGCTCGCCGCGCTCCCCGCGCAGCGGCCGGCCGCTGTCGTCGAAGATGTCCACGGCCATCGCCAGGCCGCGGCACTGGATCTCGCCGCGCTGCACGGGACGCAGCGGGCACCCCAGGGCGAAGCAGGAGACGATGTCGGTGCCGCCGGAGATGGAGGCGAGCAGCACGTCGGGTTTCACCGTGGCGTACACGTAGTCGAAGCCCTCGGGCATCAGTGGGGAGCCGGTCGAGAGCAGCGTGTGGAGCGCCGACAGATCCGCGACCTGGCCGGCCGCGAACTTGCGCTTCTCCAGCGCCGAGAGGTACTTGGCGCTGGTGCCGAAGATCGAGACGCGCTCCTCGGCCGCCAGCGTCCACAAGGCGGCCGCGTCCGGATGAAACGGGCTGCCGTCGTAGAGCACCAGGGTTGCCCCGGTGGCGAGTGCGCTCATGAGCCAGTTCCACATCATCCAGCCACAGGTGGTGAAGTAGAAGATGCGGTCGCTGCGCTTCAGGTCCACGTGCAGCAGGTGCTCCTTCTGGTGCTGCAGCAGCGTGCCGCCGGCGCCATGCACGATGCACTTGGGCACGCCCGTGGTGCCGGAGGAGTAGAGGATGTAGAGCGGATGATTGAACGGCTGCGGCGCAAAGCTCAGCGGCCGGCCGCTCGTGCCGAAGGCGCGCCAGGGCGTCACGCGTGCGGCGGCCGCTCCCAGGCGCGCGAGCTGCGGGTCCTCATCGACGTAGGGAATCACCACCACCTGCGTGATGCTCGTGATCCGGGCGAGCACCGCCGCCATCGGCTCCAGGGAGTCGAGCTTCTTGCCGGCGTAGAAGTAGCCGTCCGCGGTGAAGAGCACCCTGGGGGCGATCTGGCCGAAGCGATCGAGTACGCCGTGCACGCCGAAGTCCGGCGAGCAGGAGGTCCAGATCGCCCCCAGGCTCGCCGTGGCGAGCATCGCGATCGCCGTTTCCGGCAGGTTGGGCATGAAGCCCGCGACGCGGTCCCTGGGGCTGACGCCGGCCGCGCGCAGGCCCTCGGCGATGCGTCCCACCTCCAGCCGCAGCTCCCGGTAGCTCAGGGTGCGGCGCGTGCCACGCTCATTCCTGAACACCAGCGCCGGCTGCTCGTCATCGAACTTCAGCAGGTTCTCGGCGAAGTTCAGCTGCGCTCCCGGGAAGAAGCGCGCGCCAGGCATCTGCGTGGGGTTCTCGAGCACCGGACCGGCGCCGAAGTCGCCGCGCACGTCGGCAAAGCGCACCAGCTCGCTCCAGAACTCCTCGGGCGCGACGAGCGACCAGGCGTACAGGTCCGAGTAGTCGCGCAGGCGCGTGCCGCGGCGCGCGTTCAGACACTGCATGAAGCGCGTGAGGTTGGCATCGGCGATGCGGCCGGCGGAGGGGCGCCACAGTTCGGTCATGGGGAGATGTTTGCGCGCCTTAAATCCTACAACGACTGGTAATTCGGTCCCGAACCCCCCTCGGGCGTGGTCCAGGTGATGATCTCGTAGGGGTCCTTGATGTCGCAGGCCTTGCAGTGCACGCAGTTGGCGGCGTTGATCTGCAGCCGCCGGCCACCGGCGCCGTCGTCCACCATCTCGTAGACACCGGCGGGGCAGAAGCGCTCGCACGGGTTGCCGTACTCCTCACCGCAGCGCTTGGCGCAGATGGAGGTGTCGGCGACCTTCAGGTGCACCGGCTGGCTCTCCTCGTGGGCATTGCCGGCGAAGAACACGAACGAGACACGGTCGCGCGGCGGTAACGTGCGCTCGCCCCAGTGGCGCTCGGGCGAGGTGTACTCATCGAGCTTGTAGAGACGCGACCAGTCGGCCCCGTTCTTCAAGGTCCAGGGCGAGTGCCCGCCGGTGAGCATCTCCCAGCCGGAGTTGATGAGTCCGAACCACAGGCCGCGCTTGAAGCCGGGCTTGAAGTTTCTGATGCGCTTAAGTTCCTGGCCGCCCGCCGAGGCGCGCCACAGCTGATCGAAGCCCGCCGCGCTGCCCTTGGCGGCGAGGTGCTCGCCGGCGAGCGCACCTGAGCGGATCGCCTGGTGCACGCCCTTGATCTTGGCGAAGTTCAGCGTTCCGCCGGCATCCCCGATGAGGATCGCTCCGGGCATCTCGAGCGTCGGGGTCGACTGCCAGCCACCGGCGGCGATGGCGCGCGCGCCCGCCGAGACGATTTCCCCGCCCTGAAGCAGCGCCTTGACGCTCGGGTGGTTCTTGTACTGCTGGAAGGCCTCGAACGGGGCTAAGCGCGGATCCCGGTAGTCGAGACCTACGATGTAGCCGACATACACGCGGTCATGGTCCAGGTGGTAGAGGAAACTGCCGGCGTAGGTGTGCGGATCGGCTGGCCACCCTAAGGCGTGCTCGATGCGCCCGGGCTGTACGCGCCCGGGGGGCAGCTGCCACAGCTCCTTGTAACCGAGCGCAAAGGTCTGCGGGCAGTGGCCCTGCGCGAGCTCGTAGCGGGCGATCAGGGTCTTGGACACCGAGCCACGGCAGCCTTCGGCGAGCACGGTGAGCGGGGCGTGGATCTCGACCCCGGGGGTGAAGTTGGGGCCCGGATTGCCATCGCGGTCGAGGCCCATGTCGCCGATGCGCACGCCCTTGACCGCCCCGTCCGCATCGATCACCGCCGCGGCGGCGGCGAAGCCGGGGAACACCTCAACGCCCAGGCTCTCGGCCTTCTGCGCGAGCCACGGCGTCAGCTGCCCGAGCGAGATGATGTAGTTGCCGTGGTTGTTGAAGGGCGTGCTGTAGGTCATCGAGTGCGGCAGCAGCCGCACGGCGAAGTCGGGCACCGGCTTGTAGGAGCCCGTCGCGGTGAGGATGCGAAAGTCATCCGCACCGGCGGGCACCTTCATGCCCGGGTACTCGGTCTTCCATTCCGGCAGCAGCTGCTCGAGCGGTCCGGGCTCGAGCACCGCGCCTGAGAGCGAGTGGGCGCCGACCGCTGAGGCCTTCTCCAGCACGCACACGCTGAGTGCGGGCTTGAGCTGCTTGAGGCGAATCGCGCACGCAAGACCTGCGGGACCGGCGCCCACGATGACGACGTCGTACTGCATGACGTCCCGCTCGATCGTCTCAGTCACACGCTTCCCCTGGAACCCTCAGGCAGCGGCAAGTGTACCCGCTGTTTTATTTGGGCTGCATCCGGATCGCCCCATCCAGGCGGATGGTCTCGCCGTTGAGCATCGCAATCTCGAACACGCTCGCGACCAGCTGCGCGAACTCCTCGGGTCTGCCGAGGCGCGGCGGGAAGGGTACCTGGGCGGCGAGCGAGGCCTGCACGTCCGCGGGCATGCCGTCCATCATCGGGGTATGGAAGATGCCCGGGCGCGATGGCGACGCAGCGGATGCCAAAGCGCGCCAGTTCGCGCGCGATCGGCAGCGTCATCCCGGCCACCGCGGCCTTGGTGGCGGCATAGGCTGCCTGGCCGATCTGGCCTTCGAAGGCCGCCACCGAGGAGGTGTGGATCAGAAGGCCGCGCTCCCCGTCGACGCCCGGGGATTGTTCTGCATGAGGGCGGCGGCGGCCTTGTCGCACAGGAAGGTACCGATCAGGTTGATGTGGATCACCTTGGTGAAGAACTCACCGGCCATCGGGCCGTTCTTGCCGAGCATCCGCCCCGCGCCGACGACACCGGCGCAGTTCACCAGCAGATTCAGGCCCCCCAGGTACTGGTGTGGCGCTCTGCATCGCCGCATTCGACCTCGGCCTCAGAGGTCACATCGCAGCGCACGAACAGGCTCGGCGCGCCCAGGGCGGCGGCGGCGGCGCGCCCCGGGCCCTCCTGCACGTCGAGGATGACCACTTTGCCGCCCTGCGCACTGATGTGCTGCGCGACGGCCTGCCCGAGACCCGAGGCGCCGCCGGTGATGACGGCGCGTGCGTCCTTGATTTTCATGTTGTCCCCGTTTTTGGCGCCGTGCCGGATCAGATGAGTTCTACGGCCACGGCCACGGCCTCGCCGCCGCCGATGCACAGCGAGGCGATGCCGCGTTTGCCGCCGCGCTGTCGCAGGGCATAGAGGAGCGTCGTCAGAATGCGCGCGCCGGTCGCCCCGATCGGATGCCCGAGCGCACAGGCGCCGCCATTGACGTTCAGGCGCGCCGGGTCGATCTCCAGGTCGTGCATGGCGGCCATCGCGACGGTGGCGAAGGCCTCGTTGACCTCGTACAGGTCGACATCGCGCGCGCCCCAGCTCAGCTGCGTCAGCACCTTGCCGATGGCACCCACGGGCGCGGTGGTGAACCACTGCGGCTCGCGCGCATGGCTGGCGTAGGCAAGGATGCGCGCCAGGGGCTTCAGTCCCCGGCTGCGCGCGCTCGCGGCGCTCATCAGCACCAGGGCGGCCGCGCCGTCGGAAATCGAGGAGGAGCTCGCCGCCGTCACCGTGCCGTCCTTGCCGAAGGCGGGCTTGAGCGAGGTGATGCGGCTGACATCGCAGGCGCCGGGGGTCTCATCGCGCGCCACCACGGTCTCGCCCTTGCGGCCCTTCACCGTGACCGGCGCGACCTCGGCGTCGAACTCCCCGGCCTCGAGTGCGCGCATGGCGCGCCGCACGGACTCGGCGGCATAGGCGTCCTGCTGCGCGCGGCTGAAGCCGTACTTGGCCGCGGTCGCGTCCGCGAAACAGCCCATGGCCTTGCCGTCCCACGGGCTCTGCAGCCCGTCGTAGAACATGTGGTCCAGCACCTCGCCGTGCCCCATGCGGTAACCGGTGCGCGCCTTGGGCAGCAGGTACGGTGCGTTCGACATCGACTCGAGCCCGCCGGCGAGCACGATCTGCGCAGAGCCGGCGCGGATCTGCTCCGCGCCCAGCATCACGGTCTTCAGTCCCGAGCCGCACATCTTGTTGACGGTGGTGGCCGGCACCGCGACCGGTACCTCGGCCCCGACCGCCGCCTGGCGTGCCGGTGCCTGGCCGATACCGGCCGACAGCACGCACCCCATGAGCACCTCCTCCAGGTCAGCGGCCTGGATGCCGGCGCTCTGGATCGCCGCCTTGATGGCGGCGCTGCCGAGCTGTACGGCGCTCATGGGGGCGAGCACGCCCAGGAATGCACCGATGGGAGTGCGCTTGGCGGAGACAATGACGACTTCGGTGGACATGGCTGAACCTCTTCGTGAAATTCCTACAGACAGTCAGCGGCCGAGCGCCGCGGCCGCACGCCGGGTGCGCCGCCGGGGCGCTGCGCGCGCCGCCGGCAGCTGGCCGCCGTTGGCCCGCGGACGCAGGCCCGCCTCGAACACCGCGACGAACGCCTGCGCGATCTGTGCGCCATTCAGCGACTGATCCTCGCGGTACCAGTGC
The DNA here is from genome assembly GCA_963743625.1 of uncultured Pseudomonadota bacterium. Taxonomy (GTDB): domain Bacteria; phylum Pseudomonadota; class Gammaproteobacteria; order Steroidobacterales; family Steroidobacteraceae; genus 13-2-20CM-66-19. The sequence goes on along the minus strand of CAVUQM010000014.1, from coordinate 65,219 downwards.
GCGATCCAGTTGAGTGCGCCCGCGAGGGCGAACGCGGTCATCTTCGGATCGCAGGGATGGATCGAACCGTCCTGCACGCCTTCGCGGATCAGGCGCCGGATGCCGTGGTCGATCTCGGACTTCAGCGCCTTGATGTGGCGGCTCATGGCAGGGGAGAGATCCTGCTCCTCCGCGCGCACCATGCACCAGCCGAACTCGGAGGCCACCGCCTCCCCGTAGTCGCGCAGCACCGCGTTCAGCCGTTCCCGCGCCGGCAGCTGCAGCTGGCGCACGTCGCGGAACGCGGCCGGATGCGCTCGACGCCGGCAACGAAGCACTGGAACAGCAGCTGCTCCTTGCTGGTGACGTAGTAGTACACGGTGGGCTTGGTGACCTCGAGGCGCGCGGCAATGTCATCGAGGGAGGTGTTGTGGTAGCCCTTCCTGTTGAACTCACGCGCGGCGGCGCGGATCACCGCGTCGCGCTTCACTTCGCGGTCGCGCTGGCGCTCGTGGCTCGCCTTCCAGGGCGAGGCAGCGGCGCTCGGGCTCTTGGCGGCGGTGGGTGGGCTGGTGCGGCGGTTGTTCATGGGCTTGCAGGGGTATTATAGCGGGCGTGCCGGGGGTAAGCGGGTCCGCCGCGGCGCGGCAAAGGCGGCGCGGCACACCCGTTTGACCGCCCGCCGATGGCTCAATCATACTCGTCAGTAGGGATCCTACCCGCGGGTAAACAGGTAGTCCATCGGTCTTAAGTACGGACGGCTGCCGCGAGAGAGAACGCACTTATGAACGCCGGTCTCAAGGGTGGCGCGGCACTGCCGCGCAGTGAGGAGGTGGCCCGGCCACCGCTGCGCTTCGTGTCCGCCGCCTCGCTGTTCGATGGTCACGACGCGGCGATCAACATGATCCGCCGTCTGCTGCAGGCGCGCGGTGCCGAAGTGGTGCACCTCGGCCACAATCGCAGCGTCGCCGACATCGTGCGCGCCGCCATCGAGGAGGACGCCGATGCGATCGCCGTCAGCTCCTACCAGGGCGGCCACAACGAGTACTTCACCTACATGGTCGATATGCTGCGCGAGCTTGGCTACGGGCACGTGCGCGTGGTGGTCGGCGGCGGCGGCACGATCTCCCCGGATGAGATCGCAGCCCTCGAGCGTCACGGGGTGGAGAAGATCTACACCCCCGAGGACGGCCGCAAGCTCGGCCTGGCCGGCATGATCGACGACGTGTTCCGCCGTATCGGCGCGGTGGTGAAGCCGCCCTACGAGTTGCGGCCGCTGAATGCGCGCGACCACGGCCTCATCGCCCGCACCATCTCCGTGCTCGAGGGCGCGGCCGGGGGCGAGGCGCAGGCCGAGCAGATCCGCCGCGCGCTGGCCCGTGCGCGCCACAAGGTGCCCGTCATCGGCGTCACCGGCACCGGGGGCGCGGGCAAGTCGAGCCTGACCGATGAGCTCCTGGCGCGCCTGGTGCGCCACTTCCCGCAGGCGCAGATCGCGGTGGTGGCGATGGATCCGACGCGGCGCAGGAGCGGTGGCGCACTGCTCGGGGACCGCATCCGCATGAACAGCCTCGCCGCCGAGAACGTCTTCATGCGCTCCCTCGCCACCCGCCGCGCGCACCTGGCGACCGCGGCGGTGCTGAAGGATGTGATCGAGCTCTACAAGGGCGCAGGCTTCGACCTCGTCATCGTCGAGACCGCCGGCATCGGCCAGTCCGACACCGAGATCGTCGATCTGGTCGACCTGTCGCTGTACGTGATGACGAGCGAGTACGGGGCCGCGAGCCAGCTCGAGAAGATCGACATGCTCGACTTCGCCGACTTCATCGTGCTGAACAAGGCCGAGAAGCGCGGCGCCGAAGACAGCCTGCGCGACGTGCGCAAGCAGTGGCGCCGCAATCACCCCGACAAAGCCCGGCTCCCCGATGCGGAGCTGCCGGTCTACCCGACCATCGCCAGCCGCTTCAACGATCCGGGCGTCAATCAGCTGTTCGTGGCCGTGTGCCAGGCCTTGAGCGCCAAGGGCCTCGGCACGCAGGCCTGGAGCGTGACCGACCCGGGTCCGACGACACTGACTGCGCGCGCACCCCTGGTGCCCGGCGCGCGCACCCGCTACCTCGCCGAGATCGCCCAGGGCGGGCGCGAGGCGCGCAAGCAGATCGAAGCGCAGGTCGAGGCGGCGCGCCGTGCGTTCGGCCTCTACGAGGCGCTGAAGTCGCTGCACGATGCGGCGCTGCCCGCGCCGCTTGAGCGCTATGCGCAGCCGAGCCTGACGGAGGCGGCGGCCGATGCCACGCGCCGCGAGCTGCGCTCAGGCTACAACCACGCCCTCGATGCGATCGGCGTGGAGGCGCTCGCCGAACTCAAAGCCTGGCCGCAGCGCGCGCGCGGCGCCACCGATGCCACCTATGCCTACAAGGTGCGCGAGCGCATGGTGAAGGGCGAGAACTACACCGAGAGCCTGACGCGCCTGCCGATCCCCAAGCTCGCCGTGCCGCACCTGAAGGACTGGGGCGAGCTGCTGCACTTCATCCTGACCGAGAACCTGCCCGGCGCCTTCCCCTACACCGGCGGGGTGTACCCGTACCGGCGCGAGGCCGAGGATCCCACGCGCATGTTTGCCGGCGAGGGCGGACCGGAGCGCACCAACCACCGTTTCCATTACGTCGCCGACGGCCATGGCGCCGCGCGCCTGTCGACGGCCTTCGACTCCACGACGCTCTACGGCGAGGATCCGGATACGCGCCCGGACGTTTACGGCCGCACCGGCAACTCCGGGGTCTCGATCGCCACCCTCGATGACATGAAGAAGCTCTACTCGGGCTTCGACCTGTGCCTGCCCACCACCTCGGTGTCGATGACCATCAACGGGCCGGCGCCGATGATTCTGGCGATGTTCATGAACACCGCGGTCGATCAGCAGGTGGAGCGCTATCTGAAGGCGCAGGGCCGTTGGGCCGAGGCCGAAAAGAGAATCGCCGCGCTGCACGCGGAGGCTGCGGCGCGCGGCGTGCCGCCCCCGAGCTACAAGGGGGCGCTGCCGCCGCACCATGACGGCTCGGGGCTGGCGCTGCTGGGGGTCACGGGCGATCAGCTGCTGGATGCGCCGACCTATCAGCGCATCCGCGCCGAGGCGCTGCAGGCGGTGCGCGGCACAGTGCAGGCCGATATTCTGAAAGAGGACCAGGCGCAGAACACCTGCATCTTCTCCACCGAGTTCGCGCTGCGCATGATGGGCGATGTGCAGCAGTATTTCATCGACGAGCGCGTGCGCAACTTCTACTCGGTGTCGATCTCCGGCTATCACATCGCCGAGGCCGGCGCCAACCCGGTCTCGCAGCTCGCCTTTACGCTCGCCAACGGCTTCACGATCGCCGAGTACTACCTGTCACGCGGCATGCGTATCGATGACTTCGCGCCCAACCTGTCGTTCTTCTTCTCCAACGGCATGGATGCCGAGTACGTGGTCATCGGGCGCGTGGCGCGGCGCATCTGGGCGCGCGCCATGCGCGATCGCTACCGGGCCGGCCCGCGCAGCCAGATGCTCAAGTACCACGTGCAGACCTCCGGCCGCAGCCTGCATGCGCGCGAGATCTCCTTCAACGACATCCGCACCACGCTGCAGGCGCTGTATGCGCTGTTCGACAACTGCAACAGCCTGCACACCAATGCCTACGACGAGGCGCTCACCACGCCCACCGAGGAGAGCGTGCGACGCGCGGTGGCGATCCAGCTGATCATCAACCGCGAGCTCGGGCTCAACAAAATCCAGAACCCCTGGCAGGGCTCGTACGCGATCGAGTACCTCACGGATCTGGTGGAGGAGGCCGTGTACAAGGAGTTTGAGGCCATCTCCGAGCGCGGCGGCGTGCTGGGGGCCATGGAGACCATGTACCAGCGCGGCAAGATCCAGGAGGAGTCGCTCTACTACGAGACCAAGAAGCACGACGGCTCGCTGCCGATCGTGGGCGTCAACACCTACCTGTCCGATGCCGATGCGGCCGAGGAGCACAAGGGGACCGAGCTCATCCGCTCGACCGAAGAGGAGAAGCAGGCGCAGGTCGGTGCGGTGCGCGCCTTCCAGGCGCGTAACGCCGCAGGCGCCCCGGCGGCGCTCGCGCGCCTGCAGCAGGTGGCGGCCGGCGGCGGTAACGTGTTCGCCGAGCTGATGGAGAGCGTCAAGGTCTGCTCACTGGGGCAGATCTCGCATGCGCTGTATCAGGTGGGCGGTCAGTATCGTCGCAACATGTGAGATCGGCCTCCCCGAGAGCCGCGAGGATGGCGTTGCGGGCGCGCTCGCGCAGCTGTGGCGCGGCCTGCGGGTCCCCTGAGGCCGCCGGCGCCAGCGCCGGCAGGATCTCGAACTCGATCGCTCCGGGGCCGGGCCAGCCGCGCGGCGGCAGGGCGTGACGTGTGCCGCGCACCACCGCCGGCACCAGCGGACAGCCGGCACGCGCAGCGGTGACGAAAGCGCCGAGGTGAAACTTCAGAAGTCCGGGCTTGTCCGGAAACGTGCCCTCGGGGAAGAACACCACCGAGGCGCCCCCGGTGGCGCTGCGCAGCACGCGCCGTGCATCGGCGGCGCTGCGCGCGCGGTCGAAGCGCTCGACGAACTGCGAGCCCAGACGCTTCAGCAGCGCCCCGGCGAGGGGGAAGTCGGCCATCTCGCGCTTGATGACGAAGTCGAACTGCGGCGGCAGAGCTGCCGTCAGCACCACCCCGTCGATGTAGCTGGCGTGGTTGCACACGACCACACACTGTCCGGGCGGCAGGCGCTCGGGATAGCGTATACGCACCGGCATGCCGGCAACCCCGAGGAATGCGCGCGCCGCGGCGCGCGCGGCGGCGCGCCGCTGCGCCACGCGCGGCAGCACGAGCAGCAGCGTGAGGGTGATCAGGCCCACGGCGAGGAACGCCGTGACCACCCAGGCGGCGTAAAGCACCCGCAGGGGTGCCAGGATCAGGGCCCGCGACATGGCAGGCAGATTCACAAACTCTCGCAGCTCATGGCGTAAACGATAGCGTGGATGTGAACTGGTTCTCTTTATGTTAACGCGGGCGCGCTGATGTGAAGGTCGTCACGTCGATGGAGGGGCGCAGCTCACCATACTGCGGTCACCACATTACCGGGTAGTCCAGGCACGCACACTCCGCGCACCTCAAGGCGCGGGCGGTGACCCAGGGCATCCCAGCGAGACCAGGCTTGTCCAATACCGCGATCGCCATGACCCCCACCGCCGACTCGGCTGATCCTGCGGTTTCCCGCTTCCTCGACGCCGTCTGGATGGAACGGGGCCTGTCGCCCAATACACTGGCGGCCTACCGTGCCGATCTTACAGCGCTCGCGCGCTGGCTGGCCGAGCGCAGCGTGCCGATCATGCGCACCTCGCGCGCGGACCTGCAGGATTTCATCGCCTGGCGCGTACGCGCCGGCGCGCGTCCGCGCTCCACCGCGCGCCAACTGTCGAGCTTCCGCCGCTTCTTCCGCTACTTCATGCGCGAGGGGGCGATCCGCGAGGATCCCACCGCCCAGATCGCCATGCCGAAGATCGGGCGCTCGCTGCCGCGTTCGCTGACGGAGGAAGAGGTCGAATCACTGCTGGCGGCCCCGCTGATCACCGATCCGCTGGGTAACCGCGACCGCACCATGCTGGAAGTGCTGTACGCGACCGGCCTGCGCGTCTCGGAGCTGGTCAACCTGCGCCAGAGCCAGATCAACTTGAACCAGGGCGTCATCCGCATCCTCGGCAAGGGCGACCGGGAACGGCTGATTCCGCTCGGCGAGGAGGCCATGCGCGCCCTCAAGGAGTTCGCGCGCGGCCCGCGCGGGGAGATCCTGCTCGAGCGCCAGACCGATTACCTGTTCCCGACCCGTCGCGGCGACCGCATGACGCGTCAGGCCTTCTGGCACATCATCAAGCGCTATGCGCGCAAGGCCAGCATCGCCAAGGAGCTCTCCCCGCACACCCTGCGGCATGCCTTTGCGACCCACCTCTTGAACCACGGCGCAGACCTGCGCGTGGTGCAGATGCTGCTCGGCCACAGCGACCTGTCCACGACCCAGATCTACACCCATGTGGCGCGCGAGCGTCTCAAGGAACTGCACGCGACGCACCACCCGCGCGGCTGAAAACGCCCGCTGCGCGCGACCGGCCTCACTGCCGGCCCCCTCTGCTAGACTTGCGCTTCGGCCCCGGCACGGGCGCTGCGGGTGAACCTTCACCGGTCCGGGCGGCTCCAACTCAGGTTCGCACCTCACGCGACGGGACACTCCATGACACGCAAGTGGTTGCTCGGGTTGTTGATGCTCGGGGGCGCAGCTGCCCAGACGCTGGCGCTGGCGCAGCAGCCGGATGCGGCGGCCGATCCGCGCGTTGAGGTCGCCACCCACCTGCCCGGAGCCAAGGCGGACGACCTGCGCGTCTCACCCATCCCAGGGATTTACGAATACACGCGCGGCACCGACATCGCCTACGTCACCGCGGACGGCAAGTACGCCATCAACGGGGACCTGTACGAGATCGCCGCTGACAGCAATCTCACCGACATCCGCCGCCGCGAGCTGCGCACCAAGCTCATGGCCGAGGTGCCCGAGTCGCAGATGCTGATCTTCGGCCCGAAAGATGCGAAATACACCGTCTCGGTGTTCACTGACGTCGACTGCGCCTTCTGCCGCAAGCTCCACAGCCAGATCGCCGAGTACAACCGCCTGGGGATCCGCGTGCGCTACCTCTTGTATCCGCGCACCGGACCGGACACTGCGTCCTGGACCAAGGCGGTGCAGGTGTGGTGTTCGCCGGACCGCAATGAGGCCCTCACGCGCGCCAAGCTCGGCGAGGAGCTGAAGACCAAGCCGTGCGCTGACAACCCGGTGGCGCATACCTACCAGCTGGGCAAGGACTTCGCCCTGCAGGGCACGCCTGCCATCGTGCTTCCCAACGGTGACATGCTGCCCGGCTACGAGCCCCCGGACGTGCTGGTAAAGAACCTGCAGGACACGGCCAAGGTAACGACGGCGCAGCGTTAGGCGCGGCGGCCGGAAGGATAGGCAGCGGGCAAACCTGCGCGGTGCGCCGGGTGTGGCGCGCTCAGCGCTCCAGCAGCTTCAGCTTATCGGGCTTGCCTTCCCACTCCTTGGCATCCGCCGGCGCGTCCTTCTTTTCGGTGATGACCGGCCACTGCTTGGCGAGCTCCGCGTTGAGCTGCTTGAACTGCTCCTGGCCGGCGGGCAATTCCTCCTCGGAGAAAATAGCCTCCACCGGGCACTCCGGTTCGCACAGCGTGCAGTCGATGCACTCCTCAGGGTCGATGGTGAGGAAGTTCGGCCCCTCGTGGAAGCAGTCCACCGGGCACACCTCGACGCAGTCCATGTACTTGCACTTGATGCAGTTTTCGGTAACGACAAAAGTCATTCGATTTCCTCACGGCAATCCCCCGCCGGACTCCGCCTCACGCAGGAGGTGACCCGGGCTCCGGGGGGCGGCATTTTGCCACGCCGCCGTCCCGCAGGTGAATCAGTCCCGCTTGGGCGGCGTGGCGTGCCGCTCGAGAGTCGCGAAATAGTGCTCCTCGCGCCCGGCGGCCTTGTCCTCGAGGTAGCGCCGCAGGGTGAACTCCGTGCTCTGAAAGGCGAGCTCGTCCCAGGGGATGTCCGCGGTCGCCACCAGGGCAACCTCCAGACTCTCCGGGCCCGGGGCGAAGCGCGCCACCGGCAGGGCGGCACGGAAGAACACGTGCACCTGGTCGGCGTGCAACACGTGCACGACGCTCAGGAGCGAGCCGATCACCACGTCCGCGAGCGCCTCTTCGTGCGACTCACGTGCGGCTGCCTGCTGCAGCGTTTCGCGATTTTCCATGAATCCTGCCGGCACCGTCCAGAAGCCGCGGCGCGGTTCGATCGCCCGCCGGCACAGGAGGATGCTGCCGGCGTGCTCGGGAACGCACCCCACCACCAGGCGTGGGTTCTGATAGTGGATGGTGCCGCACGTCTCGCAGACGTAACGGGGCAGATGATCCCCTTCGGGCACGCGCAGCTGCACGTGCGCACCGCAATTGCTGCAGAATTTCATGGTAGGCGGCGAGGATACGGAGGGCCGTCGGGCTTGTACACGGCGCCGTTTCCCCTGCGGCAGGCCTCAGCGCTTACTTGAAATGGTGCCCGAGGTCGGAGTCGAACCGACACGCTTTTAAGGGCGGCGGATTTTCCTGCCACTTCGGCTTTCGCCGCCCCGGCGGCGCTTGGAGTCCGCGGGTTCGTGGTCTGGAGCACGCCTTCACCATGGCCTTGCGAGGCTTTAGGTGCCCGCCGTCTGCTCTCTACACCTTCCCCGGTCTGCGGCCGGGGCTTGGCTCGGCGTCAGCTCGAGCAGTTACGCTTTCAGGGCCTTCACCGAGTTTGACGGGCTTCACCCTGCGGATTTCTCCACAGGGGCTCAAGTTGTTCGTCTGAGTCCGCTGCGTCTACCAATTCCGCCACTCGGGCATCGAGGGCTCGTGCCCGCACGAGCGGGGCGGGTGCGAGTATAGGGCTCCCCGGAGGGCGGCGCCTACGGAAAAAGGCGCTGCCGCACTGCGACCTTTTGCGCCCCCGAAGCATCTAAGTGTCCGTGAGCCGATTAGCCGAAATCGCCGTGGCCCCCGAGCTCGTGATGCGCGCCTGCGCCGGGGAGGGGGCAGCGCGCCAGGCGCTGTATGCGGCGCTGGCACCCGCAACACTCAATCTCATCCGCCGCGTGGTCGGGCAGCGGGCGCTGTCGGAGGATCTGTTCCAGGACACGATGATGATGTTCTACGAGCGCCTGCCACAGTATCGCCACGAGGCGCCCCTCGGGGCCTGGCTGCGCCGCATCGCCATCTCGCGCTGCCTCATGTACCTGCGCTCGCCATGGAAGCGCGCGCGGCTGTGCCTGGAACCGATCGACGGCGGAGTGGCCGCGGAGGTCGCCGCGCTCGTCACGCCCGGCTATCGCGGCGAACTCATCGATCTGGAGCGCGCGCTCGCAAGCCTTGCGCCCACCGCGCGCGCGATCGTCTGGATGTACGAGGTCGAGGGTTACACGCACCAGGAAATTGCCAGCGCCTTCGGGCGCTCCGTGAGTTTCTCCAAGTCGCAGCTGGCACGTGCGCACCTGCGGCTGCGCACTTTTCTTGAGCCCGAGGTAGAGCCGCCGTCATGCACTCTGATCTGAATTCGCACGCCGAGCGCCTGGCGCAGCTGCTGCGGGCCCTGCCGCAAGAGGGCGCAGCGCCCTACGGTTACCGGGAGTTCGAGCGACGCGCGCAGGCGCGCGGGCGTCCCGGGCGCGGACTCGCCGGCGGTGAGCGCCTGGCGGCGGTGGCGCTCCTGGGAGTGGCGCTGCTGGCACTGCTGGTGCGTCTGGGAGTTCCCCACACCACGGGCGGCCACGGGACGGCCGGTGCGGCAGCGGTGCAGGTACGCGCCGCTCCGGGCCCGGAGGATGAGTCGCTCCCGCCGCATGCCGCAGTGGCGGAGCGTTGGCTGGCGAGCCTGCCGAGTGAGCCGGCGGTGGTGCACGTCGGCACGCGTGCAGCGGTCATGGGACTCGAGGACCGCATCGCGCAGGTCGATGATCTGTTGAGTGCCGCACGTACCAACCGCGATCAGCCGGCGCGCCTGGCCGCCCTGCAGCAGGAACGCGCCCGTCTGGTGGGCACCCTGGTCGCAGGTGCGTTATGCCGAGACGCTCGCCGACGGCGCGCTGTGAATTCCCAGGAGTTACCCGTAGAAAGCCCCAGCGATTCGCCCTCGGCGGTGCCGCTCTACTGGTGCTGTCGGCCTTCGGTGCCGCCGCCGACTCGCCACCTGCAGCGCCCGCGCCGCCGGTACCGGCGATGCCCCCGGTGCCGGCCGTGCGGCTGCCGGACCAGGCCCAGATCGATGCCCAGCTGCAGGCTGCGCAAAAGCAGCTCGAGCAGGCGGCGGACGAGGTGGCGCGCCTGTCGACGCAGCTGAGCGGCACGGTGCTCAGTGAGGTCATGCCTTTTGTCGGTGGACGCCCCGTCATCGGCGTGCAGGTGGAAGCCGCACCCGGGAACCTCGGCGCACGGGTGCGCGAGGTAAGTCCCGGGGGGCCGGCGGCCGAGGCGGGCCTACACCCCGGGGACGTGATCGTTTCGGTGAACGGCGCAGAGCTCAAGGGTGAGGCGCCTTCGCGGCAGCTGAGTGCACTGCTGCGCGAGGTCAAACCCGACACCCCGGTCACCCTGCACGTGCAGCGTGACGGCAAGCCGCTCGACCCTCACCGTCACTCCGCGCGGTGGGGACCTGTTGGCGGGGCTGCCGCGGGTGCGCGATTTCAGTTTTCAGACCGGGGATGGGTTTGGCCATCGCGCGCTGCGCGACATGGAGCTGGCGACGCTGACGCCGGAACTGGGGAGCTACTTCGGCACCGACAAGGGGGTGCTGGTGGTGCGCGCACCCGCCGACGGGGCGCTCAGTCTTAAGGACGGCGACGTCATCCTTGCGATCGACGGGCGCGAGCCGACGAGCGGTTCGCACGCGACGCGCATCCTCGGCTCCTACCAGGCCGGCGAAAAGGTCACGCTGCGCATCATGCGCCAGCATAAAACGCAGGATCTGCAGGCGACGCTGCCGGACTTGAGCCGGCAACGCGACTCGCATCAGCGCGAAATGGTGTTGCCGCAGGCCGACGCGCATGTCACCGCGCACCTTGCGCATCACGCCCCGCAGCCGGGCTGAAGCGGCGCGGCCGGTGCGCCCGTGGCGTGTAACATGCGCGCGTGCGCCGCCAGGACTTCGCCTATTCACTGCCGCCTGAACTGATCGCGCAGAGTCCGCTCGCCGAGCGCTCGGCGAGCCGCCTGCTGGTGCTCGATGGGGTGAGCGGTGAGTGCCGCGACCGCAGCGTGCGCGAGCTGCCGCAGCTGCTGCGCCCGCACGACCTGTTGGTGCTGAACGACACCCGCGTCGTGCCCGCGCGCCTGATCGGCCACAAACCCTCGGGCGGTCGCGTCGAGATTCTGCTCGAGCGGCCGCTCGAAGACCCGCAGGCGCTGGCGCAGCTGTCGGCGAGCAAGCCGATCCGTGCGGGTCTTGCGGTGCACACGAGCGGGGGCGTGGTGCAGGTGCTCGAGCGCGAGTCGGACCACTGGCGCATCCGGCTGCCGGCGCCGGCGCTGGAGTTCTTCGAGCGCTTCGGGGCGGTACCGCTGCCGCCGTATATTCACCGCACCGCGCTCAGCGAGGACCGCGAGCGTTACCAGAGCATCTTCGCGCGCGAGCCCGGCGCGGTCGCAGCGCCCACCGCGAGCCTGCATTTCGATGCCGCGCTCGCGCAGGCGCTCGCCGCCGCGGGATCGGGCGCGCCTTCGTGACGCTGCACGTGGGGGCGGGCACCTTTCAGCCGGTGCGGGTTGATGATGTTGCCAGCCACAGCATGCACGCAGAGCGCGTGGCCGTGCCGGCGGCGACCTGTCAGGCGATCACCCGCGCCCGCGCCGCGGCGGGCGCGTGGTCGCGGTGGGCACCACGGTGGTGCGTGCGCTGGAAGCCGCCGCGCTCGCCGGGGGCGGTACCCTTCGCCCCTGGAGCGGGGAGACGCGGCTCTTCATCACCCCGGGGTTTGCTTTTCAGGTGAGTGACGTGCTTGTGACCAACTTCCATCTGCCCGAGTCGACGCTCCTGATGCTGGTGTGCGCCTTTGCGGGTCAGGAAGCGGTGCTCGCGGCCTACGCGCACGCGGTCGCGGCGCGCTATCGGTTCTTCAGCTACGGCGATGCCATGCTGCTCACGCGGGCGCGGACATGATTCCGAGCTTCACGGTCGAGGCGCGCGATGGCGCGGCGCGCGCCGGGCGCCTCGCGACCAGCGCACGGGGTGATCGAGACGCCGGCCTTCATGCCCGTGGGCACCTACGGCACGGTGAAGGCGATGACCCCCGAGGAGCTCGAGGCAACTCGGGGCCGAGATCATCCTCGGCAACACCTTCCACCTGCTGCTGCGCCCCGGCGCCCAGGTGATCGGTGCGCATGGCGGACTGCACGGCTTCATGCACTGGCAGCGGCCGATCCTGACCGATTCCGGCGGCTTCCAGGTGTTCAGCCTGAAGAGCCTGCGGCGCATCACCGAAGAGGGCGTGCGCTTTCGCTCGCCGGTCGATGGCAGCGAGGTGCGGCTGACGCCGGAGGACTCCATGGATATGCAGCTCGCGCTGCGTTCCGACATCGCCATGGCGCTCGACGACTGCACCGCGCATCCGGCCACGCGAGGCCGCCGCGCGCCTCTCCATGGAGCGTTCGATGCGCTGGGCCGAGCGCAGCCACGCCACTACTACGGCGCGCCCGGTGAGCCCCCGGGCGGCCTCTTCGGCATCGTGCAGGGCGGCATGCACGGCGCGCTGCGTCTGGCATCGCTTGAGAGCCTGCTGCGCCTTGAGTGGCCGGGACTGGCGGTGGGCGGGCTCGCGGTGGGCGAATCCGAGGAGGAGCGTCTCGGCATCCTCGAGTCCCTGGCGCCGCACATGCCGCCTGACCGGCCGCGCTACCTGATGGGCGTGGGCAGGCCGCAGGACATCGTGGCGGCGGTGCTGCGCGGCATCGACATGTTCGACTGCGTCATGCCGACGCGCCATGCCCGCAACGGCCACCTGTTCACGGCCAGCGGGGTCATCAACATCCGCAATAGCGTGCATCAGGAGGACCTCGGGCCGATCGATCCTGATGCGACTGCTATACCTGCCGCAACTACAGCCGCGCCTACCTGCGCCACCTGGACCGCTGCAACGAGATCCTCGGCGCGCGCCTGAACACGGTCCACAACCTGCACTTTTACCTGGCCCTGATGCGCGCGCTGCGCGCAGCTATCCGGGGCGGCACCCTCAACGCCTGGGCCGGCGCTTTCCTTGCGACCCGGCGCGAGACGGACGCTGTGGCATAATGCCGCCCTTTTCGCCTCCCGGACCGCTCCAATGAACCTCATTTCCGACGCTTGGGCACAGGCCGCCCCCGGTGCCCCCACCAGTTCATGCCGCTGCTGATGGTGGGCGGCTTCTTCGTGGTCTTCTACTTCCTGCTGTTTCGTCCGCAGCAGAAGCGCGCCAAGGAACACCAGAACCTCATCTCCAAGCTTGCCACCGGCGATGAAGTGGTGACCGGCGGCGGTGTGCTCGGCAAGGTCACCGATGTGGGGATACCTTCGTGACGCTGGAGATCGCCGAGGGCGTGCGCATCAAGGTGCAGAAGAACCAGATCACGCAGCTCATGCCCAAGGGCACGCTGAAGAGCGCCTGAAGATGCTCGAGTACGCTCGCTGGAAATACGTCCTGATCGCGGTGGTGTTGCTCTGGGGCTGCTGCTCGCGCTGCCGAACGTCTTCGGTGAGGATCCGGCGCTGCAGGTCGCGCGCAAGGATCACAACTCGATGACGGCCGATGGCGCCAAGGAAGTCGAGGTGTTTCTGAAGGACCGCAAGATCCCCTTCGGCGAGAGCTACATGGACAGCGGGCGCTTCATGCTGCGCTTTGCGAACGTCGCCAGACCAGCTGGCCGCGCGCGACGCGGTGAACGAGAAGTTCGCCCAGGACCTGATCACGGCGCTGACCTTCGCGCCGCGCACCCCGGCGTTCCTGCGCGCCCTCGGCCTGCGGCCGATGGCGCTCGGCCTCGACCTGCGCGGCGGCCTGTACCTGCTCTATCAGGTGGACGTGAACGCAGCGGTCAACCAAGCTCTCGAGGGCTACGCCACCGATGCGCGGCGCGCGCTCGCGGCGGCCAACATCCCGGTCAAGGATGTGACCACCTCCCGGGGCCGGCCAATACGGTGCGCATCGTGCTGCCACCGGAGGCCGATGTCACGGTGGCGCGCGATGCGCTCAAGCAGGCGCTGTCGGGCCTGTCGGTGAGCATCGAGAGCCTGCCGAGTGGCTCGGCGATCATCGGCGTGATGACGAGCGCGCAGATCCGCGAGCGCCAGGACTACGCCATCCAGCAGAACATCGTCACCCTGCGCAACCGCGTGAACGAGCTCGGCGTGTCCGAGCCGATCGTGCAGCGCCAGGGCGTCGACCGCATCAACGTGCAGCTGCCGGGCGTGCAGAACTCCGCCGACGTCAAGAACACCCTCGGGCGCGTGGCAACGCTGGAGTTCCGGCTCGAGGACATGCAGAACAACGTCGCCGAGGCGGTGCAGACCGGCCGCGCACCGCTGGGCTCGAAGCTCTACACGCATACACGCTTTGGTCGCCCGATCCTGCTCAAGCGCGAGGTCATCGCTACCGGGGACCAGCTCACCAATGCCACCAGCGGTTCCTCGCAAGAAGGGCCGGCGGTGAACATCAAGCTCGACGCGCGCGCCGGCGAGAACATGCTGAAGACCACACAGGCGAATCTCAACAAGCGCATGGCGGTGGTGCTCATCGAGAAGCGCCGCGAGCTCACCGACGTCGACGGCAAGAAGGTGGCGCGCGAGGTGACTGACGAGGAGGTCATCAACGATGCCACGATCCGCGGCGTGTTCAGCAACCAATTCCAGATCACAGGTCTCGGGGCCGGTGAGGCGCGCGACCTGGCGCTGCTGCTGCGCTCGGGCTCCCTTGCCACTGCCATCTACGTGGTCGAGGAGCGCGCCGTGGGCCCGAGCCTCGGGCGCGAGAACATCCAGAAGGGCGTCACCGCACTCATCGTCGGCATGGCCGCCGTCTTCGTGTTCATGGCGCTTTACTACCAGGCCTTTGGCCTGGTCGCCGACCTGGTGCTCTTGGCGAACGTAGTGCTGCTGACGGCGTTGCTATCGTGGATGCGGGCCTCGCTGTCGCTGCCCGGGATCGCCGGCATCATTCTCACGGTCGGCATGGCGGTGGATGCCAACGTGCTGATATACGAGCGTATCCGCGAGGAGTTGCGCAAGGGCGTCTCGCCGCAGGCGGCCATCCGCGCCGGCTTCGACAAGGCTTTCTCGGCGATCTGGGATTCCAACGTGACGACGCTGATCGCAGGCGTGGTGCTGTGGGTGCTCGGCACCGGTCCGATCAAGGGCTTCGCCATCGTCCTGGTCTTTGGCATTGGGACCTCTATGTTCACCGCACTCATGGGCAGCCGTGCCCTGCTCTCGCTGATCTACGGCGGCCGCCGCAAGATCGGCAGGCTGGCAATCGGTTAGCGCGGCTCCTTAAGGATCATCAGTGGAATTCTTCAGTCACAAGACCGCCTTCCCGTTCATGGCCACCCGCAAGGTGTGGTACTCGCTGTCTGCAATCCTGATCGTGGTGTCGATCGCGTCGTTCTTTACGCGTGGCTTGAACCTCGCCATTGACTTTACCGGTGGCGTGAACGCGGAAGTGAACTTCACCCGTGCTATCGACGTGGATACCGTGCGCTCGCAGCTCACCGCCGCGGGCTTTCACGAGCCGGAAGTACAGAACTTCGGTTCCTCACGCGACATCGTGGTGCGGCTGCCACCGGATGCGAAGCAGGCGGCCGGCGAGGTGCGGACACGACTCGAGAGCGCCTTGAAGCAGGTCGATGCCGGAGCGCAGGTGATGCAACTGGATGTCGTTGGCCCGCAGGTAGGGAACGAACTGAGGATTAGCGCCATCTACGCGCTGGGTTTCACCCTGTTTTTTATCTTTCTCTATATCGCCTATAGCTTTCACACCTGGCGGCTATCCCTGGGCGCCATCCTCGCCGTACTGCATGACCCGATCCTCGTCATCGGCTTCTTCTCGATCACGCAGACTCCGTTCGACCTGGCGGTGGTCGCGGCGATCCTGGCCGTCATCGGCTACTCACTCAATGACACGGTGGTGGTGTTCGATCGTATCCGCGAGCGCTTCGAGACCAACCGCCGCTCGGCGCCCGCGACGGTGCTCGATGAGTCGATCAACCAGACCCTGTCGCGCACCATCATGACCAAGGTGGTTACCTCCATCGTGGTGGTCGCGCTCTTGTGGCTCGGCGGCCCGGTGCTCAAGGGGTTCTCGGAGGCGCTGCTGATCGGCATCATCGCCGGCACCTACTCCTCGATCTACATCTCCAGCGCGATCGCGCTCGACTGCGGACTGACCGCGGAGCACATTTTCCCGACCGTGAAGAAAGCGGCGCTCGATCACCTGCCCTGACGTGGAGAGACCCAGCTGCTCGGTGACCCGCATGCCTGGCTAGCGTTTCTCACGCTGTCCTTGCTCGAGATCGTTCTCGGCATCGACAATCTGATCTTCATCTCGATCCTGGTCGAGCGCCTGCCCGCGCAGCTGCAGAACAAGGCGCGCATCGCCGGACTGACGCTCGCGATGCTGACCCGCATCCTTCTGCTGTTCTCCCTGGTGTGGGTCACGCACCTGGTGCAGCCGCTCTTTTATGTCTTCGGCCAGAGCGTCTCGGGGCGAGACCTGGTGCTGCTTGGCGGTGGCCTGTTCCTGCTGGTGAAGAGCGTGCTCGAAATGCACCAGACACTCGAGGGCGGGGCGCCCGATCCGCAACGCCGGCGGCTCAGCGGTGGTCTCACCGCTGTCATCGTGCAGATCGGGCTGATCGACATCGTGTTCTCGCTCGACTCGGTGTTCACCGCCGTTGGGCTTGCCAAGGACATCCGCGTGATGGTGGCGGCGATCGTAGTGGCGATCCTCGTCATGATGCTGGTGTCGCGCTCGCTGGGCGTGTTCATCTCGCGCCATCCCACGATCAAGGTGCTGGCGCTGGCATTTCTGCTGCTTATCGGTTTTGCGCTCGTAGCCGAGGGCGTGCACTTCGAGATCCCGAAGGGCTACCTGTACTTCGCCATGGCGTTCTCGGTGGGCGTGGAGCTGATCAACACCCGCGTACGCCGCCGCCAGGACGGGCGCCGGAAAGGCTAGCTGCCCGCGCGGTGCAGGCGGCTGTGCTTGCGGCCGTAGAGTACGTACACGGCAACTCCGAACACGGTCCAGATGACCAGCCGCCACCAGGTGGCGGCGCCGAGTGAAACCATCATGAGGCCACACACGCCGGCGCCGGCCAGGCAGGTGAACCACGGCAGCGGCGTGCGGAACGGGCGATGCAGGTCCGGCCGCGTCTTGCGCAACACCAGCACGCCGATGCAGACCGTCACGAAGGCGGCGAGCGTACCGATCGAGACCAGATGTCCGAGGACTCCGACCGGAAACAGTCCGCCGATGATCGCTGCCGATACGCCGGTGACCACCGTGCCCGTGGAAGGTGTGCGGAACTTCGGGTGCACCTTGCCGAAGAACTTCGGCAGCAGGCCATCGCGCGCCATCGCAAAGAAGATGCGTGCCTGTGCAATCGTCATCACCAGCATCACGGAGGTCATGCCGGCGACCGCGCCGAGCTTGACCGGGATGCCGAGCCAGTGCAGCCCGGGATACTTGTCGAGCGCGAGCGCCACGGGGGCGGCGACGTTGAGTTCCTTGTAGCTCACCATGCCGGTGAGTACGGTGGCCACGATGACGTACAGGATGGTGCAGATCACCAGGCTCAAGAGGATGCCGATCGGCATGTCGCGTTGCGGGTTCTTGGCCTCCTGGGCGGCGGTGGAGATTGCATCGAAGCCGATGTAGGCGAAGAAGATCACGCCCGCAGCCTTGAGCACCCCGCTCCAGCCGAACTCGCCGAAATGGCCCTCGTTGGGTGGCACGAAGGGGTGCCAGTTGGCGGTGTTGATGAAGCTCACACCGAACAGGATGAACAGGATTATCACAGTCACCTTGATGGTGACGATCCAGGAATTGAACGAGGCGGACTGCTTGATGCCGATGTAGCAGATGGTCGCGATGGCCGCCACGATGAGCATGGCCGGCACGTTCACGATCGCCCCGGTGCGCACCATGCGCTCGGTGAGCCTGTCCTGGTCGAAGGGTGCGTGCGAGAGGGCATCCGGAATGTGAATGTGCAGCTGATCGAGCAGGCTCACGGCGTAGCCGGACCAGCCGACCGAGACCGTCGCCACCGCGAACAGGTATTCGAGAATCAGGTTCCAGCCGATGAACCAGGCGATGCCTTCACCAAGCGTGGCGTAGGAATAGGAATAGGCGCTGCCGGAGACCGGAATCATCGCGGCGAATTCCGCGTAGCAGAGCCCCGCGAACATGCAGCCGATGCCGGCGAAGATGAATGACAGAGCCAGGGCAGGCCCGGCGTTCTGAGCGGCGGCGACACCGGTGAGTACGAAGATGCCGGTGCCGATGACACCGCCGATGCCGAGCAGCGTCAGCTGCGTGGCGGTGAGTGCGCGGCGCAGCTCGTTGCCGGAGGCCTCCTGAGCGTGTAGTTCATCGATGGATTTGGTCGCAAGTAGTTGTGACGCCATGAAACCCCCGATTTTTGTGCGAGGAACTCTACACAAGCACCTTGGGGAAAGCGAGGAACGCGCCGACGTTGGCGCACCGGCGGCTGCTGTTTTTAGGCCTCGCGCAGCTCAGGCGGCACGTGCGGAGCGATGAGAGCCAGAAGCTCCGCGTAGACCTTGGGCGTGCCGGCCACAATATGTCCCGCCTGCTTGTAGTCACCGCCGGTGAGCGTGCCGATGCGACCACCGGCCTCCTGGATCAGCAGCGTGCCGGCCGCGGTATCCCAGGGCGAAAGACCGATCTCCCAGAACGCATCGACGCGCCCGGCCGCGACGTAAGCCAGATCGAGCGCTGCGGAGCCCGGGCGGCGCACGCCGGCGGCCTGCTCGGTCACCGCGCGCAGCATTCCCATGTAGGAATCCAGATAGCGCATGTTGGCGCGGTAGGGAAAGCCGGTCGCGATCAGCGCGCCATCGATGGTGCGCGCCTTGCTGACGCGGATGCGGTGATTCTCCAGATGCGCGCCAGCGCCGCGGCTGGCGGTGAAGAGCTCCCCGCGCATCGGGTCGTAGATGACCGCGTGCTCGAGGCGCCCCTTGATCTGGCAGGCGATCGAAACGCAGAACACCGGGAAGCCGTGCAGGAAGTTGGTCGTGCCGTCCAGCGGGTCGATGATCCAGACCGTGTCGCCCTCGCCGCTGCGCCCGCTTTCCTCGGCCAGAAAGGCATGGTGCGGGTAGTGACGGCGCACCGTGGCGATGATCTCCTGCTCGGCGGCCTGGTCGACCTCGGTGACGAAGTCGTTGCGGCCCTTGGAGGTGACGGTCAGGGACTCCAGGCGGTTTAAGCTGCGGATGATCACTTCGCCGGCGCGGCGCGCGGCGCGCACGGCAATATTGAGAAGCGGCTGCACGGTAACTAAGCTCGCATGACTGGCTGACCCCCGCGGCCGCTGCAAGCGCAGCCGTGGGGTCTTGGATTTAGGCGCTAGCGTAACAGATGAACTCCCCCGTCATTCGCATCGTACTGGTCGCGCCCTCGCATCCGGGCAACATTGGCGCCGCGGCGCGCGCCATGAAGAACATGGGGCTGAGCGAGCTGGTGCTGGTGCGCCCGCGGCACTTTCCGGATCCTGAAGCGAGCGCGCGTGCCTCCGGGGCGGACGATGTGCTCGCCAGCGCCCGCGTGGTCGAGAGCCTGCAGGAGGCGCTGTCCGGCTGCGGCTTCGTGGCGGCGACCACCTCGCGCGAGCGTGACCAGTACTTCCGCATCGCCGACGTGCGCGATGCGGCCGTGCGCGTGCTCGCCGAGGCGCAGCGCTCACCTGCCGCGGTGGTGTTCGGCGCTGAGCGCACCGGGCTCACCAACGAGGAGCTCGAGACCGCGCACCTGCTGATCCGCATCCCCGCCAGCGATGCCTACGCCTCGCTCAACCTCGCCATGGCGGTGCAGCTGGTCGCGTACGAGCTGTTCCGTGCGCGCGGGGTCAGTGCACCAGTAAGCGCGCCGCGCGCCGCGCCGCTCGCCACCGCGCAGCAGATGCAGGGACTGTTCGAGCATCTCGCGCAGGTGCTGGATGAGATCGACTTCCGCGATCGCACCCAAAGCGGCACGCACCTCATGTCACGCATCCGCCGCTTCCTGCAGCGCGCGGAACTGGATCAGAACGAGCTCAACATCCTGCGCGGCATTCTGACCGCAGTGCAGAGCCGGCGCCGCCCGGCAGGCGAGCGCCGATGAACGCCACCGCGCCGGTATATCTGGATTACGCCGCCACCACGCCAGTCGATGCTGCGGTCGCGCAGGTGATGGGCGCGTGCCTGACCGCGCAGGGCACGTTCGGCAACCCCGGCTCCAGCCACGCCTTCGGCAACGCCGCCGCGCGATCGGTGGCGCTGGCACGCGCACAGGTGGCGGCCCTGATCGGTGCCACGCCGGATGAGATCGTCTTCACCTCCGGGGCGACGGAGTCGAACAACCTCGCGCTGCAGGGGACTGCGCTCGCCAACGCCGACCGCGGCCGGCATATCGTCACCATGCGCACCGAGCACAAGGCGGTGCTCGATCCGTGCCGCCACCTCGAGCGCGCCGGCGCAAGCGTGACCTACCTCAGCCCCGATGAGAACGGCCGCATCAGCGTTGCGCAGCTCGCACACGCCCTGCGCCCCGATACCGTGCTGGTCTCGGTGATGTACGTCAACAATGAAACCGGCGTGCTGCAGGACCTTCCGGGGCTGGCCGCGCTGTGTCGTGGGCGCGGCATCGCCTTCCACACCGACTGTGCGCAGGCCGCCGCCCGCATCGCGCTCGATGTGCGCACGCTGCCGGTGGACCTCCTGTCCTTCACGGCCCACAAGCTCTACGGTCCTAAGGGCATTGGCGCGCTCTACGTGCGCGAGGGTGAGCGCGGACTGCTGCGGCCGCTCATGTTCGGCGGCGGCCAGGAGCGCGGCCTGCGTCCCGGCACGCTGCCCGTGCATCAGATCGCCGGCTTTGGCGCGGCGTGCGAGCTCCTGCGCCAGCAGCTGTCACAGGAGACAACGCGCCTGAGCGCCCTCGGTGAGCGGCTGTGGCAGGGCCTCGAGCCGCTGGGTGAGGTGTACCTGAACGGGGCGGGGGCGCCGCGCGCACCGGGTATCTGCAACATCTCCTTCGGCGGGGTGGAGGGCGAGAGCCTGGTGAGCGCGTTGGCCGAGCTTGCCGTCTCTACCGGGGCTGCCTGCAATTCCGAGGCGCGCGATCCGTCCTACGTGCTGCGGGCTCTGGGGCGCGATACGCGCCTCGCCGAGAGCTCGCTGCGCTTCAGTCTGGGGCGCCCCACCACCGCCGCGGAGGTCGACCAGGCGATCGCGGCTGTGGTGCGTGAGGTGCGCCGGCTGCGCAGCCTCTCGCCCGCGGCGGCCGACTCTCCGGCCGGCGCGCAGTGGTCGGCGTCGGGGGCACGGCACATCAGCGGGGAGGCCGGCAGCGCGGCGCAGGGCACCTGGGTGCGTTTCCACCTCCTGATCCGCGGTGAGTGTGTGACCGAGGCACTTTTTCAGGCCTTTGCCTGCCCCCATACTGTGGATATCGCCGCCTGGCTGTGCGGGCGACTGCAGGGCCGCAGCGTCAAGGATCTGCGCGCCGGGTCGCCGGCCGAGTGGGCCCAGGCGCGTTCGGTCCCGGTCGAGAAACTGGGACGGCTGCTGGTGGTCGAAGATGCATTGAATGCATGCATCACGCACTGCACTTAAGGCGCTACAATGCGAGGACCGATGGCCATATCCCTGACGGAATCCGCCGCCCACCGGGTTAAGACCTTCCTGGCCGCTCGTGGCAGCGGCATCGGATTGCGGCTCGGGGTGCGCCAGACCGGCTGCTCCGGCTTCGCCTACGTCATCAACTACGCCGACGCGCCTGATCCGGGCGAGGCCGTTTTCGAGGACCACGGCGTGCGCATCTTCGTCGATCCGGGAAGCCTGAAGCTCATCGACGGCACGGTGGTGGACTTCGTGAAGGAGGGCCTGAACGAGGCCTTTCGCTTCCGCAACCCGAACGTGAAAGGCGAGTGCGGCTGCGGAGAGAGCTTCTCGGTCTGAGGTCTGCGGCCTCACCGGCGGCCTGTCGGTGAGAAAAAATCCTTACCAAACGGGCACTTCCGGCGACGCCGGCGTTGCCGCAGGGGCCTGCGCCAAGGTAAACTTCGCGGCTGGCTCCGGCCGGAACGCAAGAGCGCCGGCCCAAGCGATAAGCCCACCCAGCAGTTTCAGTTCTTGAAAGGTCCCGCGAATGGCGCTCGAGCGCACCCTGTCCATCGTTAAGCCCGACGGCGTGAGCGGCAATCTCATCGGCGAAGTCTATCGCCGCTTCGAGAAGGCCGGCCTGTCCATCATCGCCGCGCGCATGCGTCACCTATCCCAGGCCGAGGCCGAGGGCTTCTACGCGGTACACCGCGAGCGCCCCTTCTTCAAGGAGCTCGTGCGCTACATGACCTCCGGGCCGGTGGTCGTGCAGGTGCTACAGGGTGAGAACGCGATCGCCAGGAACCGCGAGATCATGGGCGCGACCGACCCGAAGAAGGCCGCCCCCGGCACCATCCGCGCAGATCTCGCCAAGAGCATCGAGCAGAACGTCGTGCACGGCTCGGATGCTGCGGACACTGCCGCGCGCGAGATCGCCTACTTCTTCAGCACCACCGAGCTGCACCCGCGCGCCTGAGGGCGCCTGCGGCCGTCCCATGGACCCCGTGCCCAGCGAACGCTCCAACCTGCTCGGCCTGCCGCGGCCGGCGCTGCAGGAATTCGTGGCGCAACTCGGCAGCAAGCCCTTCCGGGCGCGCCAGCTGATGAACTGGGTCTACAAGCGCGGCGTCGGCTCCTTCGCCGCGATGACCGACCTTGCCAAGGACTTCCGCGCGCGCCTGGAGGAGCGCGCCGAGGTGCAGCCGCCGCAGATCGTGAGCGTGCAGCGCTCGGTAGACGGCACGATCAAGTGGCTGCTGCGCGCCGATGCCAGCCAGGCCTTCGAGATGGTGTTCATCCCGGAGCCGGACCGCGGCACGCTGTGCATCTCCTCGCAGGTGGGCTGCGCGCTCGACTGTTCGTTCTGCTCGACTGCGCAACAGGGTTTTAACCGCAACCTGAGCACTGCGGAGATCGTCGGCCAGGTATGGCTCGCGGCCCGCGAGCTGGAACGCGAGGAGCGCGCGCGCGACGCACTGGCCGCGCCGGCTCCGTTCGGCGATGAGCGTCACGTCACCAACGTCGTACTGATGGGCATGGGCGAACCGCTCGCCAACTTCAGAAACGTCGTGCCGGCATTGCAGATCCTTGTGGATGACTTCGGCTTCGATCTGTCGCGGCGACGCGTGACGCTCTCGACCTCAGGTCTCGTGCCGCAGATCTACAAGCTCGCCGAGCAGACCAACGTCGCGCTCGCGGTTTCGCTGCACGCGCCCGATGATGCGTTGCGCAACCAGCTGGTGCCGATCAACCGCAAGCACCCGATCGCCGAGCTGCTGCCGGCCTGCTGGCATTATCTCGACGAGCAGAACGGTCGCAGCGTCACCTTCGAGTACGTCATGCTGGAGGGCGTCAACGACTCCGTGCCGCAGGCGCGTGCGCTGGCGCGTCTGCTCAAGGGGCATCCGGCCAAGGTGAATCTCATTCCCTTCAATCCTTTCCCCGGCACGCACTACCGGCGCTCGAGCGCTGCGGTCATCCAGCGTTTCCGCGATCAGCTCTTGCAGCGTGGGGTGCTGGCCACCGTGCGGCGTACGCGCGGGGATGACATCGACGCCGCCTGCGGGCAGCTGGCCGGGCGCGTCATCGACCGCACTACGGTGCGCCTGGGCGACAAGGTCATCGGCGTCGCGGTCCAACCATGAGCAATCCAGTGAACCAACTCCCGCGCTTCCCGCTGCGACTCCTCCTCGTGGCGGCTCTCACCCTGGCGCTGCTCACTGGCTGCGCCACCGGCAGCAGCAGCGGTATGAAGCCGCACCAGACCAAGACCGAGGACGCCGCGGTCTACAACACGCAGCTCGGCATCGCCTATCTGAATCAGGGCGAGCTGGCGCTCGCCAAGGACAAACTCGATCGTGCCGTACTGCAGGACCCGAGTTTTCCGGAAGCTCACAGTGCGCGCGCCATGCTGTACGAGCGCCTCGGCGACAACGACAAGGCCGACGATGAGTTCCGCACGGCACTGCATCTGGCGCCGAACGACCCGAGCGTGATCAACAATTACGCCGTGTATCTGTGCCAGCGTGGCCGCACCAACGAGGGCGTGAAGCGCTTCGAGCAGGCGGCCAGGAATGCGCTCTACCGCACCCCGGAAGCCGCCTATACCAACGCCGGCGTATGCCTGCACGCCGCCAAGCGCGACGATGACGCGCGCGTGCAGTTCATCAAGGCGCTGCAGCTGAAGCCGAACTTCGCCGAGGCCGTGCTGCAGCTGTCGGACCTGGAGTTCCAGCACAACAACTTCCCGCAGGCGCGCCAGCTCATCGATGGCTATCTCGGCAACTTCCCGGCGACCCCGGATCTGCTGTTTCTCGGCGTGCGAGTGGCACGGGCGCAGAAGGATGCGGTCGCCGCCCAGCGTTACGCGCGCAAGTTGCAGCTGGACTTTCCCGGCTCGGATCAGACGCGCGCTCTGGCCGGGCTCGACCGCAACCCCGGCTGAGCCTGCATGACGGGCGAAGCTGGCATCGGCGCGCGGCTGCGCGCCGCGCGTGAGCGCCGCGGGCTGACGACCCTGCAGGCGGCCGAGAAGCTGCACGTGGATGCGCGCGCGCTGGAGTCCCTGGAAGCGGAGAATTTCGCGGCGCTGGGGGCGGACGTGTATGTGCGCGGCCATCTGCGCCGCTACGCCGAACTGGTCGGGGAATCGCCCCACGAGCTGCAGGACCTGTACGCGAGCTCCACTCCCGCCGTACGGCCGGACCTGACCCGCATCCCGCGCGCCGAGCGCCCGCCCGAATCCGCGCGCCTGATGCTCCCGGCCCTGCTGACGGTCGTTGGGCTCGCCCTCGCGGGCCTGCTGTGGTGGGTGCTTACCCTGCCCGGGACGAAGCCGCACGTGTTGCCGCCGCCGCCGACGATGGCGCCCTCCGATACGACGGAGGCGCCCGAGCCTGAGGCGACTGACAGCGCGCCCACGCGCATGGCAGCCAGCCCCGCGCCTCAGGCTGCGGCGCCGACCCCCGGCGCGCAGACCCTCTCATTCAAATTCTCCGGCGGCAGCTGGGCGCAGGTCGTCGATGCCCACGGGCACGTGCTGCTCGATGGCTTGCAGACCCCCGGCAGCAGCCGCTCGGTCAGTGGCGCTGCACCCTTGCGCGTGGTGCTCGGCAATGCGCCGGCAGTGACGCTTGCGGTCAACGGCCGCACGGCCTCACTCGAGGGCTTCGTGCGCCGCCGCGGCGATGCACACTTCCTGGTGGATGCAAGCGGAACGCTGTCGGCGGACGGCGTGCGCGCCGCGCGGGGAGAGTGACGTGGCCGGAGAGATTCAGGCGATTCGCGGAATGAACGATGTGCTGCCCGGTCAGATCGGCGCCTGGCAGCATTTCGAGAAACTCACCCGTGAGCTGCTCAGCGCCTACGGCTATGAGGAGATCCGCGTGCCGATCGTGGAGCACACCGAGCTGTTCAAGCGCGCGATCGGTGAGCACACCGACGTGGTAGGCAAGGAGATGTACACCTTCACCGACCGCGGCGGGGACAGCCTGACCTTGCGCCCGGAGGCTACCGCCGGCATCGCACGCGCCCTGATCTCCCACGGTATGCTGCGCGGCGCGCGTCACAAGCTGTGGTGCATCGGGCCGATGTTCCGCCACGAGACGCCGCAGGCGGGGCGCTACCGGCAGTTCTGGCAGGTGGACGTCGAGGCGGTCGGCTATCCGGGACCGGACATCGATGGCGAACTGATCGCCTTCAGCGCGCGCCTGTGGCAGCGCCTCGGGATCTCCGGGCTGCGCCTGGAGATCAATTCGCTCGGCACGCCCGAGAGCCGCCGCGAGTACCGCGCCCGGCTGATCGACTACTTCCGCGCTCACGAGGCACGCCTCGACGCGGACAGCCAGCGGCGCCTGAGCGGCAATCCGCTGCGCATTCTCGACAGCAAGAGCCCGCAGATGCAGGAGCTGATCCAGGCCGCCCCGGTGCTCACCGAGCACCTCGATGCGGAGTCGCGCTCGCACTTCGAGGAGCTGTGCGCGATGTTGCGTGGCATCGGGGTGCCGTACGAAATCAACCCGCGCCTGGTGCGCGGCCTCGACTACTACACGCGCACCGTGTTCGAGTGGATTACGCAGTCCGCCGGTGCGCAGAATGCCGTATGCTCCGGCGGCCGTTACGACGGGCTGATCGGGCAGCTGGGGGGCGAGGCCACCCCCGCGATCGGGTTTGCCATGGGGGTCGAGCGCCTGGTGGCGCTGCTGGTGGCCGCCGGCCAGGTCCCCGCCACGCGGCCCCCGGATGTCTACGTGGTGGTGAGCGGCACCCAGTGTGCCGGCCGCGCCCTGGAGATCGTCGAGCGGCTGCGTGGCGAGCGCCCGCGCGTGCGCTTCGAGCTGAACGTCGGCGGGGGCAACTTCAAGGCACAGTTCCGCCGCGCCGACAAGAGCGGCGCACCACTCGCCCTGATCATCGGCGAAGACGAACTCGCGCGCGGGGTCGTGGCGATGAAACCTTTACGTGAGCAGTCGGGTCAGAGCGAGTGCCCGATTGCCGAGCTGGCTGCCGGGGTGGATACGGCGCTGGCGGCGCTGGCACGACCGCCGGGCGCGCCGGCAGCCTGATGTTGGGGAGGATGCGTGGAAGATTACCTGTCAGAGAAAGAACAGTGGGAATGGGTCAAGGGCCAGGTGCGCTCCAGCGGCCCCTGGGTGATTGTCGCAATTGTGCTGGTGTTCGGCGGCGTCGCCGGCTGGCGTTGGTGGCAGGAACGCCAGGATGCATCGCGACTGCAGGCGAATGCGCGCCTGATGCAGATGCTGCAATCCCTCGAGCATGGCGATCGCACTCAGGCACTGTCGCTGCTCGGGCAGCTGGAGCACGATGATCCGGACTCGCCCTACACGGACCAGGCCAAGCTCATCGCGGCACGCGTCTACGTAGACACCGGCGAACTCGACAAGGCGGCCACCGAGCTGGACGCGGTCGCCCAGCGCTCCCGTGACCATGAGCTCGCGCTGATCGCCCGCCAGCGCCTGGCGCGCGTGCAGATCGCACAGGGCAAGCCGGATGCTGCGCTCGAGACCCTCAAGGGGACCGATGGCGGCAGCTTCGTTGCTCGCTACCACGAGGTGCGCGGCGATGCCTACTACGCCAAGGGCGACAAAGCGGCAGCGCTCAGCGAGTATCGCAGCGCCCAGGGCGCGGGCCGTGATGAGAGTAACTCGGTGCTTGCCCTGAAGATTGCCGACCTTGCGGGCGATACGCCCGCAAACGCCAAGAACGCCGCGGCTGCCGCGCTGCCTGCCAAGTGAACGCCGTGCGACAACTGCAACGCTGGGCGTGGCTGCTGCTCACCGCGGCTCTGGTGGTTGCCTGCTCCAAGGACAAGGCGGTCGATCAGCCCGCCAAGCTCACTCCCCTGAACGCGACCCTGCGTGTGCAGCGCGTGTGGGAGACCACGGTCGATGACAAGAAGGCCGTGCCACTGCGTCTCGGGCTGGGGATCGCGGTTGATGGCGCGCGCATCTACGCCGCCGGCCACAAGGGCTATGTCCTGGCGCTCGAGCTGAACACCGGGCGCGTGGCGTGGCGCACCAACATCAAGGCGCCGCTGTCGGGCGGCACCGCCGCCGCCGGGCCGCTGGTGGTCGTCGGCACCAGCGACGGCCGCCTGTTCGCGCTCAACGCCGCTGACGGCAAGACCCGCTGGCAGACCAGGATCAACGGCGAGGTGCTCTCACCGGCGGCCATCTCCGAGCATCTGATCGCCGTGCGCACCGGCGACGGCAAGCTGCGCGGTCTCAGCCCCGAGGACGGGCACGAGCTGTGGGTGCAGGAACAGCCGGTGCCGCGCCTGTCGCTACGCGGCACTTCCAGGCCCGTCATCGTCGGGGACACGGTGCTGTGCGGGTTCGATAACGGCAAAGTGCTCGCTGTCAACGGCAAGGACGGCTCGCTGGTGTGGGAGGCGACCGTCACACCCCCGCACGGCCGCACCGAGCTTGAGCGGCTCGCCGACATCGACGCCGCCGTGGTTGTCGCCGGGCAGAACGTATACGTGGTCGGCTTCCAGGGGCGCGTGGCCATGCTTGCGCTCGACACCGGACAGGTGTGGTGGTCACACGAGCTTTCCAGCTACCGCGGCATGGCCCTCGATGACGAGGCGCTGTACGTGGCTACCGCCGACGGTGAGATCGTGGCGCTCAAGGCCCGTACCGGCGCGGAAATCTGGCGCCAGTCGGCCCTGCTGCACCGCGGCCTGTCCGCGCCGGGGGACATGGGTGATGCGATCGTGGTCGGCGATTTCCAGGGTTACGTACACTGGCTCGATAAGGCGAGCGGGGCGCTGGCTGCACGCACCAGTGCTGGCGGCGCGCGCATCAGCAACCCGCCGATCGCGGTCGGCAACCTCGTCCTGGTGCAGACCGACCGCGGCCAGATCAGCGCCTATCGGGTGACACCGCTCGGTGCGCCTCGCAAGAAGACGGCGGCTGCGGCAGTCGCGCCGGCGGCGGCGCCACCAGCGGCAGCTGAGCCCGCAGCGCCTGCGGCAACGCCGGCGGAAGCACCGCCACCGGCATCCGGGGCGGCACCACCTGCGGCGACGCCTCCGGACAGCAAGCCTCCGGAAGGCAAGTAGCGGCGGCGCACGAGCCGCGATCTGAAGGCTGCGCCATGCTGCCCATCATCGCGCTCGTCGGCCGGCCCAACGTCGGCAAGTCGACCCTATTCAACGTGCTCACCGGCACCCGTGACGCCATCGTCGCGGACGTACCGGGGCTGACGCGCGACCGGCAGTACGGCTTTGGACGACTGGGACCGCTGCCCTGTGTCGTCATCGATACCGGCGGCCTGGTCGAAAATCCCGTCGGCATCGAGGCGCAGATGCGTGCCCAGACCGAGCGCGCGGTCGCAGAAGCCGACCACCTGATCTTCCTGGCCGACGCACGCGGCGGGCTCTCACCGCAGGACTATTTCGTGGCGCGCGAACTGCGCCGCTCCGGCAAGCCGGTAACGCTGGTGCTTAACAAGGCCGAAGGCCTCGACGCCGACATCGTGGCGGCGGATTTTCACGCCCTGGGCTTCGGCGAGCCACTCACCATCTCCGCCAGCCACAGCCAGGGGTGCGAGTCGCTCATGGAGCACGTGCTCGCCGGGATGGCGCCGGGAACGGATGAGCGGCCCGACGATGGCGCCATCCGCATCGCCATCATCGGCCGACCCAACGTCGGCAAGTCGACGCTCGTCAACCGGCTCCTGGGCGAGGAGCGCGTGATCGCGAGCGAGCAGCCCGGCACCACGCGCGACAGCATTCTGGTGCCGTTCGAGCGCGACGGGCGCGCCTTTCTGCTCATCGACACCGCCGGCCTGCGTCGGCGCGCCAAGGTCGAGGATGTGGTCGAACGCGCAAGCGTCGCCAAGACCCTGCAGGCGATCGATGAGGCGCACGTCGTCATCCTGGTGCTGGATGCGCACGACAGCATCGCCGAGCAGGATGCGAGCGTACTCGGGCTGGCGCTGGCGCGCGGCCGGGCGCTCATCCTTGCCGTAAATAAGTGGGATGGCATCGCCCAGGAGCAGCGCGAGGAGATTCAGCGCCAGCTGTCGCTGAAGCTCGATTTCGTGCCGTTCGCGCCCATGCATTTCATCTCCGCCCGCCACGGCAGCGGCGTGGGTGAGCTGATGCAGTCGACGGTGCGTGCCTATGAGGCCGCCATGCGCACGATGCCCACGCGCGAGCTCACCCGCACGCTCGAGCACGCACTCACCGTGCATCAGCCGCCGCTGGTGCGTGGCCGGCGCATCAAGCTGCGCTACGCGCATCAGGGCGGGCGCAATCCGCCGCGCATCGTGATCCACGGCAACCAGACCGCCTCGGTCCCGGATGCCTACACGCGTTACCTCGCGAACGTGTTCCGCAAGAGCTACGACCTGTTCGCGACGCCGGTCTTCATTGAGTACCGCACCGATGCCAACCCGTATCTGCGCGAGCGTCGGGTGAAGCCCGTGGAAAAGCACGGGCGCCGCCGCGCGGGAACGCGCAAGCCCCGCTGAGCGCAGCCGCCCGTGGCGAGCGTCCTCGCCCGTCAAGAGTCACGTCGCGCGCCTGCACCGCAGGCGTGTCATGACAGGCCGCGTTTTAGTGCCCGAACGCGCGCGCGATCAATAACAGTCCAGCGGCGACGGCAACGCCGCCCGTGACGCGCGCGATGCGCTCACCGGCAGGCGCGAGACGTTCGGCGCTGATGGCAAGCGTCGTAAGCGCCATCATGCGCAGGTCCATGACGCCGAGCACCAGCAGGATTGCCGTAGGTCCGGCGCAGCAGCAGCTGCAGTTCAGACCAAGGCGCAGCCCATGACGCCAGGCGACACCGGCACTCGCAGCCAGGGCGTGAGCGCGCCCCGCTGCCTGCTGGCAGCAGGCCAGCTGACGCGCCTTCCAGGCAGTGAATTGGCCGACCCCGGCGATCAGGACGACGGTCCCGCCGGCGAGCGGGACGGCGCGCGCGAGCGCCGGCAGCCGCAGCTCGAGTACCGCCAGCGTGGCGCCGAGGGCGAAAACGCTCGTGCCGCAGACGATCCAGACGCAGAAGTACGCAAGTCCCGCCAGCGCGGTCAGACCACCCGGCGCCACGCGGGCGACAGTGCCGAGGGCTTCGCGGTAGCGCCACAGCATCGGCACCAAGGCGGGCGTCATCATTGCCGCCATCATCACGGTCCACATGCCGAGAAAGCTCGCTGCCGTGGCCGGCCAGGTCTGCCCGGCCATGGGCATCCATGCCATTGACAATGTCCAGCCGCCCGCCATCGGCATGCCCCCCATCGCTGCCATGGATGCGCACCATGGGACCGTGACCGCCGTGCTCACAGCGAAGAGCAGTGCCGAACCTGCGAGGAAGGAACGGTGGCAGATGCGTGCGCCCGACAGGTATCGGGACTTCGCTTGTCCGCCGATTGCATTTGCGTCCCGCGCCGCCCGCGTCGGCGGCCGCCAGTGCGTGCTCACGGACATCGTCCGTACTACTGCTCGCGGTCCTGCCAGGCAGCCTGCCCAGCTGCCGCGATCTTGTTCCACTTCGCATCCGGCGCGCCTGCGTCCTCGTAGTCATCGTGCCAGCGCCACCACTGGTATGGCCGGCTCTGGGGATAGCCCAACGGTGAGTCCTCCCAGTCCTCCTGGCGCCCGAGCGCCGTCACGTCGAGGTAGCTCCAGGTGCTGCCCATGGCCTCATCGCCGCGCACGTTGATGAAGTAGGTGCGAAACACGCGCTCAGCGTCGCGGAAAAACACGTTCGTGCCGTGCCACTGGTCAACGCCGAAGTCGGCGTCGAAAGCGTCGGTGATGGTGTACCAGGGCATCTTCCATCCCATGCGCGCTTTGACACGGGCGATGTCGGCCTGCGGTGCGCGCGAGGCGAATGCCAGCGTCGTGTCGCGGGCGTTCAGATGGGCGACGTGTGCGACCTGGTCGGCCACCAGGGAGCAGCCACGGCAGGCGTGCTCGGGCCAGCCGAAGACGCCCGGTTCGAAGAAGGCGCGATACAGGATAAGCTGGCGACGGCCTTCGAACAGTTCCGGCAGGGCGAGTCTGCCTGCCGGACCCTCGAATACGTACTGCTGCTCTACAGCCAGCCACGGCATGCGCCGCCGTTCGGCGGCCAGTGCATCACGGGCACGGGTCAGGGCCTTTTCCTTCACCAGCAGCTGCGCATGGGCGGCTTCCCACTCTGGCCGCGACACGACCGGCGGCCTCTTCATGGCGGCAGCGGTAGCTGGGGGGTCGATCTTGGATGTAGTCATGTTTTCTGCAACCTCCATCGGTTCTCGGACAGTGGATATCACGGGCCTGCGACCCGTCCGTGAGTCACGCGGCCGGTGCGCGGTGAGATAGATTAGGAGCGCGGTGACGCAGGGTGGGAGTGACAAGTGTGGCGGGATTTGAATGGACTCGCTGATCACAGCGGCGGCGCGCGCGCTCGCGGCAGGTGATGCCCTCGGGGCGCTGAAGCGGGTTGCGCTGCGTGCCGACCCACCCGCGCTGGCGCTGCGGGGCATCGCCATGGCGCAGCTGGGTGACTTCGGGCGTGCCCGGGCGCTGCTGCGCGGCGCCGCCCGCGCCTTCGGCTCCCACGAAGCGGTCGCCCGCGCACGCTGCGTGGTTGCCGAGGCGGAGATTGCGCTCGTCTCGCGCCAGCTCAACTGGCCCACGCGCGCACTCGCGGCGGCGCGCGTGACGCTCGCAGCGCACGGTGACCGCGCCAACGCTACGCACGCACACTATCTGGAGGTGCGGCGCCTGCTGCTGCTCGGACGCCTGGACGAGGCTGAGCGCAGCGTCGCGCAGCTCGACCCGGCGCCGCTGCCCCCGGCGCTGCGGGCCGCTCATGAATTGGCAGTAGCGGGGATCGCAATCCGTCGCCTGCGCACGCAGGTAGCGCGCGCAGCATTCGCACGCGCGGCACGCGCGGCGCGCCACACGGGTATCCCGGCGCTGCGCGCCGAAGTGGCAAGCGCGGCGCGCGTGCTCACCACGCCCGCCGCGCGCCTGATTGTGGCCGGCAGCGAGCGCCCGGTGCTGCTTGCGGAGGTCGAGGCGCTGCAGTCTGCACCGGCACTGGTGGTAGATGCCTGCCGGCATCTGGTGCATGACGCGCGTACGCGCGTCTCCCTCGCGCGGCGTCCGGTCCTGTTCGCGCTCGCCCGCGCTCTCGGCGAGGCGTGGCCGGCGGACGTGGCGCGGACAACGCTCATGGAGCGCGCTTTTCGGGCGAAGCGCCCCGATGCCTCGCATCGCGCGCGGCTGCGGGTGGAGCTCGGACGGCTGCGCGCGCTGCTGCGGCCGCTGGCCGGCGTGAGCGCGACGCCGCGCGGGTTCGTGCTGGCGCCGCGCCGCCGTGCGGTCGTCGTACTGGCGCGGCCGGTCGAGGAACCCCATGCGGCGGTGCTGGCCCTGCTCGGCGACGGTGAGTCATGGTCGAGCTCGGCCTTGGCGCTGGCGCTCGGGGCCAGCCAGCGCACCGTGCAGCGCGCGCTCGATGCGCTCGCGCTGCGCGGTAAGGCGCAGCCGCTGGGCCGCGGACGGGCGCGTCGCTGGATGACGCCGCCGGTGCCGGGAATCACGACGACTTTGTTGCTCCCCGCGGCGCTGCCGATTGACTAAGATCAGCGCATGAAGCATTCCACCGCGAAGATCGTGCGTGAGTACGGCCCATTCGAGGGCGCGGACAGCGTGCATGGCGTCACGCATGACGGTGACATGGTCTGGTTTGCCTCCGGGGACAAGCTGAACGCCTTCGATCCGGCAAGCGGAGAGTTGCTGCGGTCGCTGCCGGCCGCTGCGCACGCCGGCACGGCCTTTGATGGCCGCTACCTCTACCAGCTCGCCGAGGATCGCATCCAGAAGATCGATCCGCACGACGGCCGCGTGCTCGCCACGATTCCCGCGCCTGGCAAAGGCGGCGATGCCGGGCTCACCTGGGCGGAGGGCACGCTGTGGGTGGGTCAGTACCGGGACAAGAAAATCCATCAGATCGATGCCGAGACGGGCACGATTCTGCGCACCATCGAGTCGCAGCGCTTCGTCACCGGCGTGACCTGGGTCGACGGCGAGCTCTGGCACGCCACCTGGGAAGGCGAGGCGAGTGATCTGCGGCGGGTCGATCCGGCTAGCGGTGAGGTGCTGGAGAACCTGCCGATGCCGCCGGGAGTATTCGTCTCCGGGCTGGAGTCCGACGGCGGCGATCAATTCTTCTGCGGCGGCGGCAAGAGCGGCAAGGTGCGGGTGGTGCAACGACCCAAGCGAGCGGGCGCTGCCGGCAGCAGCCCCGGCAGTCCTGCTGCGGCCACGCAGAAGTAGTTCGCACGACGGCGTCAGTCGCTCCCCACTCCCATCGTCTGCAGGATGTGCGCGGCAAGCTCGCCGTGCCTTTGACACGCGCGTACAGCCGCACCGGCGCGCTAGATCCCGCAAGGGCCGGTTCATTCCCACTCAGCCGCCGCCGCCGGGGCTAGTCCCGCCACAACGAACGAGAGGGCTGCAGGCGGGCGGGGGCTGCCGGCTGACCGATGCGCTGCTTTGCGAGCGCGTTGCGCGGAAACTCAGTCTCCCCCTAAGATCGGCGGACAAGAACCATTCAAGGGGCCGTCGGAGCGCCCGGGCGAGTTAAGCTACCGGCGCCGCAATTGACTTGCGGCGATCATCCCAGCTTGAGGTGCAGCGGCATGGCCGATGTCTTCGTTTCCTACGCCCGCAGCGACAAGGCACGCGTCGCGCCGCTCGTGGCAGCGATTGAGGCGCAGGGCTGGTCGGTCTGGTGGGATCCGGCGATTGAGGCTGGCCAGCAGTTCGATGACCAGATCGACGCGGAACTCCTGGCTGCCAGTGCCGTCGTGGTGGTCTGGACACCCACATCGGTGGCCTCCCGCTGGGTACGCGGCGAGGCGCGCGATGCGGCTGAGCGAGGCATCCTGGTTCCAGTGCGATTTGAAGACGCGCGCCTGCCGATCGACGCACGGGCGATTCAAACGACCGACCTCGATAAGTGGGGCAGAGGACCCCGCCAGCGTGTCGTTCCAGGACCTCCTCCGCTCGCTGGGAGCAGTAATCAAGCGGCAACGCGCGCGCCAATCAGTGAAGTCGCCGCCCACTGGCTCGGCGCACGCTGCCACCGCCATCCCTGCGCCTCGCGTCGCGGTTTGTGTGCTGCCCTTCGTCAATATGAGCGGCGATCAGGATCAGGAGTACTTCAGCGACGGCATCACCGAGGACATCATCACTGACCTGAGCAAGGTATCGGCGCTGGCGGTGGTTTCGCGCAACAGTGCGTTTCAGTACAAGGGCAAGAATGTTGACATTCTGAAACTTGCGCGCGAGCTCAAGGTCGGCCACGTCCTGGAAGGAAGCGTGCGCAAGGCGGGTGGTCGGGTGCGGATTACCGCCCAGCTGGTGGACGGCTCGAGCAACGGTCATGTCTGGGCCGAGCGCTACGATCGCGACCTGAATGACATCTTCGCCCTGCAGGCCGAAATCTCCGAAGCCATCGTCAGGGCACTGCGACTCAAGCTCCTGCCCGAAGAGAAGAAAGCGATCGAGCAGCGCGGCACCGATAATGTCGAAGCCTACAACCTCTACCTCATGGCGCGACAATCCTATATCACCGGCCACGAGGGTGACGCCCGGCGAGTGGAAGCCATCGTCCGCCTGTGCAAGCGCGCCACCGAAATCGACCCTAAGTATTCGCGCGCCTGGGCGCTCATGGCTATCGGCCAGATGAACTTGCGCTTCGTCCATGGCAGGAAAGGCGATGACGGTCTGGAGCCGGCTGCACGAGCGCTTGCGCTCGATGCCAACCTGGCGGAGGCCCACGCGGTTAAGGCGCGAATCTTGGCCCAGCATGGCCGGCACGATGAGGCGGCCGCCGAAATCCATGTCGCCCTGAATTTGGACTCCGACTCCTACGAGGTCAACAGGGCGGCCGCGTACTTGGCATTCCGGCAGCAACGGCTGGACGAGGCGATCCGCTGTTATGAGAAGTCGATGAGTCTCATGGACACAGACCTGAATTCAGGTGCCATGCTCGGCACCTGTTACACCGCGGTCGGAGACGTGCAGGCCGGGCGTCGGGTCGCGCAGGCCAATCTTTCCCGAACCGAAAAAACTCTGGCGCAGGATCCCAACAACGGAGCCGCCATGGCCTACGGCGCCAATGCTCTTGCGGCTCTAGGTGAGGCCGAACGGGCCAAGGATTGGATTAAGCGCGCCTTGCTGATTGATCCGGATAACATGAACGCGCGCTACAACTTTGCGTGCGTCCTTGCCACCTATCTGAAAGATCCGGACGCCGCGCTTGAACTGCTCACTCCGGTGTTTGAAACCCTGGCAATTGGTTTCTTGAACCATGCCAACGCCGACCCGGACCTCGACTCCCTGCGTGATGATCCTCGTTTTAAGGCGATGGTCGCAAACGCGCGGGCGCGCCTCGCAGCGGGGGACGAGGGCGGCGCCTCAGCGCAGACTTGATCCGCACTCGGACCCGAAGTTGCCGGTCTACCCCCTCGCCAATACGCTTACGCCATGCGACCCCTGCGGTATTCCATCAACGTCACCTTGGACGGGTGCTGCGATCATCGTGCAATAGTCCCGGACGAAGAATTGCATCGTCACGCGGCCGCGAACCTCGCCCAGGCCGATGCGCTCCTCTTTGGCCGGGTGACTTACGAGATGATGGAGGCAGCGTTTCGGCCGTCGGCGCGCACGGCAGCGAGGCCTGATTGGATGGAGCCCTTCGCTCGAACGATCCACGCGGCAAGCAAGTACGTCGTGTCGCGCACCATCGACCGGGTCGATTGGAACGCGCAGCTCGTGCGCGGGGATCTGGCGAAGGCCGTTCAGCAGCTCAAGCAGGAGCCGGGTAGGGGGCTGCTCACAGGAGGCGTGAAGCTCCCGCTGGCGTTGGCGGAGCTGGGATTGATCGATGAGTACGAATTCTTGGTACATCCCAGGCTGGCGGGCCACGGGCCGACGTTGTTCGCGGGGCTATCGCAGCGTGTCGACTTGAAGCTCGTGAGCCGGTTGGAGTTCGGCTCGGGGGTAGTGGCGCTGCGGTATGAGCCCGGACGGTAGCCATCGGGCTTGCAGGGAGGCGCTCCAGGGCGATAGATCCCGAAAGGCCCGACTCACTCCCACTCGATGGTGGCCGGGGGTTTGCCGGAGATGTCGTAGACCACGCGCGAGATGCCCGGTACCTCATTGACGATGCGGCGGGAGACGTGGTCGAGAAATTCGTAGGGCAGGCGCGCCCAGTGCGCCGTCATGAAGTCGATGGTCTCGACCGCGCGCAGCGCGATCACGTAGTCGTAGCGGCGCCCGTCGCCCATGACACCAACCGAGCGCACGGGCAGAAATACCGCGAACGCCTGGCTCGTGCGGTCGTACAGGTCGTGCCGGCGCAGCTCCTCGATGTAGATGGCGTCCGCGCGCCGCAGCAGGTCGGCGAACTCCTTGCGCACTTCGCCGAGGATGCGCACGCCCAGGCCCGGCCCCGGAAACGGATGGCGGTACACCATTTCGCGCGGCAGACCGAGTTCGAGGCCGAGGCGGCGCACCTCGTCCTTGAACAGCTCGCGCAGCGGCTCGACCAGCTGCAGATTCATGTTCTGCGGCAGGCCGCCCACGTTGTGATGTGACTTGATGACCTGTGCCTTGCCGGTGCGCGCACCGGCCGACTCGATGACGTCCGGGTAGATCGTGCCCTGGGCGAGGAATTGCACGCCCGCGAGCTGGCGCGCCTGCTCGTCAAACACCTCGATGAAGGTGCGGCCGATGATCTTGCGCTTGGCCTCCGGGTCGCTCACTCCTGCCAGCGCCGCGAGGAAGCGTGTCTCGGCATCGACGCGGATCACGCGCACGCCCAGGTGCTGCGCAAAGGTGCTCATCACCTGGTCGCCTTCGCCGAGGCGCAACAGGCCGTGATCGACGAACACACAGGTAAGCTGCGCGCCGAGCGCGCGATGCAGAAGCGCTGCGACCACCGAGGAATCCACGCCCCCTGAAAGCCCCAGGAGCACCTTGCCGTCGCCGACCTGCGCGCGCACGCGTGCGATGGCATCCTCGATGATGTTGCCGACGTTCCACAGCGCATCGCTGCCGGCGATCTCGCGCACA
Organism: uncultured Pseudomonadota bacterium; assembly: GCA_963743625.1. Lineage (GTDB taxonomy): Bacteria > Pseudomonadota > Gammaproteobacteria > Steroidobacterales > Steroidobacteraceae > 13-2-20CM-66-19. The sequence continues at coordinate 27,654 of CAVUQM010000014.1, read as the reverse complement.
AAGCGCTCGAGCAGGCGCGCGCCCTGCGTCGTGTGCGTCACCTCCGGGTGGAACTGCACGCCGTAGAAGCGCCGCCGCTCATCGCTCATGGCGGCATAGGGGATGGTGGCGGTGCTGGCGCTCGCCACGAATCCCGGCGGCAGGGCAGCCACCCGATCGCCGTGGCTCATCCACACGTCCAGCAGCGCCTCGCCCGCCGGATTGCGGCGGTCCTCGAGATCATTCAGGAGCCGCGAGGCCCCCGTGACCGTCACTTCCGCATAGCCGAACTCGCGCTCGCTCGAGGGCGTGACAGCGCCGCCGAGCTGCTGCGCCATCGTCTGCATGCCGTAGCAGATGCCCAGCACCGGCACGCCCAGCTGGTACACGGCCTCAGGCGCGCGCGGTGGATCCTGGTCGGTCACCGATTCGGGACCACCGGAGAGGATGACGCCGCGCGGCTTGAACGCGCGTACTTCCGCGTCACTGATATCCCAGGACTGGATCTCGCAGTACACGCCCAGCTCGCGCACGCGCCGCGCGATCAGCTGCGTGTACTGGGCGCCGAAGTCGAGGATCAGGATGCGATGCGCATGGATGTCCGGGTGCACGGCCGGCCCGGAGGCTGTTGCATCGGCGGGTCGCGGAACGCTTGCCATGGCTGGTGAGACTTCTAGGACACCCGGTAGTTGGGCGCCTCCTTAGTGATGGTGACGTCGTGGACGTGGCTCTCGCGCACGCCCGCGCTGGTGATGCGCACGAACACCGGCTTGGTGCGCAGGTCGGTGATGTTGCGGCTGCCGGTGTAGCCCATGGCAGCGCGCAGGCCACCGGAGAGCTGCTGCAGGATCGTCACGACGCTGCCCTTGTAGGGCACGCGGCCCTCGACCCCCTCCGGCACCAGCTTTTCCAGCTCGGAAGCCGCATCCTGGAAATAGCGGTCGGCCGAGCCGTGGCGCTCGCCCATCGCCCCGAGCGAGCCCATGCCGCGGTAGGACTTGTAGGAGGCACCCTGGTACAGCTCGACCTCGCCGGGGGACTCCTCGGTGCCGGCGAACAGGCCGCCGATCATGACCGCGTGCGCGCCGGCGGCGAGCGCCTTGGCGATATCCCCGGAGAAGCGGATGCCGCCGTCGGAGATGACCGGTACCTGCGTGTCGCGCAGCGACTCGGCGACGTTGGCAACCGCGGAAATCTGCGGCACCCCGACACCGGCAACGATGCGGGTGGTGCAGATGGAGCCGGGGCCGATCCCGACTTTGACGGCATCGGCGCCGGCATCGACCAGCGCGCGCGCCGCTTCCGGGGTGGCGATGTTGCCGGCGATGACCTGCGCGTCGCCCCAGCGGGCCTTGATGCGCCGCACCGTCTCGATTACGCCCTTGGAGTGTCCGTGCGCGGTGTCGACCACCACCAGGTCCACGCCCGCATCGCGCAGGGCGCCGACGCGCTCGAGCGTGTCGGGCGTCGTACCGACGGCTGCGCCCACCCGCAGGCGGCCGCCATCGTCCTTGCAGGCGCGCGGGAACTCGGTCGCTTTTTGAAAGTCCTTGACCGTGATCATGCCGACCAGCTCGCCGCTGCGGTTCACCACCAGCAGTTTCTCGATGCGGTGCTTGTGCAGCAGCGCCAGTACTTCGTCCTTGGGGGCATCCTCGCGCACCGTGACCAGCCGTTCCTCAGGGGTCATGACGGAGGACACCGGCGCATCGAAGCGGTCCTCGAAGCGCAGGTCGCGGTGCGTGACGATGCCGACGGCGCGGCGGCCCACGACCACCGGAACGCCCGAGATGCCGCGCGCGCGCGTGAGGTCGAGCACCTCACGGATGCTCATGTTGGGGGAGACCGTGATCGGATCCTTGATCACGCCGCTTTCGAACTTCTTCACACGCCCGACCTCGCGCGCCTGGGCCTCGATGGTCATGCTCTTGTGAATGATGCCGATCCCGCCTTCCTGGGCGATGGTGATGGCGAGACGAGCTTCGGTGACCGTATCCATGGCCGCCGAAACGAGCGGCACGTTCAGCCGTATACGGCGCGTGACCTGGGTGGAGAGATCGACCTCGCGTGGCAGAATTTCCGAGTAAGCCGGTACCAGGAGGACGTCATCGAAGGTGAGAGCTTCTTCGAGGATGCGCATGCACAATTATATGCGCTTAGGTCGCAGCGGTAAACCTCGTGCTAAGGTGACTTATGCCCGCAGATTCTGGAACTCCACGGCAGCCTGGCACCCGTGCGCGAGGTCTACAGCGTCACCCGGCTCACCCGCGAGGTGCGCGTGCTGCTCGACCGCGGTCTCGGGGTGATCTGGGTGGAAGGCGAGCTGTCGAACTTCTCCCAGCCGGCCTCCGGACATTGGTACTTCTCGCTCAAGGACCGGGATGCGCAGCTGCGCTGCGCGATGTTTCGCATGAAGAACGTGCTGGTCGGCTTCACGCCGCGCCCCGGTAGCCAGGTGCTGCTGCGCGGACGCATCAGCGTCTACGAGGCGCGCGGGGAATACCAGCTCATCGTCGAGCATCTGGAGGAGGCCGGAATCGGCGCCCTCAAGCGCGAGTTCGAGCGCCTGAAGATACAGCTGGCCGCCGAGGGACTGTTCGCGCTCGAGCGCAAGCGCTCGCTGCCGCGCTTTCCGCGGCGCATCGGCGTCGTCACTTCGCCCTCCGGGGCGGCGCTGCGTGACGTCCTGAATGTCCTGGCGCGCCGCTACCCGGTGGCCGCTGTGCTCATCTACCCCGCCCCGGTGCAAGGCGCGGCGGCGGTCCCCGCGCTGGTGCGGGCGCTCGCCCAGGCCTCGGCACGCGCCGAATGCGACGTACTGATCCTGACGCGCGGCGGCGGCTCGCTGGAGGATCTGTGGGCCTTCAACGATGAGCAGCTGGCGCGGGCGATCCATGCCTGCGCGGTGCCGGTGGTCTCAGGCGTCGGCCACGAAGTGGACTTCACCATCGCAGACCTGGTGGCCGACGCGCGCGCGCCGACGCCGTCGGCGGCCGCGGAACTCGTCGCGCCGGACCGCCACGCCTGTCTTGAGGCACTCTCGCGCACCGCGCAGCGCCTGGCTCTCGCCGTGCGGCGCGAACTGCGCGTGCTCACGAGCCGTCTGGAGGCCACCGAACGGCGCCTGCGGCTCACGCATCCGGGCGTGCGCCTCGCCCAGCAGATACAACGGCTCGATGATCTGTCACAGCGCCTCGCGGGCGCGATGCGCGGCGGCGTGCAGCAGGACAGCGTGCGGCTTGCGGACCTTGGGACACGCCTCGCGCACTGCTCGCCGCGGCACGCGGTGCAGGAATACGGCGCGCGCGCGGCCGGCCTGCGTGCACGTCTGGCGCACGCCGGCGCGGCGAGCCTGACGCGCGTGGCGCAACGCCTGGCACTGGCGCAGCGCGCGCTGCACACGGTGAGTCCACTGGCGACCCTGAGCCGGGGCTTTGCCATCATCACGAGCGCGGACGGCATCGTCACCGATGCCGCTGCAATCGCGCCGGGCACCCCGATCGAGGCGCAGCTCGCCCGTGGCCGGCTAACGGCCCAGGTCACCGGAAGCAAGTCATGAGGAGCGCCGGCAGGGCGCGCGTGTTGGCGCTGCTGGCAATTCCAGCGCTTGCGGCATGGGCTGGCGCTGCCACCGAGCCGGCACTGCCGCAGGCGGAGCTGGTACCGGGCGGTGTGGCGTTGCTCCCGCTCGAGGGACCGGCCGCGCCCGCGCCGCGCGTGACGTTCGAGGATCGGCCGGTACTGGTGCTGCGGGTCGCCGACCACTGGCTGGCCGTGGTGGGCATACCCCTGTCGCAGACGCCGGGGCCGGCGGTGGCGCGGCTGCACGACGGTACGAGCGCCGGGCGCGCGCTGAGTTTCGAGATCCAGGACAAGCAGTACACCGTGCAGCGTCTCACCGTGGCCCCGGGCAAGGTGGACCTGTCCGCGCCCGATCTGGCGCGGGTCAACAAGGAGCAGCCGCACATCCATGCGGCCCTGTCGACTTTCTCCGCAGACGTGCCCGCGACGCTGCAGCTGCTGCCGCCGGTACCGGGCATCCGCTCGAGCTCCTACGGCTCGCGGCGGGTGTTCAACAACGAGTCCCGCAATCCGCACTCCGGCATGGACATCGCGGCCGAGACTGGCACGCCGATCCGTGCCGCTGCAGATGCGCGCGTGGCGGATATCGGGGACTACTTCTTCAACGGTAACAGTGTGATTCTCGATCACGGCCATGGCTTCCTCACCATGTACTGCCACCTGAGCGAGATCGACGTGCACCCCGGCGATGTGGTGAAGGCTGGCACGGTGATCGGCAAGGTGGGCGCGACCGGCCGGGTCACCGGGCCGCACCTGCACTTCGGCGTGGCGCTGAATGCGAACTTCGTCGACCCGGCTCTGTTTCTGCCGCCACCCGCGCCGGCCGCCAACCCGCCTGCCGAGGGCGCACATGAACCTCCCCGGTGAGGGCTCCCGCGACGAGGGCTTCATGCGCCGTGCACTCGAGCTCGCCGCACTGGCAGGCGCACGCGGGGAGGTGCCGGTCGGTGCGCTGCTGGTGCGTGGCGAGGAGATCCTGGCGGGGGCTGGCAACAGCCCGATCGCAAGCCACGACCCCACCGCGCACGCGGAGGTTCAGGTGCTGCGCGCGGCCGGGCAGAAGCTCGGCAGCTATCGGCTCACCGACACCACCCTCTACGTGACGCTCGAGCCGTGCGTGATGTGCGCGGCGGCCCTGGTGCATGCGCGCGTGCGCCGCGTGGTGTTCGGCGCCTGGGACCCGCGCGCCGGTGGCGCCGGCAGCATTACCAACGTGTTCGCCCTGCGTGAGCTCAATCATCGCGTCGATGTGTTCGGCGGGGTGCTGATGGAGGAGTGCGGGCGCGTGCTGCAGGAGTTCTTCGCCGCGCGGCGCGCCTGAGCGTGTCGGCTGCCGCCCGTGCCCTCAGCGGGAGGGAGTGACCGGATGGGCCGGTGCATCCGGAACCAGCTGGATGGTGACCGGCACCGGGTCCGAGGCGGCGGGTGCCCTCAGCGCAGCGCCGGGCACCGGCGGGTCCGCCTCGGGTGCCGGCGTGACCACCGTGGCGCGGGCTTCACCGGGCTGCCACTCGAGCAGGCGCAGGTAGCGCTGAATCCGATCGACGAACTGCACCGGTTCCCAGCCGCGCGCATAACCGCGCTTGGCGCGGTCGTACCAGCGCTCCTGGGCGAGCAGCGGCAGTTCCTCGCGCACGTCTGCCCAGGAATCGGGGTTCTTGCCGCGCGACTGCGCGATGATGCGCGCGTCCTCCAGATGCCCGAAGCCGACGTTGTAGGCAGCGATCGTGAGCCAGGTACGGTCGGGCTCCGCGATGCGCTCGGGAATCATGTCCCGCACCTGCGCCAGATAACGGGCTCCCGCGGCGATGCTCTGCTCGGGGTTGGTGCGGTCCTTGATGCCCATCGCCTGTGCGGTGTCCGCCGTCAGCATCATCACGCCCACCGCGCCCTCAGAGGAAGCCGCGCGCGGATCCCACTTGGATTCCTGGTAACCCACCGCCGCGAGCAGCCGCCAATCGACGCCCGACTGCGCTCCGGCTTCCTCGAACCAGGCGCGGTAGTTCGGCAGGCGGTCGCTCACGTGGCCCTGGAACTCGCGCGACTCCTCGTAAGCGAACGGGCGCGTGTCGCCGGAGGATTCCTGCACCATCTGCGGTAAGCGGCCGGAGGCCGCCAGAGCGTGGAAGAAGGTGTTGACGCTCGCGAGCAGGCCGGGTGCCCCGTGGCGCACCATCCACTGCACCGGGCGCCGGTCCGGCAGCGCGAAGCCCACCAGCACGTTTGGGTAGAGATGGTGGGCAAAGGAGAACTCGCGCTCGTCCGTGATGGCGTAGTCGGCCTGTCCGGAGTCCACGTCTTCGATCGGGTCGGCCACGCTCGGGGCAGTCTCTTCCCAGCTGAGCGTCGGCGCCACGGTGCTCTTCAGGCGCTGCAGGCTGCGCTCCTGCGGGGTGCCGGCGCGCACCGCGAGCCGGGCGGATTCCAACTGCAGCGTATCGCGCGGCTTGACGCCGTTTCTGTGGTAGACCACCAGTTGCGGGATCAGCGTGTAAGGGTCGGCGGCGTCGGCGACGCGAGTCCACTCCGGGGTGCTGGTGAGGGAGGCTGCGGCGATATCGGCGCGGCCGGCGGCGAGTTCGCCCTGCAGGGCGTGCTCATTGGCCACCGGATACATCGTCAACTTCACGCCCAGGTAGCGCGCATAGGCGGTCGCCAGATCGAACTCCAGTCCCTCGGTGCCGTGCGCGCCCAGGTAGTAACAGGTGGGGAGATTGAGGGTCACGACCCGCACCTCGCCGCGTGCGCGGATCTGCGCCAGCGCGCTTTTTTCGAAGATCGCAGGAGGCTCGAATTTGCCGCAGCCGGCAAGGACCGACAGCAGCATCGCGACCGCGGCGAGTGCAAATGCGCGCACGAACCTCCCCTCACCGCAACAGCTTTCCGCTAGAATACCAGCCCCCGCCAGACTCACAGGGCAGCCGGAGAGGTACCGAAGCGGTCATAACGGCGCCGACTCGAAATCGGATGGTCGGGTAATACCGGCACGTGGGTTCGAATCCCACCCTCTCCGCCATTGAGTCTTAAGCGCGGCCCTTCAAGTTTCCGGTTTCTTCAATATCTCGCGATAGCTGGCGCCGAAGGCCTCCACGAACGTGTGTGGCAGGTGATCGGCCGGCATCTCAATGAGGTTTCTGTAGAAGGTCGTAAACAGTTCCCAGTATTGCGCCTTGTCGGCGGTGCGTGCCTTGCCGCGCCGTGCCGCGCGCTCGAAGCGCGCTTCGAGTTCGGCCGGGTCGAGGCGGTCGAGAAACTCGACGAAGGCGGCACGCGTGGCCTGGGCACAGGCCTGCTCGTGCACTTTGGATTCACCGATCGTCTCACGCAGCCACTGTACCGAGTCGAGCCGACGCCCCTCGTGCTTCAGGAACAGCGCGACCATCAGGTCCTCGACCGAGAGCTGCGCGAGTGAAGGCCGCGGGTCATCGGACTCCGGTGGCGGTGTTTCGATGCGATAGCGGTTGCGGGTGTCGGCGCGCGTGCGCTCCAGGTCCTTGAAGCCCACGAATGCCTCGCGGAACAGCCGTCCGGCCAGATGCAGCAGACGTCCCTGCGCCTCCGCGGGCAGGCTCTCCGGTGCGATGCCCGCGCCGCGGCAGAAGGCCTCCAGGCCCGAGCGCATGTCCTCGAGCGCGATCGGGTGCTTCGGCTCGCGCCCCACGGCCTCCGCCAGGCGCGCCATGCGCTGCGAGATCGACTCCGCGCTGAGTTCGCCGGCAAGCGGTGCCGCCGGGCTCGGCGGGGGTGCAGTCTCGGGCTCGGCTTCTGCCGTGGGCGGGCGCAGCGGTGGTAGCGGATCGAGCGTACGCACCAGGGCACGTACGGAACCGGAGTTGACCGCCTGCCCGTAGGCGTTGACCGGCAGCACCGGGCCGGATTCCTCCGAGGGCAGCAGCAGTTCCTCGAGATTGATCGGCGCGCCGATGTCGCGGTCGAAGCGTCTCAGGGGTCGCAGTGACTGGATGCTGGTGGGCACCGCCGCCGAGAGCGTCTCTTCGGCGGGCTTTTTCGCATCGAGCGCAGCGACGATGTGATATTCGCCCATGCGCAAGGTGTCACCATTGGTGAGTCGATAGCCGCTCGAGCCGCGCTTGGCGAGCGGCTCTGAGTCGTCGTTGACGTAGACGCCGTTGGTGCTGACGTCCTGGAGGTAGAAATGACCCTCGCGAAACTGCACGCGAGCGTGATGCGCCGAGACGTAACGCGACGGATCCGGCAGGACCCAGTCGTTGTCGGCTGAGCGCCCGATGGTGCCACCCTCCACCGAGAACACGGCCGAGCTGCGCTCGGCCAGCGTGCGGCGCTGGTCGCTGACGATTTTCAGCCTGAGCATGATTCCCCGACTCAATGCAACCCGTCCATTTGCAAGTACTTGGGGCGCTCCCCGCAGGGACGCGGTCAAGCGTCCCTGGCGCGCCCGGACATATAATGGCCAGCCTTAACGCTAGCAGTGAGCCCACGCCGAACCATGGCAACCAGTCACATTTTCCGCATTATGTTCGTGAATCAGGGCAAGGTTTACGAGGTGTACGCCCGCAAGGTTAACCATGGGGAGCTGTTCGGCTTCATCGAGGTCGAGGAACTGCTGTTCGGGGAGCGCTCCTCCGTGGTGCTCGACCCTTCCGAGGAACGCATCAAGGGTGAGTTCGCCGGCGTCAAACGCACTTTCCTGCCGATGCATTCGGTGCTGCGCATCGATGAGGTGAAGAAGCACGGGGTCAGCAAGATCACCGCGCTGGAGAGCGGCGCCAACGTCACGCAGTTCCCGATACCGCTGTACTCGACGCCTCCGGGCGAGAAGAAGTGAGGCGCGCCGCCGCATGCTGCTGATACCGGGGCCTCCGGCACTCTCGGCGTTCCGCATCGCCAAACTTCTGCAGCGCTTGCGCGCGCTCGATGCCGGCGTGCACTCGCTCGCCGCACACTTCGTGCATTTCGCAGATCTGGCCGCACCGCTGAGCGGGCCCGAGCAGGCCGTGCTGGGGCAGCTGCTGACCTACGGCCCGAGTCTGCCGGCGCTGCCGGCGGGCACCGGTGCCAGCGTGCTCATCGTGCCGCGTGCCGGCACGATCTCACCCTGGTCGAGCAAGGCCACCGACATCGCCCACGTGTGCGGGCTTGCGAAGGTGCGGCGTCTGGAGCGCGGCATCGAGTATCACCTGAGCGCGGAAGGCGCACTCGGGCGCGCGCGCCTCGCACAGCTCGCGCCTGCGCTCAGCGACCGCATGACCGAGATGGCGCTGTTCGCCGGCGCCGATGCCGCACAGCTATTCGAGCAGACCGCCCCGCAGCCGCTGACGCAGGTGCCGCTCGCCGGCGGCCGTGCCGCACTCACGGCGGCGGATCGCAGGCTCGGACTGGCGCTGTCGGCGCATGAGATGGACTACCTGCTCGAGAGCTTCGCGCGCCTCAGGCGCGATCCGAGCGACGTCGAGCTCATGATGTTCGCGCAGGCGAACTCCGAGCACTGCCGCCACAAGATCTTCAACGCCCACTGGGTGATCGACGGTAAGGCGCGCGCCGAGACGCTCTTTGGCATGATCCGCCACACCCACGAGCGCCATCCGCAGGGCGTGCTGTCGGCCTACCGTGACAACGCGGCGGTGATGGAGGGCTCCTCCGGGGTGCGCTATTTCCCCGATCCGCTAAGCGGTATCTACCGCGTCAGCCATGAGCCGATCGACATCCTCATGAAGGTCGAGACGCACAATCATCCGACCGCGATCTCCCCCTTCCCGGGGGCGGCGACCGGCGCGGGCGGGGAGATCCGCGATGAGGCAGCCACCGGTCGCGGCGCGAAACCCAAGGCCGGCCTCACCGGTTTCTCGGTCTCGAACCTGCACATCCCGGGCTTCGAGCGCCCCTGGGAGCGCGAGTTCGGCAGGCCGGGGCGCATCGCCTCAGCGCTCGACATCATGATCGAGGGTCCGATCGGGGCTGCCTCCTTCAACAACGAGTTCGGCCGGCCGGCGATCGCAGGCTACTTCCGCACCTTCGAGCAGCAGGCGGCCGGGGATCCGCCGACGCGGGTGCGCGGCTATCACAAGCCCATCATGATCGCCGGTGGCCTCGGGAACGTGCGTCGCCCGCACGTGCAGAAGCCGGAGGTCCCCATCGGGGGGAAGCTCATCGTGCTCGGCGGCCCGGCGATGCTCATCGGCCTGGGCGGCGGGGCGGCTTCCTCGGTCGGCAGCGGTGCTTCGAGCGCCGATCTGGACTTCGCTTCCGTGCAGCGCGGCAACCCGGAGATCCAGCGCCGTGCCCAGGAGGTGATCGATCACTGCTGGTCGCTCGGCAGCCGAAATCCGATCGTGCTCATCCACGACGTCGGCGCCGGCGGCCTCTCCAACGCGGTGCCCGAGGCGGTGGCCCACAGTGCACGCGGGGCGCGCGTCGACCTGCGCAGCATCCCGAGCGCCGAGAGCGGCATGTCGCCGCTGGAGCTGTGGTGCAACGAGGCGCAGGAGCGCTACGTACTGGTGATCGCGGCCGCCGCGCTCACACAGTTCACGGCCATCGCGGCCCGCGAGCGCTGCCCGTTCGCCGTGATTGGTGACATCGATGATTCCGGGCGACTGACGGTGCACGATCCGTTATTCCGCAACGATCCGGTCGACATGCCGCTCGAGATGCTGCTCGGCAAGGTGCCGCGCCTGACGCGCGAGGCGCAAAGCCGCGTGCCGGCTCGCCGCGCCTTCGCCATCGAGCACCTCGATCTAAAGGAAGCTGCCTACCGGGTGCTGCGTCTGCCGGCGGTGGCCGACAAGACCTTCCTCATCACGATCGGGGACCGCACCGTGGGCGGCCTCATCAGCCGCGATCAGCTGGTTGGGCCCTGGCAGGTGCCGGTGAGCGATGTCGGGGTGACGCTGGCGGACTACCAGGGCGTGGCGGGGGAGGCCATGGCAATGGGCGAGCGCAGCCCGGTGGCGGTGCTGGATGCGCCGGCTTCCGGGCGCCTCGCGGTCGCGGAGGCGATCACCAACATACTCGCCGCCGACATCGGCTCACTCGGTGATATCCGTCTGTCGGCCAACTGGATGGCCGCCTGTGGTGAGCCGGGCGAGGATGCGGCGCTGTTCGCCACCGTGCACGCGGTCGGCATGGAGCTGTGCCCGCAGCTCGGCATCGCCATTCCGGTAGGCAAGGACTCGCTCTCGATGAAGACTGCCTGGCACGCGGACGGCGCCGAACGCAGCGTCGTGGCTCCGGTGTCGCTGATCGTCTCGGCCTTCGCGCGCGTCGCCGACGTGCGCCGTACGCTCACCCCCGCCCTGCAGCTCGATGAACGCCCAACCTCGCTGTGGCTGATCGACCTCGCCGACGGCAAGCACCGCCTCGGCGGCTCCGCGCTCGCGCAGGTGTACGGGGAGCTCGGCGATGCGCCCGCCGATCTGGATGTGCCGCAGCGCCTCGTTGGTCTCGCCGCGGCGCTGCGCGAGCTGCGCGCCGCCGGCATGCTGCGCGCCTACCACGATCGCTCCGACGGCGGTCTGTTCGTGACTCTCATCGAGATGGCCTTCGCCGGGCACTGTGGTCTGGACATTGCCCTACCGGCGCAGCGCGGGGCGGCCCTGGCGCAGCTGTTCGCGGAAGAGCCGGGAGTGGTGGTGCAGATCCTCGCCGGCGATGAGCCGATGTTCCTGGAAATTCTGGCGCGGCACGGGCTGGCTGAGGCCGCCTTGTACCTCGGTGCTCCGGTCATCGAGCTGCGCGTGCAGATACGCGTCGGCGCGACCCACTTCGATGAATCCTGGGCGGACCTCAAGCGCGCCTGGTCGGAGACTTCCTGGCGCATGCGCCGGCTGCGCGATGATCCGCAGTGCGCCGACGAGGAGTACGCGGCGCAGACGCACGAATCCGATCCCGGGCTGACCGTGGCGCTCACCTTCGACCCGCAGCACGACATCGCCGCCCCCTACATCGCCCGCGGCGTGCGCCCGGCCGTGGCGATCCTGCGCGAGCAGGGTGTGAACAGCCAGGTGGAGACCGCCGCGGTGTTCGACCGCGCCGGCTTCACGCCGCACGACGTGCATATGACCGACCTGCTGTCGGGCCGGCGTTCGCTCAGCGAGTTCAAGGGGTTGGTGGCATGCGGCGGGTTCTCCTACGGCGACGTCCTCGGCGCCGGCGAGGGCTGGGCCAAGTCGATCCTGTTCCACGAGCGCGTGCGCGCGGAGTTCGAGCGCTTTTTCGCCCGCGGCGACAGCTTCGCTTTCGGCATCTGCAACGGCTGCCAGATGTTCGCTGCCCTGAAGGACATCATTCCCGGCACCAGCCACTGGCCGCGCTTCGTACAGAACCGCAGCGAGCAGTACGAGGCACGCTTCGCGCTGGTGGAGGTGCTCAAGTCCGCCTCCGTGCTGCTGGCTGGCATGGAGGGCTCGCTGCTGCCGATCGCGGTGGCGCACGGTGAGGGGCGCGCGGAGTTCGCGAGCGAGGCGGCCGCGGCAGAGTGCGCCGCGAGTGGCCTGGTCGCCATGCGTTACGTGAATCACGACCGCAGCGTCGCCACCACGTATCCTGCCAACCCGAGCGGCACGCCCTTTGGCATGGCGGCGCTCAGCAACGCCGATGGCCGCGTCACCATCAGCATGCCGCATCCGGAACGCTCATTCCGCTACGTGCAGAATTCCTGGCACCCGCGCGACGTCGGTGAATACAGTGGCTGGACGCGCCTGTTCCGCAACGCGCGGCGCTTCGTCGGCTGAGGTGTTCTTCAGCTGGCCGAGATGAACGGCGTGACGTTGCTGCCGGTTTCATCAAGGAAGAAACGCCGCACCATGATGGCCTGCTGCAGCTTGCCCTTACGCACGTAGGCCTCATAAAAGAGGTCCTTCACCACTTCCAGCATGATGCCGGCCTCGTAGCCATCGAGCTCGGGCAGCGCTGAGCGCGCATCGAGCTCGGCACCGAACAGCACGCTCTTCATCTTGGTGAAGATCTCCGGTGCGATGCTGGCGAGGTCGCGCACCGCATTGAGCTCATCGAACAGCCGCAGCTTGCCGGCCTCGCCAAGGTCGGTGAACATCGCGTGCGCGGCGCGGCGGCACATCGAGGCGAAGGCGTTGAAGGCGCCGTTGGAGAAGCAGGTGAGTGCCTCGCGGAACAGCAGTTCCACGTCCTCGGGAATGTAGGTGAAGCTGAACTTTTCGCGCGCCCGCTCCACTTCCGTGAACTGCGGCGACAGCTCGATCCGGGCGGCGCCGTAGACGCGCACGGTGAAGCGCAGGAAGATCGGTGCATGGCAGGCGTCGCACAGGTACACCAGTCCGACCTGCTTGGGCCGATACAGCTGCAGGTCCTCGAAGCGCGGCACTGCACTGGCGGTGATGTGTGCCACCGCCTGGCAATTGGGGCACGTCACGACCAGGTTCTTCTCAGTGTCGTGGTGCAGGCGGCTCGACGAGTCGATGTACAGGGACATTACGGCAACGCTTGAGGCGGCCCGGTTTTGTTATGTCTGCCGCCCCTCTGAAGGCATGGTACCGCAGCGCGCGCGCAGGCGCCGCAGGGAGCTTGCAGCTGGGACCGCGCCACGTTATGTCACAGGGCGCGAGCCACGCGCGAAGGCGAGGATGCGATCGGCGAGCGTGGCGTACTCGCCGCCGAAGTGGTGGCCGGTACCGACCTGTTCGCGGCTGATGCCCCCGACCGGAAGTCCCGGGCAGATCGAGTCCTTCTCGCCCTCACCGTACAGACACAGCACCGGCAGCTGTGTGATGCGCGCCACTTCGGGGCGTGTCTGCGGACCGGCACTGTCGGCTCCGACCCAGTCGGAGATGCTCACCTCGAAGGCGGCGTTGGAGTCGATACCGAGCAGACTCACGCTCGCCACGCGGGCACGCAGGTCAGGCGGCAGGCGGTTGACCACGAAGGGCAGCACGTCGGCTCCGAAGGAATAGCCCACCAGCAGCACGCGCTGCTTGTTCCAGGCGCTGAGGTAATGACGCAGGATGCGCGCCACGTCGCGCGCGGCCTCCTCCGGCGTGCGCTGCTTCCAGAAGTACTTGAGTGAATTCAGGCCCACGGTCGGCACGCCGCTCGCGGCCAGCCGCGCCGCCAGTTCCTGGTCGAGCCCGGCCCAGCCGCCGTCCCCGGTCATGAGCAGCGCAAACTCCGCGGACGGAGCGCTCGCGGGCACCTCCTCGAGCGGCAGGTCGCCGATGTCGGGGGCGCGCTCGCTGGCGCCCGCCGCTGGCTGCGGCAGGAGGCGCGCGTAAGCCTCCTTGAACTGCAGCATCCAGTTCTTCTCGACCGAGAAGCCGTGACCGACGAGCGGCAGCTTGACGATCTGGCCGTTCGCCACCTGGGCGGCGAAGGCAGCCGCCGCCGGCGCGCTGCAGACCTGATCCTTGTCGCCCTGAAAGGCAATCCAGGGCTGCCTGAGCGTGCCCGCGGGCTTGAATACCCACTCGTGCTGGGCGTTCGGGTCGTACTGCAGGCCTGCGCCTGGACACAGGCTCGCGCCGGCGAAATCCTGATCTGCGCAGAAGCCAAGGCTCAGGGCGCCGGCGAAGGTGCCCGGCGGGGATTGCACCAAGGTGGCGTACACCACGGTGGCGCCGGAGGAGTAGCCGACGAGCACCGGTACCAGGTAATCGCTCATGCCGATCTCCTTCTGCACCTGGCGGCTCAGGGATTCGAAGTCCGCGGCGATCATCTGGCAGGGCGCATCGGGGCGGGCGGCCGCCTTGGCGAGGCTGGCGAAGTACTGGCGGATGTCCACACCGATGACGACCGCACCGGCGTTCATGAGCGCGTGCGCCATGTTGATGACACCGAGCTCCCAGCCGCCATCACCGGAAAGAAAGATCGCGACGCTTTTGGGTTTGCCTTCGGGAATGTAGACGCTGACGGTGCCGAAGCGTCCGGCCGGCAGGCGCGACGGATGGGCGCTGTCAGAGGGGGGCGCGGCCGGCTTGTGCGCGGGTGGCGCGCTCGCAGTCCGGGCGGCGGCGGCCGCGCCGGCGTACAGGAGTAGTGCCGCGAGCGCGGCGGCGCGCACGGCACGGAATCGGTTTCTGATCATCGGGCGAACAGCTCCTTCATGCCACCGGCAATGAGCACCGACACATCGACCAGCACCCGCGGCAGTGCCATGCCGCCGCGTGCCACGAGATAACGCGCGCTCCCAGGTCGGCTCGAACTTGGACTTGTAGCGCCTGAGTCCCTCGAAGTTATAGAAGTGCTCGCCGTGGCGGAAGATGAAATTGCCGACGCGATGCCAGGCGGGCGCGAGCGGATGCGCCTCCAGTCCCGACAGCGGCGCCATGCCGAGGTTGAACCAGCGGTAGCCCTGCGCGCGTCCCCACAGCATCAGTTCGATGAACAGGTAGTCCATGGCACCGCGCGGCGCATCCGGGCCGAAGCGCATCAGATCCACCGAGAGCTCCGCTTTGGTGGCGGTGGTCCACAGGTTCGCGAACGCGGCCGGTACGCCCTGCGCGCACACCACGGCCACGGGGAACTGGCGCACGTAATTGGGCGTGAAGGCGCCTACCGAAAAGCGCTTCTCGCCCGTGGATTTGCTGGCCAGCCACGACCCCGAGATGCGCTCGAGCAGCGGCAGGATGGCATCGACCTCAGCCGGCGGCACGACCTCGAAGCTCGCCCCGTCGCGCTGCGCGCGGCGGTGCGACTGACGCAGCTCGGCGCGCGCGGCGCCCTCGAGGGAGAAGTCCTGCAGCGCCACCCGCGCTTCCTCGCCGATCTTCAGTGCCGCAAGCCCCAGATCCACGTACAGCGACAGGCGCTCGCCGCACACCTGGTAGAACACGGTCTGGCCGCCGTGATGGTCGGAGATCTCCCGCAGGCGCCACACCAGCTCCTCGGCCCCGGACTGCGAGCCCACCGGATCCCCCAGCGCGATCCAGCTGCGTCCGGCGATCTGATACATCACGAAGGCATCGCCGGCGTCGCTGAACAGCAGCCGCTTGTCGCCGGTCAGGGCGGCGTTGGCAACCGTGAGGTCCGAGCCTGCGATCAAGACGCGCGCGCGCTCGAGGTCCGCTGCCCCGGCCACTGCCGGTTCCGGGCGCGCCGGGCGCAGCATGTTCCACAGCACGTAGGCCGTGCCCAGCACGATGACCGCGAGCGAGGCGCGCAGCATGCGCGGCGCGTTGCCGTCGAGCGCGAAGGTCCACCACAACTCGTGGCTGTATTCGATGTGCCGGTAGGAGAGCACTCCGATCCACAGCGCCATCGCGATCACCCCGACGATGGCGACCACCCACGCGGGCGTGAAGCGCTCCGAGAGGATCGCAGTAGGACGGTAGAAGGCGCGCCGCCCGAGCATCAGCACCCCGAGCACGAGGGTCAGGAGCGACGCTTCCTCAAAGTCGAGTCCCTTGAGGAGCGAAGCTGCGATGCCGGCGAGCAGCAGCCATACCGAGATGTGGTAGGCGGCCTGTACACGCCGGAACAGCGCGCGCGCCAGCACCAAAAGGCCCAGGCCGGCGATGCTGCCGGCCAGGTGCGACGCCTCGAGCACCGCCAGCGGCAGCCAGCGATCGAGGAACGCCAGGCGCTCATCCACCGCCGGCGTTGCCCCCGAAAACAGCAGCAGCGCACCGGCGAGGAAGGTGAGGGCGCCGGCGATCTGCGGCACCACCGGAATGATGTACAGCCCGGCCAGCTGCTGGGCCCAGGCGAAGCGCGCGCCCTGGACGGCGAGTTCCTTGCCGCCAAAGAGCAGCGTGCCGCCGATGAGCGGCAGCAGGTAGTAGATGGCGCGGTAGGCGAGTAACGATCCGAGCATCGCATCGGCGGGCACGTTTGGCACCGTGAGCAGGACGACTGCCTCGAACACCCCGACGCCGCCGGGTACATGGCTGATGATGCCCGCGACCACCGCGGCGGCATAGACGCCGAGGAAGGTGACGAAGGGCATGTGCGCCTCGACCGGCAGGAGCGCCCACAGCACGGCGCTGGAGAGCGACAGGTCGAGCACCGACAGCACTATCTGCGTCAGCCCGATCACCGGTCCGGGCGGACGCAGCGCCCAGCCGCGAATCTCGAACGCGCTGCGCGAGAAGCACGCCCACAGCGCGTAGGCGGCCACCGCGCACAGCAGCGCCGCCCCCACCAGCAGCGACCAGTTGTGATGCAGGTGCAGGGCGGTCGCGGCGTGTGCCGGCGATAGCAGCAGCGACAGACCGGAGATCGTCGCCAGTCCGATGCCCAGGGACAGGCTGCAGAAGCCGGTCACGGTCGCGACGTCGACGGCGCTGACGCCGGCGGTGAGGTAGAGGCGGAAGCGGATGGCGCTGCCGGTGAAAACCGCGAAGCCGAGTGTGTGGCCGAAGGAGTAAGCGATGAAGGAGGTGAAGACGATGCGCGTGTAGGGAATGACGCGGCGCAGGTAGCGCAGCGCCAGCACCTCGTAGGTCGTCAGCAGCCAGTAACTGAGCGCGGTGAACAGCAGCGCGGCCAGGATCTGGCGCCGCGGGATCGAGTGCAGGTGCGCGAACACACTCTTGATGTGCAGGTGCGCGAACTCGTGATGCAGGATGAGCACCACGATCGCGAACACCAAGAGCGCCGCGAGCGGGCCCAGCCAGCGCCACAGAATGCGGTCTTCGCCTTGGCCGCTTGCGCCTTCGGGAGACACGGGTCCGTTGTGTCCTGGCGCAGCTAGCGAGTCAGCGGCTTGTACTTGATGCGATGCGGCTGCGCGGCCGCCTCGCCCTTACGCCGGCGGTAGTCTTCCGTGTACTCCTGGTAGTTGCCCTCGAACCACACCACCTGCGAGTCCCCCTCGAAGGCGAGGATGTGGGTTGCGATGCGATCGAGGAACCAGCGGTCGTGGGAGATCACCACGGCGCAGCCCGGAAAGGCAACGAGCGCTTCCTCCAGGGCGCGCAGCGTCTCGACGTCGAGGTCGTTGGTGGGCTCATCGAGCAGCAGCACGTTACCGCCGGCACGCAGCACTTTGGCGAGGTGCACGCGGTTGCGCTCACCGCCGGAGAGTTCCCCGATCAGCTGCTGCTGCTGCGTGCCCTTGAAGTTGAAGCGGCCGACGTAGCCGCGCGAGGGCGTCTCGTAGTTGCCGACCTTGATCAGGTCGAGGCCGCCGGAGATCTCCTGCCACACGCTCTTCTTGTCATCGAGCGCCTGGCGCGACTGATCGACGTACGCCAGCCGTACCGAGGCGCCGACGCGGATCTCGCCCGCGTCGGGCTTTTCCGCGCCGGTCAGCATGCGGAACAGCGTGGTCTTGCCGGCGCCGTTCGGGCCGATGATGCCGACGATGCCGCCGCGCGGCAGATTGAAGGCGAGGTTGTCTATCAGCAGCCGCTCGCCATAGCCCTTGCGCAGGCCCTGCACCTCGATTACCAGGTCCCCGAGCCGCTCACCCGGTGGGATGTAGATCTCGTTGGTCTCGTTGCGCTCCTGGAACTCGCGCGAGGCGAGCTCTTCGTAGCGCTGCAGGCGCGCCTTGCTCTTGGCCTGGCGTGCCTTGGGGTTCTGCCGCACCCACTCGAGCTCGTGCTCGAGGGTCTTGCGCAGCGCCTCGCGCTCGCGCTCCTCGAGCGCGAGGCGCTGTTGTTTCTGCTCCAGCCAGGATGAGTAGTTGCCCTGCCAGGGGATGCCGTAACCGCGATCGAGCTCGAGGATCCACTCCGCCACGTTGTCGAGGAAGTAACGGTCGTGCGTCACCGCGATCACGGTGCTCGGGTACTCCTCGAGGTAGCGCTCCAGCCAGGCGATCGACTCGGCATCGAGGTGATTGGTGGGCTCATCCAGCAGCAGCATGTCGGGGGCCGACAGCAGCAGCCGGCACAGCGCCACGCGACGTTTCTCCCCGCCCGAGAGCGTAGCGATCGTGGTCTCCCACGGCGGCAGGCGCAGCGCATCGGCTGCGATCTCGAGCTTGCGTTCGAGCTCCCAGCCACTGGCCGCATCGATGGCATCCTGCAGCTGCGCCTGGCGCGCCAGCAGGGTATTCATCTGCTCATCGTCCATCGGCTCCGCGAACCGGTCGGAGATGGCATTGAATTCCTGCACCTGGCGGAAGGTCTCGCCGAGGCCCTCCATGACCGTGGTGCGCACGTCCTTGGCCTCATCCAGCTGCGGCTCCTGCGGCAAAAAGCCGATGCGGATGCCGCTTTGCGGGCGCGCCTCACCGTCGAAACCGCCATCGATCCCGGCCATGATCTTCAGCAGCGACGATTTGCCCGAACCGTTAAGTCCCAGCACGCCGATCTTGGCGCCGGGGAAGAAGGACAGGCTGATGTCGCGCAGGATGACCCGCTTGGGCGGGACGATCTTGGAGACGCGATTCATCGTGTAGATGTACTGGGCCATGCCGTCTCGTCGCTAGGTTAGGTGCACACAGGTTTGCCGGGATTATATCGTCGCGCCCGTCGGGCATGGGGCGCGCAAAGCTGCGCTCGTCGTTGCTGTGTTAGGCTCCCGGGCGTGGGAGTGTCCGCCAGCAGCAGCGCGAGCGCCGCGAGCAGCGTAGCAGTGGTCGTGAGCGAACGCCTGGGCCGTTACGGCTTCGGGGACGGGCATCCGTTCGGTCCGGACCGGCACGCGGCCTTCGCGCGCGAGTTCGTCGCCCGCGGTCTGGACCGGCGCGTACGCGTGCTCGAGCCGCGCGTCGCCTCGGATGAGGAGCTGCGCGCCTTCCACAGTCACGCTTATCTGGAGTTCGTGCGCGAGCGCTCCGTCAGCGGCAGCGGCTTTCTGGACGGCGGTGACACGCCGGCGTTCCGTGGCGTCTACGAGGCGGCGGCCGGTGTAGTGGGCGCCACCTTGAGTGCGATGGAGGCGATCATGCAGGGCGAGTGTCGCCGTGCCTTCGTCCCGATCGCCGGCCTGCATCACGCGGCGCGCGACCACGCCGCCGGCTTCTGCGTCTTCAACGACTGCGGCGTCGCCATCGAACTGCTCAAGCGCGCCGGTCTCAAGCGCGTCGCCTATGTCGACATCGATGCGCACCACGGCGATGGTGTCTTCTATGCCTTTGAGGAGGATGCCGCGGTGGTGTTCGCCGACCTGCACGAGGATGGGCGTTACCTGTATCCGGGCACCGGACACGCCGACGAAACCGGCATCGGCGCCGCCACTGGCATGAAGCTCAATCTGCCGCTGCCGCCGGGTGCCGATGACCGGGTGTTCGGGCGGCTCTGGCCCCAGGTCATCGCCCACCTGGAGAAATTCGAACCCGAGTTCGTGATCCTGCAGTGCGGTGCGGACAGCCTGGAGGGCGATCCGATCACGCACCTGCGCCTAAGTCCGCACTCCCACGGCCTGGCGGCGCGCGAACTCACCGCGCTGGCCGAGAAATGGGGCCACGGTCGGGTGCTGGCCCTGGGCGGCGGGGGCTATAACCGCCAGAACCTGGCCCAGGCCTGGAACACCGTGGTGGAAAACCTGATGTAGCGAGCGGCGGGCGCGGCTGTCGCGAACCTTCCGCGCCGGCGGCGTCTCGCAACAGGGCGGGGCTGCGGTCGTTCCGGTACAATTCGCGCCCGTTTCCTCAGCTTTTCCCAAGGCGGCGCTGCACATGTTTCGGACGACCATGACCATCGAAGGCTTCGATCCCGAGCTGGCGCGCGCCCTGGCGGGCGAGCGGCGCCGCCAGGAGGAGCACGTCGAGCTCATCGCCTCCGAGAACTACGCCAGCCCCCGGGTGCTCGAGGCGCAAGGCTCGGTGCTCACCAATAAGTACGCCGAAGGCTACCCCGGCAAGCGCTACTACGGCGGCTGCGAGTACGTGGACATCGTCGAGCAGCTGGCGATCGATCGGGCCAAGAAACTCTTCGGCGCCGACTACGCCAACGTCCAGCCCCACTCCGGCTCGCAGGCCAACGCTGCGGCCTACTTTGCGCTCGTGCAGCCGGGCGATCCGATCCTCGGCATGAGCCTCGATCACGGCGGCCATCTAACCCACGGCGCGAAGGTGAACTTCTCCGGCAAGTTCTTCCGCGCGGCGCAGTACGGCATCCGCCCCGACACCGGCGAGATCGACTACGAGCAGGTGCGAGCGCCTGGCCGAGGAACACCGCCCGAAGATGATCGTCGCGGGCTTCTCCGCCTATTCACGCATCATCGACTGGGCGCGCTTCGCGGCCATCGCCAAGAGCGTCGGCGCCTACTTCGTCGTGGACATGGCGCACGTTGCGGGTCTGGTGGCGGCGGGCCTCTACCCAAACCCCATTGCGCACGCCGACGTCGTCACCACCACCACCCACAAGACGTTGCGCGGCCCGCGCGGCGGCCTGATCCTGGCGCGTGCCAACGATGCCATCACCAAGAAGCTCAATGCGCTGGTGTTCCCCGGTACGCAGGGCGGCCCGCTGATGCACGCGATCGCCGCCAAAGCGGTGGCGTTGCTCGAGGCGCTGCAGCCGGAGTTCAAGGACTACCAGCAGCAGGTGCTGACCAACGCGCGCGCCATGGCCGCGCGCCTGACGCAGCGCGGCTATCAGATCGTCTCCGGCGGCACCGACAACCATCTGTTCCTCCTCAGCCTCGCCGACCGCAACATCACCGGCAAGGACGCCGACGCCGCTCTCGGGCGCGCCAACATCACCGTCAACAAGAACGCCGTGCCGAACGATCCGCGGCCGCCGATGGTGACCAGCGGCCTGCGCCTGGGGACGCCCGCCTCCACCACGCGCGGCTTCAAGCAGCCCGAGATCGAGCAGGTGGCCGATTTCATCGCCGAGGTGCTCGACGCCGAGGGAGCCGACGCTGCCATTGAGCACGTGCGCCCGCGGGTGATCGAGCTGTGTCGCCGCTTCCCGGTCTACGGACCCTAAGCGGCGGGAGCGAACGCGCCGCATGCATTGTCCCTTCTGCGGCCACGAAGAAACGAAGGTCAACGACTCGCGCCTCGCCGGCGAGGGGCGGCAGATCCGCCGTCGCCGTGAGTGCCTGAAGTGCGCGGAACGTTTCACGACCTTCGAGACGGCCGAACTGCTCATGCCGCTCGTAATCAAAGGCGATCGCGCCCGCGAGGCTTTCGATGAGGCGAAGCTGCGCGCTGGCATGGAAAAGGCGCTCGAGAAGCGCCCAGTATCGCGCGAGCAGATCGACGAGGCCGTGAGCCGCATCGTGCACAAGGTGCGCAGCCTCGGGGACCGCGAGGTTTCGGCGCGCGCCATCGGCGAGCTGGTCATGGAGGAGCTGCGGCACCTGGACGAGGTCGCCTACGTGCGCTTCGCCTCCGTCTACCGCCAGTTCGAGGACGTCGAGGCGTTTCACGAAGAGATCCAGCGGCTGCGCAGCGCGCGGCCGGTGACCGCGGCCGGCGCGCACGCGCGAGCGCGCAAGCGCGAGAGCGGCGCGGCGGCCAACCGCGAACAGCTGCCGCTGCTGCCGGCCGATGAGCCGGCGCCCGACAAGCGCGGTCCGGGGAGTGGCAAGTGAGTTTCATCCTGCGAGGCCACCATGTTCTCTGAGTTCGACAAGCACGCCATGGAGCGCGCGCTCGCACTCGCCGCGCGCGGCCTGGAGAGCACCGACCCCAATCCGCGTGTCGGCTGTGTGATCGCCCGCGGTGAGCGCATCGTCGGGGAGGGCTGGCATGAGCGCGCCGGCGAGGCGCACGCCGAGGTCGCAGCGCTGCGCGCGGCCGGCTCACAGGCCATCGGTGCCACCGTGTACGTGACGCTCGAGCCCTGCAATCACCAGGGCCGCACGGCCCCCTGCACGCTCGCATTGACCGGCGCGCGCGTGGCCCGCGTGGTGTACGCCATTGCCGATCCCAACCCCAAGGTGAGCGGGCACGGCGCCCAGGCGCTGCGCGGCGCCGCCATCAAGGTGGAGTCGGGGCTGATGGAAGAGGAGGCGCGCGAGCTGAACGCGGGTTTCTTCAAGCGCATGCTGAGCGGGCTGCCGTTCGTGCGCGTGAAGCTCGCCATGAGTCTCGATGCGCGCACCGCACTGGCCGACGGCACCAGCCAGTCGATCACCGGGGAGGCCGCGCGCGATGACGTGCAGGCGTGGCGCGCGCGCAGCTCCGCGGTGCTCACAGGCGTGGGCACCGTGCTCGCCGATGACCCGCTGTTGACAGTGCGGCTGCCTGCCGTCAGCGGTGAACGGCGCCAGCCACTGCGGGTGGTGCTCGATACGCATCTGCGCACACCGGCGGCCGCGCGCCTGCTCGCCGGCGGTGGGGAGGTCCTCATCCTTACCGCGCTCGACGCGCTGGATGAAACGCGCGCGGCCGCGCTCACCGCGCGCGGCGCGCGCGTGGAGACGCTGCCGGCGGCGGCCGACCGCCTGCAGCTGCCGGCGGTGCTCGAGCGTCTGGGTGAGCTCGAGGCCAACGAGGTGCTGGTCGAGGCGGGCGCCACGCTGGCCGGCGAGTTCCTGCGCCAGGGGCTCGCCGATGAGCTTCTGATCTATGTGGCGCCGCAGCTCCTCGGGCCGGATGCGCGCGCGCTCGTCTCGCTGCCGGCGCTCGCGAGCCTGAGCGCCGCGCCCGCGTTCACCTTCACCGAGGCGCGCCAGTTCGGCGCTGACCTGCGACTGCGACTGCGGCCGCGCGCCGCGCCGGCCTGAAAGAGAGGGCGCTTGTTCACCGGAATCGTTCAGGACGTCGGCCGCATCCAGAGTGCTGAGGCGCGCGGAGGGGACTTGCGTCTCGTGATCGCGTGCGAGCGGCTCGATACCAGCCGCCTGGCCGAGGGCGACAGCGTCAGCGTACAGGGCTGCTGCCTTACCGCACTCGATATCCATCCCGGCAGCTTCGCTGCCGACTTGTCGCGCGAGACCCTCGCGCTCACCACACTGGGTGAGCTGCGGCGCGGCTCGCCCGTAAATCTTGAGCCCGCGCTGCGGGCTGGCGACCCGCTCGGCGGGCATCTGGTATCAGGTCATGTCGATGGCGTTGCGCAGGTTCTGAGTGTGAGCGGGGATGCGCGCTCCAAGCGTCTGCTGATCGAGGCGCCGCCAGCGCTCGCGCGCTTCCTCGCGCCCAAGGGCTCAGTGGCCGTCGACGGCGTGAGTCTGACCGTCAACGAGGTCGACGGCAGCGCCTTCGGCGTGAACATCATCCCGCACACCCAGGACGTCACCACGCTCGGTTCATTGGTAGCCGGGACGCGCTTGAATCTTGAGGTCGACCAGGTCGCCCGTTACCTGGCACGACTCCTCGCCCTACCCGGGTGAGATTCATGGTGCGGACACGCGCGGCGTCACCTGGTGCGCTAGACTCCCGATCGTGAACCTGAGTCTCCCCTACTCCCCACGACGCAGACGTCGGCTGCTGGTGCTCCTGCTGCCGTTCGTGTTGTTGCGACTCCTGGTGCCGGCCGGCTTCATGCCCATGACCCAGGCCGGGACGCTCAGCCTGGGTCTGTGCCCCGGCGAGGCAGCGATGGCCGGGCAGGATGATGCCCACGCAATGCATCACGATGATCACCCGGGACAGGGGCAGCCACAGGGCGATCATCATGCACCGTGCGCGTTCGCCGCCAGCGCAGCGGCTGCCAGTGCCCCTGACTTGCCCGCGCTGCGCATGGCGCGCGTTGCGCAGCGCGCTGCGCCCCTGCCCGCACAGGCGCTGACAACTTCCATTCCCGCCATTTTTCGCGCCCAGTCCCCGCGCGCGCCCCCCAGCAGCCGCTGAGGCGGCTTCCGGACGCGCTTTGGCGCGCGCCCCTTCTTAAATTCTCCGGACCGTTGGCATGCGCACGTGGCCACGCCAGGCATCAGCGCAGGCGGTAGCGGGTGCCGGACGGCTAAAGGCGGACTCCGATGTTGCACCTTGCAAGACCTCAACGCGCCGCATTGCACGCGGCGTTTTTGACCGCGCTGACGCTCAGCACCATTCCCAAGCCCGCCGCTGCCTGTGCTACCTGCGGCTGTACGCTCAGTGCTGATGGGGCCATGGGTTATTCCAACCTGCCGGGCTGGCGCGTGAGCCTTGAGTACGACTACATCAATCAGGACGAGCTTCGCAGCGGCACGCATGCGGTAAGCGGCGTTCCTGACGGCAATGAGCTCGAGCACGACACGCTCAACCGCTACGTCACTGCCGGGGTGAACTATGCACCTAACTCTTCCTGGAACGTAACGCTGCTCGTGCCCTACGTGATCCGTGATCACTCGACCTACGGCACCTATGACCCTACCCAGCCGCTGCCGCAGCTGAGTACATCGCACAGCTCGAGCCTGGGAGACGTGCGAGTGATCGGCGCCTATCAGGGTTTCCTGCCCAGCCGCGAGTTGGGGCTACAGCTGGGCGTGAAAGTGCCGAGCGGCCGTTACGGTACTGCGCTGGACTTCGACAGCGGCCCCAGTGCGGGTACCCCGGTCGATGCCAGCCTGCAGCCGGGCAGCGGCAGCACTGACATCATCCTCGGAGCCTACTATCACCACCCCGTGAGCCTGAACTTCGATCTGTTCGGCAGCGTGCAGTTCCAAAGTGCGGTGCGGCACCACATGGATCAGCCCGGCAATGACTATCGTCCGGGAAACTCCACCACCGGCATTATCGGAGTGCGCTACGAGGCCGACGCGCGCTGGGTGCCGCAGGTGCAGCTGAATCTGCTGCACAAGTCCCCCGATCAGGGAGCGCTGGCCGATGTACAGAGCACGGCCGGCACGGTGTTCTACGCCCAGTCCGGGGATCAACGTACGAGTGGTCGGCCGGCTACGCGCCTTTGGATTCGTGCAGGTGCCGTTCTACAGCAATCTGTACGGGTATCAGCTGTTTCCGCACTACACGGTGAGCGTCGGGCTGAGCTATGCGCTGTGAGACGGCGGCGGCGGCACGGCCGGCGAGCGGGCTATGGGCAGCGCTGGCAGGGGTTCTGCGATTGCCTCGGGTATACTGAAAGACCGATTATCCAGCGGCCTGCACCATGTCAAAAGTCCTGCCCCTGACCGGCAAACCCACGCCCGCGGGCCCGGCTTCCTCCTTCAGTCCCGTGGGAGAAATCCTGGCTGAGCTGCGTGCCGGACGCATGGTCATCGTCATGGACGATGAGGATCGGGAAAACGAAGGCGACCTCATCATGGCGGCCGAACACGCCACTCCCGAGGCGGTGGCGTTCATGATCCGCCACACGAGCGGCATCATCTGCGTGCCCATGGAAGAGGAGCAGCTGGCGCGTCTGGAGCTGCCGCAGATGGTGCCGGTGAACAGCGAGTCGCACCGTACCGCCTTCACCGTCTCCGTCGACCTGCGCGCCGGCACGACCACCGGGGTCTCCTCCGCCGACCGCGCCGCGACCATCCGTGCGCTGGCCGACGCCAGTTCCAAGCCGGGCGACTTCGCGCGCCCCGGACATATCTTTCCCTTGCGTGCGCGCCGTGGCGGCGTGCTGGTGCGTGCCGGGCACACTGAGGCGGCGGTGGACCTGTGCCACCTGGCAGGACTTAAGCCCGCCGGGGTGCTGTGCGAGGTGATGAACGAAGACGGCAGCATGGCGCGCCGCCCGCAGCTGCAGGAGTTCGCGCGCCGCCATGCGCTCAAGATCGGCACGATCGCCGACCTCATCCGCCACCGCCTGCGCACCGACCGCTCGGTCGAGCGCCTCTCCGAGCAGAGCGTGCAGACCGAGCTTGGCGAGTTCCGCCTCTATGCCTACCAGGACGGCGTCAGCCAGGAGGTGCACGTGGCACTCACCACGGCCGCCTGGATGGCACCCCGGCACCTCTGGTGCGCGTGCACCTGGCGGACACCCTGCGCGACCTGCTCGGGGTGCAGGGCGCGGCGCGTACCTGGACGCTGCGCGCGGCCATGCAGCGTATCGTCGAAGCCGGCAGCGGGGTGGTCGTCGTGCTGCGTCAGCAGGATCCGCGCGCGAGCTCGCCGATGTGGTGCGCTCGTTCGCCGCCACCAATGCGCCTGCTGCTACGGCACCGGAGGCCGCTACCGAGGGTGAAGGTTCGGTGCTGCGCACCTTCGGTGTGGGCGCGCAGATTCTTAAGGACCTCGGCGTACGGCGCATGCGCGTGCTGTCGGCGCCCAAGCAGATGCACGGCATCTCCGCCTTCGGACTGGAAATCGAGGGTTACGTCGGGGAAGAGGGGTGAGTGCGGGCGAGGTTAGCGAAAGCGATGCCAGTGCCCGCGGCCGCACCGTGGCGATCGTCGCCGCGCGCTTCAATGATCTGATCGTCTCGAGCCTGCTCAAGGGTGCGCGCGGCGCGTGGGCCGAGCGTGGCGGCGCAAATGAGGAACTCCTGGTGGTGCGGGTGCCCGGCGCGTTCGAACTGCCGGTGGTGGCACGTCATCTCGCCGGCAGCGGCCGCTACGACGCGGTCGTGGCGCTCGGCTGCGTGATCCGCGGCGATACGCCGCACTTCGATTACGTCGCCGGGGAGTGCGCGCGCGGACTGCAGCTGGCGGGTCTTGAGACCGGCGTACCGATCATCTTCGGTGTCCTCACCGTGGAGACTCTCGAGCAGGCCCTCGAACGCGCCGCCACCGGCGCCGGCAACAAGGGCGGGGAGTCGATGGCAGCCGCCCTGGAGATGGCCGCCATCATGGATCGCCTGTGAACGACAAGTCCCCGGGCGCCGCCGCACTGCGTGCCTACAGCGGCACCCGCAGTGTCGCGCGCAAGCTCGCACTGCAGGCGCTCTACCGCTGGCAGCTGAACGAGGCACCCTGGCAGGACCTGGTGCAGGAATTCGGCGACGCCGAGGACATGGCGCGCGCCGATCGCGACTATTTCCGCACGCTGGTCGAGGGTGTGTGGCACGCCCGCGCAGACCTCGATGAACGCCTTGCCGGCCTCGGCGACCGCGCGCCGCACCTGCTCGACCCGATCGAGCACGCCATCCTGCTGCTCGGCCTGTACGAGCTCAGCGCGCAGCCCGAGGTGCCCTATGCGTCGGCCATCGACGACGGCGGTGGGACTTGCCAACGCTTCGGCGCCACCGACGGGCACAAGTTCGTCAACGCGGTGCTCAACCGCGCGGCGCGCGAGCTGCGGCCGCACGAGCACTAGGGACAGGAAGCACTAGCATGGCGCTCACCGAAGAACACCTCCCTCATCGAGCGCTACTTCCGCGGCGGCGGTGCAGCGCGCAGACGTCGCACTCGGGATCGGCGATGACGCCGCGATCCTCACGCTGCCGGCCGGGAGCGAGCTGATCGCCACCACCGATACCCTCAAGT
>CAVUQM010000013.1:0-99972 GCA_963743625.1 uncultured Pseudomonadota bacterium | reverse complement strand
TTCGATCGCCTCGAGGCGCTGAAGTGTCCCACGGTGGCGGCCATCCACGGCTTCGCCTTCGGCGGCGGACTGGAGACCGCGCTCGCGTGCCGCTACCGGGTGGGCGTGGCGGATGAGCGGCTGTCACTCGGGCTGCCCGAAGTGCAGCTCGGCCTGCATCCGGGTTTCGGGGGCACGGTGCGCACCGTGCGCCTGATCGGCGTGCGGGCCGCCATGGAGCTGATGCTCACCGGCAAGCCGGTGCGCGGCGAGAAAGCCCTGCGGCTCGGGCTCCTCGACCGCCTGGTGCCGGAGGCTGAGCTGCGAGCGGCCGCGCGCAGCTCGTGCTGCAGCCACCCGCGCTCCGCGGCGGCCGTCGCTGACGCAGCGCCTCCTGAGCCTCGCTCCCGTGCGGCCGCTCCTGCAAGGGTGCCCTGCATCGCCGAGGTCGCCAAGCGTGCGCCCCGGGCACACTACCCGGCCCCCTACGCGATCATTGATCTGTGGGCGCGTTACGGGGCCACGGCGATGCGGCCTACGAGGGCGAGGCGCGCTCGATGGCGCGCCTGTTCCTGAGCGCCACCTCGCGCAACCTGGTGCGCGTGTTCTCCTGCAGGATCGCCCTCAAGGCCCAGGGCGGCAAGGCCGCCAGGGACCTGCGCCACGTGCACGTGGTCGGTGCGGGCGTCATGGGCGGGGACATCGCCGCCTGGTCGGCGCTGCGCGGCTTTACCGTGACCCTCCAGGACCGCGGCCCCGAGACCCCCGAGCCGGCACTCAAACGCGCGCGCGCGCTGTTCGCCAAGCGCCTCAAGGATCCGGCGCAGAACGCGGCCGCCGCGCACGCGGCTGCGCGCGGACGTCGAGGGTGCGGGCGTTGCGGAGGCAGATGTCGTCATCGAGGCGATCTTCGAGAACCTCGAGGCCAAACAGGAACTCTATGCTCGCCTGGAGCCGCGCATGAAGCCGGCAGCGCTCTCGCCACTAACACCTCCAGCATCATGCTCGAGCCGCTCGCGGCCCGGCTCACCCGGCCCGGTTCGCCTGGTCGGGCTGCATTTCTTCAACCCGGTCGCGCAGATGCCGCTCATTGAGGTGGTGCACGCGGACGGCACGGATGCGGGCGCACTGGAGACCGCCACCGGCTTCGCGCGCCGCATCGACAAGCTGCCGCTGGCCTGCAAAAGCGCGCCGGGCTTCATGGTGAATCGCGTCCTCACCCCCTACATGTACGAGGCGATGCTCGCAGCCGAGGAGGGCGTGCCGCTCGCCGCCATCGATCGCGCCGCCACCGATTTCGGCATGCCGATGGGACCGATCGAGCTCATCGACGTCGTGGGACTGGATGTGGCCGCGCACGTAGGCGAGATCATCGCCGCGCAGTTGCAGCGCCCGGTCGTGCAGATTGAGCGGCTGACGGAGCTGCTCAACGCCAAGCGGCTCGGTCGCAAGAGCGGCGCCGGCTTCTATACCTGGCAGGACGGCAAGGCCGTCAAACCGCCCGCCGGCGGGGCGAGCGCCCGCCGGACTCACCGACCGGCTGATCCTGGTGCTGGTGAACGAATGCGTCGCCTGCCTGCGCGAGGCGGTGGTGGCCGATGCCGACCTGGTGGACGCCGCGGTCATCTTCGGGGCCGGATTCGCCCCATTCCGTGGCGGGCCTCTCACTTACGCGCGCGCGCGGGCATCGCCCAAGTGGTAGCACGTCTCAAAGAGCTCGCCGCCCGTCACGGGGCGCGCTTCGAACCGGATGCGGCTGGAGCGCGCTGTCTGACGGCGGAAAAGCGTGACAGGCGTCCGGCAGCCAAAAAGCCCTGTGCTACCATCCAAAAAGGGCTCGCGACGCTGGCGTCGGGCCCGATATTTTTATAGTTTTCGTCCGCTTACAGCTGAATCCACCTAACGCGCCTAGGAAGCATGTCCGACGATCATGCAGCCACGGTCCAGGTGCTGAAGACACTCGCGCCGCTCGACGGCATGAAGCGCGAGAACCTTAACGCGCTCGCAAAGAAAGTCAGCGTCAAGAGCCGCAGGGCGGACGGGCGCTCTTCAGCCAGGGCGATACCGATAAGCGCACGATGTGGCTCGTCAAGGGACGGATCGAAGCCCTCGAAAGTGAGCGGCTGGTGGCGAGCATCCGCGCCGGCACGCCCGAGGCGCGCAATCCCCTCTTCCCCGGGCTGCCGCGCAAGGTGACGGTGCGCGCGATCGACGACATCAGTTTCCTGGCGATCGACAGCGACCTGCTCGACGTCATGATCACCTGGGACCAGACCGGCAGCTACGAGGTCGAGGAGCTGCAGGCGCAGCTGCAGAGTGCGGGCTCCGATGACTGGATGACGACGCTGCTGCAGACCAACGCCTTCCACCGCATTCCGCCGGCCAACATCCAGGCGATTTTCCAGCGCCTGCAGCGCACCCCTGCCGCGCCGGTGAGGTCGATCATCAAGCAGGGCGACGAAGGCGATTATTTCTACATCATCGTGCAGGGCAAGTGCGCGGTGACGCGCGAGACCCCCTGAGCCGCGAGGGCATCAAGCTCGCCGAGCTCAACGTCGGGGATACCTTCGGCGAGGAAGCCCTCATCGCCGAGGCCAAGCGCAACGCCACGGTCACCATGGTGACCGACGGTGTGCTCATGCGGCTGAACAAGCAGGACTTCCGCGAGCTCATGAACGAGCCGCTGCTGCAATGGGTCAATCCCGACCAGGCGCGCAAGATCCTCGAGCGCGGCGGGCGCTGGCTCGACGTGCGCCTGCCGAGTGAACACCAGAATCTCGGGATCGAGGGCGCACTGAATGTGCCGCTGTACCTGATTCGCCTGAAGCTCTCCACGCTCGACCGCAACAAGCCCTACGTCGTCTACTGCGACACCGGGCGCCGCAGTTCGGCCGCAGCCTACATCCTGGTGGAGCGCGGTTTTGAGGCCTATGTCCTCAAAGGGGGCTTGGGGAGCGGTGTGGGGCTGCAGCTCACGCGCGGCGGAGCGGCCGACAAACCGTAACCGCAGCGTTAGCGTTCAGGGGCCGAGCAAACCCATAGCAACGAGCGCGTCACGCTTGCCGCGGCCGTCACGGTGCGCGCAGAGCGTCCGCCATGGAAAAACGAAAATTGAGGGTCGCAGGCAGGCAGCGCCCGGACTACATCGTGTGTGTGGCCTTGTCGCCCGAGAGGGCGCCGGCGAGATAGGTCTCGATCTTCTTCTGCGTCTGTCCGCGGTCCTGCTCGGAGAACTGCACGCCGATGCCGGCGGTGCGCTTGCCCTGGTTACCCTGCGCGCCCTTAGGCGTGACCCAGATGACGCGGCCGGCCACGGGCAGCTTCTCGTCCTCGCCCATGAGGTTCAGCAGCATGAACACCTCATCGCCGAGGCGGTAATTGCTGTTGGTGGGGATGAACAGGCCGCCGTTCTTCACGAACGGCATGTACGCCAGGTACAGCGCGCTCTTGTCCTTAATGGTGAGCGTGAGAAGACCCGGTTTGTTTGCGCCCGCTCTCAAGTGCCTGTCCCCGCCCTCAACGCTCGCTGAATTTGCTGCCATCCCCTAAGCCTCTGTCGCTGCCCGGATTCTCATGGTGCGAGCCGCCGGAACAAAACCTCCAGCGCGACCCCCCGGTTCAGCGGGACGTCGAGCGTGGCGCGCAGTTCCCGCACCTCATCTACGAGCCGGAAAAGCTCCCGTATATTCAAGACCGGAGCACCGCCTGACAAGTAGGGGCCAGGCCGCACTTCTGTCATAAAGGCCCCGTCGCGCTCGTTGCGGCGGATCCGTTCTGTGAGCCAATTCTCAAAGCACTGCAGCCGCAGCGGCAGGTCCGCGCGCGCCCAGCGTTCCGCGCTCGCTACCGGGTCCGCCTCCCCGCTGGCGAGTGCCTCCAGTGTACGCCGGCTATCGGCTCCCGCCTCGGCGAGCTCCGCCGGAGCCGCTGCGATGAGGTTGAAGGGTGCCTCCCCGAGGGTATCGAGCGCAGCAGCCCAGGGATGCTCACCGCCCGCGGCGGTCAGCCATGCGAGCGCCTCGGCCCGGGTGGGTGCGCGCACGCTCAGGCGCTGGCAGCGGCTGAGGACGGTCGCCGGCAGGCGCGAGGGCTGCGTCGCCACCAGCACCAGGAGGGTGCGGGCCGAGGGCTCCTCGAGCGTCTTCAGCAGTGCATTGGCGGCGAAGCGGTTGAGTGCATCGGCGGGACTGAGGATCGCGACCTTGTAGCCGCCGGCGTGGCTGGTGAGTGCCAGTTCCGCGGCGAGCTCGCGTACCTGTTCGATGCGGATCTGCCGGCCCGCCTCCTCCGGGGCGATGAAGGCAAGATCGGGATGCTGACGGGCAGCGACCCGGCGGCAGGCGAGGCACTCCCCGCAGGGCGCGCCCGCCCCTTGCGTACACAGCAGCAGCTGCGCGCTCCACAGCGCCAGCCATTCCCCACCGGCCCCGGGGGCCTCATGGATGAGCAGTGCGTGCGGCAGGTGGTTGGACGCGCGCGCACTCTGCAGATGCGCACGCTGCGCCTGCGTCCAGGGCGGCGCCGGCCGGGGCGCGAGGGCACTCTCGCTCATGCGACACCCCGCGTAAGTCCCGCGAGGACGGCCTCGAGCGCTCGCTCGACGTCGGGCAGCGGCGCCAGCGCATCGATGCGGCGCACGCGCTGCGGTTCGCGTGCGGCGACGGCGAGGTAGCCGGCGCGCACTTTCTCGAAAAAGGCGAGTGTCTCGGCTTCGAAGCGATCGCTTGCACGCCGGCACGCGCCCGCGCGCGCGCCAGCCCGTCCGCCACCGGCAGGTCCAGCAGCAACGTGCAGTCGGGTACGAGATCCCCGTGCACCGCCTGCGCCAGGCTCTCGATGAGCGCGCCATCCACACCGCGGCCCGCTCCCTGGTAGGCGCGCGTGGCATCCGTGAAGCGATCGCAAACCACCCACTCCCCGCGCGCGAGCGCCGGGCGGATGACGTTGCTGACGTGCAGTGCGCGGGCGGCGAACATGAGCAGCGTCTCGGTCATCGGCGTGACGGTCTCGGTGCCGCGCTCGAGCACGATCTGGCGTATGCGCTCGGCGAGTGGCGTGCCGCCCGGCTCGCGCGTGGCGAGCAGGGAAATTCCCTGGCGCCGCAGTAGGGCGGCCACGTAGTTCGCCGCCGTGGATTTACCGGCCCCCTCGATGCCTTCGAGCGTTATGAAGCGGCCCGCGCTCAACGATGCTCCGTGACGCCGCCCGCCGCGGGCGCGCGCTGTGCAGCGGCGTGCCCCTGGCTGCGCAGCCGTGCCAGATAAGACTGCACCGCCTGGTTGTGCTCCTCGAGCGTGCGGAGAAATGATGCGCCCCATCGCCCGCCCCCGTGGCCACAAAGAACAACGCCCCGGTATCCTCCGGCTGCATGGCGGCGAGCAGCGAGTCACGTCCCGGCAGTGCGATCGGCGTAGGCGGCAGACCCTCGCGCGTGTAGGTGTTGTAGGGTGAGTCGGTCTGCAGGTCGCGCGCGTGGATCGAGCCGTCGTAGTCAGCGCCGAGTCCGTAGATCACGGTCGAGTCGGCCTGCAGCCGCATGCCCTTCTTCAGACGGTTCACGAACACTCCGGCGATCGCGGCGCGCTCGCTCTTGAGCGCCGCCTCCTTCTCCACGAGCGATGCGAGTATGAGCCCCTGATAAGGGTCCTGTAATGCGAGCGCGCTGCTGCGGGACTGCCAGGCCGCCGCCAGCTCGCGCTGCATGGCTTCATACGCCAGCGTCAGGATCGTGGTGTCGGGTGTGTTGGCCGCGAAGCGGTAGGTGTCGGGAAAGAAGCGCCCTTCCGGGTTCTCGCCGCCGTGCCCGATCGCGGCCATGACCTGTGCGACGCTCTTGCCCTTCAGCGTGTGCTGCAGGTGCGGGGCGGCGGCGAGCACCTCGAGGAAGTCTGCGAACGTCGCCCCTTCGACCACCGTCAGCTGCTCGAGCACGACCCTGCCTTCGGCGAACAGCTGCAGATCTGCCTCGGCGCTGGCGTGTGCGGGGATCTCGTAAGTGCCACTTTGCACCCGCGGGTGCTCAGCGCGCAGCCGCAGGTACCACTGCACGGCGCGCGCATTGCGCATCAGCCCGTCCGCCTGCAGGTGCGCGAGCACGCTCCTGAGGCTCGTGCCGGGGGTCACCTCGATCCGGGTCAGTGCACCGGCGGGGCCAGCGGCCTCGTAGTTGTTCTTCAGCCACCCGTAGCCCAGCAGCGCGCCGGCGGCGAGCAGCAGCAGCAGAAAGAGGCTCGCAACGATGAAGCGCCCGCGCTGGCTGGATCGGCCGTGCGGCCGGGGCATCACGGCGGCACCCCTTCGGGGCGTTCCAGCAGCGGCGCCAGCGCCGCCTGCAGGCGGCGCGTCAGCGGACCGACCGCAAGCGCGCGGCCCGCGGCCTCGGTAATCGGGCGAATGCCTGTCAGCGCATTGGTCAGAAACAGCTCCTCGGCCTTCTTCACATCCTCAAGATCCACGGCCGTTTCTCGAAGTCTATCCCGGCCTGCGCGGCAGCCCGCCGACCACCTCGCGCATGACCCCCGCCACGCCGCAGCGGTCCAGGCGCGGCGTCAGCAGCCGCCCGGCGCGCACCAGAAAGACGTTGCTCGCGGTGCCGCAGATGAGCTCCCCGCTCGCCGAGAGCATGAGCGCCTCGGCAATGTCCGGATCATCCCACTCCAGGCGCGCCAGTACCTGCTCGAGTCGGTTCAAGTGCTTCATACCCGCGAGCGCGGGGTTTTCGGCGAGGCGCAGATGCGCCACACGCACGCGCACGCCCCCCTCCCCTGGCTGCGGCTCCGCCGGCGCGCGCGCATAGCGCAGCAGGATGCGCGTCGAGTGTTCATGCCCGCTGACCGCGTAGCCGCGCGCGAGCGCCCGGCCGCGCGTCAGGATCAGCTTCACGGTCACCGGGGCCACTCCGGCCGCCGCACCGCCGATCTCGCGGCGCAACAGCTCAACGTGCGGTGTCTGGATACCCAGGCGCTCGCAGCCGCTCTCCAGGCGCTTCAGATGCAGGCTCAAGAAGCGCACTCCGCCCCCGACACCGGCCATGGTCTCGAACAGTCCGTCCCCGTACTGCAGCCCCCGGTCGAGGAGCGCCACGGTGGCGCCCTCCTGGCCATCCACCCAGGTGCGCTCGGGCAGTGTCGCGGCGCTGCTCACGGGGTCTTTCCTAAGGCGGCCAGCAGTCCGCGCGCCTTGGCGCGCGTTTCCTCAAGTTCGCGCTGCGGATCGGAGTCCGCAACGATCCCAGCGCCCGCATGGAACTGCACGTGGCCCCCCTGAAGCGTCATGGTGCGGATGAGGATGTTCAGATCGAGCTTGCCCTCGCGCGTGAGGTAGCCGAGGGAGCCGGTGTAGGCGCCGCGGCCGACGCCCTCGAGCTCGGCGATGATCTGCATGCAGCGGAACTTGGGTACGCCGGTAATCGTGCCCCCGGGAAACACCGCGCGCAGCGCGCCGATAGGCGTGACCTCGCGCCTGAGCGTGCCACTCACGTTCGAAACGATGTGATGCACGTGCGTATAGGACTCGATGCTCATGAGCTCATCCACGCGCACACTGCCGGCCTCGCACACCCGTCCGAGGTCATTGCGCTCCAGGTCGATGAGCATGATGTGCTCGGCGCGCTCCTTGGGATGGGCGGCGAGCTCGGACATCTCGCGCAGGTCATCCCCGGGGCGACGGCTGCGCGGGCGCGTACCGGCAATCGGGCGCGTATCGATGCGCCGGCCGCTGACGCGCACCAGGCGCTCGGGCGATGAGCTCACGATGGCCACGCCCTGCCACTGCGCGAGCGCGGCAAAGGGTGCCGGGTTCGCCTGGCGTAAGCGCCCGTAGAGGGCCGCGGCCGCCGCATTGCCCGCGCTCGCCCCCAGGGTCACGTCCCAGGGGCGCGACAGGTTCGCCTGGTAGATGTCCCCGGCGCGTACGTATTCCTTGGCGCGCATCACGCGCGCGAGGTAGGCGCTGGGATCCTCCTCCTGTATGCCCGTGATGTGCAGCGTGTCGGGGGCGGCGATGCGCGCACTGACGCTCGCCACGTCGTGCTCGATCTGCGCCAGAGCGGCCTCGGCTGAAGGCTCGGCCACCGCCAGCACCCGATCGTGCTTCAGGTCATGCACGAGCGCACAGGGGGTGCGCAGCGCAAAGGCAACCCAGGGGAGCGGGGTGCGCGGCAGCGTCAGGTGCGGCTCGACCTCCTGGGCGAGCTCGTAGCTCAAGAACACCGCCCACCCGCCGCTGAAGGCCAGTTGCGCGCTGGCCGCCGTCGCGGGCGTGCGCTCCTCAAGCCACCAGTGCTCGAGCGCTGCGAGGAAGCTGCCGCCTCGCGGTTCCATCCCCTGACCGCGCAATTGCCCGTCGGCGCTCAGCCACAGCGCAGCGCTCGGCTGGGCGAGCAACAGGCTCGCATCACTCAAGGGGCCGCTCGCGGCACTGTCCAGGAGCAGCGGGTAGCGCTCCGGAAAGCGCGCCGCCAGCGCACGCAGGACCTGGGGCGGGACGTTGAGCTCGCGAACGAGCGGCGCGCGCGTGGTCGTGGCCCTGCCGTGTGCGGCTTCAGGCGCTGAAGCGCTTGAAGATCAGCGAGCCGTTGGTGCCGCCGAAGCCGAAGGAGTTCGACAGCACCACATCGATCGGCATGCGCCGCGCGCTGTTGGGTACGTAGTCGAGATCGCAGTCCGGATCGGGCGTGTGGTAGTTGATGGTGGGCGGGGCGACGTTGTCGCGGATGGCGAGGATCGAAAAAATCGCCTCGACCACGCCGGCCGCTCCCAGCAGGTGCCCGGTCATGGACTTGGTCGAACTCACCGCGAGCTTCTTGGCGTGCGCACCGAAGGCGCGCTTCATGGCGAAAGTCTCGGCCTTGTCCCCGAGCGGGGTGGAGGTGGCGTGCGCGTTGATGTACTGCACGGCGCTGGCATCCAGGCGGGCATCGGCGAGCGCCTTGACCATCGCCAGGCACGCACCCTCCCCGTCCTCCGGGGGCGCGGTGATGTGGTGGGCATCCCCGCTCATGCCAAAGCCGACGAGCTCAGCATAGATGCGTGCGCCGCGTTTCTTGGCGTGCTCGAGCTCCTCCAGGAGCACCGCGCCGCCGCCATCGGAGAGCACGAAGCCATCGCGGTCCAGATCCCACGGCCGGCTCGCCTCCTTGGGCGCATCGTTGCGCGTGGAGAGCGCCTTCGCCTGGCCGAAGCTGCCGAGCCCGCAGCGCGTGGTGGCCATCTCCCCGCCGCCGGCGATGATGACATCCGCATCCCCGTACTGGATGGTGCGCATGCCCAGGCCAATGGCGTGGGTGGAGGTGGTGCAGGCGGTGACGACGCCGAGGTTGGGGCCCTTCAAGCCGTAGCGGATCGAGAGGTGCCCGGAGATCATGTTGATGATGGTCGCGGGCACGAAGAACGGCGAGATCTTGCGCGGGTTCTTGGCCTGCAGGTAGTCGTGGTACTCGTTCTCGATCGTCCACAGGCCACCGATGCCGGCGCCGCAGACCGCACCGCACTGCGGCCGGATCGGTCTTGGTGAAATCGATGCCGCTGTCGGTGACGGCCTGCATGCCGGCGGCGACGCCGTAATGCATGAAGTCGTCCATGCGGCGCGCTTCCTTGGGCGAGATGTACTGGTTGACGTCGAAGTCGCGCACCGCGCCGCCGAAGCGCGCGGGAAAGGCGGACACGTCAAAGCGGGTGACCGGGCCGATACCGCTCTCACCGCGCAGCACGGCCTCCCATGCCGACACCACAGTGCTCCCCACCGGAGACACTATGCCGAGGCCCGTTACGACGACACGGCGCTTACTCACGCACGATCCCTATGACGCCTTGTAAACAAGAAGGCGCGGGAGTCAGGACTTGCTGCGGCGCTCGTTGATGTAGTCGATCGCCTGGTGAACGGTGGTGATCTTCTCGGCGTCTTCGTCCGGAATCTCGATCTCGAATTCCTCTTCGAGGGCCATGACCAGCTCGACCGTGTCGAGTGAATCGGCTCCCAGGTCGTCAACGAACGAGGCCTCGTTCGTGACCTGTTCCTGTTTGACGCCCAGCTGTTCGGCAACGATGGCCTTGACCTGCTGCTCGACTGTGCTCATTAGCGGTTGGTCCTTGTGTAGAACATAAATAAAGTCTGCCCGCCCAAACCGACGCAACCGCCGGTGAGCGGGCGCGGTATTGTAGGGGAACACCCCCGCACGTGCCACTCACGCGAGTGTTTGTTTTTACAGGCGAAACTGCCCTCGCGTTCCCCCGTGCCGTGCCCCTTCGCGCTCCAGGTGTCGCGCCGTGCCAACGAGGCGGGGCCCCCCGGTGCTGCGCGCTCGCACGCGCTGCGGTGCGCCGCTGGGCGCACCGCAGCCGTCGCTGCAGCGCGGCAGCAGTCCGCACGCCAACGCCCGCGTCGCTTACGTGCAACGGGCGCTGCCGGCGAACTTCGCTATATTGCGGCGGCGTCCCGGAGACTGCATTTTCAGGGAGTTTTACGCGATGAGCGCATCTGACCACGGTGGCGACACTGATAGGCCCGCCCGCATCGGGCGGCGTGCCTGCCTCAAGGGCCTGGCTTTGGGCGTCGCCGCGCTGCCCGCCCTGGCCGCGCGCGCCGCGATGACATCCTCGGGCGCCGATCTTGCATCCCTGCTCGAACCGGTGCGCCTCAAGCACGGCCTGCCGGCAATGGCCGCCGCGGTCACGCTCGCGCGGTGCGCTGGTGAGCTCGGGCGTCAGCGGCGTGCGGGCGCTCGGCACTTCCGTGCCCGTCACCTTGCAGGATCGCTTTCACCTCGGCTCCGACACCAAGGCGATGACGGCACTGCTGGTCGGCATGGCGATCGAGTCCGGGAAGCTCAACTGGGATGCGAGCATCGGGGAGGTCTTGGGGAGCGTGGTGCCGGGTCTGAACCCCAGGCTCGCCGCCGTCACGATCGAGCAGCTGCTGTCGCACTCGGGCGGGATTCCGAGCGACACGCTGCAACTGAAGCAGCTCTACTTCAACACCGACGCCTTTGACTACAACCTGACGCCGCTGCGCCTGCGCATGATCAATGCCTGGAAGAGCCACGCCCCGGTGAGCCGCCCCGGCACGACCTTTCACTACGCCAATTTCGGCTACGTGATCGCCGGCGCCATGCTCGAGAAGGCGCTCGCGACGCCGTGGGAGGAACTCATCACGCGGCGCATCTTTGAGCCGCTGAAGCTCACGAGCGCTGGTCTGGGTCCCCAGGCGACCTGCGGCAAGCTCGACGCGCCGGTCGGGCATGCCATCGCTGAAGATGGCACGGCGAGCGCGCGGTACTGGGGCCTGGCCGCCGACATGCCGCCGGTGCTGGGCCCGGCCGGCAATGCGCATATGTCGGTGCTGGATTTTGCCACTTGGGCGGCGTGGAACGCCGGCGGCGCGCGCCGTGGCCCGGCGCTGGTGAAGCCTGAGACGCTTGCGCGCATCCAGCGTCCGCACGTGGACACCGGCAAGGTTCCCAACCCCCGGCCCGGCACGCCTACTGAGGGCAGCTATGCCCTCGGGTGGGGTATCGTCCAGTGGGACTGGATGAAGAACCCGGTGCTGCAGCACAACGGCTCCAACAGCATGAACCTCGCCAAGGTGCTCATCGACCCGGTGGCGGACCTCGCCATTACCGTACTCACCAACTATCCCGGTCCCAAGGCCGAGGATGCCTGCAGTGAGGTCACACTCGCGCTCTATCGCGGGCAGCTCCGGATCTGAGGGCGGCGCGCCGGCCGCCTACGGCATGTACATGCCGCCATTGACGTGCAGGGTTTCCCCGGTGATGTAGGCCGCCTGCGGCGACACCAGAAACACCACCGCGGCGGCGACATCCGCCGCCGTACCCAGGCGCGCCATCGGGATCTGGGTGAGCAGTGCCGCTTTCTGCTCCTCGCTCAAGCCGCGCGTCATGTCGGTGTCGATGAAGCCCGGGGCGACGGCGTTCACGGTGATGCCGCGCGAGGCGAGCTCCTTGGCGAGGGACTTGGTGAAGCCGAGCAGGCCCGCCTTGGCGGCGGCGTAGTTCGCCTGGCCGGCGTTGCCGGTGAGTCCCACCACCGAGGTGAGGTTGACGATGCGCCCGTGGCGCTCCTTCATCATACGCCGCACGCACGCCTTGGAGAGCCGGAACACGCTCGTGAGATTGGTGGTGATGACCGCATCCCAGTCCTCCGGCTTCATGCGCAGCAGCAGCGTGTCGCGCGTGATGGCGGCATTGTTGATGAGCACGCTCGGGGATTCCCCGGCCCCATCCAGCTGCGCCATCAGGGCATCGATGGAGGCCGGATCACCCGCATCCAGCACCGCGCCGTGCCCGCGGTAGCCCTGCGCCTTGAGTGCGTCGGCGAATTTCTGCGCGCCCTCGGCACTCGTGGCGGTGCCGATGACGGTGGCGCCGGCCGCAGCGAGCGCGAGTGCGATCGCGTTGCCGATGCCGCGCGAGGCGCCCGTGACGAGCGCGGTTTCCTTCTCAAGCATGTGTCTCTCCCCGAGTGGCCGCGTAGGCGGCGGCGATCGAGGCCGGATCCTCGAGCGCGAGGAAGCTCAGGTCCGCGCGCCGCTCGATGCGCTTGTTCAGGCCCGTGAGCACCTTGCCCGGACCGCATTCGATGACCTCGCGCACCTCAGGGGTGGCGAGCGCGCGCAGCGTCTGTGTCCAGCGCACGGGGCTTGAGAGCTGGCGCACCAGGAGCGCGCGGATATCATCGGGGCGCTCGTGCTCGCTCACATCCACCGCGCTCAAGTAGCGGATCTGCGGCGTGCGCACGCTGAGGGCGCCCAGGCGTTCGCGCAGCTTCTCGGCGGCCTTGAGCATGAGGCTCGAGTGCGCCGGTACGCTCACCGGCAACAGCAGCGCCCGCTTGGCGCCGCGTGCCTTGGCCGCTTCCATCGCCCGGGCCACCGCCGCGCTCTGTCCGGCGATGACCACCTGGCCCGGAGAGTTGAAGTTCGCCGCTTCCACGACCTCGCCCTGGGCGGCCTCCCGGCAGGCGGCCTCCACTTCTCCATCCTCGAGCCCGAGGATCGCCGCCATCGCCCCGCTGCCGGCCGGCACCGCCGCCTGCATGAGCGCACCGCGCGCGCGCACCAGCTCGATGGCGGCATCAAAATCCAGTGCCCCCGCGCACACCAGGGCCGTGAACTCCCCGAGGCTGTGCCCGGCGACCACCGCCGGCACCCCGCCGCCCTGCGCCTGCCATACGCGCCAGGTGGCGACTCCGGCGGCGAGCATCGCCGGCTGGGTGCGCTCCGTGGCATTGAGCTCCTCCGCAGGCCCCGCACTCACCAGCTTCCACAGGTCATAGTCCAGCGTCTCGGAGGCCTCGGCGAAGGTCGCAGCGATCAGCGGTTGCGCCTGTGCCAGCGCCCCGAGCATGCCGACCGACTGCGAGCCTTGTCCGGGAAACACGAACGCGAACGCCATGGCGACTCCCAGGCCCTTTAGATTGCGGGGACGCATTATAGCGGCAGCGCTGCGGCCTCATCCAGAGCGTGCCGCCAGCCCGCCGATGACCCCGTAAGTGTGCGTCCACGACCACGCCCCGCGGCGCCGGAAAGGGCAGCGCGCCGCTCCAATGTTCGTAGGAAGCTTTGCCCCCAGGAGCCCGCCAGGATCCGGCCACCGCTTTCGCGGCGGTTCAGTCCGCCACGATGCCGGCCGCCATATACCGTGCAGGACCCCCGAGGATCCGACGTACCACTCCACGCCCGAATCGAAAAACCACAGGCCCGCATCGATGGCCGCGGCGGCGGCGAGGACGACAGGACCATTGGCGCGCGCCAGTAGTCGCGGACGAACAGGCCCCACATGAGGGCCAACCCCAGCCACTTCACAGGGCATGCCGCAAATCCAGATGAACCCGATGGCCCTCACAGGCGCCACCGTTGGCCTCGGCGAGCCCCGCGCGCTCGTAGCGCAGCCCCAGCAAGGCGCTCGCCCCCGAGCTGCGGGCAGGAGCAGCAGCGCCAGGCGCCCTGAGCGCCAGCCCCAAGGACCGTCGCCATTGACCGACTCGACCATGCCCCGAACCCGCCCACAGGCCGGCGGACCCATTTGTTATGATCCGGTTTTGGCTCACAGGAGGCGCTACGGCCACCGACAGAACCGCATGACCCACCCAATCTACGAGGTTGCGCCCGCGCCCGCTCATGCCGGCTTTACCCTGATCGAGATCATGGTCGTCGTGGTCATCATCGGGCTCCTGGCCGCGGTCATCGTGCCGAGGTCATCGAGCAAGTGGACGAGGCGCGGGTCGCGAAGGCGAAGCAGGACATCCAGGGGCTGGAGACCGCGCTCACATGTTCCGTCTGGATAACTCCAAGTACCCGACGACCGACCAGGGGCTAAGGCGCCTTTCCCCCAGCCTACCGACCCGACGATCCACCACTGGCGCCCCGGGGCTACCTGCAGCGCATCAGCAAGGACCCGTGGGGCAATGAATACCAGTATGTCTATCCGGGCACGCATGGCAAGGAGTACGACCTGTTTACCTACGGAGCTGACGGCGCCCCGGGGCGAGGGCATCGATGCCGACATCGGCAACTGGAACATCGGCGATTAGGCTCAGCCGGGCGGGCGCGCCGAGGAGCGCTGCGCCCCCGCGGCTTCACGCTCATCGAGATCCTGGTCGTGGTGGCCATCATCGCGTGATCTCCGTGGGCGTGCTGCTGTCGGTGAATCTCACCGGGCGCGACAGGAGCTGCAGAAGGAAAGCGACCGGCTGAACGCGCTCTTCAACTACGTGCGCGAGGAGGCCGAGCTGCAGACGCGCGAGTACGGGGTGCTGTTCGACCATGACGGCTACGAGTTCCTCACCTTCGACACCATGAGGGCCTGTGGCGCAGCGTCTCGGACGACGATGCGCTCGCGGCCCGTAAGCTCCCCGATGGACTGGGCCTTAAACTCACTCTCGACGGCCGCCCGGTCGTGCTCAAGCGCCCGGGGATGCGAAGGACAAGACCCCGCAGGTGATGATCTTCTCCAACGGCGACCTCGAGACTTCACGCCACGCTCGAGCGCGACGGGGGCGTGCGCAGCATCGCGATCACCCAGGACGACAAAGGCGAGATGAGCGACGGCGTTGCTCGAGGGAAACGCAAGTGAGCGCGCGCACCACCGCGGCTTCACGCTCATCGAGGTGCTGGTGGCGCTCGTCATCGTCGCGGTCGGCATGGCGGCGGTCATGAGCACGCTGTCCTCCTCGGCCGACACCGTGAGCTTCCTGCGCGATGAGACCTTCGCCCAATGGGTGGCGCTCAATCAGATCGCCACCCTCCGCCTCTCCGGACAGCAGCCGGCCGCCGGCATCACCAACGGCGACACCGACTACGCCAACCGCAGCTGGCACTGGCGCCAGGAGGTGGTCAGCACCGAGTGCCCGGCGTGGTGCGCATCGACGTGAAGGTGCGGCCCAAGGAGATCAAGGCCGGCGATGACGAGGCCTGGACGACCACCGTGAGTGGCATCTCGGGCAACTCCATTGGCCGGGCCGACGGTTACAACCCCTCCTGGGGCGCCCAGGCGCGCGCTACGCCGTCACCCCCACGGGAGCACCAACAACGGCATCGGCAGCGGCGGCAGGCATCGGCGCCAGCGGCACAACATGCAGATCGCCCCAGCCGCGGGGACTCGGGGCGGCCTCCTTCGGTTCGGACTCGGGCCTGAACCTCGCCGGTCGCGGCCGGGCGAGCAACCGCAGCCGCAGCAGCCGCAGCAGCCCCGATGAGAACCCGGAATCGTGGCTTCACGCTATCGAGCTTTCGGTCGCGATCCTCATCCTCGCGATCATCGCCGCCATCGGCTACGGCACCATGAACCAGGCCATCAGGAGCCGGGGCCTCTTGAAGGAGCAGCAGCAGCAGTTGCTTTCGCTGCAGAACACCGTGCGCGTCCTCGAGCAGGACTTCCTCCAGGCCGCCCCGCGCCCGGTGCGCCAGGCGGTCGGGGATGACCCGCCGCAGCTCGCCTCCGTCGGTTCCCCCGCCCGGGACGCAGCCGGTGGTCGCCCTGACACGCGCCGGCTGGGCCAACCCCAAGGGGCTGCAGCGCCCGGGGCTGCAGCGCGTGGCCTACTCCTCGAGAACGGCACGCTGCGCCGTGAGCACTGGAACGTGCTCGACCCGACACTCGCCGAGCACCACGGTGCGGCACGAGCTGATGCAGCACGTGAAGACCTTCACGCTGCGCTACCTCGACGTCAACCACAACTGGCAGCCGCAGTGGCCGCCGAGCACGAGCTGCCAGGGCTGCG
Source organism: uncultured Pseudomonadota bacterium (assembly GCA_963743625.1). Lineage (GTDB taxonomy): Bacteria > Pseudomonadota > Gammaproteobacteria > Steroidobacterales > Steroidobacteraceae > 13-2-20CM-66-19. The sequence continues at coordinate 83,758 of CAVUQM010000013.1, read as the reverse complement.
CCTCCCAGGAGCAGGCGCTGCGCCAGCGCCCGCTGGCCGTGGAGATCACGCTCGAGACCGAGGACTGGGGCAAGGTCGTGCGCATCATCGAGATCGCCGCATGAGGCGCGCAACTGCGCGGCGCGACGGCGCCCTCTTCGGTCTGCGGCGCCAACACGGCCTGGCGCTCCTGGTCGCGATCCTCTTCGTGGCGCTCGGCACCATGATCGCCGCCGCCGTGGCCTACGAGAACGCCATGACGGCGCGCCGCGGGGTGGCCACCTACGCCTTTGATCAGTCGATCCTGATCGCCCAGGCTGCAGAGGCGCTCGCCGCCTACGGCCTGCGCCAGATCGTGCAGAGCGATCCGAATCAGCTACCCCGGTCAGGGCTGGGAGAAGCCCTCGCCCATCGAGGTGGTGCCCGGGAGTGATGCTCGAGGCCTCGCTCGAGGACCTGCAGGGACGCTTCAACCTCAACAGCCTGGTAAGACAGACGGCACGCCCGAGTCGCGATGGTCACCGCGTTCAACCAGCTGCTCGCCGAGCTCGGTCTCGAGGAGAAGTGGACCGGCTAATCATCGACTGGATCGACATGGACGGCACGCCGAGCATCCCGGAGGGCGCCGAGGACAGCGTTTACATGGGGCAGACGCTCCCCTATCGCACCGCGAACGCTACGTCACGAGCGCGAGCGAGCTGCTGGCGCTGCCGGGGTTCGGCCGCGACCGCTACCTGAAGCTCGCCCCCTACGTGACCGCGCTGCCTTACAACACCCCCATCAACGTGTGCACTGCGTCGGGGATTGTGCTGGATGCGTTCCTGGGGCCCGGACACACCGAGTTCGGCGCCGACCCGACCACGCTCCTGAAGAACCGCCAGAACACCAGCGGGTGCTTCCCGACGCTCGCCAATTATCGGGCGGCCTTCGACCCGAAGGTGTGGGCGGGCACCACGCCGAACAGCGCCGGCGGCCCCGCCGGCACCGCTACCAACCCGGCCGCGAACCGGCTCGGCGGGGTCGTAGGTCCGGGCGGCGTGGCCGGGACCCCGGGCCTGCAGTCGAAGTTCGGGCAGACCTCGAGCTACTTTGTCTCACCAGCGTGGTCACTATTGGCAGCTCGGAATTCAACTTGTACAGTCTTTTGTACCAGGACTCGCAGGCGCAGATGGTGCGCCCGATACAGCGCAGCTTCACGTCCGACTGAACGGGCGCCTTTAAGGACAGTGACACGATCGATGCGCACCGCGGCCTCCCCAGTGACAGGATCAGGACATGGCTGAAACGCTGCTCCTGCGACTGCCACGCACGCCCGAGGAGGCGGCCACCTGGCTGATCGTGGATTCGCGCGGCGCCCCGGTGGGGCCGCCGCAGAGCGGGCCGCTCAATCTCGCCGCCGCGCGCGTTTCCGGCCGGCGCGTGTGCGCCCTGGTGCCCGGCGCTGACGTGCTGCTCGCCGAGCCCGAGCTGCCGCCCAAGGCCGGTATCAAGCTTGCGCAGCTGGTGCCGTACGCGCTCGAGGAGCATCTCGCCGATGACATCGACGATCTGCACTTCGCTATCGGCCGGCGCGTCGGGGAGACCTCGCGCACCCGCGTGGCGGTGGTCGCACGCATGCTCCTGAACGAGTGGATCGCCACGCTCGCCTCCAACGGCATCACCGCCGATGCGCTGTACGCCGACAGCGACCTGCTGCCCGAGAACCCCGGCCAGGCCGTGGTGCTGCTGGAAGCGGATGGGGTGTTCGTACGCCCGCCCGGGGCAAGTCCGGTCACGCTGCCGGCGGATGCGCTCGGGCAGGCGCTCGACATCGCCGCCTCGCACGCCGACACCGCCAGCGGCGCCCGCGGCCTCATTCTCTACACCGGCGCGGCCGAATGGCAGCAGCATCCCGCGCAGATCGAGGCGGTGCGCCCGCAGTTCGACGGCATCAAGATCAACTGCTCACCGGCGGCCCGCTGGCACTTTTCGCGCAGCAGCTGCCCACGGATGCGGCCATCAACCTGCTGCAGGGCGACTACCAGCCCAAGAGCGGCGCGGCGGTGGGCTGGCAGGCCTGGAGGGTGGCCGCGATGCTGCTGGTGGGCCTGGTCGCGCTGCACATCGCCGGCAAGGCGACGCAGCTGCATTTCCTCAAGAGCCACGAGCGCCAGGTCGATGCCTCCATCCGCGATGCGGTGCGCAGCGCCATGCCCGGAGATCCGAACCTGCTCGATGCGCGCAAGCGCATGGAGCAGCGCCTGGCGGTGGCGCGCGGTGCGGGCACGGGCCTCCTGCCGGCGCTGCAGGCGCTCGCCCAGGCCCGCGATGCCGTTCCGGGCACGAACCTGCAGTCGCTGAACTTTCACAACGGCGCGGTGGAGATGAAGCTCTCCGCCCCCGATGCCTCGAGCCTCGATCACTTGAACCAGACGCTCAAGAGCAATGGCTGGCAGGCGGACCTGATGGGCGGTAGCAACACCGGCGGTGGCTACGAGGGTCGCATCCAGGTGCACGCCAACTGATATGAAACCCGCCCTGCCCAAGATCACGCTGCCCAAGTCCTTCGAGGCGCTCGCGCCGGAGAACTTCGCGCGCCTGCCGCGGCGCGAGCAGCGTCTGCTCCTGATCGGCGCGGCCGCAGCCCTCGGCGTCCTGATCTTCGGGATCATCGTGCCGCTCGACCACGCGGTGGCCAAGGAGCGCGCCAAGCTGACGCAGAAGCGCGCGGATCTGGCCTGGATGCAGAGCGTGGCGCCTGAGATCGCAGCCTCCGCCGCACCCCCCTCCGCCACCGGGGAATCGCTCCTGGTGATCATCGACCGCTCCGCGCGCGAGTCGGGACTGGCCAGTTCCATGGCCGGCAGCGAGCCCGGCACGGCCGGGAGCCTGTCGATCCGCCTGGAGAAGGCACCGTTTGACACGCTGGTGGGATGGCTCGCGCGCCTCTCGCAGCAGAACGGCGTGCTGGTAGATTCTGCCACCATCGAGAAGGCCGGAGCCCCGGGACTGGTGAACGCCGCGATCGTGCTGCACGCGGGCTGAAGTGAAGCGCACCGTCTGGATCACGCTCGCGGCGCTCGTGGCGTTCGCGCTCATCGTGCTGCTGCGCATGCCGGTGAGCTGGCTCATGCCCGCCGGACCTAAGGCACTCTTCTCCTGCACGGCGGTCGAGGGGTCGCTCTCGAGCGGCTCGTGCGACGGACTCATTTTCCAGCGCATGCCGCTCGGGGATGTCACCTGGGAGCTCGCGCCGCTTAAGCTGCTCCGCGCCCGTCTGGCCGCCCACGTCACGCTCAACCGCGAGGCGGCGCACGCCAGCGCCGATGTCGAGGTGGGACTGTCCGGGCGCCTCACGGCGCACAACGTGCTCGCCGACCTGCCGCTGGACCCGAAGCTCCTACCGGGACTGCCACCGAAGTTCTCCGGAGGTGCACACGCGGAGCTGGCGCTGCTGCAGCTCAACGGCGGGGCCATTACCCAGCTACAGGGCAAGATCGAGGCCCACAATCTCGAGGACCGTTCGGGGCATGTGACGCCGCTCGGCAGCTACGTGATCAACTTTCCGGGCGGTGCTGGCGCGCCGGTCGGCCAGGTGCGCGATCTGGGCGGTCCGTTGAGCGTCGAGGGCACGCTCAAGCTCACCGGCGGCGGCGGCTTCGACATGCAGGCGCTCGTCGCGGCGCGGCCCGAGGCAACCCCGGAGCTCACCAACAACATCAAGTTCCTCGGCTCACCCGATGCGAGCGGGCGACGCCAGTTCGCCATGTCGGGAAGTTTCTAGGGCCGCGCCCTCACAGCTCCCGAAACGCCTGCAACAGCGGAAAGTACAGCGCCGCGCGCACCGGCTCGGGCCCGAGCGCCCGCGCGAGATCCACGTAGGTGGCAAGCTGGGTGCGGTAGCGCTCGAGCTCCGCATCCAGGAACGCCTCAAGTCCCCCGCCTTCGTGGCGGCTGGTCTTGAAGTCGATCACCCAGCGGGTGCCGTGCGCATCGACGAATGAGCGGTCGATGACGATGTTGCGCAGCCGGCCCGCGCTGACCCCCGTGAGCGCGAGTTCCGAGCGCGCCGCGCGATGCGCAGGATCGAACAGCCAGCGGCCGCGCTCATCGGCGAGCGTCTGCGTGAGGGCGGTGAGTACCAGCTGTGCGGCGCGGGCCCGCTCGCGCGGCGGTACACCGGCGCGGGCGAGCTGTGCGAGCACGGCTGCCTCATCTGCGGTGACCTGCGCGGGCAGTGGCAGCGCGCCTGCGTCCCCTAAGCGCGCGAGCCGGGCGTGCACCAGAGTGCCGATGTGGCGCTGCGTCTCGCCCACCCAGCTGAACTCAGGCGGAGCTTCCGAGAGGTGGGCGGCCGGCAGGTGCGTGAGCGGCACGGGCGCCGGCAGCGGTGCCGGCCGCCAGCTCGCATTCAGTCGCCGCAACTGCGGCAGGCGGCGCTCCGGGCTCACCCCCGCCGTAGCCGCCTCGCGCTCGAAGCGCTCCGCGAGTACCGGCCAGAGGCACTCCAGCAGACTGTGCGCGCGCACGCGGGGCCGCCCCTGCGCATCCAGCGGGGGCGCCCCGGACAGCCACAGCGTGCGCCGGGCGCGGGTCGCCGCGACGTACAGCAGGCGCCGGCGCTCGTTGGCGTCGCGCCGGCGGAAGAGATCCTTCAGCCACTCATCGAGCGTGCCGGCCTCAGTTGCGCCCACCGCGGGCGCCGGGGCGATGAGCAGGTCGCTCTCGCCGGACTCACTCGGCAGGTCGACCCAGCGCAGCAGACGACGCTCCCCGCCGTGGTGGCCGCGATCGAGGGCCGGCACGAACACGTGATCGAACTCCAGGCCCTTGGCGCGATGAATGGTCATCACCTGCACGGGGTTCGGTCCGCGCGCGCCGCGGGTGCTGTGTAGATGCTCCAGCAGCGCCGCAAAATCCGCAGGTCCGCGCCACTGAAAGACAGCTTCGCGCTCGGCGAGCGCTGCCAGGAAGGCGCGCGCGTCCTCAAGCTCCGCCGAGGCGTAGGCATCCGCGCCGCCCAGTGCCACCCACGCGGCCTCCAGCCAGTCCGCACTGGCGGCGCTGCCACGCCGGGCGATCGCCTGGTTCACGACACCCATCACGTGCGCCAGCCGCGCGCGCTCCTGCGGCGCACAGGCCGACAGGCGCTTCTCATCACTGAGCGCCTCGATGAGCAGCTGGCGGTCATTGAGGGCCGAGAGGGCCGTGAGTGTTGCCAGGGTCACTCCGCACCAGGGGGCGCGCAACACGGCGAGCCAGGCGGCGCGGTCGGCCAGATCGCACACCGCCGTGGCCAGCTGCACGAGGTCCCGCACGATGCTGCGTTCGCCGAGCGGTACAAGGTCCACTCCCAGGCATTCGAGGCCCGCCGCTTCCAGAGCTTCGATGAGGCGCAGGGCGTGCGCGTGCGCTGCCACCAAAACCGCGACGCTCCCGTCCGGATCGCTACGACGCAGCTCTGCGACGCGCCCGGCGAGCGCTTGCGCCTCGGCGCCCCGCTCGGCAAACAGTCGCAGCGCGACCGGCCGGATCGCGCCGGGCACCGGCAGCCAAGCGCGCGCGGCATCGCTGGGCGTGTAGGCCACCGCGCCCGTGCGCAGGTCATCGAGCACCGGGAACACCTGTGCGAACAGCTCGTTGTTGAAGCCGACGAGTTCCGGCACGGTGCGGAAGTTGCGCGTGAGGCGCAGCGCCTTGAGCCGCACGCGGCCGATGCCCTGATCGCGTGCCTTGAGGAACAGCCCCACTTCCGCATCCCGGAATCTGTAGATCGACTGCATCGGGTCCCCGACCACGAAGAGGGTGCGCCCGTCACCCTCCTCCCAGGTCACGGTGAGCATCTCCAGCAGCTGGAACTGCGCGAGCGAGGTGTCCTGGAATTCGTCCACGAGAATGTGCCGGAGCGCAAAGCCGGTGCGCAGCGCGAGCTCGGTGGGCTCGCCGGCCTCGGTGAGCGCCTGGCGCGCAGCGCCGGTCACATAGGTGTAGTCCACGCAGCCGGCCGCGGCGAATTCCGCATGCAGCTCCGCGGCCGCCTGCGCCAGCACGCGCGCCAGCGAGCTGATCGCGGCCGCATCCGTAGCGGACAGCTGTGCTGCCGGCAGGCGCCTGAGCTCCAGCAGCGCCTCACGCGCCCCGGGGAGCTCCTTCAGGTCCGCGATCAGCTCGCGCAGTGCTGCGGCGGTGTCGGGGTGAGCGAAGTGCTCCCCAGCTCGGGGACCGACGGCTTGCGCCAGTCGGCCGCACTCGCCTTGGTGAAGCACAGCTGCGCGAGCCTCTGCCAGGCGCCCAGCGCAGATTCATCCTGCTTAAGTTCTCCGATGCCCGGCAGGCGCTGCGCGCGCGCCCGCAGCGCCGCTGACAGGAGCGTGCCCAAGGCTGCCAGGCGTGCGCGCACCAGCGCCGTGAGGCTCTCGTTCACGCGCCGGCACAGAGCTTCAGGTTCGGCGCCCGCGACAAAGGTCAGCCAGTGGCCGCGCTGCGCCAGCATCTGCGCGATGAGCCGCTCGAGATTCAGCCAGTGGTTGTCCATGCGCTCGAAGAGGCGCTGCGCATCCTGGGCGAGCGCGGGATCTGCGTCCGCTGCCAGGAGCGTGCGCCGTGCGGCGCGCGCGTACAGCGGCTCGGGCGTCTCGGTCACCGTGAGGGTGCCGCCGATGCGCGCAGCCAGCGGCAGCTCACTCGCCAGCCAGTAATTGAAGGCGTCGATGGTCTGGATGCGCAGCCGCTGCGGTTCGGCGCCGAGGCTCCAGCCGCGCGAGCGGCCGTGCTCGAGGGCTGCGGCCGCCAGCGCGCGCAGTTCAGCCGCGCCCGGATCCTCGGGTGCGACCTGCCCGCGCAGCGCCCGCGTGATGCGTGCGCGCATCTCGGCGGCTGCTTTGCGCGTGAAGGTGATGGCGAGAATCTCCCCCGGATCCTGCACCGTGCACAGAAGCTTCAGAAACCGCTGCGTCAGCACCGCCGTCTTGCCTGAACCGGCCGGGGCCTGCAGCAGCACCGAGTGCGAAGGCTCGGTAGCCGCGCGGCGCGCGGCGGCATCCGCCTGCAGGCTCAACTCACTCATCGGCCTCCTCCGACGGCGCCGCGGCCTCCTGCGCCTGATGCGCGCCGATGCGGCACAGGGCGCTCAGGTGACAGTAGTCGCACGCGCCCGGTGCGGGATCCACCTGCGCGGCGCCGGCCAGAAACTCACTGATGAGACGCCCCAGCAAGGCCTCCCAACGCGCCTGCTGCGCCGGCCACGAGGGCGCTGCGGCTGCGCCCAGGGCAGGCACGTGCGGCAGAAGTTCAGCCTCGGCCGCAACCCCGCAGAAGCGCACTTCGCGGGCGGTGACGTTCACCGTGGCGAGTGCAACCACCTCCGGCCCCAGGGTGGTCAGATACGCGAGCAGCTGCGGGTGGGTGGGCCGTTCGCCGTACCAGTCGGGGTTACCGGGACGGCCGCTCTTGTAGTCAAGGACCACGCGCCCCTGCGCGATACGGTCGATGCGGTCCAATCGCAGCCGCACGCGCCCGCCCCCGAGGTTGAGCTCCGCCATCTCCTCGGTGGCCTCGACCCTGAAGGGCGCGCGGGCGCGCTCGAGCGCGCACAGACGCAGAATGAGCGCCTCCGCACGCCGGCATTCACGCGCGAGCGGCGGCGGCATGACGGCGAACAGGTCGAACTGGCCGGCGGGTGCCTGGCGTGCGCGGCGGCGGTGACCGCGCGGAGTTGCCAGCAGCGTCTGCGCGGCCTGCGTCACGGCGGCCTGGATCTGTCGCTGCAGCGCCTCGGTGCTCAGCGCTGCGAGCGTGGCGGAATCCTTCAGGCGCTCCCACAGATGCTGCAGCGCTGCGTGCAGCAGGAGCCCGCGCTGATCCATGGGAATGCCCGGCTCTGCCGCCTCCGGCGCACCCGCCCCGAGACGCAGCTCCGCGTAAGCGCGAAACGCGCAGGCGCTCTGCAGCGTCAGCGCGCGCGTGCCACCTGGGAGTGGCGTCAGCGGGTTGAAGCGCGTGCCGCGCTCGTCCGCGAGCGTCTCGGTAAGTCCCCACCGTGCCAGGCGCGCCGGCAACCACAGTGACACAGCGTCCGCCGCGGTGACTTCGAAGCCCTCCAGGAGCGGACTCGGCAGCAGCTCAAGATCGCCTTCCCGCGCCGGCACCGAGAGCACCAGATCCGCGGTCGAGGCGCGCCAGGCATTGAGGAGCGTGAGCCCCTGGGCGCGGCGCGCCGCGGCGCTCGCCTGCGGCACCCCGGCGGCGAGCTGCACGGACAGGGGCAGGAACGGGTCGGGCCTAAGCGGCTGCGGCAGCGTGTCCGAGTTCAGGTTCGCAACCCAGATGCCGTCATAGCCGATCACCGGGTCTGCGAGCACCGGTGACAGCGTGACCGCGACATCCTCATCCGCCGGCCGGTAGGCGGTGCGGCGTGCGAGTGCGCGCAGCAGCTCCAGCGCCTCCGCGCGGCTGAGCGTGCCGAGACTCAGCGCCAGCTCGCCGAACTCATCCAGGAGCTCGTGGAAGCGATTGCGGGTCTCGCGCAGCAGCGGCTGCGTGAGCGCCATCTCCCCGGGCCAGCCGAGGGCGGCCAGGGCTGCCGCGCAGCGCTCCGACCAGCGCCTGGTTGAGGCGCTGCCATCGCCCAGCGCGCCGGCGGCCCGACGCAAGAGGCCGTCGAGCTCGCGGGCCGCGGGTTTGAGCTCAGGCGGCACCAGCTGCAGGGCTCCCAGGAGACCGTGCAGGCCGAGGGCGGTGCCCGCGCGCTCTTTCATGAGCTGCGCCAGCGCGGCGCGCTGCGGCGCGGGCGGGTGCTCCCAGAACGGCGCGCGCAGCCACTCCCCGACCACCTCCACTTCCATTTCATCGCCACCGAGGAGCGCAAGCCCAAGGAGGCCCGCGCGCGGCAGCGCAAGCTCGGCGAAGGATTCGCCGCCTTCGATCGCGACGAGCGCGCGCGCCTCACCTGCAGCGTTGAGGCTTTGCCCCGCATCGAGGGCGGCACCGATCAGGGCGGCCAGGCGCGTGCGCTCGCCGGGGGGTCCGGGCAGCATCACCAGGAGACGCGCATCGCCCTGGCCCTGCAGGCATCGCAGGCACCACTCAGCGATCAGCTCGAGCTGCGCGCCGGAATCGCCGGCGCGCAGCACCTGCGGTGCGGCCAGAGGCGGGCGCCCGTGTGAGGACTCGAAGGCCGGCGCGGGGCGCGCGGCGGCGAGCGCGGCGAGCGCCGGCGGGGTGGCATCAAAGCCCCGCAATAGGAGTGCCGGGGCAGCCGCCGCACCGTCATCGAGCCCGGACAGGCGCGTGCTGACACCCGCCGCCCCGAGCTCGCGGCAACGCGCGGCAAACGCGCGCGCCGCTTCCTGATACAGCTCGGTCTCACCCTGCCCGCTGGCGGCACTGAGTTTCAGTTGCCAGACGCTGGCGAGCTCGTGCGCGCGCTGCAGCGACTCGGCAAGTCCCCCCTCATCCAGGAGCTCATAGGCGCGCGCGGCCGCGGCCGCCGCCTGACGCCACAGCGCCCACTCCTCGGCTGCCGAAAGCAGCCGTGGCCAGCTACCGGGGGCGGTTTGCGCCAGGCGCTCGTACTCGCGAGCCGCCCAGGCGGCCGGCGTGAGCACGTCCGGACTCTCCCACACCTGACGGCCGGCCTCGAGGGCTGCGGCCGCGTACGCCAGCTGTACCGCACGCACGCGCTGGCGGGTCGGCACGAGGAGCGTGCCACGGTGCCGGAAGTGCTCGGTGAGGTCGGGGGGAAGCCTAAACAAATTAGCTGGTTATATCTCTTTCACCAGAAATCACTTGAAGCGGCCGCTGACAACGTTCGCACTCAGCGCGGGCCCGGAGCGCGTGGCAGCGTAGCCGCTCAGCAGCTCCTCGATGCGCGCGAAGACTTCCCTGAGCATCGCGGCATCGGGCAGGTTGGTGATGCGGAAGTGATTGTTGTAGGGAACGTTGAAGCTCACTCCCGGCGCCACCAGCACGTGCTTCTGCTCGAGCAGGTCGAGGGCGAACTGCTGGTCATCGAAGTCCGCCAGCACCGCCCGGTCGATCCCGGGGAAGGCGTACATGGCACCCCCGGGTGCGGCGAGCGTGAGGAAGCGGCTGGCCGCTACCGCGTTCAGGATCGCGGCGCGCGACTCGAACAGCCGCCCGCCCGGGGCGATGAGTTCGCGCACGCTCTGGTGGCCGCCCAGCGCGGTCTGCACCGCCCACTGTGCCATGACGTTGCTGCACAGGCGCAGCGATGAGAGCAGTTCGAGTGCGTTCAGGTAGTCCGCGGCCGCGTGCGTGCGCCCCGAGAACACCGCCCAGCCGACCCGGTAGCCGCAGGCGCGATACACCTTGGAGAGCCCGGACAAGGTGGCACATAGCGTACCGTGCACGAGCGTCGCCATGGGCACGAACTCGGCATCCCCGTAGACCATCTGGTCATAGATCTCGTCGCTGAAGACGACCAGGCCGCGCGCCTCCGCCAGCTGCGCGAGCGCTGTGAGTACCGCGCGCGGATACACCGCGCCGGTCGGATTGTTGGGATTGATGATGACAATGGCGCGCGTGCGCGGGCTCACCAGCCGCGCCACTTGCTCCGGATCCGGCACGAAGCCGTTCTCGGGGCGGCAGGGGTAGTGCACGGCACGTCCGCGGTTGAGCGTGACGGCCGCGGTCCACAGCGGGTAGTCGGGGCTTGGCACCAGCACCTCGTCGCCCTCGTTCAGAAGCGCCCGCAGTGTGAGGTCGATGAGCTCGCTCACGCCGTTGCCGATGAACACCTCCTCGGCCGTGACGCCCACGATGCCGCGTGCCTGCTGCTGCATGACCACCGCCTCGCGCGCCGGGAAGATACCCTTCTGGTGGCAGTAGCCTTCCGCCTCCGGCAGGTTCTCGATCATCGCCAGGCGCATGGTCTCGGGCGTGCGCAGCCCGAAGGCGCGCGGGTTGCCGATGTTCAGGGAGATGATCTCGTAGCCCTGGCGCTCGAGCTCGTGGGCGCGCCGTGCCAGGCGCCCGCGGATCTCGTAGCGCACCTGTTTCAGGCCCTCGCTGGGGCGGATGCTCGGCTCGCTCATGGCAGGAGAATAACAGCTGCGCGCGGCGCGGCCTGCCCTCGGAGGGCCGAACTGTGACGGGCGCGGCGCGGGCACATCTCACCGCGTTTTCAGGGCAGTTCCCGCCAGCGCAGGCAGGCCACCTGGTGGTCCGCGGTCACCGTCTCCCAGCTCGGGCGCTGTTGCGCGCAGGCCTCCTGCGCGTGCAGGCAACGCGTGCGGTAGACGCAGCCGCTCGGCGGCGTGAGCGGGGATGGGGGCTCCCCGGGTCGCACCTGCGTCAGCCGCCCGGGCTGTAGCTGCGGATCAAGGCTCGGGAGCGAGCCCAAAAGTTCGCGCGTGTAGGGGTGGCGGGGTGCTTGGAACAGCGCCTCGGTGGGGGCGAGCTCCATCATGCGCCCGAGATAGAGTACGAGCGTGCGGGCGCACAGGCGGCGCACCAGCGCGAGGTTGTGGCTGATGAAGAGCAGCGTCAGCGCGCGCGTGCGCCGCAGTGACTCGAGCAGCGCCACGATCTCCCCCTGCGTCGAGAGATCGAGCGCGCTCAAGGGCTCATCGCACACCAGCAGCTGCGGCTTCAGGATCATGGCGCGCGCGATGCCGATGCGCTGGCACTGGCCCCCCGAGAGCTCATGCGGGTAGCGCGCCGTCAGCTCCTCCTCGAGGCCCACCTGGCGAAAGACCTCAAGCACCGCACGGCTGCGCGCGGCGGAGTCGAGCTCGGGTGCGTGCACCTGCAGCCCCTCGGCCACGATGGCACCGGCCGTCAGGCGCGGGTCCAGGCTCGCCAGCGGATCCTGGAAGATGATCTGCAGGTCGCGGCGCAGATGGCGCAGCCGCGCGGCGGGCAGTTCAGCCAGGGGCGTCCCCTGCCACACGACGCGGCCGGCATTGGGCGGCAGGAGCTGCAGGGCGGCACGTGCGAGGGTCGACTTGCCGCAGCCGGACTCCCCGACGAGCGCGAGTGACTCACCGGCGTGGAGCTCGAAACTGACCTCGCTCACGGCGTGCAACGCGCGCGGCGGCGCAAAGAGCCCCCGGCGCAGCGCGAACGCCACGCTCACCTCCTGCACCGCGAGCGCCACGGATGGTGAGACCATGGCCGGCGCTGCAGCCTCCCCCGTCGTCAGCCGCGCGGCCTGCCGCAGCAGTTCGCGCGTGTAGGTGGCGCGCGGCCGCGTCAGCACCTCCACAGCGCTGCCGCTCTCGATCAGCTCACCTGCCCGCAGCACGGCAATGCGGTCGGCCAGGCCCGCGACGGCGCCGAGGTCGTGCGTGATCAGAACCATGGCGAGCGCGCGCGTGCGCTTGAGCTCGGCGAGCAGCGCCAGGATCTGCGCCTGGATGGTGACATCCAGTGAGGTGGTCGGCTCATCGGCGATCAGCAGCTGCGGCTCCCCGGCGAGCGCGAGCGCGATCATGGCGCGCTGGCGCATGCCGCCGGAGAGCTCGTGCGGGTATTGCTCGAGCCGCCGTGCCGGATCACTCACCTGCACCTGCGTGAGCAGGGTGAGCGCTGCGGCCCGCGCGGCGCGGGCGGACTCATGCAGGTGGCGCATGCGCACCTCGGCGAGCTGCGCGCCGATCTTGAGGTGCGGGGTGAGGGAGGTCATCGGGTCCTGGAACACGAGCCCGATGCCGCGGCCGCGCACGGCATCGAGTTCGGCGGCTGCGAGCGTAAGGAGCTCGCGGCCACCGAAGCGGGCGCTGCCGTGCGCGCGCCCGTTCGCTGCCAGGAGCCCGAGGAGCCCTAGGAACACCTGGCTCTTGCCGGCCCCCGACTCCCCCACCACTCCCAGGCACTCCCCCGGCGCGACTTGCAGCCCGATGCCGCGCGCGGCGCGCACCACACCGGCCGGGGTCTGAAAGTCGACCCCGAAGTCCTGCAGCGTGAGCAGCGCTGCGCCGCCAGCTTCAGTGTTCACGCGGATCGAGCGCATCGCGCAAGGCATCACCCAGGAGATTCAGGCCCAAGAGCAGCAGCACCAGCACGGCGGCCGGTGCGATCAGCATCCAGGGCGCAGAGCTCATCTCCTGCGCACCCACCGCGATCAGGTTGCCGAGGCTCGCCTGCGGTTCCTGCACCCCCAGGCCAAGGAAGCTCAGGAAACTCTCAAAGAGGATCATCTGCGGGATGGTGAGGGTGGCGTAGACGATGACGGTGCCGATGAGGTTGGGCAGCACGTGGCGCGTCACGATGCGCGCCGGCTGCACCCCGAGTGCGCGCGCCGCCTCGATGAACTCACGCCGCTTGAGCGCGAGTGTCTGGCCGCGCACGATGCGCGCCGTGGTCAGCCAGCCCACCGCCCCCAGTGCCACGAGCAGCACCGCAAGGCTGCCGCGCGGCAGCAGACTCGTCAGGATGATGACGATGAAGAGGTACGGCAGTGCGTAGAGCACGTCGACGATGCGCATCATGAGCTCATCGGTCCGGCCGCCGGCAAAGCCCGCCACGGCGCCGTAGGTGACCCCGACGGTGAGGCTTACGAGCGTCGCCAGCACGCTCACCAGGAGCGACAGGCGCAGCCCCGTAAGGGTGCGTACGTAGAGGTCGCGCCCCAGGCGGTCGGTGCCGAACCAGTGCGCGGCGCGCAGTCCCGGCGGGCTCGCCAGGTGGCGCCAGTCAAGGGTGTCGAAGCTCCAGGGACTCATCCACGGGCCCAAGAGCGCAAGCGCAACCAGGAGCCCGAGCAGTACAACGCTCGCGCGCGCCGCGGCGCGCGTACGCAGCCGGCGCCCCGCTGCACGCCACAGTCCCACCGGCGCTGCCAGCACCGCCGCCTCACCCATGGCGCACGCCCGGGTCGAGCCAGCCGTAGAGCAGGTCCACCAGGAAATTGAGGATCAGGGTCAGCACGGCGTAGACCACGATCATGCCCATGACGAGCGGGTAGTCGCGGTCGATGGCGCCTTGCACCAGATAGCGCCCGCTGCCGGGCAGGCCGAAGACCGTCTCCACCACGAGCGAGCCGGTGACGATGAAGGCGACTGCAGGCCCCAGGTAGCTCACCACCGGCAGCAGTGTCGGGGGCAGCGCGTGCCGCCACAGCACGCGCGCCGGTCCAAGACCGCGCGCCCGCGCGCTGCGGATGAAGGGCGTGCGCAGCACTTCCAGGAGGCTCGCGCGCGTGATGCGCGTCAGCGCGGCCGCCACCGGCAGGGCGAGTGTGACCGCGGGCAGAACCAGGTAGCGCAGCGAGTGGCCCGACCAGCCCGCCACCGGCAGCCAGTGCAGCGTCAGCCCAAAGACGAGCGCCAGCAACGGACCGACCACGAAGCTCGGCAAGGCCAGCCCGAGTGCGCTGAGGCCGGCGAGCGCATAGTCGCTCGCCCGTTCGTGCCGCAGCGCCGCGGCGATACCCGCCGGGATGCCCGTCACGAGTGCCAAGAGAATCGCCGCGGCCCCGAGCGTGAGACTGACCGGCAGTCCCTGGCGGATGAGCTCATTCACGCTGAAGTCGCGCTCGCGCAGAGAGACCCCGAAGTCCCCGTGTGCGAGCTGCCCGATGTACGCCAGATACTGAGCCAGGAGTGGCCGGTCCAGTCCGTAGGCCCGCTCGAGGTTGGCGCGCAGCGCGGGCGCCAGGGTCTGCTCCTGGTCGAAGGGGCCGCCGGGGGCGAGTCTCAGGATCAGGAAGGAGACGGTGATGATGATGATGAGCGTCGGAATGAGTCCGGCGAAGCGCCGGAGGACGTAGCTCAGCATGGTCGGGCACTTTAGGGAGGGCGTGCGCAATTCGTCAAACCCATGGCCTGTCCCGGCAACACCCCGCGGGTCACCCCGTTATACTGCGCAACTTCCTGCCCGCCCGCCGGGCGATCCGCGAGAGTTACGGGAATGAAGCGCATCCTGGTCGGCATCAAGCGCGTCGTGGACTACAACGTGCGCGTCCGCGTCAAGCCGGACAACACCGGCGTCGTCACGGACGGCGTGAAGATGAGTGTCAATCCGTTCGACGAGATCGCTCTCGAGGAGGCGCTGCGCATCAAGGAGCGCGGTGGTGCCGATGAGGTGGTCGTGGCGACCATAGGTCCCGCGGAGACCCAGCAGCAGCTGCGCACGGCGCTCGCCATGGGGGCCGACCGTGCCTTGCACGTGCAGGCCGACGGGGTCATCGAGCCACTGGTGGCGGCCCGGGCGCTCTTGAAGCTGGTGGAGAAGGAGCAGCCGCTGCTCGTGATCCTCGGCAAGCAGGCGATCGATGATGACAACGGCCAGACCGGCCAGGTGCTGGCGGCGCTGTGGAACCGGCCGCAGGCGACCTACGCCTCCAAGCTCGAGGTGACCGGGGACAGCGCGCGCGTGACGCGCGAGGTGGATGCGGGTCTTGAGACGCTCGAAGTCGATCTGCCGGCGGTCATCACCACGGATCTGCGCCTGAATGAGCCGCGCTACGTGAAGCTGCCGGATATCATGAAGGCCAAGAAAAAACCCCTGGAGACCCTTACCTTGAGTGCGCTCGGCGTCGAGCCGCGCCAGCAGCTGAAGCTGGTGCGCTTTGAGCCCCCGCCGCAGCGCCAGAAGGGCATCCGCGTGAAGGATGCGGCGGAACTGGTCGAGGCACTGAAGAAGAAGGGCCTGCTGTGAGCGCCAAGATCCTCATCGTCGCCGAGCACGACGGCCAGAAACTCAATGCGAGCACCGCCAAGTGCGTGTCCGCGGCCCGCACCCTCAGCGGCGCGGAGATCTCGATCGTGGTGTGTGCCGCCGATGGCGCCGCGGTGGCCACCCAGGCTGCGCAGCTGGCCGGCGTCAGCCGCGTCATCCGCATCGACAACCCCGCCAACGAACATGCCCTCGCCGCCGTACTGGCGCCGCAGATCGTGGCCATCGCCGGCCCGTACACGCATCTCTTTGGGCCCTCGACCACCTTCGGCAAGGATCTGATGGCGCGCATCGCCGGGCTCCTGGAGGCCCCGCAGATCAGCGACATCATGGCGATCGAGAGTGCGACGCGCTTTCGCCGTCCGATCTTCGCCGGCAACGCCATCCTCACGGTGGAATCCTCCGGCGAGGGCAAGCTCGTCGGCACGATCCGGGCGGCCTCCTTCGAGGCGGCCGGGACGGGCGGCAGCGCGCCGATCGAGCAGGCAAACGTCGCGGTGAGCCTGCCGACCCATACGCGCTTCGTGTCGGTCTCGGCCGCCAAGACCGACCGCCCCGACCTGCAGACGGCAGCCCGCGTCATTTCCGGCGGGCGCGCGCTGGCCAGTGCGGAGGGCTTTAAGATCCTCTACAGCCTCGCCGACAAGCTCGGAGCCGCAGTGGGCGCCTCGCGCGCCGCGGTGGATGCCGGTTACGCGCCGAACGAGATGCAGGTCGGACAGACTGGCAAGATCATCGCTCCGGAGCTGTACGTGGCGGTCGGGATCTCGGGGGCCATTCAGCACCTCACCGGCATCAAGGACGCACGCACCATCGTCGCCATCAACAAGGATGGCGAGGCGCCGATCTTCGAGGTCGCCGACTTCGGCCTCGTGGGCGACCTGTTCCAGGTCATCCCCGAGATCGAGCGCCTGCTCAGCTAGAGCTGATTGAGCACGTATTCGGCGGCGGACACTTTGAACTGTCCGGGCGCCTCCACGTCCACCGTCTTTGCTACCCCGTCCTTGACGATGATCGCGAAGCGCTGGCCGCGCGTGCCCATGCCGTAGCCTTTGGCATCGAGCTCGAGCCCGAGCGTCTTGGCATAGTCACCGTTGCCGTCCGCCAGCATCAGGATCTTGTCGCCGACGCTTGAGGACTTGCCCCAGGCGTTCATCACGAACACATCGTTCACCGCCATGCAGGCGATGGTGTCCACGCCCTTGGCGCGGATCTGATCGGCGAGCTCGACGAAGCCAGGCAGGTGCTTCGCATCGCAGGTGGGGGTGAAGGCGCCGGGGACGGAGAACAACACCACCGTCTTGCCCTTGAAGAGCTCCTCGGTCGAGACGTCCTTAGGTCCTTCCTTGGTCATGCGCTTGAGTGTGCCCGCGGGCATCTTCTCGCCTGCCTTGATCGCCATGCCGTTTCTCCTTTGCGTGGGCCGCACCGCTCACCGGCGGTGCCTTGGCCGTGTAATGACAAGGGCCGGGAGAATCTACTCTCGCCGGCCCTGGAAGTGTTGCGCCCGCAAGCGCCGCTGGCGCCCGAAAGAGTGCTGGTTCCTACGCCTGCCGCGCGCGCAGCGTCCACAGGTTCGCCAGGCGCTCGAGCGTCGCATCACCCTTGACCGCCTTGAAGGACTTCACCGCATCGTCCTTGTGGCCAGCCTTGAGCTGCACGATGCCCAAAAGCAGATGGGCATCCGCCTCGTTCTTGAGTCCGCCCTTGGTGATGCCCTTCTGGATCTCATCGATCGCCTTGTCGTTCTGGCCGTAACCGTAGTACGCCAGGCCGACCGATACGTTCTTGGCGCCGGTGGGGGCGGCGTCGGCGTCCTTCTCCTGCTTAGGGAGTGAGGCCTGGTCGGTGGCGGCGGACTTCTTCACGCTCTCCAACAGACGCGTGTTGCGGTCCTTGGAGCGCTGATCGCTAAAGACGTTGTTGGCAAAGCCCTTCTCGAGTGTCTTCTGGGCCTCTCCCGGGGAGCCGGCATCGAGGGCAAGCTGCGCCGCCTCGTTATAGTCGCCGGCATCCTTCAGGGTGTCCGTGTCGATCATCAGGCGGTACACCTGCAGCTTCACCGCATCCCCGCCGGAGGTTCCGCCGCGCACCCGCTGCAGCAGGAACGTCCAGTACTCGGGCTTCGGATAGTAGGTGACGTACTTCTCGAGGGCCTTTGCCTGGCAGGCCTCATCGTCGAGCTTGATGCAGCTGTTGAGGATCAGGCCGAGTTGCTGTTCCTTGGGCGCTTGGCCGGCCTTGATCTCCGCGTCCACCTGCGGGTTCTCGCTGGCGAGGGTGTTCTTCCAGTCGCCCTTGAGGTAGTACGACTGGCCCACGACGTTCTTCATCTCCTCGGTCGCATAACCGCCCTTGATGGCGCGCTGACCGAACTCGATGGCTTTGTCGTAGTTCTTGAGCGAGTAGTTGATCCCCTGCAGCGTTTTGACGAGTCCCGGCACTTCCGCCTCGGGCATGAAGCCGGTGTCGTTGAGCTTCGCCTCGCAGGCCTTGGCGGCCTCCGGGTAGTTGCCGGCGCCCGCGTTGGCGGCGCAGCCGAACTCGTCGATGGTGAACTGATCGAACGGGGTCTTGTCCGCGATGGCCGCGGCCTCGTGGATCTTGGCGAGCGCACCGCTGTAGTTCTTCGCCTTGAGCATTTCCTGCGCAGGCTGCAGCAGCTTCGCCACTTTTTCGCTGTTGGTGTTCTTACTCGCCGCAGCCAGTGCCGGTGCGCCGGCCACGAGGAGACCCAGTCCGGCCAGCACAGCGCTCGCCCCGATTACCGATGCCTTCATATGGATGTTTCGCATTCGCTGTAGAGTTAGGACTAGTTGCCGAATTCGGCCACGTTGGTGAAACCGATCTTCACCATGCGGTTGCGCTGCGCGGCCGCGAGCACCTGCGCCACGATTCCGTATTTGGCACGCCGGTCGGGTCGCAGGTGAATCTCAGGCTGCGGGTCCTTGGCGGCCTCGTTGTGGAAGTAGCCCTCGAGCTGCTCCATGCCGGTCACCGCGGTGCCGTTCCACACCACCGTGCCGTCGGAATCGATCTCCAGATCGATGACCTCGGGCGGGGTGTCCGGCGGGGGCTGATGGGTGTCCTGGGGCATGTCGAGCTTGACCGCGTGGGTCATCACCGGCAGCGACACGATCAAAGTCACCAGCAGCACCAGCATCACATCGATCAGTGGGGTGGTGTTGATGTCGCACATCGCCTCGCCGGAGGCACCGACACTCATTGCCATGGATAAATACTCCTGAAGACTCTAGCGGTAACCGCGCACGCCGTGATCCGGTTCGGTGAGGAAGCCGACCTTCACCACCCCGCCGCGCTGGATCATGTACATGACCTTGCCGATCGCCTCGTAGCGCGTCTCCTTGTCACCGCGGATGTGGATCTCGGGCTGCGGTTTCTTGACGGCCGCGGCCTTGACGTCGGCCAGCAGGGCGTCACGGCTGGGAACCTGCTTGTCGTTCCAGTAGACGTTGCCCTCGGCATCCACCGCGATCGTGATGTTCTCAGGCTTGGTCTGCGTCGGGATGTTGACAGCCTTGGGCAGATTGACCTTGACGGTCTTGTTGATGACCGGGATCGTGATCAGAAAGATGATGAGGAGCACGAGCATGACGTCCACGAGCGGCGTCGTGTTGATGCTCGCGATGGCTCCGGACTCGCCGCCGGAAGATGGGCCGACACTCATTGACATGAGCAGCTTCTCCTAAACGCGCATGGCGGGCAAAGGGCGGGGCGCCCGCCGCGCCCCGCCACCCAAGCCAGCACTGGCACTTTACTTGGTGACCGCAGACGCCTTGGCCGCCGCCGGGCGCGCGCCGCCCATGCTGGTTTCGGCATTGACGCGCGAACCGCCCACCAAATAGGCATGCAGGTCGCCGGTAAAGTTCCGCAGCGAGTCCTGCAGGCTCTTCTGGCGACCGAGCAGCCAGTTGTAGCCCATGACCGCCGGCACCGCGACGAACAGGCCGATCGCCGTCATGATGAGCGCCTCGCCCACCGGGCCTGCCACCTTGTCGATACTCGCCTGGCCGGCGATACCGATGCCGACGAGGGCGTTCAGAATGCCCCACACCGTACCGAAGAGGCCGACGAAGGGCGCCGTGGAGCCGACCGTGGCCAGCAGGCCGAGGCCGTTCTGCAGCTTGCTCGACACGCCATCGACTGCGCGCTGCAGTGACATCGTGATCCACTCGTTGAGGTCGATGCGATCGGTGAGGCGACCGTCGTGGTGCGAGGCGGCGCGCAGGCCGTCTTCGGCGATGCCGCGGAACTCGTCGCCCTTCTTCAGGCGCTCGACGCCGTCCTTGATCGACGGGGCGGACCAGAATTGCTTCTCGACGATCTTGGCTGATTTCTTCAGCTTCGCCTGATCCCACAGTTTCGTGAGGATCACGTACCAGGAGGCGAGCGACATGATGAGCAGGAGAATCAGCACCGAGCGCGCGATGATATCCCCGGTTTGCCACAAGGCGGCAAGACCGTAGGGGTTATCGGTCGTCACGGTGGGAGGTGCGGCGGGTGGCGTGGCTTGGTTTTCCATAGTTTCCTCGAAAAAAAGCCGCCCTGGGTAAGGCGGCGTCTGGGAACAATTAGCTGTGTAGTTTGAAGCGGACGTTGAAGCTCAGGCAGGACTCGGTCGGCTTGCCGTCTTCCGAGCCGGCGATGAAGCGTAGATCCTTGGCGTACTTGATCGCGGCGCCATCGAGATTCGGGAAGCCCGAGGCCTTCTCCATGGTCGGCTCACCCGAGAGCTTGCCGTTGGCGCCGACGCACACGTGCACCTGCGTCACGCCCTCCTCGTTGTTGCGTCGCGAGGCCGGCGGGTAGTAATCCTCGGTCGCCGGTGAGTGCTTGGTGTCAATCGTGGCACCCTTCTTGTTCGACGGCCTGGGCGCGGGCGCCGCGGTCGGCTGATGCTGGGTCGTGGTGTTGGAGATCGCGGTGGTCTGCGCCACCTGCGGGATCTCGACAACGGTATCGGTGGGCGGAATCTCCACCGGCGGACGCTCGAAGGTCGGTGGCGGTGGCGGTGGCGGTGGCGCCTCCTTGTGCTCCTCAGTTTCAATGACAGTCTGAATGGGCGGGGCGATCACCTCGATCGCGCGGCGCGCCAAGCCGGTCGCGATTGCCCAGGCGATGAAGACGTGCAGGGCGAGGATCGCCCCCACCACGACTCCGCGTCGCGTGAGAAACCCGGAAGTGTCTTCGAGATGGGCTGCCATGTGTTGCTATTCGTCGTCAGCTGTCTATGTCACACCAGGTGCTCTGTCGGTGAACTTACGGCAGCACGCCGCAACCCCCCACCGAAGATCCCGGGCCCGAAGCCCCCGGCCGCCGCGCCGTGCGAACCCCCTTGCATCAGTTCCATCGACAAACCTTTTCCGGCATCCGCTCTGTGGGGCGCGTGCTTATAAGAATCCACCCGCAGACAGAAACAGCGCCCGTAAGGCGCAGCCACGGTTGCTTGCGTGAACTCTAACCGCTGTCTTTGGGACTGACAACTCCGGCGACAGCTTAGGAAGTACGCCGACGTGCCTGTATCGCCTCAGTCACCGCTCCCTGGGAGGCGCTGCCGACCAGATGTGCATACTTGGCCAGCACGCCGCTCGTCGCAAAGGATCTTCCCGGCTTCCAGCTTGCACGGCGGCGACGTAGTTCCACGCCCGGCAGCGCGACCCGCAGCTCGCGCTTCACCGCATCGATGACGATGCGATCGCCGTTCTTCACCAGCCCGATGGGGCCGCCCACCGCCGCTTCCGGGGAAATATGTCCGACGACGAAGCCATGGCTGCCGCCGGAGAAGCGCCCGTCGGTAATCAGTGCGACCTTAGCGCCCAGCCCGCGTCCCATGATCGCGCTCGTCGGCGAGAGCATCTCGCGCATCCCGGGGCCTCCCCGCGGGCCCTCGTTACGGATAACGACGACGTCTCCGGCACGCACGCGCCCTGCAAGAATCGCCTGCGTGGCGCGTTCCTCACCCTCGAATACGCGCGCACGTCCCTCGAAGCGCTCGCCCTCCTTGCCGGTCACCTTCGCCACGGCGCCCTCGGGTGCGAGGTTGCCGTAGAGGATCACCAGGTGGCTGTCCTTCTTTAGGGGATCAGACAGCGGCCGCACAATGTCCTGCCCACTCATGTACATGGGCACCTTTTCCAGATTCTCTTTCAAGGTACGGCCGGTGACCGTCATGCACTCCGGATGCAGGAGCCCGGCTTCCAGCAGCATCTTCATGAGCGGCTGAATGCCACCGATGGCCACCAGCTCCGACATGAGATAGCGCCCGCTCGGGCGCAGGTCCGCGAGCACCGGGGAACGTCGGCCGATACGCGTGAAGTCATCCAGGCGCAGGCGCACGCCGGCGTCGTGGGCGATGGCGAGCAGGTGCAGCACGGCGTTGGTTGAGCCCCCGAGCGCGATGACCACGGTGATCGCATTCTCAAAGGCGCGGCGGCTGAGAATGTCGCGCGGCTTCAAGCCCGCCTTCACCAGCTGCAACACCGCCTGCCCGGCCCGGTGGCAGTCCGAGCGCTTGTCCGCCCCGATCGCCTCCTGGGCGGAACTGCCGGGCAAGGACAAGCCCAAGGCTTCGATGGCCGAGGCCATGGTGTTGGCCGTGTACATGCCGCCGCAGCTGCCGGGGCCGGGAATCGCGGTGCGCTCGATCTCCAGCAGGCCCGCATCGGAGAGCGTGCCGGCGGCGTGCGCGCCCACCGCCTCGAACACCGAGACGATGTCGCGGCGCTGCGCGCCCGGGCGGATGGTGCCGCCGTAGACGAAGATCGAGGGCCGGTTCAGGCGCGCCATCGCCATCGCGCAGCCGGGCATGTTCTTGTCGCAGCCGCCGAGCGCCACGAAGCCATCAAAGCCGGCCGCGCCCACGACCGCCTCGATCGAGTCGGCGATGATCTCGCGCGAAACCAGCGAGTAGCGCATGCCCGGGGTGCCCATCGAGATGCCATCGGACACCGTGATGGTGTTGAACAGCACGCTCTTGCCGCCGGCCGCATCGATGCCGGCACAGGCCTCGCGCGCCAGCTCTCCGATGTGCATGTTGCAGGGCGTGACGTTGCCCCAGGTGGAGGCCACGCCGATCTGCGGGCGCGTGAAGTCCTGATCGGCGAAGCCCACCGCGCGCAGCATGGCGCGCGCGGGCGCCTGCCTGACCCCCTCCATCACGACGCGCGAGTAGGCGCGCGGATCAGTCAACTTCTTGCCCATCGGTAACCTTGAAGTTTGAAGTTTGTCCGTTTTGGTGCCAAAGCCGTCCGCAAGCCTACCTCTCAAGCGTGGCGCGCATGCGGTTGAACCCGAGCGCCCCGGCCGTCGTCAGCGCCAGCGGCAGCACGAGCGCGTACTGACCGCTGCCGGGCAGCCAGCGCTCCAGCCCCATGTACGCGAACACGCCCAGGGGCGGGGCGAGTCCGCCGCGCAGCCCGGTGAGCGTCACGTGCACCCCCATGTAGTGCTGTGCGCGCCCGATGGAGGCGAAGTCGTTGTGGCCGAGGTTCCAGCCTAGATTAGCACCGGCCTGCGCCGCACCGAGCAGCACCGAGCCGAGCCACAGCAGCGTGAGTGAGTGTGTCAGCACGCCCAGGCACAGCACGAAGCTCGCCAGCACCAGCGCCCACCCCTGCCGCGAGCGGTAGCGCACCACGTGCGCGCCATCAAAGAGCCGCGCCCACGCCGGCAGGAACAGCGGCTGGGTGATGAGGGGCACCACGGCCAGCAGTGCGATCTGCAGCGCGCTGCTCAAGTGCAGACGCTCGGAGAAGATCAGCACCAGTTGCGCGGTGAGCATGAGGTTGCCGGCCCCGAAGATTCCCATCCACAGCATGTACTCGCGGTAGACCGGATCCTCCCTGAGGATCTGCGTGAGCATGGCGAGGCTGAAGGGCTCGCTGCGCTTACCGTGCGCGGCTTCCGCCGCCAAGAGCTGGAACTCGCGCCGCACGCGCATGGCGCGGTACAGCCACGCCCCGGCAAGACCGGCGAGCGCCCCGCCCCCATACAGCCAGCGCGCATCCACCGCGCGCGCCTCGAGCGCAAAGCCCACCAGCGCCGCGGAGGTGGCAACCGTGAGCGCGTTCACGATGACGATGCGGCCGGTGATGCGCGCGAGCACGTTGCGCGGATAGTTGGCCGTCCAGATCGCCGCGCGCACGGTGAGGATGCCCGCCCACAGGATGCGCGCGGCGATGATCGAGGCGACCGTCAGCCACAGGCCCGCGGAGGCGCGCGAGGCGAGTGCCACGCAGCCCACCAGCAACGCAAACGCCGCCTGCAACGCCACCATCAGCTGCACGCGGGCCCGGCCGTGGGCCAGGTTCGCCCAGACGAAACTCAGCACGTTGGAGAAGGCCGGGGCACCCGACACCAGTGCCACCGCCACATTGATGCCGAAGGTGGAGGCGGCGCCGGCGAAGTGTTGCTTCACCAGGATGGCAGCCGTCGCCCCCTCGACGAGTCCGAGCGCGAACCCCAACAGCCCCCAGGGCAGGATCTCGCGGCGAAAGATGCCCTCGGCTAGGGCGCTGGGCTGGACGATGCGGCCTGGTGGCACGGGGACGAAGCTTAAGGGGCCGACGCAGCCGGCAACAGTGTCGTTGACAACCGCGGCGGCCCTGTGCTCCTATCGGCAGCATCAGGATTTGTTCGCACCGTAATGAAATACCTCGCAGCCATGGCCCTTTCCGACGCGGCGCAGTTCAGCGCCCTGCGTGCGCTGCTGCTGGTACTGCTGCCCGGCGTCCTGCTCCTTAGCGGAGCAAGGTGCGGGGCACTCGCGAACGCCTGAAGCAACACCCAGGCACGAGCGAAGTAAGACACCAAAGACCCCGCACCGGCCCAAGCCGCTGCGGGGTTTTTTATGTTTTCAAACTGACCAACTATCGATCGAGGAGTGATTCAGATGCGGCTGTACTCGGGTAAGGACGTCGACAAGAAAGCGCTCAAGGGAGCGCGCATCGCAATTCTCGGCTACGGCAGCCAGGGTCGCGCCCATGCGCTCAACCTTCAGGATTCCGGCTTCGACGTCGTCGTCGGCGTGCGCAAGGGCGGCACCGGCTGGAAGAAGGCCAGGCAGGCGGGCCTGAAAGTCGCAGCGCCGGCCGATGCGGCCAAGGGCGCGGACCTCGTCGCCATCCTGATCCCCGACACCGCGCAAAAGGAGTTCTACCAGAGCATCAAGGCGCAGCTGAAGCCCGGCGCGACGCTGCTCTTCGCACACGGCTTCAACGTGCACTTCAAGCAGATCAAGGCGCGCAAGGACCTCGACGTCGTGCTGATCGCCCCCAAGGGCCCCGGTGACCTGGTGCGCCGCCAGTATCAGGAAGGCGCCGGGGTCCCGTGCCTGCTCGCGGTCGCGCAGGATTCTTCCGGTAAGGCGCACGCCAAGGCGCTCGCCTATGCCCACGGCATCGGCGGCACCCGCGGCGGGGTGATCGAGACCACGTTTGCGGAAGAGACCGAGACGGATCTCTTTGGTGAGCAGGCAGTGCTCTGCGGCGGTGCCACTGAACTGGTACTGAAGGGCTTCGAGACCCTGGTCGAGGCCGGCTACCAGCCGGAAGTGGCCTACTACGAATGCCTGCACGAGCTGAAGCTGATCGTGGACCTGCTCTACGAGGGCGGCATCGCCAAGATGCACCGCTTCATCAGCGAGACCGCCAAGTACGGCGACCTCACCCGCGGCCCGCGCATCGTGAATGAGCGCGTCAAGAACGAGATGCGCAAGGTGCTCAAGGAAGTGCAGAGCGGCAAATTCGCCCGCCAGTGGATCAAGGAAAACGCCACCGGCAAGGGCAACTACGAGAAGCTCCTGAAGCAGGACCTGGCGCACCCGATCGAGAAGACCGGCGCGGTGCTGCGCGCGCGCATGGCGTGGCTGCAGGAGAAGCGCCCCTGAACCCCAAGGCGCGCGGCAACGCGCGCCCTCCCCCAACCCTGGAACCCGGAAGTGCCTTATGGTCGCCAATCCCGACCGCGTATTGATCTTCGACACCACCTTGCGTGATGGGGAGCAGTCCCCCGGCTGCAGCATGACGCGCCCCGAGAAGCTGCGCGTGGCCCGCGCACTCGCCGAGCTCGGCGTGGACGTGATCGAGGCGGGCTTCCCGGCCGCCTCGCGCGGGGACTTCGAGAGCGTGGAAGCGGTCGCCCGCGAGGTGCACGGTCCGATCATCTGCGGACTGGCGCGCTGCAACCCCGATGACATCGAGCTCGTCGCACGGGCGGTCAAGGATGCCCCCGCCAAGCGCATCCACGTGTTCCTGGCCACCAGTGCCATCCACCGCCAGTACAAGCTCAACATGGCGCAGGACGAGATCTTGCGACTCGCCGCCACCGGCGTCGCGCGCGCGCGCGAGCTGTGCGAGGACGTGGAATTCTCGCCCGAAGATGCCTCGCGCACCGAGATCGAGTTCCTGGCGCAGGTGGTGGAGACCGCCATCGCCGCCGGGGCCACCACCGTCAACATCCCCGACACCGTCGGCTACACGGTGCCGGACGAGTTCGCCGAGCTGTTCCGCTATCTCGCCAAGAACGTGCGCGGCATCGAGAAGATCCGCCTGTCAGTGCACTGCCACGATGACTTAGGTATGGCGGTCGCCAACAGCCTGACCGCGGTGGTCGCCGGTGCACGCCAGATCGAATGCACCATCAACGGCATCGGGGAGCGCGCCGGCAACTGCTCGCTCGAGGAGGTGGTGATGGCGCTGAAGACGCGCGCGGCCTTCTTCAACGTCACCACCAACATCCAGACCAACCGTCTGTACCCGACCTCGCGCCTGATCTCGAGCATCACCGGCCAGCCGATCCCGCGCAACAAGGCGGTCGTGGGCGAGAACGCCTTTGCCCACGAGTCAGGCATCCACCAGCACGGCATGCTCAAGCACCATTCCACCTACGAGATCCTGCGCCCGGAGGACGTCGGTCTCTCGCGCAGCCACCTGGTGCTCGGCAAGCACTCCGGCCGCCACGCCTTCCGTGAGCGCGTCAAGGTGCTCGGCTTTGAGCTCGATGAGCTTGAGTTCAACCGCGTCTTCGAGGAGTTCAAGGCCCTCGCCGACAAGAAGAAGGAGCTGTTCGACGGCGACATCGAGGCCCTGGTGCTGCGCGCCGAAGGTTCCGCTCACGGTCCGTGGACGCTCATCGAGCTCACCACCGAGGCCAAGAGCTCAGGCAGCGCCCGCGCCGTGGTGCAGCTCACCCATGCCGATGGGCGCGCTGCGGAATGCACCGCCAGCGGGGACGGGCCGGTGGATGCGGCCTTCAAGGCCATCGAGGCGGCCACCGGCATCACCGTCGTGCTGCGCAAGTTCGAAGTGCAGGCGGTGAGTGAGGGCGAGGATGCGCAGGGCGAGGCGCGCGTGTACGTGGAGTACAATCACAAGACCTATCGGGGCGCGAGCGTCAGCACCAATATCGTCGAGTCAGCTACGCGCGCGTTCCTCGAAGTCATTAACCGCATCGAGCAGTCGGCCGCCGGCGCGCGCTCCCAGAAGGAGCGCCTCACCGCCGCGACCAGCGCCTGAGGAGTCCCCATGCCGATACCCGCCACGCAGTTCATCTGGTTCAACGGCAAGCTCGTGCCCTGGGAGAAGGCCACGGTGCACGTGCTCACGCACGCCCTGCACTACGGCTCATCGGTGTTCGAAGGCGTGCGCGCCTATGAAACGCCCAAGGGCGTGGCCATCTTCCGCCTCCGCGATCACACCCGGCGCCTGTTCGACTCCGCCAAGATCTATCGCATCGCGCTCGCCTTCACCAGTGAGCAGATCAACGAGGCGTGCCGCCAGGTGATCGCCGCCAATGATCTCAAGCGCGGTGCCTATATCCGCCCGGTGGTATTTCGCGGCTACGGCGAGATCGGCGTGACCCCCAAGATCGAGCCGCCGACTGAGGTCGCGGTGGCAGCCTGGGAGTGGGGCAAGTATCTGGGCGCGGATGCCGAGGAGCACGGCGTGGATGCCTGCATCTCCTCTTGGCAGCGCGTGGCTCCCAACACCCTGCCCGCGCTCGCCAAGGCCGGCGGCAACTATCTGTCCAGCCAGCTCATCGGGGCGGAGGCGCGGCGGCTCGGGTTCGCGGAAGGCATCGGGCTGTCCTCCGATGGCACCTTGAGCGAAGGCTCGGGCGAGAACCTGTTCCTGGTGAAGGACGGGGTGCTGCTCACTCCGGCGCTGGCCCACTCAGTGCTCGGCGGCCTCACGCGCGACACCGTCATGCGACTCGCACGCGAGCGCGGCATCGAGGTGAAGGAGTGCGCCATCCCGCGCGAACTGCTCTACATCGCCGATGAGGCGTTCTTCACCGGCACGGCGGTCGAGATCACCCCGATCCGCTCGGTCGACCGGCTGGCGGTCGGCTCGGGCAAGCGCGGCCCGCTCACCGAGACCCTGCAGAACGCCTTCTTCGGGCTCTTCAGCGGCAAGACCGCCGACAAGTGGGGCTGGCTCGATTACGTCGACATGGCCGCCCCGCGCGCTGCCGCTTCCGGCTGAAACCCCTCGACGCGTGGCACAGGCAGCGCCGATGAAGTCAGCTCCGCGTACGCTGTTCGAGAAGCTCTGGCAAAGCCACGAGGTGCGCCCCGGCAGCGCCACGCGGCCCGCGGTCCTCTATGTCGATCTGCACCTCATCCATGAGGTGACCTCGCCACAGGCCTTCCAGGTGCTGCGCGAGCGGGGCCTCAAGGTGCGCAGGCCCGAGCGCACGCTCGCCACCATGGACCACTCCACGCCCACGCAGACGAGCCAGGTGTTTGGCGGTGCCCCGATCGCCATCGATTCCGCGGCACGCCAGGTGGCAGCGCTGGAGAGGAATTGCGCCGAGTTCGGCGTCGAGCTGCTCGCGATGCAGCACGCGCAGCGCGGCATCGTGCACGTCATCGGTCCGGAGCTCGGCCTGAGCCAGCCAGGACAGACCATCGTGTGCGGCGACAGCCACACCAGCACCCATGGCGCCCTCGGTGCCCTCGCCTTCGGCATCGGCACGACCGAGGTCGGGCACGTGTTCGCCACGCAGTGCCTGCTGCAGAAGAAGCCCCGCACTTTCGCCATCAACGTCGCCGGGGAACTCAGCGCCGGGGTGAGCGCCAAGGACCTGATCCTCGCCATCATCGGCAAGGTGGGGGTCGATGGCGGCACCGGTCACGTCATCGAGTACCGCGGCGACACCATCGGCGCGCTCGACATGGACCAGCGCATGACGGTGTGCAACATGTCAATCGAGGCCGGCGCGCGCGCCGGCATGATCGCACCCGATGAGACCACCTACCAATACCTCGCCGGCCGGCCGCGCGCCCCGCACCGAGGCCTGGGAGCGCGGCTCGAGCGCATGGCGTTCGCTGCCCACCGATGCCGGCGCGGTTCGACCGCGAGATCGACATCGATGCCGATGCGGTGGAGCCGATGATCACCTACGGCACCAACCCCGGCATGGTGATCCCCATCAGTGCCTCGATTCCGGAGCGCCCCGACGATGCCGCCTTCGCGCGCGCCCTGGACTACATGGGCCTAAGCCCCGGGCAGCCCCTCAAGGACAGAAGGTGAACGTGGTGTTTCTCGGCAGCTGCACCAACGCGCGCCTGTCTGACCTGCGCGAGGCGGCGGGCGTGCTGCGCGGCCGGCGCATCGCACGCGGCCTCAAAATGCTGGTCGTGCCCGGCTCGCAGCAGGTGAAGCGCCAGGCCGAAACCGAGGGCCTGGACCGGGTGTTCCTGGAGGCCGGCGCGGAGTGGCGCGAATCGGGCTGCTCGATGTGCCTGGGGATGAACGGTGACCTGGTGGCGCGCGGGGAGTACTCGGTGAGCACCAGTAACCGCAACTTCGAGGGCCGCCAGGGAGCCGGTGCCCGCACGCTCCTGGCAAGTCCGCTCACCGCGGCTGCCTGCGCCATCACCGGACGCGTCACCGATCCGCGCGAATTCCTCGCACGCAGCTGAATAAAGCGATGCAGCCGTTGCGACAACTGCGCTCCCGCACCGTGGTGCTGGCGGCCGCCAACATCGACACCGACCAGATCATTCCGGCGCGCTTTCTCACCACCACCACGCGCGAGGGCCTGGGTGCACAGCTGTTCGCCGACTGGCGCTACGAGGCAAACGGCGCCGCGCGCGCGGATTTCGCCCTCAACCATGCAGAGGCCGCCGGCTGTCAGATCCTGGTCGCGGGCCGCAACTTCGGCTGCGGGTCCTCGCGCGAGCATGCCCCCTGGGCGCTCCTTGACTACGGCCTGCGCGCCATCATCAGTACCGAGTTCGCCGACATCTTCACCAACAACTCGCTCAAGAACGGGCTGCTGCCGGTGATCGTGCCGGCGGCGACCGCGGCCTGGCTCATCGCCCATCCGGGCATCGAGCTCACCATCGACGTGGCGACACGCACCCTCACCCTGCCCGAGGGCACGCAGGTGCCCTTCCCGCTCGAGCCCTTCGCGCAGCACTGTCTGCTCGAGGGCGTCGATGAGCTCGGATATCTGCTCGGCTGCGAGGCTGAGATCCGCACTTACGAGCGCCGTGCGTGAAGGCGCGCATCGCGGTACTGCCCGGTGATGGCATCGGTCCTGAGGTCATGGCTCAGGGCCTGCGGTGCCTGAGGGCACTGGCACAGCAGTATGGCCACGAGTTCGAGCTCACCGAGCTGCCCTTCGGGGGCGCCGCCATCGAGGCGCACGGCAACCCGCTGCCGGAGGAGACCTTACGCGCCTGCCGCGCCGCGGATGCCGTGCTGCTCGGCGCCATCGGGGGACCTCAGTGGTCAGCGCCGGAGGCCACGGTGCGCCCCGAAGCGGGCCTGCTGCGCCTGCGCGCAGCGCTCGGTGCGTTCGCCAACCTGCGGCCGGTGCGGGTGCACCCCTCGCTCAGCGATGCCTCCACCCTCAGGCGCGAGGTGATCGAGGGGGTCGATCTCGTGTTCGTGCGCGAGCTCACCGGTGGCATCTATTTCGGCGAGAAGCGCCGCGATGCCACCAGTGCCTCGGACCTGTGTACCTACAGCAGCGCGGAGATTGAGCGTGTGGTGCGCGTGGCCGCAGAACTTGCGCGCAGCCGGCGCCGGCGCCTCACCTCGATCGACAAATCGAACGTGCTGGAGACCTCGCGGCTGTGGCGGCAGGTGACCAGCCACCTGATGGCCGCCGAGTTCCCGGACGTGGCGCTCGAGCACATGCTGGTGGACTCAGCGGCCATGCATCTGATCCGCCGGCCGCGCGACTTCGACGTGCTGGTCACGGAGAACATGTTCGGCGACATCCTCACGGATGAGGCGGCGATGCTCGCCGGCTCGCTCGGGCTCCTGCCCTCGGCCTCCCTGGGTCACGGCAGGAGCGGCATCTATGAGCCGATCCATGGTTCCGCACCCGACATCGCCGGACGCGGCATCGCCAATCCCTACGGCACGATCTTCAGCATCGCGCTGCTGCTGCGGCATTCGCTCGGACTGGCGGCGGAAGCCGCCGCCCTCGAGGCGGCCGTCAACGCCGCACTCACCGCCGGCGCCCGCACCGCGGATCTGGTTGCGCCCGGGGGGCGCGCGCTCAGCTGCGCCCAGGCCGGCGATGCGGTGCTCAGCAGCCTGACACCGCGCGGCTAAGCGCCGGCGAGTCGAGCACGCGCTGCACGCGCTCCAGTGCGCGCGCCAGATCGCAGCGCAGGTCTTCCAGCCCCTCGATGCCTACCGACAGCCGCACCAGCCCGTCGGTGAGTCCGGCGCGCGCGCGCGCGGCCGGGTCCATCGCCGCGTGCGTCATGCTCGCCGGATGCGCCACCAGACTCTCGACCCCGCCCAAGGACTCCGCCAGCGAGAAGCACTCAAGACCTGCGACGAATTCGCGTACCGCCTCCTGGCCGCCTTCGAGCTCGAGCGTCACGACCGCCCCGAAGCCCTTCTGCTGACGTCGCGCGAGCTCGTGCCCCGGGTGCGCGCGCAGCCCCGGATACCACACGCGGCGCACCTCGGCACGCTCGCTCAGCCACTCGGCCAGTGCCTGGGCGTTGCGGCCGTGGTGCTCCAGGCGTGCATGGAGCGTGCGCAGGCCGCGCAGCGTCATGAAGCTGTCGAAGGGGGCTCCCGTGAGTCCCAGGCAGTTGGCCCACCAGGTGAGCTGCTCGAGCAGTGCCGGCTCACGCGCGATCACCGCCCCGCCGACGACGTCACTGTGGCCGTTGATGTACTTGGTGGTCGAATGCACCACCAGGTCCGCCCCGAGGGTGAGGGGCTGCTGCCAGGCCGGCGACAGGAAGGTGTTGTCGACCACCGTGAGCGCCCCGGCCGCACGTGCCATATCCGCGCAGGCGGCGATGTCGGTGATCCGCAGGAGCGGATTGCTCGGAGTCTCGATCCAAAGCAGCGCCGCGGGGCGTGCGAGGGCGGCACTCAGCGCCGTCGCATCGCCGAAGTCGACGAACTCCACCTGACGCTCACCACGGCGCCGCCAGGCATCAAACAGGCGGTAGGTGCCGCCGTAGCAATCGTGCGGCGCCACGATGCGTGCACCGACGGGCACCAGATAGCCGGTGACAGCAACAGCGGCCATGCCGCTCGCGGTGACGACGGCACCGGCGCCGTGCTCCAGTTCCGCGAGCGCCTGGCCGAGAAGATCGCGGGTGGGATTGCCCGAACGCGTGTAGTCGTAGGTGCGCTTCTCGCCGAAGGCACGGAACGCGAACGTGGAGGTGAGGTGCAGCGGCGGTACCACGCAACCGCTCTCATCGTCGCACTCGATGCCGGCGCGCACCGCGCGCGTGACATCGCAGAGCCCGCTGTTGGCGGCCGCTTTCGGGGTGGGAAGCTTGGAGGTCTTGCTCACGGCAGCCTCCGCGCGCAGGCACGCAGGCGTGGAACTGACACCGGGTGATCTGAAGCAGCTGGGACACGCATCGCAAACTCCGCTAAAGGCTGATGACCGTCTCACCGGTCTCCTGCGGAGCGTGTCTGCCTGGGGGACCCCGATGGCAGACTTGTCGCGTCCTTCCCGTGCCGATGCCATAAAGACACCCGCAAGGGCCACGCTGACCGCTCATCTGTCGATGCCTCTTCAGGCGCATCGCAGGAGTTGGCACCTTTCCAGGGTGGTTAATCCTGGCGGTTGCCCCGGCGTCTAAGGGCCTTATCCCTCAGCCGGTCTCGATGAGTGATCCGGAGTGTAGGGGGCGAACCCCCTGGGGCGCAAGAGCGGGGAGCGCGCACCTTGCTGAAAACGCGGGCGATTTCGCGCAGCGCCCCGCCACTTGGGATCCGGCTACCGCGCAACCACGGCCTGGGCCTTCTGATCGGCCTCCGCGGCCTCCCCGTTGCGGCCCCGGGCCCGCAGCGCATCCGCGATGAGGCGCCAGGCGGAAGCCTGGGCCGCGGCATCCCCGGTCGCGAGTGCCAGGGCCTTTCTGCCCATGGCATCCGCCTGGGCCGGGTTGTTTTCGCTCAGCCGCACCCGACCGAGCTCGATCCACAAGAGCGGATTGTCCGGCTCGATCCTCTGGGCGCGCTCCAGCGTGGCCGCGGCCTGGGGGTAGTCTCCGCCTGCGGCCTGCGCATGGGCCTGGCTGACGAGAGAGGCGGAAGCGGTCCCCAGCCGGAACTGGCGCGCGGGCGGTGCCGAGGGCGGCTCCGCGGGCGCCGGGGTGGCGCCCGCCGTGCCCGGCCCCGGGGTACCGGGAGCGGGCTGCGCGCTGCCGGAGGGTGGCGGCGGGGCCGGTGGCGCAGTGAAGGGTGAAGGCCGCGTGAGCGCGCAGGCGCATAGTGCGAGCGAGCCGAGGACGCCGACCGCGAGAGTACGGATTTGCATGCGGCGCATCATATCGTCCCGCGCCACACCTGGAACGGGTGCGCCATGAGCCCAAGGCTAATGCAGCAGACCCTTGAGGAACTGCTCGGCGACCTGCCTGAGGTTCGCGATCGGATTGGAGTTCGCCGTCGTGGTGGCGGCGGGCGGGAAGCCGCAGCCGGGCTTGGCCGGCAGCGGCGTGCCGGCCGGCACGGCCACGGCGACGATGTCATCGGCGCAGCCGGGGAGCGCGCGCAGGCCGGTTGCGAACTCCAGGTGCACCTCGATGAGTGACTCCGGCAGAGCGACGTCCCAGGAGCGTGCGCCGAGGTTCGCCATGACGTGCGCCCATACCGGCAACGCCCCTGCAGACCCGGTGAACCCGGTCGGCTCGTTGTCGTCGTAGCCGACCCATACGACCACCAGGTGGCTGCCCGAGAAACCGGCGAACCAGCTGTCGCGGTAATCCGAGGAGGTGCCGGACTTGCCCGCCACCACCAGATCCGCGGGCAGGATCGCGCGGGCCGGGCGCCCGGTCCCGTGGTCCATGACTGCCACCATCATGCGCTCGAGCTGGTAGACGTTCTCCGGGCTCGCCACCTGGGTCACCTCGAGCGGGAAGGCCTTGAGCGCCTTGCCGTCCGCGCCGATCACGGCCCGTACCGCGCGCAACGGGTTCTTGAAGCCGCCGTTGGCCAGTCCGTTGAAGAGCTGCGCGGCCTCCAGTGGCGTCACTTCCACCGCACCGAGCAGCATCGCCGGCACCTGCATCGGCGGCTGCGGCAGCCCGAAGCGCTCAAGCGTGGCGGCCACCTTGGGCAGCCCCAGATCCAGTCCCACCCCGACGGTCGCAAGGTTCAAGGACTCCGCGAGCGCGCGCACCACCGGCACCGGCCCGTAGGTCTGATGCGTGAAGTTCTCCGGCTTCCAGTGGGTGCCGTTGACGAGCTTGAGGTCGATGGGCTGATCCTGCACCACGGTGGCTGCGGTGTAGCGGCCGCTCTCGAGCGCGGTGAGATAGATGAAGGGCTTCACGAGTGAGCCCATGGAGCGGCGTGCATCGAGGGCGCGGTCGAAGCCCTCGTAGCCGACATCGCGGCCGCCGACGATCGCGATCACGTCCCCGCTCTGCGGTGTCGTCACCACGAGCGCCCCCTCGAGCGGCTGCTTCGCCTGCTTCTTCAGGTGATCCAGGCGCGTCAGCTCCCGATCGAGGGAGCGCTCGGCCTCCTCCTGCGCGCGCGGATCCAGGCTGGTGTAGATCTTCAATCCCGCCTTGGTGAGGTCATCCTCGCGATAATCGCGCCGCAGCGTGCGGCGCACGAAGTCGAGGTAAGCCGGGTAGTAGGCGCCGGAGGGCCGGCTGGTGACCCCGAGGGGCCTGCCCGCGGCCGCGGTGGCCTCTTCAGGTTTCACCACGCCCTGCTGCGCCAGCACTTTCAGCACCAGGTCGCGCCGCGCACGCGCACGGTCGGGGTGGCGGCGCGGGTCGTAGTAGGAGGGTCCGCGCACGATCGCGACCAGGAGCGCCACCTCGTGCAGGTCGAGTTCCGCCAGGGGCTTGCCGAAGTAGAACTGGCTCGCCAGGCCAAAGCCGTGAATGGCGCGGTCGCCGTCCTGGCCGAGAAAGATCTCATTGATGTAGGCATTCATGAGATCGGCCTTGGTGAAGTGCGCATCGAGCGCCATCGCCATCACCGCCTCGCGCAGCTTGCGCGAGAGCGTCTGGCGCGAGTTCAGAAAGTAGCTGCGCACCAGCTGCTGAGTGAGGGTGCTGCCGCCCTGCTCGATCTGCCCGGCACGCAGGTTCACCCACAGGGCGCGCAGCATGCCCGCAGGGTCGATGCCGTGGTGCGTGTCGAACTTTCTGTCCTCCACCGCCTTCAGCGCCGCGGGCAAGAGCGGCGCCACCTCATCGGGGCTCACGACGATGCGGTCCTCGCCATGGCTCGGGAAGATGCTGCCGATGAGGAGCGGCTCCAGACGCAGCACCGGCACCTCCTGACCTGAGCCGTCCTTGAGTCCCGTGAGCGCCTTCGGGCCGATCTCGATATTGAGCAGCTGCGCGGCGCGCGACTCGTCGGCGAAGTGCGCCGGACGCAGCGCCACCGTCAGCTCCGCGCCGCTCACCCGGTAGCTGCCGGGGTGGTCGGCTTTGTCGGCGCGGCGGTAGTTGAGGCGATGCAGCTCCTGCTCCAGTTCCGCTGGCGTCAGTGTGAGACCGGCGTAGAGCTCAAGCGGCGCGGCGAACACCTGCGCCGGCAGCGTCCAGCGCCGGCCCTCGAACTGGCGCGTCACGAGGTGGTCGAGATAGATGACGTAGCCGATGAGCGCCAGCGCGACGACGCCGGCGAGAAAGACGATGAGGCGTTTCAGACGAAGAACTCCACGGCCGGCGCGCGCAGGTTGTAGTGCGAGCTCATGGCGCGCCCGTAGGCACCGGCGTTGGCGATGAGGAGCACGTCGCCCTCCTTCGTCAGCGGCAGCAGCCGATCGTGACCGAGCACGTCAGCGCTCTCGCAGATTGGGCCGACCACGCTCACCACTTCGGTGGCCGGTTCATCGAGGCGGCTGAGGTTGACGATCTCATGATACGAACCATAGAGCGCCGGACGGATCAGAGAGTTCATTCCGGTGGCGAGGCCCACGAAGCGCACCCCGCCCTTGCTCTTGAGCTGCGTGACGCGCGCCAGCAGCACGCCTGCGGCGGCCACGAGGTAGCGCCCCGGCTCGATCCACACTTCGAGCTGCGGATGCTCGGCACGCACCGCGAGCAGGAGCGTGTCGAGCTTAGCGAGGTCCACGCCCGCCTGGTCGGGGCGCTCCGGCACCCCTAAGCCCCCGCCGACGTCGATGACGCGCACCGCATCGAAGCCCCTGGCCGCCTGCGCGAGCACGCGCGCGGTGTGCTCCCAGCTCGTGACGTCGAACACGCCGCTGCCGACGTGCGCCTGCAGGCCGATAACGCGTGCGCCCGCGGCCTGCGCCAGACCTGCGAGCATGCGCAGCTCCGAGAGCTGCACGCCGAATTTCGAGCGCGTGCCGGCGGTGCGTACATGATCGTGGTGGCCGCGGCCGACACCGGTATCCACGCGCACGAAGATCTCGCGGCCCTTGAAGGCCTGCGGCCAGTTCGCCAGGAGATACGGGTTGTCGACCGTGACGCGCAGGCCGGCGCTCAGCGCCCAATCGATCTCGGCGCGTGCGGCGAAGTTGGGCGTGTAGAGGATGCGCGCTGGCTCAAGCTGCGGGAACAGCTGCAGCAGCCGCTCGGCCTCCCCGCGCGAGACGCATTCGAATTCCACGCCCTGCGCACGCAGCACCTTCAGGATCTCCGGGTGCGGGTTGGCCTTCATCGAGTAGTGCACGCGCCCGAGCGCACTCAGGCTGTTCAGCGCGCGCGCCGCACCGGCTACCACGCCGAGGTCGTAGACGTAGGCCGCATCGGCGGCCCCGAGCACCCCCAGGAGCGCGGCGCGCTTGTCGCGCCACCAGGCGGGCGGCCCCGGCGCCTGTACGGGCGGGCGGTTGAAGAGCTGCTCCCAGGTGGGGCCCAGGACCTTGTCCCCGGGTACCGGACGAATCAACAGCTCGTGCAGCTGCTCGACCAGGCGATGGCCCTGGTTCTCATCGACCACGAAGGTGAAATTCAGGTCATTGGCCGCCTGACTGACCAGGTGGATCTTCTGCTCCTCGAAGAACTCGAACGCTCCGCCCAGCTGGTGCAGGATGGCGCGGATGTTGCGTCCGACCAGGCTCACCGAGGCGCACGGTCCGATCACCTGCACGCGGCACAGGCGCGAAAGATCCGCGACCAGCTCTGCGACGCGGGTGTTGTCGAGGGTGTTGGCGGCGGCATCGAGTGAGACGGTGACATTGGTCTCGGAGGTCGAGACTAAGTCCACTGACATGCCGTGCTGCTTGAAGACCTGGAAGGCATCGGCGAGGAATCCGACCTGGTGCCACATCCCGGGGCTCTCGAGCGAGACCAGCGTGATGCCCTTCTTGGTGCATACCGCCTTTACCTGCGCCCCGCCATCCGTGCCTTCCGCGCCGAGCACCGTGCCTTCGAGCTGCGGGGCCTGGGTGGCGTACACGTGCAGCGGGATGCGGTACTGGCGTGCTGGCAGGATGCAGCGCGGGTGCAGCACCTTGGCCCCGCTGGTGGCGATCTCCTGCGCCTCATCGTAATGCAGCGCCCGCAACAGACGCGCGCTCGGCGTGAAGCGCGGATCGGCGCTGAACATGCCCGGCACGTCGGTCCAGATCTCGAGCCGCTGCGCCCGCAGCTTCGCGGCCAAGTAGGCCGCCGAGGTGTCCGAGCCACCGCGCCCGAGGAGCACCGTGTTGCCATCCTCATCGCTTGCGATGAAACCCTGCGTGATGAGGATCGGGGCGCGCGTCCCCAGCTGCGCCTCGAGAGTCGCATCGGGAGCGAAATTGCACACCGCCGACAGCATGCTGGCCCGGGGCGCACCCGCGCTGCGCTCTGCGCGCAGCATGGTGCGGGCATCGACCCAGGCGAGATCAAGCCCCTGCGCGGCGAGATACCGGGCGCCGATGCGGGTGGCCATGAGCTCACCGGCCGCCATGACGCGCGCCCGCGTGCGCTCGCTCACCTCGTGCACCAGGGCGACGCCGGCTGAGATCTCGCGCAGCTCGGCCAGCTGGCGCTCCACATCCTCCCCGAGCGGCACGCCTAAGTCTGCGGCCAGCTGACGGTGGCGCTCCTCGATGAAGCGCAGCTCCTCCTCCTGTGCCTGACCGATGGCGGCATCGAGCAGCCGCTCGAGGCGATCGGTGATGCCGGTGACGGCCGAATGCACGATGAGGATGCGCGCGCCGGTGGCACGCCGCTCAGCGACAATGCGGGCGATGTTGCTCCAGTTGGCGAGGCTGGAAACGCTGGTACCGCCGAACTTCAGGACGATCCAGGCCGAGGGCGCGCTCACTTGTGTTACGTCTCTCCGGGCGCAGCTTGAGATTCCCTTTTGAGCGCAGCGGGCCTGAAACTCACCCGCGCGCCGGCGCTCAAATCGCTCCGGAGCGTACCGCACCCAGGCGCGGACTAAAGCTCGTCGTCGAAATCCTTGAGATCTTTCTCGAGCTTTTTGTCGGCCAGTACTTCCTCGAGTCGACTCCAGGCGGCCTTACCGCGCTTACCTTGGTTGCGCACGCGCTTGTCGACCCGATCGAGCAATCGGTCGTAATCGGTGCCGTCCTCGGTCGGACCGGTCAGGAATTCATCGTCGAGATCGAAGCTCTCGTTGTCTCGCTCGGACATCGGGCGGCGCAAATCCTGAATTAATTCAATAGGTAACGTGCCAAAAGGGGCACGGGCAAGGCTGCGAACTATAACGGATTCGCGCCGGCGATCAACTTTTAACCATCTGTCGCGTTTTTCGTGCGCGGGCGTGGGCTGCGCAGCAGCGTTCAGGCCTGATCGGTACGGTCCCGCACCACCACCGGAGCACCCCGGCTCAGGCCCAGGCCATCGGCCGCCGAGCCTTCGGCGCGGGCGATTTCGATCACCCCGAAAGAGTTCACCAGCGCCAGGTAGTCCCCGGGGCGCACCTCCCCGTAGGTGCGCAGCATGGGAAAGGAATGGTTGCCGGCGTGCACCAGCGGCAGGCGGAAGCGCTCGGCGAGTGTGCCGTCGATATTGGTGATCAGGTTGCCGAAGTGATCCTGCGTGATGATGACCCCGCTCACGCTGCGCGCGGCCACGGCGGGCTCCTCCACCCAGGAGGGCACGAGCGTCGTCACCGCCTCACCGAGCTCCTCCGCCCCGAGCCGTCCGGCGGCGAGTTCCGCGGCCACCGGGGCGAAGATATCGCGCCCGTGGAAGGTCGCGCTCACGCGCTGGATGCCTAAGCGCGCCAGCACAGCGGAGCTGAGCCGCACGATGCGCGCATCGGGGGCGCGCGTGACCACCGGGGCCAGCAGGCCGTTGTCGGGGGCGAGAAACAGGTGCCCGTGCGCACTCACCGCAAGGATCCCGCGCGCGGTGCCCACGCCCGGATCCACCACCGCGACGTGCACGGTGCCGGGCGGGAAATACGCATAGGCGCGCGCCAGCCAGAAGCCGGCCTCCGCCGGCCAGTGCACCAAGATCTCGTGCGTCAGATCGACGAGGCGCGCCTGCGGGAAACGTCCCAGCACCGCCCCTTTCATCACCCCGACGAAGGGTCCCTGATGGCCGAAGTCGGTCGTGAGGGTGATGACGCCGGAGGGCGCCGCGAAGCTCATGCGCGCCCGCCGGTTCTCTCAGTGATGCGGCGCTGAGCGCGCCGCACCCTGCTCAGCGCAGGCGCGGCAGCGATCGGTGTAGGGCACCGCGGCCAGCCGCTCGGGCTCGATCTGCTCACCGCAGCCCGCGCAGTGGCCGTAGCGACCGGCGGCCAGGCGCCGCAGCGCGCCATCCAGCAGCTCCAGTTCCGCACGCACCGCCTCGGAGATCGCCCCGAGCACGTCATCGTTCTCACGCTGTGTTACCTGCTCGGCAAAGTCTGCCGAGAGCGGATCGGCCTCATGGCGCGCCTCGGCGCTGGCAGCGCTCGCACGCTGGCGCAGTTCCTCGCGCCGCCGCAGCAGGCGCTCGCGTAACGCGTCGGTATCCACATCCGCTACCCCCGCAAAGGGCCGCTCCCGCGCGTCAGCTGGCTCGCGGGCCGCGGCGTTTCGCCTCGAGCCACTGTTGCAGTTTGTCGAAAGGCTCGATGAATTTTGCCACACCCTCGTTTTCCAGCTGCGCGGCGATCGCATCCAGGTCCACGCCCAGGCGCTCGAACCCCTCGCGCGTGTCGC
Source organism: uncultured Pseudomonadota bacterium (assembly GCA_963743625.1). Taxonomy (GTDB): domain Bacteria; phylum Pseudomonadota; class Gammaproteobacteria; order Steroidobacterales; family Steroidobacteraceae; genus 13-2-20CM-66-19. Next base: position 43,591 of record CAVUQM010000013.1, on the reverse strand, counting down.
TGCCGTCGGCCATGTGGCGCTCCAGCAAAAGCTCCGGATGGCCGAGCCGCCGGTAGGCATTGAGGGTCTCGAGCGGCATGGTGTTGACGGTGCCGGGCACCACCAGTTCTTCCACGTACTTGATGGGGCTGAAGCTCGGGTCCTTGGCGGAGGTCGAGGCCCACAACAGCCGCTGCGGGCGCGCGCCGCGCGCGGCCAGCCCCTCCCAGTCGGGGGTGGCCGTGATCTCCTCGAATATCTCATAAGCGTGCGCCGCACTGGCGATCGCCGCCTTGCCGCGCAGCGTGCGCGCCGCGGGCTGGCCGTGGGCGGCCAGGCCATCGAGCACCTTGTCGACCGCGGTATCGATGCGGCTCAGGAAGAAGCTCGCAACCGAGGCGACCGTGGCCAGCGGCAGGTTCTGCTCGGCGCGGATCTTCAGGCCCGCCAGATACGCCTGCGCCACCTGCCGATAGCGCTCGGGGGAGAACAGCAGCGTTACGTTGACGTTGATGCCGGCGGCGATCAGGTCGCGGATTACCGGCAGCCCCGCCTGCGTGCCCGGAATCTTGATGAGTGCGTTGGGGAGCTGCAGGCGTCCCCACAGGCGCTGGGCTTCGGCGAGACTGCCCGCGCCGTCGTAGGCCAGGTGCGGGGAAACTTCCATGCTGATAAAGCCGTCGCCGCCGCCGGAGGAATCATAGAGCGGATGCAGGAGTCCGGCGGCGTCCCTGAGGTCATGCAGCGCCAGTTCCTCGTAGAGCGCCATGGCGGAGTTCACCGTCGGCAGGAGCGCCGCGATGGGCTGCGCATAGCGCGGGTCATGCATGATCGAGTTGGCGAAGATCGAGGGGTTGGAGGTGAGGCCTGCGATCCCGTCATCGTGTATCAGGTGCGCGAGACTGCCGTCCTCCAGCATGCCGCGGCTGATGTCATCGAGCCAGGCACTGACGCCGAGGTTGCGCAGTTCCAGAAGCGGATTGGTGGCGGTGCTGTGCATGGCGATACCGTCTCTGCGCGAGAGTAGCGCAGCGCGCCGTGCGAGTCTCGCGGTTTCAGGCCGGATATGCGTAAATCAGCGCGCACTGACACGGCGAACCCAAGGGCACCGTCATGAGCGAGCCATTTAACTCCGGAAGACTGGTCGACGACCTGTACTCGCTGGTGGATGAAGCGGAAGCGCTGCTGCGCTCGGGGCTCGCCAGCGGCGGCGCCGAAATGCAGGACCGGGCCCAGGAAACGCTGCGCGCTCTGAAGAGCCGGCTCTCGAGCCTGGAGCAGCAGTTGAACGCGCGTGCGCGCGACGTCGACAGCTACGTGCGAGACAACCCCTGGCAGGCGGTCGCCGTGGCGGGCGGCGTCGCACTGCTCCTCGGGCTGATCATGGCGCGCCAGAGATGAGCGAGCCGCAGGAGCCGGCGAGCGCGCCGGGTGCGCCCGTGCGCGGCCTGGCCGCCGCGGGACTTGAGGCGCTGCGCACGCGCCTGGATCTGGCCGCGGTCGAGCTCGAGATCCAAGTGCTGCTGCTGCTGCGCATGTTCGCCTGGATCGTGGCCGCCGTCGCCTGCCTGCTGCTCGCGGCCGCCTTCGGCGCGACCGCACTCATCGTGGCGCTGTGGAACACGCACCGCATGCTCGGCCTGCTTGGCGGCGGTGCGGTCTTCGTGCTGCTCGCGGTGCTGCTCATCTGGATCGGGCTGCGCACGGTGCGTCACCGCCCCGGACTCCTGTCCGGCTCCCTCGAACAGCTGGAAGAGGACCAGCGCCAGGTGCGCAACGGACCATGAGCCGGCTCACCGAACTTAAGGCGCGGCGCCGGGCGCTGTTGCGGCAGTGCGAGGAGCAGCGCGTGGAACTCGGCGAGCGGCTCGGGGAACTGCGGCAAAGTCCGCTCAGCCGCGCGGCCAGCGAACTGCTGAGCCGCGAGGGCGAGGGACGCGCGCTGCCGCTGCTGCGACCCCTCACCTGGGCGGCCGCGCTGGCAGGGCTGCTGCTGCTGCGCCGCCCGGGCCAGGTGCTGATGCTCCTGGGGTGGGCCCGTACGGCGGCGTCGGTCGGTTCGCGCGCAGCATTCGCGCTGCGCCTGCTCGAGCAGCTGCGCTCGCGGCGCCGCGAGCGCGAAGCCGCTAAGCCCTAGTCGGCGCCTCGAGCAGCGAAGAGCGCTAGGTTCGTTTAAGGAATGTGATGACCGCGAGCACCATGAAGATCACGAACAGCACCTTGGCGATGCCGGCCGCGCCGGCGGCGATGCCGCCGAAGCCCAAGATCCCGGCGACGATGGCGATGATGAGAAAGGTGATCGCGTAATGCAGCACGGGGTCGGCAGGGGCTGAACGCGAACGGCGCCGGCGCTGCTAGTGCGCGCGCACCGGATTGTTGGCGGCCGCCGTGGGTGCCGCCTCGCCGTCGAGGTCCGCTTCCACGCCGACAAGGGTCGGCATACCCTTCGCAGCGCTCAGGGTGTCGCGCGCGATGTCCCAGTTGATCGCGACGTGATTGTTGCCGAGTGCGTGGTCGAGCATCTTGGAGAGCAGCTTCAGATCCGGCTCCTCGCTCTGCCCTTGCTCATCCACCGGCGGATGCGCCTCCACATACAGCTGCCCGTCGACCCAGGCGACCTTCACCGGCTCGTTGATGAGGCGCACCCGGGTGCCGACCGGGACGGTCGCGAACACCGCCGCGACGTCCTCCGGATACATGCGGATGCAGCCGTGCGTGACCGCCATGCCGACCGCCGTGGGATTGTTGGTGCCGTGGATCAGGTAAGTGCCGTTGCCGGCCGCAAGCCGCATGGCGTAATCGCCGAGCGGATTGTCGGGTCCCGGCGGCACCACGCGCGGCAGCGGGTCGCCGTTGGCCTCGTGCTCCTTGCGCACCGACTCGGGCGGATACCAGGGCGGGTGTTTGATCTTGGCGATGACCTGCGTCTCCCCGAGCGGGGTGCGCCAGTCCATCTTGCCGATGCTCACGGGGTAGGTGATCACTACCGGCTTATCGTGGCCGTTGGACTTGGGGTAGTAGTACAGGCGGTGCTCGGGCAGGTTCACGACGATCCCGTCGCGCGGACCGGGCGGCAGAATGCGCCGACCGGGCAGCACGATCTCCTTGTCGGCGCCGGGAATCCACACATCCACCCCGGGGTTGGCGCGGATGATCTCGTAGTAGCCCAGGCTGTAACGGTGCGCGAGATCGGGCAGCGTGTCCTCGTAGACCGTCTTCACGCTGGTATCGGCGCCCACCACGGAGGTGCCATCCGCGGGAATCGGGAAGACCGAGGCCAGCCCGGGGCTCGCCCAAATCGCAACCAGACATGTGAGGAGGGCCGGGATGTACGCGTCCTGCTTCATTTAGTCTCGGTCAAATGCCCGTATCTTATTGATTCGACAGAGCTACGCCCTGCTCGTTCCGTGGAAGAGGTCCATTGTAGTGGATTCCATTACCATCGCGCGCGGTGAGCCGCCCGAGAAAGCCCCCGCGCCGCTTCTTCCTGCAAAGCACGCTCACGGTCGCGCGCGAGCTGATCGGCATGCACCTGGTGCATGTGCAGGACGGACAGTTGCGGCGCGGCCGGATCGTCGAGACCGAGGCCTACCAGGGGCCGCAGGACCTGGCCGCGCACTCGGCGCGCGGCCGTACGGCGCGCACCGAGGTGATGTTCGGACCCCCGGGCCACGCGTACGTGTACTTCATCTACGGCTTCTGGAATTGCCTGAACGTGGTCACCGCCGCAACCGGCACCCCGCATGCCGTGCTGCTACGTGCCCTGGAACCGCTTGCGGGCATCGCCGAGGGCACCAACGGACCCGGCCTCTTGTGCCGGGCGCTGAGGATCGACCGACGCCTGAACGGTGTTGATCTGCTCGGCGAGGTGTTGTGGCTGGAGCGCGCGCCGCGGGGCGCGCCCGCGCCGCGCATCGTGCGCACGCCACGCATCGGCGTCGACTACGCCGGCGTGTGGGCGATGAAGCCGTGGCGCTTCTATGACGCGCGCTCGCCCTACGTCTCGACACTCTCGGCCGCGGCGCGCCGCCGCCTCGCGGCTACCACGGCGCCGGCGCGGACAGTCCGTGTTAAGTTGCCTGCCGCGGCCGCCCGGGCGGCCCGGCGTAACAGGCGCTGAGGGAACTTCCGGCGCCGTATTTGCCTAAACTACGGGCGTGCAACGCCCCAAAGTGCGGAAGAAGAAAGGAACATTGCATGAGGTTTCCCGTGCGCGCCGTGAGTGTCATCGGCTGCCTGATCGCCTGCCTGTCGGTTCTGAGTGCGGCGCCGGCCTTCGCCCAGGCCGAGGGCACCGACTACCGCGTTCTGGCGCCGGCGCAGCCGAGCCAAAGTCCGGGCAAGATCGAGGTGCTCGAGTTCTTCTCCTACGCCTGTCCGCACTGTGCGGAATTCGCGCCCATCCTCGGTACCTGGAAGGCGACACTCGGCAAGGATGTCGTGTTCCGCAAAGTTCCGGTGGGCTTCGACCGCCCGCCCTGGATCAACATGCAGCGCGCCTACTACGCCCTCCTCGCCACCGGCGACCTCGAGCGGCTCGATGCGCGGCTGTTCGTGGCGATTCACGAGCAGCATCTGCCGCTCTTCCAGGAGCAGGCGCTGTTTGACTGGGTCGGCAAGAACGGTGGCAATGCGGAGAAGTTCGCCGCCGCCTACACCTCCTTTGGCATCAACAACCAGACCGTGCAGGCGGACAAGATGGCCGAGGATTTCCAGATCACCGGCGTGCCGACCATGGCCGTGGATGGCAGGTACGTGGCCCTCGGGGACAGCTTCACCGAGATCCTCGCCAACACCGACAAACTGATCGCCAAGGTGCGCGCCGAGCATGCGGCCGCCCCCGCGGGCCCCAAGAAGAAGTCGCCGCCTAGAGGCTAGCTGGCGCGCTCGAGCGCCAGGAGCGCGCTGCCTTCCGGGACGCGCTCGCCGGGCGCGTAGTGGATCGCACTGACGCTGCCGGCGTAGGGCGCGATGATTGCGTGCTCCATTTTCATCGCCTCAATCACCATGAGCGTGGCGCCCGCCGCCACCTGCTCGCCGACCTTGACCGGCACGCTCACCACCACTCCCGGCAGCGGCGTCGTCAGGCCACCGCTGGCCGCGCTCGCCTGGAACTCGCGCTCCCGCGGGTCATCGATGCGAAACTCGTAATGCGCATCCCCGGCCCACAGGTGCACCACCGCGCCAAGCCGCAAGAGGCGCGCCGCGAAGCGCTGCGCGCCGAGGCGCACGCTCCCCTGCGCCGCGCCGAGCTTGGTCTCGTGCAGCTCTTGCGCCGGGCCCCCATCGATGCGGGCGTCCTGCGGCCGTGCGTGGCGGAAGGTGAGCTGCACGGTGTGGGCGTGTGCGCCGCTCACCAGGGGCACGCTCACCTGGGCCGCAAGGTTCGGCGTGTAGCCGTCGGTGGCCTGCCAGGGACTCTGCGCCACCGCAGCCGGCACAGCGTGCGACAGCGCCGCCAGGGCGGCGAGAATCAGACTCTCCGGCGGCGGTGCGGCGGCGGGCGTTACGGTGCGCTGATCGAGAAAGGCGATGCTGTGGCGCACCTGGAGAAAGTCTGGCTGGCGCAGGATGCCGGCGAGAAAATGCTCGTTGCTGCGCACGCCAGCGCAGTGGGTGTCATCGAGGGCCGCGGCCAGGCGCGCGGCGGCCGTATCACGGCTCGCGCCCCAGGCGATCACCTTGCCGAGGAGGGAGTCGTAGTTCTCGGGCACGCGGTCGCCGCTGTCGAAGCCGGCATCCACGCGGATGCCCTCCCCGTGCGGCCACTCAAGCAGGGCAAGCTCCCCGGAACTGGGCAGGAAACCCTGTGCCGGGTCCTCCGCACACACACGCGCCTCGATCGCATGGCCACTGAAGCGCACCTCATCCTGCGTGAGCGGCAGTGCCTCGCCGCTCGCCACGCGCAGCTGCCACTCGACCAGGTCGAGCCCGGTGATTGCCTCCGTCACCGTATGCTCAACCTGCAGGCGCGTGTTCATCTCCATGAAGTAGAAGTCCGCCCCGTCGTACAGAAACTCCACGGTCCCGGCACCGACGTAGCCCACCTCGCGCGCCACGACCAGAGCTGCAGCCCGCAGCCGCGCACGCACCTCCTCGGGCACCTGCGGTGCGGGCGCCTCCTCGATCAGTTTCTGGTGCCGGCGTTGGATCGAACAGTCCCGCTCACCCAGGTGCAGATAATGGCCGTGCGCGTCCGCGAACACCTGCACCTCGAGGTGTCGCGGGGCCGGCAGATAACGCTCGAGCAGCAGCGCGCCATCCCCGAAGGCGCTCTCCGCCAGGCGCCGCGCGGCCGCGAGCGCCGGGGCGATCTGCGCCGCGTTGCGCACGATCTGCATGCCCTTGCCGCCACCACCGGCGGCGGGTTTGACGATGAGCGGCAGCCCCGCCGCCTGCGCTTCACGTGCCAGGTGTTCCAGATCCTGGCGCGTACCGGCATAGCCGGGCAGCACCGGCACTCCGGCCGCCTGCATGCGGGTCTTGGCGAGGATCTTCGAGCCCATGGCGGCGATGCTCGCCACCGGCGGCCCAACGAACAGCAGCCCCGCATCCGCGCAGGCCTGCGCGAACTGCGCGTTCTCGGACAGGAAGCCATAGCCCGGATGAATCGCCTGCGCCCCCGTGGCACGCGCGGCGGCAAGGATACGCGCGGCATCGAGGTAGCTCTCGCGCGCGGGCGCGGGACCTAAGCGCACCGCCGCATCGGCTTCGCGCACATGGCGCGCCTGGGCGTCGGCATCCGAGTACACCGCGATGGTGCGCACGCCCAGGCGGCGCGCGCTGCGGAAGATGCGGCAGGCGATCTCGCCGCGATTGGCGACCAGCAGGCTCCTGAGCATGGCCTTACATGCGCAACACGCCGAAACGTGTTGCCTCCTCGGGAGCGTGGCGCACCGCCGCGAGGCACAGCGCCAGCACGCGGCGTGTGTCGTTGGGATCGATGACGCCGTCATCCCACAGCCGTGCCGAGGAGTAATACGGGTGCCCCTGAGTTTCGTACTGCGCGCGGATCGGGTCCTTAAAGGCGACTTCCTCGGCAGCCGGCCAGGTCTTGCCGGCGCCCTCGAGCTGCTCGCGTTTGACAGTGGCGAGCACGCTCGCCGCCTGCTCCCCGCCCATGACCGAGATGCGTGCGTTCGGCCACTGGAACAGGAAGCGTGGCGAATAGGCGCGGCCGCACATGGCGTAGTTGCCCGCCCCGTAGCTGCCGCCGATGATGACGGTGAGCTTCGGTACCCTCGCGCACGCGACCGCGGTCACGAGCTTGGCGCCGTCCTTGGCGATGCCGCCGGCCTCGGCGCGCCGTCCGACCATGAAGCCGGTGATGTTTTGCAGGAACAGCAGCGGCACCGACTCGCGCGCGCACAGCTCGATGAAGTGTGTGCCCTTGAGCGCGCTCTCGGAGAACAACACGCCGTTGTTGGCCAGAATGCCCACCGGGTAGCCGCCCAGGTGCGCGAACCCGCACACGAGCGTCGTGCCGTAGAGCTGCTTGAACTCATCAAGATCCGAGTCATCCACCAGCCGTGCGATCACCTCGCGCACGTCGTAGGGCTTGCGCAGGCTCGCCGGCAGCACGCCATAGAGTTCGGCCGGATCGGCCTTGGGCGGCGCGAGCGGGCGCGGCGGGGCGGTGGCGCCGGGCGCTTTCAGGCGCGCCACGATGCGGCGTGCGATGGCCAGTGCGTGCGTGTCGTTCTCGGCATAGTGATCGCACACCCCAGACTCGCGGCAGTGCACGTCCGCGCCGCCCAGGGACTCCGCGTCGATATCCTCCCCGGTGGCTGCCTTCACCAGCGGCGGTCCGCCGAGGAACACCCGGCCCTGATTGCGCACGATGACGTTCTCATCCGACATGGCCGGCACATAGGCACCGCCTGCAGTACATGAGCCGTGTACGACCGAGATCTGCGCGATGCCGGCGGCCGAGAGCGTCGCCTGGTTGTAGAAGATGCGTCCGAAGTTGTCCCTGTCTGGGAATACCTCGTCCTGCGCCGGCAGGAACGCCCCGCCGCTCTCCACCAGATACACGCACGGCAGGCGGTTGTCGCGGGCGATCTCCTGCGCCCGCAGGTGCTTCTTCACCGTGATGGGATAGTAGGTGCCGCCCTTGACGGTCGGGTCGTTGGCGACGATACGCACTCGCGCCCGCTGATGCGCCCAATGCCGGTGAGGATGCCGGCGCAGGCGATTTCCCCGCCATACAGCCCGTGGGCGGCCAGCTGCGAGAACTCCAGGAAGGGGCTGCCGGCATCGAGCAGCACCCGAATGCGCTCGCGCGCGGTGAGCTTGCCGGCCTTGCGATGCTTGTCATTGGCGGCTTTTGAACCACCGGCGGCGGCGCGGGCCACCTCGGTGCCAAGGCCGGCCACGAGGGCGCTCATGGCACGCTCGTTGTCCTTGAACTCCGCCGAATGGGGGTCGACCTGGGAGGCGATGCGGGGCATGGACACTTGCCATGGTTGCCGGTTTGTCCGACAATCATACGATCCTAGCCTCAACGAAGGCAAGCCCATGACTACCCTGGATTACACCGACAGTGACTTTGGCCTGGGCACGGAGCTCGAGGAGATCCGTTATCAGGTGCGCCGCTTCGCCCAGGACGAGATCGCCCCACGCGCCGCCACCATCGACCGCAGCAACGAATTCCCACGCGACCTGTGGCCGAAGCTCGGGGCCCAGGGGCTGCTCGGTGTGACGGTCCCCGAGCGCTACGGCGGCTCCGCCATGGGCTACCTCGCCCATGTCATCGTGATGGAGGAGATCTCGCGCGCCTCAGGCTCAGTCGGGCTCTCCTACGGCGCGCACTCCAACCTGTGCGTCAATCAGCTGCGTCTGAACGGCACCGAGGCGCAGTGCGAGCGCTACCTCACAAAGCTCGTCAGCGGCGAGCACGTCGGCGCACTCGCCATGTCCGAGCCCGGCGCGGGGTCGGACGTAGTCTCGATGCAGCTGCGCGCCGAACAGCACGGCGATCACTACCTGCTCAATGGCCGCAAGATGTGGATCACCAACGGTCCGGACGCGGACACCTTTCTTATCTACGCCAAGACCAATGCGACCGCCGGGCCGCGCGGCATCAGCACGTTCATCGTCGAGCGCGGCACGCCCGGCTTCGGCACGGCGCAGAAGCTCGACAAGCTCGGCATGCGCGGCTCGGGCACCTGCGAGCTGGTGTTCGAGGACTGTGCGGTGCCGGCGCACAATCTGCTCGGCGTCGAGAACGGCGGCGTGCGCGTGCTCATGAGCGGGCTTGACTACGAGCGCGTGGTACTCGCCGGAGGGCCGCTGGGACTGCTGGCCGCGGCACTCGATGTGGTGCTGCCCTACGTGCGCGAGCGCAAACAGTTCGGCCAGCCTATCGGTACCTTCGAGCTGATGCAGGGCAAGGTGGCCGACATGTACACCTCCCTGAATGCCGCGCGCGCCTACGTCTACTCGGTGGCGCGCGCCTGCGATGCAGGCACCGTGCGCCGCCGCGACGCCGCCGCCTGCATCCTGTTCGCCGCCGAACGCGCCACCCAGGCGGCGCTCGAAGCCATCCAGGCCTTGGGGGGCAACGGCTACATCAACGACTATGGCGCCGGGCGGCTGCTGCGCGACGCCAAGCTCTACGAGATCGGCGCCGGCACGCAGGAGATCCGCCGCATGCTGATCGGACGTGAGCTGTTCGAGGCGGCTGCGTGAGCGTTGAGTTCGCCCAGATCCAGATCGAGCCGGCCTATCGCAAGGTGGCCGCCGCGATCGGTGAGCGCATTCTCGCGCGCACGCTGCGCGAGGGCGAGCGGCTGCCCTCTGAGACCGAGCTGGCGCGCCAGTTCGGCGTCAACCGCTCCACCGTGCGCGAAGCGCTGCGGGAGCTGGAGAGCCGCGGACTGGTGCAGCGCCGCCCGGGCTCGAAGCTCATGTCGGTGAGCCGCCCGCACCAGGCGAGCGTCGCCGCCGGGATCAGCGATGCGCTGCTGCTGCACGATGTCACGGTGCGTGACGTGTGGGAGGCCCTCACAATCCTCGAGCCGCCGATCGCGGTCGCCGCTGCGCGCGCGCGCAGCGAGGAGGACCTTAAGGAGCTGCGTGCCGCAGCCGCCGCCTTGGGCGTCGTCGGCAGCGACACCGGGGAGGCGGTGCACCGCACCGCGGAAGTATTCCGCAGCATCGGGCGTGCCACCCATAACCCGGTCCTAGCGCTGGCGCAGGAGCCGCTGCTGCAGCTGCTGGAGCCGTCGTTACGCATCATGATCGACAAGGTGCCGCAGGCGCGCTCGCGCATCCTTAGCGCGCAGCAGCATCTGGTGCAGGCGCTCGCCGCGCGCGATGCGCCGCAGGCCGAGACCTGGATGGCGCGCCACATCCGCGACTTCAGGAAGGGCTACGAGCTCGCCGGTATCGACCTGGCGCTGCGGCTGCATCCGGAAGCGACCCCCGCCTGAGAGGCGCGTCGCAGTGCCGGCGTGACCGGCGTCGCGCTACTGAGGCGGCGGCGGGACGCTGTCAGTGACAGCGGGGTATGCTTGGCAGCACGCGGCAATCCGCGCAGCCGGAGCATTCCCATGTTGGCGGGCCTGATCCTACTGTTTCTCGTCCTCGCCCTCGCGGGCTATCTGGTCGGCGTCTATAACGGCCTGGTGCGGGTGCGCGCCGCGGTCAAGCTCGCCTGGTCCAACATCGACGTCCTGCTCGCGCAGCGCCATGACGAGCTGCCCAAGCTCGTCGAGGTGTGCAAGCAGTACATGCAGTATGAGGGCAGTACGCTGGAGCGTGTGATGCGTGCCCGCTCCGGAGTCGACGCGGCGCGCAGCGCCGGCAACATGAGTGGCCTGGGAGCCGCCGAGCAGGAACTGCGCAGCGGGCTGTCGGGTCTGTACGCCGTGGCGGAGAACTACCCGCAGCTCAAGGCGAGCGAGCCGTTCCGGCACCTGCAGGACCGCATCAGCGGGCTTGAGACGGCAATCGCCGACCGGCGCGAGGTCTACAACGACGCTGTCAACACCAACAACGTGCGCATCGCTGCCTTCCCGGACGTGCTGATCGCCGGCCTCGGTGACTTCCCCGAGGCGCACCTGCTGCACATCCAGCCCGATCAAAAGGCCGATGTGGATCTCAAGGCGGCCTTCACCTAGCTGCCGCGCCGCCGCGGCCACTGTCATCCCCCGCGCGCCCCATGCACCGCGACCTGGTCGCGCTCGCAGCCGCCACTGGTGCGCTGTTCGCGCTCTACAACTGCCTCAGGCGCGTGCGCCGCGACCGCCTGCTCGCCGATACCGCCCCCGTGCGCATCCGTTCGGCTGCCCAGGGCTATGTGAAGCTCAGCGGCCGCGCCGTGCCGGCGCACCTGGCGCCGACCCAGGCCCCCTTGAGCGGCCGACCCTGCGTATGGTGGGAGTACGAGATCGCGCGCGATGAGAGCGAGCGCGCCGAGCGCACCGACTGGCGCACGGTGGAGAAGGCCGCCAGTATCGAGCTATTCATGCTGATCGATGCGGACGAGGCGCGCTGCCTGGTCGGTCCGGTCAGTGCCGAGATCACCGCCACTACCCACGACACCTGGTACGGGGAAGAGTCACGGCCGCGCGGACCCCCGCCGCTCGTGCCCTCCCCGGTGCGCTTCGGCGGCTGGCGTTACACCGAGCGACTCCTCGACGTCGGTGCGCAGCTGTCAGTGCTCGGGGAGCTGCGCTCACAGTCGGAGGTCGGCGACGTCAACCGCCTGACGCAGGAGAAACTGAATGCGTGGAAGCAGGACCAGGCCGGCCTGCTGGCGCGCTTCGACCGCAACCACGACGGGCGCATCGACACCACCGAATGGGACGCGGCGCGCGCCGCGGCGGCGCAGGAGTCCCAGGCCCAGATCCTATCCTCGCAGGTCGAACGCGTGAGCGTCGTGTCCCAGCCGCGCAACGGTGAGCCCTTCCTGATCGCGCCTTTGAGCTCCGCGCAGCTGGTGCAGCGCGAGAAGATCTTCGCCGGCCTCTACTTCGCGCTCGGACTCGCCTGCATCGTGCTGTGTGCCTGGGCACTCAGACAGGCCCCCTAGGGCGTCACTTGGAGGTGCGCGAGCAGGCTCGCGGCCTGGGCCTTGAGGAGGGCTGCGTATAGCGGCTGCAGCTGGTTGAGTTGCGCCTCGGACAGAGCCTTGAGATCGGCGGGCGCACTGAAGCTGTCCCAGGCGCGACTCTGTGCCCCACCCCACTCCCGCGCGGCCAGGACGGCGCCACCCTTGGCGTCGGTGCCGATGAGCAAGAGCTCCGTCAGGTTGAGGAGCACCGGCACGGCGGTGCCCTCATCGGTCAGCACACACCAGCCGCGCAGGTACTCCGGCAGGTCCTTGCGGCGCGTTGCCTGGGCGTGCGTTGAGTTGTTCAGGCCCGGACCCAGCACGATGAGCGCGGCCAGGCGCTGAGAGGCCGCGAGCGCGCTGTAGGCCGCAGCGCACTCCTTGGCCAGTGACTTCTCCAGGTTGGCATTGAGGAAGCAGTCCTCGCGCGCGCGACTCAAGGTCTCGCCGGGGGCGACCGGCACGGCCGTGAGATTCAGCTGCGCGAGGCGCTCGCGCACCGCCTCGCCGAGCATCGCACTCACCGACCAGTTCACCGCGTAGGTCTTGAGGAACCCGTCCTGCACCTTGCGTGCGGCGTGGAAGTGCGTCACCTCGGCATCGAGCAGATTGACGATGCCGATGCGGGCGCCCGCACTGACCACGGCGACCACAGGCCTGGCCGCCGCCCGCACGTGCCCGCCCGGCAGGAGGCTCCCGAGCAGCCACAGCATCGCCCCCAAGGTGATTAACCGACTCCGGTCCGCGAACATCAGTGGCCCCCGCCTCGCCCAAGGCCCGGTGGCCAGTCTACCGCGAACGCGGCCGCACCCGTTGAGGCGGCAACTCACCTCAGTGGCCGCCCTCCACCAGGAGGCCGGCATCCTCCAGCGCCTGCGCGAGCTGCGCCTCGATGCGCGCCGCTTCGGCGCGCGCCACGCCCTGCAGGTGCAGCGTCGGTCCGGTGAGCACCTCCAGGCCGCGCTTGAGGACGCTGCCAGCGGCGCGGATCCCGGCCTTGTGCTGATCGAAGCGCGCGGCCGGAGTGTAGCGGCTCATGCCGACATAGAGTCCATAAGGCCCGCGGCGACGGTCCGCAAAATCCAGAAGCACAAGATATAAGTTGGAGCGGCCGCGACGGGCTGCACGGAAAGTGCCGGCCACCTCGTACAGCGTGGGCAACCAGTCGATGTAGCGCATCGGCAGCCATTCGGGGATCGAGGGGGCAGCCTGCGCCCACAGCGCACTCAGCGCCGCCTCCACGCGGGTCGCGAACTCCCCGCGCATCCACAGCTCATGGATGCAGTGTGCACCGTGAAGGCCCGCATGCTCAGCCAGTGCCTGCGCGAGCTGCGCGCGCAGCTGCCGTTCGCTGAGCGCCGCGAGCGGTCGCGCTGCCGGCGACGCCGCTCGTCGCAGCGCCACGTCGGCGGTCACGCCGCCGCGGCGCGGCCGCTGCCGCGGGCGCAGATGATCCAGATCACCCCAGCGACAAACACGGCTGCCGGCACGATCAGCACTGCGCGCGCCAAGGACTCGGGACTTCCGGGCGCACGGCCCAGGTGATCGGACAGGTAGCCGATGAGAACCGGCGAGGGCACATCCCCCAGGAGGTGAATCACGAACATCGTGAGCGCGGCCGCCGAGGCGCGCTCGAGCGGGGAGACGATGTTCACGATCGCCGCATTCACAGGTCCGGTCGACATGAAGAGCAGCAACTCGGCGGCGACAATCGCCGGCAGATAAAGAGCGCTCGAGTGCACGGTCAGGGCGATAAAAGCCACTGGGGCTGCGAGCAGCGTCGTCACGCCCGACAGCCACAAGTAAGACTGGCGCGAGTACTTCAGCAGATAGTCCGCCAGCCAGCCCCCAACCACGGTGCCGACGATTCCGGTCGCCACCACGATCAGGCCGAAGTCGGTGGCAGCACTCGCCTTGGGGATGCCGCGCACCCGCTCAAGGAACGCGGGCATCCACGCCGCCAGGCCGCCCAAACCGAAGGTGTAGGCCGCATAGCCGAGGACGAGCAGCATGTAGCGGCCGCGGCGCAGCAGATCCAGGTAAAGCGCGAGTGAGCCATGCGGGCGCGGCGCAGCGCGCGCGCCGTTGCCGTCCTGAATGCCGCGCGGCGGATCGGGCAGCCACAGTGCGGCCACCGCGAGCGCAATTCCCGGCACGCCGGCGACAAAGAAGGCGGCGCGCCAGCCAAAGTGCGCCCCGACCTGACCGCCCACGACGTAGCCGAGCGCCGCCCCCACGGGAATCGCCATGTTGAAGAGCGCATAGACCCGCGCCCGGCCCTGCGGGGGGAAAAGATCCGCAAGCAGCGCCGGCGCGATCGCCACCAGGGCGGCCTCGCCGATGCCGACGATGGCCCGCGCCGCCAAGAGGTGCGGATAGCCGTGCGCCAAGCCCGAGAGGATCGTCGCGATGCTCCAGATCCCGATGCCAAGTGCGATCGGCCGGGTGCGCGAGCCGCGGTCCCCCCAGGCCCCGAATAAGGGCGCGGCCACCATGTAGGTGAGGATGAACACTGGCAGCAGCCAGCCGAGCTGCGTGTCACTCAGGCCCATCTCACGCCGCAGGTCGGTCGTGAGCGGTGCCACGACATAGCGGTCGAGGTAGTTCAGCAGATTGATCGCCGTCAGGACCGCGAGCGCCCAGTAGGCGATGCGGCGTGACGGAGCGGCAGCTGTGCGGCGCGCGGCTGTTGGCACGCGCGGCACTTTACCCTGCCGCCTCAGGCGGGAGCGAGCTTTAGGCGCTCGAAGTACTGCCGCACCGGCTCGCGGTAGCCTTCACTGCTCGTCACCGTGGTGCCGCCGGCCATCACCAGGATGAAATCCCCGCGCGGCGTGCGGCTGATCTCCTTCACGTGACGCATGTTGATCAGGCAGGAGCGGCTGATGCGCAGCATCGGCTGCTGCTGAAAGGACTTCTCCGCCTGTTGCAGGGTACTGCGGGCGTGGAAGGACTCACGCCCGATGATCAGGCGTACGTAGTTGCGATCCGCCTCGATCACCTCGACCTGTGACACGTCCAGCATGTGCATGCGGCTGCCGGCCTCGGCCAGCACGCGCGGCTGCCCGTCCGCGCGCGCACGCGCCCGGTTTTCCAGCTGCTCGAGGAGCGTCGCCAGCGCCCCGTGGCGATCAAAGCCGTTGGCCGCCTGCTGGCGGCGCCGCACCCGCGCCACGGTTGCCTGGAAGCGCGCATCATCGAAGGGCTTCAGGAGATAGTCGACCGCGCTCACCTCGAAGGCCTCCAGCGCATAGTGATCGTAGGCCGTGACGAACACGATGAGCGGCAGCGTCAGCGGATCAAGCTGGCGCGCCAGCTCCATGCCGGTCATGGAATCCATCTGAATGTCCAGGAACAACACCTGCGGGGGCTGCAGGCGGATCGCCTCCAGTGCGGCGCGCGCATCGCCGTATTCCCCGATCACCTTGAGGTCCGCCTCGCGCTCGCAGCACTCGCGCACCGCGCGCCGCGCCGCGGGCTCATCATCGACGATGACCACCTCCATCACGGCGCCTCCGAAGGGCTGCGATTGCCCTCGGGCCCATCGCGCAGCAGCGGCATGCGGATCTGCGCTACCCACAGATCCGCGCCCTCAGGTCCGGCACTGAAGCTAGCGCGCTCCCCGAACTGCACCTCGAGGCGTTCACGCACGTTGGCAAGCCCAATGCCGGCGGCGCCGGCCGGCCGCGCCGCGGCGATCGTGTTTACGACCCGCAGCGTGAGGGTCTCGGCTGCGGCGGCAACTTCGACCTCGATCCGCACCGCACCTTCGTGTCCGGCCAGTCCGTGCACGACCGCATTCTCGACCAGCGGCTGCAGGATGAGGCTCGGGACCCAGGCATGCGGAAGGCCACTGCGCGGCGGCACGACCACGCTGAGGCGATCCGCGAAACGCTTCTGCTGCAGCTCAAGATAGAGCGTCACGAACTGCAGCTCATCGGCGAGGCGCGAGAATTCGCGCTCACCGGCGGTAAGCAGCCGCCGCAAGAGATCCCCGAGCTGCACGACCATGGTCTGCGCGGCCGGCGGATCCCAGATGATCTGGCCGCGGATGGTATGCAGCAGGTTAAAGAGCGTGTGCGGGGAGAGCTGCATGCGCAGCGCCTGCAGGTGGGCGCTGGTCAGCGCGCGCTCGAGCGCCGCGGAGCGCAGCTGCGCATCGCGCAGGCGCTGATAGAAGGCAAACCCGGTCATGAGCGCGACCCCAAAGCAGTAGGTCACGAGGAAGTTCGTGGCGCTCGCGATCCAGGTGCGCAGCTCCCCGCCGTTCACGAACTCATCCCAGCTCGGCCAGCCTTCGCTCTTGCCGCCCATGGCATTCATGGCGTGTTCAGGAATCCCGTACCACTTGCTGGTGAGGTACTCCCCCGCCATCAAAAGCGGTGAGGCCGGGATCACGAACAAAAGCGCCAGAGCGATCTGCAGCGGCAGCGTACGCCACAGCGGCTGCCAGCCGGTGCGCAGCGAGCGCCACATGCACAGGAGAAAGATCGGATAGAGCAGCAGGTGCTGCAGCAGGCGCGCATCGGCCGGCGCGAAGATGTGCTCGACCTTCATCGAGGACAGGCTCGCCTGCATGTTGTTCGCGTACATGACGTTGGAGATCGCCACGTACACCCAGAACGCACTCAGTACCCACAGGAAGGGCCGGAAGCCCGGCACGTCGCTGTTGGCCGCGGCGACACGCTCGCGACCGGTGCCGGCCACGGCCGCGAGTGCCGGTGCGATGCGATCAAGGGGGGAAGCGCTCATCCGGTTTCGAAATCCTTACGTGGTGCGCGGGGCCTCAAGCGCCCCATACGAACGCTAGCGTACGCCCAGACGCAGCGCCAGTGCGCGCCCGCCAGCACCTGTGGGGACGAAGCCGTGGACTGCAGGGACGAGTCCGCGGCAGCTTGCGACCTGCAGCCGCAAGTGCGTCCGCGGGCGCTGAAATTCAGGCATCCGGCGCACACGCACCAACACATGGGCGCGTGGTACGAGTGCGTGACTGGCAGGGATCAACACGCGTTCCGGGGTCTTCGCTCGCCGGGCGCGCGGGCGTCTCATATGTCGCGTCGGCCGCGGGCCGGCACACAACAGACCCCGACAGCCTCAGGAGATCTCCATGACCACTGCCAAGTTCACAAGCCTCAACACGACCGCCCTCTTCCTCGGCAGCGTCGCTGCGCTGCTCGCCGGTGCGAGCACCGCCAGCTTCGCCGCAGAGACTTCGGCGCCAAATGCGAGCCCGGTGATCAGCGCGCCGTTTTCGCCCGCGACCCGCTCGGTCAAGGTCAGCTACCGCGACCTGAATCTTGCCACCCCCGCCGGCAACCGCGCACTGCAGGAGCGCATCAGCGCCGCCGCGCGCAAGGTGTGCGCGGTGGACAATATTCGCGTGCTCGATGAAGTGGCTGCGGCTGCGGCCTGCCAGAGCAAGGCGGTTTCGCACGCGTTCGAGGACGTGCACGCGAGCCATCCGACTGCGGACTACGCTCTGAACCTCACGCGCCGCTAAAGCGCATGGGTGCGCATCGGGCGGATGATCTCCCGGCCATCGGCAGATCGTCCGCCCGCGCAGTGCGGTGGGGGCCGCAAGATGGCACGGCCCCGCCGACGTTCCCGCCCGTGCAGCGCCGGCGCATAGTAAGGAGTACGATCCTTAGCTGCCACGCGCCCGTCGGCGTCACGGAAGCGATCCGCCATGACCTCATCCTTCGCACGCAACAGCGCGCCCCTCTCCGCCCGGAAACCGTGGGGCGCCACCCTCGCCCTCCTGCTGCTCGCGCCGCTGGCGCAGGCAGCCGATGCGCCGGTGGACCCGGCCCAGGCACAGTTCGGCGGTCAGTGCGCCGAGGGACTTGCCGAGGGCAAACACGTCGTGACTAACTGCGCGCTCACCTGGAGCGACAAGGACGGCAAGACCTACTGCTTCAGCAGCGAGGCCAGCAAGAAGTCCTTCCTGAGCAATCCGACCGCGAACGTGCAGAAGGCGCGCGACTTCTTCGCTGCCAGCAGCACGGAGTCCACCGAAAAGGCCATGCAGTCCTTCGACAGCAAAGACGCCGAGGCGGTGGTGACGGAACACATCCAGTCCACCGTCAAGGCCAACAATGGCGTCTTCCCGCTGGAGGATCCGCTGAACGGCGAGCATCTGAAGCTCATCTTCGACGGCATCGATTTCACGCGCACCATCGATGGCTACGGCTTCTTCCCGGACGTTAAATTTCACGACCAGGCGCAGGCCGACAAGCGCTATCTCATCGACTTTTGGGTGGCCCCAAGCCAGGGCGTGCTCAAGGTGCAGGAAACCCGCATTTACAAGGAGCCGCTCCTGAGTGAGGGCACCTGGACCTTGAACGCGCGCAGCCCGATACCCTGGTGGTGGATTCCGGCCTCGGAGCACCCGGGCAAGATGGCCAACAAGCGCGGCTGGGAAGTGATGTCGGCGGTCGAACAGGGAGCGCTCGCCGAGGCGGCCAAGAATAACGGGGTCTTCAAACTCAAGGATGACAAGACCGGCCAGGTGCTCAACCTCGAATTCATCGACACCCATCAGCCGATCCGCCAGCTGGACGATAACGGTCACTACTTCGCCTGTACCGACTTCCGCGTGGCCGGTACCAAGGACCAGATCTACGACGTCGACTTCTGGATCTACGACAAGGACGGCACCATGACGGTTGAGCAGACCAAGGTCCACAAGGTGCCCGAGCTCAAGGACGGCAAATGGATCCAGGTGCCGCGCTACGAATGGAAGGACGTCGGCAGCTCGCACGTCGTGCCGTAAGGCGCACTCAACCTCAGCCGATGCGGCTCATCTCCGCGGCGCTGAGCGCCAGGCGCGCCGCCGCCACGTCCTCATCCAGATGCTCGGGCGAGGAAGTTCCCGGGATCGGCAGCATCAACGGTGATTTGGCGAGCAGCCAGGCGATCGCCAGCTGCAGCACGCTCACGCCGCGGGCCTGCGCTACCGCCTCCAGCCCCTTACCGCTCTCGTTATTCTCCAGCCGGTCGGCGGAGCCGCGCGCGATCGGGGCCCAGGGAATGAAGACGATGCGTTCGCGGGTGCACAGGTCGAGCACATCCTCGGAGCTGCGGTCGGCGACGTTGTAGCGATTCTGCACTGAGGCGATCGCGACCACGCGCCGTGCGCGCTCGAGTTCATCCACCTTAAAGTTCGAGACCCCGACGTGGCGGATCTTGCCCGCCTTCTGCAGCCGTGCAAGTTCGCCGACGGACTCCTCGAGCGGCACTGCCGGGTCGATGCGGTGCAGCTGGTACAGATCGATACGCTCGAGCTTCAGGCGCTTGAGGCTGGCCTCGCACGCCTCGCGCAGGTGTTCGGGACGTCCGTCGGCGACCCATTGCCCCGGACTCGGGCGCAGCTGGCCGCCCTTGGTGGCGATCAGGAGCCCGCGTGGATAGGGGTAGAGCGCCTCGGCGATCAACCGTTCGCTGACTTGCGGACCGTAGGCATCCGCCGTATCGATGAAGTTGACGCCCAGGTCGAGCGCGCGGTGCAGCACGGCGCGCGCCTGCGCCGGGTCCTTCGGCTCACCCCAAATATCAGCGCCGGTGATGCGCATGGCACCGAAGCCCATGCGGTTGACGGTCAGGTCCCCACCGACACTGACGGTGCCGGCGGCGGCCGCGGGCGCGGCGGCGGCCGCGCGTGCGTGCGCGGGTGACAATACGAGCGTCGTGACACCGGCGGCGCCTGCGACGAGCGCCTGCCTGCGCGTGATGGTGCTGTCCTTCATGCTCACGATGCTACAACCGCGCACGCATGAAGACCATGAACGAGGTGGGCCGGTAGCCGTACGCCGGATTGAGCGTCGCCGGGTAGCGGTAGGTGCTCAGCAGACCGCCCAGTCCGAGGTTAAGAGCCCCGAGTTGGGTGAGATCGTAGATGTAGCCCATCGAGAGCTTCTCGATCGTGTAGGTCGGCCCGTAGAGCGGCTGACCGGGCAGGAACAATTCGTCCTTGCCCACACGCTCGGCACGCGCAAACAGCGTATGGGCAGCGGCGGGCTTGAACGCTGACTCCAACAACCATGCCTCACTGGCAGCACCGCTGGAGGGACTATTGCGCCCGAAGGCCAACGTGGTCTGCCACCAGCGGCCGAGCGGGGCGTTGTAGGTGACCGAAGCCGTCGTGCGTCGCACATCGATACCCGGCTCGAGCTGCTCGGGGCTCACCAGGTGGCCGAAGCTCGCCTGCATCGACAGGTCCCTAATGGGATTCACGGTTGCACGGACCGAATAGGAATCGAGCGAGTGGGTCTCGATGTTGTAGTGAAACTGGTCAGGCTCGTGAGCATTGAAGGCGGAGGCCTCGAGCTTAGCAGGCCCCCGTACGTAGCCGGCGGTGGCGACGCCCCAGGCGACGTGCGTGGAGTCGAGCCAGTGGTGTGACAGTGGCGCTTCGGGATTGTCGATGCCCGAGAGGCGGTGCATGAATGCTTCCGGCCCGAGTGCGGGCTCTCCGGGAAGGCCAACATAAAGGAATCCGGAGCTTGAGCGGCCGAAGTCGCGACTGTAGGTCAGCGCCGCCTCCATCAGGAGGTCGTGGGGGTGCTGGCGATCGATGAGCGGGGTCCTGCCATCGGCGGTCTCCCCGGTCTGAAACAACAGCGGGTAACCGCGCTTGCCCATGAAAGGATCGCCCGAGAGCATGAGGCGCAAGCCGAAAGCCCCATCGGTGAGTTCGCGCCTTGCCATAAGCATGAGCATGCTGGTGGAGAAGGTCTGCGTCGCACCGCGCGGACCGCCCTGGCCGTCGTAGATCAGGTCCGCGAAGCCGTGGATCATGCCGCTCCATTTGCCGTGCATGCTCATGAGAGCTGACATCGGCGTGGAGTCGGGCTGCCAGCTGGTGCCGGAACCTTCACGCGCCGCATCGTAAGGTCCGTAGAGGGCCGCCATCTTCATGTCCATGGAATCCGCCCGCGCCAGCGCCGGCAGCGCGGCCAGCGCCGCGAGGAGCACCACGCCCCTCAGCGTGCGGCTGCGGCGGCGTCGCCTCCGCAGCCTCAAGGAAATGGGACGAATATAGTCATCTATCATTATGATTTATAACACAAAATATATGAGCGTCCCGGCAGACAGAGTGCGGCCGCCCCTTTATATACTGGATGGCGCGTTCGCCGCCCAAGACGCGCGCGCAGGCGGAACGCCTTGGTAAGATTCACGCCACTCGGGCGCGCGCTGCGGCGCAGTGCCGCTTGCAAGGGATAAGTGATGGCCGAAAAGATGCCTCTGGCAGATCTGGTGAAGCATGTCGGCGAGGAGATGGGCGTCTCCTCCTGGATGACACTCGATCAGGCCAAGATCATGGAGTTCGCACACTGCACTGGGGATCATCAGTGGATCCATGTTGACCCGGAACGCGCCGCGCGCGAGAGTCCCTTCGGCGGCACCATCGCGCACGGCTTCCTGACGCTCTCACTGATCGCGCCGACCGCCTTTGAGGTGCTGGTGGCACGCGTGGAGGCCAAGTCGGTCGTTAACTACGGCATCGAGAACGTGCGCTTTATCACCGCCGTGCGTTCGGGCAAGCGGGTGCGCAATCGCATCAAGCTCGCCAACGTGAATGGCCGCGGCGGTCGGCGCTTCCTGGTCACCACCGACAACACTATCGAGATTGAGGGCGAGCCGCGCCCCGCCCTCACGGCGAGCACGCTCGCCATCTTCACCTGAGCGCGCACCTGCAGCTGCGCTAGCTGCGCATGCGCCGGCCCTCCGGATCGACCACTGCGGCCGCTTCGCGACGTGCCGGGCGGCGCGCGCCGATGATCTCGATCTCAAATCCCGCATCAGCGTTGGCGAGTTCTCTGGGAATGTAACCCAGCGCAAGCGAACGGCCGACACTGTGGCCATAGGCCCCGGAGGTTACCCAACCCACTACACGGCCGTCATGCCAGATGGGCTCATCCCCGCAAGCATCCGCATCCGTCGCCTCGACACTGAAGGTCGCCAGGCGCAGCTTGCCGCCGCTGTCACGCTCTTCCAGCGCTGCGGACCGGCCGACAAAATCGCCCTTCTTCAAATCGACGAAGCGCCCGAGACCGGCCTCGTAGGGGCCGTAGATCGGGCGATACTCGCGCGCCCAGGTGCCGAAGCTCTTCTCGATGCGCAGCGTGTTTAGGGTACGGCCACCGAAGAGCTTGACGCCGTGCTCGCGGCCGGCGTCCATCAGCAGCTCATAAAGCGCACGCTGATACTCGCTCGTCACCCAGATTTCATAGCCGAGCTCGCCGGTGAAACTGATGCGGCCGACGAGTGCCGGCACCATGCCGACATCCATACGCGCGAAGGACAGGAACGGGAAAGCGCCACTGGAGAGATCCTCGCGCACCAGCGTCTGCAACAGCGAGCGCGATTCAGGCCCGGCCACCGACAGCCCCACGTACTCCATCGCACACGGCCGGACCTGCACCGGCGGCGGCGGCGCATGCCGCTCGAACCAGCGCCGGTAAAAAACCTCCGCCGCGTAGGTGCAGATGAGAAAGATGCGCTCCTCGGACACGCGGCAGATCGTGAAGTCGCCGATCAGCTTGCCGCGCTCATTCAGCATCGGGGTGAGTGCGATGCGCCCGGCGGCCGGCACGCGGTTGGCCATCACGTAGGAGAGCCATTCGGCACCGCCCGGACCTGTGATCTCGAACTTGCCGTAGTTGGAGATCTCCAGCAGTCCGGCGCCGCTACGCACGCCGTGGCACTCCGCGCCGATAAAAGCGTGGGCGCTCGAGCGGTGGAAGGTGACCTCTTCGCGCGCCTCGGCGGCGCTGGGTGCAAACCACAGCGCATGCTCCAGCCCGCAGTAATCGCCGAACACGGCATGCGCGGCCTTGAGTTCTCCGTAGATCGGCGTGGTACGCAATGGGCGCGCCGCCGGCAGCTCCTCGTTCGGAAAGCGGATGCTGAAGCGCCGCGAGTAATTCTCGCGCACCTTGGCGTTGGTATAGGCGAGCGTCGCCCAGTCCCCGTAGCGCGCTACGTCCATCGCCCACACGTCCGCGCCGGGATCGCCGCTCACCATCCACTGCGACAGCGCCAGTCCCACTCCGCCCCCCTGGCTGAAACCGGCCATCACCCCGCAGGCCACCCAGAAGTTCTTCAGCCCGCGCACCGGGCCCACCAGCGGATTGCCGTCGGGCGCGAAGGTAAACGGACCGTTCACCACCTTGCGGATGCCGACCTCCCCGAGCGCGGGGAAGTGCTCGAAGCCCACCTCGAGGCTCGGCGCGATGCGCTCCAGGTCATTCGGCAGCAGGCTCTGCGCGAAGTCCCACGGGGTCTCGCGCGGCGACCAGGGCACGCCGGCACGCTCGTAGGTGCCGAGCAGCATGCCGCCGCGCTCCTGGCGCGTGTAGATCTCACCCTCGAAATCGATGGCGTGCAGCTGCTCCTTCTGACCCTTGAGCTGCGGCAGATCCTCGGTGATCAGGTACTGGTGTTCCATGGCGAGGATCGGCAGCTCGAGGCCCACCATGCGGCCGACTTCGCGCGCCCACAGGCCGCCGGCGTTGACCACGTGCTCGGCGTGCACGTTGCCTTGCTCACTGATCACGTCCCAGGAGCCATCGGCACGCGCCTTCAGGTCGAGCACGCGGTTGTGACGCACCACCGTGGCACCGCCGAGCTGCGCGGCTTTGGCATAGGCCTGCGTCACCCCGTAGGGGTCCACGTGCCCTTCGATCGGGTCGTAAAGCGCGCCGACGAAGTGCTTCTTGTTCATGAGCGGGAACAGCCGCGCCGCCTCGTCCACCGAGACGAGTTCTAGCTCCATGCCGAGGTAGCGCCCACGCGCCTTCGTCATCTTCAGCCAGTCCAGCCGCGCGCGCGTGCCGGCGAGCATCACTCCGCCGGTCACGTGCATGCCGCAGGATTGCCCGGTGAGGGCTTCGAGTTCCTTGTAGAGGTTGATGGTGTATTGCTGCAGCTTGGCAACGTTCGGATCGCCATTCACGGTGTGCATGCCACCGGCGGCGTGCCAGGTCGAGCCGCAAGTCAGCTCGCCGCGCTCGATCAGCAGCACATCCTTCCAGCCGGCCTTGGTCAGGTGGTAGAGGACGCTGACGCCCACCACCCCGCCGCCGATCACCACTACCTGCGCGTCACTCTTCACAGCGTTCTCCGTCTTACTCGTTCGATACCGCCAGCTGCACCGGCGAGCTCACCGGCGCGGCGCGTGTGCCGAAGCGCTCGATCAGCCAGGAGCGAAACAGCGCAATGGCCGTATCCCCGAGTCCTTCCGGGTGCGTGGTCAGGTAGTAGCCGTAGCCGTCATCGAGGGTCGCCTCGAAGGGCTTCACCAGCCGCCCGGCGCGGATCTCATCGGCAAACAGGTTCGTATCCACGAGCGCGATGCCCTGGCCGCCGAGCGCGTACTGCGCTGCCAGCACCGCGGTGTCGAACACCAGGCCGCGCTCGATGTTGACGCCGGCAAGGTTGTGCGTGCGCACGAACTGCGCCCACCTCTCGTGCCGCGGCAGATCCGCGATGCGCACGTGTACGATCTCGTTGGCCTCGATGAAGGCGGCGAGATCCAGGCCGCGATGGGTGCGGGCGATGTCCGGATGGCACAGGATGCTCAGCCGCACCGGCCACAGCAGGTCCGTGACCAGATCCGTCACGGCGGGCCTGGAGTACACCACCGCAACGTCCACGTCCCCGAGCGGCGGACCTACGCCATAGGGGCTGATGAGATCGATGTCCACCTCGGTGCTGGCGCGGCGGAAGTCACGCAGGATGGGCACGGCCAGCTGCACCGCGAAGCTCGGCGGCATTTGCACGCGCAGCGTGCGCTGCACGGGTGCGCCGTCATGGCGGATGTCATCGAGGGCGTACTCGAGGCGGTCGAAGGATTTCACCACCGCCGGCAGCAGGTGCTGGCCGGCCTTGGTGAGGGTAAGCGCGTGCGGGCGGCGCTCGAAGAGCTGCACCCCGGTCAAGCGCTCCAGTGCGATCACGTGCCGCGACAGCGCACTCTGGGAGATCAGGAGCGCATTGGCGGCGGCCGTGAAGCTGCCGTGCTTGGCTACGCCCTCAAAGGCGCGCAGCGCATTCAACGGCAGCCAGCGCCGGTCGATGGTCTTCTTCTGCATGGGGGTCCCTTAGGCAACAGAGTGCTCAGCGCCATACTCGCCCAGAGGGCAGGGTCCGGCCAAGGGCCCTTGTTTTCCAATGCTTTTTTTCGATGCGGGTAGTGAATTTCTCGGCTGTCAGGCCTGCTTCGACTGTGGAACCCTCAGGCACCGACCGCGCCGCCCACACACCATGAACGCACTGCCTGCGAACGCCCTGTCCCGAGTGTCCGCCCACAAGATCGCAAGCGTTACGATCAGCCATCACCGCCTGGCGCTGAATCCTCCTTTCAATGCCAGCTGGGACACCAAGCCGCGGGTGCATTTCGATGCGACCGTCGTGCGCGTCAGTACCGACAGCGGCCTCACCGGCTTCGGCTCCGGCGACCGCATGCTTGGCTTTGAGGGGCATGAGGATCTGTTCGTCGGACACGATCCGCTCGCGCTCGAGCGCCATTACCGCGTGCTCTCGAACATCGATTTTCATTACGGGCGCTGCTGGCCACTGGATCTTGCGCTATGGGACCTCGCGGGCAAGATTCTTGGAGCACCGTGCTGGCAGCTCCTGGGCGGACTCTCCAACCGGGTGCGTGCCTATGCCTCCTCCGGCACGCTGCGCGACCCAGCGGCACAAGCCGACGCCGCTGAGCGCTATCTGGCGGAAGGGTTCCCGGCGGTAAAGCTGCGCTTCCACCGCGGTGACTGGCGCGACGACGTCAGGGCACTGGAAGCGGTGCGCGCGCGCGTCGGATCGCGCCTGGAGCTGCTCGTCGACTGCAACCAGGGCTGGCGGCTGCCGTGGGACACCGAGCCCGCCTGGACCTTCAAGGACGCATTAGCTGTCGCGCGCGAACTGGAGCGGCTGAATGTCTACTGGATGGAGGAACCCCTGCACCGCGCCGACCAGGCCGGCATGCGCGCGCTGCGCGAGGCCACCGACGTACGCGTCGCGGCCGGGGAGATGACGCGCCAGCTGCACGAGCTGCGCGACCTGATCACCGGGGCCTGTGTGGACGTCCTGCAGCCGGACGTGGCTCTGGTGGGTGGCATCACGGGGCTTAAGCGCATCGCCATCATGGCGCAGGAGCACCACCTCATCTTCACCCCGCACACCTGGACCAACGGCATGGGCGTGACGGCCAATGCGCACCTCATCGCCGGCCTCGGCGATACGCCGTTCCTGGAATTCCCCTACGACCCGCCGGAGTGGAGCCTCGCGCGTCGCGACTACATCATGCAGCAGCCGCTCGGAGTCGACCGCGGCGGCTGGATCAACTTAGGCGACCTGCCCGGGATGGGATACGCACTCGACGAGGAGCGGCTGCTGGCCACACGCATCGGCTGAGGCGCAGGCGCCCTAGACCGGGTCCTGCAGGAGCGGCAGCAGTGTCCCGAGGTGTTTCTCGTAGTTGCGCCAGCGCCCGCTTGAGCCGCGGTGCAGCTTCTGGCGCACCTGCCAGCGGCTCGCCGTGATGACCACCCGCTCGGTCTGGTGAAACTCCAGGCAGCGCGGCTCCCAGGCCAGGCCTGTGAATTCGATGATGCGCCGCGTCCACCCGTCCCCATCCGCCACCAGCTCCTCGTACGGTACCTCCAGCAGCGTTGACGCCGGCAGCACGCGACGCCAGTAATCGCTCAGGTGTCGGTACTGCCCGTAATAGTGCGCGAGGCCCTCGAGGTCATTTGCGTAGGGACTCACGTTGAAGAAGTGCTGAAAGTAGATCGAAAGACAGGTATCAAGCGGATGGCGGCGCATGTGGATGAAGCGCGCCCGCGGGAAGGCGGCGTGAATGAGTCCGGCGTAGAGAAAGTTGGCCGGCATTTTGTCAACGATACGGGCGGCGCTGGCGGCGGGGCCGGGCAGCTGCTCTATGTAGTCGCCCGCGATTCGCCTAAGCGCCGGCTCAAGCGGCTCCCCTGCGGCAGCCGAGCGCTCCATGAGCGCAAACGCCTTATCCCAGAAGCGCACTTCGCCGACTCCGACCACCTGCGGGTGGGAAGCCAGGATCTGCTCGGCGAGCGATGTCCCCGAGCGCGGCATGCCGATGATGAACACCAGCTGCTCGGAGTCTGAAGCGTTGGGGCGCGGCTCACTGAGGAATCGCGGCGTGCAGAAATTCCTGACGCGCGCGACCAGAGCCTCGAGGCGAGCGCGATCGTAGATCGCCCCCTGCTTCCGGCTGAGCTCATTCGCCTCGTGGTAATGAGTGAACGCCTCGTCGTAGCGTCCCACGTCATCGAAATACTTCCCGAGCGCGTAGCGCAGGTGGATCTGCTGCGCCACCGGGAGCGGCCGGTCCAGAAGCGCAGTGGCACCGCTGAGCCAGTCGGCATCCTCGGCGCGCATGCGGCCCAGGGCGGCGATGCCGGCGTAGCCGGCCGCAAAATCCGCATCCACGCCAATGGCCCGCTCGAACTGCGTGCGCGCCTCAGCGAAGCGGCCCCGGTCGGCGTACAGCTCCCCGAGCAGCGCCAGGGCTTCCGCGTTGCGTGGCTCGAGCGCGATGGCCTGCTCGCAGCTCGCCTGCGCCTCAGCCGGCAATCCCTGTATGCGCAATGCCGTCGCAAGCCCCAGGAGCGCCGCCGCCGAGTCGCTCTTGAGCTCAAGTGCCCGGCGGAAACTCGCCGCGGCCTCAGTGACACGCCGCACCTCAAAGAGCGCGTAACCGAGATTGATGTAGCCCTCGGGGCGTTGCGGCTCGAGTTCCAGTGCGCGGCCGTACAGGGTGAGGACCTCATCCCGCTGTCCGAGCTCGCGCAGTATCCTGGCGAGGTTATTGAGCGCATCCAAGTAGTCGGGACGCAGCCTGAGCGCCTCGCGAAGACTCGTGACGGCCTCCGCCCGCTCGCCCTGCGCGGCGAGCAGCACGCCTAAGTTGTTGTGGGCCATGCTCAAGGTCGGTGCGCGGGCCACCGCCTGGCGGGCATAGCGCACCGCCTCGCCCAGTTCCCCGAGCTGCAGCAGCGCATTGCCAAGATTTCCCAGCACTTGGGCGCTGTCGGGCTGCAGCTCGTGGGCCCGTCGGTAGCAGCCCGCGGCCTCCTTGGGCTGCCGCAAATCCAATAAGGCGTTGCCGAGATTATTCCAAGCCTCGACGCGGCGCGGATCGAGCTGCAGCGCCCCTTGGTAAAGGGTAGCCGCTTCACGGGTGCGCCCGAGCGCCCGCTGCGCATCGCCCGCCTGGATGAGCGCTTCGACGTTGCGCGGTGCGAGCCGCAGCGCCTCGCGCAAGCTCACCAGAGCCTCTGCCCAAGCGCCCTCGTTGTGCAGCGCGGCGCCGAGGTTGGCGTGGGCTTCCGCGTCCAGCGGCAGCAGCTGCGCAGCGCGATGCAGCGCCGGCAGTGCCTCGCGCAAGCGGCCCTGGCGCATCTGCGCCACGCTCAGTACCTTCCAGACAATTCCCGCCTCCGGATGCGCGCGCAGCTGCGCGAGCGCAAGCGCTTCGGTCTCCGACAGGCGCCCCTCGTGCAGCATCCGGATCAGCTCGGCGCCCTCCCCCTGCGCGCCCGGCGGAACCGGAGTCAGCGCCGGCACGCCGCAACAGTGCTTGAACTTCTTGCCACTGCCGCAGCTACAGGGCTCGTTGCGAGCAGGCTTCATGCGTGGCTCAGGCATCGCGATAGCAGTGCAGCGCATCGCCCAGGGCACTCTCGAGCGGTGCAAGCCAGGACGTGAAGTTCTTCCACTGCTCAAGCCCGTCCCGGTAGATGCCCTGGCGCACCTGCTCGGAGCTGGCGGTACGCACGCTGCGCCGGTTCTCGTGGAAGGCCACACACTGCGGCTCGAATGCCAGGCCGCAGAAATCCAGCAAGCGCCGCACGCTGCCCTCGAGGTCTGCGATCACCTCCTCGTGCTGCACGCGCAGGATTCTCCCCGGCAACGCCTGCCGCCAGTGCGCCATCAGCTCAAGATAGGTGCGGTAGTAGCGCGCGATATCCTCGATGCTGTAAGTGAACTCCTGGCCATTGGCAAACAGCTGCTTGAAATTGCTAAAGCAGCAGGCCATCGGTTCGCGCCGCGCATCGATGATCTTCGCGTTGGGCAGCATCAGGTGAATGAGGCCCAGGTGTCGGAAATTGTTCGGCATCTTGTCGATGAAAAACGGCCGTCCACTGCGATAGACCCGCGTCCCTGCGAGGTACTGCGCACCCAGCTGCCGGAAGTCCTGCGCGCTCAAGGTCTCGAGAATACGCGGATAACGCGGCTCCCCGGCATCGGAGTCGAAGCCGCGCAGACGGGTAACGATCTGCTGCACATCGGGCAACTCCTGCGTCCCGTCGACCTCGGAGTGTGAGGCGAGGATCTGCTCGAGCAGCGTCGAGCCTGAGCGCGGCAGTCCGACAATGAAGATCGGGTCCGCCGCGGGGTCGCCCCAGCCGGCGCGCGCGGCGAAAAACGCCGCTGTGCACACCTTGATCTGCTCGCGAGTGTTGCGCTCCACCACTTCCGCCCGATAGCGGCACTCGGGCCGCTTGAGCTCATTGCCCAGCGCGTAGTAGCGGAATGAGCCGGCGAAGTCGCCCTGGTCCTCGAGCGCCTTACCGAGCGCGAAGCACAGATGGTAGCGGTCGATCAGGGGCGTAGCTGGTGCTGCGAGCCGGGCCTGCATGCGCGCGAGCTCCTCGGGGGTGAAGCGGTAGGTCTTGAGGTTCGCAAGACTCCAGTAGGCATCGCCAAAATCCGCGCGCGTCGCGGCCGCCTGCCGATACGACTCGATGGCCGTGACCGTGTGACCTAGGGTCTTCTGCGCATGACCGATCGACAGGTAGATGTCGGCATCGGTCACGCCGCCGGTGAGGAGCTCGCGATACAGTGCGACGGAACGCTCATGCTCCCCGAGTCCGGCGCAACTAGCGGCGTAGAAGCTGCGGAGCGCAACATTGTGCGGATCATGCTTCAGGAGCCGCTCCAGCTCCCGCCGCGCTTCCTCGAAGCGGTGCAGCTCGAGCAGCACGAAGGCATATTCGGTACGTGCCGCCTTGTAGTCCGGGACGCGCTCCAGCACCGCAGCGAGCAGGATCTGCGCATCAAGGTACACCTTGTGCGCCATGCCGATGCGCGCGAGCAGCCGCATCGCCTCGATGTGATCGCCGTGCCTGAGGAGAAACGCGCGCACCATCGCCTCGGCACTCTCGAGCTCCCCGTCCGCGAACAGGCCGCTCGCGGTGACCACCTGCGGGGGCAGTGCGCGCAGCGTTGCGACGTGACCGGCGGCAACGGTCGCGTCCGCGCTCTCCCCGCGCATGCGGTAGAGCCCCTCGAGCATGCTCCAGCTGCCCGGCAGGGCATGATTCATGTCGACGGCCTGGCGGAACGCTTCGATCGCCTGCGGTGCCTGGCGCAGCTCCACAAAGCAGCGGCCGCGCTCCTCGTACAGACGGCTGAAGAGCGGGTGCTGCCGTTGCAGCAGCGCGAGAGTTCTTAAGGCCTCGGTCAGCTTACCAAGCATGCGCTGCGCCACGGCGAGCGCCAGCAGCACATCGCGTTGGCCGGGCGTGCGCGCCAGGAGCGCCGGCGCCGCCTGCAGCACCTGCGCAAACTGTCTTTGCCTGAGCAGGTCGATGAGCGCGGCGACCTCGGCCGCGATGGTGGCTTCGGCGGTAGGGGCGGCGACGGAATCCATTCTCGGTGATAAAAAAGGGCGGACCGCATGGTCCGCCCCTGATATTAGCTCAAGCGGCCGCAACTTCGGCCGCGCAAGCGTTTCGGCTCAGAACTTGTATCCGATCTGGAACATGATCACCCGCGGCCGCAGCGGAATCTGCGACTGGATGAACTGACCGGACGATATGTTGGACGGTCCGTATACATTGGTGAGGTTGCTGCCGGAAACCTGAGCCGTCCAGCTGTCCTTGCCAACGCCGATCGCGGCGTCGTAGGTGGTGGTGCTCGGGATGTCATAACGCAGCAGCGTCGTCGTCGGGTTGGTCACGCCCTCACCACTCGGGAAGTTCAACGGCTCGTTGCTCTGCGGTCCGATGTGGCTGGCACCGGCCCAGGCGAAGGGCCGGTAGGCGCCAATGGTCGCGTCATAACGCGCCCGCAGGTTGAACATCCAAGGCGGCGAGAAGGACGCGCGCTGTCCAACAATGCCGAAGGGACTGAGGTACTTCTGCTCCTTGACCACGGTGATGCACTGACCTGCGGGCGTCGGGTTGTGCGCCGAGGTTTGGGTGCCATCGCTCTGCAGACAGGGCGTATTGCTCTGCTCGGAGCTGTTGATGGAGCTCGAACCCTCGATCGACAGGCCCCCGAAGAGCTTCGCCGTGAACTGAACCTCGAAGCCCTTCACCTTGTAGGAAGGACCGTTGACGTCGAACGTGGTGTTGCCGAGGTTCACAGGATCGAACAGCGGCAGCTGCACGTTGGTCCACTTCATGATGTAGCCGGACACGTTGACCAGCAGGTGATGCTCGAACCACTCGCTCTTAACGCCGATCTCGTTGTTCGTCAGCTGGTCGGAATCGAACCCGGCGGGCTTGTTGAACTGCTTGGTATTGAGTCCGGCCAGAGAACCGCCGGTGCGACAGCGCGGATCCGGGGCCGTGAGCGTTGCCACATTCGCGGTCGCCGAGGCGCAGTAAGGACCTTCGCCTGAGCCGACTGGGTTCACCGTTCCGACCGGGGAGTACGTGCGGTTGAAGCCACCCGGGCGGAAACCCTCGGAGTAGGTGTAGTACGCCATCACGTCCTGGGTCACGTGCCAGGTCAGATTGCCGCGCCAGCGGTGGCCGGTCTCGGTCTTGTCGAGGCTGATCGGCTCGCCGCACAGCCCAGCCGCGGTGCACACCCCGTTCAGATGATTGACCACGAGTCCCTGGCCGCTGGGGCTGAAGGAGCCGCTGGTGCTCTCACTGTAGTACTCCGAGCCGTGCTCGAACTCGTCATAGTGGAACCAGCGGAAGCCGCCGGTGAGGGTCAGGACTTTGGGGATCACATCGAGATCGATCGAGGCGAAGCCGGCGGTCTGCTTGTAGCCACGCTGCACGTCCTCGCCGAAGGCCGTGTTGGAGTTCTCGCGCAAGTTCGGGTCGCTCGCCGTATAGCCTCCTGGCACCGGGCCAACCGCCGACAGACAGTCCGGACCGCCCGCGAGGGCGGCAGTGAGATTGGCCTGGCTGCACTGCGGGATACCCAGGTAGTTGAAGTTCATATCGTCGTTGATGACGAACTTCTCCCAGTACGCACCGACGAGGCCGCGGATGCGGTTGTCGGCATTGGTGCTGAGACGGATTTCGTGGCTCTGATGCGTGTTTTGCACCTTGTCGGTCCAGTCCCCGACCGCGGTCGAGCACTGCAGCTTGTGGCCGGTCAACTGGTTGGGGAAATTGCCCGGGTTGAAGTAACCGGCCCCGGTGCCGATACAGGCGTAGTACGAACCCACGACACTGCGCATGTAGTTCGAATAGTCCTGCTGGCCGTCGATATTACGGACCATGTAGCTGCCCGTGTACACCGCATTCAGTAAATCGCCGATCTTGCCGTTCACGGTCCAGGCCGTGCTCTCGTAGCGATCCTTCGTGTGTGCAGGCGTGAAGGCATTGATCTGGTACTGACCCAGCGGCTGCCCCTCGGTGCCAACGGGGTACGCGTAGAAGTAGCCGTCCGCCTCCATGTTCTGGTAGTTCTGCTGCAGCAGGATGTTCCAGTTGTCGTTGACCTTCCACAGGGCCGACAGGCGCGCACCCTGGTAGTCCACCGGGTTGGTGTTGTTGGCCACGAGCGAGTAGTTCGAGGCGGTTGGGTTGCCGCCCAGATCGTGGGGCGGTGTGCCCGGGAAGTAGCCAATCGTGCTTTGCACGTTGTCGATGTAGCCGCCACGGCGCTCGGAGAATGCCACCGCGCGCAGTGCCAGGGTGTCGTTGATGAGCGGCACGTTCAGCACCGCATTTAGCATCGTGTTGGGGTCGCCGCCGGCAGTGACTCCGTAACCGGCGTTAAACTCACCCGAAGTGGCAATGAGGTTCGGCTTGTTGGTGATGTAGCGGATGGCACCCGCCTGGGCGCCGCCGCCGAAGAGGGTTCCCTGCGGACCTTCGAGCACCTCGACGCGCTCCATGTCCACCAGGTACACATCGTTATTGCGCGCCGGGAACTGCATCGACTGATCGTCGAGATAGAGGCCGACGTTCGGGAAGGGCGCCGTGGTCGACTGCGACTGGTTACCCGAGCCGACACCGCCCAGACCGCGCATGAAGATGTTGCCGGTACCGGGGCCGTTGCCGCTGAAGGTGACGTTCGGGGTGTACTTCAGCAAATCGTTGAAGGAAACGACGTTAAGCTGCGTGAGCTGCTCGCCGCTGATCGCCTGAATGGTGATCGGCACGTCCTGAAGGTTTTCGGAGCGTCGCTGGGCGGTGACCACCACCTCTGTCAGCTCTCCCCCGGTACTCGCAGCCGTCGCGGTGTCCTGATCCGCTGGCGCAGCGGCCCAGATCAGGCCCGTGCTGGTAGCACTCAAGATTGCGGCCACGGCTGCAGAGATCTTCGGATTAGGCTTCATCGTCTTTGCCCCCTGAGGCTTTTGGTTGTGATTTCCCCACTCGAGCGCTCTTTCGCCCCCGAGAGGCGACTCCCCCTGCCGAGTTCTATACCACTCGCCCGGGACGCGCTTGCATAAACGCGTCATGAGCGCATGACGCAGCCGCTGTGCGAACCGTCCCCAGCTGAGCCACCGAGGTTCTGCATGCCGCTGCACACCCTGAGCTTTCCACACCTGCAGCGGCACGCAAAGCCCTAAATTTGAATAGCCCTATCTGAAAAAGGGATTACGGGCCGCAGCAGCGTGCGCCGTGGCACCGCGATCGCGCGCGTGCCGCACGTTTGCACCTTCGTGTTGCAAGAGAATGAATCCTGGATGAGATTTGGAGGGAATTTGTTGCGCACACGCATCAGCGCGAGTCGAGCCGGGCGGCGCGGAGCGCCGCCCGGCAGGTTTCTTGAGGGTTAGGGCTGCTGCTGGACGGCCGCAATGACGGCGCGCGTGGCATCGATGGGAGCCTCAAAGTGCACGATGGCCTCACGATGCAGCTCGCTCATCGGGTCGTCTTCCTCGCGGGCGACGTCGGTGTGAACCGAGCCAAACGCCTTGTACAGGTGCCCGGGTTATGGATCGCAACGTCTTCATTGGCCCTTATCGCCCGCACGGTGCTGCTGCAGACGACGCGTCGAACGCAGGTCCGAAAGTGCGTGCAGGTGATACGGATGGTTGCCGGCCGGTCCGCGCTGCCCCGCTCGAAGCCAGCGGCGCAAGCGTCGACAGAAGCAGCGCACTCCTGACTTTCATTTCAGTCCCCGCATTGAAAAGCGAGGCCTCCCGGGCACGGAGTGGCTTGGCAGGTTCTTCAGTTGACACCGCGCTATGTCAGAGGCGCGGCAATGCAGGCAGGTTCAGTGACGGGTTGGCGACGCCGGCGATCCGATCCGCAGGTACGCTTGATCTAACTGAGTTTCTCGGCGAGGCTCGCACGGTCAGGGGGGCGATGACACAAACTGGTAACACGAGCGAGGCGAATGCCGATCTGCGTGCCGAACAGCGGCGCGCACGCCTGGGAGAACTCATCTCCGAATGCGTGGCGACCTTCATCATCCTCGGACTGGGTGACTCGGTGGCCGCGATGTACGTGCTCTACGATCCGAGCCCCTACCAGCATGCCTACTGGGGCGTGTGCATCGCCTGGGGACTGGCGGTGACGCTGGCGATCTACGTGACCGGTGCGGTCTCGGGGACCCATGCCAATCCTGCGGTCACCCTGGCCTTGTGCCTGTTTCGCGGCTTTCCGCCCCGCAAGGTGCTGCCCTATGTCGGCGCACAGGTGCTCGGAGCCTTTCTCGGGGCTGCGCTGGTGTACCTGCTCTTCGGGCCCGTGATCGATCACTTCAATCTCGTACATCACCTCACCCGTGCGGGCGATGGCGGGGCCGCCGGGGTGTTCTTCACCCACCCCGGTGAAGGCATCACGCCCGCTCACGCGTGCGTCGATGAGATTGTCCTCACCGGCTTTCTGGTGCTCGGGCGTATTCGCCATCACCGAGCAGTTCAATACGCTCGCGCCACACCCCAACACCGGCGCGCTGATGATCGGGCTTCTGGTAGCCACCATCGGGGCCTGCGCGGGGTACCTCGAAGCCTGGCCGATCAACCCCGCGCGTGATCTCGGTCCGCGGGTGTTTCTGCTTCCTTTCCGGCTGGGGTGCGCAGGCGTTCCCTGCACCGAGCACTACTGGTGGGTGCCCATCGCAGGGCCGCTGCTGGGTGGGCATCGCCGGCGGTCGGCCTCTATCAGATCGCCGATCCGCCCGTTCCTGCCGGCGCGCGCTCCTGAGCGCACGGCCCGCACCTTGACCCGCGAGGCCCGCACACATGAGCAGCTCCCACGTACTCGCCATCGATCAGGGCACGACCTCCACCCGCGCCATCGTGTTCGATGAGCATGCGCGCACGGTCGGCACTCGCGCGGCGCGAGTTCGCGCAGCACTACCCCGCTTCGGGATGGGTCGAACACGACGTCGAGGACATCTGGCGCGACACGCTGGCGACCGTGCGCGAAGCGCTCGGCGTACCCCGGCGGCGCGGCCGGCATCCGCGCCATCGGCATCACCAATCAGCGCGAAACGGCGGTGATCTGGGAACGCAGCACCGGCAAGCCCATCCACCGCGCCATCGTCTGGCAGGACCGGCGCACGGCGGATACGTGTGCGCAGCTTAAGGCCCAGGGGGCCGAGCCGCTGGTGCGACGAACGACCGGCCTGCTGCTCGATCCGTACTTCTCTGGCACCAAGGTGGCCTGGCTGCTCGATCACGTATCCGGCGCACGCGCGCGCGCCGAGAGGGGCGAGCTGGCCTTCGGCACCATCGACAGCTTTCTCTCGTGGCGTCTCACCGGCGGCCGTGTGCACGCGACCGACGTCACCAATGCCTCGCGCACGCTGCTGTTCGACATCCATGCCCAGAGCTGGGACGAGGAGCTGCTGAGACTGCTGCGGGTGCCGCGCCGCGCTGCTGCCCGAAGTCCGCGACAGCAGCGAGGTCTACGGCACCCACCGAGCCTGCCCTCTTCGGTCAGCCGCTGCCGATTGCCGGTATCGCCGGGGATCAGCAGGCGGCGCTCGTCGGCCAGGCCTGCTTCGAGCCAGGCATGGCGAAGTCCACCTACGGCACCGGCTGCTTTCTCTTGCTCAACACGGTGAGTCGCCGTCGCTTCTGCAAACCGCATGCTGACCACGCCGGCCTACCGCATCGGCGGGCGCATCACCTATGCGATGGAGGGCTCGATCTTCGTCGCCGGAGCGGCGGTGAAGTGGCTGCGCGACGGCCTCAAGATCATCGGCAGCGCAGCCAGACGGCGGCGCTGGCGGCCGCCGTCCCCGACGCCCACGGGGTCTACATGGTGCCGGCGTTCGTCGGCCTCGGCGCCCCACATTGGGATCCGAACGCGCGCGGGCTGATCTGCGGGCTGACCCTCGATGCCACAGCCGCCACGCTCACACGGGCTGCCCTGGAGTCGGTGGCCTACCAGACGCTCGATCTCACCGCCGCGATGGCACGCGACGGTGCGCGCCGCGCGGCCGCCATCCGCGTCGATGGCGGCATGGCGGCCAATGACTGGTTCTGCCAGTTCCTCGCCGACGTGCTCGAGGCCCGCGTAGAGCGCCCGGCGGAACTGGAAACGACCGCGCTCGGCACGCCTTCTCGCTGGCCTTGCCACCGGGGTGTGGAGCGATCTGGCCGCCATCACGCGCACCTGGAGTCGCCCAGGCGGAATTCGCCCCGCGCATGGACCGCGAGCGCCGCGCGAGCCTCATCGCGGGGTGGCGCCAGGCGCTGCGGCGGACGCTCGACCCCAGCCCCTAAAAGGCCAATCGGGCCACCCGGGCGCCCACGATTTCCGTGTCTGCGACGCCCGACAAGTGCCCCGGGCGGTGCGCCTCACGTATGATTTACCTGGGCCATTTCGGCTCTCCCCCAGGCGCCTCCGACGTGACCACTTCCCTGCCACGACTTCCCCCCAACCCTGATCGTTCGCGCCGCCGCTTCCTACGTCGCGCAGGCGCGCTGGCCGTGACGCTGCTGCCTGCCGGGGCACTGTGGGCGAAGAGCGGCCCGACACGCACGCTAGCCTTCGTGCACACCCACACGGGCGAGCGCCTCGCGAGCACTTATCTGCGCGACGGTCGCTACGTGCCGGAGGAGCTCGCGCGCATTAATTTTGTATTGCGCGACTTTCGCACCGGCGAAGTAAAGGCGATCGATCCGGGAGTGCTCGATATCCTTGCTGACCTGCGCACGCTCGCCGCTCGCGACGAGGCCTACGAGGTCATCTGCGGGTACCGCTCAGCTTCGACCAACGCGATGCTGCGAGCTCGCTCGAGCGGGGTCGCCGAGCACAGCCTGCACCTGGAGGGACGCGCGCTCGACGTGCGCCTGCCGGGCGTGCCGACCGCGCATCTGCGCGACCTGGCGCTTGGCATGAACCGCGGCGGCGTCGGCTACTACGCCGCCTCCGATTTCGTCCACCTGGATAACGGGCGCATCCGTCACTGGTAGGGGCAGACCCTCAGCGCACCGCGGCCAGACCGAGCTGGCCCTCGAGCTTCCTGTCGTAGCCGTAAATATCGTCGAAGAAGTACACCGGACCGGCCTCGGTCGCGAGCGCCGTAGCGTAGAGAATCAGTACCTGAATCGGCTGCGTGAGGTTCACCCGCACTGAATCGGCCGTGCCGTGCATCACCGTGTCGATCTTCTCGCGCGTCCAGTCCCCCGGGCCTCCTTCAGTACCAGCGTTGCGAGGGCGAGTGGATCGGCAACGCGGATGCAGCCGTGACTGAAGGCGCGCACCGACTGCTGGAACAACTGGTGTGCGGGAGTCGAATGCAGGTAGACGCTGTAGCTGTTCGGAAAGATGAATTTCGCAAGCCCGAGCGCGTTGTCGTCGCCCGGCTGCTGCCGCAGGCCGCAACTTTCCTGCGGCGAGCAGCTCGAGGTTCTCCGGCGTCGGCGGCACGACCGGGGAGTTGTCGCCCTGGCCGTTCACCAGCTCCAGGCGTTCGCGGCTGAGGTAGCCCGGGTTGGCATGAATCTTCGGCAGCAGCTCGCGTTTGGTGATGTTGTAGGGCACGTCCCAGTAGGGCCGCAGCACGACATAGCGCATGTTGTCTTCGAACACCGGCGTCTGGGCGCTCGCGAAGGTGCGGCCGACGATGACCTCCATCTGCAGGATGTCGGCGACGCGGTCCTCGGTGGTGCGGAATGCGAACAGCCGAAACTCCGGGATGTTCACGATGATCGGCGGAGTCTTAAAGGGAGCGAGCCAACGCCAGCGCTCGAGCGTCAGGCTGATCTGGCGAATGCGGTGCGCGATCGGGGTCTGGAGCGCACGCAGGGTCCCCTTGCCGAGTGCGCCGTCGGCGCTGAGCCCGTGCCGCTCCTGAAAGGCGCGCACCCCGCGGCTGAGGTCCGGGTCAAAGACGTCCTGGGCCTGCGCGCCTTGGGCTCCGGGCGGCAGATCGCCGAGCACGTCCAGGAGATGTCGCAGCGCCCCGGCACCGGCGTAGCGATCTCCGACCTTGAGGGAGGCCGTAACGGGCGGCAGCGCGGTGGCGGGTGCCTCGAGGGCGATCTTGCGGTAGCGTGCCAGCGCATCCTTCAGCAGCTTGTAGTGATAAAACACGGGCTCGACGGCGGTGATCGCGCCCTCTAGATCGGCGGCGGCGGCGATACTCGTCAGCGCCTGAGCGAGATCGAATGGTTCGCGCGGCTCCTGTAGTTTGAAGCCGGCGGTCGCCGGGTCCACGCGTCCGAAATGCAGATCCGAGATGAAATGCAGTGCCGCTACCGAAAGGCGTACATCAAGGCGTGCCAGCTGCGCATCACGATCGGGGCCTGCGGAAGGCGCCGTGGCCTGAAGGTGCGCGAGCTCATCTGCAGCGTAGTCCTCGGGCGCAGCCCGTAACGGTCCGCTTCCCGGAGTTCAGCGAGCAGCGCCTGTGCCTGCGCGGTGAGAGCGCCGTCCCGGCTCCACAACGGTAGATTCGCGCGGTCGGCGTACACCTTCTGCAGGGCCGGGTAGGCATCATGACTGCGCGCGGCCTTACCGAACAGCTTCCCCGCCGTCGGCAGTGCCATGGCGATCTGCGGCGGCACCCCACTCGCAGGCTGCGCGGCATTGCCCAGGGCGCTCACCAGCACAGTCAGCACGCAAAGGAACCCATGCGCCCGCGGCGCGCGCCGCGGGCGGCCGACCAGGTACGTCAATGCGGTCACGGCGCACTTCTTTTGTGTGCACTTGGGTGGCCGATTATCCACCAGCACTGTGACGGGTTGCCGCTGTTGCAGCGCAAGCCCCCGCGTCACGGAAAATCCAGCAGCGTCTCGCGCGTCCAGCCCCACAGGTGCTCCGCGTAGCTGCGCTCGATCACGAGCAGCACCTCCTCGGGCCGCACGCACAGGGCGAGCACGGGCACATCCGCCATGCGGCTGCGGCGCGCCCCGCCCAGGGGCGGAAGGCAGGCGCTGCCGCCCAGGCGCGCGAGCAGGTCCGCGGTGCGCTCGCCCCGCACGTGCGCCACGCTGAGCGCTCCAGTGAGCTCAACAAAGCAGCCATCGGCAACCCCTGTGAACGCGCGCTGCAGTTGCTCGAGCCGCTGCGCGCTGCGCGCCAGACACAGGGTCTCGCTGGGGCTGCGCCAGGCCAGGAGCAGCTCTCCTGCGAGATCCAGCGCGCCCTGCGACGGTGGGAGCGGCGCGCCCGCGGCGCGCGCCGCAGCGGCGAAGGCACCCTCGCTCGAGAGGTAACTGGAAGACTATGCACAGTAGGATCAGCACCGGAAGCATTCCAAGAGTGCGCAGGCCACCGCTGAAACCCGCACGAACTGCGTGAAGCGACCGCCCGTCCAAAGCCGCGCGCTCCCTTCCCTTGGAGGCGTCCTGCGGGGTAGGGTCATGGCTTTCCCTGGGGGGAATCATGCTCCGCCGACGTAGCGAGCGCCATGATCGCTTCCTGCGAGGGCGGCTTACCTGCGCCTGGATCCAGCTCCCCAACGATTTGGGCTGTCTCTCATGACCAGAACGCGCTCGGCGACGCCGATGATCTCGGGCAATTCG
This sequence comes from uncultured Pseudomonadota bacterium, assembly GCA_963743625.1. Taxonomy (GTDB): domain Bacteria; phylum Pseudomonadota; class Gammaproteobacteria; order Steroidobacterales; family Steroidobacteraceae; genus 13-2-20CM-66-19. The sequence continues at coordinate 3,377 of CAVUQM010000013.1, read as the reverse complement.
GAGGAGATAAAGATGATCCCTATCCCATCGAGAGCAAGCTCGTCGATAACGCGATAGATCTCGGATTTGGCCCCAATGTCGACGCCTCTCGTCGGCTCGTCGAGTATGATGACCTGGGGCCGGGTCTGCAAGAGGCGCGAGAGGAGAATTGTTTTGCTGGTTCCCACCCGAGAGCGACCCTACCCAGGTTGCCTCGCTCGGTGTCCGTATCGAGAGAGATTTGATCGAGTGGCGGGCGCGGGCGTTCGATTTTTTGAAGTCGACAATGGAGCGGAACCAAGCGTCCCGCTTGAGAACCATGGTGTTTATATTGTCGCGAACGGACATATCTAGGTAAAGGCCGAGACCCTTGCGATCCTCCGTCAAGTAGACGACGCCGGAAGCGATCGCGTCCATCGGCGAACGGATTTCGAGCGGCTTGGAGTTTCGAGCATGACCTGGCCTCCGGCCTTGGGATCCGCCCCAAATATGAGGCGAGCCAATTCCGTCCGACCCGATCCTACGAGACCGGCGATCCCGAGAATCTCGCCGCGCCGCAATGCGAACGAGCAGCCGTGAACGCGGCGGCCGTCGCGGATGTCGCGAACCTCGAAAAACGGTCGATCGTGGGCGCCTGGACCCCTCCGGCTCTCCCGCTGTAGAAGCCGGCCGATCCTCGCGCCCACCATCATCCTGACGACGCGTTCGTGGGTGATGTCCGCTCGCTCAATGACGCCGGCGACCGCGCCGTCTCGCAGAACGGTGACCCGGTCGGCGAGTTCAGCCCCGGCCATTCGGTGGCTGACGTATACGATGGCGAGACCTCGGCCCCTCAACCGCTGGATCAAAGCAAAAAGACGCTCCGACTCCACCAGCGAAAGCGCCGCCGTCGGCTGTCCATCACCAGAATTCGGACGTTAGCGTGGATCGCGCGCGCGATCTCGACGAGCTGGCGCTCCGCGAGGGATAGGGTAGACACGGTGTCAGTCGGCGAGAAACCGGCGCCAAGGCTTTCGAGGATGTTGCGGCAGCGGTCATTGGCGGACCTCCGATCGACGAGAAGCCCTCTCCTGATCTCCCGCCCGAGATAGACATTTTCCGCGACGGTGAGATTGGGGCTGAGGCTCAGCTCCTGATAGATGACGGCGATGCCTTGCGCGATCGCCGCGGCAGGGTAATTGATGACTACGGGAGCGCCATCAATCCTGATCTCGCTGCCCGGATCGGCGGCATAGGCTCCCGACATGACTTTGATGAGCGTGGACTTGCCAGCCCCGTTCTCGCCCATCAGCGCGTGGATCTCTCCGGCCGAAGCCGTCAGCCCTACGTTGATCAGCGCCTTCACGCCTGGAAAGGTCTTGGAAATTCCCCGCATTTCAAGCAGTGGCGGCCCGGCGCTCGCCGCCACCGTTTCCCCGCCCTCGTGATCTTCTTTCCTCGAAGACATGGGATGCTATCGTACACCGAATGTCCGCAACGCGAGACCGCGTCACGGCTCATTTCTCGCGCGAGTTAGTTGGCCTTCCAGCCCTTGTACTCGCCGATGTTGTCCCGAGTACCAGCGTAGGGGCGATGAGAATGAGATCCTTCTCCGGCTTCTTTCCCTGGAACAGGTCGTAACCGGCCTTGACCGATTGGGCGCCGACGTCGAATGGTGACTGGGCCGCCGTCCCGAAAAAAGATTGTGCGCCTTTCAGCGCCGCTTCGGCTTCCGGCGAGCCATCGATCCCTGTGATGTCAATTGTGCGGGGGAGTTGGTTGGCCGCCAGATCGGCGCCCATGGCCATCTGGTCGTTGATCGAAAAGACACCGTTGATGTCGGGGAATTGCGTGAGCAGAGTTTGCATGACCCTGAGGGCGGAGTTGCGCGAGCCGTCGCCGCGCTCCTCGGCCGAGAGGATTTTGATGTCCGGATACTTCGCCAGCGCGACTTTGCAGCCGTCGACACGCTGCGCGATCGCCACCATCGGCACGCTGTCGATGATGACGACATTGCCTTTGTGAGAAAGCTTTTCGGCAAGATAGTCGACGGCGATCTGCCCTGCGGCGGTGTTGTCGACCGCAGGTTCACCGGGGCTCCCTTCGCTCCCGCGTCCACGCCGACCACTGTCACGCCTGCCGCGATCGCCTTTTTTACCGTGGGCTCGATCGCTACCGAGTTGGCGGGTCGAGGAATATCATCAGTGCCGGAGGCAATGAAGTCTCTACTGCGGTGACGTCCTTGTTCAGGTCGAGCCGTTCGAGACGGCCGTCACCTTCGCGCTTAAGGTTGATGTTCTTGACCTCGTCTCGATGCCCTTGGCCAGAGCGACATAAAAGGGATTACCCAGCGGCCCGACGATGACGCCGACGGAATTGAGCTCCTTGGCCTCGAGCGCGTGCGCCGACACGGAAAGAGCGAACGTCGCCGCGATTAGCGAGAATTTATTCGACATCCTAAGCGCCTCCTCCAGTATGCCGCTTTTGCAGCGGACCTTCATCACCAAGGTTGTCCGACCGGAGAATCACTTCCCGCAATGGGCTCTCCGATGCTGTTGGCCAGAGGCTCCGTTGCCAGCGATTTGCAGCCCCCTCGGAAAGCCTTTGGTCCTTGTATAACGATTTGAATGGAAGCCAAATGAGTTGTCAACCCCCAGGGCCTGAACAACCTCATTCGTCTTTGTTTTATAGATCGATATCGCCCTGATATTTTTCGCGAACGCGCTCCGTTGGCGCGATCTGAGTTTGGAAAACAGAGGCTTGACTGATCGCAGGGCGGCCCATAAAACGGTTTAAGTCGATCGAAAGGGGGCCGTCATAGGCCGCCTTGGCGATCGAGTGAGAAACGCCAACAGAGGGACGCGCAGATGACCGAGAAGGAAACAAGCCATTTCAAAGTAGTCGCCGACAACGTGAAGTCGGATAAGACGCTCAAGGAAGAGCGCGGATGGCACCGGATGGATGTTCGTTGGCTGGTGACCGGACAGAACATGGATTCCAAGCAGACGGTCGTAGGGCGCACGATCATGCCGCCGGGCGTCAAGTCGCAGCACGCGATCCACCGTCATCCGAACGCGGAGGAATGGGAGTACATCATCTCCGGCGTCGCCCGTAAGCACGTCGGCGACGAAACGTTCGTGTTGCGCGCCGGCGATCTCGCGTTCATTCCGCGCAACGTCTATCATGGTCTGGAGAACGCGTCCGATTCGGAGGCGCTCGTGACGCTTTGGGGCTACTCGGCGCCTCGAGCCTCGAAGAGGCCGGCTACCTTATTCCCGAAGACGGCAAGGATTAGCGCTGCGACAGCAGGAACGGCGCCGCTCGCTCCAATAGCGTTCGCTTCGTGTCGCTGTCTTACGACGGGCTAAAGCGAGTTGCATTCGAATGGGAATTGTCATCGCGAGGAGCGAAGCGACGTG
>CAVUQM010000012.1:0-356567 GCA_963743625.1 uncultured Pseudomonadota bacterium | reverse complement strand
TGCGGGAGTCAGTAGTGCTCAGTTGTGGTTCGTCGTGCTAAGTTGCAACGAGCGCCCCTTGGCAAGTTGTTGAATTTACAGGTTACCTTGAGCCAACTACCGGGCTCATAATGCCGGGGTCGAGGGTTCGAGTCCCTCCCTTTCCACCAATCAAATCAGAGCGATAGCGACGCAGGCCGAATCTGCCTTCTCGCCGTAAGCGCGGGGTAAGAGCAGAAAATTGAACTTCTGCGTTCTCGACCATCGTAAGCGCAAGAAGCGGTTTGTCGTTGAGTTCGGCGACGGCCTCGCGCTGTTGGTCGGGAGCGAGATGCGCATATCGCAATGACATCGCGATCGAGCTGTGGCCGAGGAGCTCGCGGACCGTGTTCAGCGGCACACCGCCCTGAACCAGCCGCGGGGCGAAGTGATGGCGTGGGTCATGCCAAGCGGAACTTCGCGATCTTCGCACGCTTGAGGACGTGCATCCATGCGGTCTTAGGCATCGCCGAACACGGCGCTCCATTCGCCGAAGGACAAGCTGGTGGACATCGACGCGATGCGAAGTCGGGTTCCTCGGCCTGTCACCACATGAGGACAGGTGTCCGCCGCAACCATGTGTCGGTCGTCAGTTGTTCGACCACGAACCGCGCGACATCGGCGCGGGCTATCTTGCCGCCTTTGACGCCGGCAAGATCGGTGAATGCCCTGGCGCTCCCGCGAGCTGGGTCATCGGTGAGCATGGCGGGACGTACTAAGACCCAATCGAGCGCGCTGGCGCGGACCGCGGCTTCCTGGCGTTCCTTGTCCTTGTAAGCCTGGCTCAGCAGCAAAGGCAGGAACAGCCGGTCGAACACGAAGCCGCCATGGCCACGGCTGTCGCCGACCCCCAGGGCGGAGATGCAGACCAGACGGCGCACGCCGTTGCGCATCATCGCCGTGACCAGGGCGTGTGTCGCAACGGTAAGCAGGTCGACCTTGCGCAAGCCAATGCCGGTGCCCAAGGCGCTGACGACGGTATCACAACCGTCCATGGCGCGTGCGAGGGTGGCCTCGTCGCGAGCATCGCCCTCGATCATTCTGACGTCCGGCAGGTTCGCGCTGGTTTTCGAGCGTACCAGCGCCACGACGGAATGGCCTTTTGCCACGGCGTCGCGGACGATCAGCCGTCCGGTTCCGCCCGTTGCACCCAAAACAAGAACCTTCATGTTTAACCTCGATCTTTCTTAGTGTTAGCGCCGTAGTTCACGCCGCAGCGGCCCGTTGGGCGGCCGCGAAGACAACACGAGCGGGCGTTTTCCCGGCGACGTGCTCCGTCCCCTTGACTCCGAGGTCCATCCATCCTGCGTTCACCGCATCAAACATTTCTTCGGCAGGTCCGGTTTGGCCCTTTGGGATACCGAACTGCTCGAAAGCCCGCGCCCAACCCGCACGCGGGACGGCAAAGGCCCTCACGTCGAGCTTAAGCACTTCCCCTAGTTGGGCCGCGACTTCATCCGCGCTGACCAGCGAACCGAGTTCGATGACGCGATGTCCCGGCCACGCTGGCCCGGTCAAAAGGGTTGCGACCTCCGCGCCGATGTCGTTCGTCGCGACCATGGTCGATTTCCGGTTTGTTGGATAGTAGTAGACCGGTAGCGTTCCGCCCTGGGCGACCTGCAAGCCGTAGAGGAAGTTTTCGAAGAATCCACCTGCGCGCACAAATGCGATTGGCGATGTCAGGTCCCGAAAACCTTGCTCCAGAAGCGACAAGGCCGTGATCATCCCAACCCCGCTGGTCCTGTCCGCACCCATCGACGAAAGCGCTACCACCCGCGGCGGCGCTGCCTTGGTGAGTGCTTCGACATAGTTCGCAATCACGCCCTTGGCTTCTTTGTAATCGGGCGAGGGCGCCCAGACAGCCGGCAACATGACAAACGCACCTTCGACGCCTTTGAGGGCCCGCTCGATGGCCGCCGAATCATTCCAATCACCGTCAACCAGTTCCACACCCTGATTCGCCCAGTTCGAGGCCTTCTCGCGATCGCGGACCTGTGCGCGTACTTCCTTGCCGTGCGCCAACAGATGTTTGGCCGTCGCGCCGCCGACTTTTCCCGTGATTCCCATGACTAGAAACATGTGTTTTCTCCTGATCGCGAGGGACAGAGCACTGCCCCGGTTGGCTCAACGGATGAGCGGCAGAATGGCCCGGATACGGGCATCACGCGCGTAGAGGCCGCCCCAAGTCATCGCGCCCAGAAGCAGGGCAATGATTTCCGGCGGCGACCCCAACTCACCAATGCGGACATGGGCGCAGATGGCACCTCCCAAAAAGCCCGTCACTAGGATCGCGCCGAGGACGGCGGTGGCCGGGATGGCGTACAGAATGGCGCAGGCGAGAATGATCGGACCGACAACACGGGTCAGGTCCATCGCGAACCCGGTTTCCTGCAACATGCTCGCGATCTGTGCCGGCGCGAAAAGCTGAATGGCGCCGTCTGCCACCAGAGCGATAACGACAAACGCGCTCATTGTTCGGCCGGCCCACAGGGCGCGATGCAAGGTCATCGTTTCAGGCACCTGATGCAGGTTCATGGTTTTGGACACTTGTCTTTCTCCGATGGGTGATACCAATATTCGGAGGTTACTGTGTCTCTTAGGTATGATAAACGCCGAGGAAATGAACTCACTGTTCTCTCTGGGGTGAACAATACCCGGCCACGAACATGCAGAATCTCGAACCCATCCTCATTTTCATAACGGTGGCGGAAATGGGGAGCTTTACCCACGCGGCCGATAGCCTGGGCATTCAGAAGGGAAGGGCCTCAACGGCCGTCCGGAAGCTGGAAGAGGATGTCGGTGTCAGGCTCCTGCACCGGACGACGCGCAGCGTGCAGTTGACGGAGGACGGACGCGCATTTCATGCCCGCGCCCGCGATCTTCTTGCTGAAGTCGAAGACCTACACTCGATGTTCGCAGGCGATCACGTGGCACTTCGCGGTCGTTTACGGGTCGATCTTCCTACCGAGGTGGCGCGCACCACGATCGTGCCGGCGTTGCCGGCCTTCATGGCGGCTCACCCCGAGTTGGAGCTGGAGGTGTCGAGTACGGATCGGCAAGTCGATCTGGTTCAAGAGGGGTTCGACTGTGTATTGCGGCTTGGACCCATCCGGGACGAGACGCTAATTGCCCGCCCACTGGGCAAGTTACGCATGGTCAACGCTGCCAGTCCCGCCTATCTGGCGCGCCATGGCGTCCCTCGATCGCTAGAAGATCTCCAGCGTCAGGAACATCGGACAATTCATTTTTCGCCGACGCTGGGCGCGAGACCCTATGGATGGGAATATCCGGACGGCGACAGCTACGCGACGCTTCAGTTGCCAGGTGCGCTACACGTTAACAGCGCGCAGACCTACGAAGCCGCTGCCCTCGCCGGCCTCGGCCTGATTCAGGCGCCACTAATGGGCATTGGCCGATACTTAGAGAGTGGAGCGCTTGTGGAGATCATGCCCGATTTTCGTCGCCGGGCGCTCGCCGTGTCCCTCGTCGTAGCACATCGGAGCAATCTGTCGCGCCGAGTCCGCGCATTCATGAAATGGATCGAAAGTGTGCTTGCGCCCTACCTAGAATAGCGAAACGCACCGCTTCGTCCTGCCCTGGAGATCAACATTCAGCGACACCGCGGAGTCGCGCAGTCGATCTATTGAGGCCTTCCCTTTCCGTTCATCGTTGGTCCTTAGTGTCGCCAATCCAGCTCAGGGGTTTTGCGGTAGATTTGCGGGAGATTTGCGGGAGTCGGTCGTGCTCAGTTGTGCTTCGTCGTGCTAAGTTGCAACGGGCGCCCCTTGGCAAGTTGTTGAATCTACGGGCTACCTTGAGTCAACTGATGCGCTCATAATGCCGGGGTCGAGGATTCGAGTCCCTCCCTTTCCATTATAAATCAAGGCTTATGGAGTCGAAATACGATAAAAACAGACTCTACGGTAACGGTACGGTAGATTTTTCGCCTCGTCCCAGTCACAGAGTGTCGCGGCCCAACCTACTAAGGGTGCAAGTTCAAACCTGGCACACCCGATGACGGCATTCGCCCTAGATACCCGCGTACCACTCGTAGCCGCGATCTTCCCAGTACCCACCCTCACCGTCGGCAATGGTGCGGAAGGTATCGACCAGCTCGATGCGCATGATGTATTTGGCCATCTTGTAGCCGAGCTGCCGCTCGATGCGCACTCGCAATGGCGCTCCATTTCCTATGGGCAAAGGTTTGCCGTTAAGCCCGTAAGCGAGGATGGTTTGCGGGTGGTAAGCATCGTCCAGGTCGATGCTCTCGTAATAACGAGCGCCATCGTCCATCGTGTCGGCGCAGTAGAACACCACATATCTGGCCCGCGGCTGGGGTTGAACCGCAGCGAGAACCTCACTGAGCGGCACACCGGTCCACTTGCCGATGGCACTCCAGCCCTCGACGCAGTCGTGGCGCGTGATCTGCGTCCGGCTGCGCATGGCACGCAGCTGTGCGAGTGAGAAATCGCTCGGTCGATTCACGAGTCCGTCCACGCGCAGCGCCCAGTTGGCGAACTCGGCCTCTGCGTGAGCGCGATACTCGGGGCCGTCGGGGTAATCCGTGCCGTTGCTGCGAAACTCAGGGGACAGGTCGGCTTCGGTGAACTCCTGGGCCATGGATTTGCGAGAGGTGATCAGGCCCTGAGCGGCGCGGTTCAAGTGCTCGCCCGCCTCCAGGATCTTTGGAAACCACTGCGTCTTCGATAGCGCATCGCACCCGCTCAACAGTGCTACGCAGGCGGCGCCGACGGCGCCCCCCAGGAACTTTCGCCTGGACAGGCTATTTCGGATTCTCATGGCTTGTCTGCACTTCGTAGCGTCCCGTGATCATGGAGCGAAGGTTGTTCCAGAAGCCGCTGATGATAACCTCGAACACGTGCACCAGGACGAAGAGCACGATGGCCCACGCGATGACAAAGTGCAGCGTGCGCATCGCCTGGCGGCCCCCGAAGATGCCGACCCAGCCGGGCCACACCGAGTCGAGCCGCGGCGACATGCCTAAACCCATCAGCATGATGAGCGGTAGGAGGCCAAACATCACGAGTAGGTAGGTCAGCTTCTGCAGCACGTTGTAGTGTCGTGCCGCCCCGCCCGAGGGGTGGCGGAATAGCAAATGATCCAAAATCGATCGACCGATCGAGCGCCAGTCGTCCCGGGTCGGCAACAGGTCGCGGCTCAGATGGCGTGTAAGCATGGAGTAGGTGACATACAACGCTCCGTTCGCGAAGAACACCCAGGCGAAGAAGAAGTGCCAGCGTCTCCCCATCGCGAGCCATTGGGGGCCGGGGATCGTCGCCCAAGCGGGAAATGCGCGGGCTGTGGGGCTGCCGTCTTCGCTCGAGATCCCGAGGACTCCGGTGGTCCTGAACTCATGACCCAGCACGCGCGTCACGCCAATCGGATGGCCATCGCTCGACTGCTCCGCAGTGATCTGCAGGACCGGGGGCCGGCCGGAATAGGAGGATTGACCCCAGTAGAGAGCACCATGAGCGTTGAAGATTTGTAGGCCGCTCATCAGCAGCACCATCACTGCGAGCACGTTGACCCAGTGCATGATCCGCACGGCCAGGGGGTGGCGAGCGTACCCGTAGGAGCCGGAACTAGAGTTCGCGGCTTTCTCATCCGGCGCCATTGTGCGGCCTTCGTTTGGGATCGCGTGTGGAGGAGTTTCTTCGTGAGACTCCAGAGAACGCGAGGGCAGGGGCTCCGGCGGTTGAACTGCGATCGGATCGCTTGCCGGAAAGGTCATTTCGAGCGCCTCGTCGAGACGCGCGTCGAGGGCCTGTTTGGACTTGGCTTGCTCGGTCATGCTACGTCTTCCCTTTAAGCAGCCGCGGTCGCGGGTCGGGTCGCCGCGTCGGCGAATTTCGCCCCTCTCGGGCCGCGGCGTATGAGCAGTATGCGGCGTACTCAGATGCCTCTCCGAACACGGGCCAGTCCTTGCGGATGATGCGAACTTTGACATCGCTAGCAAGCAGCTCGCGCAGTTCGGGCTCGAGGTGCCGCCACACCGGACATGCGTAATCGAAGTACTCTACTACGGTGATATCCCCTCGAGCGGTACCAGCCGGCGGCGTAGGCAGCGGCAGCGATGGCAGCCAGCGTCCGAGCCAAGCGAATGTGGTCATGCGATCTTAACGGTCAGGCGGGGTCAGAGCGGGCTGATGCTCGGGGGCCAGCGGAGCGGCGGCTTTCCGGAGTTCCTGGGCGCTCAGACGAACCCGGAAGTTGGGGTTGGAATACACGAAGCGAATGATTCCGGAGGTGTCGATGATGAACACGGAGGGCACCGGAAGGGCGTGCGCCTTTGTGCCGCTAGTCTCTTCCAGATCCACGCCCCATTTCAATTGCTCGGCGTAGTGTTGATCGTCCAGATGAAAGGCGATGTGAAAGGCCTGCGCGGCTTGCAACCCCGGATCGGAGAGGAGCGTGTATGACACCTTCTGGTCCTTCAGGCTCGAATACAGGAGCGTGGGCCGATCGGTGCTGAGAAAGAGCACTTCAAAGCCGGCTTGGCGCAGTTCAGGTTCCACGGAGTGCAGGTCGGCGAGCTGCATGTTGCAATACGGACACCAGCCGCCGCGGTAGAAGATCAACACATAAGGCTGCTTCAGGTGACTTGCCGAGAACGTGTAAGCCGTGCCGTCCGCGTGGGTCGCGGTGAAATCCGGCGCACGGTCCCCGACCTGAAGCGGGCGGGCGGATTCCGCGTTCGGGGCAAAGTCGGCCCGCGTCACGCCTGTGACCAGTCCAACCGAAAGGGCAACCACATAAGCCCAGACACGAAGTGGAGCACGCATTCGTTCCTCGCAGACGTAGTTTTGAAGAAGGACCGGGGTTCGCCTGCGCTTATTGCGCGTTAGGACTCGTCGCGAGCAGTGCTTCTCACTCGACACTAGATCGTCTGGCGCGAAGGATCGAGCAGGGCAAGCGCCGGTGCAATCACGCCCTTCAGTAGGGCTCGCTCCGGGCGAACTCGGGCCAGGACACGAACGCCGATCAGGACGCCCAGTAGATGGCGAGCGAGGGTTGGCGCGGGCAGGGCATCCGAAATCGTGCCCGTCGCCTGCCCGCTCTTGATGCAGCTTAAGAAAAAGCTCTCCAGGTGGTGGAGGACGCCGGCGATGATCTCCTGAAATTCCGAGTCGTGTGGCGCCAGCTCCAGAGCCGAATTCACCAGCATGCAGCCCTTGTGCTCGCGGTCGTGCAACGAGCGGCTCAAGATCTCATCGAAAAAGGCTTCGATGGCCTCCCGCGGTGGCAGCGCTTCGCAGCGGCGCATCCGCGCCGCAACGCTGCCTTCCACGTAGCGATCGAGCGCTGTTCGGAACAGCCTGCGCTTATCGCCGTACGCGTTGTACAGACTGGCGGCGGTGATCCCCGTCTTGGCCACGAGGTCTTTGACCGATGTCGCCTCATAGCCGCCCGTCCAGAAGCACTCGACCACTGCCTCCAGCACGGCATGCTCGTCGAACTCCCGCGGTCTCGCCATCACGTTACCCAATTCACGATGAAGATCGACGTTCCTCTAGTCACGGCAGGCTGGAATTCTAGTATGTACGTTCTATAATGCAATAACACCAGCGCGCGAGGCTTGCTCAGGTGCTCACCGGCGGCCCCGCAAGTCTAAGGAGAGACTCATGATCCGCTTCTATTTTCACCCGACGCCCAACCCCGCGAAGATCGCGCTATTTCTTGAGGAAGCGGGTCTCCCCTACGAGGTGATCCCGGTCGACACCAGCAAGGGCGAGCAGCACACGCCCGCCTTCCGGGCCATCAATCCGAACGGCAAGGTGCCGGCGATCGTCGACACCGACGGGCCCGGGCGGCAAGGAGGCGCGAGTCTTCGACTCCACCGCGATCCTGCTCTACCTCGCCGAGAAGACCGGCAAATTCCTCGGCTCGCCCCAGGACCGGCCTGAGCTGCTTTCCTGGCTACTGTTCATCGCTTCCGGCCTGGGGCCCTTTTCGGGCCAGGCCGTGCATTTCCAGTTCGCCGCACCCGAAGGCCTCGACTATGCCGTGAACCGCTATCGACGCGAGGCCGAGCGCCATTATCAGGTGCTTAACGATCATCTCGAAGGCCGGACTTACATCGTCGGCGACACCTACACGATCGCCGACATTTCCGCCTGGGGCTGGCTCGACCGCGCCTCGCGCGTGCGCAAGGGTGCGGACGATCCACTTGCGCCATTCCCCAATCTCAAGCGACTGTTCGAGACCGTCGATGCCCGTCCCGCCGTCGCCCGCGCCCGAGCGGTCGGCAAGGATCATCCGTTCAAGAAGGTCAACGACGAAGAGACCAAGCGCGCGCTCTTCCCATCGAACTATCCCCCGGCTACCTGAGCCGCCTCGAACGATTGAGGAGACGATCATGGCGGATGCCCCTGAATACACGCCGCCGAAGGTATGGACCTGGAACAAGCCCAGCGGTGGCATCTTTGCGAACATCAACCGACCGATCGCAGGCCCAACGCATCAAAAGGAGCTGCCGGTCGGCCGCCATCCCTTGCAGCTCTACTCGCTCGGTACGCCCAATGGCGTGAAGGTCACGATCCTGCTCGAGGAGCTGCTGGCCCTCGGCCACTCCGGCGCCGAGTACGATGCCTGGCTGATCAACATCGGCGAGGGCGATCAGTTCGGCAGCGGCTTCGTGGCGATCAACCCAAACTCCAAGATCCCGGCGCTGCTGGACCGCAGCGGCCCGAAGCCCATTCGCGTGTTCGAGTCCGGCTCGATCCTGCTGTATCTCGCGGAGAAGTTTGGTGCCTTTTTGCCGAAGGACGTCGCGGCCCGCACCGAGACGCTGAACTGGTTATTCTGGCAGATGGGCAGCGCGCCTTACCTGGGCGGCGGTTTCGGCCACTTCTACGCCTACGCGCCCACCAAGATCGAATACGCGATCGACCGCTTCGCGATGGAGGTGAAGCGCCAGCTCGATGTGCTCGACCGACGCCTCGCGGAGAGCGAATATCTCGCGGGCGCCGACTACACCATTGCCGACATGGCGGTGTTTCCCTGGTATGGCGGCCTCGTCAAGGGTTGGAGTACGGCGCGGCCGAATTCCTGTCGGTGCAGGAGTACAAGAATGTGCAGCGCTGGGCCGACGTCGTCCTCGCTCGGCCGGCCGTGAAGCGCGGACGCATGGTCAACCGCACGAGCGGCGACCCGTCCGAGCAACTCCGTGAGCGCCACGACGCCAGTGACTTCCGGACGAAAACTCAGGACCGGCTCGTGGGTCAACAGGCATGAATATCCGGGGTAAGCGTGTCCTGATCACCGGCGGATCGAGCGGCATTGGCCTGGCGCTCGCGCACGCGCTCTTGGCCACAGGCGCGAGAGTCGTCATCACCGGGCGGCGAGCCAACACTCTCGCGGCGGCGGTCCAGGCGCTTCAAGCGGCCGGTTCACCCATCTACAGCGTCACCGCCGATATCGCGACCCCCGAAGGTCGCGCGACAACACTCAAGCAGGCCGTGAATCAGCTCGGCGGGCTCGACATTCTCGTCAACAACGCGGGCGGTGTCCGGGCCGGGCGTCTTGAGAGCACCCCCGAAGCCGAGCTGCAGGCCATGATCGATGTCAATCTTGTGGCGCCCATCTTTCTGACGCGCGCCGCCCTGCCGGCTCTGCGGGCGAGTGGAGAGGCGATGATCGTCAACGTTGCTTCCGGCATCGCCCTGGTCGGAGCACCGTTTTACGCAGCCTACGCCGCGACAAAGGCTGGCCTCGCCCGGTTCGGCGAGGCGCTCCGACGCGAACTCAAGGGAGAAGGTATCCATGTGTTGACCGTCTACCCGAGCGGCACCGACACGCCGATGATGAAGTCGAATCGGGCGGGACCCGAGCTTGGCTTCTCGCGCGAACCGGCCTCCGCGGTCGCTGCTGCGATTCTCGAAGGCATCGAGGCGAATGCTTTCGAAGTGATTCGAGGCGGTGAGGCCCGAGCGCAGATGATCGCGCTCAACAATGAGAATCCGACCGCTATCGATGAGCGATTCCTGAGTCTCAAGGCAGCGCTTGAGGAGGCGGTGAAAGATCATTCGGCGCTCTGAGGTAGAGAGACTATCGGCGCGAATTCGAGTCGTTTAATGGCAAGGTAAAGGAAGAAATCTCATGACCAGCGTATCGCTCTACGTGGAACTCAAGGCCAAGTCGGGAAAGGAAGAGGAACTCGCCGCTTTCCTGGCCGGTGCTCAGGACCTGGTCGCCGCCGAGCCGGGCACTGCTGCCTGGTTCGCGGTGCGCTTTGATCGAAGCACCTTTGCAATCTTCGACGCCTTCAATGACACAGCAGGTCGCGAGGCGCACCTCTCCGGACGGGTCGCTGCTGCACTGATGGCACGGGCCGATGAATTGTTGGCTGCCGCCCCGCAGATCCGCAAATCGGATGTGCTCGCAGACAAGCTTCCGGCGCCACGCTGACTGACCCCGAAGCGGGGGCCCGGTTGTCGCGACGCATGGCGACGGCCTTCATGTCCAACGAGTCCTGATGGCCACGTATTTCCGGATCGCCCGGAGGATCACGGAGGGCTCCGCCACTGCATCAACTCGGCGGCGCTGCGCTTCGTCCATCGTGACGACATGGAAGCCGAGGGGTACTGTGCGTTCCTCGACCAGGTGGAGGACATCAAATGAGCGAAGAGAAGGCCATTCTCGCCGGAGGGTGCTTCTGGGGCATGCAGGATTTGATTCGTAAGTTCACGGGGGTCATCTCGACCTGCGCCGGGTGCGCGGGTGGAAATACACCCGAACGCCACCTATCGAAATCACGGGACGCACGCCGAGGCCATCGAGATCATCTTCGATCCAGACAAACTCAGTTATCGGCGGCTGCTCGAATTCTTCTTTCAGATCCACGGCGATCTTTTACACGAGCGATGAACAGCGGGAGGTCGCGGAAGACACCATCGCCGATGTCGATGCCTCAGGACTCTGGCCGGGCAAGGTGGTGACGGAAGTGACTCAGGCGGGACCCTTCTGGGAAGCGGAGGCGGAGCACCAGGACTATCTCCTCTTGAATCCCGGTGGCTATACCGGTCACTTCATCCGGCCGAACTGGAGGCTCCCAGTGCGGAGTGCAGCCGCGCGAGCAACGTCGGGCACGGTAAGCTAACCTTGGGCGTTCGCACGCCACGATGCTAGGCAGCGGCCTCGGTTGCCGGTTGCGTCGTAGTTTCTTGACTACCGTGCGCGCCAAAGGCCCGGCGCAGCGATCCCACGAGCCTCATAATGCCGAGGTCGAGGGTTCGAGTCCCTCCCTTTCCATTCAATCAGTACCCTTCCTCCGACAACACACAGCACCGTGCGCGCGGGACATTCGCGGGACTTCGTCATGCTCGAAGGCCACGCGCGTCACCCACCGCATGACTTTGAGTCAACAGACTCCCGTCCACTGATTGGTGGTTCGTAACTCACGCCCGGCTCTCCGGCGGGGAATGCATTTTCTGCGATTCGTCGACGCGCGAGGGCTTCGAGGAGCAGTTCGGGCGGCTCCTCCCTGCGCTCGTCGGTCAGTTGGAAGACGCCCCAATGAATCCCGACCCCGCGGGTCGCTTCGAGGTCCTCCAAAATCTGAACGGCCTCGATTGGATTGGTGTGCTGCGCACTCATGAACCAGCGCGGCGCGTACGCGCCGATAGGAATCAGAGCCAGATCGGGTCGGCCGATCCGACGTCGCACTTCCCGGAAAATGTGGCCGTCCCCATAGCCGGTGTCGCCGGCGAAATAACTGCTGCCCGCGGGCGTGCTCAGCATGAAGCCGCACCACAGCGCCATGCGCCGGTCGCGTCCCGTACGAGACGACCAGTGATACGCCGGGACGATCGTCACGATTCCACCGCCGCCGATGTCGATCCGGTCCCACCAGTCCCCGGTCACCACGCGAACACCCGGAATGGCCCGCCGCAGGATGGTGTCGTTACCCAGTGGGGCCACCATCAGCGGGCGATGCTGCAGGTGCAGGCGCCGCAGGGTCGACAGGTCCATGTGATCGTAGTGATTGTGGCTGAGCAGGACCGCGTCGATCGGCGGCAACGCCTCGAAGGCAATTCCGGGTGCGCAGACGCGTCGGGGACCGGCAAATGGGATAGGACTTGCTCGCGCTGACCAGACCGGATCGGTCAGTACGTTGAGGCCGCCTCCCTGAATCAGCACACTCGCATGGCCAACGACCGTCGTTCGCATTCCCGTCACTCGGGCGTCGGGAGCAGTCTGTTGAGCCGGGACCGATTGCGGCCAGCGGGCTGCCTTTTCCTTCAGCTTCCAGCGCAGGATGTCCCGCAGGCCGCGATCGGTGTCCGGGTGACCCGGGTTGAAAAAGCGCACGCCATCAAAATGATCGTTCGGCGGCGCGGAATAGTATGGATTTGCAGATCTCGCCATTCCTCTTACCCTTTGTGATGATCTCTCATGACCATTGCTTTCAGCTCAACCACATTGTGCCGCGCTGCGCGCCTTCGAGCAGAGCGCGCGCTGGTACGAACTCGCGGCACAATGAAGACCGACAAAGCATCATGTTGAAGCCACTGCACTTAACGGAGGCGTCGAGCTTCGCGAGCCCGTAGCCGCAATTCCGGGTCCTCATCGCGCCAGCGAATCTTGGCCATAGCACCTAATCGGGTCCCTGACTAACTCCGCGGGGCGGTCAAGGCATTCCAGGCCGCGAGCGAGTCCATGTAGTCCCGCCACCGCTCGATCTTCCGATTTCCAATCTTGATGATGGAACAGCACCGATTGTCGTACTGGACACCTGTGGCCAGGATCGTCCCGTGGACTTCGTACTCGATGACGACGACCCGTGCGTTGTCCGCCCTATGAACGATCAAATGGTCGGCAGATCGAAGTTTGATGTGGTCGCAATAGCCTCTGAACTTGGCCATGAGCTCGACTGGTCCCTGCACGACTCGGGGCCACCCGGCGAGGTCATACAGGACCTCGTAGACAATGTCATCCGAGAGGATGTCGAAGAAGTGCTCGCCATCAACGACGCCACCAAGCGCTCCGCGAACGAGTTCGAAGTAAGGCCTGGCAGCCTCGTAGGCTGCGTAATTTGAAGTCATATCAGGTCAATCCACCTAGTTGGCTTGCGGGAGAATTGCGGGAGTCAGTTGCGCTCGGTTGTGCTTCGTGGTGCCAATTGCAACGGGCGCCCCTCGGCAAGTTGTTGAAGTTACAAGCTAGATTTCCCAAGTACCGGGCTCATAATGCCGGGGTGAAGGGCTCGAGTCCTTCCCTTTCCACCGATTCTCTCAGCTCGTTAGCGATCGGCCACTCACTACCGACTCGCGTAAGCGGACAGAAAGATGCGGGCGTTCAGTCCCGCTGACCCCGACAGGGAGGGAAAGGTGCGCAACCGTAAAGGCACCCTCGCCGCTATTCGCAACGTCGACGATCGCGCAAAATATCCAGCCGTGATATTTATGCGGGTGCCGCCGACATGCTCGTTTTCCCTCTTTTTTGGCAAACCGGCGACCCGGATTTTCACCCGAAAGTAGCAACTAACGGCCAACCACCAACCTTAATAGGCCGCGTCAATGAGGGAATCACTATGAATTACTACAACTACACTCCAACCTCTCAGCCGAAGAGAAAGCAACGCTTCGTCCTGTTGCTTCCTGTCGTTCTGCTCTTATCAGTCGTTTCCGCGAGAGCGGGTGATGGTGACAAATCGCGGTGTCATGCTTTCTACGGTCCATTTACCTCTGTCGTAGTTCTGCCGCCCGCCTGCATATCACCGGTCGGACTATGCACTAACGGCATGTTGACCGGCGAATTCCCGGCCACCTACGACTTCACGGCTCTGACCCAGACAACTGATCCAAGCGATCCGAACGTCGTCACCCTGACTGGAAAGAGCGTCGTCACAACTGCTAAGGGTGTGATCTACACTGACGACGTCAGTGTAATCAATTTCGCCACCGGCGACTTCGTCACCAAAGCACTCGTTCATAGAACGGACCTGCGCGAAGCTAAGAGCGGCGGGTTCATCGCCGCAGGAAATCTAAATCCGGCGACCGGTCAAGCCATTGGGAATTATTCCGCCGTTCTTTGTTCGCGCGAGGATGATTAACTCGGGGGTTGAAGCGAGGACGTCGCTGCACGTCACGCGCTAAGCATCCTGGTGCGTGTAGCAGCGTCCGCCCCGGGACGACGAGACCTCGAGAGTCCGATTTGGCGGCACTGGTTTGAATTTCTAAGCCAACACTATCGCATCATCCGCTACGACGAGCGCGCCTCAGGCGTCACCGACGCCGGGGCTGAAGACCTCGAGGCAGTTATCGAGGTGAGGATCTGTGTGCTGCTTGGTAGCAGTACTGGCACCTGCAGGCTGAGGCGGTCGGGATGGTATGAAAATGAACGGTCTGTCCCGAGTTGACCGGGCCAGTTCCATCGCGCAGCCTCGAGCAATCGGCCGATCTCGGCGCCGCTGTAGTGCGTCGTGAAGTCCGGTCCCTTGTGGCCTAGCCGGTCCCGCCGATCCTCGAGACTCACGCCCGCCGCTCGGACCTCCGACCGAACGTGTGTCGGAGGTCATGGAAGGCGAAGTGCGCCGGGATGGCGGTCTCGGAGGCACGGCGGCTACGGAAGCTCGAGTCGAACCCTTTGAGCGCAGGAAATTGCCGAAACCCACGGCTGCTAATCGTAGCTGGCCGATGGACTTCGTGTCGGACGGGTGCTGATGGTAGTGATCGACGCGCGACCATGCGTTGCGGGTCGCCTGGCTCGATGCTCCCGGCGGTTCAGAACCCAGGACAAATGTCCTCAAGGCCGTTCAGCTGCAACAAGCAATGTCCGGGGACTACTTGGGCAACCGCGCAGCCCGCCGACTCGCGGTCGCACCTCTTCGGCGCCTCGTCACGGGCTTCGTGGCGTCGGCTGCCTCAAATAATTGCCGAAACCCGTATTCCAACAGTTCGACGGCCTTCCCCAAGGCGCCAAGTTGCCCAGCCCGGACTATCGCGACGGACGGGTGCAGTTCAAACGATGGGGGACGCAATACTTTCACTGTGTCGATAGAATGATTCCTGGCAATAAAGCGAGCAGGTAGCAGCCCGACACCATAACCGGACTGAACGAACGCTAGCTGCAGATGCATGTTGTGGACTTCAGCGGCAATCGTTGGAGTGAAGCCGGCACGCTCCATCCGATCGATGAGGCTTGCCCGAAGCGGGCACCCGGGCGGATTGAGCACCCAGGGTGCTCTGCCCAAACTTTTCCAATCACCGTCAAGGTTGCCTGCGGCGCCTTGAACGATCTCCATGCGGTCGCTAGCGATGATATTCGTCAGAAGAGGTGGAGGCGCGGTTTTGCCTTCGGGCAAAAGCACGGCTGCAACGTCGAGTTCACCCGCGAGCAGCCGCTGAAATAATTCACCGGTAAGTTCGCTCAACAGCCGCAGTTTGACCTTGGGGTGTTTTTTAGTCAGCGCCCGAATGGGGTCGATAAGCATCCCCTCGGCCAGGGGATGCGAGAATCCGATGCGCAAGAGGCCGTGAGGTTCGGCGTCGCTCGACGTAAGAGATTTCAGCGCCTCGGTCCGCCGTAGCAAATCTCGCGCTTGTTCGAGCACTCTGGAGCCAAGCGAGTTCAGACGCGGAGGCTTTACCGAGCGGTCGAGCAACTCGGCACCCAACGCAGCCTCCAGCCTTTGCACCTGCCGGGTAATCGCAGAGGGCGTCCGGAATAGACGATCGGCTGCACCGGCGATGGACCCGGCATGGGCGAACTCTACTAGGGCGCGTAAATCATCGAGCAAGGGGGTCTCCTAAGGCGTTCTCTTGACGAATAACAGAATCGTGCTCAAACGGCAGCATAATCGTGATAACAATGAACTGGCGGAATTTTCTGACCTGCATAAGGATATTAGGGAATTTATGCTTTTGCGCAAATCTGTATGCCTCATGCGATGCAAATTCGGCAGACGGGCGGTCGCGAGGTTCTGAACTGGACAGCGGTCGATGTCGGTGAGCCCGGGCCGGGTCCAGGTGCGCCTGCGCCAAGCGGCCGCAGGCCTCCACTAGAGATATATCACAACAGGTGAAGAGAAAATGACTAAGACTATTATCTTATCCATGTGTCTCGCAGCTTCCTCACTTTCGCGTGATGCACTTGCCGAGGATGCACTTGCCCAGGATGCGCGCAGCCGGTATACTGACGGCCGGGTCACCGAGGTGGACTACATACAAGTTGAGTACGGGCACTTTGCAGAGTACATCGATTGGCTAAATTCGACATGGAAGCCGACCATGGAAGCCCTGAAGAAAGCTGGTCTAATCATCGATTACAAGGTCTTCAAGGCCACTCCAAAATCACCGGATCAGCCCAATATGTTTTTATTTATCACTTTTAAGAACATGGCGGCTTATGCCGGGGACAACGGCGATAAAGGCGTCGAGCTAGAATATGTGGCCAGGAAGGTAATCTGTAACACCGAGTGTCAGAACAAGGCCAGGGTCGTCCGGAATGGATACAGAAAAGTTCTGGGCACTGAATTGATTCGTGAACTTATTTTAAAATGAAATTGTTCTACGTGCTTGTAGAGCTCGCACGGCGGATCTCGTTATCATCCGACAGCAGACTTCCTGCGTATCATCTCCGGAGATAAAAACACATGCACCTCCGCCTCCTCACCATCAACTTCTCTCATTGCCGGGATCGGCTTATCCGTGAGCGCAATCGCGCAACCACCTGTTCCGACCAAGGAAATGGTCGTAACGTCACTTGAACAAGTAAAATTTGTTCCTATCGATCCGATAAAGCCGCACGGGAATCAGATTGCTGTGGTCGAAAGGGCCCGGCCAGCGGCCTTTCCTCGATGTATTTGAAGTTCAAGAAAGGCGTCTATCCGACGCACGTGCATTCGTCCGACTATCGGCTAGTGGTATTGCTGCCCAAACTTTTCCAATCACCGTCAAGGTTGCCTGCGGCGCCTTGAACGATCTCCATGCGGTCGCTAGCGGGCGCGTAAATCATCGAGCAGGGGGAGTTGCTAAAACGTTCTCCGCCGAATGGCTGAAACGTGCGGAACCAGCATTATAATCGTGAGAATAATGAATTTGTGTAATTTTCTGCTGTGCATGAGGATATTACGGAATTCGGGTTTTTGCGGGAAGGGGAATGACATGCGCATTGGTGCGGTTTCGCATTCCTTGCTGATGTTGATCGCTGGCGGCACGGCTTCCCTGATACTGGTTGCGGGATCTGCGCGCGCTGCGCCGCCCGCGCAGACCGATCTGGTGGAGTTCGAGAAGATGACCTGGGTGGAAGTGAAGTCCGCGCTCGCGGCGGGTAAGACGACGGCGCTCATCTACACTGGCGGTGTCGAGGAACGAGGCCCCCAGGACGCGAACGGCGGCCATAACCTCATGGCGCATGCGACGGTCGAGGCGATCGCGAGAGAACTCGGCAATGCTATCTTCCTGCCCGTGTTGCCCTACACTCCGAACGATGCAGAATCGATTCCCGGTACCATCGGGATCACGAACGAGCTGCTCGCTGCCATGCTCGAGCGCATCACGGAGCAAGCGATCCTCAACGGTTTCCGCAACGTGATTCTGATGGGCGATCACGCTGGCGGCCAGCCTAAGGTCTACGAGGAGGTTGCCAAGAAGCTCGACGCACGCGACGGAGCTCGTGTGTTCTACTGTGACCAGGTCTATAGGGCCGCCAATGATGCGTTCGATCAGTACCTAGCGCAGCACGGCTATCCACTCAGCCTCCACGGTGGCATTCCTGACACCTCGGAAATGATGTATCTCGACAGGGACAACACATGGGTGCGCAGAGATCTGGTCTCCTCTGCAGTGGGAGATCCCGTCGTCGATGGCAAGGCGCAGTTCGGGCCGCATAGTCCACAAAACGGAATCCTGGGTGACGCGCGCCGCTCAACGGCGGAGCTGGGGAAGCGCGCATTCGACATGAAGGTCGATTACGCGGTGAGGCAGATTCGCAGTCTCCTACCGACCTCATGATTCAACCCCCATCAGCACGCCATCCCCAGCCCCCATAAGCGCAAGGCGCGCCATCGGCTGGGGCTCGATTCTCTTCCACCAATCGCCCGCGTCGAGGGAAGCTATCTGTACGACACAACGGGTCGTCGGTACCTGGATGGCGCCGGCAGCCCGGGCACGTTCAGCATCGGCCACGGCAAGCCCAAAGGTGAATGCGACGATCGCGGGTCAGCGCGCCGGTCGCATGCGGATACCGATATCTTCTTCAGCAGCGAGCCGCTCGAAGAGCTGACCCATCTGCTGTTGACGAAGTGCGGAGTGGACTTCGAGCCGATCTTCTACTGCTCAAGCGGTTCCAAAGCCGTGGGATCCGTCATGAAGGTCGCGCTCCAGTACTGGGACGTGCGCGGGCAACGAGCAAAGTGACGTTTCATGGCTCGACATCGTTCGCACCACGGCAACACGCTCCTCGGGCTGCCCCTATCGGGTTTCTTGGAGCGCAGGTCTCCCTTTGGGGGAAGTCTCATGGATCGAGCTCGTCTCAGCGGCGAGTGATTAGCGCCTGCTCGATGGACTGCGTGGAGCCGCGTTGACGGATGCGCTGGCGCAAGAGCTCGACACACGCATCCGTGCGGTCGGGCCAGAGCACGTTGCCGCCTTTGTCTTGAGCCGGTCGTTGGCGCGGCGGGAGCCGTGCCTGCGCCTGAGAGATACTCAAGAGGCGTTCGCGCTGTGTGTCACCAACACAACGTCCCTTTGATCGTAGTTGCCTGCGGCGCCTTGAACGATCTCCATGCTGTCGCTAGCGACGATATTCGTCAGAAAAGGTGGAGGCGCGGTTTTACCTTCGGGCAAAAGCACGGCTGCAACGTCGAGTTTACCCGCGAGCAGCCGGTGAAATAATTCACCGGTAGGTTCGCTCAACAGCCGCAGTTGAACTTTGGGGTATTTTCAGTCAGCGCCCGAACGGGGTCGATAAGCGTCCCTTCGGCCACGGGATGCGCTAACCCGATGCGCAAGAGGCCGTGAGTTCCGCAACAACAGAATCGTGCTCAAATGGCACCATAATCGTGATAATAATGAAGTGGTGGAATTTTCTGTCTTGCATGAGGATATTACGGAATTCAGGTTTTTGCGGAAATCTGTATGCCTCATGCGATGCAAATTCGGCAGACGGGTGGTCCCGAGGTTCTGAACTGGACAGCGGTCAATGTCGGTGAGCCCCGATCGGGTCAGGTGCGCCTGCGCCAGGCGGCGGCAGGCCTCAACTACATCGACGTTTATCACCGCACCGGATACTACCCGCAGCCGCTTCCCTTTATCCCCGGCCTCGAAGGCGCCGGGACCGTAGAGGCAGTCGCCCAGGATGTGCGCGGTCTGAAAGTCGGCGATCGGGTGGCCTACGCTGGTCCTACCGGCGGCTATTCCGAGGTGCGGCTCATAGAGGCCGATCGGCTGGTGAGATTACCGGAGGCGATTTCCTTCGATCAAGCGGCCGCGATGATGCTGCAGGGTATGACTGCTCAGGTGCTGGTCCGGCAGGTCTATCCCGTCAAGGCGGGTGACTTGATCCTCGTGCATGCCGCGGCGGGAGGAACGGGTCTCATTCTCTGCCAGTGGGCGGCCGCCCTCGGCGCAACGGTCATCGGCACTGTTTCGACGGAAGCTAAGGCCGAAATAGCCCATGCCCACGGTTGCAGCCACACGATCCTCTATACGAAACAGGATTTCGTAGCGGAAGTCTCCCGTATCTCGGGCGGTGAGAAACTGCCGGTGGTCTTCGATTCTGTCGGCAAGGATACATTCCTGGGCTCGCTCGATTGTCTACGACCACGCGGATTGATGGTGACGTTCGGGCAAGCCTCCGGCCCCATCGATCCCATTGCTCCCGTTCTGCTGTCGCAGAAGGGTTCGCTATTTCTGACGCGCCCAGTCCTCTTCCACTACATACAGCGACGCGATGCGCTCGAAAATTCCGCGAACGAGCTGTTCGAGGCGGTAGCCTCGGGAAAGGTGCGCATTAACGTCAATCAGCGCTTTGCCCTCAAGGATGCTGCAGACGCCCACAGGGCATTGGAAGCGCGCGCAACCTCGGGCTCCACCATCCTGACCACCTAGCCCAGTGTCCATAGGAGATGAGATGAACGCCACCCTTCTTTCAAGGTACCAGCGGGAAGGGAAGGTCTATGGGCAGCGGCAAGAGGAAGGAGGATCCCCCGTCCGAGCGGCATCGAGGTGCCAGAGTGGAGATGTTCAGTAACCACTCGAAGGACAGGGGATCCAACATGCAAGTTACGACGTACGGGGGTGATTTGGCAAAGCGGGTTTTCCAGGTGCATTGGGTCGAAGCGCAGACCGGGGAGGTCAGGCGCAAGACGCTATTGCGTCAGGAAGTGGGCGAGTTTTTCGCGCAGCGGGAGGCCGGTGTAGTGGCGATGGAGGCTTGCGGATCAGCCCATCACTGGGGCCGTCTGCTGAGGCGGCTGGGGCACCAAGTGTGCCTGGTGTCAGCCCAGTTCGTGCGCCCTTTCGTCAAGACCAACAAGACCGATGCAGCCGATGCGCAAGCGATCTGGGAGGCTGCACAGCGGCCCGAGATGCGCTTCGTGGGATTGAAGAGCGAGGAGCAGCAGGCGCTGTTGTCGCTGCACCGCATACGCCAGCAGCTGGTAAAGGTGCGCACCATGCAAGCTCTGCAGATCCGCTCGCTCCTGTACGAGTTTGGCATCGTGCTGCCGAAGAGCTGGCGTGCTCTGCTACTGCAGGCAGGAGCGGTGCTGGCCGATCCCACGCGCAATGAAGTACCGCAGCTGCTGCGAGGCGAGCTGCTGAGTCAGCTCGAGTCGCTGCGCACGCTCACCGGCCGCATCCAGCAGCTGGAGCAGGCTATTGCCTCCTACCGGGGCCGGCTCGAGGACTGTAAGCGGATCGAGGCGATCCCTGGCATCGGCCGACTCAGCTCCACAGCGCTCATTGCGACGATCGGTGATGCCCGCACCTTCCGCTCGGGACGCGAGATGGCCGCCTTCCTGGGGCTGGTCCCTCGTCAGTCGGGCACCGGCGGTCGGGTACGACTGCTCGGCATCAGCAAGCGCGGCGATCCGTACCTGCGCACGCTTTTGATCCACGGCGCTCGTGCAGTGATTACCCAAGGGAGTCGCCCAGGACGCACGCTGGAGCCGTGGATCCAGACATTGCTGCTACGACGGCCGAAGAACGTGGCGATCGTGGCATTGGCAAACAAGATGGCTCGCACCGCATGGGCGCTTCTGGCCCACGGTAGAAGCTTTGATCGGAGCTGGAGCAAGGCTCAGCCTGCTCTAGCAGTGTAACCATTTAACAGGAGGAACCAACCACTCAGGGTTGCGCGAGTGAAGCACTCGTGATGGCAAAACAGGTCGGACCGTGAAGAAGTAAGCCTGCATGGCAACTTGGACTTACAGTCCATTCAGGAGATGAGGCCTTCTTCAGCGGAGTTCATCAAGGCCATGGGGCTCAAAGCTCTTTCAAGTAGGCCGGATATAAGACTGCAACCACCTGTCACGCCAGATCGATCACAGCACTCGCTCAATAGGGTGGCGTTCATATAAGTTGCCATGAGCAAGACCGCAATTACCTCGCTCGAACTCGCGCCTCCGGTCGGCCCGTTTTCCCAGGCGATCGAAGTCGGTGGTTTCCTCTACTTCAGCGGTCAGGTCGGCCAAGATCCGGCCACTGGCAAAGTAGTCGAGGGGGGCATTGTGGCCGAGACAGAGCGCGTCTTCCGGAATCTCTCGGCGCTTCTCAAGGCGGCCGGAAAGAGTTTCGATCACGTTGCGCGCGCCGGAGTGTATCTCACGAGCATGAGTGACTTCGTCGCGATGAATGGCATCTACGCAAAGTATTTCAGTCAGCCCTTTCCCGCCCGGACGACGATCGCGGTGGCCGCGCTGCCGCTTGGGGCCTGCGTTGAGATCGACCTCGTCGTCAAGGCTTGAGGCGAAGCACAGAGGTTGATCTCATGAAGTACACATTTCACATCGTCGATGTTTTCAGTTCGACACCGTTCGGTGGTAATCAACTCGCGGTTCTGCCTGACGCAGCCGGCATTTCGACCGAGGGCATGCAGAAGATTGCTCGCGAATTTAATTTCGGCGAAACCACTTTCGTCCTGCCGAAGAACGATCCTGCGAACACGTGTCGCGTGCGCATCTTCACACCTCGGGCGGAGCTCGACTTCGCGGGGCATCCCACGGTCGGCACGGCCTGTGCGCTTATGATGAAACAGCACGAACGGCTTAGTGATCCTATCCGCCTCATTCTAGAGGAGAATGTCGGCCCCGTGACGGTCGACGTCGCTCAGCGAAACGGGGGGTTCCACGGCACGTTGACGTTATCGGGGAAGATCGAGGCACCGACCGGCGCACCTTCTCCGACTGATCTCGCCGCCGTCCTGTCCATCGAGCCCGCCGAGGTGAGCAAAGTCTTTTTCGCGGGCGTCGGTGTTCCATTCTGTTTTGCGCAACTGAGCTCGAAGGAGGTCGTCGATCGGGCGGCGATCAATCGGGCTGCCTGGGCCGCAACGCTCTCGCGCGCATGGGGTCCCCACGTCTTCTTCTTCGCAGGAAATCTACGGGATGGCGGCAAGCTCTATGCTCGCATGTGGGCACCCGCGCTGGGCGTCGAAGAAGATCCCGCGACAGGCAGCGCTTGTGCCGCCCTCGTCGGGGCAATGGCATCGAAGCCCGATTTTGGCGGGATGGCCTATCGCCTTTCGATCCAGCAAGGCGTCTCGATGGGGCGCCGAAGCGAAATCGAAGCGGAGGCGCGTAAGAGCGGAAGCGTCGTGACCTCTGTCAGCGTTGGCGGCGCAACAACCTACATCGCAAGCGGAGAGATGGATGTGCCGCCGTTTGCGCTTGAGTCGTAGGGCGCCGAGGACGATGACCAGAATATTCGCAATAGGAGAATCGATATGAAATGTATGGCTGTCTTGGTCGCAGTCGTCGCGCTTCTTTCCGGGGCGAATGCCTTGGAGAACGCAAGTAATTCAAGCGCCGCCACAATGGCGGTCGCCGATCCGTCGCGCCCGGACTCTGACACCACACGGGATGCTGACCGAAAGCCGGCGCAAACTCTAGTGTTCGCAGGTATTAAATCGGGGGACAAGGTTGCCGACTATGTCGCCGACGCAGGCTATTTCACGCGTCTCTTCGCTAGCGTCGTCGGCTCGACGGGTCACGTTTACGCGGTGGAGCCCACCGCCTTCTTCAAGTTCGAGCATTTCGTTAAGGCAGTCGCGGAGCTGCAGGGCTACGCCGTCACGCATCCAAATGTAACGGTTACGACTGCCGCGGCGCTCGAAGGACTAAAGTTTCCCGAGAAGCTCGACCTGTTCTGGATTTCCCGAAATTACCACGACCTACACGACGAGTTCATGGGCCCGGTCGACACAGCCGCGTTTAACAAGGCCGTCTACAGCGCGCTCAAGCCCGGTGGGGTATATGTAATTATCGATCACTCCGCCGCTCCGGGTGCTCCCGCAAATGTAACCGAGACCTTGCATCGCATCGAGTCCTCGACCGTGCGCCGAGAGGTCGAAGCCGCGGGATTCAAGTTCGACTCCGAGAGTTCGATTCTCGCCAATCCAGCGGACCCCCGCACGGCCAAAGTGTTCGACCCGACAATTCGCGGACACACCGACCAGTTCATGCTGAAGTTCCGCAAACCTAAGTAATGAGCACGGCTGCCTCCGGGGCACTCTCTCAGGAGCGCGGCGGATGAACAGCCCGGCCAGACGAAGAATAGAGGGGCCTTAATTACATTGACGTTTATCACCGCTGATCGTGCAGTCCCTCATGCGACGTTTCGATAGTAGGCAGGCGCGTATGCGGGGTTGGTGACTGGATATGACCCTAAAGCAGTCGATCGACTGGAAGAATGAATGGTTTCCAATCGATGATGCCACATACTTGAACTTTGCGGCCCACGCAGCAATCCCCCGCGTGGCACTGAACGCCGTACAGCGATGCGTTGCGGCGAAAATGCGGCCGCACATTGTCGATGACCGGTCCTTCTTCTCCGTTGCCGCGAGTTTGCGCCAGACGTTGGCGACCTTGATTGGGGCGTGCCCGGATGAAATCGCTCTGACGACCGGAGCGGGAGCGGGGCTCGCGGCTATAGCCTACGCACTCAAGTGGTCTGCGGGTGATGAGGTGATCATCGCACGCGGCGAGTTTCCGGTGCACTACGCAACGTGGAAGCCGATGGAGGCGCGCGAAGGCATTAAGGTGCAGATCGCAATCCCGCAAGGTCCGTTTATACGGTCGGATGACCTGGTCGCGACAATGACGCCGCGGACTCGCGTCATTTCCGTGAGCCATGTGCGATTTGACGATGGATCGATGCTCGATGTCCCGTCGCTTGCCGCAGCGTGCCATAGGAATGGGACATTCTTGGTCCTGGACGTGAGTCAATCCTGCGGCGCCATACCCATGAACGTGCACAGCCTGGGAGCCGACTTTATCGTCTGTGCGGGCTACAAGTATCTACTCAGTCCCTGGGGAACCGGCTTCCTATGGGCGAGGCCGGAGAGTTCGGATTCGTTACGACCAGGACCCTACAACTGGGTGTCCCAGGGAGTGGAGAGCTTCGCGCGCCTCAACTATGTGGATCCTGAACCCGCGTCAACGCTGAGCCGTTGGGATTCGTCCGAGGCGTCGTCAATATACAACTTCAACCTCACCGTCATGGACGCGTCTGCGAAGTTTGTGCTGGATGCGAGTCCGGCGTTGATCCGTGATCATAATCAAGCCCTGATTAATTATTTCTTCGAACGACTCCCGGAGGGCTATCGGCTGGCGAGTCCGCGGCAGGCCTTGCAGCGCGGTGTATTTGGTTGCATCGACGTTGGCAGCCGCGGGGATACGGAATCTCTATATCAAACGCTGCGAGACGAGCGGTTCGTGGTTGCCCTGCGTGAGGGTAAAATTCGTGTCGCTCCACATCTCCTCAATTCGACGCAAGACATAGACCGACTCCTTGTCGTCATGGCGAAGGCGCAGAAGGAAGCAAGACATGTCGCCCATTGACGAGCGCTTGAAGTCTCTCAACATTGTTCTACCCGACGTCGTGCCGCCAGTCGTCGACGGATGTGTGCCGCCGTTCGCGCCGTTCGCTCGTTCCGGCTACCAAATTCATGCGGGTTTTTGCTTCTGCTTCATGGCCTTAATACTTGCCTTCACCAGCTTCTGCACCAACGCCTTCGGTATCGCTTTGTCCGCAGCGAAACTGATAATGGCCTTTGTAGTGGCGTAATTCCCAACGTGCTTGATGTTGTCTTCTAGCACAGGAGGGCGAACATGTAAGCGCACATAAGGTGCCTTAAAGCTGAACCAAGCGAACATTCCGTTGTAATCGTAACCCTCATAGGAATATCCAGGCATTTGAAAGTAACTGACTGTTTCGGTCGAGCCAGGAGCTGCTCCCCGTATAGCACTTCGAATTTCCTTCAATCGGGACTTTGTCCCTTTTGGACATTTTTCTATGTATTCGTCAACGCCCCCGGGTTCGATAACATTTGATTTGCTGTTCGCTTTGCGTTCCACGCTTTATCCCCTCGCCCGAAGCGGGCGGACAACCATTTCGCAGCCAGGTTTCGCAACTCACTCATCGCGACTCCGTCTCCGCGGCTTCCGTAGATATCAATTTTGATTCTGCAACGAACTCGATTACCGATCTTTCGTTTTCCTCATACGGCCAGCCACAAGTGTCATGGGGCGTACACGGTGCAAGAGGCTAGCCAGTGTGGAAGATCGGCCAACCAAACATGCGCTGTGTCGCCCCGTTTTCGGAGAACGTGAGGCGCCCATCAAACCAATCTGATCCTCTGCTTCGGATGGCAGGGCATTCGCGATCGGCGGTACGTCTTCGGTCGATGCAACAGTTCGGTGCGCTGCGGTTGGACCGGTCGGGCTCGCGATTCGGCACTTGAGGGCGGTAGAGCTTCGCGCCAACTGGCTAGCACTAAGGGGGCATCCGTAACCGCTTAGAGCCGCACCCCATCCGGGCCGAGCGTTAACCGTACGTGAGATCGGTGCTCTGCCCGACCTCGATAATGTAACCGTCAGGATCGCGGATATAGCAGCGTATCTCGCCGTACTTGGGTATCGGTTCCGTGATGAATTCGGCTCCTCGACTTTTCCATAATTTGTAGCACGCTTGAATATCCGCAACGCGGATATTCATGAAGCCGTTGATCTTATCGGGATCGGGGACGCTCAGCGTTACCGTTGGCTTGTCGGGGGTCGGCCCGCCTCCGACGTTGACCAGAAGCCACGTATTCGCGATCTGAATGTACGCCGGCGCGCCTTCGCGATCGCCTCTGCTCAGAACGCGACCGCCGAAGACCTTTTCGTAGAAGCGAGCCGACCGGTCGATGTCGGCGACGGTGAGAAAATGTGCGATGGTGAACCCGTCTCGCGGGGGCATCTCATAGCTCTGCTGTTCGATTTGTACGCGGTTCATTGACGACTCCAGTTCCGATGCATCACTCATTCAAGCGCTCTTTAGCATGTACTTCAAGCATCCCGCCCGTGAAATCGAACGGGAATACCGCTTTCAGGATGTCAGAGCTGTGGCGGACGTTGAAGGTATTTTTGTAATCGGATCTGGCGGCTACAGCGAATTCGTTTGGCTGGCGCGCGATCCGAGCCTGCTCTCGCATATCGCCCGTTGGTCCCGCGAGCAGCGGGCCTAAGGGCTCCCATATGGCCCTCGCCCTGGCTGGTGTCGACGCCCTGCGGTCGACCATCGACCATCGCTGGCAGGTCCAGCAGCGCACCGCCAGCTCGATCGTATTGAGTATGATCGGGGTCTGCGGCACGGGACGCAGACAGACAGTAACGACCGAGAAGCTCTAGACCGACAGCGATCAGCGTCGGGCGTAGCGAGAGCGAGAGCGCCGCCTTCGGGCGACCCTTTTCGTACGGCATCAAACAACCTAGCGCCGATCGCTATCGAGGTGCGCCTCTACCGCCGCCGCAGGCTAACGGTCGCCGGCGGCGGACCCTTTGGCACCGCACGGGCAATGGCGGGCGAGATCATCCGATGTCAGCTCAACCTCGAGCGCACCATGGTCGTAGACTAGGACGCGCTGGCTCGTTATCGCAAAGCAACATCAACGGTAAAGCGCGGCTCGCCGATCGGCCAATTGGACGTTCCCGATTAAGCTACCCCTACGCGCTCGGTTGGGCGCGCGCCTTATCGCCGCAACTCGCTCCGAGCAGAACGATGGCGCCCATGGATGACTTGACGATTGTCGTGGCGCGCATGCTGATTGCAACCGTTTCTTCTTAGCAGGCACCGGCAAAGAAAACAGGGAGCGACGCTAGCGTCATGGTAAACGACATCAACGACGAGATCACTCTCGCGGCGCGTCTTTTTCTCGCGACACTGTTTCTGATCTTCGGCTGGAGAAAGCTGAGGGACTACTCGGGCACGGTAAGTCAGATGGTGCAGGATGGTGTTCCGATGCCGGTACCGGCTGCTGCCGTAGCGATCTTCATGGAGCTTCCGGTTGCGTTTGCGGTCGCTGTTGGCGCGTTCACACGTCCTTCGGCTGTACTCATGGTCTTATACACGCTGGGAACTTCGCTTATTGAGCATCGCTATTGGGCAACGACAGGCGCGGATCAACTTGCCCGCATGGAGGGCTTTTACAAAAACCTCAGCATTATGGGGGGCTTCTTGCTGTTGTACATTACTGGTGGGGGAAAATATTCGATCGATGCATTGTGCGGAATCGCCGCGCCATGACGGTGTGCTGTTGGGCCGAAGATGCAACGTCACGTCACCTAACGGCGGAAGTATTTATGATTGGGTGTTCGCAGTCTACCTCGGGCATCACAACGCCCGAACCCAAAAAGGCGTGGCAGCAACGCAAGGAACTCTTCTATCCCTACGGCAAAACTCACATGCAAACTCTCGGTGAACAGATCTAGGGGCATCGTTGCCATCTACGTGCACGCTGCTGGCAGCCGCAGAGTTTTCGGTCAGGCCCACCAAAACGTCCAGATAAGGAGGGCGGCGATGGTTCAAACGCAGCAGCCAGGGCAGGCCGCATTCAGATCGGTCCTGCCCGAAGACATCGAAGGAGACATCGAATGAGAGGGACCATGACGGCTTTACTGTTCGTTGGTGTCGGATGGACCGACCTCGCGATCACCCTGAATCGGATCGCGGTTGGGGCATTCTTCATGCTGTCGGGATATCACAAGCTGTTCAACGCAGAGCGTCACCGTTCAATCGTCGATCAACTCAAGGCGCTCGGCGTTCCAGCAGTGGGTTTCAACCAATGGTGGGTGCCGTTGATCGAGTTCACCGCCGGCGGCGGCGTCCTTATCGGGCTCTTGGCGCCAGTCGCCGCGCTTGGCCTGCTTGTCATCATCCTCGTCGCCATCGCGACGTCCGGGCGGCAGCGAATCAAACTCTACAAGCCGATCGATGAATCGGATGGCATCGACGATTGGCTCTATTTACCGGAGACGCTTTATGCTTTTATGTTGATCATGGTCGTCTCGGCCGGCGCCGGGCCGTACAGCCTCGATGCCCTGATCCTGGGTTTGATGAATAAACACGTCGCCTGACACCGGGTCCTCATACCCAGCGTTTTATGTCCAAGCGGGCCGGCTCCACGGTCGTTGTGGATAAGGCCAGCCGCGCTGCCTACTTCCCGCAACCTAGCGCCGTCGTAGCTGTCATCAAGAGCGGGCGGTCAAGAGAGTGAAGGCCGCCGCAGTTTATCGGGCAGGCGAGCCTCCTGACGCGCGGGCATTCCCTAGGCCTAGGCTCCGATCCTTTGTATCAATGTGAGTGTGAGCATGTTCGGCTAGCTGAACCTGTCTACATCGACCACCGCCTGGGCAAAAGCTTGCGGGGCTTCCTGCGGCAGATTGTGACCGACGCCAGCGGTTAGATCACGGTGTTCATATTTGCCCGAGAACTTCGCGCGATACGCAGCAGGGGGCGCGTGGATTGCACCGTTGGCATCGCCTTCCATGGTAATCGTGGGCACGGTGATGGGAGGAAATGCGGCCAGCCGCTTTTCCAGGTCGTCATATTTCCGCTCGCCGTCGGCCAGGCCAAGCCGCCAGCGATAGTCGTGCATCACGATGTCAACGTGGTCGGGATTCTTGAAGGACGCTGCTGTGCGGTCGTACGTAGCATCGTCGAAATTCCACTTTGGCGAAGCCTGGTGCCAGATAGACTTATTGAACTGGTCGAGGTATTTCTCATAGCCCGCCTTGCCGACTGGGGTAGCGAAGTAGTACTGGTACCAAAACAGGAATGCAGGCTCGGGTGGCAACGGTACCTGGTTGCCCGCCGGGCTGCTGATCAGATAGCCGCTGACGGAAACGATCGCCTTGCAGCGTTCCGGCCAGAGTGTTGCCATGACGTCCGCGGTGCGCCCACCCCAGTCAAAGCCGGCGACCGTAGCTGTCTGGATCTTGAGCGCATCCATCAACGCGATGATGTCGAGGCCGACTACGGACTGCTGAGCATTGCGGAATGTGTCGCCTGCCAGGAAACGCGTCGTGCCGTAGCCGCGAAGATACGGGACGATGACCCGGTAGCCCTTGGATGCCAGCAATGGCGCAACGTCGACAAAGCTGTGTATGTCGTACGGCCAACCGTGCAGCAGCACGACAGGGCGGCCATCGGAAGGCCCGTCTTCGGCGTAGCCGACATTCAGAAGGCCGGCGTTGACCCGCTTGAGGGACTTGAAGGATGTGTTCGCACCCGGCTTGATTGCAGGTACTGACGCAGCCTTACCGGTTTGGGCGGCGGCGGATGCAATCCCCCCGAGCTGAGCAGCCGCGATCGTCATGGCGGCGGTCCCAAAGAAGCGACGGCGCGGCTGATCGATCGTCTCGGTTTGAGGTTCCTTGGTCAGGACTTCTTTGCTCATGGCTCTCTCCAATGAATAGGTGCGTACACGATTACGGGCGATCCAGGTATCTGATCCGCGCTACTTTCACACTATATTGGTCGACACGTTGATGCGGTCAGGTCTGATCGGCGGCGACCAGCGCTTGGGGCGGGTAACGGCCTCCCTTAATGCCTCGTTGGGCGTATCCGCGGCGGGCTAGTAGACGCCCAACACCAACAAACTCAAGCAGCGTCGCAACCTTGACGATGGTGAATGGGTAAATGTTGTTACCAAGAGTAAGAGGCGGCATGTTCGGGCTGGCTATTCTTAAGGAGACTGCCTGCGCTTAATGTTGGAGTCGTATCAGTGCTGCGGGGTTGTGGGAGTCTCTGCGACTCGGGGCTAGCTGTGGGTAGCTCGGTCTGTAGCGCAACAGCGGGGATTGCTCGTGCACATGTCAACCGATTCTTCTAAAGTCGGCGTTTCCGAGTCTGACGTCCCTCAGTGGCTCGCATACGCTGTGCAGCGCGAAATGTATACGGCGACGCCTAACAGAGAACAAGCAACTCTAAGGATGAGCACCGCACCATGAACACCGGAGAAAACTTAGGTGCCACGTTGAAATCGCCGGGCAAATAATCTCTTTCACAACAATCGAGAAAGGATCGGCCATGAGGCGCAAAAGCAAGCTTACGATTGCGATAGCCACGGCGTTACTCGCCGTCCTGGGTGGCGCGGCCGTTTACGCCCAGGAAAAGTACTCGCTGAAATCGCCGAGCGGAATCGCGTTTTCCGACTTCAGGGGCTACGAGGACTGGGCGGTGGTCTCTTCTGCCCGGACCGACGAGGTACTGAAAGTGATCGTCGCCAATCCGCTCATGATCAAGGCGTACAAGGCGGGCGTTCCGGGCAACGGCCAGTCCTTCCCGGATGGCTCAAAGATCGTGAAGCTCCAGTGGAAGCCGAAGAAGAGCACGGAGGCCCCCTTTGTAGTGGATGTGCCAGACGTCTTCACGCAGGCTTTCGTCATCGAAAAGGACAGCACGAGATTTCCGAAAAGCGCCGGATGGGGATACGCACTGTTCAACTACGACGCCGCATCCGACAAGTTCACGGCCGATGCTTCCAGCCCTTCAGACTGCGGATTCGCGTGCCATGTGAAAGTGAAGGCGAAGGACTACATCTTCCACCCGTACGAGAAGCGTTGAGCCGCGGGTGCACTTCGCGGAGCTCTACCCACTTCGCGGAGTGCGACCGCCAGCTGGGAGTTCTCGTGGGACCGGTGAGATCAGCCGCACGCTTTCTCTTCCTGATGAGCTGAGACAATGATGACAACCGAAAGTAAGCCAGGCACTAGGGGACGAACTGCAAGAATCTGTGCGCGCGGAGAATACCGCGCCAATCCAGCGCTTGACCATTTCTCTTGTGAGAGGAGTCGAGCGCCTCACTCGAATGTCGTTGGCGCAGACTGTGCCGGGCTATCTGGTCTATCGGCGAACCCCACATCTCCGACCACAATCAGGCCGGCGCTCCTCGTCGATCCAGTCGCTGCAATAAGCGCTGCGTTTCCCCAGGAGTAATGCCATGTTGAGACAAGCAGGAGTGGCGGTATCATTTGTCACGCTTGCCCTCATGCTCGTGATGGAAGGTACGATAGATGCGAACGCAAGCTCGAAACTACCGGATCCCATCAACGCAGGTGTCGCCAACAGGCTTTACAGGTTGGATTGTGGTCACTCCGTCGCAAACGACGAGTCGGTATGGACGCCGGGCGAAAACGTCGGACGCACTATCGAGTTCTCGTCTACTTGCTGGCTTATAAAGCACGGAAGCGAATGGCTGCTTTGGGATACCGGTGTCCCGGAATCCACGCTCAACGACCCCCGAGGCTGGTCCACTTTACCCAAATTGATCGTCTATCACCTCGACAGGTCGCTGACAGATCAACTCGCCGGAATCGGCGTGAAGCCCGGCGACATCGGTCGTGTTGCAATATCGCACACGCATGGAGACCACATAGGTAACATGAGCTTGTTCCCTGACTCCACGATTCTGATGCAGCAAGCTGAGTACAGCTGGATACACTCCCCCAATGGGTCGAACGACAACGTAAATCAATTGATGGCGCTGGCGCGTAAGCTCTTGGGCACCCCGAAGAATCTTCAGCTCATTGACGGTGACACCGATGTATTCGGCGACGGGAGCGTCACTTTGGTTTCCACGCCAGGGCACACCCCCGGCCACCAGTCGCTACTGGTCCATCTCAAGAATTCCGGCTTCATCATCCTGTCGGGCGACGTCGTTCATTTGGAAGAGAATTTCGAAAAGGACATTGTTCCATCGCTCAATACCAGTAAGTCAGAATCAATCGCGTCGATGGAAAAAGTCAGGCAGCTGATCTCCAAGTACAAGGCGAGGCTCTTAATCAATCATGACAAAAAGCAAACCGACAAGCTTAAGCTGATCCCTGCATTCTACGACTGAGGTCTGCCGATTGACTGTCGACGCACGACCGTGAGGGGAGAAGTTGCACGTACAGCCGGGTTCGCCAGATGCCAACGAACCGCGTCTTGCGCGGCAAACCGTGTACTCGTGCGTCGCGTTCGTGCGCCGCCCGCCCTTGAAGTCACTTTGCGAGTGCTATTCCCGCAACCTTCGGGCTCCTGTCGAGCACGTACAAGCACAAATGATCGTGGCTCTGCGGGAGAAACCGGCGGAGAAGAATCGTGCAACTAGATCCTGCTCTGCTTTCCCGCATCCAATTCGGGTTTGTCATCGCACTGCACTTCGTACTGCCCGCCTTCACGATCGGACTTGCTTCCTACATCGTGATCCTGGAGGGCCTGCGCCAGGCTGCCAGGCAGCCAGGCAGAAAAGCGCTTTATCTGCGCATTTCAACCTTCTGGACCAGGATCTTTGCCGTGGCGTTCGGTATGGGGGTGACGTCCGGGATCGTCATACCCTTCCAGATCGGCAGCAATTGGAGCCGTTATACCGACGCGACTTCAAGCGTCGTCGCCCCGCTCATGGCCTACGAGGCACTCATGGCGTTTTTCGTCGAGGCCGGGTTTCTCGGCGTGCTGCTATTCGGACGCAAGCTCGTGCCGCCGTGGGCGCACTTCGCCGCGGCGCTGATGGTGGCGATCGGAACGCTGTTCAGCGCGTTCTGGATCCTGGCGGCCAACAGTTGGATGCAGACACCTGCCGGCTTTGCGGTGGTCGACGGCCGTTTCGTCCCGACCGATTGGCGGGCGGTCATCTTCAATCCGTCGTTCCCGTATCGGTTGCTGCACACAGTGACCGCGGTGTACCTCACGACTGCGTTCACGGTGCTTGGTGTCGCTGCCTGGTACCTGCGCCACGGCCGTCACAGCGACGAAGCGAAGGTGATGATGGCCATGGGCGTGATTCTCGCCTCGGTGCTGGTGCCGACGCAGGCGTTGATCGGCGACGCGCACGGGCGCAACACATTGGCACATCAGCCGCAGAAGCTCGCGGCAATAGAAGGCCTGTGGGAGACGGGCGCGGGAGCGCCAGCCGTGCTGCTGGCGTTACCTGACCAGGCTGCCGCGCGTAATCACGCCGAGCTGTCTATCCCCAAACTCGGGAGTCTCTACCTCACCCACAGTTGGGATGGGGTGGTACGGGGACTTAAGGACTTCCCGCCAACCGATCGCCCACCGGTGACGCCGGTGTTCTTCGGCTTCCGCGTGATGGTGGCCATGTGGGCGATCATGTTCGCACTCACGGTTTGGGCGTGGTGGCTCGCCTGGCGCAAGCGGCTCTTCGTCACCCCGATGTTCCTGCGCGCGGCGACCTGGGCGATTCCGGCGGGCTACGTAGCCGTCACCGCAGGCTGGATCACCACCGAAGTCGGCCGCCAGCCGTATGTGGTGTACGGACTTCTGCGCACGACCGACGCGGTGAGTCCGACGCTCACCGGCGGCAATGTGCTCGCGTCACTGCTCACCTACATCGCGGTATACATCGTTATCTTTGGTGCCGGCGCCTACTATTTGGTGCGACTGGTGCGGCTGGGGCTGCCGGAACAGACCGAGGGCCACGAACTGCGGCTCGACGAGCGCCCGGCGCGCCCGCTCTCTGCAGCCACCGGACCCGACATCTGAGGAGTTAGACATGAGCCTCGATCTCGTGCCCGTGTGGACGATCCTCCTCGCGTTCGGCGTGTTCATGTACGTATTGCTCGATGGTTTCGACCTCGGCATCGGAATCCTGTTTCCCTTCGCGCCGGACGAGCGCGCGCGTGATCTGATGATGGCCTCGGTTGCGCCAATCTGGGACGGCAACGAAACCTGGTTGGTGTTCGGCGCTCTGGCGTTGTTCGCGGCTTTCCCGCTCGCCTTTGCGGTCATCATTCCGGCGCTTTACTTCCCCATCGTCGCGATGGTGCTGGGTTTGATTTTCCGTGGCGTCGCGTTCGAGTTCCGCCCCGGTGCGCGCACCACCAGCAAGCGCTGGGGCCGTGCCTATTTCGGCGGCTCGCTCGTCGCAACGTTCGCCCAAGGTTGCGTACTCGGAAAGTTCGTCAGGGGATTCGAAGTCAACGGACGACAGTTTGCCGGGAGCAGCTGGGACTGGGTGGATCCTTTTGTGTTAGCGGTGGGCGTGGGGCTGGTCTTCGGCTACCTGTTGCTCGGAGCCACCTGGCTGGTGATGAAGACCGAGGGCGCATTGCAGGACTGGGCACGTGGCACAGCCCGCCTCGGACTCGTCGGCACGCTCGCGTTCATCGGCATGATGAGTGTGTGGACGCCCTTGATGAACGCCGGTATCGCGGCGCGCTGGTTTTCCTGGCCCGATATAGCGTTGCTGGTCCCCGTGCCGATCGCAACCGTGGCGATCGCCTGGTGGCTTTGGCGGTCTCTTGCGCGCGGGCGCGAGGTCGCGCCGTTCGTCGCGGCGATGGGCCTGTTCGCGATGTGCTATCTCGGCTTGGCGATCAGCCTGTACCCCTACGTCGTGCCCCCTACGATCACGCTGTGGGAGGCGGCCGCCGCACCGCAGTCGCAGGCATTCCTGCTCATCGGAACACTGTTTCTGCTGCCGATCATCTTCATGTACACGGGCTGGTCGTACTGGGTGTTCCGCGGCAAGGTTAGCAGCGAGATGGGATACCACTAATGCCCTTCATTGATTAAGTGTCGCCCGATTCCCGGCAGACGAGACGTGGATGCAAATCCCACTGCTGCCGGCGGCCGGAA
Organism: uncultured Pseudomonadota bacterium; assembly: GCA_963743625.1. Lineage (GTDB taxonomy): Bacteria > Pseudomonadota > Gammaproteobacteria > Steroidobacterales > Steroidobacteraceae > 13-2-20CM-66-19. The sequence goes on along the minus strand of CAVUQM010000012.1, from coordinate 321,465 downwards.
AATTCGGCACTAAAATCGACGATCGGCACCCCGGCTACGTCTGGTGGTTTGCATTCCAGCAGGTCAAAGGGCTTCCAGAGCGTCTTCTCGAGGGTCGAGTTGCCATATACATCAATTTTTGCCTGGACTATCTGACCAAAGACTCGTCGTCCATCGATGAATTCGATCGAAGAGTCTATGTCTCCGAATACTCGGTCCGCGCCAACGATGCTTGGTTCCAAGCGATTCCCCAGGATGCTCTCGACGTAAAACAATTTCCGAAAATCGAGATGCCTGTTCTTGGCCTTGGGTCCGTGGGATATGAGTGGCTAAAGGCCTCGCTTGCGCCAAAGGCAAAGCACGCGCGCATCGTCAAAAATCGAAAATAGTTCCCATTTCTTTCCAGAGGAGCAGCCAGTTGTGACAGCGAAAGAACTGGCGGATTTTTTCAGCGAGCCATAGTGGAGATACCTGACTAATGGGCTCTTCGCCACCAACGCCCGGTCTTGCCAATCTTGGGCGCGGATGACCAAGCTCACGGGACGTTCCCAGTCGTCTGTTGCATTGCTCTCAGCGTCCTCGGCGGCTTACGACACAAGCGCAAACGGCGGCACCTCGATCTGTCCGCTTGCGATGTAGGTCGTTGCGCCGCCAACGTTGACAGAGGTCACCAAGTCGTCGCGCTCCGCGCCTCCGCTTCGATATCGCGTCGGCGCCCCATCGAGACGCCTTGCTGGATCGAAAGGCGATAGGCCATCCCGCCAAAATTGGGCTTCGATGCCATTGCCCCGACGAGGGCGGCACAAGCGCTGCCTGTCGCGGGATGTTCTTCGACGCCCAGCTACTCGGGTCGCCGCCGCAACGTCAGCTTCAAGGCTCACCCTTCCACTTGCACATTCCATAAAACGCCGCAAGCATCCCGAAGAAAAAGGCAAGGGTCTCAAAAGGATGTTGCATCGAGCGTATGAAAGGGGCGGCGGCTAGCCACACTGCCAACCAGACCGAATATGCCACCCAACCTTGCCGATTCAGTGGTTTTCTAGAACCCCACCAGGGCTTCGGTCCGAACCAGTACCGCGGCGTATCGTTCATGTGATGCTCTGTGTTGCGATGGCGATCTTATTAAGACGCCAACGGCGACAGAGCTGCCGTGATGTACGTCGCGACAACGATCTTGGTGGACGAAGAACTGAGTTTTTTCCGGGCGGCTCTCATATGCCGAGGTCGAGAGTTCGAGTTCCTCCCTTTTCCGCCAATTCAATCAGCGTATGAGTGAGCGATCTGCCACTCAACTGCCGACTCGCCGTAAGCGCAGAAACTCGAACTTCTCCGTTCTCGATCAAGAAATCTAGGTGTTTTTGATTGCGCTTATAAGCGAATGCCAAGATGCACGACGAACAGCCTACCAACGACCGCAAGTCTTAGAATTGTCCAGGTTCAATTCAACGCGCCTACGGCCTCGAGGCTGATCGCTGTGTCCACGATCGTGTCTTCCCACGGTCGAGATGACCAGTCAAGATCTCTTTGCGCCTTTGCGCTAGACAGTCGCCGTACCTTGCCGAGCTCGAACAATTGGCCGCGGACCTCATTATCGAAGAGCCCCACGAACCGGACGACCCAGTCGGGCAGTTTGCGGGTAGGAACTTTCCGCGCCTTATCGCCCAAACGCTCCTTCAGAACATTTGCGATCTCGCTCATAGAGATGAAGGGGCCGGACCCGATGTAGCGTTGTCCGGCCACCTGGGGCGCCGTCATAGCGCGAACCTCCAAGTCCGCGAGGTCGCGTACATCCACAACGCCGTAGCCAAAGCGCGGCAAGCCTGGCAACTCGCCCTTTAAGAGTTTCGCGATGATCAGAACCGATGCGCTGGCATCTTTGTCCAAGACCGGCCCCAGGACCAAGCCAGGATTGACTGCAACCCATTCCAAAGGCCGAGGTAGCTTGGTCAGTTCCGCCCAGGCAGCCCTCTCTGCAATGGTCTTGCTGCGGGTATAGGGTACGTTGTCTTGGTGATCCGGATCGGTCCAATCCGCCTCGGTGAAGAGGTGTGAGTTCGGATCGTCGCGACCGTAGAAAATTGCGGCTGCGGAAGAGGTCTGAACCACGCGCTGCACCGCGGCGCGCGCAGCGGCTCGCATGACATTGAGCGTTCCCTCGCGCGCCGGCACGATCAGATCGTCGGGGTTCTTAGGCATAATGGACGGGATAGGCGAAGCGACGTGAAGCACGTAGCGGACAGCTTCCATTGCGGCATCCCAGCTTTTCGGTTCAGTTAGTTCCGCTTCAGCAAACGACAGGGCGTCGCCGGGATCAATACTCCCTCGAGCTTTAGCTATCCACTGCCGCACCTCGCCTGCTCGCTGCAAGGAGCGTAGGGTGCCTCGCACGCGATAACCGTCCTGCAGCAGCCGCAGTATGCAGTGGCCGGCGACGTAGCCTGAGGCGCCGGTGACAAGAACCAGATCTGCGTTCATGACGGGGGATCTCCAACGATCATTTACTGTTTCGCTTAATTCATAGACACTGTATAACAGCGCTACATAGATGTATATAGCGATGCTATATAAAATGGGTGGCCGATGAGGATTGGCTCGAAGCTGAAGACCGAGGATGCCCTCCTGCGCGCGGCTGAGTCATTGCTCGAGCGAGGAGGGCCAGACGCGGTAACGACCCGCGCAGTCTGCGATGCGGCAAAAGTGGGGGCGCCGACGCTCTACCATCACTACGGTGACAAGAACGGTCTACTCGATGCGCTGGTGGCCAAGGGCGTAACGGCGTTTCTAAAGCGAAAGCAAGCCGTTGCCGATACAGCCGATGCCCAGGCCGACCTGGTATCGGGATGGCAAGATTTCATCGGGTTCGCCTTGGAGCGCCCGCAACTGTTTCGACTGATGGTGCAGCGAGTCGGTGATAACCCGCGGATCTTGGACGCCGCCATGGAAAGAACCGACGCCCGCCTGATCCGATTGGCGAATGAGGGACGCCTCGTCACGGACGTGCCATTCGCCCGCCGATCATTGTTGGCGCTGTCAAATGGCGTTACGGCGCTTTGGACGCAGGGCGCCTCGAAGGCGGAGGTCGAGGCGGTCGGTCTCTTTCTCCTTAATGCAACACTCTGTGCACTTGTTCGCACCAAAAGTCCCTGAGGCTGTCGTTGGGAAGTGGACACCCAGTCAACCGCCAAAGAAAGAATGTCGCTGCGCGGAGGTCTTGGCTACGTCCAGAATGCGCGGACGCGGCCCAGGCCGAGCCAGCTGCGCGGCGCATGGTGGATCCGATCCTGATCCTGCGGGGGATCGCGGTACTTCGCCAGTACGAGCTGGGCCGCTGGGGGTCGCGGGAAACGAGCGCGCCACTCCACCCGGCGGCTGGTACGATCCAGAGCCCGGCACTCGGGTCTGGTGTCCGGCATTGGACATGCTGGTGTATCTGTGGCATTGCGAATCGAAGACTACGCCCTGATCGGCGACTGCAAGAGCGCTGCGCTCGTGGGGCGCGACGGGTCGATCGACTGGCTGTGCTGGCCGCGCTTCGATTCGGCCGCCTGTTTTGCAGCCCTGCTTGGTAGCGCCGAACACGGCCGCTGGCTACTTGCGCCCAAGGAACCGTCCGTGGCCGTGGCGCGCCGCTACCGGCCGGGTACGCTCGTCCTTGAAACAGAATTCCAGACCGCGACGGGTCGCGCGTCGGTCATCGACTTCATGCCGATTGTCGGCTCCAATCTGGTGCGGGTGGTCCTTGGCCTTTCCGGCAGCGTGACCTTCCGCACTGAGCTCGTCGTGCGCTTCGACTACGGCGCCAGCGTGCCATGGGTCAATCGGCAGCCCGACGGCTCACTGAGCGCCATCGCCGGTCCGGAGCGACTGGTCTTGCGTACCCCAGCCGCACTCTTCGGCGAAGATCTCAAGACCATTGGCGAGTTCAGCGTAGGCACCGACGAGTGCGTCCCATTCGTGCTTTCGTACGGATCCTCATTCGAGGAGATGCCGGCGCCGATCGATGCCATGGGTACGCTGGAGCGTACCGAAGCGTTCTGGCGCGACTGGAGCGATCGGTGTCCGGACGTGGGGCCGTGGACAGAAACGGTGAAACGATCCCTGATCACTTTGAAGGCTTTGACCTATCACCCCACCGGCGGGATCGTCGCCGCCGTCACCACTTCGCTCCCGGAATGCCTCGGCGGCGTGAGGAACTGGGACTATCGCTTTTGCTGGTTGCGGGATGCGACGTTCACGCTGATGGCCTTCATGCAGCTCGGATACTATGACGAGGCGCGCGCATGGCGAGATTGGCTCACTCGCGCCGTGGCGGGCAGGCCAGATCAAATCCAGATCCTGTACGGAGTCGGCGGGGAGCGGTGGCTGCCTGAACAGATCGTGCCGTGGCTGCCCGGGTACGAGGGTTCTGCGCCTGTGCGCATCGGCAACGGGGCGTCTCAACAGCTGCAGCTCGATGTGTTCGGCGAAATTGTCGATGCGATGTTCCAGGCGCTCAAGGCGGGGATGGAGCCATCCGAGCGAAGCCGGACCTTGCGGCCGATCGCGCTGGCGTACCTTGCGACGGCTTGGCACGAGCCTGACGAAGGCATCTGGGAAGTGCGAGGAGGGCGGCAGCATTTCGTGCATTCGAAGGTGATGGCCTGGGTGGCCTTCGACCGTGCAGCGAACGAGATGGAAGTACGGGCGTACAACGACTCCGCGGACCGGTGGCGCGCCATTGCCGACGAGATTCATGCCGAAGTGTGCCAGCGCGGTTTCGATGGCGAACTGGGCAGCTTCGTGCAGGCCTACGGATCGAAGCGGCTCGATGCGAGTTTGCTTCTGATACCGCTCGTCGGTTTTCTGCCGCCAGATGATCCACGCATCCGCGGCACGCTCCGGGCGATCGAAGAGAAACTACTGATCGACGCGGAATTCGTGCTGCGATACGAAACGGACAATTCCGGGGACGGCCTCCCGTCGGGTGAAGGTGCCTTCCTCGCGTGCAGCTTTTGGCTAGTCGAGAACTACATTCTGCAGGGACGCTATGCCGAGGCGCGCAAGCTGTTCGATCGCCTCGTGTCACATTGTAATGACGTCGGCCTGCTCGCCGAGGAGTTCGATCCTCGAAGTGGCCGGATGCTGGGCAATTTTCCGCAAGCCTACAGCCACGTCGGTCTGATCAACTGCGCGCTTAGCTTGAGCCGGCAGACCGGGCCAGTAGAAGAGCGCGCCGAATCCGAACCTACACCGGATACATCCAGGCACGGCCTGTAACGACTTAGACGTTAGATAAGCGCCTGTCAGGGAGCACCTCAGCACGCATTCAAGGAACAACTCATTGCGCGCCAGCGACTACGGATCATTAGGCGCGATTCTTCTAGCTTAAAAAGCGATGGATCGCCGTAGCGTTACTTCCGCCTGCTCACCGCAGATGGAAAGTTGTTTTGCGCACCGAAGTAACATTCTACGGACTCCACCTGTTCATCTCTGAGCCGCAAGTACTCCACGTTCCGGAACGTCTTACCGTTTGTGGTGTGACCGACGTACATCACAAAGGCCTCATTGCCGCTTCCAATCACCCGCTTCAGGTCAAGCCGTTCGATCAAAGCGTTCTGTGTGTCCCAGCATCCTGCCTTGAAGGCGCTCTTACTGATGTGGTCGTCGACTGGGCTTGTAAATGTGAAGTCGTCGGTCAGCAGGATGTCGATCGGGCGCCAGTCTTTTCTCTCCCACGCGGTATAGTATTTTCGGACGGTCGCTTCGTTTTTCGGACTCAGTTCTGTCTCTGCGTGGGCGCTGGCAATTTCCGGAATGATCGCCGCTGCAGCCAGCGCGCAGGCACCCTCCCCGAACAGTGTCCGCCGCGATATCGCTGTCTTTCTCATGATCTATCTCCCCTGCAGTGAGCTCGCGGACGCGAGCGAGGTTGCCGAGGATTGAGCGATGTATCCCCAGCGTGCGGCCCAGTAAGACGTCGCTTCCTGCCGGTGCCGCCCTTGAACAACAATTCGACGTAGCGGCGCAGATGATCAATGCTCGCCGCAGCGACGTCAGGTCCGCCTTTGGCCTTCGCGAGGATGAAAGCACCCTGTAGAACCGCCTGGGCGTGGAGCGCCAAGCTCTGCGCCGACCATTTTTCACGCACGCCGTAAAGCTTCATCGCCTCGGCGATGGTGGCCTCCAACGGTGCAACGTGGTCGCTGAAGGTCGCTGCGCACGCCTCGCGTATCTTGGCATGGGTTCGATATACCTCTTGTACCATCGTGCCGGCGAGACAGCTGAACTCAGCAACTTCCCCTTTGGCGAGCGCCTTGCGGAAGTCGAGATAGCCGAGGAATCGATCTAAGGGGTCGCGGTGCTTATGGTAAGGCGCTGTCCGAAAGAGGGTCTTTGAGACCTCCGACCAGCGATCCGCCGCGGCCACGGCGAGCGCGTCTTTACTCTTGAAGTGATGGAAGAATGCGCCCTTGGTGACTCCAGCCTCCGCGCAGAGTTCGTCAACCGAGGTCGCCGAATAGCCGTTCTTCCGGATGAGCACGAACGATGCCTCCAGCAGCTTCTCGCGAGCGCCCCCTCTGGGCCGCTTCGGCTGATCCCTCTCCCGCATCCACCCAACATACCGACCGGTCGGTTTAGCGTCAATAGCCGGTAAGCCGTGCCGAGGGGCGGCAGCCGTCGAGCTCGAAAGTTGTGGACTGATGGTGCCGGGGTCGAGGGTGCGAGTCCTTCCCTTCGCATCCAGCAGATCAAATTGATACCGCGCCGCACTGCAAGCGCCGCGTGGTTGGCGCATCGTAAGCGCAAGCGGCTTGTCGTTGAGTTGGGCGACTGCCTCGCACCGCGGATCGGCGGCCAGGAGCACGTAGCGCAACGTAATCGCGACCGAGGCTATGCAGACGTCGCTGTCAGGGCGGCTTGTTCTAGATTCGGGCGAGGCGGTTGACAATGCTCCGATCCGCGGGCCTCGATATCCGCATATGGCGCCAGCGCCGGATGCAGGTTTCCTAAGGCGCTGTCGATTTCCGCGTTGCTGTTTCGTCTTTACTCAGTTGAATCCCCGAATGACAAGTTAACGGAGACGGAAGATGGCCAAGAACGTGATTTGCCTTTGGTATGACGGCACAGCGGAAGAGGCCGCCAGGTTTTACGCGCAGACTTTTCCGGACAGCGCCGTGACAGCCGTCCACGGTACTCCTGCCGATTCGCCGCCTGGCAAAGAAGGACAGGCGCTGACCGTAGAGTTTACGGTATTGGGCGTGAGCTGCCTCGGCCTGAATGGCGGCCCAGCTTTCAAGCATAGTGAAGCCTTCTCGTTTCAGATCATCACCGAGGACCAGGCCGAGACCGACCGCTACTGGAATGCCATCGTCGGCAACGGCGGTGTCGAGAGCGCCTGTGGGTGGTGCAAGGACAAATGGGGCCTGTCCTGGCAGATCACCCCGCGTGTACTGCTGCAGGCAACCACCGATTCCAATCGTGCGGCCGCGAAGCGCGCTTTCGAGGCGATGATGAAAATGAGAAAGATCGACATCGCCACGATTGAGGCAGCGCGACGCGCAGCGGCTCGACCCTAGAGGGTTCCTGATCCGGGATCACTGAGCGTCACTCGTCGACGAGGCTGCGTATTCGTCGTGACGGCGTGGCCACCCGGGATAACACGCCTCGTTGCGTCCCTCCGGTGTGAGGTCTAAGTAATGATGCGTGCCCAGCAGCATATCGAGTCCGCGGGCATACGTGGAGTATGTGAGTAAGACATTACCGCCTTCGTCCTTCAAGAAAACGCTCAGACCTGGAAGCTCCTCGCTTATGTATCGACCGTCCGTCGTGATCGTACCGAAGTTATAGTCGATCCGGCGCTGGTCGATCTGCTCCTTCTTGAACGAGACGCGGAAGTCGTAGTTGAAATCGCTACCGAAGGACGACAACCACTCGAAGTGCCAGCCCATGCGCTTCTTGTAGGCGAGTATCTTTGGAAGCGGCGCGCGCGAAACCGCTACGATTGTCACGTTGTGATAGGGCAAGTGCTGAGCCGGTCCGTCGATGTGCTCGGCCTGAAAGGAGCAGCCGGGACAGGCGGCATTCCACTCCGACCCGTACATCAGATGATGCACGATGAGCTGGCCGCGGCCGTTGAAGAGGTCTGCGAGCGTCTTGCGGCCCTGCTCAGTTTCGAAAGTGTAACTCTTCTCGATCTTGAGCCAAGGAAGTCCTCGCCGCTCGGCCGCGAGCTTGTCTCCCGCGCGCATGTGCACCTTTTCCTTCTCGAGCAAAGTCTTGCGTGCGCGCAGCCATTCCTCTTGCGAAACGATCTTGTTCGGGTTCATGACGCCTTCCTCAGTTACATGAATGTTACGACGGTCGGCGTCGCCCGAAATCGACCTCCGTGGCACGTTTCTGACGGACGAAGGATCTCGCCAGCCGAAGCACGAGAGAGTTGCGCGAGTCGGTTCATCTCAGTTCTGCACCGTCGTGCCAATGGTGACTCGCCACTTGTCTAAGCTATTGAAATTACGACTTAACTTGACTCGACGGCCCGGCCCGCGGGGCTCGTTAGCGCTCAGACACCCTCGAGCGGAGGCCAATCGACAAGCACCAATCGCGTCGGTGTGCCGATTGAAAGCCTGGTCGCTTTAGTTGCCAAGAAGACCGGCAAGAAATTTGTGCTCGATCCGCGCGTGCACGCAGACGTCTTGCTTGTGGGTCAAGAGCCCTCACAGCTCACTTACCCGCAGTTCCTCGCGGTGTTGGAGGTCTACGGGTTTGCCGCCGTGGAAAATTCGGGGCTGATAGAGATTGTTCCCGATGTGAACGTGCGACAGCAGATTATTCCGACAATCACGTCCAAAGATACGGTTCCCGCGTCCCAGCAGGTAACGCAGATAATCCGACTCAAGTACGCATCGGCGGCGCAACTGGTGCCCATTCTCAGACCGATGATCGCTCAATACGGGCATCTGGCGGCGGTGCTGCCGGAAAATGCACTGCTGATAACTGATCGTTTCGCCAATGTACGTCGCATTGAGGACTTGATAAAGGCGGTCGATACGCCAGAAAACAAGCCTGTGCCACCGAAAGAAGTCGAACGCCCGCAGAGCCCATAACCCGGGGTTTACGGACGCCATTTCGCCGCCGAGCATTCGCGGCGCTGCTACGCGAGCCCCCTTGCGCCGCGTTCGCACCGGCTAGGACAGCGATGGGCGCCGACGGTGCGCTACACTTCGCCGCGGTCGCAAGAAGAGCCGGGCACAGCCGCAGCGGTCGGGCGGACGATCCACCCTCAGGGGAGAACGATGACGGTCGGGAGCAATCAGGAGCCACCGCGCGAGGCGCCTAAAGAAGGCTCCGCGCCGTCCCCGACTGAACCGCAGGGCACGAGCGCCGCCTCACCAGCGCCACCGATCCACAAGATTCACCAGCACCTGCTGCACAAGGTTAAGGAGCACCACGTCAGCCGCGTGGCCTTGCTGTACGTGGGAGTTTGCTGGGTGATTCTCGAACCCGTGCACGTGGTGTTCCACATGCTCGGGGTCCCGGAGTGGATCAATCGCCTCGTCATCATACTGATGGCCATGGGGTTCCCGGTCGCGGTGCTGGCAGCGTGGATCTATGCCACACCCGCCCCGGGCCTGGAGCCTGACGCGCTGCACGCCAGCCGCTCGCTGCTACACCGGAGAAACCGCCGGCTGAACCGGGCGATTGCCTCGGTCGCCGGGGTGATGGTGGCGTACTCCCTGCTGTACCACTTCTGGCTCGGTAAGCACATCACCGATCCGATCAGTGAGGAGGCGCGCGTCAGCCGCGATGCACAGCCGGTCGCCGGGGCGCCGGTGCCGCAGCGCTCGATTGCCGTGCTGCCCTTCCTCGACATGAGCCAGGCGAAGGATCAGCAATATCTGGCCGATGGCATCGCGGAGGAGCTGCTCAACCTGCTCGCCAAGATCCCGGAACTGCGGGTGGCGGCGCGCACCTCCTCGTTTGCCTTCAAGGACAAACCCGAGGACATGACGACAATCGCCAAGGACCTGCACGTGGCGCACGTTCTGGAGGGCAGCGTACGCAAGTCGGGCGATCAGGTCAGGATCACCACACAGCTCATCCGCGCGGACAGCGGCTATCACCTGTGGTCCGAGACCTACGATCGCAAGCTGGATGACATCTTCAAGCTGCAGGATCAGATTGCCGGATCGGTGGTGCAGGCGCTGAAAGTGAAGCTTCTCGGCGGGGCCCTTCCCGAGCGCGCCGCACCCGCCAATTTGGACGCCTATAACCTCTATCTGCAAGGCCGGTTTTTCGCCGGGCTGCACACCAAAGAAGGGTTCACTCAGTCCATCGACTACCTCGAGCGGGCGCTGAAGCTCGATAAACGCTACGAGCCGCTGTGGACGGAACTCTCGATCGTATACGGGGACATGGCGGCGCGCGGCTTCATGGGGGCCGAGCAGGCGCTACCCAAGGCGCGCGACGCGGCGCGCACGGCGCTCGAACTGAACCCGAAGAGCGCCCGTGCCCACGTCGCGCTCGGCTATCTGCACATGAACGACGACTGGGACTGGAAGGCGGCCGATCAGGAGATCAGCCAGGCGCTGACACTCGAACCCGGTAGCGCCGACGTCCTGCACGCGGCGGGCAGCCTCTATCTGGTCCTCGGGCGCGTCGAGCAGAGCGTCAAGATGTTCCTGGGCGCGCTGGAGCGCGACCCGCTGCGTGCCTCCTCCTACAGCAACCTCGGGGTCGCCTATTTTGCCGATGGTCGGCTGCCGGAAGCCGAGCAGGCATTCCGCAAGTCGATTCAGCTGCGCCCGGCCGCGGCGTACACGCACAACGGCCTCGGTCTCGTACTGCTGTGGCAGGGCAAGCTGGACGCGGCGCTGGCGGAGATGAAGAACGAGACCGATGAGATGTGGAAGCTCGAAGGACTGGCACTGGTGTACTCCGCCATGCACCGGCGTGCCGAATCCGATGCGGCGCTCAGCGAACTCACCACCAAGTTCCAGAAGGAATCGCCCTACGTCGTGGCCACGGTCTACGGCTATCGCGGTGAGGTGGATCCGGCATTCACCTGGCTGCAGCGGGCCTTGGATGAGCGCGACGCGACAGTCACCAGCATCAAGAGCGACCCGCTGTTCAAGAAGATCAAGAGCGATCCGCGCTACGCCGCGTTGCTTGCGAAGGCGGGCCTGCCGCCGTAGGGCACGGCGGCAGGGGCGGGCGGTTTAATCAGTGGCCCGCGGCCAGCGTGGCACGGCGCCGGCTGAAAAGACACAGGCCCAGCGCACCAAGCGCCGCAAGGCTCAGGCCCGAGGGCTCCGGCACCGAGATACCCGTGGACGTGCCGGCACTCGTATTAATCTGGATCTGGCTTGGATCTGCCGGCACCGGACAGGTCATGGGATAGGGCGGGTCGAGCTTGATGACCGGGTCGATCAAGGCCGAGGCGGTGTCCGTCGGGCCGAGATTTCCCTTGCCGGCCGTGGTGATCGCCGAGATCGTGACCGTATAGTTGTCGCCGTTGACGACGCACAGCAGGCTCGTCAGCTGGTTATTCGGTGTGTTCCAGTCGCTGACGCAGGTGCCGTGGGTGCAGTACGCGAGCAGGTTAAGCAGCGGGCCTTCCGGATCGGGGTCAGCAATCCCGGGCGGAATATTGGCATCGGTTCCCTGGTCGCTGATGATCAGCGAGACGGTCGCCGTTGAATTGCCTACCGCAGACAACAGGCCGGTGCTGATCACGTCGATCGGGATGAAGCCGACGTTGCTCGGACCGCTTGCCTCGAAGGAGTACGACAGCAGGGCGCTCGAGCGTATGCCGGAGCCGGAGTTCCAGGTGCTGACCGCATCGACCGCCGTGCCGGTGCTCAGCAAAGTGCCGCCCGGGGTCACCGGCAGGTAGCTCTGCGTGCCGATCCCGCCGGAAGTAGCCGCATAGCCGGGGCCGCTTGACTCCGAGCCGCAGGTGCCGCCATTGGCGGCGCCCCCGTGTGGCGTGCACCCGGAGACCACCGTTCCGCCCTGAGTGATGTCGAAGAGGAAGATTGCCGGTGGAATCGGAACCTCCGCGCACGCCGTGCCTAAGGCGGTGGCACCGAGGATGAGGAAGATCGCCCGGTAAACGGACGCTAACCAGTGGTCACTCATTATTCTTGCTCTCCGCGGCGACACGTCATACCTGTGTCTTGTGGACGCTTTGTTTAGGGACATTCCCCTGGGGGCCATTCTGAGGGATTTATGCCGCTACCGCCATCGCAGTGCAGCAGTACGTTTATGTAAAACAGCGGTTTTCCCGCAGCAACGCCAAAGCCCTAGAAATCTCAAGCTCGCGCCAGCGCACGCCCGCGCCCCCGGAGATCTTGAGCCGAGGCGGATATCTGCGCCGATTCGACCTCGATCTGGCCAATATGGTCCGGGGTGCGATCGGGCCAGAACTACGGTATCCGCGAATGTGACTGGGAGCCCCCGCGCTGACCGAAGATCTCCCGCTCAACTCTTCATGCCCGTCCTGGCAAGAAACTCGCAGCTGCTGCCGAGCAGACGGCGAGCAACCCGGTCGCAGTGCAGCTGCGGCGTTATGCAGATGGTCGCAGAGGTAGGCGCGGAAAATAACAGCACGACCGTTTTTTTGATTCCCTCAGATTTTGTGACTGTCGCAAAGAGTCTCAGCCGGTACTCGAGTGAGCGCGCGCCCGCCGACGGTCAGTGCTGAGGCCGAGAGCCGCACACAGCTCAAGAGACTGCCCCCTGACCGTGTTCGGGCTGGCAAGCACGCCTAAGTCGGCGGCTGCAGCGGAGTCCGCAGTCGTGTTCTTCCGGCCACCGGTGCGATTCGTTAGACTTTCGACCCTCAAGCCTCGGCAAATCCTGGGTCCCGGCATCAACCTGTGACATTTTCGAACGTGACCAAAGCCTTGCTGACGCCCGCGGCGGCACATGGCATGACGTTCGATTCGAGTCGCAACCCAGCGGTGGCAGCGGCTGAGGTACGGGATGGTCGGCCGGCGAGGACCGCCGGTGCGCGCGCTGTGCAGCCTGTGGTTATCCGCTTCGGTCGCCTCGGCGACATGGTGATGCTGACGACGCTACTGCAGCTGCTGCATCAGCGCTTCGGCAGGCCCTGCCTGGTGCTCGCCGCAGGCCCCTGGAGCAAGCCGCTGCTGGATAGACACCCGGACGTCGAGCACGTGTGGTCGCTGCCACGGCACTTCCCCATCGCGCTAAGCCCTGTTTCGTGGCGAGGATTGTGGGCGCTGCGCCGCTGCGATCCCGGTCCGATCTACGTGTGCGAGTACCAGCCGCGTCAGGTGCGACGCATTCGCAGGCTGCTGAGGCTGGGGGGTATCAACCCGGCGCGCTGCGTCTTCATCACGCAGGACCTCGCGGGCGCAGAGGGTCACTGGGTAGACCGCCTGGCGCGCTTCGCGCAACTCACCCCGGCAACGGTCAGCGCCGCACAATACCCGCCGCTACCGCTGCAGAGCCTTCCGGCACCGCGACTGACCGTCGCTGCAGATGGGCGCACGCAGTTCGTCGCATGGCTCAACGAAAAGGGGTGGTCCGGTCGCAAGCTGGTTCTGATTCAGCCCGGCAACTTCCGCACCATGAGCCGCAGCCGGGAGCGCTGGGCAAAGGGCAACGCCGATGACAAGGCGTGGCCGGTGGAGAACTGGGCGGCGCTGCTGCGGCGGCTCGCCGCCGCCATGCCCGAGGCACTGCTGGTACTGTGCGGGGCGCCGCCGGAGATGCCGATGCTCGATGAGATCCGGCGTACTGCCGACTGCGCGCATGTGGTGACCGCGCAGTTGCCGATGCAGCGATTAGTTGCCCTGTGCAGCGTGAGCCACAGCATGATCTCGATCGACACCGGGCCGGCCCACGCGGCCGCCGCCTGTGGCTTGCCACTGCTGGTGTTGTACGGCGCGGAAGCGCCGCGCGACTGGCTTCCGCGCAGTCCCACCGGCTCTGCGGTCGTGGCGCTGGGCGGGCCGCCGCGCTCCACACGCGTCGATCAGCTCTCTGTTGACGAGGTGTTCGTGGCCTGGGAGACCATGACGGCGGGCAGCGGGCGGCGCCACAGCGCCGCCTCCGGCGAGTGCTGAAGAACATCCAATCCTTCACGGAGGTAGCCATCACCTTGAAATCGCCCGCTACGCCCCTGCGTCCCACGGTGTTCTTCTTCTGCCGCCTGGGCGATATGGTCATGCTGACGCGGCTCCTTAACCTGCTGCACCAGCGCTATGGGCTGCCGTGCCAGGTCATCGGCACGGGTTCGTGGACACCGGCGATGTACGTCGGCAACCCGGACGTCGAAGGCGTCTGGTCGTTTCACCGTCACCTGCCGTTTCTGCTGGATCCGGCCTGGATGGGCGTGCGGCGCGCGTTGCGTGCGAGTGCGCCAGGTCCGGTCTACGTCTGCGAGCGCCATTACCGACAGTTGCCGCGGATCCGCCGCATGCTGCGGCTAAGCGGCATTGATCCGCGTCGCTGCCTGTTCATCAGCGACGAGCCGCTGCTGGCGCCGGAACACCTGGTCGATCGCCTGGTGCGCTTCGGGTCCCGCACGCCTCCGGCGCTGCGTTCCGAGGACTATCCGCTGCCGGCCGCGCCTGCCATTGACGGACCGCGACTGCACCTCATCGACCGCGAACGCGCCGAGCGTGATGCGTGGCTGCAGAGGCAGGGCTGGGCGGGGCGCGAGCTGATCCTGATCCAGCCGGGCAATCACCGCAGCATGGGGCCGCGGCGGGAGCGCTGGCGGCGGCTCAACACGGACGACAAGTGGTGGCCAATCGAGCGCTGGGCGGCGCTGATGCAGCGGATTCAGGAAGAACACCCCAAGGCGCTGCTGTTGCTGCGCGGCTCGGTGGAAGAGGTGCCCATGCTGGAGGAGATCCGCGCCCTTGCCCGCCTCACCAACGCGGCGGTGGTCGGCAACGGTCTGCGCCAGTTGTTCGCGCTGTACGAATCAGCGCACAGCATGGTTTCGGTCGATACCGGCCCGGCACACGCCGCAGCGGCCGCCAGCTTGCCGCTGGTCGTACTGTACGGCGCCGAGAACCCGGCCCACTGGTTGCCGCGCAGTCCCTCGGGCTCACCGGTGGTGGGGGTCGGCGGTCCGCCGCTCGCCACCCGCGCAGATCAGGTGTCGGTGGAGACCGTGTTCGAGGCATGGCGCTCACTGAACGCGCCGCTGCCGGTCGCTGCCGGCGGCGCTCAGCGATAGCGATCTGAAAGCAGCAGGTAATTGCGTACATAGTCCTCGACGCCGGCTTCCAGGGTCGTGAAGGGCTTGGAGTAGCCGGCGGCGCGCAATCGCTCGATGCGCGCCTCGGTGAAGTACTGGTATTTGTCGATGAGTTCCGGTGGCATGTCAATGAATTCGATGTGCTCCGGGCGCTGGCAGGCCGCGAACAGCGCCTGCGCCAGATCGAGCCAAGTGCGTGCCGCGCCCGAGCCGACATTGAACAGTCCTGAGACGTGCGGGTTGGCGAGCACCCACAGCACGACTTCGACGCAATCCCTGACATAGATGAAGTCCCGCAGCTGGCCGCCATCGCGGTACTGCGAGCGGTGGCTGCGGAACAGCCGCAGCGGCTCCCCGCGACGCACGGCGGCGAAGTTCCGCGCTACCACGCTCTGCATGGTGCCCTTGTGGTATTCGTTCGGCCCGTAGACATTGAAGAACTTGAGGCCGACGCATTGCGGCGGCAGCGCATCGCCACGCTCGCGCAGACGCGCGATACGGCGGTCGACCAGGTGCTTGCTCCAGCCGTAGGCGTTCAGGGGGCGCAGCTTCGCCAGGTGCGTCACGTCGGCGGCGTCATCGAAGCCCGCGCCGCCGTCGCCGTAGGTCGCCGCCGAGGAGGCGTAGATCAGACGCTTGCCGTTGAGTGCGCACCACTCCAGCAGATCGAGAGTACAGCGCGTATTCTGGCGGAAGATCAGATCGACGTCCGTTTCCGTGGTCGAGCTGTTGGCTCCCATATGGAGCACCGCTTCCACGGTACGCGCGTGGCGCTGCAGCCACGCCGGCAGCGCTTCGGGGGCGATGACGTCGGCGACCTCATGCCGGGCGAGGTTGCGCCAGCGCCCATCGGCGCGCAGCCAGTCCACCACGGCCACGTCGGCGCCGCCCGCGGCGAGCCGTGCCACGATGTTCGAGCCGATGAAGCCAGCACCGCCGGTGACTACGTACATGGGCGCCTTCAGGCAGTCAGGGGATTGCGCCGCGGCGCGCGTGCGCCGTCGCCGAGCTGCTCGGTGATGCGCGCGGCCTCGAGCAGGCTCGCCACCACGTGGTCGGGGTGGGCCGCGATGCCATCGCTCGTTTGCCCGTTCGCGGACAGCAGCATGGTGATCGCTCCCAGATGCTCGCCGAGCTCGATGTCGCTGCTCTTGTCGCCGATTACCACGGACTGCGCGGGCTCGAACCCGAGCTGCGCGGCGGCTTCCTGCACGAGCCGGGTCCCGGGCTTGCGGCACTCGCATCCGTCCTCCGGAGCGTGTGGGCAGAACCAGATGCCATCAAGGGGCGCCCCGGCGGTCCTGAGCAGCTGCTGCAGCCGCTCGTTAATGCCGAGCACCTGCGCCCGCGTCAGCCGGCCGCGGCCGATGCCCGACTGGTTGCTGATGACGATGAGCGGGTGGCCGCGCTCGTGCCAGAGACGCAGGCCCTCGAGCGCCCCAGGCAGAAAGCTGATCCGCGTCGGGTCATCCAGATATCCGTGATCGACGATGATCGTGCCGTCGCGATCCAGGATGATCGCCCGCTTGCCTGGGGTGGCGCTCACGCCTGGCTGCTCGCGGCGATGCGGCGGATCGTGTCGCTGGTGCTGTGCGCGGGCAGCAGCTGCGCCAGCACTACCTGGCCGCCGCGGCTGATGACCAGGTCCGCACCGACGACCGTTTCCAGCGTGTAGTCGGCGCCCTTCACCAGCACGTCGGGCTCGAGCGCCGTAATGAGTGCCAGCGGCGTGTCCTCCTCGAATATCACCACCGCATCGACCGCTTTGAGGGCACTGAGCACCATGGCGCGCGCGCCCGCGTCCTGGATCGGGCGGCCGGGCCCCTTGAGGCGCTTGATGGAGCGGTCCGAGTTCAGACCGACTATGAGCCGGTCGGCGCTGCGCCGCGCCTGGCTCAAAAGGGAGACGTGGCCGGGGTGCAGCATGTCAAAGCAGCCGTTGGTGAAGGCGACGCGCAGACCGAGGCGGCGCCAGTGGCTGAGCAGCAGCCGGGCACGCTCGAGCGTGTAGTTGCTTTCCGCCGTGCCGGAATCCTCCTCGTTGCGCAGGCGCGCAAGGATCTCATCGGGGGTCGCCGTCGCGGTACCTTGCTTGCCGACGACGATACCGGCGGCGACGTTGGCGAGTCGGGCGACGTCGCCGATGTCTGCACCGTCGGCCAGGCCCACCGCCATGGCAGCAACCGCGGTGTCGCCCGCACCGGTGACGTCGTACACCTCGGTCGCCGTCGTGCGGATGTGCAGGGCCGACCCGTCGGCCTTGATGATCGACATGCCTTCGCGGCCGCGCGTGGCGACCACGGTGCGGCAGATGCCCTGCGCGAGTATCTGGCGGGCCGCGGCGACGACCTGTTCATCGGTCGAGCACTCATGGCCATAGGCGCTCTGCAGTTCGTGCTTGTTGGGGGTGAGCACGGTGGCGCCCCGGTACTTCAGGAACGACCGGCTCTTCGGATCGACCAGCACCGGTTTGCCCGCGGCGTTGGCGGCCGCAATGGCCTGCGCGGTGACTTCGCCGTCGAGCACGCCTTTGCCGTAGTCGGAGAGAATTACGATGTCGGTGTGCTCGAGGGCGGCGCGGTAATGCGCCAGCAGTGCCGCTGCGCTCACCGCCGGCAGCGCCGTGGCGAGTTCCACGTCCGTGCGCAGAATCTGCTGGCGCTCCGCTACGAAGCGCGTCTTGGTGGTCGTGGGGCGCGCGGGGTCGATGACCAGCTGGGCCGTAAGGCCGGGCAGTGCCGACAGGTCGCGGCGCAACTCAGCGGCGGCCTCGTCTGCACCGACCACGCCAACCAGTTCGGCCCGGGCCCCCAGGGCGACGACGTTGCGCGCCACGTTGGCGGCGCCTCCGGGCATGTACACGGTCCGCTGCAGCGCCAGCACCGGCACCGGGGCCTCCGGAGACGTACGTTCGACCGAGCCGTAGACGAAGCGATCCAGCATCACATCGCCGAGCACCAGCACGTGCGCGCGCTCAAACGAGGCCAGGATGTTGAGCAGTACCTCATCGCTCATGGGCGCGCCGTACCTCTCATGCGCGTGCGCACTCTATGGGGAAGACTCTGCAGCAAGTTCTCATCACTCCCGCGCCAGCGGCCGCGTTTGTCTTGGATGGCGGCGGCCGCGCGATTTCGCTCCCGCCGCCGGGATGAAGCCATCGTACGGCCGCGCACCCTCTACGGCAGATGCTCTTTTGAATCAGGTGCTTATGTCAACGGGGCAGCGGGCGGGTATGCGCCCGGGGCGCACAACGGCGGCGGCGCGGCGTAGCATCTCGACCCCGAGTAGCCGAGGGACCTGCTGCGTGCTGCGACCGTCCGCCCGGAAGTGTGCGCATACCGCCGTGCGGCTGAGGATCCCGTGCCGCGAGCGCTGCGGGGGTCGGGCTTGAGTGGCGGGCACGCCGGAGTCGACGATCCGGCCGTATGGGTCGAGCGTACCGCCCGCCTGCATCCAGGGCGGCTATTCCTCAAGACGAGCACGGGACGTGCCATCAGTTACGAAGGCCTCCTCGAGGGCTCGGCGCGCTTTGCTGCCGCCCTGGCACAGTGCGGCGTGGGGCGCGGTGACCGCGTCGCAGTGCGCACCGAGAAATCCCCCGACGCGGTCCTGCTGTACGTCGCGTGCTTGCGGCTCGGGGCGGTGTTCGTGCCGGCCAATCCGGCCGGCACGGCGCACGAGTTTGCCCACGTTCTTGATGATGCCCAGCCACGCCTGGCGGTGGTGTCGCCCGGGGAGCATGAGGCGCTGCGGGCGCGCGCAGGACAGGCCGGTCTGCTGCGGGTCGAGACTCTCGGCGCGCACAGGCAGGGCTCGCTGGCGGAACTCGCGGCGCGGTCCGCGCCGCCGGCTCTGGCCGACACGCATGTGGGGCAGGACGTGGCTGCGATCGTCTATACCTCCGGCACCACTGGGCGACCCAAGGGCGCCATGCTCACGCGCGCCAACCTTGCCAGCAACGCCACGGTGCTGGCACGGGAGTGGCGTTTCAGCGGCGAGGATCTGCTGCTGCACGTACTGCCGCTGTTTCACGTGCACGGGCTGTTCGTCGCGATCAATACGGTGCTCGCATCCGGCGCAGGCCTCATCCTCATGCCGAAGTTCGACGGCGGAGCCACTGTCGCGCAGCTCGCCGGGGCGACGGTCTTCATGGGCGTACCGACGCATTACACGCGGCTGCTGCAGGAGCCGGGACTCGACCGTCACTCGAGCGCTTCCGTGCGCCTGTTCGTGTCGGGCTCAGCGCCGCTGCTGCCCGAGACGTTGCGTGAATTCCAGGAGCGTACCGGGCATACGATCCTCGAGCGCTATGGCATGACCGAGACGCTGATGAACACCTCAAACCCGTACGCCGGGCCACGCGTGGCCGGCTCGGTCGGGCCGACGCTGCCGGGGATCTCGGTGCGAGTGCGGGAGCAGGAGAGCGGGACGCCGGCGGCGGCCGATGTCATCGGCGCGCTCGAGGTGCGCGGTCCCAACGTATTCGCCGGCTACTGGCGTGACCCGGACAAGACTCGTGCGGAGTTCACCGCCGACGGCTGGTTCAGGACCGGCGACCTCGCCCGCATTGATGCAGGCGGCTACGTCTGGATCGTCGGGCGCGCCAAGGACCTGGTCATCAGCGGCGGCTTCAACGTCTACCCGAAGGAGGTCGAGGCAGAGCTGAACGCGCTCGCCGGTGTCGCCGAGAGCGCGGTGTTCGGCGTGCCGCATCCGGACTTCGGCGAGGGTGTCACGGCGGCGGTGGTGCTCAAGGCGGGAACGGTGCTCACCGAGCCCGAACTGATCGAGGCGGTGCGCGGCAGGCTGTCCGCATACAAAGTACCGAAGCGGGTGCTGCTGCTCGCGGAGCTGCCGCGCAATACCATGGGCAAGGTGCGCAAAGACGCGTTGCGTACCATTTACGCCGAGCTATATCGTGCCGGCTGAGTGATGCCCGGGGGCTGCCGAGGCTGGGGTGCGGTAACGGGCTACCCGCATCGGGGAGCAGGAGACAACAACAATGAATGCACCCACGCTGTCTGCGAGCACCGCCGCTGAGCCTCTGACGCGCACGCAGGTGCGGGGGTTCTGGGCCGCCTGGGCGGGCTGGACGCTCGATGGCATGGACTCCTTCATCTTCGCCCTCGTGCTCACCCCGGCGCTCACCGAGCTGTTGCCGAAGTCCGGACTCGATGGCTCTCCGCCGCACGTGGTCTTTGCCGGGTCCGTGCTGTTCGCCGTGTTCCTGGTCGGCTGGGGTTCCTCACTCGTCTGGGGCCCGCTCGCCGATCGCTGGGGCCGGGCGCGCACGCTGGCCGCGGCGGTCGCTTGCTACGCCGTCTTCACCGCCGCTGCAGCGTTCTCCCAGAACGTCTGGCAACTCGGCGTGTTCCGTTTCCTCGCCGGCGTGGGTATCGGGGGCGAATGGGCACTTGCAGGCACTTACGTGGCGGAAATGTGGCCCGAGTCGCGGCGCCGGATGGGTGCTGGTTATCTGCAGACCGGCTACTACGTCGGCTTCTTCCTGGCGGCCGCGCTCAATTATACCGTCGGTGCCAGCTTCGGCTGGCGGGCGATGTTCCTGTGCGGGGGCCTGCCGGTGGTGCTCTCGCTCTACATGCTCTCGCGCATCAAGGAATCCGAGCGCTGGGTGCAGGTGGCGCGGCTGGCTCCTGCGATCCACCCTCTGCGGCAGATCTTCATCGCGCCACTGTTGCGCCGCACGCTCCTCAACGGCGCCCTCGTCACCGTCTCGATCATCGGGCTGTGGGCTGCCGCGGTCTATGAGCCCTCCGCCATCGTCGCACTCGCGAAGCAGGCGGGCCATTCCCCCGCGCAGGCAGCGCGCCTGGCCTCCTATGGTACCGGCTTGCTGTCGATCGGCACTGTGCTCGGTTGCCTGCTGGCGCCGCTCTTGGCCGAAGCCCTGGGGCGCCGCGGCGCACTCGGCGTGTATTTCCTGGGAATGGCGGTGTGCATCTGGGTGAGTTTCGGCTGGGCGTTCTACCGGCCCGAGGCGCTGCAGGTATTCATTGGCAGCTTGTTTTTCCTGGGAATCTTTGGCGGCAACTTCGCCCTCTACAGCCTGTGGCTCCCGGAGCAGTACCCCACCGTGGTGCGGGCCACGGCATTCGCGTTCGTGACCTCCTTCGGGCGTTTCATCGGCGCGGGCGTCAATTTCCTCATCGGCTCGGCGGTACACGCTTACGGCAGTATCGGCATGCCGGTCGCGGCAACCGCGTTGGCGTTCATCCTGGGTCTGCTCATCGTGCCGCTCTGTCTGGAGACGCGAGGCGAGAAACTGCCCGCCTGAGCTCATCGATCGAGCAGACGCGTGCAGGTTGCGCTGGTGCTGCAGTGGTGGGGCAGGTCAGTGCGTGGTGTACATCTTCATGACATCCGCACGCATGGCCGCCTGGCTCTGCGGGCGGCTGTAGAACATATGGCCGCCCGGATACTCCTTCACCTGCACTCGCTGCGCCTTACCCATGATCGGCATCTGGTCGACGATCAGCACGGAGGCCATGAACGGGCACGAGAGGTCGTCCCAGCCGTGCACGATGAGCACGTTCAGTTTCGGGTCGATGGCGACTGCCTGCCGCAGCTCCTGCACCGAGCCGCGCTCGAGGTCGCTCTCGATGCCCTTGTCGGTGTCCGAGCCGTCTGACCAGAGCTTGTTCACCTCGTAGCTGAGCGCGTTGTAGCGTCCGCTGTACTTCCAGCCGACGGTGTGGGTCACGAAGTCGACCATCGCGGTCGTCGTCGGGGCGACGATGGCGTCCAGTATCGGGTCGTTGGTGCGCTGCGTGGGAGCAAACGGGAAAGGATCCCAGCTGGTAACGTTGGAGTCATAGCGGCTGCCGAGCTTGCCCTCGCTGCGGTACACCTCGCGCAGATAGGCCTGGGTCTCCAGCCGCCCACCGAGGCGCCGCACGAAAGTCGGGTCGAGTCCCGAGAGCGCGGTAACGCGTGTGACGATGCGCTCGATGGCCTGGTCATCGGAGCGGCCCTTGAGCAGATCGGCCACGTAATCGGTACGCGTATAGGTGACGATCTCCGCCATGGCGGCGTCGGTGAGTTTGCCCTGGCGCTCGAGGTTCGCCGCGGCAATGCTCGGCAGCGTCATCATCCAGGGCAGGGGCGAGAGGTCGCCGTTACGCGAGGCTCCCGGATCGAGGTAGGGCGACACGAGTACCAGGCCATTCATGGCAACCCCGAGGCGCGTCTGCAGGTAGTGGGTGATGCGCGGGCCGCGAAAGCCGCCATAGCTTTCCCCGACCAGGTACTTGGGCGAGGCGAGCCGCTCGTTCTTCACCAGCCAGTCGAAGATCACACGCGACAGGTACTCGACGTCGGCCTTCGGGTTGTAGAAGCGTTTCTTGGCCTCACTCTCGTTCACCTGTGCGTAACTGAATCCGGTGCCGACTGGGTCGATGAACACCAGGTCCGTGAAGCTCAGCCAGGTGCCGGCATTGTCCAGGGGCGTGGCGGGATCGGAGGGGCTGTCACCTTCGGCGCCGAACTGCACGCGCTTGGGACCGATGGCGCCGAGGTTCAGGTACACCGAGGCTGCGCCCGGACCGCCATTGAGGGCGAAGGTGACCGGTCGTGCGGCGCCCGCGATGGTGTAGGCGGTAAACATGACGCTCGCGATGGTCTTGCCTTTCTCATCCAGCACCGGGAGCGAACCGACCGTGGCTTGGTATTTGAGCACGCGACCCGCCAGCAGCATGCTTTGCGTCACCGACTTGTCGGCCGGAAACGGCGGTAACTTGATTTCATCGTCCTTGCCACCCTTGTCGGTGTCCTTGGCCTCCTCCTTCGCCTTGCCAGCCGTCGGGGGCTCCTTGTCGCGCGCCGGTGCCGCCAGCGACAGCGAAGCGCAGGCAAGGATCAACATCGTCAGTAATGCTTTGTGCATGGGGAGCCCTTGGAACTAGGATTGGCGAGATCGTTTTGTGCTTGCCGGCTTCCAAAAAATGGTTGCACATCATGCTCTAGACGTCGAGTGTGGCAACGGCTGCGCAATTCGCGCGTCGGCCAAGGTGCGCCGGCGGTAGAGCGTGAATCACACCGGGCTCAAGAATCCTCAAGCCGGGTCGCCCGTTGAGGTCCTGTGGGCGTTCCTCAGACTCGGTCTTACCTCCTTCGGCGGACCGATCGCACACTTGGGTTATTTGCGCCGTGAGCTCGTTCTGCGTCGGCGCTGGCTCAGCGAGCATGCGTTCGCAGACCTGATCGCGCTGTGTCAGTTTCTCCCCGGACCACTCAGCAGCCAGGTGGCATTCGCGATCGGGCTTGGCCGCGCCGGTTGCCTAGGGGCTGTCGCGGCCTGGTGCGGCTTCACGCTGCCGTCGGCGCTTCTCATGACGGCATTCGCATACACTGCCGATGCGTTGAGCGTGGCGCGCGGGGGCGGCGCCTTACACGGGCTGCAGCTGGTTGCGGTCGCGATCGTGGCCCAAGCGGTCATTGGCATGACGCGCACGCTCTGCCCGGACTTTGCACGCATACTTATTGCGTTGCTGACGTTCGGGTTTTCACTGGCGGTACGCTCGGCGTGGTCGCAGCTGGCGGTGATTGCAGTCGGCACACTGCTTGGAACGCTCCTGTGTCGCGGGGTGGCCGGCGCGTCAGCGGCGCCGGCGTCACTGCCCGTACCCGTGACGCGTGCTTACGGCATGGCGGCTCTGACGCTATTCGCGGCGCTACTGCTTGGGCTGCCAATGCTGCCCCACCTGTTTCCGGCGCAGGCACTCGCACTGTTTGCCGCCTGCTATCACTCCGGAGCCCTGGTGTTTGGCGGCGGCCACGTGGTACTGCCGCTGCTGCGCGCAGGGTTTGTGCCTGCCGGGTGGGTGAGTGATGCGCAGTTCCTGAGCGGCTACGGCGCGGCGCAGGCATTGCCGGGCCCGATGTTCACCTTTGCCGCCTACCTGGGAGCCATCGAGCGGTCAACGCCTCATGGTGTTGGAGGTGCAGCGCTCGCACTCTTCGGGATATTCCTTCCCGGCATCCTGATCCTCGTGGGCGTGCTGCCATTTTGGGCAGCGCTGCGCCGCAGGCTCGAGCTGCGCGCTGCGATTCTCGGCGCTAACGCTGCCGTGGTGGGGCTGCTTGCGGCGGCTCTCTACGACCCGGTCTGGGTGAGTGCCGTGCATTCTCGGGCCGACAGCGGCCTTGCGCTCGCGGCCCTGCTGCTTCTCAGCCTGGCACACATGCCACCGTGGGCCGTGGTCGTGCTGTGGGCGTTAGGTGGTGCGGCCGCTGGCGCCTTGTGAAATCGCGCGCGACGCTATGGCGAGCGCACGAAGAGGCCGACTGTCAGCGCGATGCCGATCACGACCACCACCGTGCGCAGCACGCGCTCGTTCACCTTCTGCAGCATCAGCCCGCCCACGACCCCGCCGATGATGGCACCGGCGCTGGCCACTCCCGCCGCGAACCAGCGCACCTCCGGTGAGAATACGAAGATCGCGACGGCCGAGGCGTTCATGATGCCGGCGAGCACGTTCTTGGTGGCGCCCGCGTTGCGCATCGCGAGGCCTGCGGCTGTCAGGCCCGCGAGCATCAGGAAACCAATGCCGCCACCGAAGTAGCCGCCGTAGATCGAGATGAGGAACTGTGCACCCGCAGCTCCGAGGCGACCGAGCTTGCGGGGCGTCTGGCGCTTGGGACCAAAGCTGCCCCAGGCGAACACCGCCGTGGCGAACAGCACCAGCCACGGCACGAGGCGCGCGAAGAAGGTGGGTGAGGTGGAGAGCAGCAGCACCGCCCCGAGCGCGCCGCCGATCAGGCTGATGATCACCAATGCGCGAAACGACAGCTGCGCGGCGCCGGAGACGTGCTGACGACCGGTCCAGCCGGTGGCGAGCTGCGCCGGAAAGAGGGCGACAGTGGAGGTGATGTTCGCGGCGCGCGCATCCATCCCGGTCAGCATGAGCGAGGGCAGGGTGATGAAGGAGCCGCCGCCGGCCAGGGCGTTTTGAATGCCGGCCCACAAGGCGGCGACGAACAGTACCAGGAAAGTCATAGGGAATCGCCGCGAGACACAGCCGACATACTAGCAAGCGGTGCGTGTCGTCAGGCGCTTTGTCGGAACGCGGGACCGGGCCGCCGGCGCCGTTGTCGCGCGTGCGGCTTTTGTCAGGGATGCTTGCCGATGACCTCAGTGAGCGGCGGCGCCGCCTCCGGAACTCCCTGGCGGTAGTCCTTGCCGATGAACGCCGCCACCGTGGCGGCAATCTGCGCCTGATGCACCTCGGCGGTGTGCGAGCGCTCGCCGAGGGGCGCGGTGTCCGGACCCATCACGGCGATCCAGATATTCTCCGAGCCTTTCTCCTCGACGCCGTGCTCCTTCCATTCGGTGAGGCCGCCGCCACGACCGTGATCGGTGGCGATGATGAAGGTCGTCTGGTCCTTGTACTGCGGCAGTGCCTGCAGGGTGTCCCACAACTCCTCGACGAAGTGATCGAAGCCGTGCGCGCTGTGCAAGACCAGGTCGTAGCGGCCCTGTGCGCCCAGTTGTCGGTCTCGCCGTACCCCACGAACAGCGCCCGGGGCCGGGTATGAGCGAAGGACTGCAGCAGCGGCACCTGCATGAACGCGTCGTAGACGTCCTCGACCGTCGAAACGGTCGTCGTGGCGTAGAGGCGGTTCAGCAATTGCTGCGGCGGCGTCGGCTGTCCGCTGTAGGGCGCATCCCATCCGACCACCAGCGGCAATTTGCTGCGCTGAACGTTGAAGATGTCCTTGAAGGTCGCCCAGGTGGCGTGTATCGCCACGCGGCCGTGCAGTCCGGGCTGGCCGTTCAGCCACTCGAAAACCGAGATGTTCGGGTTCGGGCCGTATTCGTTGGAATTGATGCGCGGATCAGGATGCCCGGTCGTCATCTCGTTGTAACCGGGGTAGGAGAACGCCAGGCCGTTGGTGACGCGTGCGATGCTGCCTTTGGTCTGGTTGCCGAAGATCTGCCCGCGCTTTGCCACCGTGCCCCACAGGAACGGAAACAGCAGCTGGCGGCGCTCCTGGGGGTCGGCGCGCCAGAACTCCTTCTTTAGATCCGCTTCCTTGTCCCAGATGCCACCGTGAGCCTCATCGAGCAGCGTCGGGTCGGCGCCGGTGAAGATTTCCTGCCAGCGCAGGCCGTCACTGACGATCAGCACGATATTGCGCGTCTTCAGGGGTACAGGGGTCTGCGCCTGCGCGCTACCCACGAGCGTGGCTAGCAGCACCAGCAGCGCGCCGCAGGCGTGCGCGGACGCAGGTCGTGTCGTTGTGTTCATCTGGCAGCTCCGGCACGACTGGCGTCGGGCAGTGGCGGGACCGATTGCGGGAGGTCAAGGGTAGCTTGTCTGAAATTGTTGTTACAACAAAGCATGCGCCGCCGGCGCTAAGGTCGCCGCAGGCTTGACGGCGCGAAGCGCGGCGTAATACAACCGTTCAACAAAGTGCGCAGCGCCGCGGGCGCATCCGCGCGCCGCAAGAATGCCGAAGCATGGCGCGCCCGGCCCGCAGGGTGCAGCTGGGGTGAGGAGTCGCGGCGTGGGGTCCTTACGGTGATGACTTCCCTGGGTACCGCTTGCCGGTAACGGTAGTGCTCGGTCTGATGCTGGCGCTGGCCGTCGGCGCGGCGGCCGACACTCGCAAGAGCGCGAGCGCTGAGTCGTTGAGCGTCGGTAGCCTCACTCTGCACCGCTGCGAGAGCGCGGCCCCCTGGTGCGGCACGCTGCCGCGCTCGCTCGACCCGACCGGCGCGGTGCCGGGCACCGTAGCGGTGTACTTCGAGTACTACCCGCATACCGGCGGTGGCAGTGCGGCCGGTACCCTGATCGCCACGGAGGGCGGACCGGGGTATCCCGCCACCGAATCGCGCCGGGAGTACCTGGCCCTCTTTGAGCCGCTGCGCGAGGGCTATGACGTCCTCATCATGGACAACCGCGGCACCGGACGCTCCGGGGCCCTTGACTGCCACGCGCTCCAGGAAGCTGCGGCGCTGACGGAGGCCAACGTCGGCGCCTGCGGGCGCTCCCTGGGGGCCCGCGTGTCGCTCTACAGCACCGCGCTCGCCGCAGATGATCTGGCAGCGCTCCTTGAGGCGCTGGGGATCGAGCGGGCCGGCCTGTACGGGGACTCCTACGGCACGTATTTCTCCCAGGTATTCGCCCTGCGGCACCCGGATAAGCTGCGGGCGGTGGTGCTCGATGGCGCCTACCCACTCGATGGTCCCGACTACGGCTGGTACCTTCACTACGCGCCCGCCATGCGCGAGAAATTCAATCGCGCCTGTGAGCGCTCGCCGGAGTGCAGCGCCATCCCCGGCAGCTCCCTTGAGCACATCGCGCCGGCTGTGGAGAAGCTGCGCGCCAAGCCCTTCGTGGCGCACGTGCGTGCTGGCAGTGGACAGGAGCTGAGCTTCACGGCGAATGCCACGCAGCTGGCGATCGTGATGTTCGGCTCGGCACCCGCCCTGGCCTCGGTGCGTGAGACCGACGCCGCCGCGCGTGCCTTCGTCGCCGGGGATCACCTGCCGCTGCTGCGGCTCATGGCCGAGACCCTCAGCGCAGTGGATTCGCGCGATGCCGAGCGCAACCCGCGCGCCTTCAGCGCCGGGCTCGCCGCGGCTGTTTCCTGCGGGGATCCGCCACAGGTTTTCGACATGACGCTGCCACCTGCGCAGCGTGAACTCGCGCGCGATCTCGCCATCGCGCGGCGCCAGGCGCAAGCCCCAGGCTCCTACGCGCCCTTCACGATCGACGAATACCGGCATATGCCGCTCGACTACGCCTTCATCGACGAGTGCGTGCAGTGGCCGGCCCGTACGTCCGCCTGGCCCTCCGCCAGCCTCGTGCCCGATGCGCCTTATCCGGAAGTTCCGGTACTGGTGGTGTCCGGGGACCTCGACAACATGACCCCGGCGGCCGACGGCGCCGCCGCCGCTGCCCGCTTCCCCGCCGCGCATCACGTGGTGATCACGAACGGCTTCCACGTGAATGCGCTGCCGCACGCGCGCAGCGAGTGCGGCGCGATCCTGGTCCGTCGCTTTCTCGCCAATCTCTCCACCGAGGATGACGGCTGCGCCGCCGAGGTTCCCCCGGTACGGCTCGTGCCGCGCTTTGCGCGCCACGCGGCCGAACTCACGCCTGCCAGTGCGCTAAGCGGCAATCAGGCCGATGCGGCGGCACTGCGCGTGGTGAGTGCCGTGCTGCTGGCCTGCGAAGACGTGATTAGCCGCGCGCGCGAGAACGGCGCGGGCGCGGGTATTGGCCTGCGCGGCGGCAGCGTGATCGTGACGGAGGCGGCGCCGGGCTACCACCTCTCGCTCCACGAGGTGCGCTGGAGCGAGGATGTGGCGGTGTCGGGGGACATCGATTGGCCGGGCCGCACGGGCGAGGTGCATGCCGCCGTGACGGTTGCAGCGCCCTCAGGGATGCACGGCAAGCTTGAGTTGCAGTGGCTGGAAGGCGTCGCCGGGGCACGCGCGAGTGCGCACGGTGTGCTTGGCACGGCGGCCGTGGCGGCCGAGGCGCCCGCGCCCTAGTAAGCCGGCTGCGGCTGCGCCGCGGGCGCGGCCTGGCGCACCGGGTTCACCACCAGCCAGGCGGCGGCACTTAGCAGCGCAAACCCCGTGCCGATCAGGAAGGCTGTGGTCCAGGCATTGTGGCCGGAGAGGTAGGCCACGATGGGGGTGGCGACGATGCCGCCCAGGTTGCCGCCGGTATTGAGGATGCCGGCCGCCGCCATCGTGTCGTCGCGACCCACGTACATGATCGCCGTCCAGTACGGACCTTCGTTCAGCTCCACGAAGAAGAAGCACAGGGCGAGCGCGGCGACCGCCATGTAGGCGTTCACCGCATCGACCGCCAGGAACTGCAGCAGCCCTGCGGCCGGCAGCGACAGGAGCGGCAGGATGCGCAGTCCCTTGTGTACCCCGTAGCGCCGGCCAAAGACCATCGCGAGCTGGCCGCCGACGCCGGCGCCGATGGCGGCGGCGAGCGGCGGGGTGCTTGCCAGCCAGCCGCTCTCGAGGATCGTGAAGTGCCGCTCCTGCACCAGGTACAGGAAGCACCAGTTTGCGATCAGGTAGTACACGTAGTTCAGGCACAGGTAAGAGACCGTCAGCAGCAGCAGGTCCGGGTTCTTGAACAGCGCTGCCACGCGCGCCCAGGTGATCTTCTGGTCGAGGCTGAGGTGGGCGCGCTCGCCGAGCTCTGCCAATTCAGCCTCGCTGACACTGCGGTGCTCAGCCGGCGTGTTGCGCGCGTAGAAGCCCCACCAGATGACGCAGGCGAGCGCCGGCAGGCTCGTCCAGATCAGGGCGCGCTGCCAGTCGAAAGCCGTCATCAGCCAGGCGATCAGGGGCGGGGTGAGCGCGGCCCCAAGCCCGAGCGCCATGCTCTGCACGCCCTGCACCAGCGGCCACTTGTCGGGCGTGAACCATACCTGGAATACCCCGGCCGACACCGGAAAGATCGGGCCTTGGGAGGCGCCGAGCAGGAACTGCGCGAACAGCAGCGCACCATACAAGGCGGTGCCGGTGAGCACCCAGGGGGCCAGCGGAGTGGCGAGGGTGGCCGCGAAGGCGATAAGGCCGATGACGAGAAACATCAGCCGCGCCCCCAGACGCTGACCGAGCAGGCCACCCGGGAACTGCAGCGCCGTATAGCCGATCAGGAATGCGGTCTCGAGGTAGCCGAGCTGCATCTGGCTCAGGCCCAACCGCGGCATCATCTGCACGCCCGCCACCGTAATGCTGCGCGCCTGTACGTAGGCGATCATGCCGAAGCCGAACAGGAACAGGTAAATGCGCCAGCGCACCCGCGGGCGCTTCAGGGGCGGGCGCCGCGCTGAGGGGGCGCTGCCGTGCCTCACACGGCTCCGATGGCGTCGCCGATGCGCTCCAGAACGTAGCGACGGATGTCGAGGCTGAAGTCCTCCATCGGGGCATAGTAGCCGCGCTCGTGCACGCGCGCGCTGATTCCCTGCTGCACCGCCTCACAGATAGCCCAATCCTGGCGGTTGACCAGGTCCCAGAACTCCGTGGTGTCGCTCGGGTCGAACTGCGGTTTGGCAAGTTCGTAGGGCTCGAAGAGAAAGTGACAGACGATGTCGGTGCGCGCCGCCCTCCCTGGGCTCGAGAATGAAGACGGCCGCGTGGTCGCATGCCAGGCTTAAGAACAGATTCGGATAGACCAGCTCGCCCTTGTGGCGCACCTGCTCGTCGGCGTCGAGCCCGGGAAAGCGCGGCGTGCGGTGGTCCCTGAGGTGGTGAAGGTGTAGGCGCCGGCGCGGTGCGGATGCCGCGCGTCCAATCGAGGTTGGCGCCGCCGCGATCCTTGAACGCCGGCACCACGGCGCACAGCTCCGGATGCACGCCGGCACAGTGATAGCACTCATTGTAGTTCTCGCAGATCACCTTCCAGTTCGCGGCTACCTCATAGCGGATGGTGTGGCCGATGCGCAGCTGCGCGAGCGGATAGCGGCTGACGCGCTCGGGAATCGCGCCGAGCTGTTCGGCCAGTGGCAGCGCGCCCGCCGGCGATAGGTTCAGGAACACGAACCCTCCCCAGGCACTCGAGCCCCACCGGATGCAGGCTGAACAGCGACTGTCGAAGCCGGGTTCGCCGGTGAGGTAGGGGGCGGCGAGCAGGCGCCCGTCGAGGTCGTAGGTCCACTGGTGGTAGGGGCAGGTGATGCGCCCTCCGCTGATGCCGCCACCCAGACCCGGGCCGGCTGCGGCGGCGGTGCGGCACAGGCGCGAGCCGCGGTGGCGGCAGACGTTATAGAAGGCGCGCAGCTTGCCTTCGCGGTTGCGCACCAGGAGCACGCTCTCCCCGAGCACGTCGAGCACCCGGTAGGCGCCCGCTTCGGCAACTTCCTCGGCACGCGCGACGCAGATCCATTCGCGGCAGAAAATGCGTTCCTTCTCGATGGCGAATACGCCCGCCGAGCGGTACCAGCTCGAGGGCAAGGTCGGCTCAAGACCCGCGAGCGGTGGCGGCACGAGTGCGCTCACGACACGCTCTCCAGGTCGGCACGCGACAGGCGACCGGCCGGCTCACTGGTGCGGTTGAGCGGCGCATCGCGGCGATGCCCGAGCGAGGCGGGATCGGCGTCGAGCTCGCGCGCGAAGCGGTGCCCGCTGTAGACCGCATGCACGATCGCTCCCGGGGCTGCGGCGTCGCCGACACGCGTGACGGAGGCGATGCCGGCGCGCTTGAGGTCTTCGGCGCGCGCCGTCAGTGCCCCGTGCAGGAAGTCGTTCGCGAAGCGCGCGCCCACGATGACCAGTGAGCGGCACGGGTAGCGCGTCTCGGCGTTGGTGAACTGGTTGGCGAGCGTGAGCTCGCCACGCTCGAAGCCGACGACGCGCGCCAGCGTGTGCAGGTTGATGCCGGCCGCGGCCAGGGCACGATGAATCTGCGGCTGCTCGTTGCTCATGATCGCCCAGGCGGAGGCGTGGCCGGCGGGAGTGACGTAGCGTACTTCGAGCCCGTCCCTGGCCAGATGCTCGGCGATGACGCCGCCCATGTAGTAGTTGTCGAAGTCGTACACCGCCACCGGTCCTTCGAGCTTGGCGCCCTCGGCGATGTCATCGGGGGTGTAGACGTTGGGTTCTTCCAGTCGTCCGGTGGGTACCTCGAGCGCTGAGTACAGCAGGCGCGCCCAGCGTGCCCCGGTGGCGATCACCACGTGGGTGTTGCCCAGCTCCAGGATGTCGTCGGCGGATAGGCGATTGCCACGATACACATTCACGTTGCTCAGGCGTTCCAGCTGGCCGCGGCGCCAGTCGAGCACGCGGCCCCAGCCGGCAAGTCCGGGCAGTCGCGTCTCGAAGCGCAGGCGTCCGCCGATCTCGTCTGCGGCCTCCGCGACCGTGACCTCGTAGCCGCGCCGCCCGAGGGACAGCGCGCACTCGAGCCCGGCAGGACCCGCGCCCACGACGAGGATGGAGGCCGCGCTGGCTGCCGGCGCGATGCGTTCCGGGTGCCAGCCGCGACGCCACTCCTCGCCGATGGTCGGGTTCTGGGTGCAGCGCACCGGCACGCTGTCGTGCCAGCTCGAGATACAGATGTTGCAGCCGATGCACTCGCGGATGTCCTGCTCGCGCCCCTCATCGATTTTGCGCGGCAGGAAAGGGTCGGCGATCGAGGGGCGCGCGGCGCCGATGAGATCGAGTACGCCGCGCCTGATCTGTCCGACCATCGTGTCCGGGGAGGTGAAGCGGCCGACCCCTACCACCGGCTTGCTGGTGAGCTTCTTCACGAAGTCGATGACCGGTTCGTGACTGCCCTCGGGGGCGAAGCGCGAGGGTGCGCAGTCAGTCGGGGAGGAGTCCAGCTTCACGTCCCACAGGTCCGGAAGCTCCGCGATCAGCCCGACCAGCTCGTGCGCCTCGGAGGGCGCGACTTCGCTGGGACGCGCGCGCAGCTCCTCCAGGCTGATGCGCAGGGCGACCGCGCACTTGCCCTGCACCGCCTCGTGCGTCACCTCCAGTAGCTCGCGCACGATGCGCACGCGGTTCGCGAGGCTGCCGCCGTAGGCATCCGTGCGCTGGTTCCATTCCGGGAGCAGGAACTCGTACGGCAGGTAGCCCATGCCGGCATACACGTAGACGATGTCGAACCCGGCGCGGCGCGCCTTGCGCGCGGCCTCCGCCTGCCAGTTAAGCAGCTGACGGATGTCCTGGGCCTCCATGATGGCGGGCGCTGGTTACCCATGAAATTGACGCGGGTCGCCATCCACGCAGTGCCCGAGGGCGACATCGGCGCGATGCGGCTGGTGCGATTCATGACCGAGCCGCCACCGTGCCACAGCTCGATGCCCGCCAGCGCGCCTTCCTTGTGGACCGCATCGGTCATGAGCGCGTGCGAGCGCACGTCGTCCTCATCCCAGAGTGTGGCGAAGGGCAGCGGGGCGTCATCGGAGCTCGGGTCGATGGAGACGTAACCGCTCACACGACGCCCCAGCCACCTTCAGCTTTGGTACCGCGGAAGGCGGCGCGCATGCGCGGCATGCTATTGGTCATGCCGGCTGCGTGCGGCACGGCATAGAAGCGGTTGCGGGCGGTAACCGGCCCGATCTTTACCGGCTCGAAGAGGATGTCGTAACGCGGGTTGCGTGCCATTCGCTGTCCTGATGCCCCGGGGTGACAGGCCGTGCGGGCACGGCGGCCTTGCGTGAGCGGAGTCTGCCCGTAGTTGAGCGTATGTTCAATAACCGCCGCCGAGCCGCTATGCTTTGCGGCGGCCGTCACCCTCATCGGCCGCAAAGAAGGGCGCATGCTCCTAAAGCCACGCATCTTGTTTACATTGTTGGCGTTCAGCGCAGCGGTCTGCAGCGCGCAGCCGACGGCACCGGATGTGCCGGAGCCGGGCTCGGTCGAGGACATCGCGCGCGCTACCACAGAGCCGCGCTTCCTCTCGCCGTGGGTGGCCTACCTGCCGGCTTCTGCGACCGTGGTCTCGCCGCGTGCCTTCCTGCACCGCATACCCGGGGCGGCCGGCGAACTGGTCAATTCCGCGGGCGCGTACGCGTACTGCGCGCGCTCGCGGCGTCCTCGCCGCGCGCGCGCCTGTTCACGCTCGGACACTCGGAAGAAGGGCGCGACATCGTGTTGCTCGCGATCGCCGACGAGCAAGGTATCCAGGATCTGGAGCGCCTGAAGGCGGCGACCGCCGCGCTCGCGGACCCGCGCCGCACTGACGCGGCGCAGGCTGAGGAACTGGTGGCCGCGGCGCGTCCGGTCTACTACTTCAATGCCGGTCTGCACTCCGATGAGACCGGTTCGACCGAGTCAGTGCTCGAGCTGGCCTACCGCCTGGCGGTGTCCGAGCAGCCGATGATCCGCCGCATTCGCGAAAACCTCGTGGTACTCATCAACCCGGTTGCCAATCCGGACGGCCGTGACAAGCAGGTGGACTGGTTTTACCGCTACCTTAAGGGCAAGACCGATCAGGCGAGCCTGCCACGCCAGGCGCCGCCCTACTGGTCCAAGTACGCCTTCGTCGATATCAATCGTGACGCGCACCAGCAGGTCCACGAAACCACCAAGGCGGTCTTTCGCATGATGTTCGACTGGCATCCGCAGGTGATCCACGATCTGCATGAGAGTGTGGCGCTGCTGCTGACCTGGAACGGCACCAATCCGATCAACGAGCACGTCGACCCCCTTACCTATGCGGAGCGGCTGGAGCTCAGTTTCCACGAAGTACAGACGCTCACGGGTTTCGGCATGCCCGGGGTGTGGACCTGGAACTTCGGAGATGACTGGGCGCATCTTTATCTGGACTCGATTGCCACCAACCACAACGCCGACGGACGCGGCTACGAGACCTTCGGCAACGGCAGTGCCGAGACCATGCGCTCCGAACAGCCCGGCGACGAGAGCAGCGTCCAGTGGTATCGGCCGCTGCCGCCGCCCACGCCGAACTCCTTCCTCTGGTCCGCGCGAGACAATGTCAATTACAACGAGACCGCGATGCTGGCGGCGCTCGATGACACCGCGCAGCAGGCCAAGACCCTGCTGCGCAATTACTACCTGAAAGGGCTGCACTCATATCAGCGCGGACTTACGCAGCCACCCTACGGCTTTGTCATTCCGGACGGGCAGGGTGATCCGCAGCGTGTTGCACAGATGGTCGGGCGACTGCTGTCGCTGGGCATTGAAGTGCAGCGCGCCAATTCGGACCTCACGTTGCAGGAGGGTCACTGGCCGGCCGGCACGTACGTGGTGCGCCTCGATCAGCCCTATCGTGACTACGCGGTGGACCTCTTGTCCGCGCAGCAGTACCCCAAGGATGCGCCGGAAGCCTACGACGATGTTTCCTGGTCCTTCCCGGCCCACTATCACCTCACGGTCGTCCCGACCGCGGATGCCGCCGTGCGTGCCGCCGCCCTCACGCCACTCACGGCCGCACCACACGCCGCCGGCGCCGTGGCCGGCTCCGGCCCGGTGTTCCTGCTGAAGGATTCGGGCCAGGAGGGATTTCTCGAGGCGCGCTACACACTGGCGCGATTCAAGATCATGATTGCGGAGCGGCCGTTCAGCGTTGCCGGTACCGAGTACCCGGCTGGCTCCTGGATCCTCCCGCCGCAGGCCGCTCTGGCGCCTGCCGTCCATGAGGTCGCGGCGCGCCTCGGGCTTGATTTCGCCAGCGTCGGGGCCGTGCCCGAGGTCGCGCGGCACGCCGCGCCAGCGCCGCGGCTGGGAGTGTGGGTGCCCTGGGCTGACACCGACACCAGCGGCTGGGCACGCTACTCGCTTGACCAACGGCACATTCCCTACAGCTATGTTCGCGACGAAGACATCCGCGCCGGAAATCTAAGGCGGAAGTACGACGTCCTGCTCTACCCGCACGTGGATCTCGAACTGGCCGAACAGATCGAAGGGTTGCACAAGGCATGGGGCCCGATGCCATTCAGGAAGAGCGCTGCGACGCCGAGTTTCGGCACACCGGCCGCTTCTGATGACATTACCGGCGGCATTGGCTACGGCGGGCTCGCGCAGCTGCAGACATTCATCAATTCCGGCGGTCTTCTCATCACGCTCGGCAACGGCACGATGCTGCCGCTGGAGAGCGGCCTTGTACGCGGCATACGCCGCGAGGCCGGTGGCGCGCCGCGCAGCACCCAGGGCGGCGGGGCGGCGGCGGCGGCGGCGGCACAGAATGCGGAGACCCGCACACCCGGAGCGCACGTGCGCGTCTCCTTCGCGCGTCCCGACCATCCGATCGCTTACGGCTATGCGCCACGTACCTGGGTGTTTCGCCAGAACTTCGCGCTCTATTCCGTCCCGCGCCGCTGGTTGCGCATGGCTTATTGCACGGTGTGTCTGGACGGCCCGCTCGACCGCAGTGGCATCGTGCTGGAATGGGGTGACCGCGAGGGGGCACCCTTGGTCGTCAGCGGCCAGGCGTGGGGTGAGAACAATCTCATCGGCAGGGCCGCGATCATGGACCTGCATGCAGGCAAGGGGCATGTGATCACGTTCAACTTCAATCCGCTGCATCGCGACCTGAACCGTGGCGATCAGCGGCTGCTGTGGAACGCCATCATCAACTGGCAGGCGATTCTCGCAGCTCCCTGATCAGCCACGGCGCGAGACCCTCGCGCCCCGGCTGCAGCGGCCGGCGGAGACTGCGAACGTGCCGGCGTGCGGCGACCTCAGGGTGCGTGCAGTGCGGCACCCAGGTAGCAGCCGAATTCCGTGACAAAGTTGACCGACACGCGCGCGTGCACGCGGCCCTGACGGTCCAGGAATTCAGCCTCGTCAGCGTGCGGTACGACCGCGCCATGCCACACGTTTGGATGCAGGTACAGCCCGCGCTGTCCGTCGCACCAGAAGGTGACGAAGGACTCGGGCGTTACGTCATCCCCAGGCAGCGCCAGCGGCACCACGAAGCTCTTGCCGTTGAGCGGATAGAAGAGCTGTCCACCGTCGGGGTGGTAGTTGGCGCGCCAGATCAGGGCGCGCTCGCGCTTCCTGCCAGTGGCTTCGGCGCTGACCTGCTCCGGCCAGTTGCTCCAGCCAAACAGGTAGCTGTCGCCGACCGCGTTGTTGCGTGCGAACAGCGTCTCGCCGCGCCAGGAGAACTCGAAGAGTCCTTCCGCAATGCCTCCCTGGTCGCCCGTGTTTGCATCAATCGGCCGCCAGCCCTGCACGGGCCAGGGCACGATTTCGATCTGGCAGGCCCTCGGATCATCCACCAGGTGGCCGTAGCCCTTGAGGGTCGCATCGCTCGCCGCGACCAGCGGCGTATCGTGAATGCGCCGCGCGCCGGTGGAAGGCAGGTAGGCGATGGCACCGGGGTCGATATCCATGTGAGGTCCGCTGCGGCTGGCGTTGTTATCGCGGCGCATTATGCACCGCGAGTCCGGCGTCGTGAATTTCGGCGTATTCCGCCGCCGCATCATGGCCGAGCAGCAAGGCCAGAAATCCGGCCAAGAGCACCGCGCCGGCAACTACGGTCAGCCCCCAGGTGAAACTGCCCGTCGACTCTCTGATCCAGCCGACGGCATAGGGGCCGGCAAAGCTGCCGACGTTGCCGATCGCATTGATGAGGGCGATGCCCCCGGCCGCCGCAGCACCACGCAGCAAGGCGCTCGGCAGGGTCCAGAAGACCGGCAGCATGGCGAGCGTGCCGGTGACGCCGATCGTCAGCGTCAGCAGCGCCAAGAGCGGCGATGCCGGCAGGTAGGCGCTTGCCGCAAGTCCGGCGAAGCCGACGAGCCCGGCGAGGGCGATATGGCGGCGCCGCTCGCGCGCGCGGTCCGAACGCCGCGCCCACCACACCATGCCCAGCGCTGCGATCGCATAGGGGACGGCCACCGCGTAACCGACCGCACGGCTCGAAACACCGGCGTGCGCCAGGATCTGAGGAATCCAGAACACCACCCCGTAAAGCCCGAGATCCGCGCCGCAATAGCACAAACACAGAAGCACCATGCGGTGGCTGCGGAGCGCCGCCCAGACCGACGCCTGCTTTCGGGCAGGTGCTGCAGCGGCCTCGGCGGCGAGGCGGTTGGTGAGCCAGGCCCGCTCGGGCTCCGATAGCCATGCAACCTGAGCCGGAGTGTCCGGCAGATAGCGCAGCGTCACGATGCCAAGAAACAGCGACGGCAGCGTTTCGGTGAGGTACAGCCACTGCCAGCCGGCGAGGCCGAGCGCTCCATCCAGCATGAGGATGGCGCTCGAGAGCGGGCCGCTCACCGCGGTCGAGAGTGGAATCGCGGTCATGAACGTCCCGATCATTCGGGCGCGGTCGGCTGCCGGGACCCAGTACGTCAGGTAGTAGACGATACCGGGAAAGAACCCGGCCTCCGCGATGCCGAGCAACAGGCGCAGCGCGTAGAAACCACGCGCGTCCTTGATGAACGCCATCGCGCCGGCGATGAGCGCCCAGCTGATCATGATGCGGCCGATCCAGCGCCGCGCGCCCACGCGGTGCAGGATGAGATTGCTCGGTACCTCGAACAGGCAGTAGCCGAGGAAGAAGATACCGGCGCCGAGTCCGTAAACGTACGCAGAGAAGCCCAGGTCACGGTGCATCTGCGCCGCCGCGAAACTCACATTGACCCGATCGAGGAAGGCGGCGAAATACAGCACGCCGAGGAAGCTGACGAGGCGCATGCGCACCTTACGCATGGCCGTCGTTGCCGGTTCGGAGTTCAAGGGATAAGGCTCAATGCCGTGGCCAGAGGCTGCGGCGCCACATGGCTAAGGTGATTTCGCCAATGCGTCCATGAGGGCGGCATAGTCACGCAGCGCCGGGGTTTTCAGGCCTGCGACCTTGCCCTGATCGTCGCAGCGACGCACGACGATGGCCTCGCGGTAGTAAGGCTCTGCTTCAAAGCGTGCGATGTCGCTGGGCGCCATCGCGCCGCCCTGGAGTTTGAGCGTGTGCACCGAGGCTGGGCTCAGCTGGGCGAAGTAGTGCGGGTCGGTGGCGCACAGGTAGCGCTTCGCCGGCACATGCAGGCGTACCGGCTCGGAAACGGCGGCCGCGAAGCGCTGCGCCAGCCAGCGTGCACCGCTCTCCTCATGACGGGCGTCACTGATCCAATCCTCGATGGCCTCGGGGACCGCTTCCAGCAGATGACCAACGTCGTGCAGCAGCGCGGCGATCACGAGAGCGTCGGTTGCCTGCTGGACGCGCGCGAAATGTGCGGCCTGCAGACCGTGCTCGAGCATCGATACCCGTTCGCCGAAATACGCACGCGATCCGAGCAGGCCGTAGATCGACAGCACCTCTTCGGACACACTCATGCCTGCACTCCGGCCAAGTTACGCCGCAGCAGCGCGGCCTCGCTGTAGACGCTGTCACGACTGAGGTAGCAGCCCTGCAGATGACGTGGGAAACGGGCCGATGAAAAGGCTGTGCGGCCATGAAGAACCCGCTGATTGTCGAACACCACCAGATCTCCGCCCTGCAGGCGCGTACACAGCTGGAAGCGCGGCTCACGCATGAGAGTCGCGAACTGCCGATAGGCGCTGTAGAAACGGCGCGTCTGCTGCTCGGTCAGATGCAGCGGTGCAATCGAACGATTGTTGTAATGCACCGCCGTAACGTTGCCTGTTACCGACAGCTGAATGAGGGGCCGCTCGGCGTACAGCTCCGCATCCCTGGATCGGTACAGGAACGGCACCGCTGTCGTAGTGAGTGTCGCGAAGGCATCCGGTGCGATCGCACGCAGGTGCTGCGCCAGCGCCAGGCCGTCGGCGAACAGGCTCTCGCCACCCTCGTTTGAGGTGAGCAGCGCGTGCAGTGCCTGAAACCCCGGGACCGGTTCGCGGTAGGGGTTGTCGGTATGCAGGCCGAGGCCTAGATCGGAATATGCGAGATTTTCCGGCTGGGGCACGGAGCGTACGTCAAAGGTGAGACCGTAGTTGGTTTCCAACACCCGCCCGACGAGCGGCATGATCTCAAGAATCTTCCCGGCCGTGGCGGGCACTTCGCCCACAAATCCGATTCCGTCCTGTACCAGACGCGTAAGCCAGGCGAGCCGCGCGGCGGGCGCCGCGATGAGCACTGCCAGACGCTCCCAGGCAAAGTCGCGACGCGCCTCGAGCGTACTGCCTTCGAGCCACGTACGTACCAGCAGTTCCGGCCGTGGAGGCGCGCGCAGTGCCGCGTGGTCCGTGAGCCATTGGAAACTGAAATTCGCAGCTGCGCCGTCGCCGTCCCATTCAATGCGCACACCGCCCGCCTGGCAGGTGGCGGCGCGGATGCGCGGTGCCTCCGGCACATCCAAAATGTCGACGAGGCGCTGGCCGCTGTGGGCGTCGCGATCCTCGCTGCGGTTGTCGCGCAACCAGATGCTGGCGAATTCACTCGTTGCGCCATCGGCCCATTCCACCGTGAGCGTGTCCGGTGCGTGGGAGACGCGTCTAATGCTTTTTGCCGCCTCATTCATGGGCAGTCCTCGCGGCACGCGCATTCAGGACGTACAGGACGCCGGCACACAGGGCCGCAGCCGCGCTGATCACCGCCAGGGCGACGAAAACCCCTTCCCAGCCGTAGGCGCGCTCGACCCGTGCCATAGTATCGCCGGCGAGCACGCCGCCGATATAGCCGACGCCGTCGATGATGCCCGACGAGGCGGCGCTCGCCTGCTTGCCGCCGAAGTCCAGTGCGAAGGCGCCGCCCAGATAGGAATAAGGTCCCAGCAAGCAGAACGCGATGATGCCGATGATGACGACCGGGAAGACGGTGTTCGTCGCCCCCGGGTGTACCCCCATGAGCACCAGCAGCGCCGCCGCCGTTGCGCTCAGACCCAGGAACATCAGCAGCGCGCGGCCGTTGAGGCCCAGCCGGTCACTCAGCCAGCCGGCGCCGAGTACCGAGAGCACGCCCACGGCAGGGAATATGGCGCTGACGGTGGCGGAGCGACTCATGCTGAAGCCGAGCTGGTCACGCAGGTACTGCGGATTCCAGGTGTTGAAGGTCTCACGGATTATCGTGCAGCCGAAGGACAGCAGGCAAACCAACAGAAAGGCATGACTGCGCAGCAGCGGCTTCAGCAGCGCCCAGACGCTGGCCGGCGGAGCTTCCGTTTGCGAAAAGAGATTGAGCGGATTGGGCGTTGCCGGAGGATGACCCTCAGCCACGCGCGACTCGCGCAGCCAGATGAAGCTTGCGATGAGCGTCAGCGCCGCCACGGCTGCCGCAAAGATGAACAGCGCCCGCCAGCCGAAGCCGTGCTCTATGAGCATTCCCATCTGCTGCCGAGCGAGGGCGTCGCCGACGAGGTAACTGATGCTGAGGATGCCGATGATCGAGCCGTAGGAGGTGTAGTCGAACCATTTGGAAGACACCTTGATCAGCCCGGCCCAGCCGACCGACTGCGTCAGGCGATTTCCCACCCAGGTGAGCGTGAAGAGCGGCAGGGTGCCCGATAGTCCGAACAGCACGCTGAAGAGCGCCGCCCCGCCGACGCCGATGAGAAAATTACGCCGTCCGCCCCAGTAGTCCCCCAGGCCCGTCAGAAAGAACTTTCCGAGCGCGTAGGCGAGCACGCCGAAGGAGCTGATCGAGCCGAGGCGTACCAGCGCCTCGCCGTGACTCAAGCCACGCTTGCCAAGTTCCTCCGCGAGCAGCGGCGTGGCGACTGATAGGTCGGAGCGACAGTAGTAACAGGCGGCGTAGCCTGCAAACAGCAATACGATGGTGCGGACCTGGCCGAAACGCAGCGAACGGCCGGCAGTTAACGCAGTCACCGCGCATCCCCAGAGGCAGCAGGACTTGAGCTGACCCAGATCGGGTCGGTGTAGGCCTTACGTCCCGCCTGGTCCACGACGATGAGTGAGTACCAGCCTGGGCGGTTCGCCGAGAGGCTGAAGTCCAGCCGCGTCCGCAACGGCGCCCCCGTCAGGCTGCGCGTCTCGCGAACGCTGCCGTCGGCGATCAATTGCACTTCCTTCAGGCCGGCGACCGACCCGACCTCAAACCCGAGGCTGAACGGGACCCCCGCAGTGACCCGCAGCTCAGTCCCGAACATCACGCTCGGGAAGATGAGCGGGCCGTAGGTGACGTAGGCATGGCCTGCTTTGAGCGCCGCGGTGAACGATTCTGCTGTGACTGCCCCATCGACGTGGACGTACGTGCGTACGAGCCCGGATTGTTCGTTCCACACGTCGTGCGTGTCGCTGCCGGCGGTCAGGTAGTAGTGCTTGCCCTGGTTCCAGTACTGCCACAGCCTGGTGAGAACCTTCACATCATCCTTGGGCACGGTCGAATTGATCTCCACCAGATCGAATCCCCCATTGAAACCGCCGGGTGCAACACCGCTCGCTACACTGGCAAAGTAACCGTAAGGGATGAAGGGATGATTAACCTGCACCACGCTTGCTCCCTCGCGCCGCGCTTCCGCCAGCACCTGGCCTATCGAGGCCGTACCGGTATCGATCGCCAGTTGCATGCCGGGCTTGAGCGGATAGGCGTTGAAATGTCCCCAGGAAGGCGACAGTTCCATGCCGGGGATAAAGGGCTTGCCGCGCGCCTGTGCGATCTTGAGCAGTGCAGCATGATTTGCATTCGAGTCGTGGTCGCTCACGAACAGTACATCGAGACCGGCTGCGAGTTGCGAGCGCGCCAGATCCTCCGGGGGCGTGACCGCTTCGGCTTGGTCGGCGTGGTGGTGCAGGTCGGCCGCGTACCAGCCGCGCGCGGGCGGATTAAACAGGGGAGTGATGCCAATCTCGCGGGTCGTGGTTGCGCCCGGACGCACCGTGACCTGCACTTGCACGTCAGGCGCCAGCACCCCGGCGCCAGCGGAGACTGAGAAGCGGTAAGCGCCCGGAGCGATCGCAAGCTGCGCCTGACCCTGCGGCACGAGCGTAGTAAAGAAAGTCTTGCGCCCGAGGAACTGGACCACGGGTTTGTTGCCCGTGACTATCACGATGCGCGCATCCAGCGGCGCGCCGCTCTTGGAATTCTTGACCGAGAAGTCGATCCGGCCCGGGGGCTCGAGGTCCGCAAAATCCTGTCTGAGCTCGCCCCCGGCGGTAACCGTGATGGATACCGGACGACTCTGTGAGTAGTGAGGACCGGTGGCGTACAGCTGATAGTTACCGGCCGGCAGCCGCATGCTGTAAGCGCCATCGTGACCCAATGCCCACGCGTAAATCTGGCCCGCTTTTTCCACCACCACGACCGGTTCGCTGAGGCCCTTGCCGTCACGGCTCGTGACCACTCCCTGCAGGTGACCTGCGGGCAGCTGTTTCTGTTCAATCTCCGCGGCGACGACGGGGGCAAGGTCGCCGCGGGTACCCACCTGCAGCGAGCCCTCGAAGGTGCGGCTCTGCCCCGGGGCCAACGTATGCAAGAGGAACAGATCGCGCGAGCCCGAGCCGATGTGGTCGAGATACGGCGCGTGCAGGGTCACGGTCCAGCCGGCATCGTAGGCAGTGACTCGGCGTGCGAGCGCGGCGTCGGCCTTGCCTTCGTTGACTCCCGCAAGCCCCGGCACGGCGAACAGATAACCGCTGCTCGGCCACAGCGTCAGACCGGAAAGCAGGCCGGTGAGAGTGGTCCCACCTTCGTTGGTCATGGTGGCGCTGATGAGAACTCGGTCGGAGCCCGACTTCAGCGTGTAAAGGGTCTCGATGCGCACCTTGCCCCAGTCGCGCACGGTGCGGATACGCGCCTGCTGCGGGCCGCGCTCCAGCACCTCAACATGCTGGTAGGTATTGGGCCATGCCGACCAGTTGTTGGGAATGAAATCGGCGAACACCACACGGTCGCGCCCGATCTCGCCATCCATCACCGGTGCAATGTCGATCAGTGC
The DNA here is from genome assembly GCA_963743625.1 of uncultured Pseudomonadota bacterium. Classification (GTDB taxonomy): domain Bacteria; phylum Pseudomonadota; class Gammaproteobacteria; order Steroidobacterales; family Steroidobacteraceae; genus 13-2-20CM-66-19. The sequence goes on along the minus strand of CAVUQM010000012.1, from coordinate 278,000 downwards.
CCCGCGCGGCACTCCATAGGGCGCCGGGGATCCGACCGCGAGCGCAAACGCCAGATGCTCGTTGGCGACGGTGACGTCAGTCGGGGCGCGGGCATTGCCATCGCGGATGGGCGTCGCCCCGGTGAGCACACGGACGTCGGCATGCGCGCCCGCAAAGGGAACAAGCAGCGCAAGCGCCGCCAGCAGCGTCAGCCGGGTGCCCATCGAACCCCTCGCATGGCGTCGCTTCTGGGTGCGTCCCCCTCAGGGGCAGGTGAGTCGCGGGCGACGTTCGAAGATGCGCAGCGATACTAGCCGAGGGGAGGCCGCGAATCACGCGCGGGGTGAGGGCACGTGCCTGTGCCGGTGGTCCGTGCGCCGCCACAGTAGGGCACTCCGGCGGCGGCCACGGACGGCTCAATTTACCAGCGGTGGTAGACGACCACCGGAGCCGGAGCAACCACACCCACGTAGCCCCGCGGCCGTCCCACGGGGGCCACAACACAGCCAGTGAGCGCGGCACCGAATGCCAACCCAATCAGCAATTTGACAATGGTACGCATGGGCACAGTCCTTTCCTATTCACCTGAACCACAGAACGCGCAGGTGGCCGGCGCGCTGACAGGCGCAACGACTCGCAAGGCGCGGCGCGGGCATTCAGGTTGGGTTAAGGCGTGCAGCGCGGTGAGCGTAGAATGCGCGCATGGTCACCACGATACGTCAGCAGCTGCGCAATAACGCGGTCGCGCTGATCAGTCTTGCCGTGGCGCTGACCAGTTTGGCTTACAACACCTGGCGCAATGAGCGCACCGAGCACAACCGCAACGTGCGCACCGCGACGTTCGAGATCCTGACCAAGCTGGCCGAGCTCGAGCGGGTGGTGTTTCTCGCGCAATACGATCACGACGCGAGCGGGGCAGTCCGAGGACCGGGTGGACTTACGTGCTGGTGATACGCGATCTCTCGGCGGTGGTGCCGGGAAGCGTGCCGCAGCGCGCCGCGCAGCTGCAGCAAGCCTGGAGCGAGAACTGGGAAGCACTCGGCAGGGACGACGAGACGGCGGTCAACCATATCGACGGCGCCATCGACGAGATGCGCAACGCTGCGCTTACGACACTCACGTCCCTGCACTGAGCGCGGCGGCTCTCTCCACTGCGAACAGGCGCGACTCGGCGCCGTCGGCGGTATAGCGGACCATGCGCTCAAAACGCAGGCCAATGTGCTCCAGGATGCGCATGGAGGCGAGGTTCTCCGGTGCCGTGAGTGCCACGATGCGATCGAGGCCGAGACAGTCAAACCCCCAGGACAACGTGGCCGCGGCAGCCTCGAGCGCCAGTCCTTTGCGGCGCGCACACGGCAGCAGCGCAAAACCAATTTCGACATCCGGATGCGAGTCGCGTCGCAGCAGCCCGCACAGTCCGACCGCAGTGCCGGTGTCTTTCAGTTCCATGGCATTCAAGCCAAATCCGAAGCGCATGTAGCTGCTGCCGGGACCCTCGGTCACGTAGCGCCGCGCCGCATCGAGGCTGTGCACGCCGCGGTCACCGACGTGGACGAGGAAGTCGGGGTCGCTCAGCAGCTCGAGGATAAAGGCGGCATCTGCGAGGTTAAGTTCGCGCAGATGCATGCGCGGGGTTTCGATGATCACGGCCGCACCTGCCTCGCATACAGGGGCGGCTGCCGGCACGGGCTGTATAAAGGAGTAGGCGCGAGCACGCGCGGATTATTGCGTAGTATGGCGGCGACTTCATCGTGCCGCGGAGACTGCCATGATCACCCTGTATCACCGGCCCAAGACACGCTCCTCACGCTTCCTGTTCCTGCTGGAGGAGCTTGAAGCTCCGTATCAGATACAGATGGTCACGACCCGTACCCGTGACGGTGGCGCCATCGATCCCGTGAACCCGCATCCGCATGGCAAGGTTCCCGCCATCTCGGACGACGGCGCCATCGTGTTCGAGTCCCCGGCAATCGCCCTGTATCTGACTGATAAGTTCCCCAAGAACCGCCTGGGGCCGCTGGTCGGGGAGCCGCTGCGCGGCCCGTATCTGTCGTGGCTCGCGTACTACGGCGGGGAGTTCGAACCCTCGGTCATGTTCAAGTTCATGAAGCTCGACGTGCCGCGTGGCACCGCCGGCTGGGTGGCGCTTGAGGAGATGATGCCGGTGCTCATCGCAAGGCTCGAACGTGGGCCCTATCTGTTGGGTGACAGCTTCAGCGCGGTCGACATTCTCTTCGGCACGACGTTCGCGCTGTTCGCACAGAGCGAGTTGATGCCGAAGTCGCCCGCGCTCGATGCGTACGTGCAGCGTATCGTGAGCCGTCCCGCATTCGCCCGTGGCATGGCTCGCGACAACGCTTGATGGCCGTGCGAGCGGCGGACCGCCGCGTCCGAAAACGGCTACTTTCGATCGCTTCACGGCGCTATGGTGTCGCCATGGAACTCATTAACGGTCTCGATGCGGAAGCTTTGGAACGGGCGCGTCTGAGCCGCGATGCGCGCTTTGACGGCAAGTTCTTCGTCGCCGTGGCCACGACCGGAGTCTACTGCCGTCCGATCTGCCCTTCGCGGGTTGCCAAGCGTACGAACGTGCGCATCTTCGGCACTGCGGCCGCGGCAGAGGCTGCGGGCTTTCGTCCTTGCCTGCGCTGCCGCCCGGAGGCCGCTCCGGGCACGCCTGCCTGGCTCGGAACCGGTGCCGTGGTGCGGCGAGCGCTGCGACTGATCGACGCCGGCGCGCTGGATGAGGGCTCGGTCGAGGCGCTGGCGACCCGGCTGGGCGTCGGTCCGCGGCACCTGCTGCGCCTCTTCGATCGTCACGTGGGAGCTTCGCCCACGGCGGTGGCGCAGACACGTCGGCTGCATTTTGCCGTGCGGCTGCTCGAGGACAGCGCTCTACCGATTACTCATATCGCCATGGCGGCAGGCTTTGGCAGCAGCCGGCGCTTCAATGACGCTTTCCGCAAGATCTATCAGCGCACGCCCCGCGAGCTGCGCCGCCAGCGACGCCGTGGCAGCGGCGACCCAAGAGCGGAGGAGGTCGTGCTGCACCTGGCCTATCGGCCGCCCTACGACTGGAATCACCTGCGCGAGTTTCTCGCAACGCGCGCGCTGCCGGGCATCGAACGTGTTGATGCGCGTGGTTACGCGCGCAGCGTGGCCTGTGCGGGCGGTCACGCCTTCATCAGCGTGGCGCCGGTGCCGGACAAGGATGCGCTGCAGCTGCGTGTTACCGGTGCGCCGCCACAGGCCTTGTTGCAGATCGCCAGCACCGCACGACGCGTATTCGATCTTGCCGCCGACCCGGCCCGCATCAACAAGGAGCTCGCCAAGGACAATCTCATCGGCTCCCTCGTGCGCTCGCGACCTGGGTTGCGTATTCCGGGAGCGTGGGAGCCCTTCGAGTGCGCGGTGCGCGCGGTCCTCGGGCAGCAGGTGAGCGTCGCCGCGGGCTGCACGTTCGCCGCCCGCCTGGTAGAGCGCGCCGGTCGCACGATCAAGGGCGGGGGCGAGGGATTAACGCATCTGTTTCCAACCCCGGCCGAGATTGCGTCGGTCAGTCTTGCGGGGCTTGGGCTTACACAGGCGCGCACCGCGACCCTGCAGGCCCTCGCACGGGCGGTGCTCGACGGGCGTGTCGATTTCTGTGCGTCACCCGCAGAACTGATGGCGGCACTGTCGGGGCTGTCAGGAATCGGTCCCTGGACTGCTCAGTATGTTCTACTGCGCGCGCTCGGCGAACCCGATGCCTTGCCCAGCGGTGACCTGGTGCTGCGGCGCATGGCGGCGCCCACGAAGGTGCTCCTGAGCGGGCGTCAGCTCGATGAGCGCTCGAGGAACTGGCAACCGTGGCGCGGTTATGCCGTCTTGCATCTATGGCGCGCCGCTGCCGGCGCGGGAGTCGCAACATGAATTCACGGCCATCTTCGCCGATCACCTTCTGGCACGAGATTGAGAGCCCCGTCGGCCCGCTGCTTTTGGTCGGGAGCGAGCAGGCGTTGTCGCGCGTCGGGTTTCAGGCCGGCCCGCGCCCGCTGCGCACGCGACCGGAATGGCTGCGCAGTGCCCGGCCCTTCGGCGCGGTCGTTGCCCAGCTCGATGCCTACTTTGCCGGTGCGCTGCGGGTCTTCAGGTTGCCGCTCGCACCGTGCGGTACGGCATTCCAGCTGGCGGTATGGCGGGCGCTGCAAAAGATCCCCTATGGAGACACGCTGGCCTATGGCGAGCTCGCGCGGCGTTTGGGGCATGCCAACGGTGCCCGCGCAGTCGGCCTCGCCAACGGCGCCAACCCGCTGCCGATCATCGTTCCCTGTCATCGCGTCATTGGCGCGGACGGCTCACTGACCGGCTTCGGCGGCGGCCTGAACATCAAGCGCGCGCTGCTGGCACACGAGGGCGCGGCCTGCGTCAGCGATCTGTTCAGCGTCACCCGGGCGCGCGAACCCAAGGCCTCAGCGCCTCCCGGAGCACGTGGCTCCTGATTTCATCGCGCGAGCGGATCTTGATTGGCCGCTGCACGCTGTTTACTTTCTGCTGACGCTGCGAACCTCGAAGGGATGATATTGCAGACCGAATTGCGCGCACCGCGCGACCTTCCCTCCGCAGTCGCGGATCCGGCGGCTGCAGTGCCCGGCGGGGATTCGCAGCGTCCCCGTGGCGGGACGATTGTGGTTGCAGCGCTGCTCGCCGCCGCCTTTGACCTGAGCTTCGCTTTCGTCTTCTACAGCTTTCAGGGCGCGACTCCAGAACGCATCCTGCGCGGGATCGCGGCTGGCCTCGTGGGGCGCGCGCAGGCCATGGCGGCCGGTTCCTGGGTTGTCCTGCTGGGCGCAGCTCTTCATTTCCTCATTGCAGGCTGCGCCGCATGGCTGTTCTACATGGCAAGCCGCCGGCTGCCGGTGCTCACCCGCCACTGGGCACTCAGCGGGGCCGGATTTGGCATCGCGATGTACGTGGCGATGCATTTCGTCGTGCTGCCGCTGTCGCGCCTGCCGTTTCGGCTGCCGTCACTGCACAACGTGATCGGCGAGCTGTTCTCGCATATCTTCCTGTTCGGTATGGTCATCGCCTACGGCGTGGCACGCGCGCAGCGCGCTTAGCGCGCTGCCGCCTCCGGCGTCACGCGCGTCCAGCTGAGATCGATTCCCTCGCGGCGATCGGCGAAGCCGCTGACCTGACCATCGCTCGCGCGCGTGAAGATGCGACGCGTGCGGGGTCGTCCGGGTGTAAAAAAGACATCACCGCTCTCCGGGAGCAACAGCTGAGTCGGACGCCCGGGACGCTCGATCACCAGGTGGTCGGTTTCGCGTCGTATGGTCTGGCGCGTTGCAGCGCTCAGACTGTACATCCCCTCGTAGTCAGCCAGGTGAGCGGTAGCCGCGGCCCGCGGCGGGTCCTGCTGGATCGCGAACACCTGGGAAGCCGCCAGGCGCCAGCCCGCGGTAGTCGCGCGCCAGGTGTCGCTGCTGCGGTAATGCGCGTGCAGTTCGTGGCCCTCGATCGTCTCGTGTTCATCGATAATATAGGTCGTGACCGCGAAGCGGCCGAAGTCGTGACAGCGGAATTCCTCCACAGTGATCCAACCGGAAGAGCCGCTGGGCAAGGGCTTGAGGTCCTCGAGCACCTGCCCGCGCGTTTTCACTTCATTGTCTTCCGTGACATAGAGAAATTCGGGATCGGTGTAGTGTTCCCATACGGTGGCATTGCCCGGGGCGGTGGCATCCATCAGCGCCTGCGTCGCCTGCTTGAGCGTGGCGGCAGTCGTTGCGGCGGCCGGTACCGTGGCGGCAGCGCACAGCGCGCTGGCAGCGAAGCAGGCGTGAACGGTGCGGAACATGGGGCACTCCTGGACGCAGGGTCTCAGCTCGCGCCAAGGCTACAAAACCGCAGTGGTATCCTCAAGGACCGTACCGACGACAATCCGTGGTGCCACTTGAGGACGCATGAATCTCAGCCTTGACGGGCAGGGAGCTCTTTACGAGCAGTTGGCGCGCTCCCTGAAAAGCGCAATCCTAGACGGACGCTTCCTGGCCGGCGGTCCGCTGCCAGCCACGCGTACGCTGGCACGCGTGCTCGGGGTCTCGCGCAATACCGTACTCGGCGCGTACGAGCTCTTGTGCGCAGAGCAGCTCGCGGTCGCGCGCGGGGGTTCTGGCACGCGCGTGGCCGACATCGGCACGCCTCGGCCACGTACCGCGGTGCGGCCGGCAACCGTGGCACCCTCGCGCTACGCGGCGCGCGCCCGCAAGCTCGGCCCGGTCACGCTCGGCATTCTGCGGCAGCGCGTGCGTTACAACCTGCAGTACGGCGAACCGCTGCTCGACCCGCGGCTCTTCAATTCCTGGCGCACGAAACTGGCCGCGGCGGCGCTGCGTACCTCTCCCGGATATCCCTCGCCGGCGGGACTGGCACCGTTGCGCCGCGCGATCTGCGATTACCTGGCCCGCCGGCGTGGCTTCGTATGCGCGCCAGAGGACGTGATCGTCGTCGCCGGTACCCAACAGGCGCTCAACGTCGTGGCGCGTGTCGTGCTGGACGAAGGTGCTACCGCGGTCCTCGAGGATCCCCACTACCAGCTGGCGATGAATGCACTCCTCGCGCACGGGGCACGCGTCATCACCGTCGCCACCGACCAGGACGGTTTGATCGCAGCGAACCTGCCCCAGCGGGGAGCGCGCCTGGTCTACGTCACGCCCTCGCACCAGTTCCCTTCCGGGGTTGTGATGTCGCTCAGGCGTCGCATCGAGCTGCTGCAGGCAACCGAACAGCAGCGCAGCTGGATCCTGGAGGATGACTACGACGGCGAGTTCCGCTACGGCGAGCGGCCGATCGCCGCGCTGCGTTCGCTCGATGGCGGTGATCGGGTCATCTACGTCGGCAGCTTCTCCAAGTCGATGTTTCCGTCGCTGCGCCTGGGGTACATCGTGTGTCCTCCGGCAATCCGCAGCGACCTGTTGGCTGCCAAGCGACTCGAGGACGGTGGCTGCTCGGCCATCGATCAGGCGGCACTGGCTGCGTTCATGCAGGGGCGACAGTTTGAGCGGCACCTGCGCCGCTCGCTCGTGGAACTCGAGCGGCGCCGGCGCGCGTTGCTCGAGGCACTTGAGTGCCACGCCCGGAGGCACGTACGGGTAGCAGGTGCGCAGGCCGGGATGCACGTGATCGTATGGCTCCCCGGCCTCAGCTACCGACAGTTCGCGCATTTGCTCGAGCTGGGGCTGACGCGCGGGCTTGGCCTGCACTCGGTGCATCCTTACTACCGGGTCAAGCCCCCGCAGCCGGGCCTGCTCGTGGGCTTCGCAGGGCTGTCCTGCAACCAGATCCGTGCCGCCGTTGAGCTTCTGGGGCGCTGCCTCGACGAGATTTCCTGAAAGGTGCATCCGATCGGCGGCGCCGCGGCATCTCTACTCTCATGATGAGATGCCGGAGTATTGCTTCCATGACTACACAGGCAGCCGGTCCGTTGCTGCTCGCGGCCATCGCACTCGCTCTACCGCTGGTTGAGGGCGCATCGGAGCACGCGCAGGCGCAGAGCTTCCTTGCACCCGCAGGTACGCAGCCGCCGCCGGCCACCTGCGGTGCTGCCGTGCGCGCCGGCAACACGCTCTATCTCGGCGGGCAGTCGGGGATCGACCCGCACACCGGACGGGTGCCCGCCGACGGCAGGGCCGAGGCGCGCCTGCTGATGGAGGGGGTGCGCCGCACCGTCGCCGCGGCGGGTCTGCATATGGACGATCTGGTGTCGGTGACGGTAACTTCCACCGACGCCCAACTGAACGGAGAGTTCGATGCGGTTTACCGGACCTACTTTGATACGCGCTACCCCCCACCCGGCTTCGTCGCTGCCGCCGCTCTGCGTGGTGGCGCCCATTTCGAGCTTGCGGGGGTCGCTGTCAGGGCGCGATTGCTACAGCTTTAGCAACACGCGGCATCGCCCATGAACCGGCGCCAATTCTCCGGTGGCCTCGTGCTCACTTCGGGCGCACTGTGGTTAGACCCGGTCGCGCTGGGCGCTGGACCCCCTGTGCCGGTGAGCCCGCAGGCACGCGCGCTGTACCATCGCGCGCTGATTCTCGACTGCAATTCGGCTCCTCCAATCCCGGACCACCTGCCCCTGCCGCAAGCGGACCTGGATCTGGTTCGCGACAGCGGCGTCACAGTGGTCAAGCTGTCGCTCGGGGGCATCAACGCCGATTTCGCCACCACCGTGGCCGAGATTGCGCGGGTGCAACGCCTGATCGAGGTACACCCGCGCTACTTCACCCAGGTGCGCGTGGCCGCCGACCTGGCGCGCGCCAAGCGCGAGGCGCTACTCGGCATCATCTTCTCATTCGAGAGCGCGGACATGTTCGGTGGCAAGCTTGAGAACTTTGAGGTGTTCCGCAACCTCGGCGTGCGCGTTATGCAGTTGTCCTACAACCGGCATTCGCCGTTTGCCGCCGGAGTGATGGAACCCGAGGGCGGCGGTCTCACGGCCCTCGGGCGCGACGCAGTCAAGGAGATGAACCGGCTCGGGATCGCGATCGATCTGAGTCATGCCAACGCCGCGACCACCGCCGACGCGCTCGAGCTGTCCACCCAGCCGCCCATCATGACGCACACCGGTGCCGCGGCGGTGCATGCGCACCCGCGCCTGAAGAGCGACGAGCAGCTGCGGGCGCTGGCCGCGAAGGGCGGGGTGATCGGCATCTTCGACCTGCCGTATCTCACCGCCTCGCCCCGCCAGCCAACCGTTGCCGACTACATGCAGCACCTGGAGCACGTGCTGAAGGTTGCCGGCGAGGACCACGTCGGCATCGGTAGCGACGTCGGCATCGAGCCCTTCGATACCAGTGCCCGGGGCATGGCGGAATTTCAGAAGCAACTGGATGAACGCAAGCGTGCGGGATTGTCGGCGCCGGAGGAGGACCGGCCCACCTACGTCGCGGGCATGAACTTTCCCCGCAAGCTGGAATTGGTCGCCGACCAGCTGCTGCGCGGAGGTTACTCGGCTGAGGTTACCGAGAAAATCCTCGGTGGCAATTTTGCGCGCGTGTTCGGCCAGATCTGGAGCGTGTAGGGAAGTGGGCTAAGCGCGGGTGTCGGTTGCGATCCAATTGACCTCCCAGGTGTGGCCGCCATCGCTCGAGAAGGCCTGCTCGAAGCGACAGGTGTCCTCAGAGAGCTGCTCGATCACGAAGCGCACAAGTATGGTGCGCTCGCCGAGGGCTTCCTGATCGTAGAACTCGCCGCGCCCGTTGCGGAATTCCCCGACCGTGGGGACGCCGAGTACACCGCTCGCGCTGTTGGCGAAGTTAAGGCTCCATTGCCCCGAAGCCGGATTGTAGAGACGCAGCGACATACCCTCGATGCGACCGGCGGGACCGCTGACATGCAGCTCGACGAGGTTCGCTTTGCCGTTCCAGAGCGCGCGCACGACGCTGGTGCCCTCGTACTCAACCCAGCTGCGCGAACCGGTCAGCGGATGCTGCAGTCGCGAAACATGCGTCTTCCAGCTGCCGATCTCAAAGTCAAAAGCGTGCTGGCCGTTGCGCACCGCGGCACCGAGGGGCGGCTCGGCGGGTAAGGCCGGGAGCGGCGCGAGCACGCCGAGCAGGGCGAGTGCAATGTAACCGGACGCGCGCGCAACGGATGGGTGGCTCATGGTGCTTAGGATGATGCGAGAGCCCCGCCGGCCCACCAAGTACCGCCTGTCGCCCACCCCCTGGGGCCACTCACAGAAAGCTTACCCACACCGTGACCGCCGCGGCTCCCATGACCATGAGGCGGGCGTGCTTAAGGCGCAAAGCACCCAGTGCCACGGTCAGACCGCCGAGGATCGTGCCGGCGACTGCGCCCAGGCTCTGTACGTTCAGCCGCCAGCCGCGGTTTGCGGCTAGTCGCGCGGCAAGCTGGCGCGTGAAATCCTCCGCCGCGAGGGGTTGGTCCGTGTCGGCGAAGAGTCGACGCAGTGTGGCGTCCAGTTCATCCGGCATGGGCGTCCTCCGGCAGGGGTTGGTAGGCGTTCAGCAGCGCGCGCAGGCGTTCGCTGCCGCGCTTGATGTGCGATTTGACGGTGCCGAGCGGCAGATCGGTGACCGCGGTGATCTCGCTATGGCTCATGCCTTCGGAATAGGCGAGCACAACGCATAAGCGCTCATCGGGCGCCAGCCGCGCGAGTGCCCGATCGAGGTCGATCTGCGCGCCCGCTGAGGCGCTGAGTGCCTCAGCGGCCGGCAGCTCCTCGTCATCCAGGCTGATGGTTAAGGGCGGCGCGGCGCGCACGTGCTCGAGCCAGACGTTGACGGCCAGCCGTCGCAGCCAGGCGCCGAAGGCGCTGACGGAGCGCAGCTTCGGCAATGCGCGCCAGGCTTTGAGAAAGACGACCTGCGCCAGATCATCCGCCAGTGCCGGATCGCGGCTCAGGCGTCGCAACAAGTTGCGCAGTCCTGACTGGCGGCGCCGCACGAGCTCGGCAAAGGCCGCGTCATCACCACTCATGGCGAGCGCGATAACGGTGGCCTCGGCGACCCGGCCGAGCGCCAGCAAAGGGGAGCCGGGGTTCACACCGCCGGTCCGTGCGTCCTCTTGTGCCTCTCGACCATACGCCCGGCCACCAGCAGGCCGATGCCCACACATAGGAGGACCGTGCCCGCGCCGAGGAGCGGCCAAAAGGATACCGGCGCGAGCCGCGCCAAAAGGAAAGCGAGCAGCGCTACGCCGATGCCACCGGATATCACGATGACGCCCGCCACCATCAGCCCGAGTGAATTGATGCCGTTTTCCCGGGGAGGCGCCATCAGGCGTTCGACGACGCCCGGATCCAGCGGCTGCCCTTTCTCGATGGCCGCGCGCAGCGGCTCGAGCGTCAGCTGGCGCTTCTTGTATTCCCCGACGATGCCGGCCACGGTCGCGATGGCCACGAACACCCAGAAGGCGATGGCGACAGCAAAAGGTCCAAAATCCATGTTGCGCTCCTCAAAAAGGCACGAGAAAGAACGGGACTGTGCCTATAGATGCACGCCCCGGGGATTTTGGATGCATCTGGGGGCCTATCCGGCTGCCGCCTCCAGCGCCGCGAGCAGGATCCGCGCGAACTGCGGTCCCTTGCCGGCCTCCTCATGCTTGAAGTACACGTACACATCGCTGCAGTGGGCGGCGTGGGAGCGGATCACGCCAGCCCAGCGCGCCAGGTCCGCAGCCGTATAACCCTCATCGCGCAGGCGGAAGTAGGCGTAGGAGGCCGTCAGCTCCACCGGCGTAGAGAATTTCTCGCTGTCGGCGATACACAGGGCCAGATCTCTCGCCCTCAGCCGCGCGAAGACTTCCGCGTCCATCCAGGAGGCGTGCCGGAACTCGAATGCGGCGCAGGTACCGGCCGGTAGCAGCTGCAGGAACTCATCGAGTACGCCCAGGTCCTTGCGCATGTACGGCGGCAGCTGGAAGAGGATCGCACCGAGCTTCGGCCCTAGGGTCGCCGCGGTCTTGAGGAAGTAGCCGAGCAGATCGCCGCAATCCTTGAGCTTTGCGACATGGGTGATGCGCTTGGGGGCCTTGAGCGTGAGCCGGAAGCCGGGCGGCGTTTCGCGGTCCCAGCCCGCCAGGATTTTCTCGTTCGGGATGCGGTAGAAGGTGTAGTTGATCTCGACCGTCGAGAAGTGTGCGGCGTAGTACGGCAGCATCTTCGCCGCCGGCATTTTCGTCGGATAGAAGCTGCCCTTCCACTCGGGATAGTTGTAGCCGGAAGTGCCGACCCACAGTTGCATGGTGCGCGCCCTCGCTCAACGGTGCTCGTTGCTCACCAGGCGTCGGTACTGTCCAAGGTGCCGGATGGCGTGCTGGGGCTTGCCCATCGACTCGTACAGGCGCGCGAGGTTGTAGTGGCAGTCGGCAAACTCCGGATCCTCCTCGACGGCGCTCTGGTATGCCTGCAGCGCTGCGCCGGCGTCGCCGAGGTCCTCGAGCAGTACCCCCTGGTTGAACAGGAGCAGCGAGTCCGGGCCGGTGCGTTGCAGCGCCTGTTGGTAGACGTCGGCGGCTTCCTGGGTGCGTCCTTGCTCGTGCAGCAGCCGCCCCCAGTTGGTCCAGGCCGCAACGTTCCAGGGTTCGAGTCCCACGGCCCGTGCATAGGCTGCCAGTGCTCCTTCCAGATCCGAGCCCTCGAGTGTCAGGCCACGGGTGAACCAGTCTTCCTCGGCAGCCGGTGCCGGCGTCGCGCTGTCCCGGTGTTCGACCACGTGCAGCACGCCGTTTTCGAGCGTCACGTCCAGGCCGAGCACGTACTGGCCGGTCTCGGCCTGCCAGCGCGCATCGCCCTCGCGCACGACCACACTGTCACCCACCGCGCTGATGGCAAGTCCTGACAGCGGCACGGTGTCCGGCAACTCCCGTCGCAGGCTTTCCAGCGAGCGGCGGATGCGCTTGGCCGGCACCTTCGCCTGCATGAGCGCCCGCGCCGTGCGCAAGACGATCAGGTCCTGGAAGGAGAAGCGGTATTCGCGGCGCGGGCCGCGCTCCGGATTTACGAAACCGGCACGGATCAGGCTGCGGGTGGTCGCGGGTGAAAGCTCGAGCACCCGCTCGACGTCCCGCACACTGTAGGAGCGCACCTGACCTCGCGACAGTGCCGTGCGAAGCTAAGCGTTGCGCTTGCTCGCCTTGCGCGCGACCTTGGTCGGTTCCTCGACGCGCTTGGGAGCCTTGCGAGGACCTAAACGACTGACCTGCGCGTGCGCCTTCTCGCTCTTCACGAGACTGGCACGCAGTGCGTCCATCAGGTCGATGACCTTGCCCTCACCCGCAGGCGCGATCTCGGCGACGGAGATTTCGTGACCCTCGACCTTTTTCTGGATGGCAGCTTCGATGCGGCCGCGCAGATCGTCCTTGTAGGCCTGCGCGTCGTACTTGGGCGCGGTCTGCTGATCGATCAGCTGCTGCGCCAGTTTGAGTTCGGCCGGTTTGACCTCGGGCTTGGGCACCTCGATCTCGCTGGCGCTCTTCACGTCGGCGGCGAAGTGCAGCTGCTGCATCGCGAGTACCTCGCCAATGGGTCGCAGGATCACGATGTAGCCCTTGCCGCGCGCCGCCCAGTGACCGACGCCGCAGCGTTTGGATTGCTTGAGGGCCTCCACCAGCAGGCCGTAGGGCTTGGCGGCACCCTTGTCGGGCGCGAGGTAATAGGTCTTGTCGAAATACACCGGATCGATTGACTCGATCGGCACGAATTCCGAGATGTCCACCGAGTGGCTGCCGACCTCCTCGAGCGCCTTGATCTCCTCGGGCGTAAAGCGCACGTACTGGTCCTTGGCGAACTCGTAGCCCTTCACCATCTCGTCGCGCTCCACGACCACGCCTTCCTTCTGACACAGGTACTGCTGGCGCAGGCGCGAGCCGCAGGTCTTGTGCAGCAGGTTGAAGGAGATGGCGTTGCCGGACTGCGTGGCGGTGTACAGCTTCACCGGGATGGCTACCAGCCCGAAGGACACCGTCAGAGAGCCGATGGAACGTGCGGCCATGAATGCACCTATCCTGGATTACTTCTCACGATCGACACCGAAAGCCTTCGTAAGGCTCTGTTTTATCTCAAGTACATCATGCCACCGATCGCCGGTCTTTTCCAAGCGCGCCGGTACGTCGTTGATTGTAAAGTCGGTTGGCTCGGCCGCTTCCAGCTCCTCCCAGGTCAGGGGCATGGACACGGGGGCTCCGGGCACCCCGCGCGGGGAGTAGGCAACGTTAAGCGTCTTGCCGCGCACGTTCATGTTGTAGTCGATGAAGATCTTCCCGGTGCGCTTCTCCACGGCCCACTCCATGGTGATCTCCCGCGGGTGCTCGCGCATCACATGCCGGCCGACGGTCTCGCAGATGTGCCGGGCCTCATCGAAGGTCACGGTACGTTCGATCGGCACGAACACGTGCAGGCCGGTCTTACCGGAAGTCTTCACCACGCTCTGGAGCGACATCTGCTTGAGCAGCTCGTGCAGCCAGAACGCCACGCGCTTGCCGACCGCAAAACCGCGCTTGTTGAGTTCCGGCTCCGCACCCTTGGCCTCCTTGCCCGAATAGATATAGGGGTCGATGTCGAACACCAGGTAGTCGGGGTAATTGAGAATCGAGGACTCCAGCGCCGCCAGCGAGCTGGAGTAGTCGGTACTGGTGCCGGTGGCCTCGGGCAACACCGCGGCGCGCGAGTGCCACACGTGGAACTCCAACGTACCGACCTGGCCGAGCCACAGGAGCGTCGGCAGGTTGTTGGCAAGCAAGTAGCGATGGCGTTCGTCCTTGGTCTCCGAGAACACGGTGACCGACTGCACGAACTCCGGCAGCGACTGTGCCCAGTGCTTCTGGAAGAACCGCTCGCCGTTGATGCCTTCGGGCATCCTGATCATGGTCAGCGGGCGGTCGGCGAGGTGCGGGAGCATGAAGCGCGCCACCCGGGCGAGGTACACGAGCAGATCGCGCTTGGTGATGGCCGCACGGCGCTGCTTGGCGTCGGCCGGCCAGTAGACACGGTCGAGATTGGTCAGTTTGATGCGCGCACCAGCGACGTTGAGTTCGATGTTCTTGGCGGGGTTGCCCAGCTGCTCGACGATCGCCGCGCTCTCATCGGTGCCGGCAGCACTCACCGGCTTGGCGGTGCTGCGGGCGCGCCCGGCGCGCGGTTGGGCCGCGGCCGCCTGGCTCGAGCGCTTCACGACGCTCCGGGCCGCGATGTCGTCGCGTAAGCGCAGGAAGACCGGCGCCCGCAGGGCACCAGCGGGGGTCCACTCACTGAAGCAGACCTCGGCGACCAGTGTGGGTTTGAGCCAGGTCGTCGGCCGATGCAGGGGTGGAAGCTCCGCGAACGGCGCACTGGTGCGTTCAAGTTTGCCGGTACGCCTGAGCAGGGTATTGATGCTCTCGTCCGTGAGGCCCGAACCCACGTGGCCTGCGTAGCGCAGTGATTTGCCCTCGTAGTAACCGAGCAGCAGCGCTCCGAGCGTATCGCGCGCGCCCTTGCCGCGGGTATAGCCGCCGATGACGAACTCCGCGGACTGGGAGGCCTTGATCTTGAGCCAGGCGCGCGAGCGGGCGCCCGCCTGATAGGGGCTGTCGAGCCGCTTGGCCATGATGCCTTCGAATCCAAGGTCCAGTGCCGCATCGTAGAGCTCTTGCGCGTTGGCGGAGGAGTGCACCAGCTGCACATGACTGGAGGGCAGCAGACACTGCGCCAGGTAGCGGTGTCTGTCAGCGTAGGCCGCCTGGCGGAGATTTATCCCGGCAAAATGCAGCAGGTCAAAGCAGACCAGCACGACCGGCGTGGCCCGCTGGGCGGCGGCGATCTCGGTGGCGGATTTCAGTTGTGCGCGGTTCTGCAGGGCGTTGAAAGAGAGCCGACCGGTGCCATCCAGTGCCACGATCTCACCGTCGAGGATCAAGGAGCCGCCGGGTTGCGCGGCGAGATCTGTCGCCAGCTCCGGAAAGAAACCGGTGAGGTCCAGGCCACGGCGCGAGCTGAGCCGCACCTGGCCACGGTCGAGCTCGGCGATCACGCGGTAGCCGTCGAGCTTAGGTTCGTAGCGCCACTGCGGGTCCGAGTGCACCGCGGTGCCGGTCTCGGCCAGCATCGGCAGGAGCTTCTTGGGCATGCGCTCGGCGGGCCCGCTGGGCGCCAGACGCGCCGCGGGCAGGCGCTGAGTTACTGCGCGCGGTGCTACCTCCTCGAGACTGGCGTCCGAGAGCACGGACCGATGCTGCGCGAGCAGATCGTTGGGGTGCGCGAAGCGATCCTTGTGCTTGATGAGCAGCCACTGCGAGGTCTTGGCGGTGCGCACCAGCGTATAGGAGCCCTTGAGCTTCTCTCCGCACAAAAAGAAGCTCAGCTTGCCCGCCAACAGTTCGGCGCGAACGCGCTCCTGCGCTGTTTGCCGGTCGTCGAAGGCGTACTGCTCGCCTTCATCGGGGGAATAGACTCCGCAGTCCCACACGATGACATTACCGGCGCCGTACTGCTTGGCGGGAATTACCCCCTCGAAGGAGCCGTAGTCAAACGGGTGATCTTCGACCTGCACCGCCATGCGCTTGTCGGCCGGATCGCTCGATGGGCCCTTGGGAACCGCCCAGGACTTGAGCACCCCGTCGAGTTCAAGCCGGAAGTCGTAATGCAGGGCTCGCGCTGCGTGTTTCTGCACCACGAACAGCAGCGGACCTTCGCGCTCGACCGGCAGGCCCGCCGGCGGCTCGGGCGTGCGCGTGAAGGTGCGCTTCGCCGCGTAGCGCTGTAGCGGCTGCTTGCTCATGCGCGCGCCAGCATCCAGCGGGCGGCCGCTTCGAGAAGCGCCTCACGCACTGCGGGGTCTTTGCGGCCGGTGCGTGCCGGGACGTGGAAGGAGTGGTCCGCGTCGGCAACCCATTCGATGCTGGCACGCGTGCCGAGCTCGCCGAGTACCTGCAGCAGCCGCAACCGCTCCGCTAGCGCATCGTGCGTGCCCTGCACGAACAGCATCGGCAGCTGCACGCGCTGCAGATGCTGGGCGCGCTGCGTGTCGGGTTTGCCGGCAGGATGCAGGGGAAATCCCAGGAAGACGAGTGCGCGGACCCCCGGCAGTGGGCTGTGCGCCTGGGCCTGCGAGCTCATGCGTCCGCCAAAGGAGCGTCCCCCGGCGAACAGCGGCAGCTGCGGGCAGCGCTCATGTGCCGCGGTGACCGCGGCACGTACCGTGGCGTGGCACAGCGGTGGCGCGTCCGGTCGCCTGGAGCCACGCTCGAGGTAAGGAAACTGGAAGCGCAGTGTGCCGATGCCCTGCTGCGCCAGCACGCCCGCGGCGGCCTGCATGAAGGGATGTAGCATGCCGGCGCCTGCGCCGTGCGCCAGCACATAGCAGGCGCGCGCCGCGGGCGGCAGGAGCCAGCGCGCGGATACGCGGGTTGCCGCATCTACTGTGACGGTGAGTGCCTCGCCCGGGTCGGCGCTGTCGTCCGGCGGCATCTGCCCGTACCTATTCGACCGCCCCGACCCAGGCGCCATAAGGCGGCATGGTGATGCGCATGGCGGGTGCGGTGACCGCAATCTCTCCCGGACTCGACAGCAGCGTGCGGAAGCGATTGCCGGCGAAGCCGGCCGCGGGGCCGTTGAGGGTCAGGGTCTGTGCCTGAGCCGACATGTTGAGGCAGACGAGGATCCCGGAACCCTCCACGGTCACGCGCGCATAGCTCAGAACCCGCGGGTTGGTCGGATCGAGCATCACCGTGCGCCCGGTGCGCAGCGCCGGATCGACGCGGCGCAGCGCGATGAGCTTTTTGTGCCAGCTGAGAAGGGATTCACCGTCCGCGAGCTGCGCCTTCACATTGACGTCGCGGAAATCCGGCGCCACGGGCAGCCAGGGGTGCTGACTGGTCGAAAACCCCGCCTGTGCCGTTGCGTCCCACTGCATGGGCGTACGCTCACCATCGCGACCCTTTTCCTTTGGCCAACCGGTGATGCCGATCGGGTCACGCACGTCCTCGACCCGCACCGGTACATAGGTCGACTGGCCGATTTCTTCCCCCTGATACAGCAGGGTCGCCGCGCGCGAGGTCAGCAACAACGTGGCGACAATCTTGGCGATCTCGGCATTGTGCTTGCCGTCGCCGAAACGATCCCAGCTGCGAACGTTGTCGTGATTGTCGAAAAGTAGCAGCGGCTGTGAGCCGCGCAGTTCGCTGTCGAGCTCGGTCAGCCGACGCCGGAACTCGCGCGCGTCGAGCCGCGTAGCGAAACCGAAGGCGGTGTCCATCGGCAGTTGCAGCTCATCGTGGCGTGCGCCGCCGTACCAGGGGATCAACTGCGCGGTGCTCTTGACGTAAGTCTCGCCGAGCAGCACGCGCTCGCCCGGATAGTGATCCACCATCGCACGCACGCGCCGCAGCAGCGCGTGCACCTCGGCAAGGTTGTTCGTATGGGTGTCGCTCTGCACTGCATCGCCCTGAGCGTTGCGGCCGCCAAGCACCGGGTTGTTGCGCAGCTGCTGGTCCTTGTAGATCGAGCTGACTGCGTCCAGCCGAAAGCCGCCGACGCCGCGATCGAGCCAGAAGCGCATGACCTCGAACATCTCGCGCGCGACATGAGGGTTGCGCCAGTTAAGGTCGGGCTGCTGACGGTAGAACCGATGGTAGTAGTACTGATCCACGCCCGCTACGTACTCCCAGGCCGACCCGCCAAAAACGCTCACCCAGTTGTTCGGTGGGCGCGGCTTGCGCCCCACATCCGGCCGTCCGTTGCTCCAGATGTAGAAGTCGTGCGCCACCGAGTGGCGCGAGCGCAGGGCGTCCAGAAACCATGGGTGCTGATCGGAGGTGTGATTGAGCACCATGTCAATCACGACATGTATATGCCGCTTCTGCGCCTCTGCCACCAGTCGATCGAAGTCCGTCAGCGTGCCGTACTGCGGATCGACATTTTCGTAGTCGCTGATGTCGTAACCGAAGTCGACCTGCGGAGAGGGAAAGAAAGGCGCAATCCAGATCGCATCAACGCCGAGGGCCTCGAGGTATTCCAGTCGCTGGGTGATGCCGTTCAGATCGCCGATCCCATCGCCATTGGAGTCCTGGAAGCTGCGTGGGTAGATCTCGTAGATCACGGCGTATGTCCACCATGGCTCGACGCCCCGGCGGGCGCCGGGCGTGGCTGCCAGGGCGCTCGCCGCCGCCAACGCGGCGCCCAGCAGCAGCAATCCCACGCGCCGCCACAGCACTGCTGTCGTAAAGATCCCGCCTGCAAGCATAGGGTGCGCCATTCATTTTCCGGCTGCCGCTTGCGCATAGTACCTGCAAACGCCGGCCGCGCGCCCTCGCGCGGGTTCGTCACGGTTGCGAGTTGCGGCCGCCATGTTGGTTGCGGACCGCGTCCGGATCGGGGTGCTCAGGCTGCTGCCAGCATGTGCGCGAAGGCGTCCGCGATACGTTGCAGGTGCCGCTCGATGTGGCGCACCTTGCTCTCGAAGATGCGCTCGATTGAAAGTCCCGTTAGGCAGCAGTGCGTGAAAGTCAGGGCCTCACGCAGCTGTGCATCGCTCAGATGCGTCTCATGAAACACCTCGCGCACGGCCTTCAGGTGCGCGCGCCCCTGGCGCTGTTCCCATACCCGCGCGCGGCGTCGCTGGCGCCCCCGCGTGGCGCGCAGAATCTCGAGCGAGACGCGGTAGTAATCGCCCTGATAGTGAGTCCACATGCATTGCACGAACCGTTGCGCCCGCGCGGCGCGCGAGCGGTCTCGCAGCAGCGGCGAGGCCATTACCTCAATGAAACGTGCGTACGCCAGCGCCAGGATGGCCTCAAGAATCTCCTCTTTGGAGCCGAACTGATGCTGTGCGGCGCCCCAGGTGACGCCGGCGCGGCGCGCGATCCGCTGTGCTGTAGCTGCGTCAAAGCCGTGCTCACGGATCAGGGCAATCGTGGCTTCGATGAGGCGCGCCCGGGTGCGCTGAGTCTTCAGCACCTGGCGGCCGGGACGGGCGGGGAGTGGGTTCTTCATGCGCTTCGACAAAAATATACACCTACCGGGGTATACGGGACTACACTAAACAGCAGTAAACATTGCGCATGAAATGTTTTAGCAGAGTACCGCCATGACAAGCCTCGAGGAGCACAACAAACAGCTGGTACGTGAATTTTTCACGATTCTCAACCGCGGCGACGTGCCGGCAATCGTGGCGGCTTATGCCAGCGATGGCCATCTGCAGACCATGGGGCATACCCTGATCTCGGGTAAGTTCACGCGCGCCCAGATCGAAGCCGCCGCCGGCCAGATCTACCAGGCGTTCCCGCAGGGACTGACCTTCAGCATCGATGCGATGACCGCCGAGGGTGAGCGCGTTGCGGTCGAGGCTCATTCACACGGCCGCCACTCTTCCGGGGCGTTGTACAGTAACGAGTACCACTTTCTGTTCGTGTTCCGCGACGGCAAGCTGCAGCTGCTGCGCGAGTACATGGATACCGAGCGCGTTACCGATATCCTTTGCGCAGGCCAGCGGCCGGCATCCGCGGGTAGCACGTGAGCGCGGCGCTCGCACTCAGCTTTCCCGCCGGTGGCGCGCTGGTGGCAGGCAGCGGCAACATCGGCGGCGCTGTTGCACGGCGCCTGGCGCTGGCGGGGGTGCCCGTGACGTTCACGTACCGCGAGAACGGCGACCGCGCGGGCGCGCTGATGCGCGAACTCAACGCGGCCGGCGCGCGCACGCAGGCGCTGCGCCTCGACTTTACCGAGGCCGCAAACGTGCGCGCAGTGCTCGTAGATACCGCACGCCGCTGGGGTCGCCTGCACACCGTTGTCTACTGCGCCGGCCCGTACATTCCCTTTCTCAAAGTGCGCGATATGCCGGCGCAAACCGTGGCACATCACCTGCAGGCGGATGCACTGGGATGCTTTTTGTTGTTCCACCACGCCATCCCGTTGCTGGAGGGCGGGGGCGGAGGCTCGCTCACCGCGTGCGTCACCATGGCGAACCGCCGTGCACTTGAGACCGACGGGCTCTCGGCCATCCCGAAGGCGGCGGTCGAATCGCTCATGCGTCAGGTGGCTTCCGAAGAAGCCGCCAATGGTATCCGCGCAAATGCCGTCGCCATTGGCTGGGTCGGGGGATTCGCGGACAGCTTCGCGCAGGCGCGAGCGCACACTGCGGCGATGAGCGCACCACAGGGACCGCCCACGCGGGCGCTTATGGAGAGGCTGATGTCCCTCATCCGCATCGGCCGCCCGGGTCGTGGCGAGGAGGTGGCCAATATCGTGGCTTTCCTGGCCTCCGAGCAGGCCTCCTACGTGACCGGCTGCGTGATTCCCGCCGACGGTGGGGCGAGCCTGTGAGTGACGAGGCCACGCCGGTGGTGGTTCTGGATCCTTACGATCATCGCTTCCACTGGGATCCGTATCCCTATTACCGCGCCGCCCGCGAGCACGACCCGGTGTACTTCTACGAGCCGGGCGGTTTCTGGCTGCTCACCAAGTGGGACGACGTGTATCGCGCATTTCGCGATCACAAGACCTTTATTAACAGCGGTGCCGTGGCGCTTGAAAAGGACGCAAACGAGAAGCTGCCGTACCCGCTGTTCATAGGCAGCGATCCCCCCGAGCACACGCGCCAGCGCGCCGTGCTGGCACCGCTGATGATGCCCGGGGCGCTGGCGAGCCTGGAGGGCTTCATCCGGGCGCGCACGCTCGAGCTGCTGGCGCCACATCTGGCGCGTGGCCGGCTCGACTTTGTCGCACACCTTGGCTGCTACCTGCCCATGGACGTCATTTCCGTCCTGATCGAGGTGCCGTCGGCGGACCGCGATAAAGTGCGCGGCTGGGCGGACGATCTCATCGCACGCGAGGATCGGCAGATCGATCTCGCCGAGCGCAACGTCGCCGGCTACATGAATATGGCGGAATACTTTGAGGCACATGCCGCGCGACCCGACCCGCAGCCACGCGCCGGCAGCCTGCTCGGAGCCATGCTGCAGGCACAGTCCGCTGGCCGCATGTCGCGCGCCGAGGTAGTCGGCAATCTCATACTACTCGCCATCGCCGGCAACGAGACCACGACCAAGCTCATCGGCAACATGGCCTACCGTCTGTGGCAGCACCCCGAGCAGCGAGGCTGGCTCATCGAGGACCCGGGCCTGATCCCGAAGGCCGTCGAAGAGACGCTGCGCTTCGACGGCTCATCGCAGATCCTGGTGCGGCGTGTAGCCACAGACATCACGCTGCGCGGTAAGCTCCTGAAGAAGGGCGATCGCGTCGGACTGTGTGTCATCTCTGCAAATCGCGATGCCGACAAGTTCGAAAACCCGGAGAGCTTCGACATCCGCCGCGGCACCCGGGAGCACATGGCGTTCGGTCACGGTGTGCACGCCTGTCTCGGTGCGGCGCTCGCGCGTCTGGAAGCGCGCGTCGTGTTTGAAGAGATCCTGCGCTGCCTGCCGGACTACGAAATCGAAGAGGCTGCCTTGCAACGCGCTCACAATCCCAACGTCCGCGGTTACACCCACGTGCCCTCCCGGTTCACGCCGGTGTTGCCGTGACGAACGTGGCAACCGCGCCCGCTGCTGCGGTATGTGGGGAGAGCCGACTGCTCATCGACGGTCAGCTCACTGGCGCGCGTTCCGGGCGACAGTACCCGAACATTAATCCCGCCACTGAGGAGGTGCTCGGAACCGTGGCGGATGCGGATGCGGACGATGCCGCCGCTGCAATTGCCGCCGCCCGACGTGCTTTCGATGAATCCGGGTGGGCCAGTGACCGGGCACTGCGTCAGCGCTGCCTGATGCAACTGCGCGACGGTCTGCGGGCGCAAAGTGGCGAGCTGTACGCCCAGATCGTGGCGGAGGTTGGCGCCACCATGGCCATCACCGCCGCCGGTCCCCAGGGCGCGGGGCCTTTGGCGATCCTCGACTATTACCTCGATCTGATGCAGCACTACGCCTGGGAGAGCGAGCTGCCGGTCACGCACCACATGGGGGTGCCCAGCACGCGGCTCATCTGGAAGGAGGCGGCCGGGGTGGTGGCGGCCATTACCCCCTGGAACTTTCCCCTGCAGATCAATATCGCGAAACTGGCTCCGGCGCTGGCGGCCGGTTGTACCGTGGTGCTCAAGGCGGCGCCTGAAACTCCCTGGACGGCCACCTTCATCGGGCGCACCGCTGCCGAATACACCGACATGCCACCCGGAGTTCTCAACGTGCTGACCTCGAGCGATCGCGCGCAGCTGGGTGAGCAGCTGGTCAGCGATCCGCGCGTCGACCTTGTGTCCTTCACGGGAGCCACCGCGACCGGACGGCGCGTCATGGCGAATGCGGCTGCCGGTGTCAAGCGTGTGTTTCTGGAGCTGGGCGGCAAGTCAGCGACGATCGTGCTGGATGATGCGGACTTCAATACCGCGCTGCTGGCCGGTTTTGCGGTGTGTTATCACGCCGGACAGGGCTGCGCGATCCCGACGCGGCTGCTGCTGCCGCGCCGGCGCTGCGCCGAAGGGGTCGAGTTCCTCCGGGCCGCCTTCGCGCAGTTTCAGTATGGAGATCCGTTCGCGCCGCAGCAGATCATGGGACCGCTGGTGAGCGCCCGGCAGCAGGCGCGGGTGCTGGAATACATCGACATCGGTTGCCGGGAAGGTGCGCGCCTGGTGTGCGGCGGCGGGCGTCCGGCGCACCTGACGCGCGGCTACTATGTCGAGCCAACGATTTTCGCGGACGTGACAAACGACATGCGGATCGCCCAGGAGGAGATTTTTGGTCCGGTACTCGTAGTCATCGCCTACGAAGATGACGACGATGCCGTGCGCATCGCCAATGATTCGATTTACGGACTGTCGGGCGCGATCATCGGTAGCCCCGAGCGTGCGTTGCGCATGGCCCGCCGTATCCGCGCCGGCACTTTGAATGTCAACGGCGCGAATTTCTTTGCGCCCGACTCGCCCTTCGGCGGCTACAAGCAAAGTGGTATCGGCCGTGAGATGGGTGTAGCGGGACTCGAAGAGTACCTGCAAATCAAGACCGTCGCTGTACCTGGCTAGCGGAGGCTTTAGTGAGTGTTGCCGGCAAAGCATCGCGCGACTTGCTCAAGGCGCGAGTGTTTCGCGCCCGACGGGCGCACCGATGAGCGATTCCTACCTCAAGGACCAGGTGATTGTCGTGACCGGCGCCTCCAAGGGCATCGGTTTTGCGACCGCGGCGAGCCTGCTGCGGCGCGGTGCTCGGGTGGCGTTGATTGCGCGCGATCGCGCAATGCTGGAGCTGGCGGTGGCCAAGCTCAATTCTGCGCAGGCGCTGCCCGTTGCGGCGGATGTCTGTGACCGTGCTGCCGTGGGCGAGGCGATGGCACAGGTGGCACACAGTTTCGGCCGCATCGACGGGCTGGTGAACAACGTCGGCTTTCAGTTCGCGCGCCGTATTGAGGTCACGCCGGAGACGGAGGTGCGTCAGCTCATTGAACTGAACTTCGTGAGTGCGGTGTTTGCCTGCCAGGCAGCCATACCGCATCTGCGCGCCGCGGGCGGCGGCCGTATCGTCAATATTTCCTCCTCGACCGTGCGCCATGAGAACGAGTTTTCGCACGTGGGGCTTTATTCCGCGAGCAAGGCGGCGCTCGAACATCTCTCGCGTGAGCTGCGCCATGAACTGAAGGCAGACCGCATCCTCGTGACGGTCTTCAGCCCAGGCGCTGCCGCAACCGGCAGCGTCGCCAATTTCGACCCGCAGGCCCTGCAGGAAGCGATGGCGGACTGGCTTACCAAGGGTCCGAAATTTGACGGTGCCCTGGCACCGGAGACGCTGGGCGAGGCGATCGCGGGCTGTTTTGAATTCCCACCCGGCGCAGGTGTGGAGTTCGTGGAGGTGCGTCCGAGCGTGCCGACCGCGAAGATGCTCGAATCCGACTGGCAGCAATAGCGGCTGCGCCACGCATGAGCATAGGGTTCATCGGTCTGGGGAACATCGGCGCGCCCATGGCGCAGCAGCTGCTGAAGCTCGCAGAAGAGCTATGCGTTTACGATGTGGCGGAGGCCCGGGTCGCCGAGCTGGCCGCCCGCGGTGCGCGCGGCTGCAGTGGCGTACGTGAGCTCGCCGAACGCTGTCGCATAATCGGCCTGTGTGTGCGGGATGAGGCGGATGTCGAAAGCCTGCTGCGCGGTGCCGCCGGACTTCTCGAGCACATGGCAGCTGACACCATCATCGCCGTGCACAGCACGGTGACGCAGGCGGCGATCCTCGATTGGGGTCGCGCGGCGCAGGCGCACGGTATTCATCTGATCGACGCCCCTGTTACCGGCGGCGCCGCAGGCGCGCAGGCGGCGACACTTACCTACATGGTCGGCGGCGAGAGTGCGATCATCGAGCGCTGTCGGCCGGTCTTCATGACCTCTGCGCAGAAGGTGATCCACGCCGGCCCCCTTGGTGCCGGCGTACTGCTGAAGCTCTGCAATAATCTGATGAGCTATGCGGCGTTCGCCGCCATTGATGAGGCGGATCGACTCGCTCGAGCCGGGCAGCTGGATCCCGCCCTGCTCATCGAGGTGGGACGCGCCAACGGCGTAGTGACGGCGCAGATGGAGGCGTTCCTCAGCAATCGCGGCAAGCTCGGCGCGGGCGGCGCGCGGGTGCTGCAACAGATGTTCGCGCCCTTTGCGAACCTCGCCGAGAAGGATCTGGCGGCGGCGCTGGCGAGCGCGCAGGGACTGCAGCTCGAGTTGCCGCTGACCGAACGGGTGGCGGCGCTGATTACCAGAGTATTTCTCAACCAGCACAACTGACGGGCGGAAACTCATGAGCGACTACGACCGCAGCAAGGGCGAGGCGAAATTCAACGAGGTGTACGGCAGCGATCTCGCCGCTCTGCCCGCCGCCGGCGCTTCACCCTACATCGACTACATGCTGGAGACGCTGTTCGGGGTGCTCTGGCAGGACGCGGCGCTCTCGATCCGTGAGCGACGGCTGCTCGTCATCGGCGTGCTGGCTGCGCAAGGCGAGGACGCAACGCTGGGGATTCAGCTGCGTTGTGCGCTCAATCGTGGCGAGCTTACGAGCGTGCAGCTGCAGCCGCTTGCCACGTTTCTTACGCAGTACGTGGGCTATCCGCGCGGC
Organism: uncultured Pseudomonadota bacterium; assembly: GCA_963743625.1. GTDB lineage: Bacteria > Pseudomonadota > Gammaproteobacteria > Steroidobacterales > Steroidobacteraceae > 13-2-20CM-66-19. The sequence continues at coordinate 252,472 of CAVUQM010000012.1, read as the reverse complement.
TCGCGCTTACTGCGGGTGTGCAATGAGGTTACCGCCGCGGCAGCCGCAGCCACGCCCTGAAGCCGTGCGCGCGGCTCACGAGGGCGGCGGCCCCTCACTCACCCGCACCAGATCCCTCGGGCGGAGCCACTTGCGAAAAGCGTCCTGAACGGCTGCCCCGTCCAGTGTTACGAAGCGCTCGGCCGCTCGCGTCGGCTCATCCAGCGGCAGCCCGAGGTCGGTGCGGCCAAGCATGCCTTCGGCGATCTCCGTTATGCCAGCCTCGCTCAGAGGCAATTGCCTCACCAGGCACGCTTTGGCGCGCGTCAGCTCGTCGCTCCCAACCGCCCTCTCCTGCATCGCCGTGATCTCGTGTGCCACCATGGCCGCGGCTTTGATGACGTTCTGCGGGTCGCTCGCATACTCGACCAAGTAGACGCTGCGCGTGCGTCCGGCCTGCAGCAGCGAGTTCACCGAATACACCAGTCCCGCATTCTTGCGCAGATCGATGCTGAGGCGCGTGGCGTAGAAGCTGCCGCCGAGCACTGCGTTACCGAGTTGCAGCGGGTAGTAGTCGCTGTCGGCGCGCGTCAGACGACAGGGTCTGTGCCAGCAGCACGCGGTCCTGTACGCGGCTTGCATCCGGCACCGCGATGGTGCTCACGGGGTTGTCTGGAACCTGCGGCAGGTCGATGGCCGGGGCCGGGCCCTTGGCTCTCCAGGCGCCGAAGTACTTCTCGATCGTGGCTACGCGCCGTCTCCGGCGTCACCTTGCCGATCACGACGATGGTGGCGAGGTCGGGCCGGAATACACGCGCCGTGATAGGCGCGCACCTCGCTGCGGCGTCAGGCCACGCACGCTCTCGGCGTGGCCATAGCGCAGTCCCGGATCGCTGGCTGGAAACAGCGCGCTGCGCAGCGCGCGCTGAGACAGATATCCGGGGCTCTGGTTGCGTGCTGCGACGACCAGGGCCAGCTGGTCTGCGGATCACCTCGACTGCGGCATCCGGTAGCGCCGGATGCAGCTCATTGTCCGCCAGCAATTCCACCGCGCGGTCGAAATTCTCGGACAATACCTGCATCGCGAAATCAGTGCCGGCCTTCTCTTTGGCGCCGATCGCATCGAGTGCCTGCTGAAATTCGACCCGGCCGAGCGCTCGCTGCCGTAGGTAACAAGCGGTCCAGCAGCGGCGCCACGCCTTCCTTGCCGGCAAGCTCCTGCATTTCCGGCGCGGTTGCGGATGCGCCCGTACACGCTCACGGTGTCGCTGACGTCCTCCGGCTGCACGATCAGCGTGAGGCCGTTGGGCAGCTTGCTCACGATCGGGTGCAGAGTCGAGGCCGGGACTTCGAGCGTCGCGACGGCTTTCTGCGCCCAATCCGGCAGCGTCGTCGCGCGCGCCCCACCGAGCGAGATGGATTCCTGGCCGCCGAAGCCGCCGCGTCGACGGCAACGGCCGGCCCGAGCCGCTGCGGCAGCATGACTCGCCGTGATGGCGTGACCGAGATCCAGGTACTTGTGCGCCACGCGGTTGACGTCTGCAACGGTCACTCGCTCGATGCGCTCCAGATCCTCATCGGGCGAGCTCAGGCCGTAGAGCGCCATCGCGTCGACCAGACGGAGGCGAGACCCGGGAATCGAGTTCTTCTCGAAACTCGTCGCGCGCCGCTCCTGCAGCTTCGCCGCCTCAACCAGTTCGGAAGGCACCCCGTCGCGCGCCACGCGTGCCAGGATCGCGCGCACGTCGGCTTCCAGTGCTTTGGGGTCCTCCCCGGTCGTGAAGACATGCTGCGTAGGCCAGCCCCGCCTGCGGCAGCGGTTCGAGCGCAAACCGGCGCCGTGGCCTTGCCCTTCGGCACCAAGCCATAGAGTTCGAAGCGTCGGCTGCTAACACGTCGGCCAGCACCTCCAGGGCCGCGAAATCCGGGTCGTGCGGCCCCGGCATGCGCGGCGCGATCATGAGCGTGCCGGAGGGCTGATCGGTGTCGACTTTGAAGGAGGCGGGCTGTACCGGCTGCAACGCACCGGCGGACGCGGCGGCAGCTTCTTCGCCGGGATGTCCTCGAAGAGCTGCCGCACCTCGGTCAGCGCCGCCTGCGGTTCGACATTGCCGGCGATCACGAGAATCGCGTTGTTTGGCGCATACCAGGTGTCGTGGAAGCTCTTCAGCATCGGCCGCGCTGGTCTTGTCGAAGGACGGCCGCGTGCCCAGCGCATCGTGCGCGTAAGGCGTGCCGGCGAACATATCGCCCGCGCAGCTTCTCGTAGAGCATGTAACTGGGTTCCGGAAAGGTCCTGAGCGACTTCCTGCTCGATGGCGCCACGCTCGTTCTGCCATTCCTTCGGGGATCCAGCACCGCACGCATGCGCAGCGCCTCGATGTGCAGTGCCACGTCCAGGTCTTCCGCCGGCACCGTGAACAGGTACTGCGTCAGATCTCTCGCGTGTGTTGGCATTGAAGTCCCCGCCCAGGATGCTGCCTATGTCGGCGAGCTGGTCGGCCGTAAGGCCCGGGCTGCCGCGGAACATCATGTGCTCCTCCGCGTGCGCAGTCCCGGGAAAGCCGGCAGGCGCCTCGTCGGAGCCGACCAGATAGTTCACCGAAGTGGCCACTACCGGTGCCAGCGAGTTGTGCACGATGACCACGCGCAGGCCGTTCCCGAGCGTGGCCCGCAGCACTCCGGGCTCGGCCGTCGCCTCGGTCGGCCGTGCCAGGGCACAAAGCATAGCGAGGGCGGCGAGCAGCACTGCTCGCAGCAGGCGGTGTGCGGGTATCCGGTGGGGCATGGCGGGTCCTGGTATTCGGGAGGGCGCCAGTATATGCGATGCCCCGCGGCGCCACTTTTTGCCACAAAGCATTCGTGTCTGGTCCTTTTTGCATCACCGCGCCATCCGGCGCTGGCGTTGAACTGTTGTCGTCGCGGGGCGCGGGTTGCGCTCCGCAAGCGGCAACGACCACAGGAGACCAGGCGATGAGTAAGCAAGCAAAATTGAAGTTCCGTGTACTGACCGCGGCGGCCGTGTACTGCGGCTTCGCGCTGCCAGCACTCGCTGGCGCGGCGCCCGAAGGCCCCAACGAAGCGTCGAAACAATCCGACATCGGGGCTCTCACCGGCCTGGCAGTCGGTGCCGCCGCGGCCGGGCCGGTTGGGGCGGTGGTGGGCGCGGCGGCCGGTGCCATCATCGGCGATCGTTACCACCGTCAGAAGAAGGCGGCCGCCGCGCTCAGCACCGACCTCGACAAAAGCGAAGATGAGCGTGCGCGGCTGGCGATGAACGTGTCGGCGCTCGATGCCTCCCTCGCCAAACTGCAGGCGCACGACGCGGAGCTCGGGCGTGCCCTGCAGCGCACCGACCAGGTTGGTCTGGACGTCAGCTACCGCAGCAACGAGGACTCGATTCCAGAGCAGACGCTCGCCTCACTGCAGAAGCTGGGCGCGCTTGCGGCGGCGATGCCGGATACTGTGGTGCGCATCGCGGGCTATGCCGATCCGCGCGGCTCGGATGCCTACAACGATGCGCTGTCGCTGCGGCGCGCGCAGGGCGTCGCGGCACTCTTGAGCGGCGCCGGCGTACCCGCTGGCCGCATCATCATCGAGGCCCACGGCAACAGCGAGTCGCAGAGCCTCCAGGGTGATCTGGACAGCTACGCGCTCGATCGGCGTGTCACGGTGCGCCTGGAGCAGCCCGGCAGCGGTCAGGTGGCCAGCCGTGACTAGTCCGGCGGGCGCCCGAATGGTCCGTGCGCCGCGGGTGAGGTCCGCGGCGCACGTTCGCGCTAGAATTTCGTGGCGTGACTACCTGTGCGGCACAGCCATGAACAGTACTTCAATCGTGCGCCTTGACGGCCCGGTCGATCCGGAGGTCTCGGAGCCACCTGCGGACCGGCTGCTGGCCGGCACTCCGGAACTCGAGGTGCGCAATTTCTTTGCTGATCCCAGCCAGCAGTTCTTTGCGGGCCGCTGGTCGGCTACGCGCGGCAAGTGGCGGGTGCGCTACAGCGAGAACGAGTTGTGCGTAATGACCTCCGGGCGGGTGCTGCTCGAAAGCGCCAGCGGTGAGCGCAGCAGCTTCGGACCTGGAGATGCATTCGTCGTGCCCGCAGGGTTCACGGGAACCTGGGAGGTCCTCGAGGATTGCTCGAAGATTTACGCGATCTTCGAAGCCCGCAGTTGAGCCCGGCGCGCTGGCCGCAGACCTGACATAACACTATCTTGCCATGACGGCGGTCGCAGATTTGCGACCAGCCGCTTCTACGCGCGCGCGCGCGGTGTGAACGTGGTGTCCTTAGGTTGCGGCTTGTTCACAGCGGGAGAGTGTCGTGGAAACCATAACTGTTACCGCCGCGCGCGGCAGCGGCATGTTCAGCCTGTCGGAGATGGAACTGCTTGTCGGCAGTGCCATGGTCGTAGTGGTGCTGGCTTGGGTAGTGCTGTCGCACATTCGTCGCGACCGGCACGATCCGCAGGCCTGAGCGCCAAACCGGCAGGGCCCGCGCGTCGGCTCCGGCCTCGACGCGGGCTCCGCGCCGCGCGGCCCCTGGCTATTGCGCGCGCAGCACTTGCGCCAGGGTGCTGAATATCTGATCGATCTGGGCCGGCTCCACGATCAGTGGCGGCGACAATGCGATGATATCTGCCGTTTGCCGGATGAGTAAGCCGCGCTCAAAACACTTGGTGTAGACCTCGAAGGCGCGCGCGCCGACCTTGCCGGCGATGGACTCCAGCTCCAGCCCCAGAATCAGCCCATAGTTGCGTACGTCGATCACGTGCGGCAGGCCGCGTAGCCCGTGCGCCGCCTCCTCCCAGTGCTTGGCAAGCTGCTTCGCGCGCGTCAGCAGGCCCTCGCGCTGATAGATGTCGAGCGTAGCAAGGCCTGCCGCGCAGGCCGCCGGGTGCGCCGAATAGGTGTAGCCGTGGAACAGCTCGATGCCGTCTGGCCCCTGCATGAAAGCCTCGTAAATGGCTTTGCTCACGAGTGCCGCGCCCATCGGAATGCAGCCGTTGGTGAGGCCCTTGGCCACCGTCATGATGTCGGGCCGCACGTCGAATTCCTGCGCAGCAAAGGGGGAGCCAGTGCGGCCGAAGCCGGTGATGACCTCGTCGAATATCAGCAGGATCCCGTGACGGTCGCAGATCTCGCGGAGGCGCTTCAGGTAGCCGCGCGGCGGGATCAGCACGCCGGTGGAACCTGCGATGGGCTCGATGATGAGCGCGGCGATATTGGAGGCATCATGCAAGGCCACGATGCGTTCGAGTTCCTCCGCAAGGTGCGCACCGTAGTCCGGCACGCCGCGCGAGAAGGCGTTCTTTCCCAGTCATGCGTGTGCGCCAGGTGGTCCACGCCCGGCAGCAGACTGGCTGACCAGGTCTTGCGATTGGGCGCGATGCCGCCCACGGAGATACCACCGAAGCCCACACCGTGATAGCCGCGCTCGCGCCCGATGAGTCGCGTGCGCGTTCCCTGACCGCGCGCCCGCTGGTACGCGAGCGCGATCTTGAGTGCCGTGTCGACCGATTCCGAGCCGGAGTTAGTAAAGAACACGTGATCAAGGCCCTTGGGCGCGATCTTCACCAGCGCGTTGGCCAGGGCGAATGCCGGCGGGTGGCCCATCTGGAAGGGCGGCGCGTAGTCCATTGTCTCGAGCTGACTCGAGACCGCCTGGGTAATTTCCGGGCGTCCATGACCGGCGTTGACGCACCACAGACCCGCCACGGCATCGAGAATCTGTCGCCCCTCGGGGGTCCAGTAGTACATGCCCTTTGCCTTCGATAGCAGGCGCGGATTCGCCTTGAACTGACGGTTGGGCGTAAACGGAAGCCAGAACGCTTCCATGTCGGAGCGGCTCAAGGCGGCAATGGCGTTCATGTCGCGCGGACTCGATGCGTGAGTGAAGGGCCCGAATGATAAATAAAGTGGACAAAACAGGCCACCGGGACCATATTTTGGGCCTATCTCGTCTAATATATTAAACGCCATGAGTATTGATGTTGGCGCAAGGCTGCGCAATGCACGCACTGCCCTCGGGCTGTCGCAGCGTGAGCTGGCGCGCCGCGCGGGCGTGACCAACGGACTGATCTCATTGATCGAGCAGAACCGAGTGAGTCCCTCGGTGAGTTCGCTGAAGAAAGTGTTGGACGGCATACCGATGCCGCTCGCGGAGTTCTTTACCTTGGACTTGGGCGCGGCTCCGCAGGCCTTCTACGGTGCCGAGGAACTCGTCGAGCTGGGCAACGAGGAGGTGTCACTGCGGCTGATCGCAGCCCAGCGCCCGGGCCGCCAGCTGACGCTGCTGCACGAGCGCTACGCCGCCGGTGCCGCCACGGGCGAAGAAATGCTTGCGCACCGCGGGGAGGAGGGCGGGATCATCATTAAGGGACGCATCGAACTTACCGTCGGGGGAGCGACGCGCGTCCTGGGCCCCGGCGAGGCTTATTATTTCGCCAGCCAGCTGCCGCACCGTTTCCGCAACGTCGGACGCGAGGCGTGTGAGATCATCAGTGCCTGCACTCCACCGACTTTCTGAAGGTTCGCGCCGGATATGAACGCAAAACCCGAGACGATTTCCTGGCATGAGCGTGCCCGCTCACTCAACTTCCGCACCCAGGCCTTCATCGACGGACGCTACGTCGATGCCGCCTCCGGGGGGACATTCGACTCTATCAACCCGTCCACCGGCAAACTGCTGGCGCGTGTGGCCTCCGGCGATACCGAGGACGTCAACCGCGCGGTGGCCGCAGCGCGCGCGGTGTTCCGCAAGGGTAGCTGGTCGAATCTGCCGCCGGTGAAGCGCAAGCGGGCACTGTTTCGCTTTGCTGAGCTGATCAGCAAGCACACCGAGGAACTCGCGCTGCTCGAGACCCTCGACATGGGCAAGCCCATCTCCGACAGCCTCAAGGTCGACATTCCCGGCGCGGCGCGCTGCATCAACTGGTATGCCGAGGCCGTGGATAAGATCTATGACGAGGTCGCCCCTACCGGACCGGGTGCCCTCGCCACGATCACGCGCGAGCCGCTCGGCGTCGTCGGCGCGATCGTGCCCTGGAATTTCCCGCTGCTGATGGCAGCCTGGAAAATCGCGCCGATTCTGGCCGCCGGCAATTCGCTCGTGCTCAAGCCTTCCGAGAAGTCACCGCTGACGGCACTCAAGGTCGCAGAGCTCGCGGTGGAGGCCGGCATACCTGCCGGCGTGCTCAATGTCGTGCCGGGATTCGGGCAGACAGCAGGCAAGGCGCTCGCCCTGCATATGGACGTCGACTGCATCGCTTTCACCGGCTCGACCGCGACCGGCAAAACCATCATGCAGTATGCCGGCCAGTCGAATCTCAAGCGCGTCTCGCTCGAGTGCGGGGGCAAGTCGCCGAACATCGTGATGGCTGACTATCCGGACCTCGAGAAGGCCGCGACCGCCGCCGCGTATGCGATCTTCTATAACCAGGGTGAGGTGTGCTCGGCCGGGTCACGCCTGCTGCTGCAGGAAGGCATCAAGGACATCGTCCTGGAGAAGGTGCAGGCGATCGGACGCACCATGCAACCGGGTGATCCGCTGGATCCGGCGACGCGACTCGGCGCGATCGTCGATGAGACGCAGATGAAACGCGTACTCGGCTATATCGATGCCGGCCGCCGCGACGGCGCCAACCTCCGCTTCGGCGGCCGTCGGGTGCGCGAGGACAGCGGCGGCTACTTCGTCGAGCCGACGGTGTTCGAGGACGTGCGGCCCGCGATGTCGATCGCGCGCGAGGAGATTTTCGGGCCGGTGCTTTCGGCGATCACTTTCAAGACCGTTGATGAGGCCATTGAGATCGCGAACGACGTCGTCTACGGCCTCGCCTCCGCGGTATGGACGCGTGATGTGACCACGGCCCATCGCGTGGCGCGGGCCATCCGCGCCGGCACCGTATACATCAATTGCTACGACGCGGACGACCTCACGGTCCCCTTCGGCGGCTTCAAGCAGTCAGGGATAGGGCGCGACAAGTCGCTGCACGCTCTGGAAAAGTACACGGAGCTGAAGACGACTTGGCTCGACCTGTCGTGAGAGGGTCGCAGCGGCCGCCGGCCGCGTGAACGGGGCGTTCAGATTTCTTGCAAGCGCACCGCGGGGTTTTGCCGATCTTCTAGTCCGTGAACTCGAGGTGTGCGGCGCCACCGAGGTGCGCGAGCGCGCCGGCGGCGTTGCCTTCGGCGGAGGCCTGGAAAGCGCCTATCGCGCGTGTCTGTGGTCGCGCATCGCCAACCGCATCTTTCTCGAGCTTGCGCAGTTCGAAGCGCGCGATGCCGAGGAATTCTACGCCGGCGTTGCGCGCATCGACTGGGCGGCGCACTTTGCCCCTGGCGCCACCCTGGCGTGCGAGTTCAGCGGCAAGCATCCCTCGATCGCCCACACTCACTTCGGCGCGCTGAAGCTTAAGGACGGCATCGTCGATGCCCTGCGGGCCGCGACCGGCGCCAGGCCGGACATCATCCTCGAGCGACCCGATGTACGCGTGCACGCGCACGCGCACGGCACCCACATCACCGTGTCTCTTGATCTTTCCGGGGAGAGCCTGCATCGGCGCGGCTATCGCGGCGCCGCCGGTGAGGCGCCGCTGAAGGAGAACGTCGCCGCCGGCGTTCTGATGCGCGCGCAATGGCCCGAGATCGCTGCGCAGAACGGCGAGTTCCTGGATCCCATGTGCGGCTCGGGTACCTTCTGCATCGAGGCCGCCCTTATGGCCGCGGGCCGGGCGCCGGCCCTGACACGCGAGTATTTCGGATTTCTAGGCTGGCGCGGGCACGACGCGGTTCTATGGATGCGCTTGCGTGCGCAGGCCGAGGAGCAGGCACGCACCGCAGCGCTGCTCGAACTGACGATACGCGGCCAGGACCGTAACGCGGTCGCTATCCGCAGCGCCTCCGAAAATGCGGTGCGCGCTGGCGTTGATGAGTGGCTGCGCTTTGCAGTCGGGGCGCTGAGTGCCGCGGCACCGCTCGCCGGACGGCCTGCGGTGCGCGCTGGCCTGGTTTGTACCAATCCGCCCTACGGGATGCGCATGGAGGACCGGGAGGGTGCGCGCCTCATTCACCGTGAACTCGGCGTAGTGCTGCGCGAGCGCTTCCAGGGATGGAACGCTGCCGTCCTCACCGGCGCGCCGGAACTTGGCAAGGAACTGGGCCTGCGGGCGTATCGCACCCATACCGTCTGGAACGGCGGCATCGAGTGCCGGCTGCTGCGCATCCAGGTTGACAGCAGCAGCACGCGTGAGGTGGGCACGCTGGGCAAGGGTGGCGCACATCTCAAGGACAGTCCCGGCGCCCGCATGTTCGCCAACCGCCTGGCTAAGAATCTCAAGCGCCTCGGCAGCTGGACGCGGCGGGAGCAGATCTCGTGCTACCGCGCGTACGACGCCGACATGCCCGAGTACGCCTTCGCCATCGACGTTTACGGTACCTGCGAGCCGCAGGAACAGTGGCTGTACGTGCAGGAATATGCGGCGCCGGCAGAGATTGAGCTGGAAGCCGTGCGCCGCCGCCGCGGCGAGGTTCTGGCAAGTCTGCCGGAGGTCACCGGTGTACCGCCCGAGCGCATCCGGGTGCGCACGCGTCGGCGCACAAAGCGCGGTGAGCAGTACGAGAAAGTGGACACGCAGGCGCACTTCCACCTGGTCGCGGAAGCCGGCCTCAGCTTCCGGGTTAATTTCGAGGATTACCTCGATACCGGGATTTTCCTGGATCACCGGCTGACGCGGGCACGGTTGCGAGCGGCGGCTCGCGGCACGCGTTTCCTGAATCTCTTCGCCTATACGGGCACCGCCACTGTATATGCCGCCGCCGGTGGGGCGAGTGCGACGACCAGCGTGGACATGTCGCGACCGTATCTCGAGTGGGCGCAGCGCAATATGGCGCTTAACGGTTTCGCCGGCGCGGCACACCAGTTCGTTCAGGAGGACTGCCGCGCGTGGCTGGCAAGCGCCGCGCACGCCGCACAGCGCTTCGATCTGATCTTCCTTGACCCGCCGACTTTCTCGAATTCAAAGCGCATGGATGGCGTGCTCGACATCGAGCGTGATCACGCCGAGTTGATCGACGCCTGCGTGCGCTTGCTCGGGCCCGAGGGCCTGCTGGTTTTCTCCACCAATGCTCAGAAATTCCGCCTCGGGGAGCAGCTGGCGGAGCAGTTCGCGATCCGCGACGTATCGGCGCTGACGTTACCGAAGGATTTCGAGCGCAACCCCAAAATACATAAGTGCTACGAAATCCGCGCCCTCGTCTGAGAATATCAAGCAGGCCGGTTCACAGCTGCACGGCAGCCTTGAGGTGTCCTTGCCAGGCGTGCGCATCGCACGACCGCCTATCTTAGTACGCAGTGAGCGCGACGCCGGTCTCGGGCGTTACCGGGGCGCCCCCCAGGCCGGCAAATGCGATCGGCACGGCTATCTCCCCGCCACCGGAATTTCTCCACACGGCGAAGTGCAGGTGCGGTCCGGAAGTAAAGCCGGTATTGCCCGAATCGGCGATGTATTCGCCGAGCGCCACGCGCTGTCCGATGTGCACGCGAATCGAGTCCCAGTGGAGGTGTGCGTAGAGCGCGATCGTGCCATCGTCGTGCAGGATCTCGACCACGTTCGCCTGGTCGAGGAGGGCAGGGTCGATCGCCCCCACAAACCCATCGTGCCGCAAGTTGATCACCGTGCCCTCGCGCGCCGCGTATACCGGGGTGCCGTCCGGCAACGCGATGTCGACGGCATAGCGAGAGTCGGCGGTCACGTGCGTGATGTGCGTAGGGTAAGCCTGCGAGACCACATAGCTCGCACCGAGAGGGAACGGCGCGCGGTAAGGTCGTGGCGGGTGGTGCTGCGCTTGCGGCGAGCCGAGCGTGGCGTTCCAATGGTAGCGCAGGGTGTCAGCGCTGCCTTTCGTTTCGGCTCGCAGCAGTTCACGGGTCTCGGCGGGATCGAGCGCTACGCCGTAGCTGGATCCCGCGCGCACGCCTGCGAGGGTCGACTGGTCAACGGTTGCGCGCACGTTTACGACGCACACGTAGTGGTTGATCACCAGGAGTCGCATCACTCCCTCATCGGTCACGCGTCTGAACTCGATCTGCGTGGCCTCGGCCGGGTGGGGCAGGTGCAAGGCTTCGGTGACCGTGCTGGCAGTGTTCGGCGCCTGATCCGTGAAGATCCACTGCCCATTGGCGTCGCGGTACTTGACCGCTGTCTGCGCCAGCGCGCCGTTGACCGGCGCGACCAGCAGCAGTATCGCAAGACGCAGAATTGCAGGAGCGCTGGCGACGCGGCGCACGGTCATGCTGGCGCGCCGCTCGTTACTCAGGAAGTGCCGCAGGCCGAGATCATTGCGCGCCGGGCCTGTTCGCGCAGCGTATCGGCGTCCGCGTCAGTGTAGAAGACGCGATTGCCGTCGGCATCGCGCTGGTAGATACGGTTGGAGTCTTTGTAATGGTAGTACTTGTTGCGTGCGTTATCGCAGGCAACCTGTTTGTTGTGTTCGTTGAGCGCGCGCATCTTCTCCTGCGTGGCCTCATCCTTCGCGCGCTGCCGTTCCGTGACGGCCAACAGCTGCTGCTGCTTCGCCAGGCGGGCGACTTCCGCGGGATCGGGTTCGACCACCCGCACCGTGGTGGTCGGCGCGGATTTGGTGGGGGCGCGGTCGGAGTAGACGACGTGTCCTTCCGCGTCGACGGATTTGTATACCTCCTGGGCCGGCAGGGTGCTGGCGCACATGAGCAGTGCCACGCCGACGAGGCCGCACCCTGGGCTGGCGCATGCTTTCCGCGAGTAGCGCATCGGTCCCTCCCGAAGCGACAAGAATACGTTCCGGGTCGGCGCCGACCGGTGACTTCCGTCACAGAAGCCAGCGGCGCCTGGACGGCACGTGACCGGCATCGCTGTCTGCAGAGACTCCCTGGCTGGTTTGGTCCGGGAACTACCCTTCCACGAATGTTTTTAGCCGCCCCAGCACCTCATCCCACTGCTGCGACACGCGTTCCAGGTAGGAGCGCAGCTCGTTCATGGGCGTGGGGTCGAACTCGAACAGGCTCTCACGCCCGCAACGGGCATTGCGCACGATGCCGGCGTTCTGCAGTACCCGCAGATGCTTGGTGATTGCCTGGCGGGTCATGCGCGAGCCGCCCGTCAGCTGTGCGATGGAGCGTGGTTCCCCACCGGATAGCGACGCCACAAGTGACAGACGGGTTTCATCGCCCAGCGCGGCAAAGACCGCCGCATGTTGGCGGCGCCTTGCGGCGCCTCCCTCAACCGCGACGCGCGACATGAACTTCGATGTTCTTCATCTGCTGGGCCCAGCCGCTTTCGTTCATGCGAAATGCCTCGGCGCGCCTTGCGGCGGGCACTTTGTCGAAACCGCTCTCGGTGACCACCAGCAAGGTGCCGGTGGGCGTTGCCGACAAGCGGAACTCGACGAGTGTCGGCGTCTCCTTGGAATAATCGACCTTCGGGTCGATGCCGTACGGATGCCAGGTGAAGCTGAAGAGCGCTTGCGGCTCGATCTTTTGGATGAGTGCGCGCCAGCGTACGTGCTCGTAGCCAGGGTGGGTGATCTGCCCCTCGGCCGGTTGCCCCGCCACGAACGGTGCCTCGATGTTCACCTTGAACCAGGCGCCGAATTCCCGGTAGTCGCTGATGGCCTGCCAGACGCGCGCAACCGGGGCCTTGAGCTCAATTCGCTTTTCGATGCGATCGTTCATAATGGCAACCTCCGGGTTGCATATTAGGGCTTTACAGACAGAAATGCAACCAGTTTGTTGCGTAATAGCCCGAGGTAGATTGAGGCGACCTGGCGCTGCTTAACGCTTCGCAGCGCTGCTTCTTTACAGGTGCAAGCCGGTAAGCTAGCGTGACTTTCGATGCGCGCCTTGACGCAGGCACATGCGCTTAGCACTAAGAAGCCCGTCGGCGCGGCTTCAAGGGATGGTGCGCGCTGACCCGGCAGTAAACAGCCGCAGACTTCCCAGAGGCCTCGCCGGAAACGACGGGGCCTCTTTCGTTTCTAAGACCTGGAGACCACGAGCAATGTCCGCGCGCACTGCATCTTCACGTCCGGTAGTGGCCATCATCGGCGCCACCGGCGCCGTGGGCGTCGAGCTGATCCGCTGTCTCGAACGGCGACGGTTCCCGCTGCGGGAGCTGCGCCTGTTTGCCTCGGCGCGCTCGGCGGGCAGGACGCTGCCATTTGGCGGCGAGTCGCTGCCGGTACGCGAGCTCACGGAGTCGAGTTTCGTGGGGGTCGACATCGCGTTATTTTCCGCCGGCGGTGGCACCTCGAAGCGCTTCGCGCCCCTGGCGGTGCGCGCCGGCGCCACCGTGGTGGACAACTCCTCGGCGTTTCGCATGGATTCCAACGTGCCGCTGGTGGTACCCGAGATCAACCCACAGGCGCTGCGCGGTCACGCAGGCATCATCGCCAACCCCAACTGCTGCGCGATCATCTCGATCACCCCGTTGTGGCCAATCCACAAGGCCAATCGTATCGAGCGTCTGCAGATGGCGACCTACCAGGCGGCTTCCGGGGCGGGGGCCGCGGCGATGGAGGAGCTGCGTGAATCCACGCGCGCCTATCTCGACGCCCGCGAATATGAGAACAAGGTGCTGCCGCACCCTTATGCCTTCAACCTCTTCAGCCACAACACGCGGGTCGACCCGGCCACGGGCTACAACGAGGAGGAACTCAAGGTCATCCAGGAGACACGCAAGATCTTCAACGACACGCAGATTCGCGTTTCAGCAACCTGCATCCGCGTCCCGGTACTGCGTGCACACGCGATGGCGATCACGATCGAGTGTTCGCGGCCGATCACTCCGGCCGAGGTGCGCGCACTTCTGCAGAGCGCCCCGGGTGTGAGACTGGTCGATGATGCCCAGCGCAACTACTATCCTATGCCCAAGGACGCCACCGGCAATGACCCCATTCTTGTCGGGCGTATCCGTCAGGATCTCAGCGACCCGAGCGGCCGCTCGATCTCACTTTTTGTCGCAGGCGATCAACTGCTCAAGGGCGCAGCGCTCAACGCGGTGCAGATCGCCGAACTGTTGTGAACGGAATCAACGCCGGAACCTGCGCGGCGTAGCGTTGGTACTCGCCGGGAAAGGCTTCGTGCATCAGAGCTTCCTCGATGCGCAGCTTGCGCCTGAAGGAGAGCACGATCAGTGCCAGTCCAAGCAGCGCGCGTGCCTCACCGCAGGCAAGGGAGGTGCCCAGGAACGCCAGCAGCAAGCCGGTGTAGATCGGATGGCGCACGTATGCGTAGGGCCCGCAGCGGATCAGTTCGTGATTCTCCTTGAGGGTCACCGAACCGCTCCAGTTGCGTCCCAGATGCACGCGCGCCCACACCGCAAACCCGAGACCCAGCGCCACCAGCACCACGGCCAGCTGCCAGCGCTGCGGCGCGTTCGATAGCAGTGGCGTAGATAGCCAGCCCAGCCGTGCCCGCGGCGCGCCAATGAGCCAGGCACCCGCAAGCAGCGGCACGAAGTAGGAGACGCGCGAGAGCGGCGACTCACGGCGGCGAGTCGCCTTGGCATACAGCGCCGAAACGATCCAGTACAGCAGCCAGGCGAGCCACAGTGCGAGGATGATTTCGCGACAGCGCTCAATGTCGGGATACACCACGCCCGTCTCCGGCCTCAGATCAAAGCAGGTCGCGCAGTCGGAAGTAGAGCATGGCGAGCACCAACGCCGGGCGGCGCATCGCCATGCCGCCGGGGAAGTCTGCGTGCGGGATACGTGCGAATACGTCGAAGCGCTCGGCCGTGCCGGCGATCGCCTCCGCCACCAGCTTGCCGGCGATTCCCGTAAGGGCGATGCCGTGACCGGAGAAGCCTTGCAGGAAGTACACGTTGGGCGCCAGGCGCCCGAAGTTGGGCGCGCGGTTGAGCGTGATGTCCACCTCGCCCCCCCAGGCGTATTCGATCTTCACGTCGGCGAGCTGGGGGAACACTTTGAGCATGCGCGCCCGCGTGGCGCTGGGTGCGTCAAACGACTTGAGCCCGGAGTAATTGACCCGGCCGCCGAACAGCAGGCGCTGGTCCGCGGAGCGCCGATAGTAGTCCAGCACCCAGTTCATATCGCTGACGGCCGCGTTGTTGGCGATCAGCTTCTGCGCGCGCTCCTGGCCCAAAGGCTCGGTGGCGACGATGTATGTGGCTACCGCCATGATCTTCGAGGCCAGCGTCGGTGCGCTCGCCCCAAGGTAGACATTACCGCACAGCACCAGGTGGCGGGCCTGTACCTCGCCTGCGGCCGTCGTGATGCGAACCTTCCAGCCGCCCGCATTCGCGAATGAAACGGCGCGGGTGCCTTCGTAGATCTGCGCGCCGAGCGACTCTGCCGCAGCGGCGAGGCCGAGGGTGTAATTAAGCGGATGTAGGTGGCCGCTGTTGGAGTCGTACAGCGCTCCCAGGTAGCGCTCACTGTCGAGCGTGGCACGCAGCTCATCGCGCGACAGGAGCCGCAGGCTCGGATACGCGTATCCGTCACGCAGCTCATGCAGCTCGGCGCGCAGCTCCCCCAGATGACGTTCCTTGACTGCGGTGAGCATGTAACCGTCGACCCAGTCGCAGGCAATCGAGAAGCGCCGGATCAGCTGGCGCATCAGCGCCAGGCCCTCCACCGAAACCTCCCAAACGGATCGCGCCCCCGCCGGGCCGATCAGTCGCTCAAGCTTGGCCTGGCCCGCGGCGACGCCGTGGATGGCCTGCCCGCCGCTGCGGCCGGAGGCGCCCCAGCCGACACGATTGCCCTCAAGCAGCACCACCCGCATGCCGCGCTCCGCCAGGTGCAGGGCCGCAGAGCACCCGGCGATGCCGCCCCCGACGACACACACATCGGCGCTGACCGAGCCGGCAAGCGGCGCTCGCTCGGGGGCGGCGCGGGCCGATGCCGCATAATAGGAAGGCACGTAGCCAAGACGTCCCATGATGTGCTCGGTCAAGACCACCTCAGGTGTTTAAGATATTCTGACGTTGCCCGGGCGCGGGAGACGGAGGATAGCGAGCCGGAACGGGCCCCGGCAAATCGGGCCTCGCAGCCGGCAGAGTACCCGTCAAGGCCTTTAGTTTGGCCCCTAGCGCACTTATGTCGCGTGACGCAAGCCAGGGCTTCCGGGCGAGACCTGTGCTCTAATAGGGGCCTACTTTGGAGATTTCGCGGGGCGGTTTGTTTAGTATTTTAAACACCGCTCGCAGTAAGCCGCCATGGCACCCGGCCGTCCGCTCATTGGTATCCCCGCCGACCGGCGCATGGTCGGTGATCATCCCTTCCACATGGTGGGAGAGAAGTACGCGCGTGCCGTCATGGAGGCCGCAGGCGCAGTTCCGCTGCTCATCCCTTCGCTTGCCGAGGAGCTGGGATTCGATGAACTGCTGATCCGCCTGGACGGGTTGGTATTTACCGGCAGTCCCTCGAACGTCGAGCCGCACCTCTACCAAGGTCCGCCGAGCGCGCCGGGCACCCTGCATGATCCGGCCCGCGACGCCACCACGCTGCCCTTGATCCGCAAAGCGGTCGGTGCCGGCGTGCCGGTGCTGGGAATCTGTCGCGGCTTTCAGGAGATGAACGTCGCCTTTGGCGGCACGCTGCACCAGAAACTGCACGAGGTGCCCGGGCACCTGGATCACCGCGACGACACCAGCCAGCCGCTCGAGGTGCAGTACGGGCCGGCGCACGAGGTGACACTGGAACCGGGGGGCCTGCTGCGCGGGCTGAGCGCCACCGATCGGATCCGGGTGAATTCACTGCATAACCAGGGGATTGACCGGCTGGGGGGCGATCTGGCGGTCGAAGCGCGCGCCCCGGACGGCGTTATTGAGGCGTTCCGCGTGCGTGATGCGCGCCGGTTTGCGCTTGCGGTGCAGTGGCATCCGGAGTGGAAAGTGATGGCGAACCCATTCTCGCGCGCGCTGTTTGCGGCCTTTGGTCAGGCGAGCCGCGAACGCGCTCAGAACAAAATGAAAGGCGAGTCGTATGGTGAGTGAGATCCGGCAATTCTTCCGCGATCACGGTATCTCCGAAGTGGAGGCCATCATTCCCGACATGGCTGGTATCGCGCGCGGCAAGATCATGCCCGCCGAAAAATTCGCCGAAGACGGCGGCATGCGTCTGCCCGAGAGCGTGTTCCTGCAGACGGTTACGGGCGATTATCCCTCCCAGACCGGTGATGCCATGAGTCCGGCAGAGATCGACATCGTTCTGAAGGCCGACAGCAAGACCGTGCGTCGCGTCCCCTGGGCCGCGGAGCCCACGGCGCAGGTCATCCACGACTGCTTTTACGCTGACGGGCGCCGGGTTTCGATGGCACCGCGGCACGTGCTGCGCAACATTCTCGAGTTATACGCCCAGCGCGGCTGGGAGCCGGTGATCGCGCCGGAACTGGAGTTCTATCTCGTCGAGCAGAACCGGGATGCGGATTATCCGCTGAAGCCGCCGGTGGGACGCTCAGGGCGCTCCGAGCCCGGGCGCCAGTCCTACAGTATCGCGGCGGTCAACGAGTTCGATCCTTTGTTCGACGACATCTACCAGTTCTGCGAAGACCAGGACATCGAGATCGACACTCTCATTCACGAAGACGGTCCAGCGCAAATGGAGATCAACCTCCTGCACGGACCGCCACTGGATCTTGCCGATCAGGCGTTTCTCTTCAAGCGCACCGCCCGCGAGGCAGCACTGCGCCACAAGATGTACGTCACCTTCATGGCTAAGCCGCATGCCAAGGAGCCCGGCAGCGCTATGCACATCCACCAGAGCGTCGTGGACGTGAAGACGCGAGAGAACATCTTCAGCAACGCGGACGGAACGCCTTCGTCGCTGTTCTTCTCCCATATCGGCGGTCTGCAGAAGTACCTGCCGGGAGCGATGGCCCTGTTTTGCCCGAACGTCAACTCCTACCGGCGCCTGACACGCTACCTGTCCTCGCCGATCAATGCGCACTGGGGTTACGACAACCGCACCGCCGGACTGCGGGTGCCCATGTCGGACGCCCAGGCACGGCGGGTGGAGAACCGGGTGGGCGGAGCGGACGCCAATCCATATATCGCCATCGCCGCCTCCCTGGCCTGCGGCTACCTCGGGATGATCGAGGGTGCGCAGCCGAGCGATCCCATCGTGGGCAGCGCCCACGACTTGCCGTTCGGATTGCCGCGCTCCCTTGACGAGGCCCTGCGTGCGCTGCGCGCTTGCGAACCACTCGTGAAGCTCCTGGGTGAGCCCTTCATCGAAGCCTTCACAATCGTCAAGGAAGCCGAGTACGAGGTGTTTCTGCAGGTGATCAGTTCCTGGGAGCGCGAACATCTGTTGCTGAACGTGTAGACCTGCTCCGTAGCGGGCCGCGGCGCGCGCCTTCTCAGGGCGCAGCGGCTGTTATATAACGAGAGGACGTGACCAGCGCCCCCCGATTCCCCTGCCTCAGCGCCGCCCTAGTCATGCTTGCGACCCTTGTCGCGAGCTGCTCGCGGCCGGCCGCGCACGCGGGTGGCGATGTCGCGACGGCAAACGAGAAGGTGCTGAACGTCTACAACTGGTCGGACTACATCCAGCCCTCGGTGATTAGGGACTTCGAGCGGGAAACCGGTATTCACGTCAACTACGACGTGTTCGACTCCAACGAGATCCTCGAGACGAAGCTCCTCACCGGCCACACGAATTACGACGTCGTCGTACCCTCGGCTGCCTTCATGGAGCGTCAGCTGCAGGCGGACATTTACCGCAAACTCGACAAGTCCCTGTTACCGAATCTGAGGAACGTCGATCCGGGTATCCAGAGCGCGCTGGCCATCTACGACCCGGGCAACCAGTACGCCGTCGACTACATGTGGATTACCTCCGGCGTGGGCTACAACGCGGTCGCGATCAAGGAGCGCATGCCCGACGCGCCGGTCGGCAGCTGGCGCATGATCTTCGACCCGGCGGTGGTGTCGAAATTCGCCGACTGTGGCGTATCTGTCCTCGATGCTGCGTCCGAAGTGGTGGCGACGGCGCTGCTCTATATCGGCAGGAATCCGAACAGCAACTCTCCTGAGGATCTCAAGGCAGCGGAGCAGGTGCTCAAAGCCGTGCGTCCGTACATCCGCTACGTGGATTCCTCGCGCTACATCGACAATCTCGCCAATGGCGAGATCTGCCTGGCGATGGGCTGGTCGGGCGACGTCAAGCAGGCGCACGACCGCGCACAGGAAGCTAACAAAGGTGTCGATCTGGTCTATTCGATTCCGCACGAGGGCGCCATCGTGAATCTCGATGTTCTGGTCATTCCCGCTGATGCTCCGCACGCGCGCAACGCGCACCTCTTCATCGATTACCTGCTGCGCCCGGAAGTTGCGGCGCAGAACTCTAACCTCATCAAGTACGCCAACGCTGTCACACCCGAGCTTCAACCTCTGGATCCATCGGTGCGCAACGATCCGGGGGTATTCCCGCCGCCGGAGGTGCGCGCGCGTCTCATCCCGGAGCGACCGCGTCCGCCGGAATACCAGCGGCTGCTGACGCGCGCCTGGACCCGCTTCAAGACCGGAAAATGATCCATCTACAACCTATGAACACAGGCCCCTCAAGGTGAGCACACCCGCCCCCATCGCGGCCGCAGACGGGTCGACCTACGTTCGCCTCGCGAACGTTACCAAGAAGTTCGGCGACTTCGTGGCCGTCGACAACGTGTCCCTGGACATTCGTCGCGGGGAAATTTTCTGTCTGCTGGGCGGTTCGGGCTCGGGCAAGACGACGTTGCTGCGTATGCTGGCCGGCTTCGAGATACCGACCTCGGGTGCGATCCAGATTGATGGCGCAGACATGAGCGCCATTCCATCCTACGAACGCCCGGTGAACATGATGTTCCAGTCCTACGCACTCTTTCCGCATATGAGCGTGGAGAAGAACGTCGCGTTCGGATTGGAACAGGAGGGCTTAAGCCGGACGGAAGTGGGTCGCAAGGTCGGCGAGATCCTGGAGATCGTGAAGATGGGCGGCTTCGGGGCACGCAAGCCGCACCAGCTCTCCGGCGGTCAACGGCAGCGGGTTGCGCTCGCGCGCGCGCTCGTGAAACGACCGAAGCTGCTACTGCTGGATGAGCCGCTGGCCGCCCTGGATAAAAAACTACGTGAGCATACCCAGTTCGAGCTCATCAACATCCAGCAGCGCCTGGGGGTGACCTTCGTGGTCGTGACCCACGACCAGGAAGAGGCGATGACGCTCGGTACGCGGCTGGGCGTCATGAACCAAGGCCGCATCGTACAGGTGGGCACGCCCTCGGGCATCTACGAATCACCCGCCAACCGCTTCGTCGCAGACTTCATCGGCTCGGTGAACATGTTCGAAGGCACGGTGAGCGAGGAGGGCCCTGAAGGAATCCGGGTTTCGTGTACGGAGATCGGCGCCACGGTTCGTGCCGATCGCTCCGTCGCATGTTCGCGCGGCGCTACCGTGTGGACCGCGATCCGCCCCGAGAAAATCAGCATCCGCCGCAGTCAACCCGCCGCTGCCGCCGGTGAGAACCTAGTGCGTGGCACCGTGCGCGAGATCGCCTACATGGGTGATCTGTCGATCTATCTGGTGCAGATCGAGTCCGGCAAGATGATGCGGGTGACGCTTCCAAACACCACCCGCGGCGGCGAGCGGCCGATTGCACGCGAAGAGAAGGTGTGGTTGTCCTGGCACGGGTCGAGCCCCGTGGTGCTTACCGAGTAGGCGCCGCAGCGGTGCGTTTGTCGCAGGCAGGTGGACGGCGGTGGGTCGCGGGGATCCCGACGCTGTGGCTGCTGGTGCTGTTTCTCGTGCCGTTCCTGATCGTCTTTCGCATCTCCTTCTCGGAAGTGCGTCTGGCGATACCGCCGTACACCCCGCTCATCACCTGGCACCACGACTCCCCGTCATTCGAGGTGCACTGGTCGGCCTACAGGTTTCTGTTCACCGACTCACTCTACGTGAGCTCGTATCTGTATTCGCTCAAGGTGGCAGCGGTGTCGACGCTGTGTTGCCTGCTGATCGGCTACCCGATGGCCTACGCCATCGCGCACTCGGCGCCCTCAACGCGCTCGGTGCTGCTGATGTTGATCATCCTGCCCTTCTGGACCTCGTTCCTGCTGCGCGTGTATGCGTGGATTGGCCTACTGAGCAACAATGGCGTCATCAACAACGTGCTGCTGCATCTGCACGTGATCGACAAGCGGCTGGCATTGCTGCAGACCGACTTTGCGGTCTACATCGGCATCGTCTATTCGTACCTGCCGTTCATGATACTGCCGCTCTACGCCAATCTTGAGAAGCACGACCCGGCACTGCTGGAAGCGGCAGCCGACCTGGGTGCGCGCCCGTTTCGCGCATTCCTGCGCGTCACGCTGCCACAGTCCCTGCCCGGAATCCTTGCCGGCTCGCTGCTGGTATTTATTCCGGCGGTCGGTGAATACGTGATTCCGACACTGCTCGGGCGCACCGATCAGCTGATGATCGGGCGGGTGCTGTCGGACGAGTTCTTCGAGAATCGCGACTGGCCGGTGGCGAGTGCGGTGGCCATCCTGATTCTGCTGCTGCTGGTGATCCCCATCATGCTGTTCCAGCGCGCGCAGCGGCGGGAACTCGAGGCCGGCCAGTGAAATCGCGCGGGCTGTTCACGCGTTTCGCGCTCGTCCTCGGCCTGATCTTCCTGTACGTGCCGATCATCTCGATGATCGTCTTTTCATTCAACAACTCGCGGCTGGTCACGGTCTGGGACGGCCCCAACTCTCCGACCCTCAAGTGGTACGGCGCCCTGCTGCATAACGGCCAGATACTCGGTGCCGCGTGGCTCTCGATACGCATCGCGCTGGTTTCGGCCACCGGCGCGGTTATTCTGGGAACTCTGGCGGGCACGGCCCTGGCACGCTTCGGTAATTTTCGCGGCCGCACGCTTCTCGCCGGCATGACCACCGCGCCCATCGTTATGCCGGAGGTCATCACGGGCCTGTCACTGTTGCTGCTGTTCGTCGCCATGTCACAGCTGATCGGCTGGCCCAAGGGCGTCGGCGCGGTCACGATCACGCTTGCGCATATTACGTTCTGTATGGCTTACGTCACCGTTGTGGTGCAGTCACGCCTGACCGGCTTCGACGAGTCGCTGGAGGAGGCGGCGATGGATCTGGGCGCGCGGCCGCTGAAGGTGTTCTTCCGTATCACACTGCCACTGATCCTGCCGGCCATCGCCTCCGGCTGGCTCTTGGCTTTTACCCTCTCCTGGGATGATCTGGTCATTACGCAGTTCGTCGCCGGCCCGGGATCTAGCACCCTACCGATGGTGGTGTTCTCCAAGGTACGCTTCGGGGTGACCCCAGACATCAACGCGCTCGCCACCATCATGGTCATGCTAGTCGCAACCGGAATCGCCATCTCGACCGTGTGGATGCGCCAGCGCGAGAAGCGGCGCGCCCGCGATCTGCAGCTGGCAGCCGCTGCCAACCTGTGAGTTTCCTATGCCCCATGAAATCCTCGGAATCGATGTGGGCGGATCGTCGGTCAAGGCGGCGCGGGTGGACGTGGCGCTTGGCAAGCTGACGAGTACGCTGGCGGCAGTTCAGACCCCGCGTCCGGCAACGCCGGCAGCATTGTTGGCGGTACTGAAGGGGCTCGTGGCGACGCAGGCTCCGGCAGTCGGACGGATCGGGGTTACCCTTCCGAGTGTGGTCAAGAACGGCGTGGCCCTTACCGCTGCCAATATCGACCACAGCTGGATCGGCACCGACGCGGCGGACCTGGCTGCACGCGAGCTTGGCCGTGCCGTGCTGTTCCTCAACGACGCCGACGCCGCCGGACTGGCCGAGATGCGCTGGGGCGCCGGCCGCGATTGCGCGGGTACCGTACTCGTCCTCACCTTCGGCACCGGCATCGGCAGCGCACTGTTCACCGCTGGCCGGCTCCTTGCTAATACTGAGCTTGGCCATATTGAGTTGCGCGGCATGGACGCGGAAAAACGCGCCTCGGCGCAGGTGCGTACGCTGGAGAACTTGGATTTCGCCGCCTGGTGTGAGCGCGTGAACGAGTACCTCGCTGCCATGGAGCAGCTCTTCTGGCCGGATCTGTTCATCCTCGGAGGCGCGGTCAGTGAACGCTTCGCCGAATTTGCCCCGCTTCTGCGTGCGCGGGCGCGGCTGCGCCCGGCGCAGTTTGGAAATCAGGCAGGCGTGATCGGGGCAGCCCTGGCGGCCGCCGATGAGCAGTTTTAGCAGCAAACTGCCGGATGTTGGCACGACGATCTTCACGATCGTTTCACGTCGCGCACGTGAACTCAATGCGCTCAATCTCGGGCAGGGCTATCCGGACTACGCCATCGACCCGCGGCTGACCGAACTGGTCGGCGCCGCCATGCAGGCGGGGCACAACCAGTACGCGCCGATGGAGGGTCTGCTTTCACTACGGGAGCGGATCGCGGAGAAACTGCTGCACCATCATGAAGTGCGTGCCGACCCGGACAGCGAGATCACGGTGACACTCGGGGCAACCGAGGCCATTTTTTCCGCGATCCTTGCGGTGGTAGCAGCCGGTGATGAGGTGATTGCCTTCGATCCGGCCTACGACTCCTACGAACCGGCGGTGCGGCTGGCCGGCGGCCGCTGCCTGCGGGTGCCGTTGCGGCAGCCGGGCTTTACCTACGACTGGGAACGTGCGGGCGCGCTCATGAATCCCCGCACCCGGCTGGTGCTATTCAATAGCCCCCACAATCCCGCCTGCACCGTTGCCAGCGCCGCGGATCTCGAGGCGCTCGCCGCGCTGGTTCGCGATCACGACACGCTGGTACTTTCCGACGAGGTGTACGAGCACATGGTCTTCGACGGCACCCGCCATCACTCGGTGCTCGCGCACCCCGAGCTGGCGCGCCGCAGCTTTGCCGTATTCTCCTTCGGCAAGACGCTGCATGCGACGGGGCTGCGCATCGGGTACTGCGTCGCCACAGCGTCACTCACGCGGGAACTGCGCAAGGTGCATCAGTTCAACACCTTCAGCATTTCACACCCGACGCAGCACGCCATCGCCGCCTATCTCGCCGAACGGCCCGGCGGTGGCGCGGAGCTCGCGAACTTCTTCCAGGCCAAGCGCGATCGCCTGCGCGCCGCCCTGGACGGCAGCGGCTTTGGGCTGCCACCGGCCCAGGGAACCTACTTTCAGTTGCTCGACTTTGGTGCCTTCGCCCCGCCGGATGACATGGCATTCGCGCAGCGCCTGCTGGCGGAAGCGCGGGTCGCCACCATCCCGCTGTCACCCTTCTACGAGAAGCCCCAGCCGCTGACGTTCGTGCGTCTGTGCATTGCCAAGATGGACGGCACGCTGGATGAGGCCGCCATGCGCCTCAATGCCTTCGCGGCACGGCTGCGGGAGGGATGAGCAGATGAGCGCGGGGGCGTTGCGCGTATCGCTGCTGCAGCAGCCGCTCCTTTGGCACGACCCGGCGGCTAACCGGGCGCGTTTCGCCGAGTTGCTGGGGCCATTGGCCGGACAGACGGATCTCGTGGTATTGCCTGAGACTTTCACTACCGGCTTCAGCATGGAGGTTGAATTGCTCGGTGAGGCTGCCGGGGGCATGAGCCTCGAGTGGCTCAAGATGCAGGCGGCTACCCTGGATGCGGTGGTCACCGGCAGCGTCATCACCCGCCAGGACGAACGCTTCTATAACCGCTTGCTGTGGGCATTCCCCTCCGGTGAGGTCCTTCACTACGACAAGCGCCATTTGTTTCGCATGGGCCGTGAACATGAGCATTTCACTGCCGGACAGAGCGCCTGGAGCGTGAGCTGGCGCGGCATGCGGATATGCCCCTTGGTGTGCTATGACCTCAGATTCCCGGTCTTCAGCCGTCGTCGCGCTGCCCTCGAATACGATCTGCTCATCTACGTCGCCAACTGGCCTTCGGCGCGGGTTGAGGCGTGGCGTCAGCTGCTGAGGGCGCGCGCCATCGAAAATCAGGCATACGTCGTGGGCGTCAACCGGACGGGTACCGACGGCGCTGGCGTGTCTTATCCCGGTGACAGTGTCGCTGTCGATTTTCTCGGTCGCACACTCAGCGATCTGGGCGCGGCGGCTGGTGTCGCGACCGTGGTCCTAGACGGTGCCGCGCTCGCCGCCTTCCGCGAGCGCTTCCCGGCGCACCTCGACGCTGACCGGTTCACTCTCGACCCATGATACGGACTGCGCTCTTGTCACCATGAAAAAGCCCACGCGCGTCAACCATCCGCCGCAAGTGCAGCTGCCAGCGGGCAATCGCCCGCTGGTCGCACCCATTTATCAGTCCGTGAAATTCGAGTTCGATACCGCCGAGGACACCGAGCGCTTTCTGCACGGCGAGCGCCCCGGGTTTTTCTACTCGCGCAGCTCGAATCCGACCACGCGGCAGCTCGAACTGTTGCTCGCGGAGCTGCAGGGGCGGACCGACTGCCTGGTTACTGC
Source organism: uncultured Pseudomonadota bacterium (assembly GCA_963743625.1). Taxonomy (GTDB): domain Bacteria; phylum Pseudomonadota; class Gammaproteobacteria; order Steroidobacterales; family Steroidobacteraceae; genus 13-2-20CM-66-19. The sequence goes on along the minus strand of CAVUQM010000012.1, from coordinate 227,081 downwards.
AAGCGGAGTCGGCGCCATTGCGCAGGCACTGCTGGCGCTGACCAAGCAGGGTGATCACGTGCTGTGCTTTGTGGAAACCTATAATCCGACCCGCTATCTGGTGCGGCGCCTCCTCGGGCGCTTCGGTGTGACCCATACGATGCTGTCCATTGAGGATCTGGCGGGAGTGGAGCGCGCGCTGGCCGCACAACCGACCCGCCTGGTGTTCTTCGAAAGCCCGACCAACCCGATAACCAAGATTGCCGACGTCGCGGAGCTCACGCGCCTGGCGCACAACGCCGGCGCGCTGGCAGTGATGGACAACACTTTTGCGGGCTTCCACCAGCACGGCGGCTACGAGGTGGATCTGTTCGTGCACAGCCTCACCAAGTACGCCTCCGGTACCGGCGATGTCATGGGCGGCGCGGTGATTGGCGCCACGGAGCTTATACGCGGACTGCGCAATGACTTCGGCGTGCTCGGCGGTGTTCTCGATCCGCACGCAGCCTTCCTGATCCTGCGGGGTCTGAAGACCTACTTCGCACGCTATCGGGCACAGTGCGCGAGCGCGGCGCGCATCGCGCAGTTCCTGGCCGCGCATCCGGCCGTCGCGCGCGTGCACTACCCTGGGCTCGCTACGCATCCGCAGCATGCGTTGGCGGCGCAGCAGATGCAGGACTTCGGCACGATCGTCAGCTTCGATCTGCACGGCGGCGTCGGCGCGGTGCGACGCTTTGCCGACCGGCTGCAATTCTTTGCCCTGGCCGTCAGTCTCGGTTCCACCGAATCACTGCTGGTGACCTCGCAGATGATGGCCGGCAGAGAGCTGACGGCAGAGCAGCAGCGCATTTCCGCGATCAACGAAGGCACGGTGCGACTGTCGATCGGTCTTGAAGACGTGGATGATCTTCTGGAGGACCTGACGCAGGCTCTTGAGGCTTCCCATGCCTGAGGCGCGCCGCCGCCCGTAACTGCAGCCAACCCGCTCGTCACACTGGCGCAGCATTGTGCGCGTAAGAATTGCGCGCGGTTACGGCGCGGTAAGATCTGTGAAGAACTCTGCGGGGATGGAACTGCTGCGCGGCCCGCGGGTCGGAACTGCCACTGGATTCGAACTGCCGGAAGGACGCCGCATGATGATCGACTCCCCAGTGCTGCCCTACAATTTCGCGGATCTCGAGCCCGTCATTTCGAGAGATACGCTGGTCTTCCATTCTCTGCGCCATCAGCGCGTGTGCTATGACCGCCTGCAGTCGCTGATTCGCGCGACCGATCTTGGCAGAGCTGCCGCTGGAGGAGCTGATACACCGCACCGAGAGCAGGCCGGCACAGCATGACGTATTCCGCTGGGCAGCTGAGGTCTGGAACCACAACCTTTACTGGCGTTCCATGCGACCGCGTGGCGGCGGCAGCGCTTACGGTCCTGTTGCCGATCACATCCGCCGGCGTTTCGGCTCTTACGAGCGCTTTGCGCGCGAATTCCGGGACACCGCCAATGCCCACTTCGGCAGCGGCTGGATGTGGCTGGTATGGCGCAAGGACACGCTGCAGCTCGTCTCCACCAGCAACGCCAGTACGCCGCTGGTGCGTGGGGACGTGGCGCTGCTCGCCCTGGATCTGTGGGAGCACGCCTATTATCTGGATTTTCAGAACCGGCGGGCGGCCTACGTCAACGGATTTCTCGAGGAACTCGTGGACTGGGACTGCGCCAACAGGATCCTCGCCATCCAGTCTGCGCCGATGACGCGCATGGCGCGCGCGCAGGCGGCGGAGCCAGCCTCGACGCTGCATCCGCACGTTACCTTGTAGCCGCGAGCGCCTCAGAGGCTGCTTGCGACCCGTACCCGGTGGGGGTGATAGGGCAGCACTTCCACGATCTCGCCCTCACGCAGGCGCTGCTGTATGCCGCGCCAGAAAGCGGCGGTCAGAATCTCGCCATGCATGCGCAGCAGCGCCGCGCGCTGTGACTCGTCAAAGGACAGAAAGCGGATGAAGGTCTCCGGGAAGACGTCATTCTCCCCGACGTAGAACCAGGCTTCACCGCGCATCTCGTCTTCCTCATTAGTGGCCTGGGGCACGTCGCGGAAGGTGCAGTCGGTGACCTGACACAACTCATCGTAGTCGTAGAAGATCACGCGCCCGTGACGAGTCACACCGAAATTCTTCAGCAGCAGGTCGCCCGGGAAGATATTCGTGTAAGCCAGGTCACGGATGCACTGACCGTAATCGAGCACGGCCTGCTCGGCGGCCTGCGCCGACGCGCTGCGCAGGTAGAGGTTAAGCGGCGTCATGCGCCGCTCGACATACATGTGGTCGAACACCAGGTCGTCGCCGTCCTCGTGCACGGTCTGCGAGGTCTCCTGCTGCAGTTCCTGCAGCAGTTCGGGCGCGAAACGGGCGCGTGGAAAGCGTAAGCGCCGGAACTCCTGTGCATCCACCAGACGCCCGGCGCGGTCGTGGATGAACACCAGACGGTATTTCGCCATCACCTCGTCGCGCAGCACCGTCTTCGGGTAGGCGAAGCGGTCGCGGATAACCTTGAACACCACGTCGAACGAGGACAGCGTAAAGCACACCATGACGAGGCCACGCTCGCCGGCGGCGTGCGTGAACTGATCACTGGTGTGTTCCATGTGCCGGATCAGCTCGCGGTAGCGTTCCGTCTTGCCCTGCTTGGCGCGCCCGAGGACCGTGAAGAGCTCGCTCACCGGCTTGCGCGGCATGATTGACTTGAGGAACACCACCGCTTCGGCCACGCGCTCGAGGTCGACGTGAAAGTAGGAGCGCGTGAAACTGAAGACGATGCTGATGTCATCTTCCGAGACCATCACCGCGTCCACCAGGACGCCGGCATCGGTATTCTTCAGCGCAATCACCAGTGGTAAGGTGAAGTTGCATCCGAGGATGCGCCCGACGATGTAGGCGCGCGAGATCTGGTAGAACACCGGCCGGATCACCTCCACCCTCTCGACCTCGCGGCGCTCGCCGTTGGAGGCGAGGACGTCGCGCACCTCGGCGGCGACGTGTGCGACGCTCTTATCCAGATCGCGCCACGGCGACTTGAAGCGCACGTCGCCAAGCAGATCCTCAAATAGCAGCGATAGCGAGCCGTGGTTGACGTAGGTATTCGTCCCGACCGTGGTGTGCAGATTCGCAAGCGGATCCAGGTCGGTCGCCACGAACTCAATGTCGGGGGCGACGCCCACGGTTCCGAATAGGCGCCGGCTGATCGAACTGAAGAAAGTCTTGGTGAATTCTGGATCCGCGAGCGCGACGATGAGTGCTGCGAACGCGTCGTGTATGTGCTTCCACAGCGCGCGGTCGCGCGCCTGTTCCCCTAAGACCTGCTTGAGCTCCGCGACCGTTTGGTTAACGAAGCGGTCGTAGAGCTCAATGCGCTCGACCGCGTCGTGTTGGCTGCCACGCGAGTCGCGGCTGTCGAACCGCAGCGGGGCGCGCCTCGTTATGGCGCGAAACTCGGCATTGTAGCGCGCAAAAGCCTCCACGATCTGCGTGGCGCAGTCATGCGCGTTCGGGACGCTGACGGCACTCGATGCGGACATGCGGGGTCCCTAGTCGAAATCGGTCGGCAGCTCGCGCTGCAGCTGATGCTGGTAGAGCCGGGCAATCTGTGATTCCAGTATCCGGCCGCGCGACAGCTCCGGCAGGGCCCCGAGCGCAAAGAAGTCCACCGCGTCGGTTTCCGCGCTGGGCGTAGCCGTGCCGCCGAGGCGTTCGCACAGGAACAGCAGCTTATAGATATGGTTTATACCCGGCGGGTGCGGGTGACGGTTCTTGTCCAGGAGCGCGGCCAGCTTCACCGCGCGCGCGCGGTAGCCGGACTCCTCAAGAATTTCACGCTCCACCGCCTGCGCCGGCGAGTCGTTGACGTCGACCCAGCCTCCCGGCAGCGTCCAGCGTCCGTCACTGCGCTCACGCACCAGCAATACCCGTTCGCCCTCAAAGACCGCGCCGCGTACCTCGACCTTGGGGGTCGCGTAGCCGTACTCACCCTTCCAGAATTCCACCGCACTGCTTTCAGGAATGCCGAGCTCGGTATGCAGTACCGCAGCTGCCAGCTGCGTGAGCTGGCGGTAGCGCTCCTGATCGAAAGGATCCTTGCTGAACGTGAGTCCGTTCTGGGCAATCGCCTGCACCTTGCGGGCCCATTCCAGCAGCGTCGCGCTATGCGCAGGTGTGCTCATATTGGCGTAGCCCGGCGGCCGCTGCGCACCTCGGCATCCCGTTCGGGAACAGCTTGTGCGCGTGCGGATTTGCGGATAACGAGCTTAAGTCCCGACCACACCTCATCCACCGCGCAGACTTTGACGTCGACCAAGGTCAGGGGCAATGCAATCTCCCGGATCACACCTTCGGTGATGTCGGTCGCGACACCGGAGGATTTCTTGGGCCAGCTGACCCCAATCACCGCGTCCGGACGCATCGCCTGCAGGGCACGATGCAGCGCCGCTGCCAGTGCCGCGCGACGCTGCGCGAAGATGTGAATGATCAGAGGTTCCGGATCAGTGCGTCCGCGAAGGCGCTGGTCGAGACCTCGGTCGCGCCCTCCATCAGGCGCGCGAAATCGTAGGTCACGATCTTCTGACCGATGGTGCGGTCCATAGCCGTGAGGATTGCATCGGCGGCCTCCGTCCAGCCCATATAGCGAAACATCATCTCACCGGACAGGATTACCGATCCCGGATTCACCTTATCCAGGTTGGCGTACTTGGGCGCCGTACCGTGGGTCGCCTCGAACACCGCATGCCCGGTCAGGTAGTTGATGTTGCCGCCGGGGGCGATGCCGATGCCGCCGACCTGGGCGGCGAGGGCGTCAGAGAGGTAATCGCCGTTGAGGTTGAGTGTCGCGATGATGTCGAACTCCTCGGGGCGGGTGAGGATCTGCTGTAGCGTAATGTCGGCAATCGCGTCCTTGATGATGACGCGGCCGGCCTTCTTGGCCGCATCCATCTCCGCGTTCGCTTCCTTTTCGCCCTTGGCGGCCTTGGTGCGCTCCCATTGCTCCCAGGTATAGGTCTGGCCGGCAAACTCGCGCTCCGCGAGTGCGTAGCCCCAGTTGCGGAACGCGCCCTCTGTGAACTTCTGAATGTTGCCCTTGTGCACCAGGGTTACGCTCTTACGCTTGTTGGTAATCGCGTAATCGATGGCGGCGCGGATCAGTCGCTCCGAGCCGTCCTTGGATACCGGCTTGATACCGATACCGGAGCTCTCCGGGAAGCGGATCTTGGCATAGGCCTTCGGAAAAGCCTGTCGGAACATCTCCAGGAACTTCTGGTTGTCGGGCGTGCCGGCCTCGAACTCGATGCCGGCATAGATGTCTTCCGTGTTTTCGCGGAAGATCACCATGTCTACTTTTTCGGGGTGCTTGACCGGGGAGGGGACCCCCTTGAACCAGCGCACCGGCCGCAGACACACGTACAGGTCAAGCATCTGGCGCAGCGCCACGTTGAGCGAGCGGATGCCTCCGCCCACCGGCGTGGTGAGCGGCCCCTTGATGGATATCAGGTACTCGCGGCAGGCCGCGACCGTCTCCTCCGGCAGCCAGGTGTTGAAGAGTTTGTTGGCCTTCTCGCCCGCGTAGACCTCCATCCAGCGGATATGGCGCTTGCCGCCATAGGCCTTGGCCACGGCGGCGTCCATGACGCGCACCGAGGCACGCCAGATGTCCGCTCCGGTACCATCGCCCTCGATGAACGGCAGGATTGGATTGTCCGGTACGGTCAATTTGCCGTTCTTGATGGTGATCTTTGCACCGTCGGCGGGGGGCATGGCCCGGGGACTTGCGGCCGTGGACATGAGAATTCTCCTCAAGGATCACCGGTAAACGAGCGTCACCGGGCGCGCCATGCTAGCACAGGGGCTGTGGGGGCCGTGCCGCGTACCAAAGCGGTGCGCGGCTGTGCGAAACTCGCTGATGGCGCACGCCTTGGGGGCGGCCAATAACGAAAGCGCGTATGTCGAACGCTGTGAACGAGGGTGGTCCGTCGCCGGGGAAGCCCTCGATCCTCAGACAGATGTGTGCCGTGCGGCCGGTGAACCTGGTCAGGGACGCGCACGCGGAGCGCCTCAAGCAGGTGCTGGGGCCGTGGGCGCTAACCGCCATCGGCCTGGGTGCCACGATCGGCACCGGCATATTCGTACTCACCGGCACGGTGGCCGCTAACAACTCCGGGTCGGCGATTACGCTGTCGCTGCTGGTCGCCGCGTTCGGGGCGGGTCTCGCAGCACTGTGCTACTCAGAATTTGCTGCGTTTCTGCCGGTGCCCGGCAGTGCCTACAGCTACACCTACGCGACTCTCGGGGAGGCGCTGGCCTGGTTCATCGGCTGGAATCTGCTGCTCGAGTACGCCATCTCCGCCTCGGCGGTCGCGGTCAGCTGGTCGGCCTACGTGGTGAATCTCCTTGAGGAGCAGGCGCACATCCATCTGCCGGCGTTACTGGTGAACGCGCCGCTTGGCCTGGATGCCCACGAGCACGTGATCCGCACGGGCGCCCTAATGAACGTGCCGGCCATGCTCATCGTGGCCGCCATGACGGCGGTGCTCTACTTCGGGGTGCGCGAATCGGCGGGCGCCAATAGCTTCATGGTGACTCTCAAGATCGCCGTCATCCTGACGGTGATAGTCGCCGGCCTGAAGTTCATCGATACCTCCCACTGGCATCCCTATGTGCCGCCCAACACCGGCACCTTCGGTCACTTCGGCTGGAGCGGCGTCATGAAGGGGGCGGCGATAATGTTCTTTGCGTATGTCGGATTTGATACCGCCTCCACCACCGCGCTCGAGGCGCGCAACCCGCAGCGCGACCTGCCGATCGGCATCCTCGGCACTCTGGTGATCGCGACGGTGCTGTATGTGGCGATGGCGGCGATACTCACCGGCATGCTGCCGCTTACGAAGCTGGATACGGCCGCCCCGGTGGCGGTCGCGCTCGATGCCTACCCGCAGCTAAGCTGGCTCTCCTGGCCGGTGAAGGTTGCAGTCATCGCCGGCATGACTTCGGTCATCCTCACCTCGCTGCTCGGGCAGCCGCGCATCCTCCTGTCCATGGCCGACGACGGGCTGTTGCCCAAGTACATGAGCCGCTGCCATCCGCGCTACAAGACCCCGCACGTCTCAACGGTGATTACCGGCGTGTTCGCGGCCCTCATCGCTGGCATTTTCCCGCTCGATCTGCTCGCGGACCTCATTTCGATCGGCATTCTGCTGGCATTCGCCGTGGTATGTATCGGCGTGTTGGTGCTGCGGCGCACGCGCCCACATGAACACCGGCCCTTTCGGGTGCCGTGGGCGCCCTTCACCTGCGTGCTCGGCGCGTTGGTATGCGCACTCATGACCTTCTTCCTGTCCCCGGAAACCTGGTTGCGACTGCTGATCTGGACGGTGCTGGGCATGTCGATCTATGCCCTGTACGGGTTCCGCAACAGCCGAATGCGCAAGCATGACCCGCACGCTTGACAGCACTCCAGCGGTCGACGGTTTTCACATGCCTGCGGAGGTCGCGCCCCACGCCGGCTGCTGGCTGCTATGGCCGGAGCGGCCCGACAACTGGCGCGACGCTGCGCGTCCCGCACAGGCCGCCTTTGCGCAGGTCGCACAGACGATCGCCCGATTCGAGCCCGTCACGGTCGGGGTCTCGCGCGTTCATTTCAGCGCCGCGCGGGCGGCACTCGATGAGCGCGTGCGGCTCGTGGAGATGGCGCACGACGATGCCTGGATGCGTGACGTGGGGCCGACCTGCGTGGTCAACAGGCGCGGCCAGGTGCGCGGGGTCGACTGGCACTTCAACGCCTGGGGCGGCCTGAGCGGGGGTCTGTACTTCCCCTGGGACCAGGACGAGCTCGTCGCGCGCAAGGTGCTCGAAGTGGAACGCCTCGAGCGCTATCGCGCTCCGCTGATCAACGAGGGCGGTGCGATCCACGTCGACGGCGAGGGGACCGCGCTGGTGACCGAGGAATGCCTGCTCAATCCCAACCGCAATCCGCAGCTCACGCGTGAAGACATCGTCCGTGCCCTGCAGGCGTACCTCGGCGTGAGCCAGGTCATCTGGCTCGGTCGCGGGGTCTTCAACGACGAAACCGGTGGCCACATCGACAATCTGGCCTGTTTTGTGCGTCCCGGCGAGGTATGTCTAACCTCGACCGAGCGCCGCCGCGATCCGCAGTACGCGATCTCGCAGGATGCCTGGGAGCGCCTGCAGGAGGCCCGCGACGCACGCGGCCGGCGCCTGAAGGTGACGCGTCTGCCGATGCCCGGACCGCTGAGGTTCACCGCCCGCGAGGCCAAAGGGCTTGTGACGCGCGAAGGCACCAAGGCGCGTACGGCCGGCGAGCGCCTGGCCGGCAGCTACGTCAATTTTTATATCGCCAACGGCGGAATCGTGATGCCGTTACTGGACCCGCGCACCGACCGCCTCGCCGCGCAGCGCCTGAAGCGTCTCTTTCCGGCACGACGCGTTGTGGGTGTGCCGGCGCGGGAGATCCTGCTCGGCGGAGGTAATATTCACTGCATCACGCAGCAGATCCCGCGCGGAACGCGAACCCCATCACCGTCTGCGCGTTAGGTCCGGGCCGCCGCGCGTGCCTTGCGGTATCGTCGCATCCATGCGTTTGTTTTCCATACGATATCTGGGCGCCGGGCTGCTGGCGCTACTGATCCCGGCACTGCTTATCGCGCAACCGGTCGCATCGCAGGGCGCAGCGGAGCCGCAGCGTTTCATCGTCAAGCTGCGCGACGCCGCCGGCGTTGCCGCAGCGCCGGCCGCCACGGGCGCGGTTGACGCGCTGGTCTCACGCGCCGGGCTGCGGCTGCTCGAGACACGGCACATCACTGCAGGTATCCATCTCGTGCGCGTGGACGCTGAGGTGCCCGTGACGCAGGCACTCGCGCGCCTGCGCGCCGAACCGGACGTGCAGTACGCGGAGATCGACCGGCGGCGCTACCCGCAGACTACGCCGGATGATGCCCTCTTTGACGGCCAGTGGTACCTGCAGAGCGCGCAACCGGCCGCGGTCGATGCGCTGGATGCGTGGGCGCTGACCAGCGGCAGCAACGGCGTCGTGATTGCGGAGCTCGATACCGGCGTGCGTTTCGATCACCCGGATCTGCGCAATACGAGCGCGAATCGCCTGCTGCCCGGTTACGACATGATCAGCTCGGTGCAAACCGGCAACACCGGCGCGGGACGCAACGCAGATGCCTCCGACCCGGGCGACTGGGTGAGCGTCGCCGACACCAAGACCGCCCTGTTTTCGAGCTGTACCGTGAGCAACAGCTCCTGGCACGGCACGCGGGTCGCCGGCATCCTCGGCGCGATCACCAACAATTCTATCGGCATCGCCGGGATGACCTGGAGCGGCTGGGTGCTGCCGGTGCGCGTGCTCGGCAAGTGCGGCGGCTACGACTCGGACATCCTCGCGGGCATGGCCTGGGCTGCGGGTTTTTCCGTGCAGGGCGTGCCCGCGAACCCCTATCCCGCGCGCATCATCAATATGAGCCTCGGTGCGACCGGCAGCTGCCCGCAGAGCTATCAGGAGCTCGTGGATCAGCTGGTGAGCGCTGGGATTCTGGTGGTCGTATCTGCCGGTAACGAGGGCGGGCCAGTGGATGCGCCCGCCAACTGCATTGGCGTGGCCGCCATCGCAGGCCTGCGTCAGGCCGGGACCAAAGTCGGGTTCAGCAGCCTGGGCCCGGAGATTGCCCTGAGCGCCCCCGGCGGCAACTGCGTCAATACCGCGCCTGGCGAGCCGTGTCTGTTCTCGATCGAAACCACGACCAACAGCGGCACGACCGTACCCGAGAACAGCATCTACACCGATGAGTTCAATTACAACGTCGGTACCAGCTTCTCCGCTCCGATCGTCTCCGGCATCGCCGGCCTCATGCTTGCCGTCAATGGCAATCTGACCGCCGGTCAGCTGATCGCACGTCTGCAGCTCGGGGTGTCGACGCCGTTCCCGGCACCCGCAGGGCTGGCGGCGTGTCACGTCCCCAGCAGTCAGACCGACCTGCAGACGAGTGAATGCGCCTGCACGCCCGAAGTGTGCGGCTCCGGCATGGCCAATGCAGAGGGCGCGGTGCTGCAGGCGCTGCGGCCGATCGCTGCCGTCGCGCTGCCTTCGAAGGTGAGCGCGGGCGCCACCCTTACGCTCGATGGTGGCGGCAGCGCCGCCGCCTGCGGCGCCAAGATAGTGAGCTACCAATGGAGCGTAACTGAGCCCGCCGGGGACTCCGGCATTCTTAAGAATGCGGACAGTGCCGCGACCACGCTGGTGGCGCCGAGTGGTTCGCGGGTCTATCAGCTGATGCTGACCGTCACGGACGACTCGGGTCGGGTCGACAGCGCACCCGTGATTGTCACCGCCGCTATGGCGAACTCCAGCGCGCCGGCAAATGCGGGGACCAGCCCCTGCCTGGCCGCGGTGAGCTACAGCGTCCCTTCAGCGCCGACCACGGGAGCCTCCTCCGCCGGCACCTCCGGAGGCGGCGGAGGAGGGGCGCTGGATCTGACGCTGGTGATGAGCCTGCTCGTGCTCGCCCTTAGTCGCGCCGGCTACCGCTACGCCAAGCGCTCGGCGGCCTCCAGCCATTCGCGCTGCGCGCGGCGGTAATGTCCCGGCGCGATGCGCGCCTGCTGCAGCAGTTCGCGCACGACTTTCTGTGATTCCTCGCGCTGCCCCTGCTCCTTGAGTAGCTGCGCATAGCGCACTGCGGCTTCCGCGCCCGGGAAAGACCCCACCACCACGCGGTACTCCTCCAGCGCTTTCTGGATGTTGCCCTCGCTCTCGAGCGCGCGCGCATACAGCAGGTGCCCGGCCGGCGAGCGGAAGTCCGGGTTGAGCCGGATTAGATCATCGAGCGTGGCGCGTGCGGCGGCGGCGTCGCCCTTGCCGAACTGAGCCTGCGCGAGGCCCAGCATCAGGTTGGGATCGTGTTCGTAGAGGCCGGTCAGGGTCAGTCGGTACTGCGCGATCGCCTCGTCGTAGCGCTGGTGGCGTGCCAGCTCCTCGGCGTAGCGCTGCCGGCTGGCGACGTTGCCGCCGACGCGTGCTTCGCTCTCGTAACGACGCAGCTCACGTTCAGGATCCATGACCTTCTTGAACCCACGCGCTGTGCGTTGCGCGGTGCGACTGCGGAACAGCTGGGGCAGCACCTCGATCGCCAGGTAGGCAATCATCCCCGCGTACGCGAGACCGGGGATTATCAGCACCCAGATCCAAAGCTGATTACGACCAGTCTTGATGACATGAACGATGAAGCCAGCCTGAATCAACAGCGACACGATGAAAAATACCGACATCTAGTCTCTCTCCACGATACTTAGTGCGCTGCTGTCGACTTCGGCGGCAGCGCGAATGCCATGACATAGTCACCGCGCGGTGTGCCCAGCGGACCATGTCCGCCGGCGCTGACGACGACGTATTGTCGCTGATCGGGGCCGGCGCGATAGGTCATCGGTGTCGCCTGGGCGCCTGCGGGAAGCTTGTACTTCCACAGCTCCCGCCCGGTTTCGATATCGAACGCCCGCAGATAGCTGTCGATGGCGGCGCCGACGAACACCAGATCGCCGGCAGTGGCAATCGGGCCCCCCATGTTCGGCATGCCGAAATCCCGCGTGGGCACGAACCAGGGGGTGAGTCCTTCAGTAGAGCCCAGGGGCACCTGCCAGGCGATGCGCCTGTGACGCAGGTCGACACTCACCAGCGTACCCCACGGCGGCGCGGTGCACGGCAGGCCGAACGGGGACAACAGTGGCTCGCGGCGCACCGCATAGGGCGCACCTGCCTGGCGCGCGAACTCCGAGTGCGGGTAATTCCCCGATTGCGACTGCAGCGCCAGCTGCTGCGGCGTCAGCAGTGTGACCACCATGGGCAGCTGATTCACGGCGGCGATGACACGCTGGCGCTGCTCATCGAAGACGATGCCGCCCCAATCCACTCCGCCGATGTAGCCGGGGCTTAGCAGCGTGCCGCGCAGATCCGGTGGCGTGAAGATGCCCTCGTTGCGCAGCGAGCCGATGAGGTCGTGACACTTAGCGCGATCCCAGAACGTGAGGCCCCAGGCATCCTCCGGGCGCACGGCGGCCTGAGAGACGAGCGCCGGCAGGTCCGGGAACGGTTGCGTGCGCGCAGCCTGCTCGCCGGGGACGTGACTCACTGGTACCGGCCTTTCGGTGATCGGGAAGAGCGGCCGCCCGCGCGTGCGCTCGAACACGTACAGCATGCCGGTCTTGGTGGCCTGAATGACCGCCGGTACGGGCGCGCCGCCCACCTCGATATCGCCCAATACCGGTTGCGCGGCGAGATCGTAGTCCCACAGATCGTGATGCACGAGCTGCTGCTGCCACACGAGTCTGCCGGTGGCAGCGTCGAGCACCAGGAGCGAATCGGCGAAACGGTTGGAGCCGATGCGCAGTCCGCCGTAGAAGTCCGGGCTGGCCGAGCTGGTCGGTATGAGGACAAGGCCGTGCTCCTCGTCAATCGTCATGACGCCCCAGGCGTTGGCGGCACCGCTGTTCTGCGCCTGGCCGAGGTCCCATTCGCCGGCTGCCGGGTGATTGACGGAGTCCGGGATCGGATCGAACGACCACAGCAGTGCGCCGCTGCGCGCGTCGAACGCGCGGATGACTCCGCGCTCGAGCGTAACGGCGCGATTGTCGCCGATAGCGGAACCGACGATCACCAGGTTGCCGTAGATGGCCGGGGGTGAAGTGACCACGTAGGCGCCGATGTCGCGGATGCGGATACCCTGAGTCAGGTCCACCTCTCCGCCGCGGCCGAAGGCCGCGCAGGGACGGCCGCTCTCGGCGTCCAGCGACAGCAGCCGCGCATCCAGCGTGCCGGTAAATACGCGTCGCCGGCACGGCACGGCGGTCTGTCTGAGGTCGCCGTCCTCCCACAGGCTCACGCCGCGCGAGGCCACGTCTGCATAACGGCGCGTGCGGTCGATGTGGGGGTCGAAGCGCCAGTGCTCCTGGCCAGTGCGCGGGTCGATCGCGATGACCACGTTGGTTGCGGTCTCAAGATACAGCGACCCGTAGGCAAGCACCGGGGTCGCCTCGAAGGTCAGCTTGCCGCTGCGCGCGAAGCCGGCTCCGAGCTCGCCGCTGCGGTACTGCCAGGCGACTTTGAGCTGCGCAACGTTGCTGCGGTTGATCTGATCCAGACTCGAAAAGCGTCGCCCGAAGCCATCGCCGCCATAGAAGCCCCAGTCGCTCACGCCGCGCGACTGTGCCCTCACAGCATGCGGGGCCAGGATGCTTGTGAGGCTCAGCGCCAGGGCGAGTGTCAGGTATGGTGCGATTCGCCCGGCAGTGCGCTTTGCGGTCATGCCAGGCATTATCCGTGATCGCGCCGGCCGCTCGCGAGTCCATGGCGCTTTGGGCGGCCGCATGCTGCTATTCTTCGTCCCGTGAGATCTACACGGGCGGTCACACCCCGTTCTGGGGTATTGCAGCTTCTTCTTGCGCTCCTGTGGCTCGCCGGCTCACCGTCGGGCTACACACAGACCCCCGCTGATTCCCAGCTCGACGCGCACGACCCGCCACACCGGCCGCGCATCGGCCTGGTGCTCTCAGGCGGGGGGGCGCGCGGTGCGGCACACGTCGGGGTGCTGAAGGTCCTCGAGGACATGCACGTGCCGATCGATGCCGTGGCCGGAACCAGCATGGGTGCCGTGGTAGGCGGCCTCTATGCAAGCGGCCTGAATGCGCGGCAGATCGAGAAGCTCATGACCTCGATCAACTGGCAGGACGCCTTCCGCGACCGGCCATCGCGCGAGGATCTGACCCTGCGGCGCAAGCAGGAGGATGAGTCCTTCCTGGTCACGTTTCCGCTGGGTTTTCACGGCGGCCGTGTGGTGCTGCCGCGCGGCCTCATTCAGGGTCAGCGTCTGACCGAGACGCTGCGTCGTCTGACACTGCCGGTCGCCCGTTTCAGCAATTTCGATGACCTGCCCACGCCGTTCCGGGCCGTTGCGACCGACCTTGAGAGCGGCGATGCGGTCGTCATGGGGTCGGGGGACCTGACGACTGCCATGCGTGCGAGCCTGTCGGCGCCGGGCGTGTTTGCGCCGGTTGAGCGCGAGGGACACCTGCTGGTTGACGGCGGCATCGCTGACAACGTCCCGGTCGATATCGCGCGCGCCATGGGGGTCGATCTGGTCATCGTGGTCGACGTCGGCTTCCCGCTCCTGCCGCGCCAACAGCTGACCAGCATCCCGGTCATCTCCAACCAGATGCTGGCGATCCTGATCCGCCACAACGCCCAGACGCAACTCGCAACGCTGACCAAGAGGGACGTACTGATTCAGCCCCAGCTCGGTAACGCCTCCTCGTTTGATTTCGGATTGGTGGCTCGCGCCATCGGCGCCGGTGAACTGGCTGCGCGTGGGATGAATCAGCAGCTGGCCGCGCTTAGCGTAAGCGAGCACGAGATGCAAAACTACCTGGCACACCGCGAGGTGCCGCGCACGTCCGCCCCAGTGATTGATTTCGTCACCGTCGACACTGGCTCAGAGCACTACGTACCTTCCGCCGATACTCTGTTCAAGGGTCTGCTGGGCAAGCCGCTTGATCCGGACGCCGTGGCACAGCGCATCACCGCGCTCTACGGGCGTGGCGGCCTCGATACCCTCGACTACCATGTGATCGGCAGCGCCGATCGTTACGGGCTGGCGATCGATGCGCGCCCGAACTCGACCGGTCCGGACTACATGCGTTTCGGCCTGAGTCTGCAGGACGATTTTCAGGGCAATTCGACCTACAACGCAGCGGTGCGCTTCGTGGTCTCGGACGTCACGCGCAATGCCGGGGAGTGGGCTACCGACCTGCAAGTCGGCAGTGTCACGCAGATCTCGACCGAACTGTTTCTGCCACTCGCGCACTTCTCGGGCTGGTTTGTCATGCCCCACGTACAGGACCTGGCGCGCGACATCGACCTGATCTGCAACCCGCCTTCGGTGGGACGAGCCGACTACTGCAGCGCCCAGTCGGACAGCGGGCAGGAACTGCTTGCGGAATATCGGGTGCACACGTTCGATTACGGAGTGGACTTCGGACGGCAATTCGGCAACTGGGGCGAGATCCGCACCGGCCTGACGCGCGAGCAGGGGCACCTGCGCCTGAAGATCGGCGACCCGGAGGATCCCAATCTGCCCGACCTCACGGATCAGCCCTGGGAGACCACCAACTATTTCGTACGCTTCACTTACGACCGCCTGGACGATATTAACTTCCCGCATCACGGCCAGCAGGCGATGTTGCAATGGAGCGGCGTGCGCAACGTATCCGGGCCGGATCCGGCTTCCGATCAGCTGACGCTCAATTACATCGGGGCCTATTCCTTCGGACGCGACACCCTGCAGTTTTCCGCCTCCGGCGGCATGACGCTGCAATCGCGGGTGACGGACATCAATCTGCTGTTTCCGCTCGGCGGGTTCCTCAATCTCTCCGGACTGCGTGCCGATTCACTGCTTGGACCGAACTTCGGCATCGTGCGAGGGTTGTACTACCGGCAGATTGGCCGCGGCGGTCCGGGGTATCTCGACGTGCCTACCTACCTTGGCATGTCGCTGGAACTGGGTAACGTGTGGCAGACACGCAGCGCGGCCAGCTTCAGCAATACCCAGAAGGATGCCAGCGTGTTCCTCGGCATGGATACCTTCCTGGGCCCGGTATACATCGCCACGGGCTTTGACGAGCACGGCAACCAGGCCTTCTACCTGTTCCTGGGTCGCGTGTTCTGAGCGCTTAACTGTCCCCGGTAGGTACGATCGCTCGGGTTTCGGCCATCAGGATCACCGCCCGCTGCGGCGCGCGGGTGCGATGCAGAACGCCTTTGGGCACCACGAACCCCTCCAGCGGCTGCAACTCCACCGAACGCGTCTCCAGATCGATGAAGAAGTGCCCCTCGAGCACGAAAAAGAACTCATCATCATGGTCATGCTTGTGCCAGTGGTACTCGCCCTGCAACACGCCCAGACGGATGACCGAGTCATTTACCGCGCACAGTGTCTGGTTGTACCAGCGATCCTTGCAGCGCGCGATCAGCCCCGGCACGTCCACGACGCTCAGAGGCGCGAACTTCACGTCAAGGTAGGTTGCGTAGGGAAATTGCTGCGTAGCGTTCACGTGTGAGACTCCTTGCGTAACCGGACGCGCCGCGGACGCGAGCAAGTCCGCTACCGACTCAGAGCCCGCGGCTTTCGGCGAGTTTCTCGATCTTCTGGAACACGAGCGCCGGCTGGTCACCGGAACGCGAATATTCGTGGCGCCGGCTCATCTCGGCCATGGCTTCGTCGCGTTCGTGGGGGGTGGGGTACCAATGCTGCCGCTGCCACTCCGGGCCCAGGAGCTTGCGAAATGGATCACCCGGGGGGAGGCTCACGCGGATCCCGTAGGGACACAGTTTCTCGATTGGCGGCTTGCGCAGGTTTTGCGGCTGACTGATGCCCATAGGGGGCGAAAGCTTACGGTGCGCTGCGCCAGCGCGGCAAGGGCAAAAAAAGCCAGCGGTTGATGGGGTGAGAAACGACCCGTGCTGCCGGCCGCGTGCGATGGCATTCAGCCCTTGGGCAGCACGATGGGCCGGTCGCGCAGCATCAGCACCCAGTCGCCGTTCTCGATCAGCGCCTCACGCCCGAGCTCCCCGATCAGCGCACGCTCACTCTCGCCGCGCGCAGCGGTGTCGGGAGTGGTCTCCAGGCGCGCGATGGCAGCTTCGGCACGGCCGAAGATCTGGGCGAAGCGACTGTACTGATGAGCCTGTGTGCGCAGGCCGAATCGTTCGCCGTAGGCCTCCCAGAGTGCTGCTGCGATCGGCGCGAAGCCCATAATGAGCACCAGCCAGTGGCGCTCGTGATCGAGAGTCTCGAGGCGCTTCCAGAAGATAACGAGTGCGCTGGTCGCAACCAGGCCGGCACCCACGCACAAGGCCGACATGCGCTCCACCCGGTGAATGCGTGCCATCAGCGTCGTAGTGCGCGCACGGTAGTAGTTCGCCTGACCGGCGACCCAGTTGCGCTGCACCAGATCGGCGCGCGCATCGCGAGGCGGCGGCAGCGCGTTGGCTCCGCGCAAGGCTTCACGGATCCAGCGCAACTCATCCAGTTGCTTGCGCAGGTAGCTGGCTGCAGCACTGTCACTCAGGCCTGCCAGGCGCCAGTAGAACTGTACCCGCAGGGCTTCCGCGAGAGCACGGTAGTCGAGGTATCGTCCCTGTGCGTCGAGCCGCTGCTGCCACAGGTACAGGGCTGCGATGGTCGTAAAGATCAGCAGGTAAATCACGGGCAACTCACGCTGCGGCATGATTTCCGCGTAAATTTCGAACGTGAGCGCGAGCGCCACAGCCAGTCCGATAACCAGACGCAGCATGGCATGCGTGAGGCGCTGGTAGCCGCGCGCGAGAGTATCGGCACTGGCGAAAGTCTCACCCAGGCGGCGGTCGGCCGCGGGGCGCCGCTTGATGTCCGGCAGCAGGCCGGAAGCGTCGGCGGCCTGCGCCTCCGACACCGGGATCCTCAGTGCGTCGCGATTGAAGCGGTCGATGCGGCTGCAGACCGTGTGCAGTACCTCTTCGCTCGAGTCGCGCGGATACAGCCACACGGGCGCCGCGTCCGCGCTGCCGCCGCTGCCGGCACGCGGTGCGTGGATGCGATACACCGGACCGCAATCATCGGCATCCAGCGCCCGGTCGTCGGAATGGATCTGCCCTTCGAGCTTGAAACGCACCACCTCGGCGGTGCCGGCGACCGCCTTGTTGCGCACGCCATCCCAGAGTGCGAGCAGAACATGGCTCTGGGTGGCCACGTATACGCCGACCTCCAGGTATTGGGCGTCCCGCAGCTGCTGGGCGCTCGCTCCCGGGTTGGCCGGGGGTGCGGGCAGCACGAAAACGTTGTCCGCCGGCACGCGCGCCAGGAGCGCACTGAACTCCGTCGCCGAGCCCGGGAAATCCTTCTGGTATTCCCCCGGTTCCATGGGCAGCGGCACCAGCAGCTCGCAGCCCTGGGCGAGTGCGACCTCGGCAACTAACCGGTCCGAACCCTCCGCCAGCGCCGACAGCACGCGCAGCGGGGTGGACGGATAACGCCGGCGTAGATCACTGAAGAACGCGCCGATGCGCGTGCGGTACAGCGGCAGGTCGCCCGCTTCGAGGTAGCGGTGGCCCACGACACCGATGACCAGTGGCAGCGGTCCAATGGCTCCCGCAGCGGCCGGCGTCACAGCAGACGCGCCGCTCAAGACTCGACCCGCGGCAGGGTGTGGCAAGCGCTGACAAACTGCTGGCGCGCCGTCTCCGAGTCGATCTCGGCCGCAAGCCTCGAGACGAGCTGCTCCCAGTCCTGCGCCCGCGCTGCGGCGCGTTTCACCAGAAGATGCGCCAGCGGTCCGATGTGATACGCGAGCTGCCGCTCAAGCAGCTGCAGCTGCTGCAAACCAAAGACTGCGGCGGTGGCGGCGACGGCAGGAGGCGCGCCAGCGGACGCTACCAACGCCGTGTGCTCGGGCGTCGCGTTCAGCCGCGCGGCCACGTGACTGCAGAGCCTGTCGTACTGCGCTTCGCGCGGCAGGGCAAATCCGTCCAGCCAGTGTTGGGAGCTCAGGAAATACTCCAGGCTCTTCGAAGGCACGACGTCCTCAATGCGAAATGGCAGTACCGGCACCTGCTTGTGGACGGCGCGCTCAACTTCGCGTCGCACCTGCGGGGAGCTGTTGCTGTGGGAGGAGAATACCAACAGCATAAGGCGTGCCGAGGCGATTGCGTCGATGATCTCCTCGGCCCATTCAGCCGCTGGAGATATGTCGCGCGGGGCGATCCATACGCTCATCCCGCGGGCCTCCAGCCGCGCGACGAGCTCGAAGGCGCAATCGCGGTCGGGCACGGAATAGCTGACAAATACGTCCCGCTTCATGGCTCTTCAGCTCTCCAGGAGCTTCAGCGCCTTGGCGAGGCTCGTGCGCATGCGGTTGAAGGAGCGTGCCAGGTCGCGGAGCTCTGAACTGCCCTGCGCCGGGAACTCGCCGGCTGTCGTATTTCCGAGGCTGACCTCGTCGGCCACGCGCGCGATATGACGCACGGGTCGCACGACGGCGAAGTAGAGCACGATGTTGACGATCACGAGGCCGACAGCGAGGATCGCCGCGATGGCGCTCATGACGCTGCGGAAAATGCGGTCGGCATTGGCGGTCGCCGCGGCGAGCGGTACTGATACCAGCTGCGCGCCGACGATCTCGTGGGGCTGCCAGCCGAAACCGTTATTACTGCCGTAACGCGCGATGAGCGTTGGCGGAGCCGCTGCGGGCACGCTGTGGCATACGAGGCACTGTGGCAGGGCCTCTATCGGCCGCGCCAGATACAGCGAGCGCCCCATGGGGGTGTCGCGTTCACCGACGATCTCCTTGGTGTGCGGATTGTTGCGGAACTGCTGCACGATGTCCGCCTCCCAGTCGGCCGCGTGATCGCGCAGATTGGTCGGATTGAGAGTCGCCTCGCGATAGGTGTATTCGGGGTGATGGTCGCGCAGCTTGAGAAAATTCTGGGTCGCGGCGTAGGAGGGCACGCTCTGCGGCAGGAAGTCTTTGGCCATCTGCGGGCTCAGCAGCGGCACGATTTCCTCGGACGTATAGGCGCGCATCGATCCGGCGCTGTCCATCATGAGGCCGGCTTCATGCACGGCTTCCCGTTTGGCATTGGACTGCAGCATGGAAAAGCACACCCAGCCCACGGCGAGCGCCGCGAGCGTGAATGCCAGCGTCAGCGCCAGGTTGATCCGGACCAGCAGATTCATGGAGTTTTTTGCAGGCCCGATACCTCAGCTTGGCAGTGTGCCAGAGATTCCGCGCGGCTCGCAATTGACGGGCGCTGAGCGCCACACCGAGGAGGCGACGCCCGTGTTGGCGGACCGGCCTGCGCAGCATGCGTGCCCCGCTGGCACGCTGCCCGCGTGGCGGGATCCCGGGCAGCCGCAGGGCTTCCGCGGGGGTGGTCCAAAACGTAAGCGGTCTGCGGTGATGCGCAGAAACGGATCCCGGCCGATGCGGCCGGGATCCGGCGCATCAGCGCACCTGCAGGGGTGAGGCGGTGCGCTAGTTGCTCTGTGCTCGACGGTGCTGCCTTGTGGCGGAAATAGACATCCGGTGCTGCACCGACGCCAGACCCGTTGTACCAAGGTAATGTTGCAGTTCGATCAAGCTCGCCGGCGCAGGCTGCCGGCACGTCCCGAGCTGAGCGCTGGGGCGGAACTTGAGGCGCTCCAGGCTCTGTGGAGGTTCGCCTCAGAGGGAACCGAAGACTTTTTTGATGAGTGAGCTGGCCTGTCCCATCGGGTCTTTGCGGATCAGATGCTCCTCGTCCGCGACGCGACTGAACAGGCCATCGAGCGCCTTCGCCGTCACGTAGTCGTTGAGGTTGGCATCCTGCGACGAGATCAGACCCAGCTGTGAAGCCTTGCCGGCGTACTCGTCGTACTTGGCGGCGAGTCCAAGCTTGACCGTCTCGGCTGCGACCACGGGTTTGAATTTTGTCGTGAGCTCCTTGCTGGTCGTGCGGCGGAAATATGCGGTGCCCGCGCCGTCGCCTCCGGTCAGGATGCTCTTGGCGTCCGCAAGCGTCATTTGTTTGAGCGCGTTCTGGAAGATCGGCTTGGCCTGCGCGACTGCCTGTTCAGCGGCATGGTTCATGGTCGCTTTCAGTTCATCGGCCTGGCTGCCCATTCCCAACATGCGTAGTCCGCTCTCGGCCTTGTCGAGCGGATGCGGCAGCGGAATGGCCACCTTCGGGTCATTGAGGAAGCCGCCGCTTTTCCCCAGCTGTGAAACCGCGACGTCGACGCCCTGCGACAGCGCGGCGCGCAGCCCAGCGGCCGCCTGCTGCGAGCTCAGTGCGTCCAGAGAGGAGGCCGCCGCGCTACTGGCCAGCGTGAGCCACAGGAGCGGCACGAGGGATCTTGGCATGGCGCGCATCGGGCGGGCTCCTGGGTGTACGGTGATCGGCGCGCCCGTGAGTGTAGACTCCCAGGAGCGCAAAACCCACCGTGGCACCGCAGGCTCCGAAAGCAGCACAGTTGGACGCAAGGGCGCAGGGCTTCCAGGCAATCATCGAGCGCGAACGCGGACTGCAGCGCCGCTTGGGCAGCGCTCGCCTCACCATGATCGCCATCGGCGGGGCGATCGGCACCGGGCTGTTTCTGGGCAGTGCCTTCGCTATCGGACTTGCCGGCCCGGCGGTGCTGGTGAGTTACTCGATCGGCGCACTGATTGCGTTGCTGCTGATGGGGTGCCTCGCCGAGATGACAATCGCGCATCCCACCAGCGGTTCATTTGGCGCCTACGCCGAGTATTACCTTGGTCCGCTGGCCGGGTTTCTGGTGCGCTATGCCTACTGGAGCTGCATCGTGCTGGCCGTGGGGACGGAAGTCACGGCGATCGCTCTCTACATGCGCTTCTGGTTTCCAGCAGTGGCCGGCGGATGGTGGATCTGTGGATTCTCGGCGTTGCTGCTGGTCGTCAACGCCCGCAGCGTAAATGTCTTCGGCACCGTCGAGTACTGGTTCTCGGCCACCAAGATCACGGCGATTCTGGTGTTCATCGTACTGGCTGGCTATCTGCTGTGGCGCGCACCCGGCGGCGGGAGCATGGGACTGCGTAACTACACCGCCTATGGTGGCTTCTTCCCGCACGGCCTGTGGGGCGCATGGGTCGCGGTGATCGTCGCTATCTTCAGCTACCTGAGCATCGAGATGATTGCGGTCGCCGCTGGCGAGGCAGAGCAGCCCGAGGTGGCGGTGCGACGTGCCTTTCGCGCCACCCTGCTGCGCCTCATTGTCTTCTACCTGGTCAGTCTCGCGCTGATTCTTGCAATCGTACCGTGGCCCGCGGCGGGCACCGATGAGAGCCCGTTCGTGCACGTGATGCGTTCGCTCGCGGTGCCGGCGGCGGCGGGGACCGTCAATTTCTTCATCCTCATCGCCGCGCTGTCGGCCATGAACAGCCAGCTGTACGTCACCACGCGCATGATGTTCAGCCTCGCGCGCGCCGGTCAGGCGCCGCGGCGCTTCGGACGCCTCACGGCGCGTGGCGTGCCCGTGCAGGCGCTGCTGCTGTCGGGCCTCGGTATCGCCTTCGCTGCCGCGGTTAACGTGGCAGCTCCCAGGGCGGCTTACATCCTGATGGTTTCGATCTCGGCCTTCGGCGCCATGTTCACGTGGATGATGATCTTCGTGACCCACTATTTCTTCCGGCGGGCCCAACCCACGCGCTCAAACGGCACTTTTCGCATGGTCGGCTTTCCGCTCACAACTGTCTTGGGCGCGGCGTTGATGTTGGCAGTGCTCGTGACCACGGCGTTCACTGCGGAGTTTCGGCTGACACTGGTGTTCGGCGTGCCGTTTCTCGCAGCACTATGCGTCATCTACCGGTACCGCAACGCTCGCGTTGTATCCAGTATTCGCGCATCGTGAGTACTGGCAGGTCGGGTTTATTTCACGCGCTTCATCAGCGCACGGGCGCGCGCGGAGTAAGCTCTTGCACCTCATCCGCGCAAGGAGCTGCACCATGGCCGTGAAACCTGTCCCGGACGGATACCACACCGTGACCCCGTATCTCATCGTGAGTGGTGCGGCGCAAGCCATCGATTTCTACACGCGCGCTTTCGGCGCCACCGAGCTTATGCGCATGCCCGATGCCAAGGGCCGCATAGGACATGCGGAAATCAGGATCGGCGATTCGGTGATCATGCTGGCGGACGAACATCCCGAGATGGGTTATCGCGGTCCGCGCGCACGCGGCGGCTCGAGCGTCAGCATTCTGCTCTACGTGCCCGATGTCGACGCGATGTTTGAGCGCGCCATCAAGGCCGGCGGCAGGTCACAGCGACCGGTCGCCGACCAGTTCTACGGCGATCGTATGGGCACGCTCGAAGATCCGTTCGGCCACGTCTGGACGGTCGGCACGCACGTCGAGGACGTATCGGACGAGGAGATCAAGCGGCGCATGGGTACCGCGCACGCCTGATCACTTCGCTGTCAGCCCGGATGAGGTCCCGCCGCAGCGCGCGCTGCGGCGAGGCTGTTGTCGCCGTAACTGTTGCGCTCACGCCTGAGCCGATCCATCATGGGGAAAAGCCCGGCGAGCGGGCACCAGATCAGGGCGGGTCAGTTGCCGTCCCTCCGCGATCGCGGTGGGCTGGCCATGTATGGTCTTCAATTCGCTCACGTTCATCGTGTTCTTCGCCTGCGTGCTGGGGTTGCACTCGCTGCCGCTGCCGTGGACGCTGAAGAAAGTCAACCTGCTGATCGCGAGCTACCTGTTCTACGCGGCGTGGAATCCGCCGTTCGTCATCCTGCTGTGGGTGTCGACCGTAGTGGACTGGTATGCCGCCCAGGGTCTGGTGAAGGCGCGGCGTGCTGCCACGCGGCACGCCTGGATGCTGCTGTCGGTCATCGCCAATCTCGGCATGCTCGGTTACTTCAAGTACGGTCAGTTTCTGCTGGACAGTTTCAGCGCGCTGATGAATTCAATCGGCGTCAGCTACCATCCGGCGCACTACGACATCGTGCTGCCGGTGGGCATCTCGTTCTATACCTTCGCCACCATGTCGTACACGCTGGATGTGTACCTGCGTCGCGCGGCGCCGGCCAGGAATCTGCTCGACTATGCGCTGTTCGTCACGTTCTTCCCGCACTTGGTCGCCGGTCCCATCATGCGTCCGACCGAACTGGTGCCACAGTTCGCGCAGCCGCGGCGCGCGAGCGCGCAGCAGCTGCGCTTTGGTCTCGCCCTCATGACGCTCGGACTTTTCAACAAGGTGGTGCTCGCCGACAGCTTTCTTTCCGGTGCCGCCGAGCGTGTCTACGACGGCGCGCACGTACCCGGCGCGCTGGATGCCTGGGCGGCGACCCTGGCCTTCAGCGGACAGATTTTCTGCGATTTCGCCGGCTACTCGACCACCGCGATTGGGGCTGCGCTGTGTCTGGGGTTTTCGATGCCGGACAATTTCCGCTTCCCCTACGCGGCGGTGGGTTTTTCGGATTTCTGGCGCCGCTGGCACATCACGCTCTCATCCTGGTTGCGCGACTACCTTTACATTCCCCTTGGCGGCAACCGTCACGGCGCGCGACGCACCTATGCGGCCCTCATGACTACCATGCTGCTCGGAGGTCTGTGGCACGGGGCTAACTGGACCTTCGTCGCCTGGGGTGGCCTGCACGGGGTGTATCTGTCGGTGGAGCGCGTGCTGCGGGGCCGTTTCAGTAGCTACCGCCCCGGGCCCTGGGCGTTCGTGGCGCTGGGGATCCTCACCTACACGCTGGTCAATGTGACCTGGGTGTTCTTCCGCGCCAAGACCTTCGCCAAGGCCTGGTCGGTGCTGAAGGGCATGGCCGGACAGAACGCCGATACCCATCCGATCCTGTCCACGTTCACGCTGTTGTCGGTTGCCGCCATCGTCGGCGGCATCCTCGTGACGCACTGGTTCATGCGCTCGCGCACGCTCGAGTCGGTGGTGGCACGCGCGCCCGCGCTGGCGGTGGGCACGGTGTGGGCATTGATGGCGTTCGCCATCGTCATCGCGCAGGGAGAGGGCAGTGCCTTCATCTACTTCCAGTTCTGAGTTGCGCCAGGATGAATACGCGCGCGAAACGGCCTCGGACCGCCCGGGTGTGGCGCAACCCGTGCCGCTGCGGCCGGTGCCCGCACAGGCCTGGGGACCAATTCTCTTGGGCGCGCTCGCATTATTGGCCGCGCTGCTCGGCGGCTGGGAAGCTTACTGGCGCGCCTTCGGCGTCACCCCGAGCATCCGCAACAGTTATGGTCTGTGGGCGATCCAGCGGCGGCGAATCGATGCCGGCGAGGGTGGTGCGACGGTGCTGCTGGGCTCATCGCGCACCTACTTCGATCTGCAGCTGCCCGTGTGGCAGCGACTCTCCGGCAGTCCTCCGGTGCAGCTCTCTTACGAGGGCACCTCTCCGCTGACGGCAGTTGAGGATCTCGCGGCTGACCCCAAGTTCACAGGACGCCTGATCATCGGTGTGGCGCCGGAGCTGTTCTTCAGCGGTAATGGGTTTGCAAACGATGTCGCGCATTACACCCACAAGCAGTCGCCCGCACAGCGAATCGGTCAGTGGCTGTCGATGAATTTCATTGAGCCCTATGTCGCCTTTGACGACAGCGACTTCGCGCTGGAGACCGTCCTCGCTCGCCAGCCCTGGCCACAGCGTCCGGGAAAGTTCTGGTTCACTTCGGTGCGCAAACTGGCCATGTACGATGCGCAGCGCGACGGGTATCTGTGGGACAAGGTGGCGACCGACCCGGCCTACCGAGAGCTCGCCCGCAGCATCTGGCGGGAGGACTTCGTCGTGCATCCCGGGGACCCGAGTGCGCAGGAGATGCTCAAGTCGGAAAAAGAACAGATCGAGCGAGCGGTCAAGGCGCTCGCGCGGCTGCGCCAGCACGGTGTGCGGGTGCTGTTTGTGCGTCTGCCAAGTGACGGTGAGTACCTTGCGTACGAGGAGCGCTTCTACCCGCGCCAGCGCTCCTGGTATGGCTTACTGACCGCGACCGGGGCACCGGGACTGTATTTTTCAGATTATCCGGAATTGCGGGGTTATTACCTGCCGGAGTGGTCGCATATGACGCGTGCGGAAGCGGAGCGCTTCACCGTTGCCCTCTACCACATCATCGAACGCGACTTCTGGGCAGCGGAGCTCAAGCCGGTGGCCGGCACAGTGCACTGAAGGGCAGTACCGACTCAGGAGGGATTCTTGCTCCAACCGCGCGGCTTGTGATTGAAGCCAACCCGCACGTCGGCATCTTTCTTGCCGCAACGGCAACGCAAACGCGCGACGACGTTCGCGATCGGTTCGTCCCAGCCAGCCGCACAGTGGCGCGCCAGGAACGCGGGGGCGATCTCGCGCGAGTGCTTACAGGCGCGACACGTCGCCACGATCACATAGTCACCGAAGTGATCGCGCAGCCGCTCGATAGAATTCCACGGCAACATGCGATGATTCTGGCGAGGCCTGATTCGAGGCGTCCATCCAGTGCGCGGTCCTGTTCCATACTGTCTGCGGATTCAGCGCTCAGTGCGCAGAGACGGCGTCATCGAAAAAGTCCTGATAACGCGTGCACATACCGGCTATTCAGGTAATGATCCACTACGCCAACCCGGAGTCCCCCTGAATGTGCGGTAAGTACATTCTGGCGCAGGCAGCGAAGGCGGAACGGGCCATGGGGATCCGGCGCGGCCGCTGGGAGTATCCGCCGAGTTACCGCGTGCTGCCGACCGATCAGGTGCCGGTCGTGGTGAGTGAGGGCGGCGAACGCACTGCCTCGATGATGCGCTGGGGGCTGATACCTTACTGGGCGGGGGGCGTGCCGCTGAAGGCGTCCACCATCAATGCCACGGTGGAGCGCATCGAGAGTGCCCCGAGCTATCGCGATCCGTGGAAACGCAATCAGCGCTGTATCTTCGTCATGGCGGGCTTCTACGAGCCGCACCTCAACATGGACGGTTCGCGCGATCCCTTTTTCGTGCACCTGAATGACCGGGAGATATTTGGCGTTGCCGGGCTCTGGGACCGCTCGCGCCGCAGCGATGGTACGCAGCTGCTGTCGTGCACGCTGATCACCGTGCCTGCCAACCGCTTACTGGCCGAGATTCATAACGAGAAGCCGCGCATGCCTGCCGTGCTCGCGGCCGAGGATGAGGTGCGCTGGCTCAGCGGCAGCGCCAGCGAGGCGCATCCAGCACTTAAACCCTACCCGGAAGAATTCATGGTGGGCTATCGGGTCAGTCGCCGTGTCAACAGCGCCCGACTGCCCAACGATGCGAGCCTGATCGAACCGGTCTGAACACAACGCGAGCCGGGGCAGCTGCGGCGTGAGCGCACCAACAGCGCGATGGTGACAGCGCCGTTGATGCACTAGGATAGACGAGGCCACACATAAGAAGAGCGGAAGCGGGTAAATGAGCCGTTACCGACGTTACATCATCGCGCTCGCCGTCGTCCTCGTTCTGGTCGGCGCGTACGCGGCCGCGGGCTTTTGGGCCGTGCCGCATTTCGCGCGCTCAGCTGCCCAGGACTTCGTCAAGACGCACTATGGTCGCACGCTGACTTTAGGCGATATCCGCTTCAATCCGTTCACGCTTAAGCTCGACATCAGCGACGTCTCGCTTCCGGACGCTGACGGCAAGCCGTTGCTGAGTTTTGCGCACCTGCACGTGGACCTGCAGTTGGCCTCCATCTGGCGCCTCGGGCCGAGTTTCCGCGAGATCCTGCTGGACAAGCCCTACGTGCGCGCCGTGATACGTCACGGTGGTGAACTCAATCTGGCCGATCTGGGCAAGGGCTTTGCGCAGCAGCCCAAGCAGCCACCGCCGCAGCCATCCAAGCCCGTGCGGCTCTACATCGGGCGCCTGGCGGTGACCGGCGGCAGCAGCACCTTCGAGGATCTGACCCGCGCCGACCCGTTCAAGGCCGATTTCAACCCGATCACCTTCGAGTTGCGCGATTTCAGCACCGTCGGCGCGCGCGGCAACGCCTACGAGCTGACGGCGGCATCCGAGGACGGCGAGCGCCTCAACTGGAGCGGTACGCTGCGGCTCACGCCGCTCGCATCCCAGGGACAGTTCGAGATCGCCGACCTCAAGGCGCGCACGATCTGGGACTACGTGCGCGACATCGTGCCGCTGGAGCTGGATTCGGGCGTCATCCAAATCAAAGGCGACTACGAGCTCAGCACCGCCAGTGGTCCGCTCGCCTTAAAGCTCGCGGTGCACAACACCACCGTGACCGAGCTTGGCGTGAAGCCCAAGGGCGGCGCGCAGGATTACCTCAAGCTGGCAAAGATCGAGGTCGACGACACCCGCATCGATGTGTCCAAGCACACGGTTGACGTTGCGAAGCTCGCCCTCAGCGGCGGAAACCTGCAGGTGTGGATGGACGAGCAGGGGCGTCTCAACCTGCTTGATCTGGCCCCACCTGCCTCAGCCGCGACGCCCGCGCCGGTTGCGCCGGCCGAGCCATTGCCGCCCGTGCACGCCGCGAGCAGCGGCGGCAATTCTGCCCCGTGGGTCGTGTCGGCCCCGGACATCGCACTTCAGGGGCTCAAGGTGGCCGTCGAGGACCGCGAGGTGAAGCCTGCACTTGCGCTCACGGTCGACCCCCTGAACGTGCACGTCGCAGGCTTCAACACGCGTCCGGAGGACGTGCTGGACGTGACGATCGACTCAAGCATCGCCGGCGGCGGCAGACTCACTGCCAAGGCCAAGGTAACGCCCAAGAGCGGGGACCTGACTGCACACGTCGAGGCAAACGCCTTGGGGTTGCCCTTCGTGCAGCCGTATCTGTCGCGCTATACCTCAATGACCCTGAGCAAAGGCACGCTCGGCGCGCGGCTGGATGTGCAGCACCGTGCCGACGGCTATCTCGAGGTCAAGGGCGACACCGAGATCTCGGGACTGAAGACCGTGGATAACCTGCAGAAGCGCGATTTCGTCAGCTGGAAGGACCTGCGGGTCGCGGACATCCTGTACCGCTCCCAGCCGCAGAGTCTGCGCATCAAGCGCGTGACAGCGCTCGAGCCGTTCGCGCGCATGATCATCTTCCCCAACCGCAACACCAACATTAAGGAAATACTGGCTCCCGCAGGCACGACGCCAAGAGCCACACCGGTTGCGGCGGGGGATTCTAGCGGCGACCTCGACGCTCAAGCGCAGCCGGCTGCCGCGGGCGCTGCCACGGCCGCGACGGCGGAGGAAACACCGGCTCCGGCCGCCTCGCCGCAGGGCAAGCAGGGCAAAGCGGCGCGGGCGGGGGCGAAGCCGACGCCCGCGGCAGCGTCTGGCCCGACGCCGTTCCCCATAGCCATCGCAACGGTGAAGATCGTCGATGCGACTCTTGATTACACCGATCTTTGGATCAAACCGAGCTTCTCTGTCGGCATCCAGAAGCTCAGCGGCTCGATCACCGGATTGTCCTCGGACCCCAAGTCGCGCGCCAAGGTGGAACTCAACGGCAAGGTCGATCGGTATTCACCGGCGCACATCGGCGGCGCGGCGAATCTGTTGTCCGCGGCGCTCTATACCGACATCACCATGAGCTTCAAGGACATCGATCTGACGATCGTAAATCCCTATTCCGGGCACTTTGTCGGCTACAAGATCGACAAGGGCAAGCTCTCGGTCGACGTTTCCTACAAGATCGATCAGCGCAAGCTCGATGCCAAACAACACTTCGTGGTGGACCAGCTGGAACTGGGTGAGCGGGTGGACAGCCCCGACGCCATACACGCGCCGGTGAAACTGGCCGTGGCGCTGCTGAAGGACCGCAACGGCGTGATCGACATCGACCTGCCCATGTCCGGCTCCATCGATGACCCGAAATTCCGGATCGGTCCGATCATCTGGAAGGCGTTCATAAACCTCATCGTCAAGGCAGCGACCGCCCCGTTTGCGCTCCTCGGCCACCTGTTCGGTGGCGGCGAGCACATGAACGTGGTCGAGTTCGCAGCGGGGAGCGCTGAGCTCGACAAGGGCGCCCAGGACCAACTCGCAGCCCTGGTGAAGTCGCTAATGGAGCGCCCCCAGCTGAAGCTCGATGTGCCAATAACGTACTCGAAGGAACTGGATCGCCCGCAACTCGCCGCCAGCAAGCTGCACGAGGAGCTTGCTGCGCGCGTTGCCGGCACCCGGGCGGGCAAGAAGCATCCGCAGAGTGCCGGTGAGGAGGCCTTCGCTGACCCCGAGAAGCATTACAAGCTCTTGCTCGAGCAGTTTAAGGACACTCTCGGCAAGGATGCGCAGCTGCCCGAATCCGTGCAGGCGGTGCAGTCCGCCAAGCGCAAGGAGACGCCGCCCTACGAACAGGCCATCAATGATCTGGACGCAGCGCTCATCGGGCACATCGAAGTGACGGACGCCGATCTGCTCAGCCTCGGCAAGGACCGCGCCAAGGCCATCCAGGACGCGTTGCTCTCCGGCGGTCAGATCGAGCCGGCGCGCGTGTTCATCGTCGACGCGCCGCCCAAGCCGGAGACGGGCAGCAAGGTCAAGGTCGAAATGTCCGTCAAGTGAACGCAGCCGGCCTGGCTTCAAACGCTCCAGCCCGGCAACAGGTAGGCGTACACCAGCACAATCAGCCCGACGATGCCGGCGAGGAAGATGCTGTGCTTGAGGGTGAAGCGGAATAGCTTCGCCTCTTCCGAGGCCGGCATGCCGGTCGCCGCGGCCGCCACCGAGATGCTCTGCAGGCTGATCATCTTGCCCATGACCCCGCCACTGGAATTCGAGGCCGCCATGAGGGCAGGCGACAGATCCAGTTTATTGGCGGTCACCACCTGCAGGTTGCCGAACAGCGCATTGGTGGAAGTATCACTGCCGGTGAGGAAGGTGCCGAGCCAGCCCAGGAAGGCGCTGAAGAACGGGAAGGCGACGCCGGTGGCGGCGAAGGCGAGTCCGAGCGTGGCCGTGGCGCCTGAATAATTCATGAGGTAGGCGAGCGCCAGCACCAGCGCGATGGTGAGGATCGACAGCGACAGGTCACGCGCGGTGCGCACCACGGTCGCAACCACTTTGCCGGGGGGGACTTTGAGCGCCACGGCCGCAAACACCAGGGCGAAGAACACCGCGCTGCCGGAGGCCGACAGCAGGTTCAGATTGAATTTGGCCGGGTAGGGGCCGGCCTTGGCCACCGCCGGCGGCAGGCGCTGGATCTGCCCGTCGAGCCCGTGCCACAGGAACGCGATGCTCGCCTTGTCGAGGACCGCTTTGAATGGCGCGTAGCCCCACAGCAGCACAAAGATCACAAGGAAGATGTACGGGATCCAGGCGCGCAGCACCGTGCCGAGGGGGATGCCGGTCCGCTTCGGCGCCACGTCGGCGGCGGTCTCATCACTCGGGTGCCAGACGCGCAGCAGGAGCACGAGGCCGACGATCGCAACGATCGAGGACAGGATGTCGGTGAGATAGGGCCCGATGAAGTTGGAAACCAGGAACTGGGTGACCGCGAAGCACAGGCCGGCGACAAGGGCTGCAGGCCACACGGCCTTCAGTGTCTTGCGACCCCCCAGCACCAGCATCAGGTAAGCGGGCAGGAACAGAGCGATGGGGGCGCAGATGCGGCCGACGCCGGCACTCAGCACGCCCAGCGGCAGATTGGTCACCGATGCGAGCGTGATGATGGGTGTCGCGATGGCACCGAAGGCAACCGGCGCTGTGTTGGCGATGAGGCAGATCGCGGCGGCGTAGAAGGGCGAGAACCCCAGCCCCGCCAACATCGCACTCGCCACGGCCACCGGGGTCCCGAATCCCGAGGCCCCCTCGATGAAGGCGCCAAAGGCGAACGCGATGAGCAGGGCCTGCAGGCGCCGGTCCTGGGTAAGGCCGCCGATCGACTGGCGGATGATGTCGAACTGGCCGGTATCGACCGTGAGACGGTAGAGCGCGATCGCCCAGAACACGACCCACGCGATGGGAAAGAGACCGAAGGCGGCGCCGTAAATGGTGGAGCTGAGTACCAGCGGCCAGGGCATCGCGTAGACGAAGCCTGCCACCACGATGGCGGTCACGGTGCCGGCGAGTGCGGCCTTCCAGGCTGCCGTGCGCAACACGGCCAGCATCAGCAGCATGATGAAGACAGGCAGCGCTGCACACACGGCCGAAAGACCCAGACTGCCCGACACGGGTGTGTAGATCTGGTTCCACATCGGTAGGCTCCCCTCGTTCTGTTTTTAGTTGCGGGTGGCGGGATCTTGCGCCAGCGGCGGCAACTGGTCTACCACGACCTGCGGACCAGGGCCGCCTCATACAGCCAACAGAAAGCCTCCTCCGGGCGCGGCCCGGGAACGCCTCAAGTCGCACCCCGCCCGGTGCCGCCTGCGCGTTTTGAGGGCCGCCCGCCAGAGCAACAGGAGCCAGGCGAGCCATGCTGTCATGTGTCTGGCATCACTCGGCCCGGATGTGACAGAGTCTCGCACCGCGTGCGCAAACGGCCAAGGAGATCAGCATGCCCAGTCAGCAGCAAAAGGCGCAGCGCTTTCGCGCGCTGCACGAGGCGCCCGGCGCGTTCGTGATTCCCAACGTGTGGGACGGCGGCTCGGCTGCGCTCATGACGGAACTTGGCTTCGCGGCGCTGGCCACCTCGAGCTCGGCGGCCGCGGCAACCTTGGGCAAGCTCGATGGGAAGCTCACGCGCGCGGAGGCGCTCGCCCACGCCGCCGCAATCACCGCCGTGAGTGCGCTGCCGGTGGCTGCGGACCTGGAGAACGGCTTCGGGCACGCGCCCGCGGATGCCGCGGAGACGATCCGCCAGGCCGCCGCAGTGGGGCTCGTCGGCGGCTCCATCGAGGACTCAAGTGGCGAGGCTGCCGATCCCATCTACGCGCTCGCGCACGCTGTCGAGCGGGTGGCCGCGGCGGTGCAGGCGGCGCGCAGCGCCGCCTTTCCGTTCACTCTCACGGCGCGGGCGGAGAATTTCCTGCACGGCCGTGCGGACCTTCCCGACACGATCCGGCGCCTGCAGGCCTTCGAGCGCGCCGGCGCGGACGTGCTGTTTGCGCCCGGGCTTCCGGATCTGGAGGCGGTGCGCACGGTGTGTGCGGCGCTCACCAAACCGCTGAACTTCATGGTCGGCATGCCCGGCCAGCCCTTCGATCAGGCACAGCTCGCCGCGGCAGGCGTGAAGCGCATCAGCCTCTCCACGACCCTATATCGAGCCGCGATGACGGGTATTTTTAGCGCAGCGCGCGAGGCGCGCGCGGGCACCTTTGGCTACGTGGATACGCTCATGGGGGGCGCGGAACTCGGCCGCTATCTGCGTCAGCAGGCCGCGGCGCGCACGCAGAACTAGGGAGGCAGGTCCCCGGGACGCGCCCGGCGCAGCCACTCGAGGAACGCCGGCACCCCGGAGTGGCCTTCCGCCGGTGCCCAGGTGGCGAACTCCGCCGCGGTGGCCGGATCGTACGGGCCTTCCTTGACCTCGAGGAATGCGCCACCTGCAGGTCCGGGTATCAGCGTATGCCAGGTGCCCTGCGGCGTTTCGTAGGCGAGGTCGGCTGTGCCTTCCCCGACCGCGTAACGCGCCAGCACCCGTCCATCGGCTGCGAAAGTCACCACCTCGAACTGCCCGCGCATCACCACGGCTAGCTCCGAGCGCGTAGCGTGGCGATGAGGCCGGAAGTAGGAGCCGCTCAGGGCGACCACGATGAAACGCTGCACCGGATCGGCGGCCGTGGCGTGAATGCTGTGGTGCGCACGGCCGCGTGCACTGGCTGCCGCGGTGGCGGCGAGTTCATCCAAAAGCGAGCGCGACAAGATCTTCATCGCGCGCAGCTTATCAACCGAGGGCCTTTGCCTGGTACTTGTGCACGTCAGGCAGGAAGCCGGCCAGCAGTCCGATGAGCGGCAGGAAGGCGCAGATCTGGTACACGAAAGTAATGCCGGCGTGATCGGCGAGCGCCCCGAGCACCGCCGCGCCGACGCTGCCCATGCCGAAGGCGAGGCCGAAGAACAGCCCCGCCACGGTCCCTGTGCGGCCGGGCAGCAGGTCCTGCGCGTACACCACGATGGCCGGGAAGGCCGAGGAGAGGATGAGGCCGATGGGCACGGTGAGCAGCGCCGTCCAGAAGAGATTGACGTGCGGCAGGATCAGCGTGAAAGGCAGTACACCGAGGATCGAGGCCCAGATGATGTACTTGGCGCCCAGTCGATCACCCAGTGGGCCGCCGATGAAGCCACCGAGCGCCGCGGAGCCGAGGAATACGAACAGCAAGAGCTGCGCGTTGCGCACCGACACATGGAAGTGATCGATGAGGTAGAAGGTGTAGTAGCTCGTCAGGCTCGCCAGATAGAAGTACTTCGAGAAGATGAGCGCGAGCAGCACGCTGATGGCGATTACCACATGCCGGCGCGGCGCCGCCGGCCGTGCGGCGGCCGCGCGCTGGCGGCTGATGCCGTGCGTCTTGTACCAGTGACCGACGTTGAACAGCACCAACATCCCCAAGACCGCCACGCACGAGAACCAGGCGACACTCCTCTGGCCGTGGGGCAGCACGATGAAAGCCGCAAGCAGCGGGCCGGCCGCCGAGCCGAAATTCCCGCCCACCTGAAATACCGATTGCGCCAGGCCGTGGCGGCCGCCGGAGGCCATGCGCGCTACGCGGGAGGACTCAGGATGGAACACCGACGAGCCGGTGCCGATCAGCGCCGCCCCGCACAGCAAGAGCTTGTAGCTGCCCGCGTAGGCCAGCAGCAACAGGCCACACAGCGTGAAGCCCATGCCGGTCGCCAGTGAATAGGGGCGTGCGCGCCGATCCGCATAGGCCCCTATCAGGGGCTGCAGGAGCGACGCGGTGAACTGGAAGGTAAAGGTCAGCAACCCGATCTGGCTGAAGCTCAGAGCGTAGGAGCTCTTCAGCATCGGATACATCGCCGGCAGCAGCGACTGCATCATGTCGTTGAGCATGTGGCAGAAGCTGATGGCCGCGAGCACCCCAACCGCGGTCTCACCGCCGCGCGCGGTCGCGTTGCTCAGGGCTGAGGCGGGCTGACTCAAGGAAACTCCGGGGAAGCAGCGGCGACGTCCGTCCAGCGTCTCACTGTGCCCGAATGGGCCTGCGGTGCCCATCTCCCTTCGTGGGGGAGGAAAACCAGCTGCTCCTGCAGG
This sequence comes from uncultured Pseudomonadota bacterium, assembly GCA_963743625.1. GTDB lineage: Bacteria > Pseudomonadota > Gammaproteobacteria > Steroidobacterales > Steroidobacteraceae > 13-2-20CM-66-19. The sequence goes on along the minus strand of CAVUQM010000012.1, from coordinate 192,423 downwards.
AGCAGCTGGGGTGGCCCGTCAGAAGTTCTGCGAGACGCGGATCCCGAAGGTGCGCGGCTGGGCCGGTACCACGTACACCTGATTGTCGTTGTTCGGGGAGATCGAAGTGAACCGCGTCAGCTGCGCACGCTTGTCCGCCACGTTCGAGACGTACAGGTCAATGTTCGTGTTGTTGTGGATCACGCCGCCTGAGATGTCCATGAGCGCGTAGGCGGGCTGGAAGCCGATGACCGCCTGCTCGTTACCCTTCAGGTTCGGGGCGACCTGCGTCTGGTATGTGATGGAGTACTGGGCGTATGGCGTCCACTCGTGCAGGTCCTCGAAGCTGTAGCGGGCCACGAACGCACCCTTGAACTTCGGCGACTGCGGCAGGTCGGTGCCGGCGAGCACCAGCGGTCCTGAGAACTGCGCGCCTGGCAGGAACGGTGCGTTGAGCGGCAGGTCCTTGATGCAACCGGGGCCGCTGATGGCGGCCGTGCCCTGGCAGAAGTCGTTGTTGATGTGTCCTTGCAGCCAGGTGAAGTTCGCCGTCAGGGTAAGGTTGTGGGTCGGCGCGAATACCAGTTCGTTCTCGATGCCCTTGATGGTGGCATTGCCGGCGTTGACGATGGCCGTGATGCTGGGCGGCACCAGGAAGCCGAACTGAAAGTTCTGCCAGTCTTCCCAGAACAGCGCACCATTCCACCGCAGCCTGTGGTCGAACCAGGTGGTCTTCCAGCCGACCTCGTAGTTCTTGAGGTAATCGGGCTGGTAGGGCACGCCGTTGACGCCGGCGATGCGATTCACACCACCGGGCCGGAAGCCCTTGGAGTAGGTGGCGTAGACCATCTGCTCGGGCGTGATCTTCCAGCTGAGCGTCGCCTTGGGCACGAAGCCGTGATCGGCTACGGAGGTGTCGAGGTTCGTGCAGGGTGAGCCATTGGTGTAGGCCGGCTCGAAGCAGGTCGCGACTCCGGTGTGGCTCGAATAGTTGGAAGAGTAACCAAAGAACCCCTTGAGCGAATTGTCATACCAGTACTCGCGGCCCCCAAGGGTGAGGGTGAGGCTCGGGATGATGTCCCAGTCAGCCTGCAGGAAGATCGCACGGTCGCGGTCGACACGCTGCTCGTCGGTCAGCCAGATGGTGTTGGTGAGCCCGGGCACCGAGTAGAAGTCCGAGAAGCCGTTGGGATTCCCGGGACCGCCCTGTACCTGCGTCCAGCCGTAACCCGGCATCGTGTACTGCTGGTCGATGTTGTGCAGCTGGCGCTGCAGGAAGCCACCGAAGGTGGCGCGGAGGAAATAGGACGCCGGGGTACTGACGCGCAGCTCCTGACTCCACTTCTGGAAGTGGTTGTCCCCGATCACGAACTCCTGCGGCATAACCGGTTGCCGTTGTTGCCGGTCCAGTAGGCGCCCGAGCCGAAGACGCGATCGTAGAACAGCGAGTAGTCGCTGTACTCCGCCAGCGTGTGGTTGGTGCGCTTCATGAACGAGCTGGCATAGGTGATGTCGAAGTCGCTGACCTTGCCCTCGACCGTCAAGGCGGCCGTGTACCAGTTATCGGTGGTGGCATCCGGCCCGAAGGCGGCTACCTGCAGGTCTCCCATGGCGGGGTCGTAGCCGAAGAAGCCCTCGGTCTTGACCTGCTGCGTCATGAGCGTCGGTGAGACCGTCCAGTTGTCCCCGATCTGCACCTTCATGGCGGCGCGTCCGCCGTAGGTATCGACCGTGTTGAAGTTGTTCTTGGCCCAGGGCGCATTGGTGATCGCGCCTGCGCCAACCACGCCGGGCGCCGGGCAGGGGGTGAGCGGCGCCTGGTAGGGCTGACCGTCCCAGGTGGGGAAGGTGCGCACGCCGTTCACGATGCAGGCGTTCTTGTCGGTGCCCTGTACGTTGTCGATGTAGCCGCCATCCTGCTCCGCCCAGCCCACGAGGCGCACGGCGGCGATCGAGGACAGCGGAATATTCACGAAGCCCTCGGCCTCCCAGCCCGCGCTGCCGTGCTGGATCTGGTTGCCCTCCACCGTGACGTTTCCGTAGAACTTGGAGGTGTCGGGCTTGTTCGTGATGATGCGCACGGTGCCGGCCTCGGAGCTCGCTCCGTAGAGGGTGCCCTGCGGGCCCTCGAGCACCTCGATGCGCTGGATGTCATAGAGGTGCAGCTCCGGGGTACCGTCGATGGTCGTGACGGGCTGCTCATCAAGGTAGGTGCCCACCAGGGGCTGGGACCCGGAGTGGTTGCCGTCGCCGCCGTTGACGACGCCACGGATATAGATGTGCGACTGGCCGGGCGCACCGCTGCCGCCCTGCCCGTTACCACGCGAGTAGGAAATACTGGGCGAGTACTTCACGTAGTCGTCCAGGTTGACGATGTTCAGCTGCTCGAGCTTCGCGTTGTCTAGCACCTGGACCGAGATGGGGACATCCTGTAGGTTCTCGACGCGCTTCTGCGCCGTCACCACCACTTCCTGGAGGCCCCCGGTTTCCGGGCCGGTCTCCTGGGCGTACGCGAAGGGCACCGCCGCCAGTAGCGTTGAGGCAACAGGAATACCGGTTCGTAACAGTGATTTACGGCTTATACCTTTGATTTTGCAGAGTTTCCTGCGACGACTGCGCGTCATAAATCGACCTCCCCGTGTGGTATTTATGATTCGACTGTAGTTCTTTGTCAGCGATTTTCCAAACTCTCAAGCAACCCGGGTGCCTGCGGGATAACTCTGCAGCACCGCGCCCAGGGCCTGCTTCAGTGGCCCAAGCCACGGTTCGTAGTGGCGCCAGTGATCGACCCCGTCGCGAAAAATAGGCTGCCGCACCTGCTCCGAGCTTGGCGTGCGCACGGCGCGCTCGTTCTCATAGAAGCGCAGGCACTGCTCCTCGAATGACAGCCCGCAGTAATCGAGCACGCGCCTCACCTGGGTTTCGGTGTTGGCGACCACGTCCTCGTAGTTCACCCGCAGCACGCGGTGGGGCAACACGCGATCGACGTGCGCCATGAACTCGGCGTAGTCGCAGTAGTAGCGACCGAGGTCTTCGAGGCCGTAGGTGAAATTCTGACCGCGCGCGAAGTGCTGCTTGTAGCAAGAGAAGCAGCAGCCGAGCGGGTGGCGGCGCGCGTCGATGATGCGCGCGTTCGGCAGGATCAGCTGGATGAGCCCGACGTAGAAGCAATTGTTGGGCATCTTGTCGATGAAGTAGGGAGCACTGCTCTTGCGCATCGGGCGCGTGTCGGCGATGTAGCGCTCGCCCAGGGCGCGCAGCTGCGCCGCATCCAGCGCTCCCACGGTCGCGGCGAACTCCTCCTGGCGCTCCTGCCCGATCGCAAGGTCACGGGCTATCTGCGGCAGCTGTGGCAGCTCCATCGTCCCCTCGACCTGGGAATGGCTCGAGAGCACCTGCTCGAGCAGCGTCGAGCCGGCGCGCGGCATTCCGACGATGAAGATTGGATCCGCGGCCGGGGCGCCCCAGCCGGCGCGGCTCGCGAAGTACTCTGGCGTCAGTATCTGGATACTGCGCCGCACGTAATCGCTCGTGCCCTGCGCGTTGTAGGGATGCCGCTTCAGGCGCAGTGCATTGCCACGCTCGTAGTGCGGGAAGGACTCGGCATACTCGGCCCGGTCCTCGAGCGCCTTGCCGAGCGAGAACTCGAAGTGCAGCCGCTCCTCCTCGGTGAGGTCGGTGCGCTCGAGCGCACCGCGCAGGGCGCCCAGGTCCGCATCGTCAAAGCGGAAAGTCTTGAGATTCGCCAGGCTCCAGTAAGCTTCCCCGAGCTTCGGGTCACCGGCGATGGCGCGCCGGTAGGCGGTGATCGCATCGGCGTTGCGGCCGGCCGTGCGCAACGCGTGTCCGTAGCTGAGCCAGATCTTTGGCTGGTGAGGGTCCTCGCCCAGCACGCGCTCGTAGGCCTTGATCGACTCGGCATAGTTGCCGATCGTGGCGAGCACGGCGGCGTGCAGATTGCGATAGCCCGGGTGCCGTGGCGTGCGCGCCAGCAGGCGCTCGGCTTCCGCCAGGGCGGCGGCGGCTTCCCCAGCGCGCAGGAGCACCCAAGCATAGTTGTAGCGCGCAGCATCGAAGCTCGGCGAAAGTTGCAGGCAACGCTCGAGCAGTTTCTTGGCCTCGAGGTAGCGGCGCATGCGACCGGCGACTTCGGCCAGCATGCGCAGCGCCGCGATGTCGGTGGGATGACCCTGCAGGTGGGCGTGCAACCGCGCCTCGGCCACCGGCAGGTCGTTGGCCACCAGGGCGTTCGCCGCGGCGAGCAGCTGCGGGTCGCGCGTGGCCGCCTTCAGGTAGCGCGCACGTGCCCGGTCCGCCTCATCGGATTTGCCCAGCGCGTCCAGCTGGTCGGCGAGCAGCCGCCAGCCATCCGGCCCGTTGGGTTGCAGCTCGGTGGCGCGCCGCAGGGCCGCGAGCGCGTCGCTCGGACGATCCGCTTCACCGAGCGCGGTGCCCAGCTCCAGGTATACGGGGACGGCGCGCGGCTGCTCGAGCGCGAGCGGCTCGAGGATCGCCAGTGCCGCGCCCAGTTCGCCATTCAACCGCTGCGCCGCCCCGAGGATCAGGCGCGCGCGCGGGTCACCGGGCACGCTCCTCAGGATCTCGCTCGCCTGGTCCGCTGCGAGGCGCGGGTCGTGCTGCAGTAGTCGTCGGGCGTGAGCGAGCGCGACATCCAGCGATCCGACGGGTTCGGCTGCGATGCTGCCACTCATGTCACAAATCTACCACGATCGCTTTGGCTGCTGTCACACGTGGCCGGTGATTGCGCTCCGATCGCCGAGCTGCATAGAGTGCGGCGCAGTGGTTCAAGTCCATGTCGGTTTTGTCAGGGCCATGCAACAGACGGCCAGGGTAGCTCGGCGCGCACCGCGTGCGCTGTGGGTGTGCATCGGCACGGCGCTGCTGTGCCATTGCGGTGCATTCGGCGAGCCGGGAGCCCCGGAGAGAATCTCCTACGGGCAGTTCTCGCAGCTGCGCATCTATCCGCCGCCTGGAGCGCCTCAGCATCTGGCGCTCTTGCTGTCCGGGGACGGAGGCTGGGGTTCGGATCTTGATTCGATCGCACAGCGCCTCGCGCTGCGCGGCTCCCTGGTGGCCGGGATCGACGTGCAAGACTGGCTTGCCGTGCTCGCAACGTTACCCACAAGCTGCATCGCTCCGGGAGCCTACCTGGCGGATCTGGGGCGCCACCTGCAGCACGAGTACCACCTGCCGGCGGGCGCCCCGATTCTCATCGGTCACTCCGCCGGAGCGACGCTCGCCTATGTCGCGCTGGCCCAGGCGAGGCCGCACGAGTTTGCCGGAGCCCTGACCCTATCCTTCTGCGCGGACCTGGATCTGGGCCGGCCGCTGTGCCCGGCCATGCCGCTGCGGGCAACGCCCATAGCCTCGGGCGCGCGCTTGCAGCCGGGCGGGGCGCTGAGCGCACGCTGGATCGCGCTGCATGGGATCGAGGACCGGGTATGCCCGGTGGCGCCAGCGCGCGCCTTCGCTCAGGCCGTACCCGGGGCACGCTTCCTGCCACTGCCCGGGGTCGGCCACTCCTATGAGGACATGCCACGCTGGTGGGGCGCCTTCCTCGGTTCGTACGAGGAGCTCGCGGCGACTCCAGGCAGTCCACGCCCCTAGCGTCTGGCAACCAAACGAGGCCTCCACTAATGTGCGGGCGTGGATATCCGGGAGGCCACCAGCAGCTACGAACGCTGGCTCATGCACCGCGTGCCGGTTCTCAGGGGCGACCTGGACCTCAAGCATCGGCTGATGGCGGGCGACGTCTTCTCGTTTCTGCGCGCGACGTTCTATCGCTGGTCACAGCTGTGGCCGGAGGTCTGTGCCGACATCAGCAGCGCCCCCCGGGTGCTTGCAGTCGGGGACCTGCATGTGGAGAACTTCGGCACCTGGCGCGACGCGGAAGGACGCCTGATCTGGGGCGTTAATGACTTCGATGAGGTCGCAACGCTTCCCTATACCCAGGACCTGGTGCGCCTCGCCGCGAGTGCGGTGCTGGCGGTCGAGGAGTCACGCCTGACCCTCTCCGCCCGGGGCGCCTGCGAGGCGCTCACCGAGGGCTACACGCAGTCCCTGCGAGTGGGCGGCGGTGCGGCAGTGCTCGCGGAGCGCTACCGCTGGCTGCGCGATCTTGCCGTGGCGCGCCTGAAGGATCAGCGCCCTTACTGGGAGAATATGCGTGCCCTGCGCACCGTCAGCGGGCGCGCCCACCCGAAAGTGCGCCGGCTGCTGGAGGCGGCGCTGCCGGCACGGGGACTCGAGCCGCGCTTCGTGCACCGGCAGGCGGGCCTTGGGAGCCTCGGTCGCCTGCGCACCGTGGCGCTCGCGGATTGGCGCGGCGGCATGGTGGCGCGCGAAGCCAAGCCACTCGCCCCCTCTGCCTGGCTGTGGGCGAACAACCCGCGCGCGCAGCACGCTTTGCGCTACATGACGCTCATCCGCCGCGCGGTACGGGTGCCCGATCCTTGCCTGCAGGTGCACGGGGAATGGCTGATCCGCAGGCTCGCACCCGACTGCAGCCGTGTCGAGCTTGCCAGCCTGCCGCGCGGGCACGACGAAAGCCGGCTGCTGTGGATGATGGGCTGGGAGACCGCGAACATGCACCTGGGTACGCCCGGTGAGCGGCGCGCGATCCTGGCCGATCTCGGCAGGCGCAAGAGCGCCTGGCTGGTGAAGGCGGCGCTGCGCATGTGCGAGGGTGTGACGCGCGACTTTCGTAAGTGGGCGAAGTACGCACGCGATGAATGAACGATCTTGAAAGGGAAGAACAATGAAAGACCTGACGCAAGGATCGATCACCCGGCAGCTGATCGCGCTCAGCGTGCCGATCGCGATCGGCATGCTGTTCCAGACGCTGTACTTTCTCATCGACCTCTACTTCGTTTCGCGCATCGGCGATGCGGCGGTCGCTGGCGTCAGCAGCGCCGGCACCGCGGGGTTCATCATCCTCGGGCTCACACAGATGCTCGGTGTCGGTACCGTGGCGCTGGTTTCTCAGGCAGCCGGTCGCAAGGACCAGGCGGCCGCGAACCTGGTTTTCAATCAGTCGGTGGTCCTGGCGCTGATCTGCGGGGTGGCAACGCTGCTCGCAGGCATTTTTCTCACCGCCCCATACCTGCGCGCCGTGGCTGCGGATGAGGCCACGGCGAAGGCGGGCATTGCCTATCTGTACGCCTACACCCCTGGCCTCGCGTTGCAGTTCGCCATGATCGCGCTCAGTTCGGCACTGCGCGGCACCGGGATCGTGCAGCCTACGATGCTCGTGCAGATGCTCACGGTGGTGGTGAATGCGGTGCTCGCGCCGATATTGATCGCCGGCTGGGGGACGCACCATCCGCTCGGCACGGCCGGCGCGGGGCTGGCGAGCAGTATCGCGGTGGCGGTGGGTGTGGTGCTCTTGTGGATCTACTTCGCACGCCTCGAGCACTACGTCGGCTTCAGCCGGGCGCTGTGGCGACCGCAGTGGCCCACCATTCGCTCGATTCTCAATATCGGACTCCCCGCGGGCGGGGAGTTCTTCATGATGTTCGTGATCCTCGGCGTCATCTACCTGGTAATTCGCAGCTTCGGACCCGAGGCCCAGGCTGGTTTCGGCATCGGTGGCCGCATGATGCAGGCACTGTTCCTGCCGGTGATGGCGCTCGCTTTCGGCGCCACCCCGCTCGCCGGCCAGAATTTCGGTGCGCGTCAGTACGGCCGGGTGCGCGCCACGTTCCGGCAGGCGGCGCTCTTGAGCTGCGTGCTGATGCTGGTGCTGACCCTGGTGTGCCAGATGCAGTCGCAGTTCTTTATCCGCCTCTTCAGCACCCAGCCGCAGGTGGTCGCGGTAGGGGCCGACTACCTGCGCATCATTTCCTGGAATTTCGTCGCCACCGGGCTGATCTTTACCTGCTCAGGAATGTTCCAGGCCCTGGGCAATACCTGGCCCTCGCTCCTCAGTTCAGCTTCGCGACTCATCACCTTTGTGCTGCCGGTGATATGGCTGTCGATGCGTCCCGGATTTACGCTCACCCAGGTGTGGCACCTCTCGGTGGCGACCGTCGCCCTGCAGGCGCTGACCAGCCTGTGGCTGCTGCGACGTCAGTTCCGCTCCCGTTTGCAGCAAAGCTCTGCGACCGAGGTGCTGCCGCTCCCGCCGGAGCCGGAAGCACCCACCAGCACGGGCGCCTAGCTGGCTCGCTCCCGGCGCTACTTCGGCTCCTCGCCCGGCTGCGGGTCCGACAACGGGAAGGTCTTGGCGGCACTCGTCGCAGGCGCGCTGGCCGGTGCGCTCACCGGGGCTGAGACCGGCGTCGCCGCCGGGGCGGCCTCGGCCGCGGAGGCGGTACGCGTCGTGCCGGTGCTGGCATTAAGGGCCGCCATGAAGCGGCGGGCCGAGTCGTCGTTCGTGGTTACGCTGCCGTTGAAAATCTCGGCCGCAGCGACGTCCGGGTGCTTGTAGAAGGTCTCATCCGCGTCATCATCGATGGAGATGACCGTGCCATCGAGGGCCAGACCTGCGAACACGCCGCGAGTGCGGGAGTAGGAGTAGACCTCGGCCTTGAAGCTCGTGTCCGTCGCGGCCGAGGCGTTGCGGCCCACCGGACCTGCGGCCACGGAGGCATCGGCACCGAGGGTGACCTTGCCGCTGCCGATGTGCGCGACGCCCTTGGGCGTCGTGAATACCAGCACGATGTCCGTCGACTGCACGCCCCACTGCCAGCCGAAGCTACCGCCGGTCATGCTGATGAACACCGGGTCGGAAAAGCGCCCCTTGCTGTCGCGCACGACCAGCACGCCGCGGCCGTGGCGGCCGCCGGCAAAAAAGGCGACTTTGGTGAGGTTCGGGATGACGGCAATGCCGTAGGCGCGCTCGAGCAGCCGGTCGGGGATGCCCTGGTCGGGGGCCGAGCGCAGCTCCTCGAGCACTTCGCTGGCGATCAGGAGCTGGCCCTGCTGGCGCGCCTGCGCTTGCACGGCGGTGGCAGAGCAGGCGAGTGCGACTGCTCCCAGCAGTCCCAGGAGTAAGTGGCGGATAGGCATGTGAGGATTCCCCTTCGTGACTGTCGCCGCTCACCGACAGTTGCCGCGATGAGCGGTAACGAATGAGCGCGAGCTTAACTGAAAGCGCGTCGCGCTGTGGGATCGCGCGCGGCGCCGCCCACGCCGCTCAGTACCAGATCGAGAGGAAGACGGTAAAGACGTTCGCGTTCAGCTGATAGAGCGGCTCGTTCCCGGCGCCGTATTCGGGTGCGAGGAGGGCGTCGCGGAAGTCACTGTACTTGGCGAGGAAGTGCTCGACGTGAAGATTGAGGCTGCTGCGGCTGACCCAGGGTGCCCAGCCGTAGTGCGGGAACTGGTAGGCGACACCGGCGCCCACGGTGTAGGTCGTGAAAGCCGCCAGTTCGCGGTCGCGCGCCATAAAGTTCTGATAGTCCGCGCGCGGGAACAGGTCACTGTAGAAGTCCGCGGCGTTCTGCTTGTAGTAGCGCAGGCTGCCGTCGAAGACCCAGCTGTGCCAGGGCTGCGTGTAGTCCACCTCGAAGGTGTTCGCAACGATCCCCCAGGTGTCGCGGAAGAAGCGGTACTGACCGGTGACCGAGGCATGCCAGGGCAGGTAGTGCTTAAGTGACAGCGAGGCCGCGTTGCTGGTGCGCGTATTCGGGTACACCTGGTCGGCAAGGGTGAACCCTTCGCCCTGTCCCGGCGAGAGGTAGCGGATCTTGCGGTAGGGGTTGGCGAGATAGCCCTGGTCGGTCAGCAGCTCGTAGTTGAAGTTCGCGATGGTGTTGCGCGTCAGGATCTGGCTGAGGCCGAGCGAGTAACCGCGGTGATCGGCGCGCTCGTGGAACGTCGGGTCATTGACGATGTCGCCATTCACCTTGATATCGCGGTAGATCTGGTCCCAGCCGCGCCGGTAGCCCAGGCTGAGGGTCGTCAAATCGCCGAACATGTCCTGGCTGAGCGAGAAATAGATCGTGTTCGCTTTGTAGTCCGGCTCCTTGCTGGTGATGGCGCCGGCGCTATAAGTCGATTTGCCGTGCAGGTAGTCGACCCCGCCGCTCCACTGCGTGCGCTTCTCGTGATACGGACTCGCCGAGAGTTTCACGTCGATGGAGGCACTGGAGATCATGTCCTCGTAGTAGTTCACCGTGAAGGACAGGTTGTCGCCCACCTTCTTACGGATCAGCACCGAGGGTCCCTCGACCGTGATGTCGCCACCGTTGTAGTAGTGGTACATCACATCCGCCCGGTCCTCGGGCAGCACGCCGCCGATGACCGGTGCGGTGCACACGCACAGGGTCAATAGCGTGCGCGTGAAGGAACTCAGGCGCACCCTGGAGTCCGGGCGCGCGGCACGCGCCTCCCCGGTCAGTTGCATCCGCAGCCGCCCCCGACCGTGCCCGTGGCGCCGCGCGCGCCTTCACGGCTCTCGTGCACGTGCTCGAGGTAGGTAGTCGAGATCGGGTCGCGGTTCGCGGACATGATCGGGTCGGCGAAGTGCTCGCGCTCGTAGGGCTTCACCCAGGGCTGCGGTGCCGCGCAGCCGGCCACGGTGGCGATGAGCAGCACCGCGGCAGCGGCCCGCGTGAGCTGCGCCATGACCGTGCGGCCGGACCCCTGAGGTGACTCACGCATCGCCTTACTCCCTGACCAGTGCGCGGATGCTATCCAGATACTCGTTCTCGTCGCCCGGCTTGTAACCGCGGTGCAGAACGCGCACCTTGCCGGCGCGGTCGATGATAACTGTACTGGGCATGCCAGCGACGTCGTACAGCTTACTCACCTTGCTGTCCTTGTCGAAGAGGATCGGGAAGCTCACCGGCGTTTCCTTCAGCCAGTCGATGGCGGCCTTGGAGTCCGGTTCGACGTTCACGCCGAGCAGCGTGAAGCCGAGCTTGTTGTACTTCTTATATATGCTCTCGAGCAGTGGCATTTCCTGGCGGCACGGGCCGCACCAGCTGGCCCAGAAATTGATCATCACGACCTGGCCCTGGTACTGGGTCAGGCTCACGTCCTTGCCGTCACGCGAGGCGAGGCTGAACGGTGGTGCGGGGCCGCCGGTGGCGGCCACCACCGGCATGGCGATGAGCAGCGCGGCGGCAATGGCGACGATGCGGTTCCTCATGGTTGCGTCCCTCTGTCAGAAGAAGACGGTCGTTCCGATCCGCGCCTCGATGTTATTGGTGAGCTTGGCGGTGCCGAACAGGCTCGACTGGAACACCCGATCCTGCACCGTGATGTGGAATGCCAACCAGTCCGTCGGCACCACCCGGTAGCCCGCGCCAAAGTTCACCGTGAACTTCGTGTCCCCGGCGAAATCGGTACCCCCGATGCCGCCGAGAAGATAGAAAGCGCTCGTCAGGGCGTGGCCGCGACCGATAAAGGCCTCACCCGGCAGGAAGTTGTAGCCCAGTGACAAATCGTAATACGTGAAACGCCTCTCAGAGTCGGTAAGCAGACTGATGCCGCTAAGCGTCTCGAAGCTGGTATTTCCGGCCCGCGCACGACCGACCTCGGCCTGGAAGAAGAAATCCTCGGTGATGTGGTACGCGGCCGTGATGCCGTAGGAGGGGTGGGTGCCGAAGTCCTCGATCGACAATACCCCGTAATCGACCCCCACCTCGATGTTGCGGCTGCGGATCTTGGGCACGGTGATCTTGCGCCGCGTGACCTCCGGGTCCACGACCCGCGGCGGCGGTGCGTTCTCGTCCTCGGCCTGCGCAGTATCGGGCGCCGCGTGGTGATCGCGGTGGAACCAGTGGCGCACGGTGGCGCAACCGGGCAACGCGGCCAGCACCACGCTCAGAAGAAAAATGCGAAACCGAGTTTCCATTCGTCTGCATCCTCGTTCTCGTTGCGCTTCGTGAATATATAGTGGGCCTTGTATTCAGCGCGCAGGAAGAACCGTCGTGTCAGGTAGAAACGCACACCGCCGCCGACATAGGCGCTCTGCTCGGTGCGGTCGGGTGCGGCCACCAGGGTAGCCTTGGGCTCGGTGTGCACAATGCCGAGCCCGATCGTTACGAACGGCGACCATCGCGATTCCGGCGCGAAGACGTGCGCGAAGCCGATGTCGCCGGTTTCGCCATTGGAGAACTTGCCGAGGAACTGTCCGACCGAGCCCTCGAGCGCCAGCTGCGAGTTAAACGAGACCGACATATAGCCCGAGACCAGCGTGGCGCCGCCGTACTGGCCGGCGAAGATGCCCATCTCATAGCGATGATTGGTGAAGCCGGCGCGGTCGCCCAGGTCGAACTTGAACTGCGAGCCATCCGCCAGCACCGTCTTTTGCATGTCGTTTTGCGAGGCCCAGCCCTCCACGCCCTGTTCGGTGCGCACCTTGAACCAGTCGGTGCGCCGGAACAGCACGTCGACGCTGGCATCGCGCGGCACCACATGGAACACCGGGTAGCCGCGCCCCGGGCCGGTGTGCAGCTCGAGGTAGGGCTGGGTGACGAAGAGCTGCAGGTACTCACGTGCGGCACTCACCGCGGGGGTGAACAGTGCAGCCAGCAACAGAAGACCCGCGAGCGCAAACTGATGCGCGCGCCTTAACAATTCCGTCCTTTGCTCAATTGACCGGTACCGCCGGGTCGAAGGGGTTATTGAAGTACTGCGCGCCGATATCGAGCCACTCGGACACCAGGCGCAGCTCATCCGGGGACATCCAACCGGCGTGCGTGCTGGCGGAACCCGCTGCAAAGCGATTCATGAACTGACTCGACAGACCGCCATTCGCACTCCCCGCGTTCAGATACGGACCCACCGACTGCGTGATCGTATGGGTCGGGTCCGTTGGCGTCGGGTCCATGATAACGATGTTGTGGGCGAACAGCAGCTGCCGATAGGAGGTGGTCTCTGGCGGCGCGTCGGTCGATGCCGAATTGGTGAGATCGAGATTGCCCGCCGGCATCTGCGCGGCACCCGCGGCGTTGACCGGACTGTGGCAGCCGCCCTGCGTGCAGGTGTGATCGGAAATCACTGCCCCGCTCACCGGGTCGGTTACCTGGCGCGACAGGTCCCACAGCGGCTGGATGTGCTCGGGGTAGTTGATGATGATGCGGCAATTGGAGGCCCACGCGGTCACGCACAGGGCGCTGGTCGGAAAGGCCGTCTTGAACTGCGTGGCGTCGTCGTAGCGCAGGTTGATCGAGGTCCCGGGGGTTGCCTGAGCCGGATCGGTCCACACATCTGTATAGAGCACGTCCACGCTCGGCACCATCTGCGCACACGGCGGCGTATCGATCGAGCAGCTGATGCGCATGCGTGCCTGCGCCATGGTCTCGCCCTGGTTCGGGATGAAGGCCCCCGCGCCTGAGGATATGGTGCCCGGGAACGCCGTGCCACCGGTGGCAGCGCCCGTCCAGGCGGGGTTGAAGAGTCCCTCGCGGCCGTGCGAGATCGGGTGCTGGGCGCTCGCCGGCTGGTGGCAGCCGTTGCAGGTCACGATCTCGCCGGCTTTGACCTGCAGCCACACGCCCTGGGTCGGGGCGATGCGGCGGGCATTGGCGTCCAGCACCTCGAGGCGGAAGGCGACGTCCGCCGGCACTTCGATGCGCAGCGAGCCATCGGGCTCGATCGGCGCATAGCCGAGGATCTCGAGCATGTAGTTGCTGGCACCGAAAGCGGCGCCCGCGAGGTTGACCACCGTGCGATCCGGGATCGACACAGCTTTCTCCAGACGCACGAAGCGCGCCGGGCGGGCGCTGGCGGCGGTCTTGGTGGGATCGGCGAGCGTGGCGATATTCGGATTGGCGGTGTCCACGCCATCGATGTCGTAGACGCTGCGGATGTCGATCACCCCGACGTTGGCGTCAACCAGGTTCTGATCGAGGTCCACGCCCGGCACCTTATCGAGGATGATGTTCTGCAGCGGTCGCGGCTGCGCCACGGCGACATCGGTGATGAGCGTGCCCTCGATCGGGGTCATGATCGGCTGCAGGGTGTTCTGCGCGGGATCGAACATCCACACGCTATAAAGCGGCGGTGCCACGGTGGGCTTCGCGACGTTCAGATTGGCCGAGGTACACGGCACGACCACCGGCGGGGTCTGCGTCGTGTCAAGCAGGCGGCACTGCGTCCAGCTCACCAGGATGCGCCCAGTGCCATCCTGCAGCGGGTAGGCCGAAGTGAAGCGGCCGCCGGGGGAGGGGCCGGGGATCGTCAGCACGTCGTTCTGGGTCGCCGGCACCTGCGCCGGACCGGCAAGTCCGGGATTGCCCAGCAGCGCCTGCGTGTTCTCGACGTAATGGGTGCCGTCGATGATCACCAGGTCACCACCGTTATCGACGTCGGTGTACTGGCGCGAGATGGCGAGGATGCGTCCATCCTGCATCTGCCGCGGATGGGAGAACTCGATGGTCGTGTTGTTGGTGCCGAGGTTGTGACTGTTGGCGCCGTAGTAGAGCTCGAGGTCCGTGCCGTCCGGATTGGCCGAGTACAGTGACATGGCGTCCTTGCCGGGAGCGTTGTCCCAACGGGTCCACAACACGCGCCCGTCGGCGAGTACGGTCGAATCGCGGTCGTGACTCTGATTAAAGGAGATCTGATGCACGCCGGTGCCATCACCGTTCATCACCTCGAGCACGAAGGCTGATTCCTGGCGCGCCTCGTCCTGGTAGGAAAATTGCGGGAAGCCTTCATCGAGCAGGATGCCCTGCGAATCGGTCTGCCGCGTGGTCGAGAACACGATGCGTCCGTCGGGCAGGTAATGCGGTGACTCATCGTTGACCGTGAGCGGATCGGGGTCACTGGAGGGGTCGATCACCGGGTGCAGAGCATCGCTCGCAATCACGTACTCGTAGATGCGCCAGGAGGGCGGCTTCTTCACCTGCTGCTTCATCGCCAGCGGTCCACGCATGGCGAATATCACGCGCGTGCCATCGGCGGAGGTATCGACATCCTTGATGTCCCACATGGCTCCGGCGGTGATGCGTGAGGTGACGTTGATCTCGGTCGCGGCGGGCGAGGCGCTGGCGCGCATATAAAGGTCGGCCGATACCGGCACGATGTCGTTCATCAGACGCAGGTCGTCCTGCATGAAGGTGCCGTCCGCATTCAGCGGCACCGGACGCTTCACGTAGAAGATGGGGTAATCGACGGTCGCGGGATCGGAGACCTGGCTCTTGCCCAGGCTTATGTTGCCACCGCTGCTGCAGGCAGTCAGTGCCGCCGCGCAGACAAGCAGCGCCAGCGCGCACCCGGCGCGGGCGCGAATTGTCGAATGCCTCAGATTTTCCGAACCGTGCTGCGCGTGCATTTGCGTCTCCGTCGTCATTCACGCCGCTGTCCCGTCGCGTGTGAATGTAACGTAATTCATGACCAATTCGATGACTTATCGCCAGATCGCCGATTCCGTCACGGCGCATACCGGCCTGTGATGGGTCTCATACGGGCCGAGAGTGCAGGGCCCATTGCGTTACTAGGTAGACGCAAGAGCTGGCCCACGCCGTGACCTAAATCGCAGTTTGCCGCGCATTGAGCAGCGCGGAACAACAACTCCACAAACTGTCGGTCGCTGGCGACGTCACTTGATTGAGACATTCGGGGCGGGGTCATGCGAACCGTATAGTCCGGTCGCGCATCGGGCATTTTCGGGAGTAGCAGAGCGCCATGAATGTTAGAAACAATCAGGCACAGGTCACCTCGCGCAGCGCGCGGCGTACCACGGTAGCAACCACGGTGTTGCTGCTGTTGGCGAGCGCCGCGCATGCAGGTCCGGCTGAGCAGGCCAAGCGCATCTACGAGCGCATCGTCGGCATCGACCCGGGCTCAGCCGCCGCCGACCAGGCGGTTGTGGCGCAAATGACCTCCACCATTGCCGCGGCGTGCCCGAACGGCTGTGCGGCCAGCACGCCTCCGAATCCCGCACTGGTGCAGGCTGCGGGCCTGGCGACCCAGCAGGCCAACTTCTACAACGTGGTCGTGAAGAACATGGTCACGCCCTGGAGCAATCGCGATCAGACGGTGTTCGCGCCGCTGAACGATTACACCGCCACCGTGATCGGCATGGTGCGCGATGACGTCGCCTTCAACACCGCGCTCTCGGCAGACATTCTTTATACGATCAATGCGCCCGGGTTGCCGGCGCCCTCGAACGCGAGCAACGCCCACTACGCCACCGCGGAGACCAACGGTGTCGACCTGAGCACGACGCTCAAGCAGGCCACGCAGTCGGGCACCTATGGCACGCCCAGCACGGCGACGGCGGGTCTCATCACGACCTACGGCGCCGAGTCGGCCTTCTTCATCAACGGCACCAACCGCGCCATGTTCCGCTTCACGATGATCAATCATCTGTGCAACGACATGCAGACGGTGCAGGACACCACCCGCCCGACGGATCGCATCCGCCAGGATGTGGCGCGTTCGCCCGGCGGTGACAGCCGCGTATTCCTGAACACCTGCGTCGGTTGCCACAGCGGCATGGACCCGATGGCGCAGGCCTTCGCCTACTACAACTTCAACGGCACGGTCGGCGCGGTGACCAACACCGGCACCATGCAGTACACCGCGGGCCAGGTACAGCCGAAGTACTTCATCAACTCCACCAACTTCGTGTACGGCTTCGTGACGCCAGATGACAGCTGGTCGAACCGCTGGCGTGCGGGTCCGAACATCGCCCTCGGCTGGAGTGCGAGCCTGCCCGGCAGCGGCGTTGGCGCGAAGTCACTGGGCCAGGAGCTCGAGTCGAGCGACGCCTTCGCACAGTGCCAGGTGACCAAGATCTTCCAGACGGTGTGCTTCCGCGCGCCCACCAACGCCGCCGACATGGCGACAGTTACCTCGATCAAGCAGAGCTTCGAGAGCGGGGGCTATCACCTCAAACAGGTGTTCCAGCTGGCCGCTGCCGCCTGCCCGGGTAGTTAAGGGAGCGCCGCCATGAACCGCAGTACCGACAACCGTTTCGCCCTGAGCGCTCTGAAGCGCGCGGCGCACACGCTTACCCTGGCCACAACACTCGCGCTGTTCGGACTGCTCAGCGCCTGCGCCGGCGGGGGCGCCTCCACCAGCGTCAACCAGGTTTCGACCGCGCCCACGGATTCGGCGGCCAACTACACCGGTCCGCCGCCGGCCAACGCCGACGTGCAGGCCTTCAAGCTGAGCTTTTGGCAGAACGTCATTCCCGCCAACCGCTGCGGCGGCTGCCATCACGCCGGTGGCCAGTCGCCCCAGTTCGCGCGCGCGGATGACGTGAACCTCGCCTACCAGGCGGCGCTGCCGCTGGTGAACCTCACCAACCCCTCGCAGTCGACCTTCGTGCTGAAGGTTGGCGGCGGCCACAACTGCTGGGTCGCAGACCCCTCAGCGTGCGCGGCCACCATGCTGGTGTGGATCCAGGGCTGGATCGGCGCCGGCTCCTCCTCGACCACCAGCGTGACGCTGATCGCGCCGCCGGTGCAGGCGGCCGGCGGTGGCAAACAGTTCCCGGTGAGCGCCACCGCGCCGAGCCCGAGCTTTCAGAGCACGATCTATCCGGTGCTCACGCAGTTCTGCTCGGGCTGCCACACGCCGAGCTCGGCCACCGCGCAGCAGCCGTACTTCGCCGACTCCGATGTGAATGCGGCCTATCTGGCAGCGCAGCCGAAAATCAACCTGTCGACCCCGACCCAGTCGCGCTTCTATGAGCGACTCGCGACCGAGTTCCACCATTGCTGGTCGACCACCGGTCCGGGCGGCCCGCCCGACTGCGCGGGTAGTGCCGCGCAGATGCTGGCGGCGATCCAGGCCTTTGCCAATGGCATCGCCGTGACGCCGATCGATCCGACCCTGGTGGTCTCGAACGCCGTGACGCTCTCCCAGGGCACCATTGCCGCGGGCGGCAACCGCTACGAGGCCAACCTGGTCGCGAAGTACATGTTCGAGACCGGCCAGGGCAGCACTGCGTACGACACCAGCGGCGTCACGCCGGCTGCCGACCTGACGCTCTCGGGCAACGTCACCTGGGCCGGCGGCTGGGGCATCACGCTGGGCTCGGGCGGCAAGGCGCAGGCCTCCACCAGCGCCAGCCAGAAGCTCGCCAGCATGATCCAGGGTTCGGGCGAGTACACCCTCGAGACCTGGGTGGCACCGGCTAACGTCACGCAGACGAATGCCTTCATCGTCAGCTATTCGGGCAGCAACACCACGCGCAACGCGACGCTCGCCCAGGCGGTCATGCAGTACCAGGGGTTCGCGCGCAGCAGCGTCACCGACACCAACGGCAACCCGCCGCTGGTGACGACCACCGCTGATGGCGCAGCGCAGGCCTCCCTGCAGCACGTCGTGCTGACCTATGACCCGGTGAACGGACAGAAGATCTACGTCAACGGCGTCTACACCGGTGATGCGGATCCGTCGAAGGGCGGCTCGCTTGCCAACTGGGACAGCACATTTGCGCTGGTACTGGGCAACGAGACCACCGGGCAGCGGCAGTGGCAGGGCACGATCAAGTTCGTGGCCATCCACAACCGCGCACTCACCGCGGCGCAGATTCAGCAGAATTTCGCGGCCGGCGTCGGACAGAAGTACTACCTGCTCTTCGGTGTGAGCCAGCTCTCGGGGGTACCGCAGTCGTACATCCTCGTGCAGGCGGCGCAGTACGACAGCTACAGCTACCTGTTCGCGCAGCCGAAGTTCATCAGCCTGGATCCGAACGCCACCGTGCCGTCGAATCTGAAGCTCAGTGGCATTCGCGTCGGTGTCAACGGCCAGCTGGTGCCGGCCGGACAGTCGTACACCACGGTCAGCACCACTCTGGGTGGCTCCAGCTACACGCCCGCCAACGGCCAGCTGCTGTCCAACCTAGGTACCGTGGTGCCCCTGACCCTGGGACCGAGCAGTGACCTGTTCTTCCTGTCCTTCGATCAGCTGGGTTCAAACGTGCACGCCTACGTGGAACCGCCGGTCACCATCGCGACCCCGACCCCGACCACGACGCCGCAGCCGGACTTCGGTGTGACGACCTTCGAGCGCGTGACGCACGCGATGTCGAAGATCACCGGCGTGCCCTTCACCAACAGCACGGTCTATGCGCAGTACATGGCCACGCAGCAGGCGATGCCCTCGACGCCGCTCATCTCGGCCTTCGTGTCCTCGCAGCAGACCTCCATCGGGCAGCTGGCGAATGCCTACTGCGGGCAGCTGGTCAGCACGGCCTCCTTACGCGATGCCTTCTTCGGCACCGGGCTGGATGCGAGCCTCAACTCGAGCGCCTCCTTCTTCAACACAGCCTCGAACCGGCAGATCGTGGAGACCGCGCTGGTGAAAAACGCGGTGGGGGTGAACGTCGCCCCGGCCACCGCCACGGCCGTGACCAACGAGGTGGATGCGCTTCTGCAGCGCATTCCGACCCTCAACGAGACCCCGGCACCCACCGTCGCGACGGCCACCCAGGCCGCCTGCACGGCGGTGCTCGGCAGTGCCGCGGTAACGCTGCAGTGATCGGTACCAGGAGTAACTGTAATGATCATCGGTAAGAAGCCTCCTCGGCCGCACGCCCCTGGCGAGCCGCTGCTCTACAACGACCATCCGCTGCCGCGTACGCGCCGCGACTTCCTGGCTGCCGGCATGCTCACCGGCGGCAGCATGGTCATCGGACCGGCCTGGCTCGGCGCCATGCTGAAGGCGAACCGTGCCAACGCCGGTGGCGCCACGACCCTGTCGCCGGATATCGCAGCGCTGCTGCCCAATGGGCAGTGCAACGTGCCGACGGCCTCAGGCGGCATACCGTTCATCTGCTTCGATCTGGCCGGCGGAGCCAATCTCGTCGGCTCGGAAGTACTGGTGGGCGTGCAGGGCGGCCAGAGCAACTTTCTGTCCACGGCCGGCTACGGGCGCCTGGGCGTACCGGGCAACATGGTGCCGAGCTCGAGCGCCAATATCGACGCCTCGCTCGGCCTGCTGTGGCATGCGGATGGCGCGATCAAGCGCGGCATCTTGAGCAAGGCCACGACGCCGGCCACGGCCGCGGGCACCAATGGCGCGGTGTTCTGCGCCGAGTCGCAGAACGATACGCAGCAGAATCCGCACAATCCGATGTACGGCATCGCCATGGCGGGCGCGCAGGGCCTGCTCCTGACTCTGATCGGCACGGAGGCCTCGGTCTCCGGCGGTAACTCGATGGCCCCGATGATGTACATCAACCCGGCGCTGCAGCCCACCACCATTGACCAGCCCTCGGATGCGACCGGCCTGGTCAGCACCGGGGGTGCGACCGCAGATCCGCTCTCGGTCGCGGTGATGGAGTCGCAGGCTCGCATCAGCGGCGGTACCGCGCTCTACACTTCCGGCTCCAACGCAGCGTTCACCGGCGCCCTGAGTGCGCCGAACGGCGGCACGCCCGGTGTTTCCCTCTATACCGACCCGAATCTGGACGGGCAGCTCAAGAACCAGGTGCGCTGTGCCTACGTGGTCTCGGCCAATACGGCGGCAACGTTCGGCAATCCGGCGGCGCTGGATCCGACCAAGGACACCGCGATCACCGGCGGGGCTGCGCCGATCTTCACCGCAACTGACTTTCAGGATAACGACGTCCAGGCTACCGCAACCGTCATGAAGCTCGTCATCAACGGTTACGCCGGCGCTGGTACGATTGCGATGGGTGGCTACGATTACCACGACGGTACCCGCGCCACCGGTGAAACGCGCAACTTCAAGGCCGGGCAGATGATCGGTGCAGTACTTGAGTACGCGCAGCGCGTCGGTAAACCGGTGATGGTGTACGTGTTCAGTGACGGCTCGCTGACCTCGACCGGCATGCCGGACAACAGCGCCGCGGGGCGCGGTAAGCTCGGGTGGCAGGGCGACAATCAGCAGGTGGCTTCCACCTTCTTCCTGGTCTACAGCCCCAAGGGACGTCCGCAGCTGCGCAACGGTGCCGCCGGACAGCAGATTGGCTATTTCAGCTCCGATGGTTCGGTGGTCGACACCTCAAGCCCGGTAGCCAACAACGTCACCTCGCTCGTGCAGGCCGTGATCCTCAATTACATGGGCCTGCTCGGCACCGATGGACAGTTCCCGACGCTGTTCCAGGGTCAGGGTCTTGGCTCCGGCAGCGCGCTGGCCGCCCTGACCGCCTTCGCACCCTTGTGACGCAGTGCGCGTGCCGCCGGCCGGCGGCACGCGCAACCCCTGTCGCGTTCCGACGACGGCGTGCATCCAATGCCGCGCCCGAGGGAGACAGGCCTCATTTCGCAGCTCACTTCGTTGACAGTGTTAAGTGCGCTGTGCAATTTTCCGTGCTGGCGCGGGCCTTAAGGTCGCATCCCGCGACGAGGATCAAATTATTGAGCTGGCAACGGCCGCTAGGCCCGATGCGGCGTGACTTTTCACGCACAGGTCTCTTGCTGCGGCTGTGCGCCGGCGTCCTGGCGTTCGTGGCCACGATGGCAGTACCGGCGCAGCCGAGCTATGCGCTCTTGGGCCAGGCCGCCCCGGATTTCGCGCTGCATGCCAGTGCCGGTGACAACGTGCGGCTGTCAGAGCACCGCGGCGACGTGGTGGTGGTGAGCTTCTGGGGCAGTCGGTGCACGCCGTGCCGGGCCCAGCTGGCGGCGCTCAACCGCAGTTTCCTGACCTATCGGTCTGCGGGTCTGGCGGTGTACGGGGTGGGAGTGGATGACGTGCCGGCGCAGGCGCAGGAGTTTGCGCGCTCGACCGGTGTCGGCTTTGCGATGCTGCTCGATCCGGCCAAGTCGGTCAGCCGCAGCTACCAGGTCGACAATCTGCCGATGACGGTGCTGATCGATCGCGGCGGCGTTATCCGCTATGTGCTGCGTGACTACAGCGCGGCCAACGAGACTTTATATCTGCAAGAGCTGCGCGCTCTGCTGAACGAATGATCGGAATCATCATGTCACAGACGACTTCTGTCAGCTCCCGGGTCCGCGCACCATGGCGCGCCGCAGCTGCCATTCTGACGCTGCTCGGCGTCGCGCCTGCTGCGTTTGCCGTACCGGCGGCCCCGGCGCCCACGGCGCCGCCCGCGGCCACCGCGCCCGCGCCCACCACCGCTCCAGCCCCCGCAGCCGCGCCGGCGGCGGCGCCGGACACCGCCACCGATACCCGCGGCCTGGATCAGCAGATTCAGGGGCTAAAGAAAGACGTCGTCGATCTCAACAAGGACCTGTTCGTGCTCGAGGAGGAGCTGCTGTTCCCGGCCAATACGCAGGTGGCGGTGTTCCTGTCGATGGACGTCGGTGACTTCTTTTCGCTCGACACAGTGCAGCTGAAAATTGACCAGAAGGAAGTGATTAACTACCTGTACACCCCGCGTGAGGTCGAAGCGCTTCTCAAGGGCGGAGTGCAGCGGCTGTACGTCGGCAACCTCAAGGTGGGGCCGCACGAGCTGGTCGCCTTCTTCAGCGGCAAGGGTCCGAACGACCGTGCCTACAAACGTGGTGCGTCAGTGCACTTCGAGAAGGGCGTGGGCGCGAAGTACCTGGAACTGAAGATTGACGACCGTCAGAGGAAGCTGCAGCCCGAGTTCGAAATCAAGGACTGGGAATAGACTTTTGAGCCCGCGACTCCTCAGGCGTGCGCTGCTTGCGGTCAGCGCTGTCGCGCTGCTCGCCGCCGGGCCTGCGGCCGCACGGCGGCACGATCCGGAGAAGCTGCCGATCGGCACGGTGCGCGACCTGCACTTCGGCGACGTACTCTTTTATTACTACCAGAACACCGAAAGTGCCGACTATGACGCCCTGACCCGGCTGCTGGCCTACCAGCAGTGGGGCCTGATGCCGCACCACCAGGACGAAGTGCCGCTGTTTGAGGGCAGCCTGTACCTGCAGCTCGGCATGCACAACGAAGCCGGCCAGATCTTCGAGCGCGTGCTGACGAACCAGGTGTCCACCGGGCCGCGCAACCGGGCGTGGTTCTACCTGGCGCAGATCTGGTACGCACGCGGCTATTACGACAAGGCGGAGGCGGCGCTGCGCAAGATCAACGGGCGCATGTCGCCTGACCTCGAGGCACAGCGCGAGATCCTGTTCGGCAACGTGCTCATGCACGAGGGCCGCTTCGAGGAGGCCATCTCCGCGCTCGCCAGCTGGCGCGGTCCGGAAGACTGGTCGGCCTACGCGCACTTCAACCTCGGCGTGGCGCTCATCCGCATCAAGCGTCTCAGCGATGCCGATCCCTTTTTGAGCGCCGTCGGCACCATGCTCACACCGACGCCTGAACTCGCCGCGCTGCGCGATCGCGCCAACCTCGCCCTCGGCTTCGCCTACCTGCAGGCCGAGCAGCCGGCTCGGGCGCGCACGGCGCTGGCGCGGGTGCGCCTGAGCGGGCCGTACTCGAACAAGGCGCTGCTCGGCATTGGCTGGGCGGACGCCGCTTTGGGCGACTATCAGGGAGCGCTCACGCCCTGGATGGAGCTGCGCAGCCGTAATCTGCTCGACTCGGCCGTGCAGGAGTCCTATCTGGCGGTCCCGTATGCGTTCAGCAAGCTCAATGCCAATGCGCAGTCGGCGGAGTACTACGAGAGCGCGGTAAAGTCCTTTGATACGGAGAACGGCCGGCTCGACAGCGCCATAGCCGCGATCGAAAAGGGCGACATGCTGGAGCGGGTGCTCGCCAAGGACCGCAACGAGGACACCAAGTACGGCTGGGCGTGGCAGCTGAAGACTTTGCCGGATGCACCGGAGTCGCGTTACCTGTACACGCTGCTGGCGGGCAACGACTTCCAGGAAGGCCTGAAGAACTATCGTGGCCTGGTGTCGATGAGCGGCACGCTCGTCAAGCACTCCGATGACATGGTGGCTTACCAGGACATGCTCGAGACGCGTGAACGCGCCTACGCCGAGCGCCTGCCCCGCGCCGATGCGCTGCTGGCCTCGGGGGTCGTCGATAAACTGCAGCAGCGCGACGTCGCACTCGAGAACGAACTGCGCGCTATCGAGGCGCAGCGCAACGTGGCCGCGCTCGGCACCGATGAGGAGCGTGAACAGTGGGGGCGCATTCAGCGCGTCGAGGCGGCCCTGGCCGGCGCACCGGACACGCCGGACAACGCGGAGATGCGCGCCCGTCTGGCGCTGGTCAAGGGCGTGCTGTTCTTTCGCCTGAACGATGCCTACGGCGCGCGTGTGTGGCAGGAGCATCGCGGGCTCAAGGACCTCAGTCTCGCGCTGCACGAGGCGCAGAGCCGCTGGATTCGCGTCGAGCGCGCCCGCAAGGCCATGCCGCAGAACACCGGCGAGTTCGCTACCCGCGTTGCGGCACTCAGGCAACGCATCGACACCCTCGAGACGCGCCTGGTGGCCGTCGAGCTCAAGCAGCGGGCCTACCTGGCGCAGATTGCCGTGGGGGAGCTCGAGCAACAGAAGGACCGGCTCGCGGCCTATCAGATTCAGGCCCGCTTTGCGCTCGGTTCGATGTACGACCGCGCGGCGAGCGGGGCGAGTGCCAGCAAGCCTGCCAAGCCTGCGGGCCCGGAGCAGAAGGGTGCCGATGAGCAGCCCGAAACCCAGCCCGCGCCGGAGCCGCAGCAATGAGCGGTCGTGTCTACGGCCCCGTGGCTGCCGCCGTCGCGGCGGCGCTTTTGGGACTGGCAACCGCGGCTGCGGCGCCGGCGCAGTCAAGCAGCGCCCCGCCGACGATCGGCGATCTGACTTCCAAGAAGGTGGATGTCCACAAGGACACCCCGGCCGATGCCAATGCCACCAAGGCGATGGAGAACTATCGGCGCTTCCTTGAACTGCAGAACACCGACCCGAAGCTGCGCGCCGAGGCCATGCGGCGCCTCGGGGACCTGAATCTCGATTCCGGGGAACTGGAGCGTCTGCAGAACGAGGTTACTGCGATCGACATGCAGGGTGGCGAGGCCATCAAGCTGTACACGACGCTGCTGAAGGCCTACCCGAACTACCCGCGCAACGATCAGGTGCTCTACCAGCTCGCACGCGCCTACGAAACCACCGGTCAGCCCGACCTGGCCCTGGCGACCCTGGATCGCATCGTGGCGCAGCATCCGCAGACCCCGCACATCGATGAGGTGCAGTTCCGCCGCGGCGAGCTGCTGTTCTCGAACAAGCGCTACCCGGAGGCCGAGAAGGCCTACGCCGCCGTCATCGGTCATGGCGGGGCTTCGGCCTTCTACCAGCAGGCGCTCTACAAGCACGGCTGGTCGCTCTTCAAGCAGTCGCAGACCCTCGAGAGCCTGCCGTCCTTCGGCGGCGTACTCGACCGCGAGCTGGGCACCAACCCGCAAAAACCGGTGAAGCTCGAAAACCTCAAGCGCGGCGATCGCGAGCTGGTCGAGGACACGCTGCGGGTCATGAGCATCGCCTTCTCCTACAACGACGGTGCCGCCACCCTCGAGCAGTATGTGAAGCAACACGGTGAGCGCCCCTACACCTGGCTCCTGTACGCGCGCCTGGGGGACCTGTATGTCGACAAGCAGCGTTACCAGGACGCCGCCACCACGTATCGGGCCTTCGTGGCACGCGACCCCTACAGCGACCATGCCCCTGACCTGGACATGGCCGCGATCGATGCCTACAACAAGGGCGGCTTCAGCCAGCTGGTGCTCGACGGCAAGCACGAGTTCGTCGAGCACTACAACTTCGATTCTCCCTACTGGAAGACCCGCAGCCGTGCCGACAATCCGCGCGTGGTCCAGGAGCTCAAGACCAACCTCAAGGACGTCGCCACCTACTTCCACGCCACCGCGCAGAAGTCGAAGAAGATCTCCGACTACGAAGAGGCCGCGCGCTGGTACCGCGACTATCTGAAGTCTTTCCCCGGAGATACGGATTCGGCCGCGACCAACTACCTCCTGGCGGATGCGCTGTTCGAGAGTCATCAGTACGCGGATGCGGCGACCGAGTACGAGCACACCGCCTACGGCTACCCGCGCAACGACAAATCCGCCGCCGCCGCCCACGCCGCGCTGGTCGCCTACCAGAAGGGCGAGGAGGGGCTGGCGGGTGCTGCCAAGGATGCCTGGCACGCGCGCGAGACGGATGCGGACGTGAAGTTCGCGGAAACCTTCCCCGAACATCCGGAGAGTGCGGTCGTGCTGACGCACGCCGCTGAGGACATCTTCGCGGCCGGCGATCGGCCGCGAGCCATTACCGTCTCGCAGGCGATTCTCGCGCGCCAGCCGCCGGTGGATCTGGCCAAGCAGCGCATCGCCTGGACGATCATCGCGCAGTCCTACTACGACCAGGGCGAGTACGCCAAGGCGGAGCCGGCCTTCCTGCAGGCCCGTGAGCTGGCCGGCAGCGACGATAAGATGCGTGCCGACCTCACCGAGCGCCTCGCCGCCAGCGTCTACAAACAAGGCGAGGCGAAGCTCAAGGCCGGCGATGCCGGCGCGGCGGTCGAGGATTTCCTGCGCGTCGCGCGCGTGGCGCCCGACTCAAAGATCCGCAGCAACGCCCAATACGACGCTGCCACCGGGCTCATAAACCTCAAGCAGTGGGACCGGGCCATAGCGGTGCTGGAGGAATTCCGCCACCAGTTCCCGCAGTCGCCGCTGCAACCGGACGTGACGCGCAAACTCGCGGTGGCCTATGCGGCCGCGAACCGCCCGGGCGAGGCGGCAGCCGAATTCGAGCGCATTGCCGCCAATCCGGCCGAGGACAAGGCAGTACAGCGCGAGGCGCTGATCCAGTCCGCGGACCTCTACGCCAAGGCCGGCAATACGCCCAAGGCGGCCGGCATGCTGGAGAAGTTCGTCGCAGCCAATCCTGCACCGCTGGCCGATGCTGAAGAGGCCCGCCAGCACCTGGCAGAGTATGCCGACAAGAGCGGGGATAGCGCGCGGCGCGATCACTGGTACCACGAGATCATCAGCGCGGACGCGCAGGCCGGCGCCCAGCGCACCGAGCGCACCCATTATCTCGCCGCCAAGGCGCAGCTGGCCCTGGCGCAGCCGGCGCGCGATGCCTTCCGCGCAGTGAAGCTCGCCGCGCCCCTGAAAAAGAGTCTGATCGTCAAACGCAATGCGCTCGAGACCGCCATGGACGGTTACAAGCGCGCGGCCGAATATCAGGTCGCGGAAGTCACCACCGCGGCCACCTACGAGATGGCCGAGTTGTATCGCACGCTCGCCAAGGACCTGCTGGCCTCCGAGCGCCCCAAGAATCTCAAGGGCGAAGAGCTCGAGGAGTACAACGCGCTGCTGGAGGAGCAGGTGTTCCCGTTCGAAGAGCAGGCGATCAAGGCGCACGAACTGAACACGGCACGCACCAAAGACGGGGTGTACGACGAGTCGGTGCGCAAGAGCTTCGAGGCGCTGGCGCAGCTCAAGCCGGCGCGCTACGGCAAGACGGAGGTGACACACGATGTCATCACCACGATGGAATAGCTGCATAGCGCTCGCCCTCGCCGCGCTGCTCGGCGCCTGCAGTGCGCCCGCGCCCAAGCCCTCGCCCGCACCACCGCCGCAGGCGGTGAAGGCCACGGAGGCCGCGGCCCAGGGCGCCGCGCCCGCCGCGAATTCGCCCGGCGCAGCCGCACCCGGTGCGTCCGCGGCGGGAGCGCCGCATCCGGAGGTGCCAGCGGCCGCGCGTGCCGACTTTGATCGTGCGGTCCGGTACATGCGCGCCGGGAACACGACCGAGGCCGAGCTCGGCTTCAAGCAGGTCGCACTGCAGTATCCTCAGTTCGCAGCACCACTGGTGGACCTGGGGCTGCTGCAGCGCAAACAGGGGCAGCTGGAGCAGGCCGAAGAGAGCCTCAAGAGCGCGGTCGGCCACGAGAGCGGCAATGCGCTGGCCTGGACCGAACTGGGCGTGACGCAGAGAATGCGCGGGAAGTTCAAGGATGCGGCGAGCTCCTACGAGCAGGCGATCGCTGCCGACCCGCGCTATGCACCCGCCTGGCGGAACCTGGGCGTGGTCGCGGACCTCTATCTGGATGATCCGCAGCGCGCCCTGAAGGCATTCGAGCAGTACAAGTCCATTACCGGCGAGGACAAGCCGGTGAGTAGCTGGATCGCCGAGCTGAGGCAGCGCCTCGGAATCAAGGCCCCCGAGGCAACCCCAGCCCCGGAGGCCACGCCGGCAGATGGCCCGGGCAACGCCACCCCGGCGCCCGCGCCGCAGCCACCGGCAGGTGCCGCCCCCGCCAATGCGGCGGCTGCGGCCCCGGCCGGGCCCAGGGCAGGAGGTTGAATATGGTTCGACAGGACGTTCGCATGTCTGGGCTCCTGATGCTGCTGCTCGCGCAGCTGCCGCTTGGCAGCGCGCTGGCCCAGACCGCTCCGGCCCCTGCGGGCAGCACCTCCCAGCCCATCCCCCGCCCGGATGAACTGGAGCCGGGAGTGGATACCACCAAGAGTCCGCCGGTGAGCACGCCCACGCCAGCCGCGGCCGTTACGAGCGCGCCTGCGGCGGCCGTGACAGCCGGGCCGGCGCCGACAAAGCCGGCCGCGCAGAACAGCGCGGCTGACAAGGCGGCGCCTCCCAAGACGCCCGCCAAGAAGGGCATGGACCGACTCAACCTCGAGGCCACGGACGTCACGGGTAACAGTGAACTGCCGAAAGTGCTGTATATCGTTCCGTGGAAGCGGTCGGATCTGGGCGACATGGTCGGTCGGCCCGTCAACAGTCTTCTGGATGAGGTGCTGCAGCCGGTGGATCGGGACGTCTTTAGGCGCGAAAACCGCTATTACGACGCCCTGAAACCGCAGGCCGCCGAGGCAAAACCGGACGCGGCGCAGGGTTCGGGCGTCAAGCCCTGAAATATCCCTGGCGCAGCATCGCAGATGAGAGCCAGGTCGCAGCTTTTTGGGCTTATGTCATTCAGTTTTGGTTAGTGTTGGTGCTTGTGTGGCGGTCATTTGAGCGCGGGAGTGTCAGATGGGCTTGTGGAATTTGATTGTTCGATTCTTTCAGGGCGGCGGGGACTTCATGTACCCCATCGCGATCGTGTTCGTGGTTGGTCTTGCGATCGCCATCGAACGCTACATCTATCTCACGGCGGCCGCGGCGCGTAACCGCAGTCTGTGGAATGAGATCGTGCCAATGCTGTCGCAGGGCAATTTCCGCGGCGTGGCCCAGGCCACCTCGAAGTCGGATTCCGCGATCGGGCACATACTCAACTACGGCCTGGCGCGCATCCAGTCTGCGCGGCGTCGCGATGACATCGAGAAGGCCATGGAAGAGAGCCTGATGGAAGTGGTGCCGCGCCTTGAGAAGCGCACGCACTATCTGGCGACCTTCGCCAACCTTGCGACCCTCCTCGGCCTGCTCGGCACGGTCATGGGCCTGATCCGCGCCTTCCAGGCGGTGGCGACCGTGAATCCGGCGGAGAAGGCCAACCTGCTCTCGGCCAGCATCTCCGTGGCGATGAACTGCACGGCCTTCGGTCTGATGACCGCGGTGCCGCTGTTGTTCATCCACGCGTTCCTGCAGACCAAGACGACCGAACTGATCGACAGCCTGGAGATGGCCTCGGTCAAGTTCCTCAACGCCATCACCGAGCGCCAGACCGCCCCCGCGGCGGCCTGAGCCCGTGCGCCTGGCGTTCGTGAGCAGGGCTTAAGGGTCCCGCATGCGTCGTTCATACCAATACCGCAAGCTGGAGCGCCACTCCCGCAGGCCGGCCGAGCTGTTGCTCGTGCCGATGATCGACATCTTCACGGTGCTCGTGACGTTTCTGCTCATGACCGCGGTGTTCTCGCGCACCGTGATCCTGCAGCTGAACCTGCCCGCCTCCCAGACCGAGTTCCGCGAGCCGCCGCCCGGACTGGTGCTGGAAGTGATGGTGCGCAAGGACCTGCTGCAGGTGGCCGACCGCAACACCGGACCGCTGGCAAGCTTCCCCAACACCGGGCATGGCTACGACTACGACGGCCTCACGGAATACCTGAAGCGCGTCAAGGCGAAGTTCCCGGAGAAGACCGAGGCCACTATCCTGCTGGAAAGCGACACCCCCTACGACACGCTGGTGCAGGTGATGGATCGCGTGCGCGTGTTCGAGAGCGGCGCGGGCATGGACCTCGTGCAGGCCGAACTGTTCCCGGACATCTCGATCGGCGATGCGCCGGCTACTGATGCAGTCGCGCCCGCCGCGAGTCCCGCACCTGAGGGCAAAGGAGCGCCCCCATGAGCATCTCCAATCGTGCCCTGCGCATGGCGCAGCACCACCTGCGCAACCGTGCCGATGCGCAGCTGAACCTGATTCCGCTTATCGACATCCTCTCGGTGATGGTGGCGTTCCTCCTGGTGTACTCGACCGAGGTCGAGGTCATTCAGAACTCCAAGGGGATCGAGATTCCGCAATCGATCGCCCAGACCGCGCCGAAGCAGTCAGTGGTGGTCATGATCACTAAGAGCGACGTGTTTGTGCAGGGCGAGCTCATCACCAGCATCGCCGACATCCGTGCCACTCCGGGACCGCTGGTCGAGCCGCTGCGCGCTGCACTCAAGCGCCCGCTGCTGGTGGGCAAGGAGATGACCGAGAAGGACCTCGCGCAGCGTGAGATCACGATCATGGCGGACAAGGCCATCCCCTACGAGGTGCTGAAGCGCGTCATGGCGACCTGCACGGATGCCGATTACGGACGCATCTCGCTCGCCGTCATCCAGAAGGAAAAGCCGGTCGCGCCCGGCCAGTTCAAGCCCGGTTAAGACGATATGCTGCTTGCTCCTTACTACCGCGAATACGAGCTGCCCTGGGAAGGTGACCCGGAGGCCAGTGCCCGCTTCCGCAAGATCCTGCGGGTGCTGCTGATCGTGCTGGTGCTGCTCGGCATCCTTTTCCCGCTGCTGCCGCGGCCCGCGACGCCGACTACCGAGGACGTGCCGCAGCGTCTGGCACGCGTAATGCTCGAGGAGAAACCGAAGCCCCCGCCACCGCCGCCCAAGCCGGAGGAGAAGCCCAAGATCGAACCCAAGGTGGCGATGATCACCCCACCGCCGGTGGATCAGCACCAGAAGGCGCACGAGAAGGCGCAGAAGCAGCTGAATCAGGTCAAGGATGAACTCGCCGACCTGCGCGACGTCATGGATCTCAAACCGCTCGAGACCAAGAATCTCTCCGGCGCCGTAGGCGCGGACGCGCACGCCGAGCGCTCACTCATCACCTCCAAGGTCGGCGCCGGCAGCGGCGGCATCACCTCGGCGGACAGCAGCCGCGGCTTCGGTGGGGGTGCCGGCTCCCTCACCGGCAACGCCACGACCGCGGTGACCTCAGGTATCGCGCGCGGCAGCGTCAACAACCGCACGCCGACCGCCGGCGGCGGCGGTAAGCCCGGGCGCTCGGCCGAGGAGGTCGCACTGCTGTTCGACAAGAACAAGGGCCGGATCTACAGTCTTTATGCGCGCGCACTGCGCGACAATGCCGATCTGCACGGCAAGGTGGTGCTGGAGTTCACCATCGCTCCGAGCGGTGATGTCACGATGTGCCGCGTGCTCTCCAGTGAGCTGCACGATGCGGAGCTGGAGCAGAAGATCGTGGCCATGGTGCGGCTGATGCAGTTCGGCAAGGAAGACGTCGACCCCGTGACGATCACCAAACCCATTGATTTCTTCCCGGCATAGTGATGATGTAGGACGCCTGGGGACGTTATGAACCTCAATTCCGAAATCCAGTTCTATGCGGAGCTGCGGCTGGTCGACAAGGCGCGGCTCCTCAACCTGTTTCTGCACGAACTGGCGGAAGAAGGGCGTGGCACCTACGGCCCCGGCGCCGAGCAGGTGCACGATGCCGCCCATCTGCGCTTCGTGAACGAGCTCTACCATCGCCTGACGCGGGTCATCGAGCAGCTGCTGGCCGAGGAGGCCACGCGGCCGGCTGATGACGTCGTGCTGCGCATGCTGCTCGCACCCCGGGCCGACAAGGTCGCCGAACGGCTGGTGTTCAACGCCTACGCGCGCGCCATCCAGGGCTTCGAGAGCTACGACACCACGGTCCTGATGGGCTCCTGAGACCCTCAGCCGGCAGCGCGCAGCCCGCGTCAGGCAACTGCTCGGCCACCGGAGGGTCCCGCTAACGATGGCGCACAAGCCGTGCCGCCGACGTCGTGCCCCGGCGACTAGCCGCGCGCCAGTTTCTCGAGCGCCGCTCCCGTCATGCGAAACGTGGTCCACTCATCGCAGGCGGTGGCCCCGAGGCTGCGGTAGAAGCCGATGGAGGGTTCGTTCCAATCGAGCACTGCCCAGTCCAGCCGTGCCCCGCCACGCTCAAGCGCGGTCTGCGCGAGCCACGCCAGCAGACGCCGCCCGACGCCCAGGCCGCGTGCCTCCGGTCGCACGAACAGATCCTCCAGGTAGATGCCCGGCTTGCCGAGGAAGGTCGAGAAGTTGTGAAAGAACAGGGCGAAACCCACCGGCTCTGTGTCCAGGCAGGCAAATGCGACTTCCGCCGCGGGCCGCGGCCCAAACAGGGCTGCCTCGAGGTCCGCCACGGTCGCTACCACCTGGTCCTCGAGGCGCTCGTACACAGCCAGCTCGCGGATGAAGCCGAGTACCAGCGGCGCATCGACGCGCGTGGCGGGGCGGATGGTGATGTGGCGCGCCGCACTCATCAGCCAGTGCTCTGCAAGCCTTCGGCGATGCCCCCGACGCTGGCAAGCAGCGCTGCGAACAGGTCATGGTCGGCACGGCCGCCGGCGCGCCAGCGCCTGAGCAGGTCTACCTGCATGAGGTTCATCGGGTCGACGTAGGGATTGCGCAGGCGAATGGAGCGCTGCAGCGTCGCATCGGAGTCGAGCAGTTCGCGGCTGCCCTTGATGGCGAGGATCTGTTCGCAGGCGAGCTGATACTCGGTGCGGATGTCGTCGCCGAAGTGGCGCAACGGCGGCGCACTGAGTTCCTCGTAGTAGCGGGCGATGTCCAGATCGGCGCGCGCCAACATCGTTTCGACATCGTCGATCAGGTTGCGAAAGAAGAACCAGCTGCCATAGGTCTCGCCCACCCGTGCCGCGCCGAATGTGCGCACGGCTGCCGCCAGTCCGCTGCCCGCACCATACCAGCCCGGCAGCATGTAGCGCGCCTGTGACCAGGCGAAAACCCAGGGCACCGGCAACAGCGCTGCGAGCCCGGCATCGGCGCTGCGATGCACCGAGCGCGAACCGATCTGCATGCGCTCGATCACATCGATCGGCGTCACGGCCTGGAAGAATTCGTAGAACTCCGGCGCTTCAGCCACGAGCCGGCGGTAGGCCTCGCGGCTCACCTCTGCCAGGCACTGCGCCACCTCCAGATGGGCCGGGGAGTCTGCCGGCAAGCGCCCGTCGCGCACCGCGGCGGTTGTGAGACTCAAGGCGTTGAAGGCCCGCTCGAGCGTGCGCATGGCTATGGGGCGCAGGCCGTAGCCCTGTTTGACGGTCGAACCCTGCTCGCGGATGCGCAGCACGCCGTCGATCGCGCCCGCGGGTGCCGCCCTGACGATCGCCTCGATGCGCCCGCCGCCGCGCGCCAGGCTGCCGCCGCGCGCGTGGAACAACACCGGCCGCTCATCGGCCTTCGCCAGCACCCGGGCGATCTCGGCCTGCGCCTGATGGATCAGGAAACGCGAGCTGCAGGTGCCGGCTTCCTTGTTGCTGTCCGAATAGCCGACGAGCACGCACTGGCGACGGCCGCGTGCTTCCAGGTGCCGGCGGTAAAGCGGATCGGCGAGCAGTTGCGCGAGCGTCGCACCGCAGCTGCGCAGCGACTCCTCGGATTCGAACTGCGGGGCGATGTCGAGCGCCACCTCGCCCGTGTGCTTGTCGTAGGCCGCCGCCCAGTGCGCCAGCAGCAGTGCCGCCAGCATGTCATCGGCGCCAGTGGCACCGGAGATGACGAAGTAGCCGATGGCCTGCGTCCCGTAACGGTGCCGGCCCTGCATGATGGCGTCGAACACGGCGAGCGTGCGCTTGCCGAGCGCATCGAGCTCGGTGACCGGCCCGCGATCCTTCTCCAACGCTTCCGCGAGCAGGTCGCGCCGCTCGCGCGGACTGCGGCTGAGCCACTGCTCATCGGCCATGCCCTGGGCAATCACCTGGTGCAGTACGCCCGCCTGCTGGCGCACGTCGAGCGTCGCCAGATGAAAGCCGAAGGTGTCGATGCGGCGCAGCAGACGCTCGACGTAGAACAGGCCGGCGTTTGCGCCCTTGTTGGCCTTGAGGCTGCTCGCGATCAGCGCCAGATCGTCGCGGAACTGGCGCGGCTTCTCGTAACCGCTGGCGCGGCCCTCGAACGCGCCGCGCAGACGTTCGCCGATCTGCGCCAGAAACACACGATAGGGCATGCGATCGTGGCGTGCCGGCGTCATGGCGCGCGCCCCGGGGAGCAGCGTCATGTAGTGCTCGAGCTGTTTGCCGAGCTCGGGCGAGGCGGCGATGCGACTAGCGCTCTGCGACAGCCGCCGTGCCAGCTCCTGGCACTCCTGGAAGTAGGCGTTGATGATCACCTGCTGCTGGCGCGCCAGGGTCTCGCGGATGGTCTTGGCGTGCACGTCGGGGTTGCCGTCCATGTCACCGCCCGCCCAGGAGCCGAAGTGCAGAATCGGTGGCACGCGCGCGGCACCGGGCTTGGCGCCGAATACCTTCTCCAGCGCCTGCGCGATCTCCTCGTAGAAGGCAGGCACGACGCGGTACAGGACCTCGATGAAATAGAACAGCAGCTGCTCGCGCTCGTCGGCCACCGTGAGACGCGCACGCGGCAGCTCCTCGGTCTGCCAGCCACTGGTGAGCTCCATGCGGATGTTGTCCCAGATGCTGCGCGACTCGTGCGGCGTCAGACTCGGGTCGAGCCGCTCCAGCAGCCGCAGCGCCACGCGCTGCTGCTTGCCCAGCAGCGTGCGGCGCGCAGCCTCAGTGGAGTGGGGTGCGAACACCGGCTCGATCGACAGGCTGCCGATCAGCTCGCCTACCTTGCGGGCATCCAGGCCCTCCTGCTTGAGGGTCGCCAGCGCATCCTCGACGCCCCCGGGCTGCGGCCGCTGGCTGTCCTTGAGGAAGTAGTCGCGCCGGCGACGAATGCGGTGCACTTTCTCGGCGAGATTGACCGCCTGGAACCACATCGAAAAGGCGCGCACCAGGTCGCGCGCCAGCGCCGGCGGCCGATCGCGCACCTCTCGGGCGAGCTCGGCGCGTGCGGCGGCATCGCCGTTGCGGCCGCGGATGGCGGCGACGCGATCGCTCTCCACCAGCGCGAACAGTGCCTCGCCACCCTGTTCGTGCAGGATCTCACCGACGAGCGCGCCGAGCGCATGCACATCATCGCGCAGCGGCTCGTGCTTGGGCGGGAAGTGGATGTCCGCGCGGTTCATTCAGGGCCAGCTATGGGCGTGCGCCTCGAAGTCGCTGCGCTGCACACGCACCACGCAGAAGCGGTGCCCGGTCGGGGCCTCCATCACCACCCAGGTGCGTACCGCGCCGATGCGGCGCGCGCCCAGGGCCTCCAGCCGTCGCACCTCCGCCTCGATGTCATCGGCCTCGATGTCCAGATGCACCCGGCTCGGGTGCGTTACTTTCTGGACCTCCACGTGCAGTTCATCGGGTGCCGTGGCCAGGCGGCGATACAGCGCCTCACCGGGGGGCGCGTCCGCTGCGGTCTTCATCCCGAGCGCGGCGCCCCAGAAGCGGGCGCTGGCCTCCAGATCGTCCGTCTGGCAGTCGATGATAAATCCGGCGAGTCGGCTCTTGTGCATGGGCGGCTCCTTGGGCGGCGTGGCTGCCGGCGCGTTGGCCGGGGCGCCATTCTACCGGTGACGCGCCATGGGTGTTTCTAACCGGCCAGGAGCACCGCTTCGGCGCGCTCCAGCTCCTCGGGCTGCCCGTAAATAACGACGATGTCGCCATCACGAAGTATCGTATCGCCGGCGGGTTCGCGGCCGAGGATGCCGTGGCGCCGTACGCCGGTGAAGGCAACCTCCACCCCGTGACCGCGGACTTCGGCAAGACTGCGGCCCACCGACCACGCCCCGGGCGGGATCACGACGGACTTTATCTCCTCGCGATGCTCGCTCAGTTCGTCAACCGGGCGTGCGTCACCGCTGCGCACCAGGTTACGCAGCACTGCGTAGCGGCTGTTGCGGATCTCTCCGAGCGTGCGCACCACCCGTGACACCGGCACGTGCAGCAGCATCAGCACATGCGAGACCAGCATGAGGCTGGCTTCGAAGGTCTCCGGGACCACGTCGGTGGCGCCGGCGTCGCGCAATTCCTGAATGCGCGCGTCGTCCTGGGTGCGCACCAGCACCGGAACCTCGGGCCGGATGCGGCGCACGCTGCGCAGGATGCCGATGGACGTGGCCGGATCGGAGAAGCTGATGACGAGTGCGCTCGCGCTCGCGACGCCGGCCTTGGCGAGCATCTCCTCGTCCGCCGAGTCCCCGAACATTACCGGGTCGCCGGCCTGGCGCGCGGCGCGGATACGGGCCGGATCCAGGTCCAGTGCAATGTATTCGAAACCCTGCGACTCGAGCACGCGCGCCACGTTCTGCCCGACGCGGCCGAAACCGCAGAGAATTACGTGGTCGCGCTGGGCTATTTCGTGCGTGGCGGCTTCCTCGCGCTCGTTTGCGGTGCGCAGCGGCGCGCGCTGCTCGGCGAGCAGCCAGCGTGCCACGCGCTTGTTGTTGTTGAGGATGACCGGACTTAAGACCATCGATAGCACCATGGCGATGAGGATCGGCCCGCCGATGCGCTCGGGCAGCAGCTCGGCCTGCAGCAGGATGGTGCACAGAGCGATGCCGAATTCGCCTCCGATCGACATAACAATGCCGGTGCGCAGCGCCTTGAAGCGCGAATCGGTGAACGGGCGCGTGACGAGCGCTGCCAGCAGGGCCTTGAGGGTTACCAGTGTGGCGAGCATCAGCAGCACCGCCGCGAGTTCGCTCGGCCGGCCAAGGAGGCGCAGGTCGAGGAGCATGCCGACGGAGATGAAGAACAGGCCCAGCAGCAGATCGCGGAACGGGCGGATCACCGCCTCGATCTGGTGACGATATTCGGTCTCGGCGAGCATCATGCCCGCCAGAAAGGCGCCGAGCGCGAACGACAGCCCCGCGCTGTGCGACACCCAGGCCGAGGACAGAACCACTAACAGCACCGTGAGCGTGAACAGCTCCCGCAGGCGGCTGTGGGCGATTACGTGAAACAGCGGCCGCAGCAGCCAGCGCCCCGCGGCGAGCACCGCGACGATGGCCAGTACGCCGCCGAACACCGGCACCAGCCCTGCGCTCAGCTGCAGCTGATCCTCGCCCGCCACGAGCGCGGATCCCAGGGCGAGAAACGGCACGAAGGCCAGGTCCTGGAACAGCAGCATGGCGAAGGCGAGACGCCCGTGCGTACGGTTGAGCTCGGAACGCTCGGTGAGCTGCTGCAGGAGGATCGCGGTCGAGCTCATCGCGATCGCCCCGCCGAGCACCACCGCTACGAGCCATGGCACGCCCAACAGGTGCGTGAGCAGCGTGAACACCCCGGCGGTGAGGGTGACCTGCGCCGCCCCGAGGCCAAACACCTCGCGGCGCATCGCCAGCATGCGCGGCAGCGAGAACTCAAGACCCAGCGTGAACAGCAGGAATGCCACTCCGAGTTCCGCCAGGAGCCGGGTGGCCCCGGAGTCGGACAGCACCCCGAAGGCGTGCGGGCCGAGCGCGAGCCCTACCACGAGATAAGCCATGCTGGTCGGCAGTGCCAGACGGCGCGCCACGGTGACCATGAACACCGAGCCGGCGAGCAGGATCAGACACTGAAACAGCGGGCTGAACATCCGGCTCAAGTTAGAGGGGCGCGCTCGGCTGCGCAACGTCCGCGCGCTGGCCCGGGCCGGGTGTTAGCCCCTGGCGCTAGCAGTCCTCGGACGTCGCGACGCGTGACCAGCGGGTGAGCGCCTCCGGTACGGGCACACCAGTCGGCAGACGCGGATCGGGCTGCGGAGCCAGGGCTGTGAGCTTCAAGGGCAGCACGCCAGCCCAGCAGCCGAGCGCGTAATCCTCCTCATCATCGTGCGGCGGTCCGCTGCGGATCTTGGCCGAGGCTTCCTCGATCGGCAGGCTGAGCACGCAGGTGGCGTTGAGCTCCTTGTCAGTGGCCGCGCGCACCTGCGTCGCGCGTCCCGGCAGCGCCCGGTTGACGATGGCGTCCAGCGCCGCGCGCTTTTCCACTTCCGCGGTGAGCTCGCTCGCCGTGCCGAGAATGACGACCGAGCGGTAGTTCATGGAATGGTTGAAGCCGGAACGCGCCAGCACCAGGCCGTCCAGGAGCGTCACGGTCACACACAGTGGCGTGCGGGCGGTGAGCGTGCCGAGCATGCGGCTGGCGACCGAGCCGTGCAGGTACAGCCGCTCGGCCACGCGCGCGTGCACGGTCGGAATGACGTAGGGCTGTGCCTCTATGCTGAAGCCGACGTGACAGTAGAGGGCCTCATCGAGGATGGCGTGCACCGTGGCGCGGTCGTAGCGGCCACGGTCCCTGCGGCGGGCGAGCCGGGTCCGCTCGGTCGGATTGATCAGATACCGGACTGCCAGGTACTGGGCATATTGGCCTTGCC
The DNA here is from genome assembly GCA_963743625.1 of uncultured Pseudomonadota bacterium. Classification (GTDB taxonomy): domain Bacteria; phylum Pseudomonadota; class Gammaproteobacteria; order Steroidobacterales; family Steroidobacteraceae; genus 13-2-20CM-66-19. Next base: position 154,045 of record CAVUQM010000012.1, on the reverse strand, counting down.
GATCGCATCCTCGATCGCAAGGCAGGCGCCGCGCGCCTCCGGCTGTGCCCGCAGGCTGCGAGCGATGGAGTTGAGGAAGCGGCACATCAGCGCAAGATTCGGGTGCGTGTGCTGCAGCTCACCCTCGACGCGATCGATCGCCTCGATCAGATCCTCCTGATCGCAGCTCGGAAAGGTCATGCTCGTCACGGCATGCTGTACTTCAACCAGCGCCTGGTGAATCGCCGCCTGTTGACTCCCATCCATGGGAGAGAATTTGAACCGCTTTTTGCGGGGCCCGCAAGTCCCGGCCGGCGGTCAGTTCCTGCAGACCCCCACAAAAAAGAAAAAAGCCCCGTCCTTGCGGACGGGGCTCTTCAAAGTCAGTGCGAGCCGACTCTTACTTGCCAGACGCCGGCGTGGTCGCAGGCGTTGAGGTCGAGCTGCTCTTGTGCGACTTGCTGTGGTGCTTATGGTGCTTGCCGGAGCTGGTGGTGCTAGGCGTGGAGGCCGGGGCCGTATCAGCGGCGAACACCGGGCCGGCAATCAGGGCAAACGCAACGACGGGAACGAGCTTCTTGAACATCGATGTAGTCTCCAGAGGTAGGGGGATGCGCAGCTTCACCTTGGCGGGTGCCTGTCCGGCTCATGCGCCTCGCCGCCGGAGCTCGAGCGCGCATCAGCCGGGCAGGCTCCCAGCCCCCAAGGCGCGCGTATTATGAACGGATTCGAAGTCTGCGAACGCCGTATGACCACAACGTAATGTTCAGCGCGATCTGGTATCTATCCTATTGAAATTCAAGTAATAAACTGACAGAGCGCTCACGTGGGCGGGCGTGCGCTAATCGCCGTGAAAGCTCACCAGGCGTCTTACCGGTACCTCAAGCTCGGCCAGGCGCGCCGAGCCCCCGAGATCCGGCAGATCCACGATGAAGCAGGCCGCCAGCACCCTAGCGCCCAGGGAGCGCAGCAGCTGCACGGCGGCCGAGGCCGTGCCCCCGGTGGCAATGAGATCATCCACCAGAATGATGCGCTCGCCGGCGCGCACCCCGTCGCGGTGCATCTCCATCTCGTCCAGACCGTACTCGAGCGAGTAGGCGACGCTCACGGTCGCGTGTGGCAGCTTGCCCTTCTTGCGGATCGGCACGAAACCGGCCGATAACTGGTGGGCGAGCGCGCCGCCGAGAATGAAGCCACGCGCCTCGATACCTGCGACCCGGTCAACGCCGGCAGCCGCCCAGGGTTCCACCAGCTGATCGACGACGCCGCGGAACACGCGTGCGTCGCCGAGGAGCGTCGTGATGTCGCGGAAGGTGATGCCGGGCTTGGGGTAATCCGGGATCGCGCGGATGGCGTCGCGGATTTCCTGGGTGGTGATGGTGTCCATACGATTCACTTTACGATGCGCCCGCCTGCGCCCGCCACACCAGGGTGCGGTTGTTGGCAGGCATGGCGTGATCGGCGCTGCAGGTGAGGCCCGCGGCGCGTGCCAGGACCTCGAGTGCCTCGAAATCGCGGATGCCGCTGTGCGGATCACGGCTCTTCAGCCACAGGTCGAAGTGCCGGTTGCTTTCACTCGTGTAGCGGCCGCCGTAGTTGAATGGACCGTACACGCACAACACTCCGGCCGGGTGCAGCACCGTGCCGACGCCGCGGAAAAAATCCTCTACCGCGCTCCAGCTGATGATGTGCAGTGTGTTGGCGCTGAAGACCGCATCGACGCGTTCGACGGGCCAGGGCGTGACGCGCACATCCAGTGCAACTGGAGCGGCGAGATTCGCTCCACCCTCGAGGCGCACGCGCTCGGCGAGCAGCGGCACGAGTTCGGCGAGCTCGCTCGGCTGCCAGGTGAGGTGCGGCAGGCGCGCGGCGAGGTATACCGCGTGCTGGCCGGTGCCGCTGCCGATCTCCAGGACCGAGCGGGCCGCGCCCAGTTCCTCCTGCAACACCCGCAGGATCGGCTCCTTGTTGCGCTCACAGCTTTCCGCGCTCATCAGCATGATCCGCGAAGTCTGCGACAATGTGCCCATGCAAGCCATAGATCTGCTTCTGACGCGCCGCTCGGCGCGCGCACTCACCGAGCCGGCGCCGAATGCGGCGGCACTGGATCTGATCTTCGCTTGCGCGGCGCGCGCGCCCGACCACGGACGCCTGCGGCCGTGGCGCTTCGTGATCGTGCGCGATGCGGCGCGCGCGCGCTTCGGGCAGCTGCTCGCGGACCACCTGGCGCGCACCCACGCGCAGGTAAGCGCGGAGACCCTGCAGCGCGAGCGCTCCAAGGCGTTTCGTGCACCGCTTATCGTCGTGGTTGGGGCGCAGCTGAATCCGGGCACGCCGAAGGTTCCGGTGGTGGAACAGCTGCTGGCGGCCGGCGCGGCGGCCGAGGCGATGATGCTGGCGGCGGTGGCGCTGGGGTTCAACGCCATGTGGAAGACCGGGCCGGCCGCTTACGATGAAACCGTCAAGCAGGCACTCGGCTTTGCCGCCACGGACGCCATCGTCGGCTTTCTTTACCTGGGGACGCAGTCCGGGGTCTTGGGCCCTCAGCCCCCGTCGAGCTGGTCGGACCGGGTACGCGAGTTCACCTGAAGGGCTGATCGCTGCGGCGAGCCGACCGGTTTTACCGGTGAAACGAATGCGGGAACCTCAATTAAAACATTTGGTTGCCCGCGCCGCACGGCCCGGGCAAGGCTGCCGTATCATGCGCGCCTTGCGTTTCGTCCAAGGGTCCCGATGCTATGAAATCCCTGTGCTGCGCGGTCGTGCTGCTTGCGCTGACTGCTTGTGCCTCCAAACCGGCCGAGGAGAAAAAACCCGTGCCTGCCCCGAATGCTTCGCCCGCCGCAGCGGCGCTGCCCCCGGCCACGCCGCCTGCCGCCCCTAAGGCTGCGATCGGCGACTTTGGCGTTGACCTCAGCGCAGCCGACAAGAGCATCAGACCCGGCGATGATTTCTTCGCTTATGCCAACGGCAGCTGGGATAAGAGCTTCGTGATTCCGCCCGACAAGTCGAGCTTCGGACCCTTCGACCGGCTCGATGAGCTCTCGAAGGAGCGGGTGCGAGTGATCATCGAGAAGGCCGCCGCTGCGCATGCCGCCAACGGCACTCCCGAACAGCAGATCGGTGACTACTACGCCGCCTTCATGGACGAGGCGGCGATCGAGGCGCACGGGCTGGGGCCCGCGCAGGAGGATCTCGAGCGCATCGCCGCAGCCAAGACGCGCACGGACATCGCGCGACTGTTCGGCACCATCGGCTACGCGACGCTCTTCGACGTGCAGCTCACGCCGGACTTCAAGAACCCGGACCGCTACGCCGTCGTGATCAGCGAGTCCTCACTCGGCCTGCCGGATCGCGACTACTACCTCAAGGATGATCCGCCGCTCAAGGCGCTGCGCGAAAAGTACGTGGCCTACGTCGCACAGCTGCTGACCCTCGGTGGCAGCGGCGACCCGCACACCCAGGCGCGCGACATCCTGGCATTCGAGACGGCCGTGGCGCAGCGGCAGTGGCCGATCGAGCGGCGTCGCGACGTCGATGCGACCTACAACCCGCGCACCAAGTCACAGCTGCTTGCCTACGCCCCCGGCTTCCCGTGGCACAGCTTCCTCGAGGCCCAGCAGCTGGGCGCCCGCAACGACCTGGTGTTGAGCGAACTGACCGCCATCCGTGATCTTTCGAAACTGTTCGAGCACACGCCGCTGCCGACGCTCAAGGCGTTCCTGACCTTCCACTACCTGAACGACAATGCCGCCTACCTGCCCAAGCGCTTCGATCAGGCGCGCTTTGCCTTCTACGGGCAAACGATGCGCGGCCAGCCGCAGCAGCGGGAGCGCTGGAAACGTGGTGTGGATGCGGTAGACAACGCTATCGGTGAGTCGGTCGGCCGCTTGTACGTGGCGGCCTATTTCCCGCCCGAATCCAAGGCCAAGATGCAGCAACTGGTCGCCGATCTGCGCGCCGCGCTCAGCCAGCGCATTGATGCGCTCGACTGGATGACACCCGAGACCAAGACGCGCGCGCACGAGAAGCTCGCCAGCTTTACGCCCAAGATCGGCTACCCGGAGCGGTGGAAGGACTATTCGGCCCTTACGGTCAAAAGCGACGACCCGGTGGGCAACGCGCGCCGCGCCTCGCAGTGGTGGTGGGACTACCAGGTCGCGCGCCTCGACAAGCCGGTGGATCGCAGCGAGTGGGGCATGACGCCGCAGGAGATCAACGCCTACTACAACCCGCTCAACAACGAGATCGTGTTCCCGGCCGCGATCCTGCAGCCGCCGTTCTTCGATCCGAACGCGGACGCGGCGGTCAACTACGGCGCCATCGGGGCGGTAATCGGCCACGAGATGGGACACGGCTTCGATGACCAGGGACGCAAGTTCGGTCCTGACGGCGCCATGAACGACTGGTGGACGGCTACGGATGCGCAGGTGTTCGATCTGCGCAAGGACAAGCTCATCAAGGAGTTCTCGGGATTCGAGGCGCTGCCGGGTCTGAACGTCAACGGCGCCAACACCATCGGCGAGAACATCGGGGACCTCGGCGGACTCAATATGGCGCACGAGGCCTACCTCATCTCGCTCAAGGGCAAGCCCGCGCCCGTGATCGACGGCCTCACCGGAGATCAGCGCTTCTTCCTGGCCTATGCGCAGGTGTGGCGCGAGAAGTACCGGGACGGCTCGCTGCGTGAACTCGTCATGTCCGACGTGCACAGCCCCTCGCGCTTCCGCGTCAACGGACCATTGCCGAACATCGACGTCTGGTATCAGGCCTTCGAGGTCAAGCCCGGCGACAAGATGTACATCGCGCCCGAGGACCGGGTGCGCATCTGGTGAGTCGCCAGCCGCGGCCGCAGCGCGCTAGGGTTTGACGACCGCCAGCACCACGATCGCGACCAGGAACAGCGCCGGTACTTCGTTGAAGAGGCGATACCAGCCCGGCGTGTGTGCGCCTGCGCCGGCCCGCAGCTGCAGCATCAGCTGATAGCACCAGGCGTGGTAGACGACGAGACCAGCCACCAGCAGCAGCTTGGCCCGCAGCCAGCCCAGCTGCAGATACTGCGGTGAGCGTACGATCATCGCCAGGCCGAACAGGACCGCCAGCAGCGCCCCGAGAGTCATGATGAAGAACAGGCGGCGCTCCATCACGGCGAAGCGTGCACATCCCGGCGCATCGGTGGTGGCGCAGTGATAGACGAACAGGCGCGGCAGATAGAACAGCCCCGCGAACCAGGTCACCACGAACACCACGTGAAAGGCCTTGAGCCACAGCATCGCTGCGGATTGTAGCCAACCTGCGCCTGCGCGGGCGGTCCGCGCTCTGATAGCATGGCGCCCGGCGATTAACCGTCACGGCCTCAATAAAATATGTCCGCGAAACCCAGCGAAACCGCCGCCGCCTCTATACCCAGCAACATCGAGATCGCGCAGCGCGCCAAACTCAAGCCCATCGGGCCGCTTGCCCGCGAGCGCCTAGGCATACCGGAGGAGTACCTCGAGCCCTACGGCCATTACAAGGCGAAGATCTCTCTCGACTACCTCGCCAAGCTGCACGACCGTCCGGACGGCAAGCTGGTCCTGGTAACTGCCATCTCGCCGACCCCGGCCGGGGAGGGCAAGACGACAACCACGGTCGGGCTGGGTGATGCGCTCAACCAGCTCGGCAAGCGCGCCATCGTCTGCCTGCGCGAACCGGCGCTCGGGCCAGTGTTCGGCATGAAGGGCGGGGCTGCCGGTGGCGGCTACTCGCAGGTAGTGCCGATGGAGGACATCAACCTCCACTTCACCGGCGACTTCGCCGCCATCGCGCTCGCCAACAACCTGCTGGCGGCGCTGATCGACAACCACATCCAGCAGGGCAACGAGCTGCGTTTCGACGTGCGTCGTATCAGCTGGCGGCGCGTCGTGGACGTGAACGACCGGGCGCTGCGCCAGATCGTCGTCGGCCTGGGCGGCACCGGCAACGGCGTGCCGCGCGAGGACGGCTTCGATATCGTGGTGGCCTCCGAGGTGATGGCGATCCTGTGTCTGGCCACCAGCCTCAAGGATCTGAAGGAGCGCCTGGGGCGCATCGTGGTCGGTTACCGCGGCGATGGCCATGCGATCCTCGCCCGCGACCTCAAGGCCCACGGCGCCATGACCGCCCTGTTAAAGACGGCGCTGGCGCCCAATCTGGTGCAGACGCTCGAGAACAACCCGGCGTTCATCCACGGCGGCCCGTTCGCCAACATCGCCCACGGGTGTAATTCGGTCATCGCCACGCGCGCGGCACTCAGGCTCGCGGACTACGTGGTCACCGAGGCCGGCTTTGGCGCGGATCTGGGTGCAGAGAAGTTCGTCGATATCAAGTGCCGCAAGGCCGGTCTGCAACCCCGCGCCGCGGTGGTCGTGGCCACGATACGGGCGCTGAAGTATCACGGCGGGGTGGAGCTGGTGGATCTGAAGTCCGAGAACCTCGCGGCGCTGGAGCGGGGTGCGGTCAACCTCGAGCGTCACATCGATAATGTGCGCAACAACTACGGACTGCAGTGCGTGGTGGGCATCAACCGCCGCAGCGAGGACACGGATCGCGAGATCAAACTCCTCATCGAGCGCTTTGCATCCAAGGGCGTGCGGGTGGTGGCCGCGACCCATTTTGCCGATGGCGGCAAGGGCGCACTCGAGCTCGGCCGCGAGGTCATCCGGTTGTGCGAGGAGCCGAATGGGTTCCATTTTGTCTACGAGGACAGCGCCAGCCTCTGGGACAAGATGAAGGCGATTGCTACCAAGATCTATCACGCCGCTGATATCAGCGCAGACGCCAAGGTGCGCACCCAGATCAAGCAGCTGCAGGACGGCGGCTACGGCCACTACCCGGTATGCGTGGCCAAGACGCAGTACTCGTTCTCGACCGATCCGAAGCTGCGCGGGGCGCCGGAGGGTCACATCGTCAGCGTGCGCGAGGTGCGGCTTGCGGCCGGGGCGGAATTCGTGATCATGATCTGCGGTGACATCATGACGATGCCCGGACTGCCGAAGGTGCCGGCCGCCAACTCCATCGACGTGGACGATCAGGGGCGCATCACGGGGCTGTTCTGAAACGCGCGCGTCGTGGCGCGCGTGCCTCCAGGGACGGATGGTCAAAGCTCGGGAATCAGGCCAGAATCCTCGCCGCATGGCCGCCACAATCCGGACTCCGCGACGCATCCTTGTGCTTGACGTCGGCGGCACCCACGTGAAGTTCCGCGTGGGGCGCGGCGCCATGCTGCGCTTCGTGTCCGGACCCGACATGACTCCGGCGATCATGGTGCGCGAGCTGCGCCGGCTCGCCCCGCAGCCCAGCTATGACGCAGTCTCGATCGGTTATCCCGGCGTCGTGTTCCGCGATCGCATCGTTGCTGAGCCGCACAACCTCGGCAGAGGCTGGGTGGGATTTGATTTCGCCAAGGCCCTCGGCAGGCCGGTGCGCATCGTCAACGATGCCGCCATGCAGGCGATCGGCAGTTACAGTGGCGGCCGCATGCTGTTTCTCGGACTGGGTACCGGGCTCGGGGTGACGCTGATCCTGGATGGTGTGATCGAGCCCACCGAGTTCGGTCATCTGCCCTTCCGCAACGGGCTGACCTACGAGGATTACCTGGGCGAGCGCGGCCGTAAGTTGCGTGGCAACCGCAAGTGGCGCAAGAGTGTCAGCGAGGTCGTCGAGCACCTGCGAATGGCGTTCGAGGTCGACTACGTGGTGCTGGGCGGCGGCAACGCCGCACGCCTGAAAAGCCTGCCGGCGGGCGCACGGCTGGGTGCGAACAGTAACGCCTTCGCAGGTGGCCTGCGTTTGTGGCGCCAGCGCGGTGGCCGGCTCGCGCCGAGCGCCGCCCGTGCCGGCCGCGGCCGCTGATGAGCGTCGCACCCGGAGCGCCCGGTCTCGCGCCGACCTGGAGCAGCAGCGCCAAGGAGATGGTCGGCTGCTCGCTGGGCTCCTCGCGCCTGTGGTTCACTCTCGGCGGCGGCATCGTGAACGAGGTTTACTTCCCGCGCGTCGACCTGCCGCAGATCCGCGACCTCGGCTTCATCGTCGGCGACGGCAAGGGCTTCTGGGTGGAGCTCAAGCGTCTGTGGCAGCACGAGCTGCAACACGCAGTCCCCGGCACACCGGCGGTGCATATCGTGCACCGCCACGAGCGCTTCGAGTGCTCGCTGCGCGTCACCCCGTGCGAGCACCGCGACGTGCTGCTGGTGGAGGTCCTCCTGAGCGGCGATCCCACGCTGCGTCCCTACGTGCTGCTCGCGCCGCACCTCGGCGGCACCGGCGGCGGCAACGTGGCGCGCGTCATGCAGTACCGCGGGCGCTACGCGCTGACTGCTGAGCAGGGACCTTACGCACTGGCGCTGCTGGCCGCAGCTCCGGACCAGACTGAGGCGCTCGCGGGTGCCAGCGCCGGCTACGTCGGCACGAGCGATGGCTGGCAGGATTTCGCCCACAATGGCGCCCTCACCTGGAGTTATGACAGTGCCGGGCCCGGCAACGTCGCGCTGGCCGGTGAGCTGCCGCGCCAGTGCGTGCTCGGACTCGCTTTTGCCGGCAGCACCGAGGCGGCCGCCACGCTCGCGCGTACCGCGCTGACGGAGCCGTTCGCGGTCGCGTGGGAGCGGCAGCTGACCGCCTGGACGCGCTGGCACGCCGCCAATGCCTTTGAGGAGGCACTGGCTGCGGATCTGCCCGATACCTGTGCGGCGCAGGTGCAGATCTCCACCATGGTGCTGCGGGTGCATCAGGACAAAACCTACCCCGGCGCCATGGTGGCCAGTCTGAGCGTGCCGTGGGGCAATACGCGCGAGGAGCGCGAGGGCTATCACCTCGTGTGGCCCCGCGACCTGTGCGAGAGCGCCGGCGCACTGCTGGCGGTCGGTGCGCTGCGTGAGGCCCGTAACACCCTGGGCTACCTCGTCGCCACCCAGCATGAGGATGGTCACTGGAATCAGAACCAGTGGCTCGGGGGCACCGGCCACTGGCTGGGCATTCAGCTTGACGAGACCGCCTTCCCGGTACTGCTCGCGGCCGCGCTCGAGGAGCGTGCCGCGCTTGGCGGCACGGAGGTCGCCGACATGATCCTGCGGGCGCTCGGTTTCCTCGTGCGTCAGGGCCCGGTCAGTGACCAGGATCGCTGGGAGGAGGATGCGGGCCTCAATACGTTCACCCTCGGCGTATGCATCGCCGCGCTGGTCGCCGGGGCCGCATTGCTGCCGCCGCAGGCGCGCGAGCTCGCGCTCGCCTTTGCGGACTACTGGAATGCACAGCTGGAGGAGTGGACCAGCGTGTGCGACATGCCACTCGCACGCCTCTACGGGGTGCGCGGCTACTACGTGCGCGTCGCGCCACGGGAGTCACTGAGCGGTGACCGTGCTGCGCCGAACCGAGTGCTGCCGATCCGCAACCTGCAGGTCGACCCCAATCTGCCGGTGAGTGCACAGGTCAGCGTGGATTTTCTGCAGCTGGTGCGCTTCGGCCTGCGCCGTGCGGATGACCCGCTGATCCTTGGCACCGTGAAGGTCGCCGACGCACTGCTCAAGGTAGAAACACCGGCCGGTCCTTGCTGGCACCGCTACAACGAGGACGGCTACGGCGAGCACGACGACGGCAGCGCCTATGACGGCACCGGGCGTGGCCGGGCGTGGCCGCTGCTCACCGGGGAACGCGGCCATTACGAACTGTGCGCCGGGCATGATCCGCTGCCGTATCTTGAGGCGATGGCGCGCATGGCTTCCTCAGGCGGCATGCTGCCGGAGCAGGTGTGGGACACCACGCCGATTCCGAGTCGCGGCCTGGCCCCCGGTCGACCCACCGGGGCGGCGATGCCATTGGTGTGGGCGCACGCGGAGTATCTGAAGCTTGCCGCCTCACGCGAGCTCAAGCGCCCGTTCGACCGCCCGGAAGCGGTGTGGACGCGCTACCGGGGCGAACGGCCGCTGCTGAAGCGGGCGATCTGGACCGAGCAGTCACCGCTATCGCAGTTGCCTGAAGGCTGTGCCCTGACCATCGCCCTGCGTGAACCGGGCGCTATCCGGTGGGGGCTTGACGGCTGGCAGGACGCCCGCGACCAGGAGACCCGCGCCAACCCGCTCGGGTTGCATCTGCTGGAAATCGATACGCCGCGTCTGCGCGCCGGCCGTACGCTCGACTTCACCTTCCGCAACGGGGTCAACTGGGCCGGGCGGGACTTTCACATTCAGGTGACGCCGCGCGCCGCGTCGCCGGGCTGACGGCACCGGTGCCCTTCACGCTTGCACATCCGGCCGCCATCTTGCCGCTGCGTGGTGGGCGCTACCTGCGTAGCGCGCCGCTGATCCTGGGCGCGATGGTCCCGGACCTGCCGTATTTCCTGCCCGCAAATCTCGAACATCGCATCCCGGAGACCCACGAATTCGCGGCATCCTTCAGCACCGATCTGGTGCTCGGTTACCTCATGCTGCTCCTGATCTTCGTGCTGCGGCGGCCGCTGACCGCGCTGCTCTCCCCGCGCGCGCGCTGGCTATGCCTGAATGCGCTGGCGCCGTTGCGGGTCTCGTGGGCCGCGTGGGTGTTCGCGGTTCCGGCTCTCATCGTGGGCGTGTGGACGCACCTGCTGTGGGACTCCTTCACGCACAACGACGGCTGGGTCGTGCGCCGGGTCGCCGCGCTCAGCGCGCCGGTGACGTTCGGCTCCTATACCGGGCCGCTGTGCCACGTGCTGCAGTACCTGAGCTCCGTGTTCGGCCTGGTCGTGATGGCGATCTGGTACTGGCGGCTGGCTGTCCCGCCGCGGGCTCCGCCCGGCAGCGGCGCGCCGCGTTCCGCGGTCGGACCGATCCTGGTGCTGGTGGCGAGCGCCGCGGTTCTCATTGGCGGGGTGCAGGCGAGCGGCTACTTCCAGCGCACGCCCGTTGTTTACGGCACCATCTTCACCTTCCTCACCCACAGCCTGGCCTGGTTTGCCGCGCTGTATCTGGTGGCAGGCATCGTCATCACGCTCGACCACGACAGCACCTCCGTGGCTAGATGACGAGGCTCCAGATCGCCAAGGCGGTGCCCGCCAGCGCGCAGGTGGCCCCGAACAGCGGGAAGAAGCGGCGCTTGGCGAGGAAGTAGAGCGAGGACAGTACCAGCCCAAGTTCCAGGAAGCCCTCGCTCATGTCCAGCCACAGCGCCCGGCCTTCCAGGTGTTTGACCTCGTCCTCGAGCGTGCGCGCCTCGCGATTCAGATCCTCGGATTCGTGCTGGTAGCGCTGCTCGTCGGCGCGGAACTTCTCGATCACCGGCCGCACGCGCGCCGGGTCTGTCCCCAGGGCCTCGGCGAGTTGCGCGCCGACGTCCTGCAGGTGCGCACGTTCCTTCTTCGCCTGGTAGAAGGCCCACTTATCGTTGGCCTCCGCGCGCGTGATGATCGTCGCCGAATGCGCGCGGTGCGCACCGATGGTCGCCAGCGCCAGCACGATGCCTATCAGGCCCACCAGCACGCCCACGCGCCGGCCGAAATCGTCGATCTCGTGCCCGTGCCCGGTGTGTATCTCGACCTCAGCCATTGGCGCGCTCTCCGCCGCTGTCCCGGAAGGCGCGAATCTTACGCACTTGGCGCGGCTGGCGCCGCGCGGGCTGGGACTTACTTGCCTGCCGGGTGGCCGAATTCCAGCGCCCAGTAGGTGCCAGCGTCGCTGCGCGGGTTGGCAGCGAAGCCCAGCCCCATCTGCGTGTACGCCGGGTCCATGATGTTGGAGCAGTGCTCGGGGCTGCGCAGCCAGCCGTCCACCACCGCCTCGGCAGTCGGCACCCCGCTCGCCAGATTCTCGCCGGTCTCAGTCCAGCGGTAGCCGCTGCGTGTAATGCGCTCATGCGGCGCGGAGCCGTCACGTCCCGTGTGATCCATGTAATTGAAGGTCGCCATGTCCTGCGCATATTCCTGTGCGGTGCGTTCGAGGGTGGGGTTGCGGGTCAGTGGCGGCGCCGGCGGCAGCAGCGCCGGGCCGCAGCGATGCCCGCTGGCGCGCGCCGCATTGACCAGAACGAGCACGCGCTCGCTGTAGTTGCCGCGATCGGTGGTCGTAATCGGCGTGACCGGCTCGGCGAGGATCACGTACACGTCGGTGCCCTCGCGCCAAGTGCCGATCTCGCGGAAATTGGGCTTGGTGCTTTGCGGGCAGAACTGCGTTTCCGTGATGTGCCGTACATCGCCGCTCGCCGGCACGTCGCCGATGGTCACCGAGAACGCGCTGGCGGCGTGGTAACCGGTCTGCTGCTGCGCGCTGTGGAGCGAGGCGCCCTGCGCGACCTTGTGCGCCACCTCGTCGAGGCTCGCGCTCCTTTGCAGCGGCGCGGCACGGGTGCCGCCGGGGCAGCCCGCCGCCCGCACCTGGTTGATGGAGTCGACCACGTCAGCGCGCACGCTCAGACTCCCTAACAGGGCGAGCCAGAGGAGCGCCTGCGGCTGGTATCTGCGGGTCGGGTCGGTCATTGTTCCCTCATGACGGTAAAGCGGGAATTTCAGAGGCAGCAATCTACAGCCACTGACTGGCCGTGGCGACCCGGAAACAGCTTTCAGTTCCTGCACGAGAACGCGGAGTTCTTTGCGCGCATGCTGGCGGCTATCGAGGCGGCCCGCCACTACGTGCTGCTGGAGATGTATCTGATCGCCTCCAGCGCGCTCGCCACCCGCTTCATCGACGCGCTCAGTGGCGCGGCGCAGCGCGGCGTGCGTGTGTGCGTAATGCTTGACGGCTTTGGTGCCTTGGGCCTGCGCCGCGTGGATCGGCGCCGCCTGCTGGCTGCCGGCGTGGAGCTGCGCTTCTTCAATCCGCTGCGAGCCGGCAACCGCATTGCCAATCTGTTGCGCGATCACCGCAAACTGTTGCTCGCCGACGGCCGCGTGGCTTTCGTGGGCGGCGCCGGGCTGACCGAGGAGTTCGACCCGCACTCCCCGCGCGGGCCATGGCGGGAGCTGATGCTGCAGATCGAAGGTCCGGTGGTGGGGGACTGGCAGCGTGCGTTCGCGCATACCTGGCAGCGCTGGGGCGATGATCTGCGGCTCGAGGCGCCCGCGCCCTGCGCGCCGGACCCGCACGGTGTCCTCGGGCGGCTGGCGCTGAGCGAGGCACGGCAGCACTCGGCGCTGGCGCGCGATGTCCTGCGCCGCATCGAGCGCGCCGGTGCGCGGGTATGGATCATGAGCGCCTACTTCGTACCGTCGCGGCGTTTCCGCAAGGCGCTGCGCCGTACCGCGCGTCGCGGGGTCGATGTGCGACTGCTGCTGCCGGGGCCGCGCACCGACCATCCCTGGGTGCGCCAGGCGGCGCGCCGCTTCTACGGCAAGCTCATGCGCAGTGGTGTGACCATCTGGGAATACCAGCCGCACATGCTGCACGCCAAGATGGTGCTGTGCGACGACTGGGTATCGGTCGGCTCTAGCAACCTCGACCGCTGGAGCTTTCGCTGGAACCTCGAGGCCAACCAGGAGATCGCCAGTGCGGCCGCCGCGCAAGCCGCCGCGGCCGTGTTCGAGAGCGACTTCGCCGCCTCACGGCAGATCAGCCGCCGCCACTGGCCTCAGCGCGCCCGCCTCGACCGCTTGCGCGAGAACATTGCCGGCGCACTGGACCGCCTGCTCGACTCCTGGCGTCATCGCTGATTCAGCGGCGCGGGTGTCGGCGTGCGTGCGAAGGGTTCCGTAGTGCGCACGAAGGCGAGCAGAAACGGTGCCATCACGCGCATCTGCGTCTGGTAGTGCCGCAGCGCTGCAAGCTTGCCATCCTCTTCGGCGGGGCTGAGAGCGAAAGCGGCCGGCGCCAGGGCTACGCCCACCGGCGGCGTGCCGAGCGGAATACCCGGCACCAGCCCGCGCGGACTCGGCCAGCCCTCGCCGCCGTGTACGATCCAGTAGCGCAGCGCGCTTGCGGGGAGTTGCCCGGCGGCGGCGATCGTCAGAAGACCGGCGGCATGATGGTCGGGATGCGTGTCGAGCGGGCTCGGTGCGAGGATCAGTGTCGGTCGCACGCGCTCGAGTACCGCGGCAAAATCGCGCTCCAGTGACTCTCCCGTGTACGCATGCTGCGGAAAGAGGGCGTCAGGGTAGGGCACCGCCGCGGCGGCGGTGAAACGGGACTGGTAGGGTTTTGACCGGAACTGCGTCAGCAGCGCCTGGATGCCCCCGTCCGGGTAGCCGAGGAACAGCTGACCGGTCACCGCGACCCCCAGACTGCCAGCGGCTGCCCGCGCCTCGGTCATACGCCGCTCGCCATAGTCACGCATGCGCTGCGGGTTGGCGAACAGGCTCTTCTCGATCACCACGGACCCGAGCTGCGAGCCGTCCCCGCTCGTCAGCCACACAACGCTCGCGCGCCCGCCGGCACGCAGCACGCGCTGAATCACGCCCGCACAGCACAGGGTCTCATCGTCGGGGTGGGGCGCGACCACCAGCAGGACCGTGGTTGCGTCCAGGGTCGGCAGGGCTGCAGCGGCTGGCCCGTGCGCTGAGGCCACCCCGGCGGCGGCGGCGGCCAGCAGCGGGGCGAGGAGGCTCAACCTGAAAGAGGGCATGCAGCTCAGACCTTTCTCGAGCGCTGCCAGTTTCGCACGCGTGCCGCGCTTTTCGTTAGAGTGCCGCACCGAGCACGCGGCTGACCGCGTCAGCACAGGAAGTCCGCCCGCATGTCCGAGACACCGCTGCTTGCCTACCACGACCCGAAGTTCATCGATTCGGACGAAGGCCGGCCGATACGTATCGTGTCGGAATACCTCGCGCCGCTGCGTGCCCTCAGCGTCGCGGGGGTGAGCGCCACCGTGGTGTTCTTCGGGTCGGCGCGGGCGCGCGCCGGCGGGCCACTGGGCCGCTACATGGATGCGGCCACGGAGCTTGCCCGTCTGGTCACTGAGTGGAGCTGCGCGACGTTCGGCGGCCGCCTCGTGGTGTGCTCCGGCGGCGGCCCCGGGATCATGGAGGCAGCCAATCATGGCGCCCAGCTCGGCGGGGGCCGCAGCGTCGGTCTCAACATCGGTCTGCCGCACGAGCAGCTGCCCAACCCCTACATCACTCCCGACCTGTCGTTCGAGTTCCACTACTTCTTCATGCGCAAGCTGTGGTTTGCGCACCTGGCGCGCGCACTGGTCGTGTTCCCGGGCGGCTTTGGCACCTTCGATGAGTTGTTCGAGATCCTGACGCTGGCGCAAACCCAGAAACTCGATCGCTCCATTCCGGTGTTCCTGTTCGGCTCCGACTACTGGCGCGAAGTGGTCAACTTCGAGGCGCTCGTGCGCCACGGCACCATCGCGCGCGAAGACCTGAAGCTGTTCGAGTTCGTCGATGAGCCGCGCGTAGCTCTCGAGCTCCTGCAGCGCCGCGTCTCGCTCGAGGCGGCGGCGGCGCCGACGCCGGCATTCGCGCGCTCGCGCTGCCCGGGCCACCCGTAAGGCCAACACTTCGGCTCGGTCGTCACTCGTCCCACCGCTCGGGGCGTACAGAACCGCGCTCGTGCGTGCCTACAATCGCGGCCTGCTGAGCGTGCCACGTCGGCGACGCCACCGGAGCTGTGATGAAGCTGAGAATGATGACACTGGCGGCCTTGCTCGGCTGCCTGACGGCGACACTGGCGGCCGCAGACCCGGCGCCCTGGATCGCCACCAGCAACAAGGCAGCCGAGGCGCTCCTGGACGTGCAGGCCAAGTACGCCCCGGAGAGCGCCTCGGGACTAGGCCTTGAGCGCTACGACGCACAGATCTTCGATATCCGGCCGCACACGGTCGAGCGCCAGAATGCCGACCTCGATGCGGTGGCGGCGCAGTACCAGCAGGCGCTGATGAGGGAGAGCGATGCGCTGGTGCGGCAGGACCTGGAGATCCTTCTCAAGGCGGCGCGCGACCAGCGCACCACCAACGAGCTGCAGGATCGGCTGCTGCTGCCGTATTTCGATCTGCCCCAGGCGCTCTTCAACGGCTTCCGCCAGCTGCTCGACAAGCGCGTTTCGGCGGTGCGCTACCCGGCGGCGCTGGTACGTCTGAAGCGTTACGCCGGTACCGAGAGCGGCTACGAACCGATTTCCAAGCTCGCGCGCGATCGCGTCGAGGAACGCCTCGGTGAAGCGCAGCTCGCCTTTCCCTGGTCGGTGGAAGTGGAGGAAGAGCTGAAGAATCAGGGCCAGTACCTGAACGGCATTCGCCAGCTGTTCGAGAACAGCGGCCTCAAGGGCTGGCAGCCGGACTTCGCGAAGTTGTCAGCCGAGCTCGACGCCTACAGCAAATGGGTGCGCACCAGCATTCTGCCGCGGGCCCGCCAGAGTAATCTGCTGCCGCCGCAGATCTATGCCGACAACCTGAAGCAGTTCGGCGTCACCATGGAGCCGCACGAGCTCATGGACCGGGCGCTGTTCGCCTTCCAGCAGACCCGCGACGAGATGCAGGCGCTCGCCCCCGCCATCGCCCGCGCACACGGCTGGCCAGTGGGCGACTATCGCGTGGTGATCCGCGAGCTCAAAAAGGACAGGATCCCGAATGACAAGCTGCTCGACACCTACCGCGAGCGCCTGGCGAGCATCGAACAGATCGTGCATGAGCAGCGGCTTGTCACGCTGCCGCAGCGCGCCGCCGCCATTCGCCTGGCCACTACGGCCGAATCAGCCGCGCTGCCGGCGCCGCACTTCAATGTGCCGCGTCTGCTTGGCAACACCGGCGAGCTGGGAGATTTCGTGCTGCCCACCTCCAACCCGAACGCCGAATCGAAGGCGGAGCTGGACGACTTCAACTACCAGGCCATCAGCTGGACCCTGACCGCGCATGAGGCGCGCCCGGGACACGAGCTGCAATTTGCCAGCATGATCGAGCACGGTGTTTCCACGGCGCGCGCCGTGTTTGCCTTCAACAGCGCCAACGTCGAGGGCTGGGGACTGTACGCGGAAGCGATCACCAAACCCTATCTGAGCCCTGAGGCGCAGCTCGGCGTGCTCGAGGCCCGCCTGCACCGCGCCGCACGCGCGTTCCTCGATCCAATGCTGAACCTCGGCCTGATGCAACCGGCAGAAGCCAAGCGCATTCTCATGGAGGAGGTGATGCTGTCTGAGCCGCTGGCGAAGGAGGAAGTGGACCGCTACACCTTCCAGTTACCGGGCCAGGCGACCGCTTACTTCTATGGCTACAGCAAGCTCGAGGCGCTGCGCGCCAAGACGCAGCTCGCCCTGGGGCCGAAGTTCGACGCGCTGTCCTACCATGACTTCATTCTCGCGCAGGGACTGCTGCCCCCGGAGCTGCTCGAGAAGGCGGTAACGGAATACTACGTTAAGCCGCGGCTGGGCTGAGGCCGCAGCGACCTACGCGACGCGTAGCGCCGGATCGATCTCAGCCGCCCAGCCGAGCAGGCCGCCCTCAAGATTGGCGGGGGAGGCGATGGCGGCGGCAAGTGCCATCTGACAGGCAGCGAAGCTGCGACCGCCGCTGCGGCAGATGAACACCGGCGCGCCGGCGATCTCGCCGAGGCGCTGCGGCAACTGCGCGAGCGGGATGTTGACCGAGCCCTTGAGATGGCCGGCGTTGAACTCATAGACCTCGCGCACATCGATCAGGGGCGGTGGTGCCTTCCCGGCAGATTTCAACAGGGCTTCCAGATCGGCAGCCGACAGATGCCGTATGTCGGTGGCAGGGGCTTGGGGACTCATGGGTGGCGGATCCTCTGGTTTGGTGATGGATGGGGCATCCCCGCACACGGCGCAGTCGCGGCGCCGCGGCAGGCGAAACTCGCTGAAGCGCATGTCGAGCGCGTCATAGGTGAGCAGCCGGCCGACGAGCGCGGCACCCAGGCCGGTAATCACCTTCAGCGCCTCGGTCGCCTGCAGCGCGCCGATGACACCGGGCAGTACCCCGAGGACGCCGGCCGTGGCGCAGTTGGCCACCAGCCCATCGGCAGCCCGCGCGAACAGGCAGCGGTAGCACGGTCCGCGTCCGGGCAGGTAGGTAAAGAGCTGCCCCTCGAAGCGATGGATGGCGCCGGAGACGAGCGGGCGCGCGAGCAGCACGCAGGCATCGTTCACCAGGTAGCGTGTCGCCAGGCGATCCGAGCCGTCGAGCACCAGATCGTATTCGCCGAGCACGCCCAGCACGTTGGCGGCCTTGAGCTCCAGCGCATGGGCGCGCACGCGGATTTCGGGATTGAGCTGTGCGAGCCGCGCCGCGCCGGCATCGGCCTTGGAGTGCCCGAGCAGCGTAGTATCGAACAGGATCTGCCGCTGCAGGTTGGACAATTCGACCCGGTCGCAGTCGAGCAGGCCGAGCGTGCCGACGCCGGCGGCCGCCAGGTACAGCGCGGCCGGCGACCCGAGGCCCCCGGCACCGATCACCAGCACGCGCGCCGCCTTCAGGCGCTCTTGGCCGGCAAGGCCGATCTCACTGAGGGCGAGGTGGCGAGCGTAACGGTGGCGCTCGCTGTCAGACAGGCTCATGGCCTGCAGGATCGGCGCGCGTACGCGGCTCTGTCAACGCCACTCGAGGGGTAGGGTTTCGCCCGCGGGGCCGCCAGAGCGTATGCTTCCGCGCCAAATCCGTATGGCATTCGACAAAGGGTCCTTCGTGAAGCAACTCAGGCACTTAGTTACCGTAACAGCTGCCCTTCTCGGAGCCGCTACCGCCGTGGCCCAGCCCCCCGTAGCCCAGCCGGTGAGCGTGCGCCACAGCGCCGACGAGAGGTTCGCCGGGCTCGAGCACGAGTACGTGACCTACATCCTGGCTGAGTTCCCGGTGGTGGCCACCTACCTCGGCGGCGCGGCGTTCGATCCGAGCCTCGCGGCGATCGACGGTCGACTGCGCGACTACTCCCCGGCCGCCCTGCAGAAAGAGGACGCGCGCCTGACTGAGTTCCGGGTGCGGTTCGCAGGCCTGGCGCCGGCCAATGCTGTCCGCCCCGGCGACGCATCGACCGCTCGGTGGCGCTGGCCGAGATCGGGTTTCTGCTGCATGAGCATCAGGTGCGCCGTCACCAGCTGCGCTCACTGGACTCCTACGTCGATGAGCCCTTCCGCGGCGTTGACTGGCAGCTGCAGGGGATGACGGCAACCGGCGGCTCAAACTACGGGACCGAGCCGGAGTGGCAGGCGGTGCTCGCGCGCACGCGTGCCATACCGGCATACCTGGCGTGCGCCGAACAGCAGCTCACGGCCGGCGTGCAGGCGCACAGCCCCCCGGACTGGCGCGTACTGCGCGACTTCGGCCTGCAGAGCACGCTCGCGGACGCGGATTACTTCGCCAAGACGCTGCCGCAGCTGGCGGCGGCGGACCTGCCGCCGGCGCGCCGCGATGCACTCGTGCACGAGTTGCAGGCGGCCGGCAACCAGGCGGCCGCGGCCTATCAGCACCTGCATGACTTCGTCAGCACCACTTTCTTCGAGGATCCGCGCACCGAGGGCGCCGCGGGGCTCAAGGCCGCGTACCGTGCGGATCGCTTTGTCTTCGGTGCCACGGAATACGACTGGGCGCTGCGCAATAACCTGCGTGTCAACACCACGGCGGCGGAGTTGTACGCCAGCTCCTGGCCAATCGTGCAGGCGACCCGCACCGAGATGATGGCGCTCGCCAGGCAGATCTCTGCCAGCCAGAAGTGGCCGGTGCAGCCGAGCGCGGAGGCGACGGTGCGCGCGGTATTCGAGCAGATGAGCCAGAACGCCCCGCACACGGATGCGGAGATGGCGGAAGGGTATCGCAAGACCGGGCAGCGTCTGGTTGCGTACGCACGCACCACCGGTCTCTTTGACGTGCCGGCCAATTACCAGCTCGATGTCACCGTGACCCCGCCGCCGCTGCGGTCCTCGATTGAGGGCGCCGCTTACTACCCGGCGCCGCCGTTCAAGAAAAGCGGCGTCGGACGTTTCTACGTGACCCCCACGGATGACAACCTGGCGGAGCTGCGTCAGGAGCACAACTACGCCGCGATGCCCGACCTTGCTGCGCACGAAGGCTTCCCCGGTCACGACTGGCACTACAAGGTCATGACCCAGTACCGCGATCAGATCGCCCCGGTGCGCTGGCTGACCCCGGGGGCGGTCGAGGACTCCTCCTCGATGTGGCAGGACTCCATGGCCGCGGAAGGCTGGGCGCTGTATTCCGAGGCGCTGCCGGCGGAACCCCAGAAGGCCGCGCCGAGCGGCTTCTACACGCCCGAGGAGCATCTCTACCAACTGCGCGGGCAACTGATGCGCGACCTGAGGGTACGCATCGACACCGGGCTGCACACCGCGCGCCTGTCATTCGAGGATGCGGTGACGCTCTACTCGGAGGTCCTCGACTTCCTGCCTGGCTCATGTCAGGACGCGCAGGTGCTGAGGCTCGAGGCGAAGCAGGCGAGCTGCAAGGCGGCGCGCGGCGCCATCGCACGCTATGCGCGCTGGCCGACGCAGGCGATTACCTATCGCCTGGGCAAGGATCAGATCATCGCCTTGCGCAAGCGCGCCCAGCAGGCGCTCGGCGCGCGCTTCACGGCCAAGCGCTTCCACGTGGAGTTCATGAAGCAGGGCACGATCCCGGCCGGCTACTTCGGCGAGGAGCTGTTGCGCACGTTGCGGACCGGGGCGCAATAGGCACGCGCCGGCTGAGGGCCCCTAGGCGCCGGTCGGCTGACAGATGAACAGATGCGCCGGCAGCACGTTCAGCGGCTGGAACTTGCGTCCGACGTACCCGAAGACACGCTTCAGATCCTGCAGCACCCGGGTCGAGAACTGGTAGACCAAGAACGCGCCGCCCGGCTCGAGCACGTCATGGGTCTTACGCAGGATCTGTTCGCGCACGGGAGCTGCGATGGTGCTGAAGGGGATGCCAGAGATGATGTAGTCGGCGCGCACGAAGCCGAAGCGACGCAGGATCTCATCCACATCGGCGGCCGAGCCCTGCACGACCTTGAGGCGCTTGTCGCTGATCGCCTCCCCGAGGTAGCGCACGAAATCCGGATTCATCTCGATCGCGATCAGACTCGCATCGGGCCGCATGTGACGCAGCACCTCAGTGGTGATGCCGCCTACCCCGGGCCCATACTCGACGATGACGCGCGCCCGGCCCCAGTTGATCGGTTCGAGCAGCTGCTTGATGAGGAAGCGGGAACTCGGAACGATCGAACCCAGCATGCGAGGATGGCGGAAGAAGTTGCGCGCGAACAGAAGCACATCGCTGCGGCGACCGCGCTGTGGTGTTGGTTGTTGCTGGTTCTGCACGATGATCCCCACGCGCGTCCTCACCCTTGAGAACCTTCTATAGCAATATTCGCCCGCAGATACCACTTTGCAACCGCTCGTCGGGCTTCAGCCGCCTGATTGTTTGGCGGCGTAGCCAAGCTTGAGGAGTTCCGTTACCAGCCGCTCCCGGTGATCCCCCTGGATCTCGATGACGCCGTTCTTGACCGCACCTCCGGCACCGCAGAGTTTCTTCAGGCGCGTGGCCAGCGCGGCGAGGGCGGCCGCATCCAGCGGCAGCCCGGTGATCACCGACACCCCCTTGCCGCCGCGCCCGGCCACCTCGCGTCCTACACGTACGCGCGCCGCGGCGCCGCCGGCACGTCCGGCGACATTAAGTCCCATGGCGGCGGGCGCTGGCGGCGGGGCGTTGTGCAGCACGACGCCACGGAATGTGTGTTTGGGCTTCACGTAGTGTTACCGGTGTGAGGCGACTACAATCCTGCCGAACTCACAGTCCTGGCTGCAACCCTGCAGAACCCGCTCAAGAGGCGCCTCAATGTCCCCACGGTCGCGTTTGCACGTTCCCTCTCCTCCGGCACGTCCCGGGCAGGAGCCCGACTTCAGCTATGTTCAGATTTCGCCGGCCGGCGCGGTCGGCCGCCCCGATGTGACCGCGAGCGCCCGCGAAACCGAGGAGCTGTCGCTGCAGATGGTGCGCGTGCTGGGGGACGACCATCGCGCCGTGGGCCCGTGGAACCCGCATCTGGAGCCCGAGGAGCTGCAGGTGGCACTGCGGCACATGCTGCTGACGCGGCTCTTCGATGACCGCATGCAGAAGATACAGCGCCAGGGCCGCATCTCCTTTTACATCAAGTCCACGGGCGAGGAGGCGGTGGCCGTGGCCGCCGCCATGGCGCTCACCCCGGGAGACATGCTGTTCCCGTCCTACCGGCAGCAGGGGCTGCACGTGGTGCGTGGCCGCAATCTCGTCGACCTCATGTGCCAGTGCCTCTCGAACACGCACGACATGTGCAAAGGCCGGCAGATGCCCATCATGTATCACTGGGGCAGCGGCAACATCTTCTCGATCTCCGGGAACCTCGCCACCCAGTACCCGCAGGCCGTGGGCTGGGCGATGGCGGCCGCGATCAAGGGCGAGGACCGCATCGCCGCCAGCTGGATCGGCGAGGGCTCGAGTGCCGAAGCGGACTTTCACTACGCGATGACCTTCGCCGCCGTCTACCAGGCGCCAGTGATCCTGAATCTGGTGAACAACCAGTGGGCCATCTCGACCTTCCAGGGCTTCGCCGGCGGGGAACACAAGACCTTCGCGCAGCGCGGGCCGGGCTACGGCATGCCCGGCATCCGCATCGACGGCAACGATTTTCTCGCCGTGTACGCGGTCACACAGTGGGCCGCGCAGCGCGCCCGCCAAAGCGGCGGCCCGACGCTTATCGAACATGTGACTTACCGCGCGGCGGCACACTCCACCAGCGACGACCCGTCGCGCTACCGCCCGAAAGAGGAGTGGCGCTCCTGGCCGCTCGGGGATCCTATCGAGCGCCTGAAGGCGCACCTCATCGTGCTGGGGGAGTGGTCGGAGGAGCGTCATGCCAAGCTCGAGAAGGAGCTCGAGGCACATGTCACCGCCTGTTGGAAGGAGGCGGAGACTTACGGCACCTTGTCCGGCGGCCCCTCGCTCGACCCGCTGACGATGTTCGAGGACGTGTTCAAGGACATGCCGCCGAATCTGGTGCGCGAGCGCGAGGAACTGCGGGCACTGAAGGACTCCGGCGCCGCCGCGCGTCCGGCCAGTACGCCACTGGCGCAGAAGGGCTGACCATGGCACGCATGAACATGGTCCAGGCGCTGAACTCGGCGATGGACGTGATGCTGGCGCGCGATCCGCGGGTCGTCATCCTCGGCGAGGACGTGGGGTTCTTCGGTGGCGTGTTCCGCGCCACGGAAGGCCTGCAGCGCAAGTACGGCGAGCACCGCGTGCTGGACACTCCCATCGCCGAGGGCGGCATCATCGGGGCAGCGATCGGCATGGGGGCCAACGGCCTCAAACCCGTGGCAGAGATTCAGTTCGCCGACTACATTTACCCGGGTTTCGATCAGATCGTGAGCGAACTGGCGCGCCTGCGTTACCGCTCGGCGGGGGAGTTCGCAGCGCCGGTGACCATCCGCACGCCCTGCGGTGGCGGCATCCGCGGCGGCCAGACGCATTCACAGAGTCCGGAGGCGCTCTTTGCGCACGTGTGCGGCATCAAGGTGGTGATGCCCTCGAACCCCTACGATGCCAAGGGACTGCTCATCAGCTCGATCGAGGGCGAAGACCCCGTGGTGTTCTTTGAGCCCAAGCGCATTTACAACGGCCCCTTCGACGGCGATCCGCACAAGCCGGCAACGCCGTGGACCATGCACCCGCGTGGGGAAGTGCCCGAGGGCCATTTCACCGTGCCGTTAGGGCGCGCCGAGGTGGTGCGCGAGGGACGCGATGTGTCCGTGCTGGCTTACGGCACCATGGTGCATGTGGCGGAGGCCGCCGTGCGGCTGGCCGGCGTGGATGCGGAAATCATCGACGTGCGCACCATCGCGCCGCTCGACGTGGACACGCTGTGCACTTCCGTATGCAAGACCGGGCGCTGCGTGGTCGTACACGAGGCGACGCGCTTTGGCGGTTACGGAGCGGAGCTGGTCGCCACGGTGCAGGAGCAGTGCTTCTGGAATCTCGAGGCGCCGATCCAGCGCGTCGCGGGCTGGGATACGCCGTACCCGCACGCCTTCGAATGGGAGTATTTTCCCGGCCCGGCGCGTATCGCCGCCGCCCTGAAGCTCGTGATGGAGTCGAAGTGAGTAACTACGTTTTCAAGCTCCCCGATCTGGGCGAAGGCACGGTCGAGGCCGAGATCGTCAACTGGCGCGTCAAGCCCGGCGATACGGTGGCCGAGGATGACGTGCTGGTCGAAGTGATGACCGAGAAGGCAGCCGTGGAGGTGCCGGCGCCGGTGGCGGGTCGCGTGGTGTCCACCACCGGCACGCCCGGGGACATGGTGCCCGTTGGGGCAGAACTCATCGTCATCGAGACCGCAACTGCTGCGGCCGCGCCCTCGGCGCGCGCTGAGCCCCCTGCAAGCAGCCCCCCTGCGGCGCCGCCGCCGCCGGCCGTGGCGCCGCGCCCCGCGCCCCATGCCGCCGGCAGCAACGGGGCGGCGGCAACGACCGCGCTACCGGTGCGTGGCGGGCGCGTGGCGACGTCACCGGCCATCCGGCGGCGTGCACACGACGCCGGCATCGATTTGCAGCAGGTCGCCGGCTCAGGTCCCAACGGACGCATCGTCCCGAAGGACCTGGATGCTTACGTCGGCCGCCGCGGCACGGCGCCGACGGCGCTGCGCAGCCCTCCGAAGGCCGTGCCCCATGTCCGTGCGCCCGCCGCAGCCACCGAGGAGATCAAGGTCATCGGCCTGCGCCGCCTCATCGCGCAGCGCATGAGCGAGGCCAAGCGCAACATCCCGCATTTCGCCTATGTGGAGGAGCTCGACATAACCGAGCTTGAGTCGCTGCGGCGCCACCTCAATCGCAACGTGCCGGCCGGCGCCGCGGCGCTCACCTACCTGCCGTTTCTGGCCCTGGCTCTGGTGCGCGTGCTGAAAGACTTTCCGCAGTGCAACGCCCACTACGATGCCGAACGTGGCGTCATCGTGCGCTACTCGGCCGTGCACCTGGGCGTTGCCACGCAGACCCCGGAAGGTCTTAAGGTGCCGGTGGTGCACAACGCCCAGGAGCTGGGACTGTGGGAACTCGCCGCGCAGATGCGGCGGGTCAGCGAGGCGGCGCGCAGCAATAAGGCCAAGCGCGAGGAGCTCAGTGGCTCGACCATTACGATCACGAGCCTGGGCAAGCTCGGTGGTATCGCCAGTACCCCGATCATCAACGCCCCGGAGGTGTCGATCATCGGCGTGAACCGCGCGATCGAGCGTGCGGTAGTGATCGCCGGCGCGATTGCCGTGCGCCTGACGATGAATCTGTCCTCCTCGTTCGATCATCGCTTCGTCGACGGCTACGATGCCGCGGCCATGATTCAGGCACTCAAGGAGTCCCTGGAGCATCCGGCGACGATTTTCATGAGCCCGTGAGGGGCGCCGCGGGCCGCAAGATCATGCACACAACGCACCGCCTGCGCAGCACGCGCACCACCGGCGCCGCACTCGTTCTTGGAATGCTCGGCTCCTGCGGCGGCAGCGACGGCAATCTCGGGCCCGCTAACGGTCCGCCGGCTTATACGGCGGTGCCGCAGCTGAGGATCTCGCAGCCGACCTCCCTGACACCCAACTGCGACGGCGTGACCGCCAGTGGCACGCTCTACAGCGCAGCGGCGGTCGAGCCACAGATCGCGGTCAGTCCCGCCAGCAGCTCCAACCTGATTGCGACCTGGCAGCAGAACCGCTGGTCGAGCGGGGGCTCCCAGGCAATCGGAGTGGCGGCCTCCTTTGACGGCGGCAATTCCTGGACCCTGAGCAACGCACCGTTCTTCTCGCGCTGCGCCGGCGGCAATGACAGCAACGCCGGCAACTACGCGCGCGCCAGCAATGCCTGGATCACCTTCTCGCCCAATGGCGTGGCCTACGCGCTGGCGCTGGCCTTCACGGGCGGCGTGCTCACCAGCGGCTCCTCCAGCGCCATGCTGGTGTCGCAGTCGCTCGACGGGGGCTCCAACTGGTCGCTGCCGGTCGCGCTCATCCAGGACGGCGCGACCTTCTTCAACGACAAGGGCTCGATCACCGCCGATCCGAACGACAACAACTTCGTGTATGCCGTGTGGGACCGGCTGATCTCGCAGAACAGCGGGCCGTCCTATTTCGCACTGACGGCAAATGCCAACTCGACCTGGCAGCCGGCGCGCTCGATCTATGATCCCGGCACAAACAATCAGACCATCAACAACATCATCCTGGTCACGCCCAACGACACGCTCGTCGACCTGTTCAACGAGATCGACACCGGCGCCGACGGCACTGCCTCCTCGCATTTGAAGGCGATCATGTCCACAGACCATGGCACGACTTGGTCGGCGACGCCGGTGAGCGTTGCGGACATGCTCGGCGTGGGTACGACAGATCCCAATGGCGGCAACGTGCGCGACAGCGTACTGCTCTTCAGCGCAACCCTGGGTCCGACGGGCACGATCTACGTGGCCTGGCAGGACGCGCGCTTCTCCAACGGCGACCACGATGGTATTGCCCTGAGCTCCTCGAGCGACAACGGCGCGACCTGGTCAGCCCCGGTCGAGGTAAATGGTGACACCGCCGTCCAGGCTTTCACTCCGACACTGAACGTGAGTGCGGCCGGGGTCATTGCCGTGACCTACTTCGACCTGCGCAACGCCCATTATCTGAAAACGGCGCTGCTCACCGATGCGTGGATGGTTACCTCCGCCGACGGCAAGACCTTTACCGAGACGCACCTGAGCGGGCCCTTTGACCTGCAGCTGGCCCCGGACACCGCTGAGGGCTATTTCCTCGGCGACTATCAGGGCCTGATGAACAACGGCGTCATCTTCCAGCCGCTCTATGCGCAGACCAATCAGGGTGCGACGAGCGTGAGTACGGATGTGTTCTTCGCCTCGGCGACGGCTTCCGCCAGCGCGCAGGCCGCCGCCAGCGCTCTGGCCTATCGCGCGCAGGCGGCCGCGGGCGCGGCGAGCTTAAGCGCCGCGACGCGCCTGCGCATTTCACAGCGGATCCGTGCGGCGCTCGCGCACCGCAACGGCTCGGGCTGAAGCGCGTTTCACGCCCTAACGCAGCTCCCGCCCACTCGATCGGATTGCCTTGCGGGTCGTGCGATATGGCTGCGCATCGATATCGATGGTCATTCGCAGCTGCGCGGCCACGGCCGCCACATCGCGTATGCGGAAATTCATCATCCAGCGATTGCCGGGGCCGAAGTGTCTGCCGGATTCCCCGAATGCCGCGAACCGGCCAGGCCCGGCACTGCTGCCCGGGCGCCGCCTCGCTCCCGCCGGGGTCCAAGGCCCGGGTGCTCGCGCTACCAGGGGGCGCGGGACAACGGGACGCCACCGCGCGTTTATTGGTCGTGCCCGGCGCCGCCGGCGTACTTCAGTTCACCGGCGGTGATGCGCAGCGGCAGGCGGTTCTGCGGCGGCGGCAACGGGCAGGTGGCGAAGTCACTGAGCGCGCAGGGTGGGTTGAAGGCCTTGTTGAAGTCCAGCTGCACCGTATTGCCGACCGGCAGCGGGACGTAGAGGAAGCGACCGCCGCCGTAGGTCTCAGTGCCACTGGTGGCGTCGGCTAGCATGATGAAGAGCTCCTGGTCACCGCTGCTCTCGAGCACCGTATCCAGTCTGAAGGTGCGGCCGTTGCGGGTAAAAACCACCGCCCCCGGGGAGACGTCGTCCTCTTCCATGCCGAGGATGTTGATGATGCGGATGCGCTTGCCGGGCCGGTAGGGTAGGAAGTGGGCGTTCACGACCCAGTGAGTGCTGATCGGAAAGTACTGGAGCCCGCGGAACTCAAGTCGCCGCGGATTGTTGAGGTCGCGCACACGCACCCCGAGCTTGCCGGCGCGCTCGATCACGAAGAAGCGTAACGTGCCGCTCGCGAGCACGGTCGGATCGCCGCCGGCATCGCTCTTGAGCGCCACGGTATCGAATTGCTGCCCGTTCAGCGTCACCCCGCCGTCGGGCTGCGCGGAGAACGTCACCGCACCGCCCTCCAGGTCGAAGGAACCGGCGGTGTCGGCGAGCGCGGCATTGTTGAGAACCAGGTCATTGCCCGAACCGCTGCCGAAGGAGTTATCGCCGTCGCTCAGCCAGAACAGGCCCGCGAGCGTCAGCCAGCCGGAGTCCCCGGTGAGGGACGCAAAGCGCTGCTGCCGCCACGCCAGCACATTCGCCTGCTCGGTGGCGAAATCCACAGCGGCGGCGAGGACGGGCCATGCCGTGGCGAGCAGGAGTGCGGCGAGGGGGATGATGTGGTGCGGACGAACTGACATGGGCGCGGCTTTCCTGGCGGGGGAGGGGCAATCTTATGCCATCACGTCTCGCGGCCGAGGATCTCGTCGCGCACGTCGGCGATCTCGCGCGCCCGCGAGGGCCGCGCTCCTTCGCAGCGTTCCGGGCGCGGGCAGTGGCTGCTGCGCGGGCAGATGATGCGCGCCGGGTGCGCGAGCGCATCCTCGATCCAGGCGATGTTGAGCACGTGGGCAACGGCGGCCAGCACTTGGGCGGCGGCCTTGGGGATGCGCGCCTCGCCGCGGCGGTGCAGGCACTCGCGCAAGATCGCATCCACCACCGCCTCGCTCGCCACGCTGTGCGTGGCGAGCGCGGGCGCGAGATCGACGCCGACGGAGAGCACGTGCGGGTTGCCGGCCATGTCGTGTACGCGGATCGAGTGGCAGCAGTACAGGAGCGAGCGCTGCCCGTCGCGCAGTACCGAGATCTGCGAGCCACTGAGTCCATGCTCACCGTCGATCATGCGGAACACGGCCCAGTTCGGGCACGGGTCACTCACCTGGGCGAGGTTGCCCCAGGGCAGCGGGATGCCGTTACCGCGATATACCGCGCGCAGGTAGCCGGGCGGGTAGGCGTCGAAGAAGTGCCAATACGGGTAGGAGGACACCTTGGTCATGCGCCGCATGACCACCGCGGGCGTCAGCTCGAGCTTGGCTCCCGCCTCCACCCGATGGCGCTCGCGCGCGAGGAAGCGCCGGAAGGGCACGCGGGGGGCCAGCAGCGCGCCGGCGAAGAAGCTGCACTCGAAGTCGCGCCAGGCGTGCAGCACGTCCTGCGCGTTCATGCCGATGGCGGACGAGCCTCCTTCGGGACTGCCGCCCATTTCCCCGCCGGTGGCGTGCGCGGACTTTAGCCCATCGCCTCCATGCAGCACCTTGTGCGCGATGTGCGCAGCCAGATCGAATTTCAGTCGCGCCGGGTCAGCCTGCAGGGCCCGGTTGGCATAGATGACGCGCGGTGGCTCGAAGAAGGAGCGCACCATGCTGCGCAGCTCGCGGTTCTTGTCGCGCGCCAAGAGCGGCTTGCGCTCGAACCAGCGGATCTCCAGTCCGTGGCGGCGGCACAGGCGCGTGAGGTCCTCCACGGTGAGCGGGAAGCGCCGTTCACTCACCTGGTCTGCGGCGCGCTCCAGGTCCGGAAAATCGTTGCGCGAGAGCTCCTGGTGGGAGCGGATCAGGAGGTGCGCAAACTGCCGCCCGCTGGTGCCGGTCTGCGCCAGCAGCTCCGGAATGGCCGCCTGCAGCAGCGTCTTCGAGAAGAGGAACGCCGGTTCCAGCGGCACGCGTGCCGCCGCCTGGCCCGGGGCCGACGGCGCAAGCTCGAGGTTGGCGCTTTCGTCCAGGAACCAGGCCATGGGCCGCTGGAACACCGCCGCCAGCAGCCCGAGAAGCGCGCTCGAGGGCGTGCGCTTGCCACTCTCGATCATGCTGAGGTATGAGACGGAAGGGCCCACCGCGGCATCGCGCTGCACGCAGCGTACTGAGAGCTCCTCGAGGGTCAGTCCGTTGGCCTTGCGCAGCGCGCGCAGCTTGGCGCCGAGAAAATGACCCTTGCGCAGCAGCTGCGGCATATGTTGAACCGCCTCCGGTCAGTGGACCCGAGTTGTGAAATTAACAGTGTGAAGTTTCTACAGTCAAATTTCATCGGCGATGGCCGTATATTGAGGCTGCCATGAACGCTCAGACCCAAGGACAGGTGTACTCGCGCGACCCGGCCGGACCGAAGGTGGAGATCCTGGGTCAGCCGGTTGAGCGCTCCGAGGAAGTGCTGACGCCGCTCGCCCTGCAACTCCTGGCGAGCCTGCACCGGCGCTTCAATGCGCGGCGCCTGGAGCTCCTGAACGCACGCCAGGAGCGTCAGATCCAGCTCGATGACGGCGCGCTGCCGGACTTTCTCACGCGCACTGCCGAGGTGCGCGCCGGCGAGTGGCGCATCGCCCCGGTGCCTAAGGACCTGACCGACCGGCGCGTTGAGATCACCGGCCCCGTTGACCGCAAGATGGTCATCAACGCCCTGAACGCGCCGGTGCGCTGTTTCATGGCCGACTTCGAGGACTCCTGTTCGCCGACCTGGGACAACATCATCCGCGGGCAGGTGAACCTGGCGGACGCCATCCGGCGCACCATCAGTTTCGAGGACAGCGGCACCGGCAAGGTGTATCGGCTGAACGCGCAGACCGCGACGCTCATCGTGCGTCCGCGCGGCTGGCATCTGCCGGAGAAGCACGTGCGCATCAACGGCGAGGTCGTCTCCGGCTCGCTGTTCGATTTCGCCCTGTTCCTCGCCAACAACCACGAAGCGCTGGCGCGCGGCGGCACGGGGCCGTATTTCTACCTGCCGAAGATGGAGAGCCATCTCGAGGCGCGCCTGTGGAACGAGGTGTTCGTGGCCGCCCAGGAGGCCCTGGGAATGCCGCGCGGCACGATCAAGGCCACCGTGCTGATCGAGACGATTCTCGCGGCCTTCGAAATGGACGAGATCCTGTTCGAGCTGCGCGAACACTCCGCGGGCCTGAACTGCGGCCGCTGGGATTACATCTTCAGTTTCATCAAGAAGTTTCGCAATCGCCCGGACTTCGTGCTCCCGGATCGCGCCACCGTGACGATGGACCGGCACTTCCTGAAGTCGTACGTCGACCTCCTCATCAAGACCTGCCACCGCCGCGGGGCGCACGCCATGGGCGGTATGGCCGCACAGATCCCCATCCGGGATGACCCGGCGGCCAACGAGGCGGCGATGGCGCGCGTGCGCGCCGACAAGCTGCGCGAAGCGCATGCCGGCCACGACGGCACCTGGATCGCCCATCCCGGGCTGGCGCCGATTGCACGCGAGGCCTTCGACTCGGTCATGAAGGGCCCCAACCAGCTCAGCGTGACCCGCGCCGACGTCAATGTCGGTGAACTGGATCTGCTGAAGGTGCCCGACGGGGAAATTACCGAGGCCGGGCTGCGCGGCTGCATCCGCGTCGGTGTGCAGTACCTCGAGGCGTGGTTGCGCGGCAACGGCTGCGTGCCGCTCTATCATCTGATGGAGGATGCGGCCACCGCGGAGATCTGCCGCGCGCAGCTGTGGCAGTGGCTGCGGCACGGCGCGCGCACCAGCGACGGTCAGCCGATCACGGTCGAGCGCTTCGACCGCCTGATGAGCACGGAACTTGACCGCATTCACATGGAGGTCGGCGCCAGCCGCCTCACGCACGGCGTGTTTCCGACCGCCGCGCGGCTCTTCGAGCAGATGACCAAGAGCGACACCTTCGACGAGTTTCTGACGCTGCCGGCGTACGAGCTCCTCACTTAGATCTTTTTCGGATTCACACCAATCGAGGCCATAGCATGAGTGCTGCGAAATCCCTGCCCACGGCTGAAGAACTGCAGCGCACCTGGCGCGAGAGCCCGCGCTGGCGCGGCGTCGAGCGCGGCTACGATGCCAAGGACGTCGTGCGGCTGCGTGGCACCATAGCGGTGGAGCACTCCATAGCGCGCCTGACCTCTGAGAAGCTGTGGCGCTACCTGAACGAAAAGCCGTTCGTGAATGCGCTGGGCGCTCTCACCGGCAACCAGGCGATGCAGCAGGTCAAGGCGGGGCTCGATGCGATCTACCTCTCCGGCTGGCAGGTGGCCGGAGATGCCAACCTCTCCGGCGAGATGTATCCGGACCAGTCGCTGTACCCGGCCGACTCGGTGCCGGCGGTCGTGCGGCGGATCAACAATACGCTGCGCCGCGCCGATGAGATCCACCACGCTGAAGGCGATGACTCTATCGACTGGCTGAAGCCGATCGTGGCGGATGCCGAGGCCGGGTTCGGCGGGGTGCTGAACGCCTTCGAGCTCATGAAGCAGATGATCGACGCCGGGGCTGCCGGCGTGCACTTCGAGGATCAGCTGTCATCCGCGAAGAAGTGCGGCCACATGGGCGGCAAGGTGCTGGTACCGACGCAGGAGGCGATCAATAAGCTGCTCGCCGCGCGCCTGGCGGCGGACGTCAGCAACGTGCCCACCGTGCTCGTGGCGCGCACCGATGCTGAGGGTGCGACGCTGCTTACCGCCGACGTGGACGAGCGCGACCGTGCCTTCATCGATGCCTCCAAGGGACGGACCTCGGAGGGGTTCTTCAATGTGAAGGCGGGGCTCAAGCAGGCGATTGCACGCGGCTTGGCCTACGCCCCCTACGCGGACCTCGTGTGGTGCGAGACGGCCAAGCCCGATCTCGAGGAGGCGCGCGAGTTCGCCGAAGGCATCCATGCGCGCTTCCCGGCAAATTGCTGGCCTACAACTGCTCGCCGTCTTTCAACTGGAAGCGCAAGCTCGATGATGCGCAGATCGCGAAGTTCCAGCGCGAGCTGGGAGCCATGGGCTACCGCTTCCAGTTCATCACCCTCGCCGGCTTTCATGCGCTGAACTTCTCCATGTTCGAGCTGGCACGCGGCTACAAGACGCAGCACATGAGCGCCTACGTGACGCTGCAGCAGGCCGAATTCGCCGCCGAAACCCAGGGCTACACGGCGACCAAGCACCAGCGCGAGGTCGGCGCCGGCTACTTCGATGCGGTGACGCAGACCGTAGCGGGCGGTACCTCCTCGATCACGGCACTAACGGGCAGCACCGAGGAGCAGCAGTTCCACAAGGTGTCCTAACGGCGCACCACGCCCAAAACGCGGTAGGCTAGGGCCTCGGCGGCTGCGGCTGCAGCCAGCGTCGGACAGAGGGCAGCATGCGCCGCGTCAGCTGGCGGTCCTTGTACGTACAGGTGCTGGTCGCGATCGCGATCGGCGTCACGCTGGGCGTGTTGTTCCCGCAGTTTGCGCAGCAGCTCAAGCCCCTGGGGGACGGCTTCATCAAGCTGATCCGGCTGCTCATCGCCCCGATCATCTTCTGCACGGTGGTCACCGGCATCGCCGGCATGGCGCGGCTCAAGGAGGTCGGCAAGGCCGGGGGGCTCGCGCTGCTGTACTTCGAGGTGGTTTCCACTCTCGCGCTCGTGATCGGGCTCGTGATCGTCAACCTCCTCAGACCTGGCGTGGGCGTGAACGCCGACCCGGCGACGCTTGATGCGCATGCGGTGGCTCAGTACACCACCGCCGGCAGCCTGCCCGGGGTCACCGACTTCGTTCTCAACATCATTCCGGCGACGTTTTTCGGCGCTTTTGCGAGCGGCGACGTGCTGCAGACACTGTTGCTCGCGATTCTGTTCGGTTTCGCGCTGCACGCGGTCGGGGGCAAGGCCAATCCCTTATTCCAGATTGTGGAAGAGGCCGGCCAAGTGTTCTTCCGGATCGTTGGCTACGTCATGCGGCTCGCCCCGCTTGG
Organism: uncultured Pseudomonadota bacterium; assembly: GCA_963743625.1. Classification (GTDB taxonomy): domain Bacteria; phylum Pseudomonadota; class Gammaproteobacteria; order Steroidobacterales; family Steroidobacteraceae; genus 13-2-20CM-66-19. Next base: position 120,587 of record CAVUQM010000012.1, on the reverse strand, counting down.
CGCGCTGGGCGCGATGGCGTTCACGGTGGGCCGCTATGGTGCCGAATCACTGCTGGCGCTCGCCCGCCTCATGGGGTGCTTCTATCTCACCTGCGCGATCTTCGTGCTCGGCGTGCTGGGTGTCATCGCCCGGCTGCACGGCTTCTCCGTGCTGCGCTTCATCCGCTACATCCGCGAGGAACTCTTTGTGGTGCTCGGCACCTCCTCGTCCGAATCCGTGCTACCACGCATGCTGCACAAGATGGAAGACCTAGGGGTGCGCAAGTCGATCGTGGGCCTGGTGATCCCGGCCGGCTATTCATTCAATCTCGACGGCACGTCGATCTACCTCACCATGGCCGCCATCTACATCGCGCAGGCGACCAATACGCCGCTGGACATCTGGCATCAGCTGACGCTGCTGACCGTGCTGCTGTTGACGTCCAAGGGCGCAGCGGCTGTCACCGGAGGCGGCTTCATTACGCTGGCCGCCTCGCTTTCGGCCGTTGGTCACGTACCGGTCGCGGGCCTGGCGCTTATCCTGGGCATTGATCGGTTCATGTCCGAGGCGCGGGCGCTCACGAATCTGGTGGGTAACGGGGTTGCCACCATCGTGGTCGCGAAATGGTGCGGGGGCGTGGACGAGGCGCAACTGCAGGGGGTGCTGGCCGGCAGCGCACCTGGCCTCTCGGCACAGCTCCCGCCCGCTGAGGACAAGTCTAGAAATTGAGCGTCGCGGCCACGGACAACAGCGCGTCATCGCCCTGCGGCCCGTTCAGGCGCTCGTACTCGACCCGGACACCCGGCAGACCAAACTTGAACTCGCCCCCCGCGCCCCAGGCGAACTTGGTGCTGGTTGTGTCTGTGCTGAAGTAATTTGGGCCGCACGGTGACAGGCCGACCGGACAGCCTCCCGGGGTGGTGGCGCCGTGGGTATCGGCTGTTACGCGCGTTGCACCCCCTTTGAGGTAGAGACTGAGCCACGGTGCTGGCACTGGCAGGTAGCCGACAGCGTACAAGCTCGTGGCACGAGCCTTGGTCGAGACCTGCGTGAAGCCGAAGCTGCCGAGGTAGTTGACGCTCTTGCTGCCGAGATCGGCGTAGTCGAGTTCCGCACCCACAAACGAGAGCGGGCGCCAGCCGGCGAGGAGCTTCCAGCCGGTCGTGTGCGAGTCAATCTGCCAATAGTCCTGCTTAAGTTGCGACTGGCCGACGCCGGCACCCACGTACAACCCCAGCAGATCGTCGGCACGTGCGCCCGCGCTGGCCGCCAGCAACGCACACAACAGCAACGGAGCAACTAGACGCATGATGGGAGTTCCTTGTGAGGCAGCGACCGACAGCAGCCGGCGACCCAGTTATGAGGCGCCTGCGCCGCAGAAGTTCAAAATCTGGGGCTATCCAGCGTCACCCGGGACGGCGAAGCGCCGAAGCGCCCGCAACTACTTGGCGGTCGGCATGGCGAATTCGGCACCCTTGGGGGTGCTTTCCGGCCAGCGCTGCATGATCGACTTTTGCCGAGTGTAAAAGCGCACGCCTTCCTCGCCGTAGGCATTCATGTCGCCGAACAGACTGCTCTTCCAGCCACCGAAACCGTGCCACGCCATCGGCACCGGAATCGGCACGTTGATCCCCACCATGCCGACTTCGATGCGGCGCCCGAACTCGCGCGCAATATTGCCATCGCGGGTATAGCAGGCGACACCGTTCGCCATCGGATGCGCGTTCACCAGATTCACCGCGGCGGCGAAGTCCGGCACGCGCACGCAGGCGAGCACCGGCCCGAAGATCTCCTCGCGATAAATGCGCATCTGCGGCTCTACGTGATCGAACAGGGTGGCGCCCACCCAGAAGCCGTTCTCGTGCCCCGGCACGCTGAGGCGGCGGCCGTCCACCAGCAGTTCGGCACCGCTTGCGACCCCGTCCTCGATGTAGCCGTGGATCCGCTCCACGGCGGCGCGCGTGATGACCGGCCCCATCTCCGTATCCGGCTGCATGCCGTTGGCGACGCGCAGCTCGCGGGCGCGGGCGGTGAGCTGCGGCAGCATCCTGTCGGCCGTATCGCCCACCAGGACCGCGACCGATATGGCCATGCAACGTTCGCCCGCCGAGCCGTAGGCGGCGCCGATGAGCGCATCGACCGCCTGCTCGAGATCGGCGTCGGGCATCACCACCATGTGGTTCTTGGCGCCGCCCAATGCCTGCACGCGCTTGCCGTGCTGGGCGCCGCGCTGGTAGATGTGTTGCGCGATCGGGGTTGAGCCGACGAAGCTCACGGCGCGTACCTCGGGATGATCCAGGAGCGCATCCACGGCGAGCTTGTCGCCCTGCACCACGTTGAAGATCCCGTCCGGAATCCCGGCCTGTGACAGCAGGCGCGCCATGAGCACGGCAGCGGACGGGTCGCGCTCGCTCGGCTTCAGCACGAAGGCGTTGCCGCACGCGAGCGCCAGCGGGAACATCCAGCACGGCACCATGCAAGGAAAGTTGAACGGGGTGATGCCGGCCACTACTCCGAGGGGCTGGCGCAGCGTCCAGTTGTCGATGCCGGTGGAGACCTGGTCGGTGAAGTCGCCCTTCAGTAGCTGCGGGATGCCGCAGGCGAATTCCACGATCTCGATGCCGCGCGTCACCTCGCCCTGCGCGTCGCTGAACACCTTGCCGTGCTCGGCGGTGATGAGGGCGGCGAGGGCATCGCGCTGCTCGTTCAGGAGCCCAAGAAACGCCGAAAGCACGCGTGCGCGCCGCACGGCCGGCATCTGCGCCCACGCCGGCTGCGCCGCGCGCGCGCTGGCCACGGCAGCCTCGACGTCCGCCGTCGTGGCAAGTGCTACCTCACGCGCGATCGCCCCGGTGGCCGGATTGAATACTGGCAGTCGCGGGCCGCCGCCGGCGACGGGGCGGCCGCCGATCGAGTGCGGAATAACCGCGGCCGTGCCTGCGTGGGGCGGGGCAGAACTCAGTTCCGGGGGGAATTTAGCGACTGCCATGCAGCGCTCCGTGCAGCGATGAGGAAAGGAGCGGAATCATAGACCACTTCCCCGGTGCACCGCATACTTCGGCGTGAATCATGGCCATACAACAGTTCTTCCCGACGCAGATCTACCAGGCCGGGCTCAATCAGCGTAACTGGCGCGCGCTCAACCGGCGCCTGCTGCGCGAGTGCCGCGCCCTGCGCGGCGACGATGACGCCGGACGACGCTGGTCAGCGCGAAATTACCCGGCCGGCTACACCTCCTATAGCTCCGCGCACCGCATGCACACGCTGTCGCCCACCTTCGTGGCCTTGGAGCACGAGCTCGATCGCCACGTTGCCCGTTTCACGCGCGCGCTCGAGTTCGATCTGCGCGGCCGGCGGCTGGCGATGACGGACTGCTGGGTGAATATCATGGGCCGGGGCGCTGCGCATGGCCTGCACCTGCATCCGCTGGCAACTATCAGCGGTACATACTACGTGCAGGCACCGCAGGGGGCGCCGGGGATCAAGTTTGAGGACCCGCGTCTGGAGCGCTTCATGGCCGCGCCGCCGCGCGTCAGCCGCGCCACGCGCGCCAATCGAGCGTGGGTGATCCTGCCGGCACGCTCCGGTCAGCTGGTGCTGTTTGAAAGCTGGCTGCGTCACGAGGTGGCCTCCAATCCCCGGGTCACCGAGCGCGTCAGCGTCAGTTTCAACTACAGCTGGTTCTGACCGACGCACTGAGGCCTTGGCGTCAACGCCCCTGTCGCTAACGCGTTGCACTGGGCAACACGGAGCCAGGCGCGCCCTTGTCGTAACCCACAGACACCTGCGAATTCAGCCGCGGTTCAGTGTGGCTGCGTCAACGTGACAATGAAGGAGTCCATACCATGCGTAACCTGTTTCGCGGCCTGATTGCAGCACTGCTGCTGGCGTTTGTGCCGCTCGCGGCAGAGGCGGGAGTCAGCGTCGGCGTCTCGGTGAACATCGCACCTCCGGCGTTGCCGGTTTACGTGCAGCCTGCGATCCCGGCTCCCGGGTATCTCTGGACTCCGGGCTACTGGTCCTGGGCGCCGAGCGGCTACTACTGGGTGCCCGGTACCTGGGTCATGCCCCCGTCGGCGGGAGTGCTGTGGACGCCGGGGTACTGGGGCTGGTCCAACGGTGCGTACCTGTGGCACGGCGGCTACTGGGGGCCGCACATCGGTTTTTACGGCGGTGTGAACTACGGTTTCGGATACGGCGGCGTTGGTTATGAGGGCGGTTACTGGCGCGGCAATCAGTTCATGTACAACACCACGGTCAACAACGTGCGTACCGTCAACGTCACCAATGTCTACACGCGCACCGTGGTGAATGCGGGGCGTGTGAACCGCGTGAGCTTCAACGGGGGTGCCGGTGGCATCGTGGCGCGGCCGACGCCTGCGGAACTGTCCGCGGCGCAGGAGCCGCACGCTGCCTTGACCCGCGAACAGCGTACCCACGTGAGCATGGCCCGCAACGATGAGTCGCTGCGCGCCTCGATGAACGGGGGCCATCCGGCCATCGCTGCCACGGCGCGTCCCGGTGCCTTCAGCGGACACGGCGTCGTGGCCGCGCGCGGCGGTGGTCCGGGGTCCCCCGGCAACACCGCGCTGTCGCCCCACACTGCGCAGCAGCCGCACAACCCGCAGCAGGCGTATGCGGCTCACCCGCCCGGCGGCGCCCCGCAGGGCGCGTACCCCGGCGCGGGCCGCGAACCCGGGGCTGCCCCGGGGCACCCCCAGGGTGGCCACGAGCCTCACGAGACACACGGTGGGCACGAGGGCCAGGGACGGCACTAGAGTCCCTCCCGAGAACCTGTCGGTGCGCGGCCACGGAGGGCCGCCCCGATGGGCCTGTGGCCGCCCTGAATGTTAGGGGCGGCCTGAAGCCACCGGGTGCCAGGTGCCCGCAGCCCTCTGGCTTCTAGAGCACTCGCCGCAGCCAGGCGGCAATGTCGGCAACTTCTTGCGGGCACACGGAGTGAGGCATGCTGTAGGCATGCCATTCCACCTGATAGCCGGCGGCCTCGAGCTGCCGGTGCGCCTCCGTGCCCAGCACCGGGGCCACGACCGGATCCTGCAACCCATGCGCCAGAAATATCGGCGTTGTCTCGTTGGCCGTGCTGCGCTCACTTGCGAGGCTCGCGGCCAGCAGCAGGTAGCACGACAGACCCATGAGGCCGGCGAGCTTCTCCGGATAACGGGTGCCGGCAAACAGCGCCATCGCGCCACCCTGCGAGAACCCGGCGAGCACGATGCGTGCGCTGGCGACGCCGCGCTCGTTCTCACGCCTGATCAGGTCTGCGATGCGCGCCTGTGAAGCGCGGATGCCGGCCTCGTCCTGGGGCGCACCGCGACTGAGGGCGGCGATGTCGTACCAAGCGCGCATGGCATATCCATTGTTGAGGGTCACGGGCCGCACCGGCGCGTGCGGGAACACGAAACGCAGTGCGCGCTCACCCGCGGAGACGAGTTCGGGAACGAGCGGCTCGAAGTCATGTCCGTCGGCCCCCAGGCCGTGCAGCCATATCACACTCGCCGTGGGGTTAGGGCCGGTCTCAACTTCGACGACGTCACGCGACACAGGATTCTCCTCGACCGGCTGCCAGTTTAGATCCCATGTTAGTGCACGGGCGCACGCGCGTGCAGCGCAGGGCGGCTAGTGGCGCGGCGGCGGCGTGCCACGCGCCGGCGCCCGGCGCGGCCGCGCCGGGTTAGCGGCGGCCGGGCTCGGGCACTTGCCCCGATCCGGGTCGCCCTCTATGTGGTGTGCGCAGCGATCGTGCTGGTGGCCACCAATTTCGCCTACCAGGTGATTCGCAAGCCCACCGAGCTGTTCTTCCCGGTGAGCGGAGTGCTCTACAAGACCCCCGAGGAGACCTGGCATGCCTACGGCGACTTGTTTCGTCGCTACGCGACCACTCACATCAGCGCCGAATTGCTGGCGGCACTCGCACAGGTAGAGGGTTCCGGCAATCCCCTGGTACGCACCTACTGGCGCTGGAGCTGGGCCGCCGCGCCTTTCAATTTCTACCACCCCGCCTCGAGCGCGGTCGGCATGTACCAGATCACCGACCCCACGTTCCAGGAGGCACGCCACTGGTGTGTCCATGCGCATCAGCTGATTCACGAGGGGCCCTGGAATGACTGGCACTCTTGCTGGTTCAACCGGCTGTACCTGCGCGTGCTGCCCGGTGATGCCATCGAACTGACCGCGGCGGATCTGGAGCTGAAGGTGGCGGGCATCCTTGAGACGCCGCCCCGAGGCATCGCGGCGCGCGGCGAACAGATCGAGCATCTTGCGGCGGTGGTTCACCTGTGCGGGGCGGGAGCGGCAGCGCTCTATGCGCGGCGCGGGTTTCGCTTCAGTCCCGGACAGCGCTGCGGCGATCACGATCCGCGACAGTATCTGGAACGCGTGGACACCTTTAGTCGGGAGTTTACGCGCCTGAGCGCGCGCGAGTCGCCCCCGCCGGCTCAGTGATGATGGCCGTGCGGTCCGTGGACGTGGCCATGCTCGAGCTCCTCGCCCGTCGCGGCGCGCACTTCACCCACCTCGACCTCAAAGTTCAGATTCTGGCCGGCGAGCGGGTGATTGCCGTCGAGGGTCACGAGGTCACCGGTCAGCTGCGTCACGGTGACGGCGCGCGGCCCGTGCTCGGTCTGGGCCTGCAGGCGCATGCCAACGCGCACCTCTGGCACGCCTTTCAGGGCGCGTCGCGGCACGCGCTGCACCAACGCCTTGTCGTATTCGCCGTAGGCATCCGCCGGTGCAATCTTCACCTGTAGTCTGTCGCCGGTCTGCTTACCGGCCAGCTCGCGCTCCAGGCCTGGGATCAGATTGCCGTGACCGTGCAGATAGGTGAGCGGCTCGCCCTGCGCGGACTTGTCGAGAACTTCCCCCGCATCGTTGCGAAGCGTGTAGTGGATGCTGACGACCTGATCCTGCGCGATGCTCATGGGAATCCTGTGCGGTTGGGTGGACACCACCGGGACGGTGGCACGAGGCCGCCGCTCATGCGACGCGAAAAAAGGGGCGGGGAGAATACCACTGCGCCGGTCATCCGCCCAACGGGCGCCGCGCTGACGGCGGGCCTCAAGCGCCGCTCGCCGCGAGGCGGTCGATGGCGCCGATCAGCCGCCGGAAACACTCGAGCAGCGGCAGCTCGAGCCCGAGGTCGCGCGATCTCTCGAGCGCATATCCCAGCGTTTCATTGACCTCCAGCCGCCGCCCTGCCTCCACGTCCTGCAGCGCCGACATACGGTGCTGCGGGGCATTGACGCGATACTGCGCGCCGGTGCGGGTGATAATCGCCACCGCTTCGCTCTCGCTGCCCGCACACAGGCTCGCCGTCGGCAGAATCGCGCGGTCGCTCAGTTCGATGTTGAGCGCCGCAGCGAGGCGGCCCATTTCGCGTACCAGGCGCACCAGCAGCAGTGCGCAATCCGGATCCGAGAGGTATTTCCAGGTCGGCGCACGCGTGGTCACGGCCAGCGACATCAGGCCCACCCACGAACAGAACTTCGACCATTCGAGCGTCAGAATGTGCGCGCTCGCCGCGGCGCGTACCCCGGAGTCATCGAGCGCCCGCGCGATGCGCTGGGCGCGCTCACTCTCGCCGCCGGGCAGCTCGCCCACCATGATGTTGACGTTGCGGGTGAAGAGCACCTGCCCGTCGGGCCGCAGCTCCCCGCTGGTGTCGGCGAGCGCACCCAGTACGCGCGCCGCACCGAAGGCACGCGTCAGTATCTCGTTCTTGAGCGGGCCGTTCTGGATCGACAGCGCGTTCTCGAACGGCACGTGCCTGAGGGCCTGCAAGGCCTCCGCGGTGCCGGGGGTCTTGGTCGCGACGATCAGCGTACTGGCACCGGTGAGAAGCCGCGGGTCGCTCACCGTGGTAACTGTCGTGCTGAAATCGCTCAGACCGCTGATGGTGATGCCGCGCTCGCGCAGCTGTTGGGCGCGCGCGCCGCGCGCCAGCATCGCCACCTCATGGCCGGCGCGCGTCAGGTGCGCGCCCACGATCGAGCCCATGGCACCGGCGCCGAGGATCGCGAACTCGAACTGCGCCACGTGCTTCTCGGCAGGCGCGCGCTTCAGAGCGCGTCGGCAATATCCTGCATCAATCCGCGGTCCTCCGGCTTGACCGTCGGCGGGTAGCGCTTGAGCACCTTGCCGTCGCGCCCGATGAGGAACTTCTCGAAGTTCCAGGAGATGTCACCCTCGATGCCGGTCGCGGCGTCTGTCAGGAACCGGTAGACCGGATGACGCTCGGGTCCGTTGACCTCGAGCTTCTCACTGAGCGGAAAGCTCACCCCGTAGGTGGTGCGGCAGAAACTCACAATCTCTGCGGCGCTGCCGGGTTCCTGGCCTGCGAACTGGTTACAGGGAAAGCCGATGACAGTGAAATTCTCGGCCGCCAGCTCGCGCTGCAGCTGCTCGAGTCCCTCGTACTGCGGAGTGAGTCCGCATCTGCTGGCGACGTTGACGGCGAGGGCCACCTTGCCGTGCAGGGGGCCAAGCAGGTCCGGCGTGCCGTCGATCTTCGGAACCGCGATGTCGTAGAAGTCGCTCATGCTCGCCGCTCCCGTGCCGCGCCTGCTCAAGCGTGTACGATACACCACACGAAGGGCTTAAGATCCCGTCTGCCGGCCACACCGCGGAGTACCTCATGGGCGCCGAACTCAACAAGACAGAAACCGCCACAGTCGTCGAAACGCTCAACCACATCCTCGAGCTTGAGCTCGCAGGCCTGGTGCGCTACCTGCACTACAGTTTCATGGTGTTCGGCCACAACCGCATTCCGATCGTCGCCTGGCTGCGCACTCAGGCGGATGAGTCACAGGCGCATGCGGTGCGTGCCGGCGAGCACATCACGAGCCTGGGCGGTCATCCATCACTCAAACTCGGCTCGCTGCTCGAGACCCACAAGCACAACATCGATGAGATTCTGCGCGAGGCGCTGGCGCACGAGGAAGAGGGCCTGGCGCAGTACCACAAGCTCATGGGCCTGGTCGAAGGGCGCAACATCATGCTCGAGGAATACGCGCGCGCCCAGATTGCCGCCGAGACCGACCACGTCGCCGACATCGGCAAGATGCTGCGCAAGCCCGGCTCCATCACCTAACAGGGGCGCTGTATCTCTCCCTTAAGGGTGAGACCCAGGGCACTTTCCAAGAACTGCGGGCCTTGAATCCTGGCTCGAGCGTCGCCATTTCCGGTCCTGGTTCATTACTCGTTCATCGGGTCCGCATACACTGCGCGCCCGTTATGGATCGACTGGAATTTGCATCATGGAACTGATCGTCACCTCCTTCATCGCGAGCGCGGGCCTGCTCATCGGGCATCTCGCCGTGCTGGTCCGCAACCGCCTGCGCGCATCGGGCCTCTAGCCTTCGCAGCGGGTTTTTCGCCCGGCGCGCAGGAAAGCGTATGCTCGCCGCGTGCGCATCTATGCGATCACCAACATCAAGGGCGGCGTCGGTAAGACCACCACCGCGGTCAATCTTGCCTACTCTGAGCGCGGCGGACGGCTGCGCCACTTTGCTGTGGGATCTCGACTCGCAGGGCGGCGCCACCTACGCGCTGCGCGGCGAGGAGCAGCAGCAAGCCTCGGCGAAGAAACTGCTGGCCGGCAAGCGCGAGCTGCCGGAGCTGATCGTTGCCACCGGCTACCCCGGACTTGACCTGCTGCCGGCCGACTTCTCCTACCGCAACTTCGCCGTGCACCTGGCGCAACGGCGTCACCCCACCGAGCGCTTACTGAAGATGAGCCGCTCGCTGCGGGAGATCTACGGCGCGCTGTTCCTTGACTGCCCCGCCGGCATCTCGCTGCTGTCGGAGAACGTGCTGCGCGCGGCGGACGTGGTGATCGTGCCGCTCGTGCCCGCACCGCTGTCGCTGCGCATGCTGGCCCAGCTGCAGGACTTCATCGCGCGCGAGGGCTGGAGCGATCTCACGCTGCTGCCGTTCTTTTCCATGGTGGATCGGCGCCGCGCGCTGCACCGTGAGCTCATCGCCAGCGCCCGGGCGCAGTTTCCCCAGACGCTCTCGACCGAAGTGCCCAATTGGAGCGAGATCGAACGCATGAGCGTACGACGCGCCCCGCTCGCCGCCAGCGCCCCGCGCAGCGATGCCGCGCTGCTGTACAGGCAGCTGTGGCAGGAGATCCGCGTGCGTAGCGGCGAGTCCGTGACGCCGATCAGCGCCACATCACTGGCGCACGCCGGCGAAGAGCTGGCGCTGCAGCGGCAGTTACCCTAAGGCGTGCTGAGCCGTGTGTCCGCGACATATGTCATGTCCGCCGATGTAAGCGATCGCTAAGCATTGTGTTCCGTACCCAATGCGGCTCCGCGGTCCGAACCCGTCAACGCGCTGCGTATACTCACGTTTTCTGCATGTGCGGCTGTTTGATCCGCAGCGTCGTTGAATGGCGACGGGCGCAGAGCCAGGGCACAGTCACGCTAAGATAGCCGTGACCAGGCAAGGGCGCCGCGGCGGCGCAACTCCAAGGAATCAGGGGAAGGTGCTGGAACCCATGTTGACGCTTACTGTACGGCGCCTGCCGTTCCTGCCGCTGCTGTGCCTCACGCTGCTCGTGCTGAGCAGCTGCGGCGGCAGCGGTGTGAGTTCCGGTGGCGGCGACCCGCTGGCCATCACGACCAAGTCGCTTCCCAACGCGCAGGTGGGCAGCGCCTACAGCACCACACTCGCAGCCACCGGCGGCACCGCGCCTTACACTTGGTCGCTGAGCGCGGGCATCTTACCGCCCGGGCTGTCGCTCGATGCCGCGACCGGCATGATCTCCGGAACGCCGGTCGGCGGGCCGAATGGCGCCACGCTGACTCTGCGCGTGATGGACGCGGCGACGCGCCGCCCAGAGCGCGACCGCCACCCTCACTATCACCGTCCTGGCCGAGGATCTGCGGATCACGAGTCATTCGCTGCCGACCGGATACGTCAATACTCCCTATGATGCGACACTCACCGCCGCCGGCGGCACCGCGCCTTATTCCTGGACGCTCGCCGGCGGCACGCTGCCGGCCGGGCTTGCTCTGAACAGCGCCACCGGTGCGCTCACCGGCACGCCTGCCAGCAGCGCCAACGCGGCCCTCACCTTCCAGGTCACCGATTCAGCCCAACCGCCCGCTACGCAGAGCGTCGCGCTGCCACTGACGATCACGACGGCGCCGCTCGTCATCACGACCACCTCGCTGCCGTTCGGTCAGATCGGCGTCGCCTACAACGCGCAGCTCAGCGCCACCGGTGGCACCGGTGCATTCACCTGGCAGCTCAGCTCCGGCAGTCTCCCGGCCGGTCTGCAGCTCGAACAGCACTTCGGGCATCATCTCCGGTACGCCGACCGCGACGGCGGTGCAGGCGCCGGTCAGCTTCAGCGTTACCGACTCCAGCAGCCCGCCGCAGACGCAGAGTGCCGCTTTTACCGTGACGGTGAGCCCGGCCGGCATCAGCGTCGCGGTCTCACCGCAGCGCGCCGGCGTCACCGTCGGTCAGAAGCAGACACTGACCGCCACGACCAACGACAACGCCGGAGTCACCTGGAGCGTCAGTCCGGCCGGGGGCGCCTTCAGTCCCACCGCGAGCACCAGTGGTACGCCGGTGACTTTCACGGCACCCACGAGCGCCGGGGTCTACACCGTGACCGCCACCAGCCTCACTGACAGCACGCGCAGCGCCGCAGTCACGGTGGGCGTGACCGATCTGGCAGGCGTCTACACCTACCACAACGATCTGGCGCGCGATGGCGCCAACGCCCAGGAGTACGCGCTTACGCCGGCGAACGTGAATTCCGCCACCTTCGGCAAGCTGTTCGCGTGTGCCGTCGATGGGGCGGCCTATGCGCAGCCGCTGTGGGTCGCGAACCTCAGCATCAGCGGCGTCAGCCATAACGTGATCTTTGTGGCCACGGCGCACGACAGCCTGTACGCCTTCGACGCGGATGCCAGCCCGTGCCAGACGCTGTGGCACGCGAACCTCATCGACAGCGCGCACGGCGCCAACGCCGGCGAGACCACGGTCGCGAACGGCGCCACTGGCTTTCAGGTCGGAATGGGCTACGGCGACATGGCGCCTGAGGTCGGGGTTACCGGCACTCCGGTGATCGATCCCGCCGCGGGGATCCTCTACGTGGTGGCCAAGTCCGTGGACTCTACCGGCACGGTGTTCTACCAGCGACTGCACGCGATCGATCTGGCGAGCGGCAGCGAGCGCGCCGGCTCGCCGGCCGCGATCGGTGCGACTTACCAGGCCGACAACGGCAGCACGATCACGTTCTCGACGCGTCAGCAGAATCAGCGCGCCGGTCTTGCCCTCAGCAACGGCACGGTCTACATCGCCTGGGGCGCACATGAGGACGCGCCGCCCTGGTACGGCTGGGTGATGGGGTATGCGTACAATGGCAGCACCTTCACGCAGCAGTCGGTGCTCAACGTCTCGCCGAACAGCGCCGAAGCGGGCGTATGGATGGCCGGCGGCGCCCCTTCGGTGGATTCGAGCGGGCACCTCTACGTGATCACCGGCAACGGCACCTTTGATGGTGCAGCCACGAGTGGCACGACGGATGACTATGGCGACTCGTTCCTGCAGCTCGCGCCTGCGGCCGGCCAGAATCATCTCGGGGTGTCCTCATTCTTCACGCCCACCGATCAGTCAAACGACAACCAACACGACGTGGACTTCGGCTCGGGCGGCTCGGAACTGGTGCTCAATCTTCCCAGTAGCGGCGCCTCGCCCCAGCATCTCGTGGTCGGCGGTGGCAAGGACGGGGCGCTCTATGTGCTCAACGGCGATCAGATGGGCGGCTCGGGCGACAGCAATGCCTGGCAGATGCTGAGCCTCGGACACAGCCTGTTCGCGACCTCGGCGTTCTGGAATAACACGCTCTACGTCGCGCCGGTTGGGGACTCAATGCTCGCCTACAGTTTCGATCCGGGTTCACTCAAGTTCGCTACCACCCCAGCCTCCACCTCCAGCGCGACTTTCGGCTTCCCGGGCTCGAGCGCCTCGGTATCGGCCAGCGGTGTGAGCAGCAACGGTGTCGTCTGGGCACTCGACACCCACACTTACTGCACGCCGCAGTCGGGGGGCTGCGGCCCGGCGGTGTTGCACGCCTGGGGCGCGACCTCGCTGACCACTGAGCTGTGGAACAGCTCGCTCAGCAGCGGCGATGCCGCTGGCAACGCGGTCAAGTTCACGATCCCCACGGTGGCGAACGGCAAGGTGTACGTGGGCACCCGCGGCAACAATACCGGCGGGGTCTTCGGCTCGACCACGATCTCCGGGGAACTCGAGGTCTACGGGCTGAAGCCCAACTGAGGCGCTAGTGCAGGGGTGCCGCGGGCCCGGGTGCGAGCGGCGGCGTTGGCGCCGGCTCAGCGACGGCCGGGATTTCCTCGACCGTGTAGCCTGCGGCAATCCAGGCATCCAGCCCGCCGTGCAGCGGCCGCACGTGTCGGAAGCCGTGGGCCATGAGCACCTTGGCCGCCTTGGCGGCGGAGGCCTCATTGGGACAGGCACAATAAAGAATGATGTCGCGGTCGCGCGGCAGCCGTTTCAGATGCTCACCGACGTCCTGCAGCGGCACGTGCACAGCTCCGGGTATGCGCTGTCGCTGCAGGCCCTGCGCGGTCGTCGAGCGCACGTCCAGCACCACCGGTGGCGAGGCCTTGCCCAGGTGCTCATAGAGTTCCGCGACGCTGATGCGCGCCATGTCGAGTGCTTTATTGAAGCGGTAGCGCTCCCACCATTTGTAGGCGATGTAGCACAGCAGCAGCACCAGGATGACCTCGATGGCTGCGCCGCCCAAGTCAGCCAGGTGCGGCAGCAGGTGCTCGATCTGCGTCTTGAGCAGAAGCCCGCCGATGAGCGCGGCGCCAATCCACAGTGCTGCGGCGAGGAAGCTGTAGCACAGGAAGCGCACCGCGCCCATGCGCGTAGCGCCCGCCAGCGGTGGGGCGACGAGCGACAGGCCGGGGATGAACTTGGCGACAATCAGCACCTTCGGGCCCCAGCGCTCAAAGCTGGTCTGCGTCTGACTCACGCAGGTATCTGGCGTGAGGGATACGCGACACAGGAGGCTCATCACGCGGCCGCCGAAGAGTCTCCCGGCGACATACCAGGCGCCATCGCCGACCATGCAGGCCGAGATCGCCAGTGCCAGTACCGCGCCCGCAGGCAGGCGCCCGTCGGCAGCCAGGGCGCCGGCGAGGACCAGCGTCGGCAGCACCGGCACAGGCAGGCCGAGCTGATTGCACAGCACGTTCAGGAAAATGACGCTAAGGCCGAGGGGACTTGCCATCGGCCGATCTTGCCCCGCACCGCAGGTGCGGACAAGGCAGCTCTAGGCGCCCCCGGGAGGACGCTTGCTGAAGATGGCAGCGACGGCCTCGTCGATGCGTTTCTGCGCCTGAGGACCGCTGGCGTCGAAAAGACTCTGGTCGACCGAGGCGTGCCACATCGGCTGGCGGCTCTTCGCGTCGTAGAGGTCCACGGCGATGATGCCCTCGCGGTAGACGTATGGGCCGCCCCAGCCGTAGTAGTCCCAGCCGTAGCCATAGCCGTAGTACGGGCCCGGATCCACTACATAATTGCCACCGATGCCATAGCCGACCAGGCAATCCGCCGCACTGCCGGGGGGCAGGATAGTGCCGCCCGGGGCAAGGTGACTGGCGATCGCATTGCGCAGCCGCTCCTCGTTCAGCGGGTTGGCGATGGTATTGCGCAGCGGGCTGCTGCCACGGAAGGCGCCGGCCCACGCGTAGCTACCGCAATGCACGCTGCTCAGCAGAGCATGGTTGGCATCGGACCTGACGTTCAGGGAGCAACCGGCCGCCAGCATCGTGGTGGCGGCGAGAAGCGCGCAGGACAGCTTGCTCATGGTCCTAACCTTCAGGCGGGATAGGAAGGTTGACCCCGCCGCTGGCAATCTTAACGCGCCGCGCGCGCTGCGGTTGACCTGCCCGCGTGCCGGAACGGCCGCTTTTCTTTAGAAAGGTTCCCCGAGCACCAGGCGCCAGCCCGAGAGCGTGCCTGCCTCGCGATAGCCGATGCCGATGCGCGGCAGCGGCACGCCCCACCACTGATACATGGGGTTCATACCGAACATAATTCCGCCTTCGAACTGCAGCGTGCGGGCACTGATCCCCGATTCCGGTCCCTGGGGTGCATCCAGGTAGATGTCGCCCACCCCGTAGATGCCGAACTCAAAGCGCCGCTCGCGGTAAGGGGCGCCGAAGCTGTGCCTGAACTCCACCCCGTTGCGCAGCCGTGTGAAGGAGTCGTCGGGCAGCGCCGTGCCGCCCTCGAAACTGCCATGGTAATGCACGTGCGCATGCACCAGATCCACGCGCCACAGATCCGCGCCGTCGAAGACGCTGAAGCGCCGGTCGCTGTGTATGCCCACGTCCCAGATGTAGGCGTTCACGTCCGCGGAGGAGGCGAACGTGGCACCGCCCTTGGCGTAGGGATAGACGTGCCAGTCCTCGTTCAGCCAGTAGTCCAGCTCCACGCCCGGCTCGAGGCTCAGGGCGCCGATGTGGGTCGGGATCTGCAGGTGCGCCAGATCCTGCAGTTGGAAATTAAAGAAACCCACCGTGAGCGGGAAGATGAGCCGGATGCCGGGGCGGCCCCGCGGCTGCTCGGCGTAGCGCAGGCGGTAGCTCGGCACCAGCCGGTACACCTGGATCGTGCTGCCGTTGATCTCGTAAACCCCTGAGCCAAGCTCACTTGCAAATGCATAGTTGGCGTAGCCGGTATCGGCGCTGCTGGGTGTCGGGCAGGGCGGGCTGGCGCAGCTCGCAGCGCCGGCGGCCAGCGGGTGCAGCGCTGCGGGGGCCACGCCCGATCGCAACAGCGCCAAGGCGCACAGCCCTATCCCCGCTACTACCCGCACGCGTGACTTATTCCATTTTGCAAACCAGTCTAACAGGTCAAAATGCGTGGCACGCTTGCCGTGCGGACGCTTGCGCGCGGGAGCTCGGCCGGAGGGCCGCACACGCCGATGCTTCGACAAGGAGTCACCTCATGAAGCCGTCAGTCACTACCGGGCGCCCGGGACCGGCCGGGATGCGCTACCTCAGTGCGCACACCGGTACCGAGCCACTGGATATCACCGTGGTACTCAGGCGCCGGGCGGGGGCAGCGCCCGCGGTGGCCGCCTGGCCGCACACCGCGCGCACGCCGCGCGCCCAGTTTGCGCAGCAGTGCGGCGCGGATCCGGCCGATCTTGCCAGCCTGCGCCAGTTTGCGCGCCAGCACGCTCTGAACGAGACCGGCGCCGATCTGTCGCGACGCGTGTTGCATCTGCGTGCGACTCCGGCAGCGCTGCAGAGCGCCTTTGCCGTCACACTCGGGAACTATCAGCTGGCCGACGGCCGCGGTCCGTTTATTTCCTGCGACAACCCGCCGGTCTTCCCACCGCAGGCGCTGGCGGTGCTGGGCCTGGATCGCCGCCCGGTCGCGCGCCCGCATTTCCGCCGGCCGCGCGCCACCCCGGCGCAGACCTACACCCCGCTGCAGGTGGGGGCGCTGTATCAGTACCCGGCCGACACGGATGGCAGCGGACAGGACATCGCCATCATCGAACTCGGCGGGGGCTTCAAGGCGAGCGATCTTGCGACCTACTTCAAGGGCCTGGGCATTGCCAAGCCGCCGACCGTCACCGCGGTCGCGGTGGCCGGGGGCGCCAACACCCCGGGCGGGGATGCTGATGGCGAGGTGATGCTCGACATCGAACTCATCGGTGCGCTCGCCCCGGGCGCGGCGATCGCGGTGTACTTTGCCCCCAACACCGATCAGGGCTTCTATGAGGCAATCTCGCAGGCCGCGCACGACAGTGCGCGCCACAACAGCGTGATGTCGATCAGCTGGGGCGGTCCGGAGGAGAGCTGGACCGCCGCGGCGCGCACGGCCATGCAAAGCGCGCTCGAGGATGCCGCAGCCCTCGGTGTCACCGTGACGGTGGCCAGCGGCGACTCCGGTTCCAGTGACGGGGAGAGTGGCAGCACACCTCACGTCGACTTTCCGTCCTCAAGTCCGTACGCGCTGGCCTGCGGTGGCACGAAGCTCATCGCCAGCGGCGCGGTGATTACGAGCGAGGTGGTGTGGAACGAGACGCAAAGCGGCGAGGGCGCCAGCGGTGGCGGCGTGAGCGTGGAGTTCCCGCTGCCACCATGGCAGCAGGGCATCGCCGTGCCCAAGGCACCCAACGGGCAAAGGGGCCGCGGCGTGCCTGACGTGGCCGGTAATGCCGATCCGGAGACCGGCTATCAGGTGCTGGTGGACGGGCAGCCGCAGGTCATTGGTGGCACGAGCGCCGTGGCTCCCTTGTGGGCCGCTCTTACCGCACGCTGCAACCAGAAGCTCGCCGCGGCGCTCGGTGACATGCACGCGGCGCTCTACCAGATCGGTGCGCGCGGCTTCCACGACATCACGAGCGGCAGCAACGGCGCGTACAAGGCGGCCGCGGGCTGGGATGCCTGCACGGGTCTGGGTACGCCGCGGGGCGAGGCGCTACTGGCAGCCCTGGCGGCGCTGAGGACCTGAGGTCCGCAGCCGCCGCCAGCCGCAGTCTCAGCCGCGCAGGCGCCGCAGCCGCACGCCGGCGATGCCGCCGAGCGCGAGCAGCGCCACCAGATCGAGCGCGCCGCCGCCGCCGCCGCCAGCGCTGTCGGCGGTCAGCACGTCGGTAACGACGGTCTTACCGTTCGCGTTGAGGCAGGTCAGCGTATAGCTGTAGGAATTGGCGGATGTCGGTTTGACGACCAGGGAGCCGCTCGAGCCCCGAGTACCCGTCCAGGCGCCGGAGGCCGTGCAGCTCGTGGCATTGGTCACCGTCCAGGTGAGGGTCGCCGACTGCCCCACGGTGATGGTCGTCGGGCTCAGATTGAGCGTGACGTCTGGCGCTGTGGGTTCCGCGCCCGGCGCGGCGTTCGCCTGGATGAAACCGTACCCGCTCAGGTAGCTCGGCGAGGGACTGTCCATGGGCGCCGCGCTCTTCTGCAGCGCGGCGTAGATCCCCGCCGGCGTCAGGCTGGCATTCTTCTGCCACAGCAGCGCCGCGGCGGCCGCGACATGGGGAGTGGCGGCCGAAGTGCCGAAGAAGTTCGGGTAGCTCGCGCTGTTGGTGCACTTACCCGATCCGCCGGCGCCGTCCGGGAAGCCCAGGAAGGTATTTTGGACGCCATCGGGTCCTACGACGTCAGGCTTCTGGCGCGTGACCGGAGTGGCGAGGGCCTTGCCGGTGCTGTCGAACAGGATCGGATCGCCACCCTTGGCAGAGAACGATTCGAGCTGCGCCGGATTCTTGGCGCAATTGGGGGTGTCGTACCAGAAGGCAGCGCCGATCGCCATGGCGCCGGCGGCGCCCGGGTGACCCTGCAGCGTCCCGCCACTGGGCACGATCGGACCGGGGTAGGTCACGCCCGCACCGTTGTCTTCCACCACCAGCTTGATCCGATGCGGGGTGGTGCCGCCGGCGAGTCCGACCTGGATAGTGATGTTCTGCGCCGCGGTGCAGGTGGCGCCGGCCGGCAGACTGTAATCCGTCGGGCAGGCGCCGCCGTTGGTGGCGCTGGCGGGATAGCCGATGACCAGGATCTGGTAGGGATCGACACCGAGGGAGTTGGCGCCGGTGCAGACCTGGGTTTGGTTGAGTACGTTGATCGTCGGACTGGGGCTGTTGGGGTCCGGGTTATCGGGACTTGCCACCAGCCCGTTGCTGGTGCCGGTCAGACACAGATCCATCTGGCTGGTCGCGCCGCCACTGCCGGGTGAGCCGGTCACGTAGGGCTGATCCCATTCGAGCACGATGGCCACGAAGTCCCCGGGCGGCAGCGGCGGGATGTTGGCGGTGAGCGCCGTGGTGGTGGTGGCGCCGGTCGCGTCGAAGTTCATGAGCAGCTCACCCGCGGGCGTCGTGGACGCGGTGGCGAAGCTCGGGGAGAGATTGTCGTAGCCAATGGCGCCGTTGTTGCCGGCGGCCGAGAAGTAGGCGACCCCGGCGGCATTGACCGTGTCGACCGCCTGGGCGATGAGGCCGTCCTGGAAGAACGGCTCATCGAAGTAGGTGACATCGTCGGCGATGATCTTGGCCCCGGCGCTGGCGAGCGTCTGGATGCCGTTCGCCATGTCCGCCTCGCTGTTTACTGCGGTGTAGAAGGCGAGCTTGGCGCCGGGGGCAACATCGTGAACGATCTGCATCATTGCGCGACCCTCATCGGCATTGGGCAGATCGTAGGTCGCATCGTAGCTGCACAGACCGCTCCCCGTGGCGCCGGCTTCCTCGAGGATGTTGATATTACTGCTCGCCGGCAGATCGCCGGTGCCGATGTCGGTAGTGGCGTTTGCCGTGAACCCGTTGGAGGCATAGCCGGTGACACCGGAGGCTGGCACTCCGCCGCTGGCGTAGGTGGCATAGCAGTTATAACTGTCCGAGAGAACTCCGACCGTGAAGCCCGTGCCATCGGCTCCCGTGGTGGCACGCAGTGCATCGGTGCCCTGTGCGTAATCGCCCTGCGAGGTAATCGCGCCCGCGTTGAGGCGCAACATCGCGGCACGGATCGAGTGCAGCTCGGTGAGCGCGGCGGCCGCGTTGAGCGACTTCAGCGGCAGCCAGCCGCCGACATCATTCAGGTATACGGCCGGATGCTCGAGCCCGAGCTTTACCAGCGCTGCCCTCAGCGCCTGCGGGTCGCCGCGGGTGACGGCATCCACCGCGATGTATGCAGTGCCGCTCTTGGACAGCATGAAGCGTGCCGCAGGGTTCAGGGAGCGCAGGTCGATGAGCGCGGCTCCCGGGCGCACTGCCGTGCTGTTGCGGGCCAGGGCGGCGAGCGCGGCGTCGAACTTGGCGCCCGCGCCACTGCGCTGCTGTGCGAGGCTGCGACCGCCAAATGCCATCAGCTGCCCGTGTGCGCCGGCCGGCGCGGCCACTGATTTGGCCTGCGGCCGCACGGAAGAAACGGCAGCCGTAGTAGCGACAACGGCAGCCAAGGTCAGCGCGGCCACGGCCACGCGCCCAGAGGTCATCCACGTCATTGCAAGAACCCCCTGTGTGTGAACTGCGAATCGACGCCGCGCGGCGTTGGTTCAGTCAATCTGCTCGGTGCGGGCGGTCCCGCCTCTTGGCTGTGCCGGAGATTTCCGAAAAAGTCGGTGCGGACCGTGCTCCCTGATCCTGCGTCCCGGGCGGTTGGGTCATCGAGCTGTCAGCCGTCGCAGACGGGCCCGGCGCGACCCAGCCGGTACTGCCAAGTTTAATGGATTTGCCGCTCGGTCCCCCGGCAGGAGCTGTAAGCAAATGTTCTGATGGGACTTATTCTGGCCGGGGAACTTCAGTGGCCGGCGGGAGCGGCGGGGGCCGCGGGCGCGCCAGCCGCCGGTAGCGGCTCGAACTCGTAGACTCCGAATCCGGGCAGGGTAAGGAACAGATGTCCTTCGCGCAGCGCATAGAAACGCACCCGGGTCCATTGCGAGACGATCAGGTCATAGAGTGAGTTCGCCGGGCACAGGGCACGCGTGGACGCGAGGTCCCCGAACTGCAGCTGGCCGCTGTCGTTGGCGCTCCAGGTGCCGCTGCCGCGATTGCAGTCGATGCGGGCGCTGAGCTCCCCATGGGGGGCAAAGGCCAGCATGTAGCGGCTGCGTTCCTGGGGGGCGTGCAGCTTGCCGTCACTGCCCTCGATCTTCACCAGTTCCCAGGAAGTGCCCTCCAGTTCAGAAGGGGTGGCAGGGGTTTGCGCCTGCGCCGCCACACTCACAGCCGCGCCGAGCAGCAGCACCTGCACGGTCAATCGGTAAACCTTGGACTGAAATCGCATCGGCGACGACCTTCTGCCTACTTCTTGAGCTCAATGTCCTTAATGTTGCCACAGTCTGCGCTCAGCCACTGCGCCTGAATGGTACGGTGCAGATTGCTCACCTTGCCGTCCGCCTGCGTGATGACCACGTCCACGGTTCTCGGTGGTCTGCTTGCCACCGGTGATATTGAAATGGACCTTGGCATCGTAGGCGATGCCGCTGCCGGTGTGACACTGCTTGTCCGCGACATATTCCGAGCTGCTATTGGTAGTGACGGTCAGCTTGCATTGACTGTCCGCTGCTTCCTGCCCCGTCCTTCTCGAACCCCTGATCGAGCTTCTGCGCAGTCATGCACGACCGGTACTTCTTGGGCTGGGAGCGCTTGGCCATCATCTCCTGCATCCTGGCCTGCTGCTCAGGGGTGAGCCGCGCCAGCACCGAGTCCGGAATGACCGGCGCACCGCTCTGATCATCGGTGGTGGTTACCTCCCACAGGCCCAGGGCGACGTTCATGACCGGCTTCTGCGGCGTGTCCGCGTGGGCGGTCACGCTCAGGAGCAAGTGAATTGCAGGAGCCGTTGCAGCGATGTGAGTCTTCATGACGGTCTCACTGGGCGCTTAAGCCGTGTCAATCGCAGCAGGACTCATGCCCGAGTCCTGCCGCTGCCGTCTCAGGAGCGGGACGGGCGTCGGCGCAGCTGGTAGAGCGCGTACACGCCGATGCCGATCCAGACGACATTCATCACCGCCGAGGGCAGCGCGCCGTTGTAGCCGCTGTTGATGACGAAACCGCCGGCTCCCAGGATGTTCATGAGGTGATAGGCCAGGGATTCCGCGCGCAGCCGGCCGGCGGACAACAGCGCGTAGGCGCCAAGAATCAGCGCCGCACCGGCCCAGCCGATGACTTCGATGGCGAACTTCACGGGGCCGGCCGCACTTCGGTCGCCGACCCGGTCAGCGCGTGCTCGCAGTCCGCGAGCGTCGCCCGTCCGATCATCTCGATCACGCGGGTGTAGCTCTCGTAGCGGTGCAGTTGCTCGATGAAGGCGCGCCGCTGCTCCGGGCTGAGCGCGGCCGCATCCGCCCCGAAGCCGCGCAGGTCCTGCCAGGTCGCAAGGCCGCTGCGCTCCTCGTCCATGAAGATATGGAAGGCGCCGTAGGCTCGGCTGAAGCGCTTGGCGTCGTCGGCGGGGATGTAATAGAGCGCCTGGATCGCGATGGCGGTGTCCCAGGCGGCGCTGGACATGAGCAGGAAGTGCACGTCCGGGTAGTCGATGGGGACGTGCGCCTTCGCCGCGCCCTCGCCGAGGGCCGACACCTGGGCAATCTGCGAATCGATCTGCTCGCGCACCTTCGGTAGCGTGCCCATTACCTCGTTCACGCGTCCGCGGTTGTCGATGAGTTCGTGCCGGAAGCTGTCCATGGATTCGCGTCCGATCTTTACGCGGTGGCGCGCCTCCACCAGCTGCTCGAGCCCCAGGGCAATCAGGATCCCGAGGGTCACGATCCCGAGGTGATAGAGGAAGTCCTTGAAGCTGCGAATGGGGCCCGGAAGATGAAATTCCATGGCGGCTCCGGCTGGGGAAGGCGCCATTATAACAGTACCTGCCGGCGCCCATGCCCGCGCCCTGGTGCAGGTGGCGGCAGCGACTTCTAGGGCGGTGTCAGCGTTCGTGCGTTAGCCAGGCGCGGTGTGCGCACAGGGCGGCGCTAGCGCGGATTGTCGCGCGCGCTCTGCCCGCGCAGCAGCTGCACCAGGCCCTCGAGCTCGCTCCAGCCGGTGTCGGACACGGCGCAATACTGCAGATCCCCGTCGCTCCAGAACATCATGCGGTAGCCGTTGCGGGTCGTTTGCCGGGTGAAGCCGCCGCGCTTGGCTTCCCAGCTAAATACATTGATCACGTGCGCGGCGTGCTGGTAGACCACCACCGCCGCACGCTGCCGCTCGACGTAGTCGGCGCGGCCGCCGACCAGGCGATAACCCTGCGGTGTGAAGTCCGCCACTACCGGCGAGACGTCGGCATGTCCGGCGAACCAGGGTTTGACGGTGTGATGATCGCTGGATTCGACATCAATCAGGTGCGCGGGCATCAGCGAGCGCACGTGCGCGCTCACCAGTTCATCCACCAGCGCGTTACCGAGCATGGGTGACAGAAGCACGAACAGCAGTCCTGCGGCCACGGCACTGCCGGTGAGGCCGCTGAATGCGCCCAGCCAGAACGAGCGACCCGGCCGGCGTGGGCGTTGCTTCGGGCGCGCGGGGGTCGCGGCCGGCGGGGCTGCGCCATCCAGTGCCAGGGCGATGCGGCTGCGCAGTTGCGCCGGGGCGGCCGGGGCCAGATCGCGGCGGATCACGACACGCAGGCGCTGCAGGTCATCAAGCAGCAGCCGGCAGTCACTGCAGCCTTCCAGGTGGCGCTCGGTCTCGGCGGCACTGAGGGCGTCGAGTTCGCCATCGAAGTAGGCCTGCACGCGCAGGGATTCAGCGCACGCCACTGAGTTCTCCTTCGGCGTCCCTGAGCCACAGTTCCTTGAGCGCGCTGCGGGCACGCGCCAGGCGCGACATCACGGTGCCGATCGGCAGATGCGTGACGTCGGCGATCTCGCGGTAGCTCATTTCCTCCAGTTCCCGCAATGCCAGCACCTCGCGGTGTTCCTGTGACAGACCCGTCATGAGCCGCTCGAAGTTGCGTTCCTCGTCCTTGAGGATCGAGACGCTTTCCGGGTCGGGTTCGTTCGCAACCATGGCGTGCCCGTCCTCCACATCGCTTTCCTCAGGCAGCGGCACTGTGCCGCGGCGCCTCTCCTGGCGGTGCGCAGTCGCATGACAGTTGCGCACGATAGTCAGCAGCCACGCCTTGGCGTCCGCACCGCGCAGGCCTTCGAGCCCGCGGTAGGCGCGCAGTACCGCGTCCTGGACGATGTCATCAGCGTCCGCCGGTGAGCGTGCCAGCCAGCGCGCAAAGCGGTAGGCAGCATCCAGGTGCGGCATCACCTGCGCCTCAAAGCGCGTGCGTCTAGCGTCCATCGGCGACTGGCACCCTCAGGTACATCCAGTGATCCGCATAGGGGAAGGACCTGCGAGGTGTGGAGTTTATTCCAAGGCCGGCGTATTGCCCGAAATCGACCGGAGCGGGAATAAGACCGCGGCCGCGTAAGTCTCCTTGGCAGAACCGCCCTTCATGGAGATGACCATGGCACACGACCGCTCGCAGATCTCGCGCCGCAACGCACTGAAATGCCTCGCCTACGGCGGCGCCGGCACGCTTTTCACCCTGGCCGGCGGCATCCTCGCGCCGGTAGATCTGGCGCTGGCGGCGAGCGGCAAGGGCGCACCTGTCTCCGGACGGCCGCTGTTCCTGCAGATCAGCGACACTCACATCGGCTTCAATAAGGAGGCCAATCCGGACGTCAGCGGCACGCTGCAACAGACCATCGAGCTCGTCAACCGCATGCCCGTGCAGCCGGGGCTCACCATCCACACCGGCGACATCACGCATCTGTCCAAACCGGCCGAGTTCGACCTGGCGCAGCAGATGCTCAGCGGCCTGCGTTCCGGGGAGCTGCATACCGTGCCCGGGGAGCACGACACCACCGACCCGAGCGTGAGTGAGTACTTCAGTCGCTTCGGCAAGGCGTCCGCCAACCGTGGCTACTACAGTTTCGATCACGCCGGCGTGCACTTCCTGGCCCTCGTCAACGTGCTGCAGTTCAAGGCCGGCGGCCTGGGGACGCTTGGGACCGAGCAGCTGGCGTGGGCGATCGCAGACCTCAAGGGGCGCACCGCAAGCACGCCGATCGTGGTGTTCGCGCATATGCCGCTGTGGACCATTTACGAGCCCTGGGGCTGGGGTACGGGCGATGCCGCCGAGTTGATCAGCCAGTTGCGGCGCTTCGGCTCGGTGACCATCCTGAACGGGCACATCCACCAGATCGTGCAGAAGGTCGAGGGCAATATCACCTACCACACGGCCCGCTCGACCTCCTATCCGCAACCCGTGGCCGGCGAAGGGCCCGGTCCCGGACCCCTCAAGGTGGCTGCGGACGAGTTGCCGAAGCTGCTGGGGGTTACGAACGTGGCCCTCCTCAGGCATCCGGCCGCGCTCGCGCTGACCGACACCGCGCTCAGCTGAAGGGGTGGCGGCATGTCACGTCTGCAGACATATTTTCTACAGGTATGCGCCGCCGGCCTGCTCGCGCTCGGCGGCACGGCGGTGAGGGCGCCAGGCGCCCCGGCTGCGGTCACCATCAAGGACTTCATGTTCGCGCCGGTGACGCTCACGGTGAAAGCCGGCACGCTCGTGACGTGGGTGAACCGGGACGACGAGCCGCACACGATCTTCAGCGACACGGGCCTGTTCCGCTCCGGTGCCCTCGATACCGGCGGGGATTTTCACTTCAAGTTCGAGCAGCCGGGCACCTACCACTACCTGTGCACGATCCACCCGCACATGGTCGGGACAATCATCGTCGAGCAGTAACGCACGGCCATCGCCGCCGCCACATCTGGCCGTCGCGCTGCGTTACCATCGGCACGCGCGAATTCCTTGGACAGGGGTGGCTATGGAAAGGCTGATCATCGCAATCCTGGCAGGCTGCACTTCACTGGCAGCGGCGGCCGCCGCGGCGCCGCCGGAGACGCAGTTTTCCAGTGACTGGATTGCCACGAGCAACGGCTACACCAACCGGCTGCTGGCGCTGCAGTTCGAGCATCACCCGGAGCGCGGCTCACGCCAGGGCCTCGCCAAATACGACGAGCGCGTTTCAAACCCCACACTCGCCGACGAGATGAGCGAGCGCCACGAGCTCGAGGCGGAGCTCGGCAGGATGGCCACCGAGGGAGCGAAGGAGACTGAGCCGCGCGTGCGGCAGGATCTGGAGATCATGCGCAAGCACTTCGACCTCGAGTTTCGTAAGCAGGACTACGCACTGCAGCACGAGGTGCCGTTCCTCAACGCGAGCGAGCTGGTTTTCCAGGGGGTGCGCGGACTGCTCGATGACCAGGTGGCCGCGGAGCGCCGAGGCGCTGCTATCGCCCGACTGCGCAAGTACGCGGGCCTCGAGAGCGGCTATCGTGCGTTCACGGAACTGCTCAAGGAGCGGGAACTGGAGCAGATCGCCAAGCCGGGAGTGACCTACCCGGCGAAGGAGCAGATCGAAACCGAGCTCGGCCGCAACTCCAATTACGTCCAGGAAATCGGCACGCTGTTCGGCAAATACCAGCTCAGCGGCTGGGAGGCTGCCTACGCGCAACTGAAGGGTGAACTCGCCGACTATGACGCCTGGGTGCGTCAGACCATTCTTCCCAAGGCACGCACGGATTTTCGCCTGCCGCCGCAGAAGTACGCACTCGCCTTCGAGGAGTACGGCATCGACCTGCCGCCGGCACAGATCGCGTCCATGGCGCATGCGGCCTTCGCGCAGTACCAGGCTGAGATGGCACCGCTCGCGGCCGAGATCGCCAAGACACACGGCTATCCCGCGGGCGACTATCGCGCCGTGATCCGGGAGCTCAAGAAAGACCAGATCACCGGCGAGGCGATCCTGCCGTTCTTCGAGCAGCGACTGCACCAGATCGAACAGATCATCGTCGCGCAGAAGCTGGTGTCGCTGCCCGCGCGCCCGGCGATCATTCGGCTCGCGACCGCCGCCGAGACCGCACAGCAGCCCGCGCCGCACATGTCACCGCCACCGTTCCTGCACAACACCGGGCAGCGTGGTGAGTTCGTGCTGCCGCTCAATATCCCGTCCGCCACTGGCGGCGCGAGCGATCAGTACGATGACTTCACCTTCGATGCGGTCGCCTGGACCCTGACGGCGCACGAGGCACGTCCGGGACATGAGCTGCAGTTCGATTCCATGGTGGAGCAGGGCGTGAGCCTCACGCGTGCGCTGTTCGCATTCAATTCCACCAACGCCGAGGGCTGGGGCCTGTACTCTGAGTACATCATGCAGCCGTACGAGCCGATCGAGGGTCAGCTGCTCACGCTGCAGCTACGCCTGTTGCGCGCCGCGCGCGCCTTTCTCGACCCGGAGCTGCAAAGCGGCGCGGTGACACCGCAGCGCGCCTACGAGGTGCTCGAACAGGACGTGGTGCTCAGCCACGCTTTTGCGAAAGAGGAGGTGGAGCGTTTCACCTACCGCTCACCGGGCCAGGCCAACAGTTACTTCTACGGCTACACGCGCCTGCTGTCGCTACGCAAGGAAGTCGAGGCCAGGCTCGGCCGCCGGTTCGATCAGAAGAAATTCCACGACTTCATCCTGAGTCAGGGCTTGCTGCCTCCTGATCTGATGCGCAACGCGGTCCTCACAGACTTCGTCCCGGCGCAGAGATAGCGTTGCACCTTGGGCGCCTGGCCCTTCAGACCTCCAGGCGATCGCCGGGGCGCGCGACGATGGCATAGAGCGCGGGCGTCAGGAACACGCTCAGCAGCAGCCGCGTGAACAGGCCGCTGACGATGACGAGCGCGAAGGGACGCTGCGAGTCGGTGCCGACGCCGCTGGCGAGTGCCACCGGCAGCAGGCCCAGCGCCGCGACCAGTGCGGTCATCATGATGGGGCGCAGGCGCACGATGGCGCCTTCGCGCACCGCCTGCTCGAGCGGCACGCCCTCGCGCCGCAGCTCATTTACGTAGGAGATGTAGACGACCGCGGTCTGCACCGATACTCCGAACAGAGCCAGAAAGCCGATGCCGGAGGACACCGAGAAAGGCGTACTAGTGAGCCACAGCGCCACGATGCCGCCGACGGGCGCCGACAGCACCACGCCCAGCACGGTGATGAAGGGGAACTTGAAGTTGCTGTACAGGGCGAAGAGCAAGAGGAAGATCAGGAACAGCGTCAGCGGCAGAATCACCTGCAGCTGCAGGCGCGATGCGGTGTAGTCGGTGTATTCACCACCCCAGTCGAGCCGGTAGCCCGCCGGCAACTCAACCTTTTCGTGGACCTGCCGCATGGCGTCCTCCACCGCGCTTGCCAGGTCGCGGCCCTCCACCGAGAACTGCACGCCGATATAGCGCGAGTTGTCCTGGCGATAGATGAACGAGGCGCCGTTGGCTACCTTGATGTCGGCAAACTGCCGCAGCGGAATCTGCTGTCCGGCCGGTGTCGCCACCAGGATGTTGCCGATCTCGCTGGCGTCATTGCGGTACTGGGGCTGCAGGCGCACGATCAGGTCGAACTGCTTCTCCGCCTGCACCACCTGCGTGGCCACATCCCCGCCGATGGCGGTCTGGATCAGCCCGTTGATGTCATCGACGTTCAGGCCGTAGCGTGCGATGCGGGCGCGGTCGATCGTTATGGTGAGGCTCGGCTGACCGAGCTCCTGCACCAGGGTCACGTCGCGGATGCCGCGTACCTGCTCGAGCACCTGCTTGATGGCCTTGCCCTTGACCTGCAGCGTTCCCAGATCGGCCCCGAACACCTTGACCGCGAGCGCACTCTTGAGTCCGGTTTCCGCCTCGTCCACGGCATCTTCGGCCGGTTGCGTGTAGTTGAAGGTGATGCCGGGGAAGCTCGCGAGCTTGTTGTTGATGGCCTCGATCAGCTGCGCCTTGGTGTGGTACGCGCCGCTCCACTTGGAGTAGGGCGTAAGTCCTACGTAGAACTCGACATTGAAGAACCCGGTCGGATCGGTGCCGTCGTCCGGGCGCCCCAGTTCCGAGGCCACGGTCGTGACCTCGGGGAAGGAGCGCAGCAGCGTACGTACCTGCGGGGCGATCTTCGCCGCTTCATCGAAAGAGATGGTGTAGGGCATGGTGGCGCGCACCCACAGTGCGCCTTCATCGAGGTGCGGCATGAATTCCGCGCCGATGCGTGGGATGAGCAGGAGCGAGGCACCCAGGAGCACGGCCGAGCCCAGGGTGGTCATCCAGGGATGGGCGAGGCTGCGGTCCAGGCCCCGGACGTAGGCAGCCTTCATGGCTTCGAAGGCGGCGTTGCGGCGTTCGCGCACGCCACGACGCATGAACCAGGCGCACAGCACCGGCAGCAGGGTCAGCGTGACCAGCAGCGAGCCGATGAGGGCGAGCACCATGGTATCGGCCATCGGTTTGAACAGCGTCCCGGAGGGGCCGGACAGCACGTAGATCGGCAGGAAGCCGGCGACGATCACCGCGACGGCGTAGAAGAGCGGCCGGTCCACTTCGGCGGCCGCCTCCTTGATGATCTCGGTGACGTTCACTGACGTGCCGGCGCGCGCCGCGAGCTGGCGAAAGATGTTCTCCACCATGACCACCGCGCCGTCCACGAGGATGCCGAAATCGACCGCTCCGATCGAGAGCAGGTTGGCCGAGGCGTTCTGCAGGTCGAGGAAGATGAAGGCGAACAGCAGCGCGAGCGGGATGCTGGTGGCGACGATCAGGCCGGCACGAACGTCATAGAGAAAGAAGATCAGCACCGCGACCACCAGGAGCATGCCGCGCAGCAGGTTGCGCTCCACGACCTCCTTGGTCAGCGTCACCAGCTCGCTGCGGTCGTAGAACGGCACGACCCTGACGTCCTTGGGCAGGATCTCCTCGTTGAGCTCGCGTGTCTTGTCCTGCACCCGCCCGAGCACGTCCTGGGTCTTCTCGCCGGTGCGCAGCAGGATGACGCCCTCAACCGCGTCGTCCTGGTCCTGGAAACCGAACTCCCCGAGCCGCGGGGCGATGCCGATGACCACGCGCCCGAGGTCCTTCACCAGCACCGGTGTGCCGTTGTGCACGGCCACGACGACGTTGCCGATGTCCTCGAGCGTCTGCATGCGACCCATGCCGCGCACGTAGTAGAACTGGCCGCCCTGGGAGAAGAAGCCACCGCCGGCGTTGCTGTTGTTGGCGCCCAGCGAGCTTTCCACCTGTGCGACCGAGAGGCCCACGGAAGCCACCTTGGCCGGATCCAGCAGCACCTGGTATTGCATCGTGCCGCCGCCAAAGCCGGAGTCATCGGCGACGCCCGGGACGGAGCGGTACTGCGGTTCGATGGTCCAGTCCTCGAAGGTCTTCAGCTCCATCGGCGAGCGGTCCGGACTCTGCAGTACGTAGCGGTAGATCAGTCCGGAGGGCGCCGACAGCGGTGACAGCGTCGGGCTCACCCCGCTCGGCAAGCTGATCTGGCCCAGCTGGTTGAAGACCTGCTGGCGCGCAAAATAGTTGTCGGTACTAGTCTGGAAAGTGAGGATGACGTCCGACAGGCCGTAGAGCGAAATCGAGCGGGCGGTGCCCAGGCGCGGCAGCCCGTTCATGGCGCGCTCGGTGGGCACGGTGATCAGCCGTTCCACTTCCTCGGCGGCATGGCCGGGCCATTGGGTGATGATCTCGACCATCGGGGGCGCCAGATCCGGATAGGCATCGACCGGCAGGCGCTGCAGGGAGCGCACGCCCGCGCCGATCAGTATCAGGGTCAGGAGCATGACCAGCAGGCGCTGCCGCAACGAGGAGGCGACGATGCGGTTCATGAGCGAAGCGGTCCGCGGCACGGTGCCCCCGGAAGGCAGCTGCGCGCTCATTGGCTTTGCATGAACTGAACAAAGATGCCCCCTTCAACCACGATCTGGTTGCCCGCCTGCAGGCCCTCGGCGATCTCGTACTGCTCCCCGACGCGATCGCCGACACTCACGTGCCGCCGCGCGAAGCTGCCGTCGGCCTGGGCGAGGTACACGAACGGCAGGTTTTCGTCGTCGCGCAGGACCGCCGAGACCGGGATCAGGATTCCGCTCTTCTGCGCACGCGACTGGATGCGCACGCGCACGTACATCTGCTTGCGCAGCAGGCGGGCGGGGTTGTCCGCCACCACGCGCACCGTCACCGCACGGGTATCCGGATCGACCAGATCGGAGATCTTGTCGACCTTGCCCGAGAAGCTCTGCGAGCCGATGCCGGTAATCACGTCCACTGGATCGCCGCGACTGACTGCGGCCAGGTCTTCGCCGAAGAGCTGGGCCATGACCCAGACGCGCGACAGGTCGGCGATGGTGAAGCAGGCGGTGGTGCCTGCCTCCAGCAGCTCACCCGGAGTGATCAGCTTTTCGACCACGGTGCCCGCAATCGGCGCGCGGATGACGGCCGGCGGGTGCAAGATCGGGCGACCCTCCTGGATGTCCTTGATGGTCTGGGGGTTGACCTGCAGGGCGAGCAGTGCCTGCAGCGCGGCATCGCGGTCAGCCTCGGCATTCTCCGCATCCGTCTGCGCCTGCGCTTCTTCGCGCGCCGAGACACCGTTGTGCTGCGCGAGATCCTTGTCGGTGTCAGCAAGGTGGCGGTTGGTACGGGCGGTGGCGAGTGCCTTCTGATAGCTGCCGACCGCGGCGGCGAAGTCCGCTGAGTCCACCACTGCCAGCGCATCGCCCGCTTTGACCTGATCGCCCTGCGCCACCAAGAGCCGCGCCACCGGGCCTGAGAACGGGGCCAGCACCGCGGTAGCCTGATCGTTGTCGAAGTCGACCGCGCCGTTGACTTCGATGTCGCGGTGATAGTGCGATGGCGTGACCGTGTACAGGCGCAGGTGCTCACGCTGCTGCGCGGACAAGCTCACCTCGTTGCCGCTGGCCGCTGCGGGCGCGCTGTGATCGGTGCGCGCGCAGCCGCTGACGGCGAGCGCCACCGCCAGCGCCGCGAGGCTTGCGCTGCAGCGGTGCGCGAGTGCGGGTGAGAGGCGGTCGGTGTGGTGACAAACGGTGCTGGTCATTAGTTTTCTTTGCTCAAGTCCGTGCGATGCCACCAGCCGCCGCCCAGTGCCTGGAACAGCGCCGCGGTGTCGGCGTAGCGCGCCGCCTGGGCCTGCACCAGGCCGATGCGCGCCTGTTGGTAACTTTGCTGCGCGCTAAGCAGCGCCAGGTAGCCGGCGTAGCCGCGCTGCCACTGTTCCTGCGTCAGATCCAGGGTGATCTTGGCCGCATCGGCGGCGGCGTTGGCCGCCTTGAGGCCCTCGGCATCCTGCTCCAGCGCCACCAGCGTGTCGGCGACGTTCTGAAAGGCGCTCAGGACCGTGCTGCGATATTGCTCCGAGGCCTGCACGTAGGCGGCCTTCGCGGCGCGCTCTTGGTGCAGCAGGGTGCCGCCCTGGAACAGCGGCGCGGTCGCTGCGGCACCGATGGACCAGAATCCGGTGCCTTCGGTGAACAGCTGATGCACGGCGAGCGCCGTGCTGCCGGCGTTGGCGCTCAGCTGGATGTTGGGCAGGCGATTGGCGATGGCGATGCCAATTTTCGCGCTGGCGTCGTGCAGGTTCTCCTCCGCCTGGCGCACGTCGGGGCGTTGCGCGACCAGCGCCGAGGGCAGGCTTACCGGCAGCTCCTGCGGCAACTGCAGGCTCGTCAGCTCAAGCTCCTCGGCGGGCGCCTGGTTCGGAAAGCGTCCCACCAGTGCCGCCAGCAGGTCGCGCAGCTGCGCCTGCTGCTTCAGCAGCGGTGGCAGAGTTGCGGCCACCTGCGCGAGCTGCGATTCCTGCGCGGCGACGTCGAGGCGGCTCGCGTAACCCTTGGAGAGCTGATACTGCACGATCTTCAGGTTGCCGGTGTTGGCCTCGAGCAGCTGGCGGGTCGCCTCCACCTGCAGGCGCACCGAGCTCTCCTGGATAGCGGTGACCACGACGTTGGCCACCAGCGTGTTGTAGGTCGCGATCATCTGGAAGCGCGCTTCCTGCTGCTGCGCGCTCAGGGATTCGACGGTGCGGCGGTTCAGGCCGAAGACGTCCGGGACGTAGGCGACGGTCACCTCGGGAGTGAAGAGGTTGTACAGAAAGATGTTCGAGTTCGGCGTCGGCGCGATCTGCCCGGACTGGCGCTGGCGGCTGGCGGCGAAGCCGGCCGTGACGCTCGGGTAGTAGGCGCCGCGTTGCGCCAGTACGTTCTCCCGCGCGACGGCGAGGGCGGCTTGGGCCGCCTTCAGGTCGGGATTACTGACCAGTGACTGTGCGATCAGCTCGTTGAGCTGCGTGGAATGGAACAGCGTCCACCAGTCGCCCGTCACGTCGCTCCCCTGGGCGAAGCGCTGGGCGGCCCCGACATCCGTATGGGTGTTGCCGGGCAGCGTGTCCGGCAGTGGGGCGGTGGTGTAGCCGGCGCCCTGGGGTGCGGCGGGTCGTTTGAAGTTGGGCCCGACGGCGCACCCGCCGCTCAGGAGCAACAGAGCAAGCGACCCCAGCAGAGGCATCCAGTGGCGGCGAGAGAGGGTCGAGCGCATGCAATCAGATAGGAATGGCGGCGCGTGGCGGAGTTCCCGGCAGCGCTCTTTCCGTGCGGCGTACCACCTTCCCGGCGCGCTCGCGCGAGGCCCGCTGTGTGGCACGCGGCCTCAGGGTTCGGGTTACCCATCTGTCCGGCATAGACCCTTACCCGTGTGTCCGGAATGGACCGAATCTCATTGGTCGGGGTGACAGGATTTGAACCTGCGACACCTACGTCCCGAACGTAGTGCTCTACCAGGCTGAGCTACACCCCGACTCTCGATGCGCCGCCGCGCAGGACCGGAGGGATGCGGCGGGGCGCGCAGTGTACTGAACCGGCCCGCCGCCATCAAATTCCATGGTCTGGGCGCCCTAGTTGGCGGCCTTCTGCAGCACCACCTGCCCCAGGTGCATGACGAATACGGGATGTTCGGTGGCATGGATGTCGTTCAGCACGTTGCCAGGCACGGCGACGATATCGGCGATCTTGCCGGCCTGCAGGCTGCCGACTTCCTTGTCCACTCCAAGGAGCTTTGCGGCATCGCGGGTGCCGGCCAGGAGCGCCGCCGCGGGGCTCATGCCCAGGTCGGTCATCAGGCCGAACTCCATGGCGTTCATGCCGTGCGGGTAGACGCCCGCATCGGTGCCGAAGGCGATCGGCACGCCCAGCCGCAGGGCGGCGCGGAACATCTTCTCGTGCGCCGCATAGGCGGCGCGCGCCTTGGCGGCGATCTGCGGCGGATAGTTGTCCGCCTGCTTGTTGACCCAGTAGACGGCCATACGCGTCGGCACCAGCCAGACCCCCTTGGCCTTCATGAGTCGCAGCGTGTCCTCGGTGAGGAAGCTGCCGTGCTCGATCGAATCGACCCCGGCGGCGATCGCCAGCCGCGCGGCTGCATCGCCGTGGCAATGCGCCGAGACCTTGCGGTTCCACTTGTGAGCTTCTGTGATGATGGCGCTGAGCTCTTCAGGGGTGAGCTGCGGTACGTCGACCGGGTCGGACTCCGACAACACTCCGCCGCTGGCGGCGATCTTGATGACATCCGCGCCCCATTTCATCTGATAGCGAACTGCCTCGCGGCATTGCTCGGGGCCGCTGCAGATCCCCTCGATCGGGCCGTCCGGCTTCACACGATCCGGCGGGAACGGGTAGTCATCGAAATGGCCGCCCGGGGAGCCGATGCCGTGCACGGCGGTCAGCATCCGCGGGCCCTGCGTGACGCCGGCGTTGATGCGCGTTGCGCAGGCCGACGTCGACGAAATCGTGCGCGCCGAGATTGCGCACGGTCGTGAAGCCGGCTTCGAGCGTGCGCCGCGCGTAGAGCGCCCCGTAGAGCGCCTGTTCGGCCGGGAAGCGCATCATGCGGGTGTAGACGAAGTGATAATAATCCTTCTCGTATTGCATGGTCAGATGGGTATGCGCGTCGATGAACCCGGGCAGCAGCGTCGCATCGCCGAGGTCGATGAGCCGTGCGCCCGCGGGGACGGCAGTGCCCACGGCGAGGATATGGTCCCCCTGCACGAGGATGACGGCGCCCGGCTTGAGCGCGGTGCCGGTCCCGTCGAATACGTGCGCGGCCTTGAGCGCGATGGTGGGCGCCTCGGCGGCGGCTGCGGCGCCGCCGCCGAGCGCTGCGGTGAGCGCGCTGCTGAGGAGCGCGGCGAGAAGCGTCTTATGAGTGCTGTGCATGACTGCGTCCGTCGTGGTGCGGTGGCGCAGTCTAGGGGGAGAGGCGCGGCAGCGGCAACGCGCGCCGCGCCCGCGGAGGATTGAAACCGCGAGAAACCTAGGTGGAATGCTCGACCGCGAAACGCGCCAGGGCCACCAGTCCTGTCTTGTAAGAGGAGTCCGCCAGTGATGCCAGCGCCAGGATCGCCTCGTCCGACTGCTGGCGCGCGAGCTCGACCGCATACTCGAGCCCACCGGTGGCATCGATGGCGGCGATCACCGGCTCAAGCTGCGCGAGCCCGCCGCGCTTGATGGCTTCGCGGATCGCGGCGCGCTGGGCTTCGCTGCCGTTCTTCAGGGCATAGATGAGTGGCAGCGTCGGTTTGCCCTCGGCCAGGTCGTCGCCGAGATTCTTGCCGCGCTCCTTGGGGTTGGAGCGGTAGTCGAGGACATCATCGACCAGCTGGTAAGCGGTGCCCAGGTGCCGTCCGTAGGCGGCCAGCGAGCGGCGCAGTTCCGGGGCGACGCCGGCCAGGATTGCTGCGACTTCCGCACCCGCCTCGAAGAGCATGGCGGTCTTGCGGTAGATGACCTCGAGGTAGCGCTCCTCGGTGGTGTCCGGGTCGCGCGCGTTCATCAGCTGCAGCACTTCGCCCTCGGCGATGACGTTGGTCGCCTGCGCCATCACCTCCATGACCGGCTGGCGCCCGAGGGCCGCCATCATCTGGAAGGCGCGCGAGTAGACGAAGTCCCCGACCAGTACGCTCGCCTGGTTGCCAAACACACGGTTCGCGGTGTCGCGGCCGCGCCGCAGCGAGGAGCCGTCGACCACGTCGTCGTGCAGAAGCGTGGCCGTATGGATGAATTCAATGAAGGCCGCAGCTTCGACGTGGCTATCGTTGTCGATGCGGCAGGCGCGCGCGGCCAGCACCACCAGCATCGGTCGCAGACGCTTACCGCCGCCGGAGATGATGTGCTCGGCGATCTGGTCGACCAGCGGCACCGCGCTCTTCAGGCGCGAGCGGATGACCGCATCGACCGCGCGCAGGTCCGCCTGGACCAGCGCACGGATCTCCGTCAGCGACATGGCCGGCGGCAGGCGTTGCTCTGAAAGTGATGCGTTCATGGCGTGCTTGGGCGCTCACGCATCGTAGCCGACCCGGACGGTTTTGGAGAAATGGATGCCGGTGGCGGAACGGACCGCCCGGCAAGGATCTAACTCGCTGTTCCCTTTGAGGAAAACGTCGTTTGACCGGGGAAGGGTGCGCCAGTAGAATGCGCGGCCTTTCCGTAACCCCCATTCCTCTATATACGACTATGTACGCGGTCATCGCCACAGGCGGTAAACAGTATCGGGTGACGAAGGACGGCGTGCTGCGCGTGGAGAAGCTCGACGCGGAGCCCGGCGCCACCGTGACCTTCGCTGAAGTGCTCCTGGTCGGGGAGGGGGCGGACGTCAAACTCGGCAAGCCCACCCTCAAGGGCGGCAAGGTGCTCGCCACCGTGGTGCGCCACGGCAAGGGCGCCAAGGTGTCGATCGTGAAATTCAAGCGCCGTGCGCACTACCTGCGCCAGAAGAATCATCGCCAGCCGTTCACTGAGGTGAAGGTCACGGACATCAGCGCGGGCTGAACGGCTCTTTAAGGATCGGGACTCAAGGACATGGCACATAAAAAGGCAGGCGGCAGTACCAAGAACGGCCGCGACTCCCACTCCAAGCGCCTTGGCGTGAAGCGCTTCGGCGGCGAGCAGGTGCTGGCCGGCAACATCATCGTGCGCCAGCGCGGTACCCAGGTGCGCCCGGGTCCGAACGTCGGTGTCGGCACCGACCATACGCTGTTTGCCAAGGTCACCGGCAAGGTGCTGTTCCGCAAGAAGGGCGCCGAGCAGCGCATGTACGTGAGCGTGGTGCCCGAGAAGGCCTGAAACACCAGATCCGCCCCAGGGCGACTCGATGAAACCCCGGCCCGCGCGCCGGGGTTTTTGTTTGCGCTAGAGTCCAGCCATGAAATTTGTCGACGAAGCCAAGACGCGCGTACAGGCCGGTAACGGCGGCCGCGGCAGCACCAGTTTCCGGCGCGAGAAGTTCGTGCCCTTCGGCGGCCCGGACGGCGGCGACGGCGGCCATGGCGGCAGCGTCTACCTGCGGGCGGCCTCCGGCATCAATACGCTCGCCGACTTCCGCATCGAGCGCACCTTCAAGGCCGGCCACGGGGAGCCCGGCGGCGCCAACGACTGCACCGGACACGGCGGCGCGGATCGCTACGTGCCGGTTCCGATCGGTACGGTAGTGCGCGATGCGGACACCCAGGAGGTGCTGGGTGACCTCACGCGCGACGGCGAGGAGCTGCTGGTTGCGCGCGGCGGCAAGGGCGGCTGGGGTAATCAGCGCTTCAAATCCAGTAC
The DNA here is from genome assembly GCA_963743625.1 of uncultured Pseudomonadota bacterium. Lineage (GTDB taxonomy): Bacteria > Pseudomonadota > Gammaproteobacteria > Steroidobacterales > Steroidobacteraceae > 13-2-20CM-66-19. The sequence continues at coordinate 83,592 of CAVUQM010000012.1, read as the reverse complement.
CAACCGCTCCCCGCGCCAGTTCGGTCCGGGGCTGCCCGGGGAGAAGCGCGCGCTGGAACTCGAGCTCAGGGTGATCGCGGACGTGGGTCTGCTCGGCCTGCCCAATGCGGGCAAGTCCACTCTCATCAGTGCCGTGTCGGCTGCGCGGCCCAAGATCGCGGACTATCCCTTCACGACGCTGTATCCGAACCTGGGGGTGGTGGACGTCGGTCAGCACCGCAGCTTCGTCATGGCTGACATCCCGGGCCTGATCGAGGGCGCGGCGGAAGGGGCCGGCCTCGGCATACGCTTTCTGCGCCACCTGCAGCGCACCCGTGTGCTGCTGCATCTGGTGGACATGGCGCCGCCGGATCCGCAGGCCGATCCGGTGAAGGATGCGCGCGCGATCGCAGCGGAGCTTAAGAAATTCAGCAAGGAACTGGCGGCGAAGCCGCGCTGGCTGGTGATCAATAAGAGGGATCTGCTGCCGCCGGCCGAAGCCGAGAAACGTGCGCGCCAGATCGTGCGCGCGCTACGTTACAAGGGACCGCACTTCCTCATCTCCGCAGCCACCGGAGAGGGCACGAAGGAGCTGTGTCAGGCGGTTATGACTTATTTGGAACAGCACGACCGCTCGGCACACGCGCGCGCATCATCTCCAGCAGATGCTGGCGCCGTGCCGCCGGACGAAGCTTAAGGGGCGTCGGAACTATCGGAACCGGAATGCGGACCTTGTCGTTCGCGTTCATCACTGCCCTCACTGCATGGAGCGGATGCGGGCGGCCAGGCGGCTCTTGTGCCGGGCAGCCTTGTTGCGGTGGATGATCTGCTTGCTCACCAGAGAGTCGATCACCGGGACCGCCTTCTGGTAGCTGGTCTTGGCCACCTCTTGGTTGCCCTCGGAGATTGCCGCTGTCACGTTGCGCACGGCCGTGCGCATGCGCGAGCGCAGCGCCACGTTGCGGGCGCGGTGCTTCTCAGCCTGTCGGGCAGCCTTCTCGGCGGACTTGGTATTGGCCACGAAATCTTCCTATCTAATAGAGCCCCGGTCGCGGAGGGCCGGTAGTCTGCGTACCGGAGCTGACCTTGTCAACGCGTCGCCACTTCGCGAACGCGCCAAGCGCCCCCACATTCACATAAACTGACCCCCGGGACGGACCCCCGGTTCCGGCGTCCCCGTAAATCTCTCAGGATCAATTAGTTACAACATAATGAGGCTGATCCGCGGAATGGCGGGGCTGAAGGCCCCGGCCGATAGCTGCGTCGTGACCGTGGGCAGCTTCGATGGGCTGCATCTGGGTCACCAGGCGCTCCTGGGGCGGCTGATCGAGCGTGCCCGGGGCAGTGGCGTGCCTGCGGTCGTGGTGACGTTCGAGCCCCTGCCGCGGGAGTTTATGCAGCCCAAGGACCCGCCGGCGCGCCTCACCAGCCTGCGCGAGCGCTGGCGGCTGCTCGCAGCGTTGCCGCTCGATTATCTGTGCGTGCTGCGCTTCGATGAGGCTTTGCGTAACCTGTCGGCGGAGGAATTCGCGCGCTTGCTGGCGCGCGGACTGCATGCCCGCACCGTGGTAGTGGGGCATGATTTCCGCTTCGGGCGCCAGGGCGCCGCCACCCCCGAAGTGCTGGGCGCTGCCGGGCGCACTCTCGGCTTCGAGGTCGAAGTACTGGACGCGGTGAAGCTCGCCGGCGAGCGCGTCAGCAGCTCAGGCGTGCGCGCGGCTCTGGCGGCCGGGGATTTCGCGCGCGCGGCGAACTGGCTCGGGCGCCCCTGGTCGATGCGCGGCCGGGTGCTCGGTGGTGAGCGGCTCGGGCGCAAGCTCGGTTTTCCGACCGCAAATCTGGCGCTGGAACGGCGCCGCGCGCCGGTCGCAGGCGTATTCGCCGTGCGGGTGCAAGGCATCGGTGGTGTTGCGCTCGCCGGGGTCGCGAGCCTCGGCACGCGCCCGACGGTGAATGGCACGGAGGCGCTGCTGGAGACACACGTGTTTGATTTCGAGGGCGACCTGTACGGTCGCGAGATTGCGGTGGAGTTCGTGGCGAAGCTGCGCGATGAGGCGCGTTTCGATTCCCTCGAGGCACTCACCGCACAGATGCATTGCGATGCGGCCGACGCGCGCCGCGTGCTTGCGAGCTAAAGACCCACATACGCATGAACGATTACAAGCACACGATCAATCTGCCGCAGACGGATTTCCCGATGAAGGCGGACCTCGCACAGCGCGAACCTGCGCAGCTGCGCGCCTGGGAGGAGCGCGGCACTTACGCCAAACTGCGCGAGCTGGCGCGCGGCCGCCCGCGCTTCGTACTGCACGACGGTCCGCCGTATGCCAACGGTGCGATCCACATCGGCCACGCGGTGAACAAGATCCTGAAAGACGTGGTGGTCAAGTCGCGCTCGCTCGACGGTTACGACTCCCCCTACATCCCCGGCTGGGACTGCCACGGCCTGCCGATCGAGCTGCAGGTGGAGAAGAAGCACGGCCGCCCGGGCGGCAAGCTCGATGCGCGTGCCTTCCGCGCCGCCTGCCGTGCCTACGCGCAGGAACAGATCGACCTGCAGCGCACCGACTTCAAGCGCCTCGGCATCCTCGGGGACTGGGAGCGACCCTACCTCACCATGGCGCCCGCCTATGAGGCGCAGCAGCTGCGCGCCTTCGGCCGCATCATCGAGAACGGACACCTCTACAAGGGCGTGAAGCCCGTGTACTGGTGCCTCGACTGCCGCTCAGCGCTGGCCGAGGCGGAGGTGGAGTACGAGGAGCGCAACTCGCCTGCGATCGACGTCGGGTTTCGGGTGGCGGACAACGCAGACCTCGCCGCCCGCATGGGACTTGCGGCCGGCGAGCTCGCCGCTACGCCGGTGGACGTCGTCATCTGGACCACCACCCCCTGGACCCTGCCGGCCAATCAGGCCGTGGCCGTGCGCGGGGAGTTCGCCTACGTACTGGTGCAGGCGCGCCGGGATGCCGAGGTGCGCCGGCTCATCCTCGCCGCCGATCTCATGGAGACGTGCCTTAAGCGCTACGGCATGAGCGCCGAGCGGGTGCTGGGGCGTTGCGCGGGCACGCAGCTCGAGGGCTTGAAGCTCACCCATCCGCTGGAGGGGCGCCAGGTACCCGTGATCCTCGGTGAGCACGTCACGCTCGATGCGGGCACCGGCGCGGTGCACACGGCGCCCGGCCACGGCCAGGAGGACTTCGCGGTCGGGCAGCGCTACGGGCTGGAAGTGCTCAATCCGGTCGGCAACGACGGCCGTTTTCTGCCGGGCACGGCGCTGGTGGCGGGGCTTAAGGTGGATGAGGCGAATCCGGTGATTACCCAGGCGCTCGCCGCGGCCGGGGAGCTCTTGCATGCGCAATCCTTCCTGCACAGCTACCCGGTGTGCTGGCGCCACAAGAGCCCGGTCATTTTCCGCGCCACGCCGCAGTGGTTCATCAGCATGGAGCAGGCGCACCTACGCGAGCACACGCTGCGTGACATCAAGGGCGTGCAGTGGACGCCGGCCTGGGGCGAGCCGCGCATCGCCGGCATGATCGAAAGCCGCCCGGACTGGTGCATCTCGCGCCAGCGCACCTGGGGCGTGCCGATCCCGCTGTTCGTCCACAAAGTCTCCGGCGAGCTGCATCCGCGCACCCAGGAACTGATCGCGGCGGTGGCCACGCGCGTGGCCGCCGGTGGCATCGATGCCTGGTTCGCGCTTGAGCCGCGCGAGCTGCTGGGGGATGAGGCCGAGCACTACGACAAAGTCACTGACGTCATGGACGTATGGGCTGACTCGGGATTGTCGTTCGAGTGCGTCGGCCGGGAACGGCCGGAGATCGCAGCGCCCGTGGAGCTCTACCTCGAGGGCTCCGACCAGCACCGCGGCTGGTTTCATTCCTCGCTGCTCATGTCCGAGGCCCTCTACGAGCGCGCCCCCTACAAGGGCGTGCTCACGCACGGTTTCACCGTCGATGAGAAGGGCCGCAAGATGTCGAAGTCCTTGGGCAACGTTATCGCGCCGCAGAAGGTGGTCAACAGCCTCGGCGCCGACGTGCTGCGGCTGTGGGTGTCGGCGACCGACTACGCCAACGAGATCGCGGTGTCGGACGAGATCCTGAAGCGCATGGCGGACTCCTACCGCCGCATGCGCAACACGCTGCGCTTCCTGCTTGGCAACCTGCACGGCTTCGACCCCGCAGCCGATGCGGTGCCGGTGACGGAAATGGTCGCGTTTGATCGCTGGGTGCTCGAGCGCACGCGCACCCTGCAGGCGGAGATCATCGACGCCTACCGCCGCTATGCCTTTCACCTGATCTACCAGAAGGTGCACAACTTCTGCAGCGTGGACCTGGGCGGCCTGTACCTCGACGTCGTCAAGGACCGCCTGTACACGACCCCGGCGCGCGGGCTGCCGCGACGCTCGGCGCAGACGGCCATGTTCCACATCGCCCAGAGCATGGTGCGCTGGCTGGCACCCATCCTGTCGTTCACTGCCGAAGAGGCTTGGCGGCGGCTGCCCGGCGCGCATGCGGATTCGGTATTTCACGCGACCTGGCACGAATTGCCGGCGATTCCCGCCACCGGCATTGACTGGAATGCGCTCATTGCGCTGCGCACCGACGTCACGCGTGAGCTGGAGAAACTGCGCGACCAGGGCGCCATCGGTGCACCGCTCGATGCGCGCGTGGACGTCTACTGCGGGCCGGAGGAGTTCGCGCGCTTCGCAGCGCTCGGGCCGGAGCTGCGTTTCCTCTTCATCACCTCTGAGGCCGCCGTGCACGAGAGTGCCGCGCCGCGCGCCGCTGCGGTGCCGGCGAGCAATACCGGGTCCGCCGGCGTGTGGATTGCGGTTGCCGCCACGCCGGATCCGAAGTGCGTGCGCTGCTGGCAGCGCCGTCCGGACGTGGGTAAAGACAGCCGCCATCCGCAGCTGTGCCTGCGCTGCGTCAGCAACATCGAGGGTCCGGGTGAGGGGCGCGCGTTCGTATGAGTGAGGTGAGCGAAGCTGTGGCCCACACGGCCGGGCGGCTCCCGGTCGCGCACAGCGGCTGGCGCTGGCTGCCCTTGAGCCTTGCAGTCATCGTGCTCGACCAGCTGGTCAAGCTGTGGATCGTGCAGCACTTCCAGCTGTTCGAACGCGTGCACGTCCTGCCGGTGCTCGATATCATCCTCACCTATAACACCGGCGCCGCCTTCAGCTTTCTTGCCGACGCTGCGGGCTGGCAACGCTGGCTGTTCGTGGTGCTGGCGCTGGCGGTCAGCGGCGTGCTCATCGTCTGGATGCGGCGCCTGTCCGCCGTCAGCCAGCGGTTGCTCGTTTGCGGACTGGCGCTGATCGTCGGTGGAGCGCTGGGCAATCTCATCGACCGCCTGCTGCACGGGCGCGTCGTCGACTTTGTGCACCTGCACTGGCACGAGCATTATTTCCCCGCCTTCAACGTGGCGGATTCGGCCATTACCGTAGGGGCGGCGGTGCTGCTGCTCGACGCGCTGCTCGAGAGCCGGCGCGGGAGACCATGACCATGAGCCAGGTATTACTTGCCAACCCACGCGGCTTCTGTGCCGGCGTCGATCGCGCCATCGACATCGTCGAGCGCGCCATCGAGCTGTTCGGCGCCCCGATCTACGTGCGTCACGAGGTGGTGCACAACACGCACGTGGTAGAGCGGCTGCGCGCGCTCGGTGCGGTGTTCGTCGAGGAACTCGCCGAGGTACCGGCCGGCAATACCGTGATCTTTTCCGCCCACGGGGTCTCGCATGCCGTGGAGGACGAGGCGCGCGGACGGCAGCTCACGGTGTTCGACGCCACCTGTCCGCTCGTGACCAAGGTGCACATGGAGGTGCAGCGCTACGCGCGCGAGGGGCGCGATGTACTGCTGATCGGGCACGCCGGGCATCCGGAGGTGGAGGGCACCATGGGGCGCTTCGACCCCTCCGCCGGCGGTCACATGCACTTGGTGCAGAGCGTTGCCGACGTTGGCCGCCTCGAGGTGCGTGACCCCCAGCGCCTCGCCTTTGTGACGCAGACGACGCTGTCGATGGATGACACGGCGGAGATCGTCGCCGCGCTGCGCGCGCGCTTCCCGAATCTGAAGACCCCGGCGCGCGAGGACATCTGCTACGCCACCCAGAATCGCCAGGATGCGGTGAAGAAGCTGCTGGAGCGTTGCGACGTACTGGTGGTGGTGGGTTCGCGCGCCAGCTCCAACTCCAACCGCCTGCGCGAGCTGGCGGACCGCGCCGGCGTGCCCGGCTACCTCATTGACGGCCCCGCAGAGCTCAAGTCCGAGTGGTTCCAGGGCAAGCAGGCGATCGGGGTGACCGCCGGGGCTTCCGCCCCGGAGATCCTGGTCCAGCAGGTGCTCAAGCAGCTCACCGAGTGGGGCGGGCAGGTGCCCCGGGAGATCGCCGGGCGCGAGGAGAACGTCTACTTCGCGCTGCCGCGCGACCTGCGGCGCAAGTCAGAGAAACCCGTGTAGCTGTACGAAGTACTGTTTCAGATGTTCGGCGGGCAGCTGCGGGATACCCTCGTTCAGGCGCACGCCGAAGCGCAGCTGCAGGAACTGGATCGGCGTCAGTTCGTAGACGAAACTCCAGCGCGTCTGTTGGTCATTCGACACTTCCCGATCCGGATCCAGGTACTCGTAAGTCACCTTGATGTTGTGGCCGCGCGCCGGGGAATAGTTGCCCTCCAGCAGGGTCGCGAGCTTGCGCGAGCCATTCCCGGGTCCGGGGGGCAGACTGTGGTCGTTGACGACCTCCGCCTGCGCGAGCCAGGCGATCGGTCCGGTCTTAAGTCCCCCGAAGACTGCGAAGGCATCGCGGCTGCCATCCCCGTCTGAGTCATTGAAGTTGGCGGCCGCCCCCACCCGCCAGCGGCTTTCCACGTACTGCAGCTGCAGGCTCTCCTGCTTGCCGTTGCTCTTGGTGGCGCCGCTTGCGGTGCCGTTGCTGACAGTGAGCTGTGCATCCCAGTGGCCCTTCTCCCAGCCGACCTCGACCCCGTTGTCCGGATTGAGCATGTTGATGCCGCTCAGCGACTGGACCAAGGCGGACTGGTCCTCCAGTCGCAGCCCGAAGGGCAGGTACATCTGGCCGCCCTTCACGTACCAGGTGTGGTCGGCAGACCAGAACATGCCCCAGGCCTCGCGGTTCAGCGCTCCGCCCGGAGCGACCTGCTCGTCCACGTACACCAGCAAGCGGTCGGGGATCACGCTCGCCTCCAGGTAAACGCGTGTCTCCTCCATCTCGAACTGATTGGTCGTCTTGCTCCCCGGTACCTGCTGGGCGAGAAAGTCGTAGCGCAGGTCGCCGCCGATGGAGATGAAGCGATTCAGGGCGCCGGTCCACACGTCACTGCCGGTGTCGAGGTGTTTCGCCGGCAGCACGTTCTGCGCGAAGATCTCGCCGAAGGGCGTGCGCTCACCGCCGCCGGTGGGATTGACGTGACACTGGCCGCACTTGTAACCGTTGGCGACCGCCAGGTACGGCTCCGCGCGCGCGCCCGCGGCGCTCAACAGCAGCACCAGGACGAGTGCCGCCGCCTGCAGTCCGGGAACGCGCCTCATTGCGGCGCACCCACGCTGAACTCGGCGACGTAGTCCGCCTGCAGCGCCTGGGCGTTGAGATCTGCCAGGGGCGCCGGCCCCGTGCCGCGCACGCGCAGGCGATAGTTGCCGGGGGCGAGCGCGGTCACCGGTCGCACCAGCACCGCAGCGGGGTTGCCCGGCGCCAGTGACAGCGAGGCGCGCTGGGCCAGGCCTCCCTCAGGCGTCACGCGCTCCACTGACACCGTGGTGTCGTTCACCAGCGAGAAGTCGACTTCGCGGTTGAACGCTACGAGCAGCGTGCGCGGTGAGTCCGGCAGCGCCGCGGCATCCGGTGGAGAGGTGGCGGTGAGCATGAACGCGGCGCCACTGGCGGCGGCGGGGGCGCCCTGCTGGGCGCCGTTGGTGATCCACTGACGGATCACATCGATCGTCGCCTGGGGCAGGTAGGGACCGCCGTAGGGCATCTGCACGCCGACGATGCCGGGGGCGTTTTCGAGTTTGAGCACGATGTAGCTGCTGTCCGGGTCGCCGCCTTTCACCCGTTCGGTGCCCGGCACTTCGCTGCTGGGCACGCCCACCAGAAGCGCGTAGCTGTGCGCGGCGTCCAGCTGCAGTCCCTCGGGAGCCGAGGCGCCGCTGTGGCAGCGCACGCAGATCGGCGTGAACACGTTGTCCTGAATCGACTGGAAGTCCGCCGTCAGAGGCTGATCAGCAGTGGCACCCGGAGCCGCCGGCTGCCCGTTGGCGTTCAGTCCCTGGCCGTTTCCCGCGCAGGCGCTCAACAGGGTAAGAGCGAGCGGCGCGCCGCAGCGCCGGAGTGATTGATAGTGCATGCCGCAACTTCCACACGATTTGACACGCGCGTAGGTGCGGCCCGCGGCCCGATGAGGTTTCCGTTCCCGGCGGAATATTTTCTTGCGCGCCCGCAAAACCAGTGTGGGCCGGCCGGGCACACACGTAGTGAACAAGGATCCAAAGAGCACGCAGGTGTTCCGGCGCGCAACGGTTTTGCGCACAGGGAGGTCGCTTCTTCTGAAAGCCAGCCCACACATGCAAACGTGTGGCCTGGCTTCTTAGCGTGAGCGCTGCGGCGCGCGGGCCTCAGCTGCGCGTACGGGTGCGTCCCTGGTAGAGGGTCTTCTTCAGTTTCCAGCGCTTGTGGGACCAGGGCCAGTCGGGCGGATCGGCGCGGATCTGTGCCTCCACCAGACGCGCATAACGCTCGGTCAGCTCACCGCCGGGGAGCGTCTCGCCGCGGGCGGCGAGCGGCGTCAGGCGCATTTCGTAGTGGCCGCGCGCGGTGCGCTTCAGACCCAGGAAAAACACCGGGAAGCGCGTGACGCGCGCGATCTCCTCCGGTCCCATGTAGAAGGCCGTGTCGCGGTTGAGGAAGCGCGTCCAGTGCTTGTGCTCGCTCGTGGTGGGTTCCTGGTCGGCGACCATCGCCACCGCGCGCACCACGTCGCGGCGCTTGATGATGTCCGCCAGCAGGTCCTTCGCCGGCACCAGGCGGCCGCCGAAGCGCGTGCGCAGCTTCTTCATCTCGCGCTCCGCCCAGCTGTCCACCAGTGGCTTGTAGGCTGCATCGAGCGGATGGCCCAGTTCGAGCGACAAGGCGAGCAGCATCCATTCCCAGTTGCACTGGTGGGCCGCAACCAGGAGCACCGACTGGCCTGCGCCCAGCAGCTCCCGTACCGGTCCGAGATCCAGCGCGCGCACGCGCCGCCGGATTTCCGCTGCCGGCATGACGGCGGATTTGATGATCTCGACCAGCATCTGCGCGAAGGAGCGGTAGTAGGCGCCGATCACCTGCCGCAGCTGGGCTTCGCTGTAGTCCGGAAAGGCCTTGCTGAGATTCTCGCGCACCACGTGCTCGCGGTGCGGGTAGACGTGCACGGACAGCCAGCCGAGCAGGCTCGCGATGCCATACAGCAGCCCCAGCGGCAGGTGCGCGACCAGCCGCACCCACCATGCGGGGCGCGCGGTGTGCGCGTCGGCGGCCCCTTCCGAAGTCGTCGGTTTGCGGGGGGCAACCTCGGTCAGCATTGCACCTAGCTGACCGCGTGGGGCTGTGGTCGGGCCGCTTCCGGGGTGGGTTGCGAGGTGAGCACGCGCCCGAACTTTGGCGCCAGCCAGCGTTCGATGTCATCGACGACCGTGAAGAGCGCCGGCACGATGACCAGGGTGAGCGCGGTGGAGGTGATCAGTCCGCCGATCACCGCGATCGCCATGGGCTGGCGGAACGAGGCATCCCCGCCGATGCCGATCGCCACCGGCAACATGCCGGCGACCATCGCCACGGTGGTCATGACGATCGGCCGGGCGCGCTTGTGGGCAGCCTCCAGAATCGCCGTCAGGCGGTCCTTGCCGGCGCGCATCTCCTCGATGGCGAAGTCGACGAGCAGGATCGCGTTTTTGGCGACGATGCCCATAAGCATCAGTAGCCCGATGGCCGCACCGAGCGACAGCGCGCTGCCGGTGAGCATCAGCGCCGCCACGGCGCCGCCGAAGGACAGCAGCAGCGAGGAGAGGATGGTGATCGGCTGCAGCACGCGGGCGAACAGCAGCACCAGCACCGCGAACACCATGAGGATGCCGGTCACGAGAGCGATCAACATGTTCATCGCCATCTCGTTCATGTACTTGGCCTGCCCGACGTCGACGCGGCGTACGCCGGGCGGCAGGTTCTTCAGCGCCGGTAGTGCAGTGATCTTGTCCATGGCGGTGCCAAGTTCAACGCCGTTCAGGTCCGCCACGATCGACAGGCGCCGCGCCTGATTGTAGCGGCGCACGCGCGTCGGTCCCTCGCCGAAGACGATGTCCGCGACGGCCTTCAGGGGCACCGCGCCGCCGCTGGCGGTCGGCACCGGTAGGTTCTCGAGCGTCGACAGGTCGCGGCGGCTGTCCTCGCTCAGGCTCACGCGGATCGGGATCTGGCGGTCGGCGAGGGAGAACTTGGCGCTGTTCTGGTCCAGGTCCCCGAGCGTCGCGATGCGGATGGTGTCGCTCAAGGAGGCCACCGTCACCCCGAGCTGCGTGGCGAGATCCAGGTGCGGGCGGATCAGGATCTCAGGGCGCGGCATGTCGCCGTCGATCCCGGCATCACGCAGGATGGGCAACGCGCGCATCTGCGCGACCAGGTCACGGGCGGTTTTCTCCACCAGCCGCGGATCATCGCCGGTGATGTAGAGATTGACGTCGCGCCCGTTGCCGTTGCGGTTGAAGTGGATGCGGGCATCGGGGATGGCCGCCATGTCGGTGGTGACCCGGTCCTCGAACTGGCGCTGGGTCGCCTTGCGTGCGCCGGGTTTCACGAGCGTGATCTGCAGCGTGGCGGTGCGCACTTCGCCGAAGTCATCGCCGCCGATCTTCTCGACCACGGAGGCGACTTCCGGCTGGCGCGCGAGGATGCGGTAGGCGGTCCCGGACACCGCGGCGGTGTCCTCCAGGCGCGCGCCGGGTGGCAGCTCGATGTTGAGCTCGGTGTAGCTGTCATCCGAGTTCGGGATGAACGCCTTCGGCACGAACATGAGTCCGACGACCGAGAGCACGAAGAAGGCCAGGCCCGCACCGAGGGTGATCCAGCGATGCCGGGTCGCAAGCCGCAGCAGGCGCTGGTACCAGGCCATGATCGGCCCGTCCTCGTGCTGCACCACGCCGCCGGCTTTCAGCGTATAGGCGGCCAGTACCGGGGTGATCAGGCGCGCCACCAGCAGCGAGAAGAACACGGCGGCCGCGACCGTGAGGCCGAACTGCTTGAAGTACTGACCCGTAAGCCCTCCCATGAAGCTCACCGGGAGGAACACCGCGATGATGGTGGCCGAGCAGGCCACCACCGCCAGGCCGATCTCATCCGCGGCATCCAGGGCGGCCTGGAAGGCGCTCTTGCCCATGCGCATGTGACGCACGATGTTCTCGATTTCCACGATGGCATCGTCGACGAGCACGCCGGCGACCAGGGACAGCGCCAGCAGGCTGATGGAATTCAAGGTGAAGTCCATCCACTGCATGAAGGCGAAGGTCGGAATCGCCGACAGCGGGATTGCCAGCGCCGAGATGAGCGTGGCACGCCCATCGCGCAGGAACAGGAACACCACCAGCACCGCGAGGATCGAGCCCTCGATGAAGGCCTCCATCGCCGAGTGGTAGGTGGCCTCGGTGTAATCGACGGTCGTGAAGATCTGGGTGAGCGTGACCTGCGGGTTCTCCTTGCGGATCTTGGCGAGTTCCGCGTCGCACTCTTTCATTACCGTGACATCGGAGGTGCCCTTGGCCTTGGAAATGCTGAAAGTGGTGGCGGGGCGGCCATTCAGGCGCGCCATGGAGCGGATCTCGCCCACGCTGTCCCTGACGGTAGCAAGATCCGACAGGCGCGCGAAGCGCCCGCCGGGCAGCACGATCTGTGTGTCACCGAGGGCCCGCGCGCTGCGCGCCTCACCCAGGACGCGGATCGCCTGCTCGCCTCCGCCCACCTGGGCGCGGCCGCCGGGGGAATCGAGGTTCAGCTGCCGCAGCTGCAGGTTCACCTGCGCGGCGGTGATGCCGAGGGCCTGCATGCGCGCCGGATCGAGCTCGACGCGGATCTCGCGGCTGACACCGCCGCCGCGCGACACCTGCGCCACGCCCTCGATGTTGAGCAGCCGCTTGGCGATGGTGTTGTCGACGAACCAGGACAGCTGCTCCTCGGTCAGCGCGCTCGAGCTGACCGCGAACACCGCGATCTCGTTGTCGATGTCCAGACGCTGCACGACCGGTTCCTGGATGCCCTGCGGCAGGTCGACGCGTATCTTGGCGACGGCGTCGCGCACGTCCGCCACGGCGCGGTCGATCGGCGTGCCGATCGCGAACTCGATGAAGACGCGCGACTGCCCCTCGATCGCCAGCGAGGTGATGTTGTCGATGTTGCCGATGCCGGCGACCGCGGCCTCGACCTTCTGCATGATCTGGGTCTCGATCTCCTGCGGCGAGGCGCCGGGCTGCGCGACCAGCACCTCGACGCCCGGGAAGGACAGGTCGGGATTGAGGGTCACCGGCAGGCGTAGGAACGAGACGATGCCCATGAACAAGAGCACCACGAACAGCACCACGGGCGTCACCGGGTGGCGGATCGCCCACGCGGAAATGTTCTTCATGATGCGAACCTACTTGCCGGTAGTGGCAGCCACGGGTGTTGCGGGCGCCACCCGCACCTGTTCGCCGTCGCGCAGAAAGCCCCCGGCGGTGGCGACCACGCGCTCATTGCCCGTGAGGCCCTCGCTGATGATGGCACCCGCATCGGTGACGCCCGAGACGCGTACCGGGTGGCGCTCCACCTTGTTCTCAGGGCTGACCAGCAGCACGTAACTGCCGCTGGTATCGGCCAACACCGCGGTCTGCGGCAGCACGGGACGCTGTGCCTTGTCGATGGTCACCTCGCCGCGGGCAAAGGCCCCCGGGCGCAGCGCCGGATCAGGCTTGAGCGTGATGCGTATGTCACCGAGGCGCGTGGCCGGATCGATGATGGCGCCGAGCAGCCGCACGGTGCCGGGGAAGGGCCGGTCGATGCCGGTGAGATACACCGTGGCTGCCTGGCCGGTCTTCACCTGCGCCAGGTCCTGCTCGGCGATCTGGCCGCGCATCTCGACCTCCCCGCCGCTGGCGACGCGGAACAGCGCCGCGCCGCCCGGGGAGGCAATCTGGCCGACTTCAGCGCTGCGCGTGAGCACGATGCCATCCACCGGCGCCGCGATGCGGCTGCGCTTGAGGCGTGCTTCAGACTCGGCCAGCTGCGCGGCAACTACTTTGATATTGGCGGCATCGGTCAACGATGTCGCACGGCGCTTGCCGATGTCCTCCGCGGACAAGGCGCCCGCGGCCTCGACCCCCTGGGCGCGCTTGTACTCGGCCGCCGACATTGCCGCCTGCGCCTTGGCCTGCTCGAGCGAGGCCGCGAGCCGGTTCACCTCCTGCACGGCGACCGAGTCATCGATCTTGGCCAGCATCTGTCCGCGTTTGACGTGATCGCCGGCTTCGGCATAGACCGCAACGATGCGCCCGGTATCGCCTTCGTTGGCGATCGGCATGTCGTAACGGGCGGCAATGGCACCCGTGAACGTGACGCTCGAGGTCACCGGCTGCAGCGCCGGCACGATGACGCTGACCAGCGGCTCCCCGCCGCGCTCGGCGAGCGTGGTCGCAGGCACCTTGTGGCCGCCGAAGAGCTTCGAGGCGATAAAGAGGATGAGTGCCAGTGCGACCAGTACCGCGCCGATCACCAGCCACTTGCCGCGCGCACCGCGGGCGCGCCCCGCGGCCGGGCTCAGGGAGGCCAGCGGCTCTGCAGGCGGAACCCGCTCGTGACTCGGCCGGTCGCGGCCGATCCAGGTCACCGGGTCCAGCGCGGCGGTGTCCGGGGGAGGAATCGGGTCAAGGTTCGTGCCCACAGCGGAATTCCTTTGCTGGGCCGACATGCGAGGCCGGCTTGGTCGTGTTGCCGGTGAGTTTAATCGCCCCACCGGCCGTGTTCCGTCCGAAACGCCAGGCAGACGCCGCCGGGCGACGGGCCGAGAGGCCTCATCGGCGGCAGCAGTCGGGCGCGGGTCGCAGCGCCCTTCGCACACCCATCCCCGGCTCCTGACCAGATGCGGTGACGTGCCCGCCTAAGTCCTTGGCCTCGCAGGTTAAAGCTGCGAGGGCGCGCATTGTAACGGAAAGAGGCTTCAGGTGAAGCCGCGCCCTCAGGAGCCGTGCGGGGGGGCGCGGGCAAGGCGGCCTGCGGGCATCCGCAGGAGCCTGAAGATCGGGCACGGTGATGGTGCCGGCTCACGGATTCGAACCGTGGACCTACCGCTTACGAAGCGGTTGCTCTACCAGCTGAGCTAAGCCGGCGCCGCGGAAGGCCGCGGATTCTACATTTTTTTGCGCAGGCGGATCACCAGATCGATGCCGGCCACTTCGGTCCCGGGAGGCGGGAGCGGCAGCCGCGCGAACTCCACCGACGGCACCGGCACGTCGATCAGGGCGCCGCTGGAGAGGTCGTGAAAGTGGTAATGCGGGTCGACATTGGAGTCGAACCAGGCCCGTGAGCCGTCCACCGACAGCTGCCGGATCAGCCCGTGACCGGCGAACAGGTTCAGCGTGTTGTAGACGGTCGCCTTGGAGACCCGGGCCCCGGCACCGCGCAGGCTCGCGAGGATCTGTTCGGCCGACAGGTGCTGAGGTGAGGACAGCAGGAGCGACGCAATGCGCACCCGCTGGGCGGTGGGACGAATCCCGCAATCGTTCAGGCGCTGCTCGCAGCGCGGGTCGGCAGCCGCCGACGCAGAGCTAAATTCCATAGCGGCTTATTATACGATCGTTCAAGAAAAATAATACGCCTGTACAACAAAGAAAGCCCAGTGGTTTAAGGGTTTACCCGTAGGCAGGTGTCAGGGTGGGCCAGATTCCAGCCCAGGAACTCCATAGGCCCGGTGCAATGCGCGAGGCGCATGGCCGGCTTCAGGCGGTGCTCGCCGTCCTTAGATGAGCACCAGGTCGTTCGCGACGCCGTGTTGCGTTAGCGCCCTGGCCATCTCCTTACTCTGCGAGACCGGCACGGTGTAGTCCTCCTCGCCATGTCCGAGTCGGCTGCGCGAGCGGACATGCGCGGCGGCGAGTTCAGGCGAGCTTGCTTTGCAGGTGTTGGGCGAGCTCGGCGATGGTAGGGAAGTCGAACAGCTCGGTCAGGTCCACCTGGCCCGGGTATTCGCGGTCGATCTGCTCGTGGATCTCGATGAGTTTCAGTGAGCTGGCGCCGATTTCAAATAGGTTGTCGTGGGTATCGACGCGCTTACCCGGCAGGGCCGCATCGCAGATCGCCTTGAGCTTCTCCTCGATCGTGTTGCGCGAACCGACCTGCGGCCCCCTGCTTGCCGCGCGCAGCGCGCCCAGCTCGCGCAGCTCGGCATCGAACTCGCCCGCCACGTAGGCTTCCTCGAGCAGGTGCCGCTGCAGCTTGCCACTGGTGGTCTTGGGGATGCGCTTCACCGGCACCACAGCGGCGACTTCAAGGCCGGTCTGCTCATTGATGAGACGGGCGACCTGTGTGGCGAGCGGCAGGAACTCCTCCATGCCGCCGCGGTGCAGGACGAATACGACCAGCTGCTCGGTCTGTGCCGCGCGCGCGCCCACGGCTGCCACCTTGCCGAGTTCGAGACCCGCAGCGCGCTGCGCAATGGCCTCGAGATCATGCGGGTAGTAGTTCTGGCCGTTGACGAAGATGATCTCCTTGGCGCGTCCGGAGATGTACAGCTCGCCGGCGTGGTACAGGCCCAGATCCCCGGTGCGCAGCCAGCCATCGGCGCTGAACGCGGCAGCGTTGGCGGCTGCATCCTCGAAGTAACCGCCGGTGACGTTGTCGCCGCTGATCTGCACGTTGCCGATGCGATCGGCGGGCAGCTCCTGGTCGGCCTCATCCGTGATGCGCACCCGGCAGTAAGGGATGGCGTTACCCTCCGAGACCAGCAGCACGGCATCGCGATCATCGACAGCCACGGGCGTGACTGGATCGCCCGCATTCATGCGGTGGCGGTTGAGGGCGAGCGTCTTGAGCGGTGCGCCGGGGGCGGGGAAGCTCACCGCGAGCGAGGCCTCCGCGAGTCCGTACACCGGGAACATGGAGTTGCGCGGCAGGCGCGTCGGGGCAAGGCGTCGCAGGAACTCCTCGCACAGCTCCACCGAGATCGGTTCCGCGCCGTTGAAGATCAGGCGCACGGCTGCGAGGTCCAGACCCTCGGGACTGCGATCACCGAGCAGCTTGAGATAGTGCTTGTAGCCGAAGTTCGGTGAACACAGGATGCTCGCGCGCACGCGTGCGGCGAACGTCAGCCACAGAAGCGGGCGGCGGATGAACAGTTCGGTCGGCATCAGATGCGCATGGATGCGGCTTGCGAACATCATCAGATGAAAGCCGATGAGGCCCATATCGTGGGTCAGCGGCATCCACGAGACGCTCACGTCCTCGGGGGTAAAGCGACAGAACTGGCTGACGCCGCGCGCGTTGGCGAGGATGTTGGCGTGGCTCAGCACCACGCCCTTCGGTTCGCTGGTCGAGCCGGAAGAGAACTGGATGAAAGCGGGCTCATGCGCGTCGGCCTTCTGCACGCTGCCCGGGCGCGAGATGTCATCCAGATCATCGACGAGAAAGGCACGTGCCTTGAGGCCCGTGAACACCTCCCCAGCGCCCACGTTGGCCGCGAAATTGCCGATGCGTTCGAGCGAGCGGCGCTCGGTGTAGATGAAGGGGCTGCCCAGGCGCTGCGCAATGCGCAGCAGCTTATGGCGGTGCTCGTCGCTGATGCCCAGCGCCACCGGCACCGGCACGATGCCGCCCAGGATTGCTGCCCAGAACGCGTCGATGAACTGCTCGTTGCTGTTCAGGAAAAGTATCAGCTTGTCGCCGCGGCGCGCACCCAGGCGCTGCAGGTGATAGAGAATACCGAGCGCGCGCTCGTGCAGCTCCGCGAATGAGACCGCGCGGCTGTCGTTTTCCGTCTCCAGATAAGTGATGCTGCGCTCGACGTTGCGGTTTTCTTCGATCAGCTCGTTCAGGGTCGTCGCTTTAAAGCTCACCGTCGTTCCAGTCGCATGTGCAGCGGGAAGCGCGTACGCAGGTTGATCTGGGCCTCCAGTTCCAAGGGTTTGTCAGGCACGTAGGTCAGCCGGTAGCGGCGCGCCACCTTGTAGAGGTGCATGAACATCTCGTAGAGCGCGAAGGTCTCGCCGATGCAGTGGCGCGGGCCGGCGGCGAAGGGCATATAGGCGAAGCGCGGGCGTTCTGCCTCGTGCTCCGGTGCGAAGCGCTCCGGCCAGAAGCGCTCCGGTTCCTGCCAGAAGTCCGGATGCCGGTGCAGCAGATAAAGGGGCAGCAGCACGTTGGTGTTGGCGGGCACCGCATAGCCGCCGAGCACATCAGGCTCGAGTGTGCGGCGCGACAGCAGCCACCCCGGCGGATAGAGACGCAGGGCCTCGTTGATGACTTGCTGGGTGTAGGTCAGGGCCTCCATGTCGGCCAGGCTTGGGGCCGCCAGTTCCGCGGTCGCAT
Organism: uncultured Pseudomonadota bacterium; assembly: GCA_963743625.1. GTDB lineage: Bacteria > Pseudomonadota > Gammaproteobacteria > Steroidobacterales > Steroidobacteraceae > 13-2-20CM-66-19. The sequence goes on along the minus strand of CAVUQM010000012.1, from coordinate 66,021 downwards.
CGATTTCGGCGTGCAGGCGCGCGGCCACCTGCGGATGCTGCGACAGCAGATACCAGGTCCAGTTCAGTCCGCTGGCGGTGGTCTCGTGGCCGGCAACGATGAGCGTCAGGACCTCATCGATCAGCTCGCGCTCGGGCATGGGTTCGCCTGAGTCCTTGTCGCGCGCGCTCATCAGCATGCCCAGATAGTCGAAGTGCTCGCTCGCGGAGCTGCGCCGCTGCGCGATCAGCCCGGCGACCAGCTTGGTGAGCGAGCGGAACTTGTAGGCGAACTGCAGATTGCGGCCGGATTCCTTGGTGATGACCTCGAAGGGGTTGCCGCCGAGTTGCTGCGTCAGTCGGTCGAGGTCGGTGCCGAAGATCGCGCGCAGCACGATCTCAAGCGTCAGCTCGCTCATCTCGTCGGTGAGATTGACCAGCTCGCCGCGCGCGGTGAGGGCCTCCCAGCGTCCGATGAAGCGCTCGTTGGCGGCGGCGATGACGCCGGAGAACTCGGTGATGACGCGGCGGTGGAAGAAGGGCTGCATCATGTAGCGCTGGCGCTTCCACAGCTCGCCCTCGCTCGTCATGATCCCCTTGCCGAGCAGGATCCGCACGCGGTCGAGGCCGACGCCCTTGATGTAGTTCTTGTGGTTGCCGACCAGCACCCGTTTGACGTCATCCGGGTGATGGATGACATAGGTATAAGATGCGCGCGCGGGCACGAACACCCGGTAGGTGTCGCCATGACGGGCGAACAATTCGATCATGCGCTCCAAGGAGTCATCCGTGGAGCCAACGTCGAATTTAAGCTCGGCCTCGGGTGGCTCGGTCTTCGCGGACGCGGCGGCGGTCATGCAAGCTGTTGAAAGCCAAACTTTAATCTTATATCACACGGCCCGGCGGGGTCAGTGGCCGGAAGAGAGAGCCTGCACTCGGGGTGTGCGCCGCTGGAGCGCTGCGCCCCATGAGTGAGGGTGATGAGGGCGGCGGGCTCAAGAACACGATCTACCGCACGAACACCCGCTCGAGCCGGCGCATGACGCCGGCGCGCCGGGCGCTGTATCGCATCGTCGTGCCGCTCGGGTTCGCGCTCATCCGTTTGTGGTGGCGCAGCGCGCGCGTCGTGGGCGTGCTGGGACTGGAGCACCTCGAGGCAGCTCTGCAGCGCGCGCCTTCTCTGGTGCCGTGCTACTGGCACCAGCACCAGCTGTACTGCGGCAAGTTCCTCCTGGAGCAGCGCGCGCGGGGACTTGCGCCCGGCTGGCTCATCAGTCCGTCCGTGGACGGTGAGCTCGGGGCCATGCTGGTGCGCCGCATCGGCGGTGGCGTGATCCGCGGCTCCTCCACCCACACCGGCGCGCGCGCGCTGCGTGATTACTACCAGGCACTGGTGAAGGACAATCTCTCACCGGTCATCACGCCCGATGGGCCGCGCGGTCCGCGCTTCAAGTTCAAGCCCGGTGCGTTGCTGTTAGCACAGATGTCGGGACGACCGATCGTGCCGATGGCGTACGCGGCCTCGCACGCCTGGCTCATCAAGTGGGACAAATTCGTGATCCCGCTGCCCCTGTCGCGCATTGTCATTGCGATCGGCGAACCGGTGTATGTGCCGCGGGTCAGCGATGCAGCCTCGCTCGCACAGCTGCAGGCTGACATGGAGGCACGCCTGAAGGCGCTGTTCACCACGGCGCACGCGGCCCTGGGGCGCCACTGAGAAGCGGGTTGCCCAGCCGACAGAAAATTAAGTCTCAGGGCGCGGTTGTTCGCGCGTCCCGGCGTCGGGCGGCACGATTCTGTTAAGTCACGAAAGCGTGGACGAACAGGGTCTTACCTTGTGTTCCTGATTAAGTGTGCGAGAATCATCGCTAAGCGCCTAATAAATCGCGGCGACGAGTCTGCAGCTCCGTGACGGGACGCCGCGTCCGGAGGTGGACAAACGACTAGTCTGCGCGACGATTACGTGGGAGATCAGGGCTAATGGCGACTGCGCCGCCGGACAAGCCGGCGGATTTTACTGCCTCAGACATCCTGTCGGCAGATGCATGGACCGGGCGTACTTCCAAGCCCGTGCTGGGCATGGACGTGGTCTGCACCAAGATCGCGGTCGACTTCCAGAACATGCGCAAGGAGTCCGTCGAGGAATGCCTGCGCCGCAATCTTGAGCTGCTGCGCGGGGCGAGCGGTGCGGACTGCGCCTTTCTCGCCGCAATTACTGCCGAAGACCCCACCTTCACCGAGGTGCAGTCGGCACGCAGCGCCTTCGCGCAGTGCCGCCCGGAGGCCCTGAGCGGCACCGCACTGGCATCCTTCCCCTGGCTCTCGAGCCGCCTCGAGCACCTGCGGCTCTCGGAGTTCCGCGACACCGCGAGCCCGCGCCGCGAGCAGGCGGCCGAAAGCGCGCGCTTCGCGGAGCTGCACATCGGCTCCGCGCTGCTCGTGACGCTGCGTGTGCAGGGCAAGCCGGCGGGATTCCTGGGCCTCGCCCACACGCTGCCGCGCGGCGCCTGGGACGTGAACCAACAGCTGCTGATGAAGCTCATCGGCACGAGTCTCGCCACCGGGCTTGAGCGTATCCGCATAGAGGCGCGGCTCGCCAAGCTCGAGGAGCGTACCAATCTGTTCCAGGCCGCTGCCAACGACGGCCTGTGGGATTTCGACGTCGAGAGGAACGAGGTCTACTTCTCGCCGCGCTGGAAGGCGATGCTCGGCTACGGCGATGACGACATGCGCGGCTCACCGGACTGGCGCAGCCTCGTGCATCCTGATGACCTCGCGCGCGTACAGACGCTGATCCGCGACCACGTCGCCGGCAAGACCCCGATCTTCGAGAGTACCCACCGCATGCGCCACCGCAACGGCGAATGGCGCTGGGTTATCAGCCGTGCCACGGCGCGCGTCGACAAGCACGGGCGCCTCTTGCGCCTGGTCGGCGTCGAGCTCGACATCACCGAGCGCAAGCTCTACGAAGAGGCGCTGTTTCGCGAGAAGGAGAGCGCGCAGATCACGCTGCAGTCGATCGGTGACGGAGTTATCACGACCGATGCCAATTCCACCATCGACTACATCAATCCGGTCGCCGAGGAGCTGACCGGCTGGCGGCTCGAGGACGCGATGGGTCGCCCGGTGGAGGAGATCTTCCGCGCCTTCCACGAGGAAACCTGCGAGCCGCTCGAGAATCCCCTGTCGGTGGCGATCCGCCGCATTCGCCCGATCAAGTCGGTGCGGCCGATGCTGCTCATTCGCCGCGACGGCAACGAGCTGTACGTGGAGAGCACCGCCGCTCCGATCCGCGATGGCCATGGCCACGTCGCCGGCGGCGTGCTGGTGTTCCACGACGTTTCCGAATCGCGCGAGCTCAATCGCCGCCTGTCCTACCACGCGAGCCACGACCTGCTCACTGGTCTCGTCAACCGGCGCGAGTTCGAGAGCCGCATGGAGCGCGCCCTCAAGAGCGCCAAGGCGCGCGAGGCCTCCTACGCGCTGTGTTACCTCGACATCGACCAATTCAAGATCGTCAACGACACCTGCGGGCACTCGGCCGGCGATGCGCTACTCGGCCAGGTGGGGGCGCTCCTGAAATCCAAGGTGCGCTGGCGCGACACGCTGTCGCGCCTCGGCGGCGATGAGTTCGGCATCCTGCTCGAGAGCTGTTCGCTCGATGAGGCCATGCGCACGGCCGAGACGCTGCGCGAGGGCGTGCGCAACTTCCGCTTCACCTGGGAAGACCGTGTGTTCCGCTTAGGTGCCAGCATCGGTGTGGTACCGATCACGGCCGACAACGAGGATGTCGCCTCGATCCTGTCGGCGGCCGATTCCGCCTGCGCGGCCGCCAAAGAGGGCGGCCGCAACCGCGTGCACAGCTTCGCCGAGAACGACATCGAGCTCATGCGTCGCCGGCGTGAGATGCAGTGGGCCGCCCGCATCAATGCGGCGCTCGAGGAAGGCCGTTTCGAGCTCTTCCGCATGGCCATCCAGCCGCTGCAGCGGGTCGAGGTCGGCGCGCACTACGAACTGCTGTTGCGTCTGAAGGATGAGACCGGCCGCATCGTGGCTCCCAATGACTTCATCGCCGCGGCCGAGCGCTACGGCATCACCCCGGCGATCGACCGTTGGGTGATCGAGAATGCCTTCCGCTGGCTGGTCTCGGAGGCCGACGAGCGTGAGAACCTGCTGCGCTGCTCGATCAATCTCTCCGGGCAGAGCCTCGGGGATGACAAGTTCCTGCCCTTCGTCATCGATCAGTTCCACCGCAGCGGCATCGATGCCTCCAAGATCTGTTTCGAGATCACCGAGACCGCCGCGGTTGCGAGCTTCAGCCAGGCGAACCGCTTCATCCAGGCGCTCAAGGAACTCGGGTGCAAGTTCGCGCTGGATGACTTCGGCACCGGGCTGTCCTCGTTCGGGTACCTCAAGCACTTCCCGGTCGACTACCTGAAGATCGACGGCAGCTTCGTGCGCGAGATCCTGCGCGACCCGATCGATCGGGAGATGGTGCGCTCGATCAACGAGATCGGGCACCTGACCGGCAAGCAGACCATCGCCGAGTTTGCCGAGAACGCCGAGATCATCCAGATGCTCACCAGCCTGGGCGTCGATTACGCCCAGGGCTATGGCGTCGCGCAGCCGCAACGGGTGCTGAAGTCAGCGGTCGCCTGATCCGGCGGCACGCTAGCCGCCGCCGAACTCAAGCCGCATCGACAGGTCCACCGCACGCACGTGCTTGGTGATGGAGCCGACGGAGATGTAGTCGACACCGGTCTCGGCGATCGTGCGTACGCTCTCCAGACTCACGCTCCCCGAGGCTTCGAGCTTTACCTGCGCCCGCTGCGCATCGCGCAGCGCCACCGCAGCGCGCATGTCGCTCAGGGAAACTCATCCAGCATGATGATATCGGGGCCGGCGGCGAGGGCCTCGGCGAGTTCCTGCAGGGTCTCCACCTCGATCTCCACGCGCACGCCGGGCGTACTGGCACGCGCCGCCGCCAGGGCGGCCGTGATCGAACCGGCGGCGGCGATGTGGTTCTCCTTGATGAGGATCTGATCGAAGAGTCCCAGCCGGTGATTGTCCGCGCCGCCACAGCGCACGGCATATTTCTGCGCCGTGCGCAGGCCCGGCAGGGTCTTGCGGGTATCGAGAATGCGGCAGCGGGTCCCTGCGACCGCATCCACGTAGGCGCGGGCCGCCGTGGCGGTGCCCGACAGCAGCTGCAGGAAATTGAGCGCGGTGCGCTCTCCGGTCAGTACCGCTCGGGCAGGTCCGGCGAGCTCAAACAGCACCTGCTTGGCGGCGATGCGCTCGCCGTCTGCCGCGTTCCAGGTGAGCCGCACGGCCGGGTCCAGGCGGCGGTAGGTCTCATCGACCCAGGCACGCCCGGCGAGCACCGCCGCCTCGCGCGTGATCACCCGGCCGCGCACGCGCTGCGCGGCCGGCACGAGGGCGGCGGTGAGGTCGCCCCGGCCGATGTCCTCGGCGAGCGCCGCCTCGACCTGGGTGCCGAGATCCGCCGGAAGTTCGGGCAAGTTACTTGATGAACGGCAATCCGTGACTCGCCGCCGCCATGCACATCAGCATGGGGATCGAGAGCACGAAGTTCACGCGCGAGGCCAGGCCTGCGGTCTTGCGGGCGCGCGCTTTTTCCTCATCCGTTGCTGGCTTAATGCCGAGGATCTTCTTCTGGTTCGGCCAGATCACGCCCCACACGTTCAGCAGCATGATGGTGCCGAGCCAGGCGCCGATGCCGATCTTGAGGAAGTAACCCGACGGGTCGTCCACGCCGGCGCCCAGGGTGAAGGCGTGGCCCAGATTCGAGCCCAGGAGCCAGGCGCCCCCGAGCCAGGTGGCAAGGGCAGTCCAGCGGAACCAGAAGAGCGCCCGGGGCGCCACGTACTTGGTAACGCCGGCGCCGCCCGGTCCGCCCTTGTCGGCGGCCGCGTCCGCGAGCGCCGGGGTCTGGGCGACGTTGAAGTAGTAGAGCAGGCCGATCCAGAACACGCCGGCGACGATGTGGAACCAGCGGGCAAAGCCGAGCATGTTGAAGTGCGGGCCGCCGATGAGTACCGCCAGGATGATCGCCAGCACGATCCCCGTGATCAGCGCATAACGGTGGTTATTCAGAAGGATCATGGCTTTATGCCTCCAAGTTATTGTTTCTACGGGCGCAGGCGCTCGATCAGCGTTTGAAGAATAGGCGAGGCACCCCCATAATTCAACGGAACGCTCAAAGGGTGGCGGCAGCGCTGGAGGGATGCGTGAACGCAGCTGATGGACAAGTTGCGCAGCGCGCCAATCGGCCGCCGTCCCCGTGCATTAACGTGTGCAGCCTGGATGCCCGCGGCTGGTGCGTCGGTTGTCTGCGCTCGGGCGAGGAGATCGCCCAGTGGCTGGCGATGAGCGCCGAGGAACAATGGCGGCTGCTCGAGGTATTGAAGGAGCGCCACAGGCTTAACCAGCAGGTGACCTAGATGGATGTGGTACAGAGAATCAGGACCGAACTCGACGCGAGCCCCGTGGTGCTGTTCATGAAGGGCACGCCGGACTTCCCGCAGTGCGGCTTTTCCGCGCAGACGGTGGCTGCACTGCGCGCGGTGGGGGCGGACTTCAAGTATGTGAATATCTTCGAGGAGCCGGAGCTGCGCGAGGCCCTCAAGCGCTACTCGAACTGGCCGACCTACCCGCAGTTATATGTGAAGGGCGAACTGGTCGGCGGTTGCGACATCGCGCTCGAGATGTACAAGAGCGGCGAGTTGAAGAAGCTGCTGGCGGACGCCGGCGCCGCCGGCTAGTTGTGGAGCTTCAACAGATTGTTACCCTCCAGGCCGAGCCTGCTGATGGGCGGCAGAGAGTTTAGCGCCGAGTGAGGGCGATGCCAGTTGTAGTGGTGCAGCCAGGAGCCAAGGCAGGCAGTGCGCTCCGAGGAGCTGCAGTAGGCGGCAGCGTAAGCCCACTCGCGCAAAGAGGTTTGGATGAAGCGCTCCGCTTTGCCATTGGTTCTGGGGGTATAGGGTTTAGTGCGCAGATGACGGATTCCCAGTTCGTGGCAGGCGTCGCGGAAGGCGTGGGAGCGATAGGCTGCGCCGTTGTCCGTCATGACTCGCTCGATGCGCACACCGTGCTCGAGGAAGCGGGCTACGCTGGCTCTGAGGAAGGCGCTGGCGGTGTGGGCCAGCTCGTCAGGCACGATGCTGGCCAGAGCCACTCGAGAGGCATCATCGATCGCCACGTGCACGAAGTCCCAGCCGATACCGTGGTTGAGCTTGCCCGGCCTTCGATTCCCGGTAATGCGATGTCCGATGCCATTGATTCGCCCGAGCTTTTTGATATCCAGATGCAGCAGCTCTCCTGGTCTTTCGCGCTGGTAGCGCTGCACGGGCAACTGCGGCTGCAGATCTCGCCAGCGTGAGAGGTGCGCACGGCGCAGGATGCGCGAGACGCTGGCGGCCGAGACCCCCACACGGCAGCAGATAAAGCGCCCGGTGCGCCGCTGCTGGCGCAACTGGATCACTTGAGCGCTCAGGGTCGCGGAGAGCTGGCGCGGACTATGCCGCGGCCGGCACGAACGATCCAGCAGGCCCACCGCCCCCTCAGCGCGATATCGGCGAGCCCACTTCTTCAAGGTCGTTAGTGACACCCCCATCGCCTGGGCAACGTCCAGCTGATGCTGGCCCGCCTCGAGGCGGCCCAGCATCAGCGCTCGACCCTTGGGTGTCAGACGAGCATTCTTATGCACGGTTGTTCTCTCCCCTGGTAAGGAAACTGACGTCTAGCAACATCAGCTTCTCTCCTCCGGTGGGAGGGAACAACCTACTGAAACATCACAGCTAGTCCTCAGCGCTCTCAGGGCACCGTGGTGTCGGGCTCCACCAGCACCGCGGTTCCATAGCACAACACTTCCGTAAGTCCCGCCATGAGCTCGGTGGCGTCGTAGCGCATGGCGACGACGGCGTTGGCGCCGTGCTGCTGGGCGTGCTCGCACATCAGCCGGTAGGTGTCCGAGCGCGCACGCTCGCACAGCGCGGTGTAGATCGTGATGTTGCCGCCGATGAGGGACTGCAGCGAACCGAAGACGTTGCCCACGATCGAGCGTGAGCGCACCGTCAGGCCGCGCACTACACCGAGGTTGCGCACGATGCGGTAGCCCGGCAGCGTGAACGCCGTGGTGACCATGTTGTTCTGCAGAGTCTGCATCGCGTTCTCCTGCTAGATCGGAGTTTCCGGCTCCGTCTCTTCCGGCGCCGCAGTTCCCAGCCAGCCGAGCGCGCGCGCCCGCTCCTCGGCCGCCTGGTGACTGTCACGCAGGCGGTTGCACACCAGGCAGAAGATCTCAGCACTGCGCTCGGCGTCATAGCGCGCGCTGTGCGCACTGCCCGGGTCCCATTCGAGCCCGGCCACCCTCACCGCCTTGGCGAGCACGGTCTGCCCGAGCGCGGCTCCCGCAAGCGTCGCGGTGTCGAAACATGAGAACGGGTGGAAGGGATTACGCTTGACGTCGGCGCGCGTCACCGCGGCGTTGATGAATCCCAGATCAAAGGCGGCGTTGTGGCCGACCAGAATCGCGCGCCGGCAGTCGTAGGCGCGCACCGCGTGACGGATCTCGCGGAACACGCGCTGCAGCGCATCGCGCTCCGGCAGCGCCGGCCGCAGCGGGTGGTCCGGATCGATGCCGGTGACGGCGAGGGAGACCGGGTCGATGCGGCTGCCCTCAAATGGCTTGACGTGGAAATTGTGCGTGGCGCCGCGCCGCAGCGTGCCGTCCGGATCCATCTCGATGAGTGTCGCGGCGATCTCGAGCAGCGCATCGGTGCTGGCGTGAAAGCCGCCGGTTTCGACGTCGATGGCGACGGGCAGGTAGCCGCGGAAGCGGCGCGCCATGAGCGCCGCTGCCGCAGCCGCGGGCACGTTCTCAGGTTCGGGCGGTTCCGGACGGCTCATGCACTGTCTTCCGCGGGCAGCAGGCGCCAGCTGAGGCGTTCGCCGGCCCGCAGCGGCACCAGTACGTCGGTTCCGAACGGGTAGTGCGCAGGCACGTCCCAGCTTTCCTTCATCAGGCTCACCGCCTCCGTGTTGCGAGGCAGTCCATAGAAGTCAGCGCCGTGGAAGGCGGCGAAGGCCTCGAGCTTATCCAGTGCACCGGCCGCCTCGAAAGCCTGTGCGTACAGTTCCAGCGCCGCATGCGCCGAGAAGATGCCGGCGCAGCCGCAGGCGTTCTCCTTGGTAAGGCGTGCGTGTGGGGCGCTGTCAGTGCCGAGGAACAGCCGCGGCGTGCCGCTGGCGACCGCAGTGAGCAGCGCGCTGCGGTGCGCTTCGCCCTTGAGCACCGGCAGACAGTACAGGTGCGGACGGATGCCACCGGCGAACAGGGCGTTGCGATTCAGAAGCAGATGCTGCGGGGTCACTGTCGCGGCGATGCCGCTGCGCGCGCCGAGCACGAACTGCACGGCAGCCTTGGTCGTGATGTGCTCGAACACCACACGCAGGCGCGGGTGTCGCTCGGTGAGCGGGGCGAGCACTTCGTCGATGAAGCGCGCCTCGCGGTCGAACACGTCCACCGCCGGATCCGTCGATTCGCCGTGCACCTGCAGCACCATGCCGGTTTCCGCCATGTGCGCGAGCACGCCGTCCAAGCGCGCAAGATCGGTGACGCCGGCCTCCGAGTGCGTCGTGGCGCCGGCCGGATAGAGTTTGACGCCGTGCACGACGCCGCTCGCCTTGGCCTTGCTGATCTCCGCCGCCGAGGTACGGTCGGTGAGGTACAGCGTCATCAGGGGCGTGAAGCGCGCGGTTGCCGGCAGAGCCGCCAGAATGCGCTCGCGATAGGCAAGCGCTTGCGCGGTGGTCGTGACCGGTGGTTTCAGGTTCGGCATGACGATGGCGCGCGCGAACTGCGCAGTCGTGAACGGCAGCACGGCAGCCAGGGCGGCGCCGTCGCGCAGGTGCAGGTGCCAGTCGTCCGGGCGGGTGAGCCGCAGGCTCTTCAACCGGACTTCCCCAGCTCTGCGAGCAGGTTCTGCTTCAGGAGCAGTTCCAGGGCAAAGCGCACGCCGAAGCCGGTGACGTCGGTAGTCACGTGCGCCAGGCCCCCGCTGCGCGTGGCCGAGGCCAGATCGACGTGCGCCCAGGGAGTGTGCGCAGGCACGAAGCGTGACAGGAAGCGGGTGGCGTGGATGTGATCGCCCTTGCCCTCGACCGCGCACTGCACGACGTCGGCGACCTTGCTCTCGATGTCGGCGTCATAATCCTCGGTGAACGGGAAGTTCCAGACGCGCTCGCCGCTGAGGCGGCCGGCTTCCACAAGCTTGGGCGCCAGGGCCTCGCGGTTAGTGAACACCCCGCTCATGCGTTCGGTGAGCGCGTACACGCACGCCCCGGTGAGGGTGGCGAAGTCGATCATGAATCGCGGGCGCGTGCGGCCGGCGAGGGCGAGCGTATCGGCCAGCACCATGCGCCCTTCGGCATCGGAATGGATTACCTGGATGGTGACGCCGTTGGCGGCCCGGATCACGTCCTGCGGTTTGTAGCCATGCGGGCCGATGCGGTTCTCGGTGATCGCCAGCCACGCATCGGCGGCGAATGGCGCGCGCAGTTCGGCGAGTGCGATCAGGGTTGCCAGTGCCACGGCGCTGCCGGACATGTCCGTGTGCATGTCGAGCATGGAGCGGTGCGTCTTCAGGTTCACCCCGCCGGTATCAAAGAGGATGCCCTTGCCGACGAGGGCTACAGCCGGCGCGCTGCTGCTTGCGGCGCGCGCCGGGCGGTAGGACAGGTGTGCGATGCCGGCCCCGGCCTGCTGGTTGGCCGCGGCGACGGCGAGGAAGGCGTTGGCGCCGAGGCGCTTCAACGTCCGCTCATCGAGCCAGCGCAGCCCCAGGGAGTGCCGGCGCGCCAGGCGCGTGATGGCGCTGCGGTAGCCGGCGGCATCGAGCACATTCGGCGGCAGCGCCGTCAGCCAGCGCACCAGGTTCGTGCCGGCGCCGACCGTGGCTTCATAGTGCGGATCGAAACCGGGCGCACCCATGAGGAATATGCGGCTGATGCGCTGCTCGCCGCGCGCGGTGGCGCGAAAGCTGGGCAACGCAAAGGCGTGCGTCAGGGTGGCGGCGAGCAGCGCCTCGAGCACGGCCTCACCGCCCTTGCCGCTGCCGGTCGCGGCCAGGCCGACGCTCTGCGGTGCGCGCCCGGCGGCTTCCTTCAGCATGCGCCCGGCAAGGCTCAGGCGTTCAAAGGCGCTCGCGTCGGCCTTCAGGTAGCCCAGAACTGCGAGGGTGTGGCGGGGGTTGCCGAGAAGTGTCGAGCGCACGGTGCCGCTCTTGACGGGAGCTCTGGCGTGCAGTTCGCGCCAGCGGGTGCTCTGCGGCAGCTGCGCCAAGGCGTGTGCGCTCGCCGGCAGCGTCAGCATCGCCAATAGCACATCGAGGTTGTCGGCATTACGGCCGCGCGCGTGCACGATCGCCGGCGCATGCGCGCTCGGCAGCAGCATACTGCCGCGAGCATCGGAAGCTCCTGGACTCACTTGCTTTACCCGCCGGTGCTCGCCATCATCCCCATTCTAACGCGACCCGGCACGCCGCGCGCGCGCGCAGCAGCTGCGCCCGGCCCCGTTCCTTCGCCATGAGGCTGTAACGGATCGCACCGGGACAAGACCACCGCATGACCGAACCACCGAAGCTGGAAGATCTCGATCCCGTCGAAACGCGGGAATGGCTCGAATCGATCGATTCGGTGCTGAAGACGCACGGCCCCGAACGTGCGCATTTCCTGCTGGAACGCCTGATCGACTACACCCGCAGAAGCGGTGCCTACCTGCCCTTCAAGCCGAACACCGCCTACGTCAACAGCATCGCCGCTGGCCGCGAGCCGGAGTACCCGGGCAACCGCGCGCTCGAGCGGCGCATCGAGGCGTACATCCGCTGGAATGCGCTGGCTATGGTGCTGGCGGCGAACAAGGCCTCCTCCGAGTACGGTGGCCACCTGGCGAGCTACGCCTCCTCGGCGACGCTCTACGAAGTCGGCTTCAACCACGTCTGGCGCGCGCCCTCGGACGCACATCCCGGCGACATGGTGTTCATCCAGGGACACTCCTCTCCCGGCGTCTATGCGCGTGCCTACCTCGAGGGCCGGCTCACCGAGGAGAACCTGAGACTCTTTCGCCAGGAGGCGAGCGCGCCCGGGGTGGGACTGTCTTCCTATCCCCATCCCTGGCTGATGCCCGATTTCTGGCAGTTTCCGACAGTCTCGATGGGCTTGGGCCCGATGATGGCCATCTTCCAGGCGCGCTTCACTCGTTATCTTGAGAACCGCGGCCTGGTGAAGCCCTCGGACCAGAAGGTGTGGGCGTTTCTCGGCGACGGTGAGATGGACGAGCCCGAATCGATGGGCGCGCTCACGATGCCGGTGCGCGAGGGTCTGGATAACCTCATCTTCGTCATCAACGCCAACCTGCAGCGCCTGGATGGCCCGGTGCGCGGTAACGGCAAGATCATCCAGGAGCTGGAGTCCGCCTTCCTCGGCGCCGGCTGGAACGTGATCAAGGTGCTGTGGGGCTCGCGCTGGGATCCGCTCCTGGCGCGCGACACGCAGGGGCTGCTGCGGCGCGTAATGGAGGAATCCGTCGACGGTGAGTACCAGAATTTCAAGGCCAAGGGCGGCGCCTACACGCGCGAGCATTTCTTCGGCAAGTATCCGGAGCTCAAGGCCATGGTCGCCAACATGTCCGATGAGGAGATCTGGCGCCTCAACCGCGGTGGCCACGATGCGAAGAAGGTGTATGCCGCCTACGCCGCCGCCATGGCCCACAAGGGTCAGCCCACGGTGATCTTTGCCAAGACGGTCAAAGGCTTTGGCTTAGGCAAAGGCGGCGAGGGCCAGATGATCGCCCACCAGCAGAAGAAGCTCTCCGAGGAGGATCTGAAGATCTTCCGTGACCGCTTCAACATCCCGGTGACGGATGAGGACATCAAGAGCCTGCCCTTTAAGAAGCCGGACGAGGATTCCGAGGAGACGCGCTACCTCAAATCCAAGCGCGCCGCTCTTGGAGGCTACCTGCCGCACCGGCGCCGCACCGCGCCGCCGCTCGCCATCCCGCCGCTTGAGGCCTTCGCCTCGATTCTCGAAGGCACCGGGCAGCGCGAGATCTCCACCACCATGGCTTTCGTGCGCATCCTCACCACGCTCCTGAAGGATAAGAACATCGGCAAGAACGTGGTGCCGATCGTGCCGGACGAGGCGCGCACCTTCGGCATGGAGGGATTGTTCCGCCAGATCGGCATTTACTCATCCGTTGGACAGCTCTACACCCCGCAGGATGCTGAAACCCTGATGTCCTACCGCGAGGACAAGAAGGGCCAGATGCTGGAAGAGGGCATCAATGAGGCCGGCTCGCTGTGCTCGTGGATTGCAGCCGGCACCGCCTACAGCAACCACGGCATCAATATGGTGCCGTTCTACATTTTCTATTCGATGTTCGGCTTCCAGCGGGTCGGGGATTTCGTCTGGGCCGCCGGCGACATCCAGACACGCGGGTTCCTGCTCGGGGCGACCGCAGGGCGCACCACGCTCGCCGGCGAGGGTCTGCAGCACCAGGACGGCCACAGTCAGCTGATCGCGACCACGGTGCCCAACTGCGTCGCCTACGACCCGGCCTACGCCTACGAGCTCGCCGTGATCATCCACGACGGGCTGCGGCGCATGTACGCCGAGCAGGAGAGCATCTTTTATTACATCACGGTGATGAACGAGAACTACGCGCAACCGGCGCTGCCGCCGGGCGTGGAGCAGGCGATCCTCAAGGGCGGCTATCCGGTGCACACCGGCGGCAAGGGCAAGCTGCGCGCGACGCTGTTGGGCTCGGGCACGATCCTGCGCGAGTGCCTGGCGGCGGCGAAGATCCTGGACGAGCAATTTCAGATCCCGGCCGACGTGCTCTCGATCACCTCCTTCAGCGAACTGCGCCGCGAGGCACTCGAGTGCGAGCGCTGGAATGGGTTGCATCCCGGCGAGAGTCAACGGGTGCCGTACGTAAGCGCACTGCTGCAGGGACGCACGGGGCCCACCGTCGCCGCCACCGATTACATGCGCACCGTGCCCGACCAGATCCGCCAGTGGGTCCGGGGGCGTTACGTGACGCTCGGCACCGACGGCTACGGGCGCTCCGATTCGCGCGCCGCGCTGCGGCGCTTCTTCGAGATGGACCGTAACCACATCGTGGTGGCGGCGCTCAAGGCGCTCGCCGATGAAGGTCAGGTGGACGCCAGCACGGTGAGTGCAGCCATCAAGAAGCTCGGTGTCGACCCCGACAAGCCCGTGCCCTGGAAAGTCTAAAGAGTCTCGACCACGCATGAGCGCCTCAGCAGGCCTGACGGAAGTGCGCGTGCCCGATTTGGGCAACTTCAAGGACGTCGCGGTCATCGACGTGCTGGTGAAGCCCGGCGACGCGGTCAGCGTCGATACTCCGCTCCTCACGCTTGAGTCGGACAAGGCGGCCATGGATGTGCCTTCGACCGTGAGCGGGGTGGTGGAGAAGGTGCACACCATCAAGGGCGGCACGGTCAACGCCGGTGATGTGATCGCTACGGTGAAAGCTGAAGCGGGCGCAAGCGCTGCCGCGGCGACGTCCGCTGCACCAGCTGCACCCCCCGAGCCAACCGCACCCCCCGAACCGGCCGCACGCCCACCGGCTGCGCAAGCGGCGCCCGCGACGCCGGCGCCGGCGTCCGCAGCGCCCGCGGCTGTTGAGCGCCCGGGCAGGATGGTGCCGCGCTCGCAGCTAGGGGCGCCGACCTCTTACCGTCCTGACCTGGCGGCGATCGATGAGCCCGGATTCTCACGGGCGCACGCAAGCCCCTCGGTGCGCGCCTTTGCGCGCGAGCTCGGTGTCGACCTGGCGCGTGTCAGCGGGCACGGCTTCAAGGGCCGCATCACCCACGAGGACATCAAGAGCTTCGTTAAGGCGGCGCTTTCCGGCGCGCCGCAGGCCGCGGTTGCGCCAGGCACAGCGACGGCCGCGCCGGGCACAGCCGCTCTGCCAGCGGTGCCGTCGGTGGATTTCGCACAGTACGGGCCGGTCAAGACCGAGCCACTCTCGCGTATCCAGAAGTTATCCGGTCCGCGTCTGCACGCCAGCTGGGTCAACATACCGCACGTCACGCAGTTCGATGAGGCGGACATCACCGACCTCGAACAACTGCGTGCGAGTCTCAAGGACAAGGCTCAGGCGGCGGGCGTCAAGCTCACGCCACTGGCGTTCATCATGCGCGCCTGCGTACGCGCTCTGGCGGAGTTCCCGCGCTTTAACTCCGCCCTCGACCCTGCCGGCGCTAACCTGATCGTGCGCCAGTACGTGAATATCGGCTTTGCGGCCGACACGCCTCAGGGCCTCATCGTCCCGGTTGTAAAGGATGCCAACCGCAAGGACGTCTACGAGTTGGCGCGTTGTCTGGGGGATCTGTCCGAGAAGGCGCGCCTCGGCAAACTCCCGATCACCGACATGCAGGGCGGCGGCTTCACTATCTCCAGCCTCGGCGGTATCGGCGGTACTGCATTCACGCCCATCATCAATGCGCCGGAAGTCGCCATTCTCGGTGTCTCACGCGCCTCCATGCGTAGCATCTTCCGCGACGGGGGCTTCGTACCGCGCCTGATGCTGCCCCTGTCGCTGTCCTACGATCACCGCGTTATCGACGGGGCCATGGCGGCGCGCTTCACCACCTTCCTGGCCAAGACGCTCGCCGAGCCGCGTGCGCTCATAGAGGCGGTACCGTGAGTGTCGAGCTGCTCGTCCCGGACATCGGTAATTTCAGTGACGTGCCGGTCGTTGAAGTGCTGGTGAAGCCGGGCGACCTCGTCGAACTGGACAGCCCGCTCGTCACGCTGGAAACCGACAAGGCCTCGATGGACGTGCCGGCAAGCGCCGCCGGCAAGATCACCGAGGTGCTGCTGCGGCGCGGCGACAAGGTGTCCAAGGGCTCCCTCATCGCGCGTCTGGAAGCTACAGCAGTCGCGGCCGCACCCGCGCCGCCACCGGTCCCGGCGCCAGCA
Source organism: uncultured Pseudomonadota bacterium (assembly GCA_963743625.1). GTDB lineage: Bacteria > Pseudomonadota > Gammaproteobacteria > Steroidobacterales > Steroidobacteraceae > 13-2-20CM-66-19. The sequence continues at coordinate 50,011 of CAVUQM010000012.1, read as the reverse complement.
AGCACCCCGGTGGCCGCGACGGCGTCAGCCGCGCGCGCCGGTGAAGGTGCCGGTGACACGGTGCGCATGCCGGCTGCCGCGGCGGGGCGCGACACGCGCGTCAGCGAGGCTGCCACCCGTACCACTCAGCTCCTGGTGCTTGGCTCAGGTCCGGGTGGTTACACGGCCGCATTCCGCGCCGCGGATCTGGGACTGAAGGTGACGCTGGTCGAACGCTGGCAGGAACTCGGTGGCGTATGCCTGAACGTCGGCTGTATTCCCTCCAAGGCGCTGCTGCACGCCGCCAAGGTCATCGAGGATGCCGAGCAGATGGGGGAGCGCGGCATCATGTTTGGCGAGCCGCGCATCGATCGTGCCAAGTTGCGTACCTGGAAGAACCAGGTGGTGGGCAAACTTACCGGGGGCCTGAAGGTCCTCGCCAGGCAGCGCAAGGTCGAGGTCGTGCGCGGCAGCGGTCGCTTCGTCGGCCCGAATGTGCTCGAGGTGATGCAGGGCCCAGGTTCCGAGCGCATCCGCTTCGAGCAGTGCATCATCGCGGCAGGTTCCGAGCCGGTACGTCTGCCCGGGCTCCCCGAGGATCCGCGCATCCTTGATTCCAGCAGCGCGCTCGAGCTGCCGGAGTTCTCCGGCGCACTGCTCGTCATCGGCTGCGGCATCATCGGGCTGGAGATGGCCTGCGTCTACGATGCGCTCGGCAGCCGCGTGAGCCTGGTCGAGCTCACTCAGACCTTGATGCCGGGGTGCGATCCGGATTTGGTGCGGCCGCTGGAGAAGCGCATCCGCGCCCGCTATCAGGAAATCCTCCTCGGCACGAAGGTGGCGAGCGTCGTGCCCGAACCGGCGGGCCTCAAGGTGAGCTTCGCAGGCGACAAGGCTCCGGCGGCGCAGAGTTTCGAGCGCGTGCTCGTCGCCGTCGGGCGTGTGCCGAACGGCAACGCCATCGGCGCCGAGCTTGCCGGGGTGAAGGTTTCCGAGCGTGGCTTCATTCCCGTTGATCGCCAGATGCGCACCAACGTCCCGCACATCTTCGCCATCGGTGACATCGCCGGTCCGCCGCTGCTTGCCCACAAAGCGATGCACGAAGGCAAGGTGGCGGCCGAAGTGGCCGCGGGCCAGAAGCGCGCCTTCGATGCACGCGTCATTCCCTCGGTGGCCTACACGGACCCGGAGATCGCCTGGGTCGGGCTCACTGAAACCGAGGCACGCGCCAAGGGCATCACCTACAAAAAGGGCGTGTTTCCGTGGATCGCGAACGGCCGCTCACTCTCGCTCGGACGCGAGGACGGCTTCACCAAGCTGCTCTTTGACCCCGAGACCCATCGTCTGCTCGGTGGCGGCATCGTCGGTACCAACGCCGGGGATCTGATCAGTGAGGTGGCGCTGGCGATCGAAACCGGCTCGGACGCTGCTGATATCGGTCTCACGATCCATCCACATCCGACGCTCAGTGAGACCGTGGCGGGGGCCGCAGAGGCGTTCGAGGGCACACTCACCGACCTCTACATTCCGCGCAGATAGGTGCCGGCGCGCCTCCAACGCCCACGGGCCACGCGCCCGCTGACTTCACTCAAAGCTCCCACCCGAATGGCACTGACTTAAGACCGAGTCGGGACATTCATCGCCATTCGCGAAACGGATCACGTAATCGAAGGCCGATTTCGCGCAGCCCGACATCACACAACACCCACAACCCTCCGTGCCGCGGGCGCGCGGCATCCTGGAGTCGGCGCCGGTCGGCTTACAGCCGCCGCAGATGCTCGAGGTAGAGCGCTTCATCCGGCGCCCGCCCGCTGCGCTGCGCCTGCCACAGCGCTGCGGCCAGGGGCTCGATCATACGGTGTTCGGCCGCATGGGCGCTGGCGCTGCGCCGGGTCAGCTCCTGGAACACGTGGCTGATGCCGGCCGGGCGGTCCGTGGCGACCTGCTCGCGGATCGCCAGATGCAGGCCCATGTGCAGGAAGGGATTCTCGCGACCGCCCGCGGGCGTGAAGTCCGCGAGCAACGCCGCCTCGCCTGACTCAAGCCACGCGACGTACTCCGGGTGCTCGGCGATCACCGCCGCCAGTTGCGCCTCGAGCGGTTCGAGCCGCTCGTGCGCGCGGAATTTGCGCCACGCCTCGAGGTAACGCTGGCGCATCTGTTCACGGCCCTCGCCCTGGAAGAACGCCATGTGCGGTGCCTATTTCCGGCGTCGCGCGCGCGCAGTGCCGCGGGCGCGAATGGCCTGCGCCAGGGAGGGCCTGCCCGTGTTGCGCGCCGGCTTTGGCCGGGTCTTATGGGGATACTCGCAGAGGTCGCGGATAATGCAGGTGGGACATGCGGGCTTGCGCGCCGTACACACGTAACGCCCGTGCAGCAGCAGCCAATGGTGCGCATCCTTGCGGTAGGGCGCGGGCGTGTTGGCGATCAGGCCGGCTTCGACGGCCAGTGGGGTCTTGCCGGGGGCCAGTCCGGTGCGGTTCGCGACCCGGAAGATGTGCGTGTCGACGGCGATCTCATGCTGTCCGAATATCATGTTGAGGATGATGCTCGCGGTCTTGCGCCCAACGCCCGGTAGCGCCTCGAGCGCGGCGCGTTCTGCGGGCACCTCACCGCCGTGGCGCTCGATGATCTGCTGCGCGAGCCCGATCAGGTTCTTCGCTTTGGTGTTGTAGAGCCCGACGTTCTTGATGTAGGGCTTCACGCCCTCGATCCCCAGAGCTGCGATGGCCGCCGGAGTGTGGGCGAGCGGGAACAGCACGCGCGTGGCGGCATTCACACTCTTGTCGGTGGTGTGCGCCGAGAGCATGACCGCCACCAAGAGCTCGAAGGGCGACTCGTACAGCAGCTCGGTCGTCGGGTTCGGGTTGGCCGCCTGGAGGCGCCGGAAGATCGCCCTGCGTGTCGCTGCGTGCATGCGGCAAGGATGCCCGCGTGACCGGCGCCCGTCGAGGGCTGCGCCTGCTTAGGGCACGCGCACCTCGAGGATGATCTTGCCGGGCACGTGTCCGGCCTCGATGCGCTCCTGTGCGGCGGCGGCCTGCTCCAGCGGGAAGCGTGCCGCAATCGGTACCTTGAATTTCATGCCCGCGATGGCAGCGTTCAGGTGCGCGAACTGCTGCGGCCCGGGTGTGGCGTCGTAGCGCACCACCGCCAGTCCGTCGCGCGCCTTGGGCGCCGGCTGTACGCCTGTGGGGTATGCCACACGTCCGCCGGACTTGAGCGCATCGATGCAGTGCTCCAGTGCCTCGCCGCCGGCGAGCGCGAGTACCGCATCCACGCCGGCCGGAGCGAACTCATGTGCTGCGCCGGCGATGTCACCGTGACGGCCGTCGACGACGGCGTCCGCCCCCAGCTCCTTGACCAAGGCGATCTCGTCTGGGCCCGAGACGGTGGCGAGCACGCGCGCGCCGCGCAGCTTTGCGAACTGCACGGCAAGGGTCCCGACCCCGCCGGCCGCGCCGTGAATGATGAGGGTCTCGCCCGCCTTCAGCTGCAGCGCATCGTCGATTCCCTGCTCGGCCGTGAGCGCGGTCGTGCCGATGGCGCCGGCCTCGGTCAGGGACAGGCCGTCGGGCACCCGGCTGACGCGTGCGGCTGGCACGGCGACGTATTCGGCGTAGAAGCCGCCCTGCGGATTGTCCCAGCTGTAGGCGTACACCTTATCGCCGACCTTGAAGCCGCTAACACCCGCGCCGAGCGCGGCGATGGTGCCCGAGCCATCGGTGCCGAGCACCAGGGGCATGCGGGCATGGCGGATGAAGTCGGGCTTGCGGCGGACCTCGACATCCCAGCTCGCAACACCCGCCGTATGCACGGCGATCAGTACTTCGTCCGCCGCCGGATGCGGGACCGGCAGGGTGTGCAGGGTCAGCAGCTGTGCACCGCCGGCCCTGTCGATGGCGGCCGCTCGCATCTGCGCAGGCGGTGATGCGGCCTGAACGGCGGTGGATGCAACCCAGGCGAGGCACAGGACGGCAGTGTTACGCAGCGGCATGACTTTGAGGTTCCGTTCGCTGCTCGCGTGGCAGCCCCTGACATGATGCCCGAGGCTCTCGCGGTGCGCCCAGTGGCTGCGCGCCAGCCGGTCGCAGGTGCCGCCCCGCTCATCGCAGCCGGTCGCAACTCACGGGCCGGCGTCGGGCGGGACGCTGTGCTTGCGCTCTGCCAGTAGCGCAGCGCGCGCCGCTGCGCGCTGGACGATGCGCTCGTTGTGGGCGCCGAAGCGTGCGCGATTCTCGGCGGCGCCAGGTGCCGCCGGCGCCCCGTTTAGCAGCGCGCGCGGCACCATGCGGATACAGTCGACGGGGCAGGGCGCGATGCACAGCTCGCAGCCGGTGCACAGCTCCGCCAGCACCGTGTGCATGTACCGGTGTGCACCCAGGATCGCATCCACCGGGCACGGCGGCAGGCACTTGGCGCAGCCGATACAGGCCTCTTCGTCAATGACCGCGACCCGCAGCGCTTCCTCGGTGCCGTTGAGCGGATTGAGTGGCAGCGCTGCGCGCCCCAGGAGGTCAGCCAGGGCGGCGATCGTGGCCTCGCCTCCCGGGGGGCACTGGTTGATCTCAGCAGCCCCCGCGGCGATGGCCTGTGCGTAGGGCAGGCAGCCGCTGTAGCCGCAGCGCGTGCACTGCGTCTGCGGCAGCAGAGCGTCGATGAGTTCCGCGCGCGCCATGACCACTGCGGCCGGTGCTCCCGTCAGCTGATTCTCATGCCAGGCATGGCACCGGAGTCGGGGCTCAGCAGATAAAGTCCCGGCGCCGCGCCGCTTGCCGCCAGCACCATGCCCTGGGAGGTGCCGAATTTCATCTTGCGGGGGGCGAGATTGGCGACCACGACCGTCAGGCGGCCGATGAGCGTAGCCGGATCGTAGGCGCCCTTGATGCCGGCGAACACCGTGCGTGTACCGTCGCCCGTATCCAGTGTGAGGCGCAGGAGCTTCTCAGAGCCCTCGACGAATTCGGCGTTGGCGATGCGTGCCACGCGCAAATCGATGCGCTTGAAGTCATCGATTGAAACCACGCCGGCCTCGGCGCTGACGGTGCCCGCGGCCGTCTCGGCTGGCCTGCCCGGGGCGGGGGCGGTGGCGGGGGCCACTTCGAACAGCGCGTCCAGCTGCTTCGGATCCACGCGGGTCATCAGGTGCTTGTAGGGATGGATGCGCTCGGGCAGCACCAGGGCATCGCCCCAGCTAAAGGTGTCATCGAGGCCGAACAATTCCCGCGCGGCGCGCGCGGCCAGCTCCGGCAACACGGGAGCAAGCAGCACCGAGAGCACCTTGAAGCCGTACAGCGCGCGCGAGCAGACGTCCTGAAGCTCGGCGGTCTTGGTCGGGTCCTTGGCGAGCACCCAGGGCTGGCGCGCGTCGAACTCGTGGTTGATGCGGTCGGCGTACGCCATGACCTCGCGGATCGCGCGCCCGAATTCGCGCGCCTCGTAGCACTGGTGCACCGTGGCGCACAGTGCGCGCGCCACGTGGCTCAGCTCGCTAGTATCGCCGCTGCAGCGCAGCGCACCGCCGAACTGGCGGTTGATGAAGGCGGCGGCACGGCTGGCGATATTGACGTACTTACCCACGAGGTCGCTGTTGACCCGCAGCGTGAAGTCCTCCGCGTTGAAGTCGATGTCCTCGACGTTGCCGTTCAGCTTCGCGGCGATGTAGTAGCGCAGCCACTCGGCGTTCATGCCGATCTCGAGGTAGCGCAACGGGCTGATGCCGGTGCCGCGCGACTTCGACATCTTCTCCCCCGAGACGGTGATGAAGCCGTGCACGTAGACGTGATCGGGGACTTTGAAGGGCGGCCCGGCGAACTTCAGCATCGCCGGCCAGAACAGCGTGTGGAAGTAAATGATGTCCTTGCCGATGAAGTGGATCTGCTCGGTCTCCGGGGCGCTCAGGAACTCCTCGAAGCTGCGCCGCTCCCCGCGCGTGCGTGGTGCGCCGGAATCGAAGTAGCTCTTCAGCGACGCCAGGTAGCCGATGGGCGCATCGAGCCACACGTAGAAATACTTGCCGGGGGCATCCGGGATCGGGATGCCGAAGTAGGGGGCGTCGCGCGAGATGTCCCAGTCCGAGAGAGCCTGCTCGCCGGAACCCGCGAGCCACTCGCGCGCCTTGTTGGCGACCGCGCTCTGCAGCCGACCTGGCGCACCCAGCCAGGCCTTCAGGAAAGCGACGCACTTCGGGTCGGAGAGGCGGAAGAAGAAGTGCTCGGAAGCGCGCAGCTCGGGTTTGGTACCCGAGAGGGTGGAGTACGGGTTGATCAGGTCGGTGGGCGCATAGACACTGCCGCACACCTCGCAGGAGTCCCCGTTCTGGTCCTTGGAGTGACACACCGGACACTCGCCCTTGATGTAGCGGTCCGGCAGAAACATGCCCTTCACCGCATCGAAGAACTGCTCGACGGACTTCTGGTAGATGAAGCCGCCGGCCTTCAGGCGGCGGTAGATCTCCTGCGACAGCTGCGTGTTCTCGGGCGAGTCGGTCGAGTACCAGTGATCGAAGCTCAGGTGAAAGCCCTTGAGATAGCGCGGCCGCCCGCGGGCGATGCGCGCCACCAGTTCCTCTGGGGTGATGCCTTCGCTCTCGGCCTTGAGCATGATGGGGGCGCCGTGGGCATCGTCGGCGCCGACGAAAAACAGCTCGTGTCCCTGCATGCGCTGGAAGCGCACCCAGATGTCGGCCTGGATGTACTCCATGATATGGCCGATGTGGAACGGGCCATTGGCGTAGGGCAGCGCAGTGGTGACGAAGATCTTGCGGGGCATCGCCCTAGTTTACACAAGCCTCGCGCTTACCCCCGCGCGGAAAGCGTAAGCGGGCGCCTCTTAGCCGGCGTCCTTGAAGTCCTCGAACTTGCCCTTGTTGATGGCCTTCTTGTAGGCCTCTTTGCCGGTGATCTGGCGCGAGTCCAGCAGCTGCTGGATGGCCGAGTCCATGGTGCGCATGCCGAACTGGCCGCCGGCCTGCATGGTGTTCTCGAGCTGATCCAGCTTGCCCTGGCGGATCAGGTTGGAGGCCGCCGGCGTGTTGACGAGAATCTCCAGCGCCGCGACGCGCCCGCTCTTGTCGGCGCGCTGCAGCAGCTGCTGGGAAACCACTCCGCGCAGCGAGGTCGAAAGCATGGTGCGCACGTGCGACTGCTTGTCGGACGGGAACACGTTCACCATGCGATCGACGGTCGGAGCTGCGCCGTTGGTGTGCAGCGTGCCCATGACCAGGATCCCCATCTCGGCGGCGGTGATGGCGACCGCCATGGTCTCGAGGTCGCGCAACTCGCCCACCAGAATGACGTCCGGATCCTCGCGCAGGGCCGAGTGCAGCGCGGCGGCGAAGCTCGGGGCGTGTACGCCGATCTCGCGCTGGCTGATGAGGCAGCTCTTGCGCGCGTGCACGAACTCGATCGGATCCTCGATGGTGAGGATGTGACCCTTAACCCGGCGGTTGATGTCATCGATCATCGCCGCGAGCGTCGTCGACTTGCCCGAGCCGGTCTTGCCGGTGACGAGGATGAGCCCGTTGTTGGCGCGGCACATCTGGCGCACGGCCTCCGGAAGTTTCAGCTGATCTAGCGTGAGGGCCTGGGACGGGATGGCACGGAACACCGCGCCGATGCCATTCAGCTGGCGCATGACGTTGACACGGAAGCGGCCGTGCCCGGGGAGCGTGTAGGCGAAGTCCGCTCCGTCCTTGGACTCGAAGCGATCGAGGGCTGCCTTGGGCATAATCTCGTACAGCGCCTGCTTCACCTGCTCGGCTGCGAGCTTCTCCGGCTTCAGCGGCGAGATGTCACCGTACAGGCGGATGCGCGGCGGGTCGCCGGCGATGAAGTGCAGGTCGGAGCCCTTCTTGCCCAGTACTTCGGCGAGGTACGAGTCGATTTGCGCCACGACGGTGTGTCTCGGACGGCAGCTTCAGGCGTTGTTGGAAGCGGCCACCGGGCTTTGCTCGGTACCGGTGATATCGAGCTTCGGCAGCATGCTGGTATCACTCACGTATTTCTGGAAGGCGCGTTTATCCGTCGCGTAGTTGTAGGCGTCGTCCGGGTCGATGGTGCGGGCGTTGATAGCTGCCAGCAGCGCCTGGTCGAGGACCTGCATGCCCTGATCGCGTCCCATCTGCAGCTGCGAGAGAATCTGGTGCGTCTGGTCGGTCTGGATGAGCTTGGCGATCGCCTTGGTCATCATCAGCACCTCGCAGATCGCCTTGCGGCCGTGGCCGTCAGCGGTCTTTACCAGCACCTGGGTGACGACCGCGAGCAGGCTTTGCGCCAGGAAGCTCTTGGTCTGTTCGCGCTGCTCGACCGGCAGTGCGTCGATGATGCGGTCGATCGTCTTGACCGCCCCGGTGGTATGCAGGGTGCCAAGTACCAAGTGGCCAGTCTCGGCGGCCGTCATCGCCATGGAAATGGTCTCGGCATCGCGCAGCTCGCCGACCAGGATCACATCCGGGTCTTCGCGCATGGCGGCGCGCACGCCCTCGGCGAAACTCGGGATGTGGGTGCCCAGTTCGCGCTGGATGACCTGGCTTTGCTTGCTCGGGTGCACGAACTCGACCGGATCCTCGAGGCTGATGATGTTCAGGCGTCGCGTCGAGTTCAGATGGTCGATCATCGCAGCCAGCGTCGTTGACTTGCCGGTGCCGGTGGAGCCGGTCACGAGCACCATGCCCTGGTGAAAGTCGCACAGCTTGGTGACGATCGGCGGCAGCGCGAGCTTCTCAAGCGTCGGCACGGCCGCCGGGATCGAGCGGAAGGTGGCCCCGACACCGGTCTCCTTGCGAAAGACATTCACCCGGAAACGGCCGCCCTCGGAGGACACGTACGAGAAGTCCAGGTCGTGCCCCTTGTTGAACTGCTCGTTCTGCGTGCGCGTCAGGATCTCGGCAATGTAGCTCTCGAGCTCCGTGTCCCTGAGGTCACGGAACTTGATCGGCAGCAGGTCCCCGTACATGCGCAGCATCGGGGGCACGCCCACGGCCAGATGCACGTCCGAGCAGCCCTGCTGGGTGCCCAATTTAAGAAACGCGTCTATGCGCGCCAAGCCATTGCTCCTTAAGGAGTTTTACAGTAGTTGTTTAGCCCGGCCGGGCCCGCAGATCAACAGCGTGTGAGTGGAAATTTGACGTAACGCACGCTCTTTCGCAAGGCGGGAGCCTTGGCGGGGCAGGATCGCGGCACAAGCGGCTGCGTCCTAAAGGAAGCTCTGCAGCGCGCCACTGAGCTCGTTCATGGACTGGAAGCGCTTGGTCTTGTCCACCGCCATGGCGCGCACCACGAGGTCGGAGAGTCCGGGCGGCAGGTTCGGATTGATGTCCTGCGGCACGCGTGCCTTGCCCTGCACGTGCTGGTACATGACCGACATGTGATCCCCGCGCGAGTAGGGCGGTACGCCGGTGGTCATCTCGTACAGCATCACCCCGAGGGCATAGATGTCGGCACGCTCATCGACCTTCTTGCCGAGAATCTGTTCGGGCGCCATGTACTTGGGCGAACCGATCACGTAGCCGGTCTTGGTGAGCTGCGTGTCGCCCTCGCGCTGCGCGGCCGCGACGCCGAAGTCCACGATCTTCAGCAGCCCCTCCTGGTTGATGAGCACGTTGGCGGGCTTGAGGTCGCGGTGCACGATGCCCTGCTGGTGTGCCACCGTCATGCCGGTACAGATGTCGATGCCGAACTGCAGGGCGCGCTTGAGATCGAGCGGCTTCTCGTTCACCACTTCGCTGCCGAGGGTGTGCGAGGGGAAGTACTCCATGGAAATGGCGTAATTGCCCTGGATGTAGAGGAAGTCGTAGATGCGGATGACGTTCTTGTGCGTGATCTTGCGCGAGTAGCGCAGCTCGTGCACGAAGCGCTTCATCACCTCTTCGTCCTCGGAGACATTCGGGTTCAGGAACTTCAGGATCAACCGCTCATCGACCACAGTGTCTTCCATGAGCAGCACCGTGCCGAAGGCGCCGCGGCCGATGCGGTCGATGTACTTGTAACGTCCCTCGAGGATGTCGCCGGGCTTGAGCGTCTGGATGTCCAGGCGCGCGGCGCTCTGCGCCTTCTGAGCCGCCTGCTGCAGCGCCTGATCGGAGATCACCTGCGTACGCGTTGCCTCCGCGGTGGGCTGCGGCGGGCGCACCCCGCTTGCGGCCACCACGGCGGCGCTCGGCGCACCGGACGCAGTCGGGCTGGCCCCGGAGAGCTGCGAGATACCGGCGATGCGGTTGTCGAGCTCGGATACGGCCGCGGCCGCCATGCGTGCGATGGTCTGATCGGGGGAGCCCGCCTGGGCCTGCAGCTCGTTGCGCACCTGGTCCGCGCGCGCCTCATCCGCCACCTTCGAGAGCGCCTGGATCGCCTCGATGCGGATCTCGCGCTCCGGCCGGGCGATCAGCGGCAGCAGCGTATCCACCAGCTTGCTGTCGCCGAGCTTGCCCAGCGCCCGCACCACGATCGGGGTGGCCTTGCCGTTGACGGGCGTGTGCAGCATTTCTATCAGGCGCGGCACGGCGCGCTTGTTGCCGATCTCGGCGAGCGCGTCCACCGCCCGCTCACTCACCCACCAGTCGCTGTCACGGGTGGCCTGGATGAGGGAGTCGACGGCGCGCTCGTCCTTGGTCTGGTTGAGGATCTCGATCGCCGCGCGCCGGATGTCCTCGTCCTTGTCACGCACCAGCTGCAGCACCGCATCGATTACCTTGGGTCCACCGATCTTGCCGAGGGCGTCCGCCGCGCGGCTGCGCACCCACCAGTCGCTGTCCTTGAGTGAGCCGAGCAGGTGCTTGACCGAGCTGGCGTTGCCGACCTCGTTCAGCACCTCCACCGCGGCGCGGCGCGCGTTCTCGTTCTCATCCTTCAGGATCTCGATGAGGTAGCGCATCGTCTCGGGGTGGTTGGCCTTGATGACGACGTCGATGGCGCGGTTCAGCACGTCGATCTCAGGATCACGCAGGAGCGGTGCGACGCGCTCAATGTCGATCGGTCCGTCCATGCGCTGCAGCGCGGACAGCGCCGCTCCGCGGATCAGCTTGTTGGGATCCTTCAGCAGACCCTGCAGCGCGTTTTGCACTTCGGGGGTATTGAAGCGTGCCAGCGTGTTGATAATGTGCACGCGCGCAATCGGGTCCTTGCCCTGGATGCGTCCGATGAGCTCAGCGACCGAGGACTTGTCGGCAATTTCGCCAATGATGCGAAACAGCGCCGCCTTCTCGTTCGGCTCCTGGGCGTAGGCGGCCGTCAGCAGTTCACGCACGGTGAAGCGCGACTTCTGCGCCGCGATCACATCGAGCACCGCGGGCTTAGAGACACCCGGAGTGGAGAGCGCCTCGATCAACAGATGGTGCGGGTAGGCTTTGCTGTTAGTCAGTGCCCAGGAAATCCCCGAGACCACGCGCGGGCTGCCTTCGATCAGACCGCGTACCAGCACCGGGAAGGTCTTCTGGCTGACGAGCGCGGTCAGCACCTCGACGAAGGCGAGCGTGGCCGACTTGTCGGCCTCCGGCAGCGCCCCCAGCACCGGCTCGATGGCGCCGGCGCCCACTTCTTTCAGGCGCGCGATCGCCTTCTGCCGTGCAGGACTTGCAGGATCGCTCGAAGACCGGATCTCAGTGACGAGCCGGTCGGCACGCAGGTTCGTGAAAAAGCTCATTCGGCCTTTCCGTCGGGACAGCTTCCTGCAGGGAACCCCTCGTGATCCCCACAAGCGGGAGCGCGCAGGGTCGGACAGGCGCGGATCCGTCCGGTGCCGGCGCTGCCACAGCAGCCGATCGGTGAAGCAACAAAGCGCACAGCCCCCAGACGGCCGAGATTATGCCACAGCCATCAGCAGCGCCCCGGGCCCGCGTCAGGGTGCTTATGGTGTGTGCACATTACCACTACAATCGCACCCCTTTCCCGGTCCGGGCACTGCGATTTTTAACAATGATCCCCGATAGTTCAGTCGCTGCCGTCCGTACGGCGCTTGAGGCATATACCGACCCTTACCTCGGGGAGAGCCTGGGCGCGGCCCAGGCGATCCGGGAGGTGCGGGTGGTAGATGAGAAGGTCAGCGCGCGGATTGCGCTCGGCTTCCCGGTCGGGGGCTATGCGGGTGAGATGGGCGCGGCACTTGCGGCCTATCTTGCGCAGCAGGGGATCTCGGTGCCCTTTGCGCTGGAGCTCGAGTCTGACATCCGCGCCCACGCGGTGCAGCGCAACCTCAAGCCCCTGGGCGAGATCAGTAACGTCGTGGCGGTCGCCTCCGGCAAGGGCGGCGTCGGCAAGTCCACCGTCGCGGTCAATCTCGCACTCGCCTGGGCCATCCAGGGTGCCCGCGTCGGTATCCTCGATGCGGACATCTATGGGCCCAGCCAGCCCCTGATGCTGGGACTGGCCGGTCAGCGTCCTTCCTCCCCGGATGGCAAGCAGCTGCGGCCGCTGGAGAGTCACGGGGTGCGCGCCATGTCGATCGGCTTTCTGGTCGATGACGCCCAGCCGATGGTGTGGCGCGGGCCGATGGTCACGCAGGCGCTGACGCAGCTGCTCTCGGAGACCGACTGGGGCAAGCTCGACTATCTGGTCGTGGACATGCCACCGGGGACGGGCGACATCCAGCTCACACTCGCGCAGCGCGTGCCGGTCGCCGGCGCGGTGATCGTCACGACCCCCCAGGACATCGCGCTCGCTGATGCCCGCAAGGGCCTGAAGATGTTCGAGAAGGTCGCCGTGCCGGTGCTCGGCATCATCGAGAACATGAGCATCCACGTGTGCTCCCACTGCGGACACAGCGAGCACATCTTCGGCGCGGGGGGCGGGGCGCGCATGGCAGCCGAGTACGGGGTGAGGCTTCTGGGTGAGCTGCCTCTGGATGCGCACATCCGCGAGGAGGCCGACGGCGGCCGCCCGACGGTGGTGGCGGCGCCGGACTCACCCCGGGCGCGCGCGTACTTCGAGATGGCGCGACGTACCGGCGGGGCTCTGGCGATGCGCGCGCGTGACCGCAGCGCGCTCTTCCCCAAGATCGTGATCGAGGAAACCTGAAGCGTCGCGAGCCGCCGCGGGCGGCGCGGCTCAGGCCGATTCGCGGAACTGCTTGGCCAGCTTCAGCTCCTGACCCTGGTAGTGCGAGGCGACATCCTGGCCGTAGAGCGCGTCCGGCCGCTCCGCCATGCGCTCGTAGCGCAGCCAGCCCACGGTCTGGCCGTGCTCGAGCAGGAATGGCACCTCGTGCGAGCGCACCTCCAGCACGCCGCGACTGCTGCCGGCCTTGCGCTTGCGGCTGTCCCAGCCGAAGCCCGGATCGAAGAAGCCCGCATAGTGGACCCGAAACTCACCGGCACGGGTGTCATACGGCAGCATCTCCGCGGCAAAGTCCGGCGGCACGGCAATGGCCTCCTTGGTCATCAGGATATAGAACTCATCCGGGTCCAGGATCAGCGAGCCGCCGCGGTGGAAGTGGATCGGGTCCCAGAAGTCCACGGGGTCGTAGTCGCGCCGCTCCAGATCGATGCGCCGGGTATGTTTCTTTGCGCGCCAGCCGATCAGGGCGCCCGCTCCCGCGCCTCTGAGATCGATCGAAAACGGCAGCATGCCGGTCTTATCCCCGGCGGCCTGGGCATCGGCGATCTCGCCATTGCTGATCAGGTTCTTCCAGTCCGCGGCCGTGATCGGCCGCGGCAGCTCCCCGCGCGTGCGCCGGAAGCGCAGCTGGTTAAGACGCGTGCCGGTGCGGGCCACCACGCTGAAACTGCGCGGTGCGACCTCCAGGTACAGGCGCCCCTCGTAGCCCTCCTCGACCTGGTCGAACACGGTCGCCTCATCGGCGATCAGGCGCGTGAGGATGTCCAGCCGTCCGGTGGAGCTCTTGGGGTTTGCGAACGCCGCGACGTCGCTTCTCAGGCGGATCGATTCCAGGAGCGGAATGACGTACAGCCGGCCGCGTTCGAGGATGGCACCGTGGCGCAGGTCGATCTTGTATTCCTCGTAGCGCTCATCGAGCTGGCCGAGCTTCTCCAGCACGCGCACGTTTTTGCCGGGCAGGAAACTGGCATCCACGCGGTAGGCAAAGTCCCCGAGACGCAGATCGATGCTGGCGGGCTGGATCTGGTCGCTCAGGATCCCGCCGGCGGCGAAGATCCCTTCCGAGACGATCTCCTGCTTTTCGACCATCTCGCGGATCTTCTGGCACGGGAAGATGCCGGTGTAGACCGCAGATCGTGCGGGCAGCTCATGCGGGGCGGGCGCTTGCATGCAATTCCTTCAGTCGCGCGTCAGGCTCTGGATCGTGAGCGTCCACTGCACATCGCTCCCCTTGGTCTGCTCGACCTTCATGGGAATGTAGCCGCGCTCGGGCGCGCACCAGAAGCGCGTGACGCGCGGCGAGTAGGCTTTCTGCGCCCGGTAGACGATGGTGGCGACCGCACCCATCGGCGTTGGCACCGTGGCTGCGCCCTCGCGCGTGAACTTGTACTCGCGCACGCTGTTCTTGTCGATGAGCTCAAGGCTCGGCGGCGTGCGCCCGGCGACGAGTTCGGCCATCAGCGCAAGCTGTACGGAGGCATCGTCCTGTATCTGCGGGGTGAGCGGCAGATCCACCGGGGTGCCCTCGTAGGTACCGGTGACGCGCTGGCTGTGCCAGTCGTAATTGAGATCGACGCTCCTGGCGGCATCGCCGCCCTCGGAGCGGTAGCTCTGCGGCAGCACGCCATTGCCCGTCACCCGTACCACGCTTACCTGCAGCGGCGGGAAGACCCCCGCGGCCATGCGGCCAAGGCCGCGCGGCTCGCTCTTGGAGGTGTAGGTCCAGCTCTCATCGCCCGAGTGCTCGAGCCGCAGGTTGGACACCGCCACCGTCATGCCGTGCCAGATGCCGTTGTAAGTCGCCTGGTAGGGCCTGAGTTCATCGGCGTGCGCCAGTGCGGCGGCGCAGCCGAAAGCTGCGAGCGCCAGGCTGCGGTGCCGGCGTGGCGGCGGGCGAGAATCAGCGGACAGCGGCACGGAAGTCCTCCACGATCGGTGCATCCAGGCGCGCGCCATCGAGCCACGCCGCGTCATCGTGCCACGCCAGGCGCTGCTGTGCGAACCAGGAAAGCACGCGCGGATAGATGACATGCTCGGTCGCGAGCACGCGGGCGGCGAGGGACTCCTCGCTGTCCTCCGGTCGCACCCACACCCGTGACTGCAGCACCACAGGTCCGGAATCCAGCTGCGGGGTGACGAAGTGCACGCTCGCGCCGTGCTCGCTCTCGCCGGCATCCAGCACCCGCCGATGGGTATTCAGGCCGCGGTAGGCCGGCAGGAGCGAGGGGTGCACGTTCAGCATGCGGCCGAGATAGCGCGTGACGAAGGCTGCGGACAGGATGCGCATGAAGCCCGCCAGCGCGATCACCTGCGCCTGTGCGGCATCGATGGCGGCGGCGAGCTGCGCCTCAAAGGCAGCGGTGGCCCCGTCCGCGGTGCGCAGCACGGTTGCGGTCGCGGCCCCCAGGTCACGCGCGCTGGCCAGGCCCGCGGCATCGGCGCGGTCGGCGAGGACCAGCGCGACCTGCGCATTGAGCTCGCCGGCGAGGCAGGCGCGCGCGATCGCGGTCATGTTGCTGCCGCGACCGGAAATCAGGATGGCGAGCCGCAGCGGCGCGCCGGCGCTCATTCGGTGATGACCACGCCGCGACCGCCGGCCTGCACCTGGCCGATGACCTGCGCGCGCTCGCCACGGGCCGTGAGGAAGGCGACCGTCTCGGCCGCCGCGGCGGCCGGCACGATGACCACCATGCCGATGCCGCAGTTGAAGGTGCGGTACATCGCCGCGCTGTCGGTGCGGGCGATGTGCTGCAGCCAGTCAAAGACCGGATCGCGCGGCCAGCTGCCGCGCTCGAGCACGGCCTCAAGTCCTGCAGGCAGGACGCGCGGAATGTTGTCAGTGAGTCCGCCGCCGGTAATGTGCGCCAGAGCGTGCACCGGCAGCGTGCGCAGGAGCGCGAGCAGCGGCTTCACGTAGATGCGCGTCGGGGCGAGCAGGCGATCGAACAGCGCGCGTCCCTCGAGCATGGTGGCAGGCGTCGCATCCGTGCTGGCGATGAGCTTGCGGATGAGGGAGTAGCCGTTCGAATGCGGCCCGGAGGAGCTGAGTCCGATGATCGCATCGCCGGCGGCGACCTGCGAGCCGTCGATGATGGCGTCCTTCTCCACCACGCCCACGCAGAAGCCGGCGAGGTCGTAATCCTCGCCGTGATACATCCCGGGCATCTCGGCGGTCTCACCGCCCACCAGGGCGGCGCCGGCCTGCACACAGCCCTCGACGATGCCGCGCACCACCGACTCGGCGACCGCGACCTGAAGTTTCCCGGTGGCGTAGTAATCGAGGAAGAACAGCGGCTCGGCGCCCTGCACGATGACGTCGTTGGCGCACATGGCGACCAGATCGATGCCGATGGTGTCGTGCCGTCCAGTATCGATCGCGAGGCGCAGTTTGGTGCCGACCCCGTCGGTGCCCGATACCAGCACCGGGTGGCGATAGCCGGCGGGCAGCTCCACCAACGCGCCGAAGCCGCCGATGCCGGCCAGCACCTCGGGGCGCTGGGCGCGGCGCACCAGGGGCTTGATGCGTTCAACGAGTTCATCGCCGGCGTCGATGTCGACGCCCGCATCGCGGTAAGTGATGCCGGGGCCTTCAGTCATGCGTGTGCGTTTTGGATCGGGAGTTTGGGCCGCCGTGGGGCGCGGGCGCGTATGATATTGTACCTGCCGCTTCGCGCTGTTGCGTGCCCGATACAGACAATGACGCGACCGGTCTCCAAATCCATCACGGCACGACAGGGCGCGCGCGGAGTCCTGCTGGGCCTGCTACTTCTGAGCATGACGCTGCCGCTGAGCGCCTGGGCCGGCCGGCCGGTGCGCGTCTACGAGGTCGACCTCGCCGAGCGCTCCGGCACCGCGCTCCAGGAAGCAATGCGCCAGGCGCTGGTGCGCGCCACCGGGCGGCGCGAGGCGGTCGATGATCCGGCGCTGTCGGCGATCGTGGCCGATGCTTCCAAATACGTATCGGGGTACACCAGCGGGCCGCGCGGTGAACCTCAGGTCGTGTTCGACGGGCCGGCGGTGCAGCAGGCGGTCACGGCCGCCGGCCGCAGCACCTGGGACGGGGAGCGGCCCTTCACGCTGGTGGTGCTCGATCCGGCGCGCACTCGCCCGCAGGCGGACGCGGCGCGCGCCGAGCTTGAGCGCGTCGCGGCCGAGCGCGGCCTGCCCATCAGCCTGATACCGATGACAATCAGCGACGCGGCCGGCAAACCCTTGAGCGCCGAGCAGCTGATGGCCGCCGCGCAGCGTTTCGGCGCAGACCAGGTCCTCGTCGGGCGCGGGGAGCCTGCAGCGCCGGAGGTCGCGCTGCAATGGACGCTGTATGCGCGCGGCCCGAGTGAGAGCTGGAGCGGGCCACTCGCCGCGGGCATCGATCACACCGTCGATCACCTGGTGCCGCTACAGGCCGGCACGGCCGTCCAGCCCGAGGGCGAGGCACGCGTCGAGATCGAGGGCGTACGTACACTGACCGACTACGCCACGGTCACGCGGCTGCTGCAGGCGACTGCCGGGGTGCGCAAGGTGAACCTCGTGGCCGCAGAGCCGGCGAGCCTCACGTTCGCGCTCACCGTGCCCGGCGGCGCTGCGGGTCTTGAGCAGGCGCTCGCCGGCCAGGCGCATCTCGCCCACACCGGCACCGCGGCCGGACGCGCGCTGTTTCATTACCAGCCCTAGGCCGCGCGTACGACCCGCG
Organism: uncultured Pseudomonadota bacterium; assembly: GCA_963743625.1. GTDB lineage: Bacteria > Pseudomonadota > Gammaproteobacteria > Steroidobacterales > Steroidobacteraceae > 13-2-20CM-66-19. Next base: position 32,290 of record CAVUQM010000012.1, on the reverse strand, counting down.
CGTCGCTCGCATGCGTCATCTGCCCAATCTCATCTGCCTGCTGCGCATCGCGCTCATCTGGCCGATCCTGGCGGCGCTGCACGCCGGCGAGCCGCTGCTCGCGCTCGCGCTCTTCATCGCCGGAGCGATCTCCGATGGGCTCGACGGCTATCTGGCCAAGCGCTTCAACTGGACCTCCGATCTCGGGCGCTTCCTTGATCCGCTGGCCGACAAGCTCTTGCTGGTGGTGGTGTTTGTGCAGTGCGCCTGGCTGGATCTGGTGCCGTGGTGGCTCACCGCGACCGTGGTGGCGCGCGATGTAATGATCGGACTCGGGGCGCTCATCTTCCGGCTGTGGTTCGGGCCGCTGCACGGCCGGCCCACGCCGATCAGCAAGCTCAACACCGCGACGCAGCTGCTGTACATCATGCTGGTGCTGCTCAGCGCCGCCGTGGGCTTCCCGCCCCGCGACGTGCTGGACGCCTGTGCGCTCATCACCTTCGTCACCACGCTGATCTCTGGCGCGCACTACGTGAGTGCCTTCGCGCGCCGTGCCTGGGCGCGCCCCGGCGCGCATCCGCGCTAACGCATGCGCCAGATCCCTCTCGGGCTGCGGCTGCCGGATCGCGCGGTGTTCGCGAGCTTCCTGCCGGCGCGCAACGCCGAGGCGCTCGCGCACGCGCAGCGCGTCGCCGCCGGTGAATACGCCGGGCTCACCTGGCTGTGCGGCGCGCCGGGCGCGGGCAAGACGCACCTGCTGCAGGCGGTGTGCGCGGCGGCGAGTGAGCGCATGCGCGCCGGCTACGTGCCGCTGGCGCAGATACGCACCTTGGGGGTCGGGGTGCTCGAGGGCCTGCCGCAGCTGGACTGCCTGTGCCTGGATGACATCGATGCGGTCACCGGGCAGGGCGAGTGGGAGCGCGGCATCTTCGCGCTGCTGCGCGAGCTGGAGGACGCCGGCGGTCGGCTCATCACGGCCGCGCAGGCACCGCCGAGCCTGCTCACTTGGGCGTTGCCGGACCTCGGATCACGCTGCGCGGCCGCTGCGGTGCTGCAGCTGCGGGTGCTCGATGAGCGCGAACAGCAGCAGGCGCTGCAGCTGCGGGCGCGGGTACGGGGCTTCGAACTGCCCGATGAGACGCTGCAGTGGCTGCAGCGGCGCTTTCCGCGCGACATGGCCAGCCTCTACGAACTACTCGACACGCTCGATGAGGCGGCGCTCGTGGCACAGCGCCGGCTCACCATTCCCTTCATCCGCGAAGTGCTAAACGCTGCGCCCGCGCGCCGGCACTGACTGCAGCTGCACGGCGAGCGCGGCGACGCGCCGCCCCAGTGCCTGCGCGAGTGCTTTCTCCTCCTCGCTCAGGGCGGCGTGGGTGCTGCCACCGCTCACGTGCGAGGCGCCGTAGGGACTGCCGCCGCGCAGCGTTTCGTTCAGGGCGCGCTCGGTGTAGGGCAGGCCCACCAGAATCATGCCGTGGTGCAGGAGCGGCAGCATCATCGAGACCAGCGTCGTCTCCTGGCCCCCATGCATGGTCTGCGTCGAGGTGAAGACCCCGGCAGGCTTGCCGGCGAGCTGTCCGGAGAGCCACAAGGTGGCGGTGCCGTCGAGAAAGTATTTCAGCGGCGCTGCCATGTTGCCGAAGCGGGTGGGGCTGCCTAACACCAGCGCGTCGGTTTCCCTGAGGTCATCCAGGCTCGCGTAGGGGGCGCCGCTGGCAGGCACCGGCTGTGCCGGTGCTTCGTTCGCGGCCGTGACTGCCGGTACGGTGCGCAGCCGGGCGCGGGCGCCGGCCACGGTCTCGATACCGCGGCATACCTGGCGGGCAAGCTCCGCCGTGGCGCCGCCGCGCGAGTAATACAGGACCAGGACTTCCGCCATGCCCGAATTCTCTTTGCAGGGCAACTGTCACCGCGACGCCCTGAAGCCTGAGGGCTACGTTGCCACAAAAAGCCCGGCGCATCACCGGCTGCCCCCGCCCGGCGGCGCCGATCTACAGTAGTATTCGCGCCTTAGCCAACTCGCTCAGCCTGCCGAAAAAATGCAATGCAAGAAATGCCTCGTGGGCGGCCGCGTCCAGGGTGTCTTTTACCGTGCCACCGCAGCGCGCCGGGCCCAGGAGCTGCAGCTGTACGGCTACGCGCGCAACCTCCACGACGGCCGGGTCGAACTGCTCGCATGCGGTGAGGAGGCAGCCGTCGACGCATTCGTGAAATGGCTGTGGATCGGTTCCTCGGCCTCCAAGGTGACCTCCGTCGAGGTGAGCGATGCCGATGCCGCCCTCGCCCCGACGGGCTTCTTTACCGTTTGAAGCGCAACTACATGCTCACGCGCGCGACCGCAGCTTTCCTGCTTGCAACCCTCACCCTGACACTCAGCGCGGCGCTGCCCGCCGCCGCGGCTCACCAGGCGACGCCTCCCGAACCGGCCAGCGCCGCAGCGCCCCCGGCCGCACCACCGGAAACCCCGCCGCCGCCGGTTGAGGCGCCGCCGCCGGCCGCGGAGGGCCCACCGGCGCAGGCCCAAGAGCTGCCCTCGGGTCCTGCGCCTGCGCCGGCCATGCCCGCGCCGCACCGCCTGATTCCGCCGCAATCCCACCAGGCCTGGGTCGCGGCCGCCAACCCGCTGGCCGTGGATGCGGGGCTGGAGATTCTGGGCAAGGGCGGCAAGGCGCTCGATGCCGCGGTGGCCGTGCAGGCGATGCTGGGCTTAGTTGAGCCGCAGAGCTCCGGCATCGGCGGGGGCGCCTTCCTCATGTACTACGACGCGCACACCGGCAAGGTCGCCGCCATTGACGGACGCGAGACCGCCCCGCTGGGCGCCACGCCTGACATGTTCATGGATGGCGGCCGGCCGATGTCCTTCGTGGAGGCGGTGCGCAGTGGCCGTTCCACCGGAGTACCCGGGGTCATCGGCATGCTCTATACCGCCCACGCCAAGGCCGGTGCGCTGCCCTGGAAGGACCTGTTCGCGCCCGCGATCCGTGCCGCCACCCAGGGCTTTAACGTGCCCGCAAGACTGGCGATGTTTCTCGGCGAGGGCTCACCCTTCCCGCCCACCAACGAGATCCGTTCGCTGTTTGCGCGCGCGGACGGGGAGATCGTGCAGGAGGGCGACCTGTTCCGGAATCCCGAGTACGCCAAGACCCTGCAGCGTCTCGCGCAGGAGGGTCCGCGGGCGCTGTACACCGGCACCATTGCCCAGGAGATCGTGCGCGTTACGCATCTTGAACCACAGCCCGGCACCATGGCGCTCAAGGACCTGGCGGGCTATCACACCGGCTGGTCAGAGCCGCTGTGCCGTCCCTACCGCAGCTTCACCGTGTGCGTGCCGCCGCCGCCCTCGAGCGGCGTTTCGCTGCTGCAGATGCTGGAGATCCTCGATCACACCGACATCGCCACGCGCTCGCCCAACGACCCGCAGGCCTGGTTCCTGTTCGCGCAGGCCAGTCGCCTCATGTACGCCGACCGCGACCGCTACGTCGCCGACCCGCGCTTCGTACCGGTGCCAGTGCAGCGCCTGCTCGACCCGGCCTACGTCAAGCTGCGCGCCCAGCTGATCGGCACGCGCGCGGGCGCGACGCCTCAGCCGGGCGTGTTCGCCAGCAGCCGCGGGCGCGATGCCAGCAACGAGTCCGCCGGCACCAGCCACTTCGTCGTCGTGGACGCCGACGGCAACGTCGTCTCCATGACCACCACGGTGGAGTCGGTGTTCGGTTCCGGGCGCACGGTCGGGGGCTTCGTGCTCAACAACCAGCTCACCGACTTCAGCTTCAACCCGACCGAGGGCGAGCGCCCCGCCGCCAACGCCGTGCACGGCGGCAAGCGTCCGCGCTCCTCGATGGCGCCGATCATCGTTCTCGACCACGCCAACAACTTCGTCGCCGCGCTCGGTTCCCCGGGCGGCTCGGCGATTCTGGAATACAACGCCAAGACGCTCGTGGGTCTGCTCGCCTGGAAGCTCTCGCTGCAACAGGCGGTGGAGCTTCCGAACCTCATCGCGCGCGGCGACATCTTCTCCGGGGAGCTGAACAAATTCACCCCCGCACTGTTGGCGGGGCTGCGCGAACGGGGCGTGGAGCTGCAGCCCGGGCATGCCGAGAACTCCGGTCTGCACGCGGTGCTGCGACACCCGGATGGCACCTTCGAGGGTGCGGCCGACTCGCGCCGCGAGGGCGTGGCGCGCATGCTGCCGACGCCGCAGAAGCAATCCAAGCACGCCGCGGGTGGCAGCTAAAGCGCCGCTGCTGCAGCGAATCTTTGCTTTCAGCGCTGCCCGGGTAGCTTCGGAAAGCCCAGGTCATCCGCGCCGCCCCAGCGGGTCCAGCGGCCGATCACCAGATCGGGGTAATCGCGCCGGCCGACGCTGCCGTTGTAGCGCGCGAGCGCCCGGCGCACGTCGTTGTGCTCGTAGCTGAGGTAGAAGCGCAGGATCGCGCAGCCCATGCGGATGTTGGGTGCGATGTGCACCAGATCGTAACGGTGCAGGCCGAGTTTCTCTGGCCAGAACGGCATCACCTGCATGAGTCCTACGGCACCGGCGTTCGAGACCGCCCAGCGATCGAAGCGGCTCTCCACGTCGATGAGCGCCATCACCAGTCCCGGCGGCAGGCGCGCCTCCCCGTTGCGGTGCGTCTCGCAGTAGACCTGCTTGAGGATGTCGACGCGCTCGTCCTTCTCCTTGACCAGCCCCCGCAGCCGCGGCTCCATCAGCGTGTACCAGACCGCCGAGTCGTACTGGTCGGTGAAGCACTGCGCCTGGGAGATGGCCTTCTGGATGACCGCCTTGAGCTCCGGGTCGCGCTGCTGGTCGGCGTACGCGCGCGGCGCGAGCGCCGCAATACCCAGGCACAGCCACGCGAGGAGCCGCTGCAGCACCGTGGCGGTGGCCTCAGGCCTCGAGCCGCGCGCGGATGAAGGACAGCGCCTCGCTCGCGGGGAACTCGGTGCTCGCGCTGTCGCGCCGGCCGCGATACTCGAGCTTGCCGGCGTCCAGGCCGCGCTCGCCGATGACCAGACGATGCGGGATACCGAGCAGCTCCGCATCGGCGAACTTGACGCCCGGGCGGGCATCGCGGTCGTCGTACAGGACCTCGATGCCGGCGGCGGTGAAGTCGGCGTACAGCCGGTCACTGAGCTCGCGGACCCGGGCGGACTTTTGCAGGTTCATCGGCACGAGCACTACCTGGAAAGGGGCGATCGGTGCGGGCCAGATGATGCCGCGCTCATCATGATTCTGCTCGATGGCCGCGGCCACGACGCGCGTGACCCCGATGCCGTAGCAGCCCATGAGGAGCGTCGCCTCCTGGCCCGACTCATCGAGCACGATGGCCTTCATCGGCTCGCTGTACTTGCGGCCGAGCTGGAAGATGTGTCCGACCTCGATGCCGCGCGCGATGTGCAGCCGGCCTGCGCCCGAGGGACTCGGGTCGCCCTCGATGACGTTGCGCAGGTCCGCGGCGAGCGCACCGCTCACGTCACGCTCCCAGTTGACGCCGGTGAGGTGCACGTCGTCCTCGTTGGCGCCGCACACGAAGTCGGCGAGCGCCAGCGCCGAGTGATCCGCGTACAGGCGGCATTTCAGTCCCACCACGCCCACCGAGCCGGGCGCCGCGCCGGTCGCCTGCAGCACGCGCTCCGGGCTCGCCATGCGCAGCGGACTGAAGACCCCGGGCAGTTTCTGCGCCTTGACCGCGTTCAGCTCGTGATCCCCGCGCAGCGCGAGCGCCACCACCGTGCCCTCGGTGCCATCCACGATCAGGGTCTTCAGGCAGCGCGCCGGTTCGATCTTCAGGAACTGCGCGACGGCGGCGATGGTATGCGCACCGGGCGTCGCCACGCGCCGCAGCGGCTCGCGCGGCGCTGGCCGCGGGGTGGCCGGTGGCAGCGCCACGGCGGCCTCGAGGTTGGCAGCGTAGTCATCACCGTCCGAGAACACGATGGCATCTTCGCCCGAGGAGGCGAGCACATGGAATTCCTGGCTCACATCCCCGCCGATGGCACCGGATTCGGCGCGCACGGCGCGGAACTTCAGTCCGGTGCGGGTGAAGATGCGGGTGTAGGCCTCGTACATCGCGCGGTAGCCGGCGGTGAGGGAGGCCTGATCGAGGTGGAAGGAGTAGGCGTCCTTCATGATGAACTCGCGCGCCCGCATCACCCCGAAGCGCGGCCGTATCTCGTCGCGGAACTTGGTCTGGATCTGGTAGAAGTTCACCGGCAGCTGGCGATAGCTCTTCAGTTCCCGCCGCGCGATGTCGGTGATCACTTCCTCGTGCGTGGGACCTGCAACGAAGTCGCGCTCGTGCCGGTCCTTGATGCGCAAGAGCTCCGGCCCGTACTCGCTCCAGCGCCCCGACTCCTGCCACAGTTCCGCCGGCTGCACGACCGGCATTACGAGCTCGAGCGCGCCGGCGCGGTCCATCTCCTCGCGCACGATGCGCTCGACCTTCCTCAGTACACGCAGGCCCATCGGCAGCCAGCTGTAGAGTCCGGCGGACTCGCGGCGGATGAGCCCGGCGCGCAGCATGAGCTGATGACTGACCACCTCCGCATCTGCGGGGGTCTCCTTCATGGTGTTGATGGGGTACTGGGACAGCCTCATTGCGGATGTTTCGCTCTGCGCGGCAAGCCAAAGGGAAGCTGGCATCTTAACAGGAGGCCCCTGATAAGATTGCCGCCGTGAGCTCAGAACTTCCCGAACCGCTACGGCCGCGCCGCAAGGGCATCTACCTCTTGCCGAACCTCTTGACCACCGGCTGCCTGTTCTCGGGCTTCTATGCGGTGGTGGCGGCGATCGACAAGCACTTTGCCAATGCCGGCATGGCGGTGTTTGCGGCCATGATCTTCGACACCCTCGACGGACGCATCGCGCGGCTCACCAAGACCGAGAGCGCCTTCGGCAAGGAGTACGACAGCCTGGCCGACATGGTGGCCTTCGGCCTGGCCCCGGCGATCGTTGCCTACCAGTGGGGCGTGGTTCGCATCATGGAATACGGCAGCCACTGGGGCCGCTTCGGCTGGCTCGCCTGCTTCTTCTACGCGGTCGCGGCGGCGCTGCGGCTGGCGCGTTTCAATGCGCGCTCGGCCACCGCCGACAAGCGCTACTTCGAGGGGCTGCCGAGTCCCTCGGCGGCCGCCATCGTCGCCGCCTTCGTCTGGTTCTGCAGCGACTGGCGCGAGCCGCGCCTGACCGGGCTCATCGCCGCTTTCGTCATCACCGCCAGCGCCGGTGCGCTCATGGTGTCGAGCTTCGGTTACCCGAGCTTCAAGCAATTCGATCTGGACAAGCGCATCCGCTTTGTCTATCTGCTGCTGGTGCCCCTGACGTTCGTGCTGATTGCGGTCGATCCGCCGACCATGCTGCTGTCGATGTTCGGCACCTATGCGCTGTCGGCACCGGTGCTGTGGGTCGGCCGTCGCCTGCGCCGCCTGGTACGCGGCGCCCCGACACCCGGGACCTCCTGAGGCCGTCATGCAGGAAACTCGACGCCGGGAATACCTGGAGGCGATCGGCATCGACTTGTGGGTGTCGCGGGTCGGCGCGCCTGCGGCCGTTGCCACGCCGCCGATGCCCCCGCCTGTGGGACAGGGTGCGGATGAGCGCTGGGAGAGCCTGCGTCAGCAGGTCCTCAACTGCACCCGTTGCGCGCTGCATGCGACCCGCACCCAGGGGGTGCTCGGGGTGGGTCCGCGACGCTGCGACTGGCTGGTGATCGGGGAGGCACCCGGGGCGGAAGAAGATCGGCGCGGGGAGCCGTTCGTGGGCGCCGCCGGGCAGCTGCTGGATGCCATGCTCAAGGCCATCGGCCTCGATCGCCGCAGCAACGTCTACATCGCCAACGTGCTGAAGAGCCGCCCGCCGGGCAACCGCGACCCCAAGCCCGAGGAAGTGGCAGCCTGTCTGCCGTACCTGCAGCGCCAGATCGAACTCATCCAGCCGAAGATCATGCTGGCGGTCGGGCGCATCGCGGCGCAGAACCTGCTCGGCACCGACGCACCGCTCGGCAGGCTGCGCGGCCAGGTCCACCGCTTCGGTGCCACGCCCCTGGTCGTGACGTATCATCCCGCCTACCTCCTGCGGACACCGGCCGACAAGCGCAAGGCGTGGGAGGACCTGAAATTCGCCCGTACCGTGTACCAGCAACTCACGCAAGGATCCGCCACCGATGGCCACCGCGCCTGAGCTGCTCGCCAGCGCCCAGGAAGTCCTCATCCGCCCTATGCGCCCGGCGGACGTGCTCGAGGTCGTGGCGATCGAGCGGGCCTCCTACCAGTTTCCCTGGAGCGAGGGCATCTTTCGCGACTGCCTGCGGGTCGGTTATGTCTGCCGTGTCGTCACCGTGGGACGCCAGGTCAGCGGTTACGGCGTCATGAGCGTCGGGGCCGGCGAGGCACACATTCTCAACCTGTGCGTGACGGAGCCGTTCCGCTGCCGCGGCGCGGGCAAGAAGATCCTCATGTGCCTGCTCGAGCGCGCGCACGCTGCCGCCATGTCCGAGGCCTTCCTCGAGGTGCGTCCGTCCAACACCATGGCGATCCGCCTGTACCAGTCGCTCGGCTTCGAGCAGGTCGGCATGCGCCGCGGCTACTATCAGGCCGTCAACGGCCGCGAGGACGCCGCGGTGCTGAAACTCTCGCTGCGGGCTGTGGCCGCGCCCAAGACCTAGAGACGACGCCCAAGCCATGACCGACCTCGCTGCCGAGATCCAGCGGCGCCGCACGTTTGCGATCATCTCGCACCCGGACGCCGGCAAGACCACGCTCACCGAGAAGCTGCTCTTGTTCGGGGGCGCGATACAGATGGCCGGCACCGTCAAGGGCCGTAAAGCCGCACGCCACGCCACCTCCGACTGGATGCGCCTGGAGCAGCAGCGCGGCATCTCGGTCACCTCCTCGGTGATGCAGTTTCCGTACCGCGACTGCATCGTGAACCTGCTGGACACGCCCGGTCACGAGGACTTCTCCGAGGACACCTACCGCACCCTGACCGCGGTCGATTCCGCACTGATGGTGATCGACTGCGCCAAAGGGGTGGAGGAGCGCACCATCAAGCTGATGGAGGTTTGCCGGCTGCGCGATACCCCTATCATGACCTTCATCAACAAGCTCGACCGCGACGGGCGCTCGCCGATTGAGCTGCTCGATGAGATCGAGAGCGTCCTCAAGATCGGCACCGCGCCACTCACCTGGCCGATCGGTATGGGGCGCGAGCTGCGCGGCATCTACCACCTCGCCGAGGACCGCATCTACCGCTACAGCGCCGGGGAGCGCGGCCGGGTGGGGGAGAACCTCACCATCGAGGGGCTGCACAGTGCGGCCGGACGGGAATTTCTCGGCGCCGAGGCGCATGCCTTCGATGCGGAGATCGAGCTGGTGCGCGGGGCCACCGAGGCCTTTGATGCGGAGGCTTACCGCGCCGGCCAGCAGACACCGGTCTTCTTCGGCTCGGCCATCAATAACTTCGGCGTCGAGGAACTGCTGGCGGCGTTCTGCACCCACGCCCCAGGTCCCCTGCCGCGGGTAGCGCGCGAGCGGCTGGTGGAGCCCCCGGAAGAGGCTCTGGCCGGCTTCGTGTTCAAGATCCAGGCCAACATGGACCCGGCGCACCGCGACCGCATCGCGTTCGTGCGGCTGTGCGCCGGCAAGTACAGCCGCGGCATGCGTCTGTTCCACGTGCGCCTCGGCAAGGAGGTGCGCGTCGCCGATGCACTCACCTTCATGGCCGCCGATCGCGCCCAGGCGGAGGAGGCCTATGCGGGCGACATCCTCGGACTGCACAACCACGGCACCATCAACATCGGCGACACTTTCACGCAGGGGGAGCGGCTCGCCTTCACCGGGGTGCCGAGCTTCGCACCGGAAATCTTCCGCCGCGCGGTGCTCAAGGATCCACTGAAGATGAAGGCGCTGCAGAAGGGGCTGTCGCAGCTGTGCGAGGAGGGGGCCACGCAGCTGTTCAAGCCGCTGCGCAACAACGACCTGATCCTGGGAGCCGTGGGGCAGCTGCAATTCGAGGTGGTCGCCTTCCGCCTCGCTGACGAATACTCCGTGCAGTGCGTGTTCGACCCGGTGACGGTGTATACCGCGCGCTGGATCGACGCGGCCGACCCGCGCAAGCTCGAGGAATTCCGCGCCCGCGCCTACGAGCATCTCGCCCTCGATCACAGCGGCTCGCTCGTCTACCTCGCACCCTCGCGCGTCAACCTGCAGCTGACGCTTGAGCGCTGGCCGGACATCCGCTTCCACCAGACCCGTGAGTACGCGACCCCTTGACAGGTGGCGTACCCTCTAAGCACGTGGAGCGCGGCGGCGCAGCGTGCGCGGCAGCGGTGATCCGGGAGGTCTCATGAACGATGTGGCGGCCGACAGCCCGCTCTTGCAGCGCGAGGTGCTGCTGCACGCCCTGTATGAGGCGTCCGAGCTCGAGCACAACCTCATGTGCACCTACCTGTACGCCGCCGTCAGTTTGAAGGACGGGGTAGCGGAGGGACTCAGTGCGCCGGAGAGCGCGGCCGTGGGGCGCTGGAAGCAGATGCTGCTGTCGGTGGCGATCGAGGAGATGGGCCACCTGGCTGCGGTGTGGAACATTACTGCAGCGCTCGGCGGGGCGCCGCGCGTCGGCCGCACCAATTTCCCGCTCGACCCGGGCTACCTGCCGGCGAGTGTGGTGGTGAAGCTCGCCCCCTTCAACGCCGAGACGCTGCAGCACTTCGTGTTCCTCGAGCGGCCGCACGGTTCCCGCGAGGCAGACGGCGCCGGCTTTGCCTACGAGCGCCCCTACATCCGCGGCGGCGGCGGCGGCCGTCTGACGCCGATGGGGTTCAACTACGACACCGTCGGGGATTTCTACGCCGCGCTCGGGCAGGGGTTGAAGGCCTTCGTCGCCCGCTACGGCGAGTCGGCCACCTTCGACGGCGAGCGCGCCCTGCAGCTCTCGCCGGCCGAGGTGAATCTCGGCGGCGCGCGCCCGGTCATCTGCCTGAAGACCGCACTTCAGGCCTTCTGCGCGATCGTCGAGCAGGGTGAGGGGGCGCCGCAGGATTCGGTGAACTCGCACTACCAGAAGTTTCTCGGCATCCGCAGCGAACTGCGCGCGCTGAGTGCCGCCAACCCGCAGTTCGCACCGGCGTTCCCGGCGGCCACCAATCCGGTGCTGCGCCGTCCGCCGCGGCCGGAAGGCCGTGTGTGGCTCGAGACACCGGCGGCGGTGGCGACGGTGGATCTGGCGAACGCCGCCTACGGTCTGATGCTGCGCCTGCTCGCCTACGCCTACGCGGTGCGCGGGCCGAGTGCGGAAAAATCACTGGTGGTGGACCTGGGCATCGGACTGATGCGCGCGGTGCTGCCGCTCGCCGAGCGCGCGGCGCGCCTGCCGGCGGGTCCCTCGAACCCCAACTGCAACGCCGGCATGTCCTTCATCGCGCTGCGCGATGCGGGCGCGCTGGCGCCCGGCCCGGCCGCGCGACGCCTGTTCGTGGAACGCCTGGCGCAGCTGGCGGAGGCCGGGCAGGCGCTGGCGGCGGACGGGGAGGCGCGCGCGCGCTCGGCGGCCGAGCAGTTCACCGCGCTGTCGCGGCGCGCCGCACGCGGCCTGGACCTCGGCGCAGCGCTGTCCGCCACGCTGAGCGTACCTGCGCCGCCGGCGGCGGCCGCGAGCGCAGCGCCAGCGCCGTCTGCGGTGAGTGCCGGGGTGGAAACAATCGCCGGCGAGAAGCTTGATCTTATCTACGAGGGCAAACGCTGCATTCACTCGCGTTTCTGCGTGACGCTCGCCCCGCAGGTGTTCCTCGCCAACGTGCAGGGACCGTGGATTCATCCCGACGCCATGCCGGTCGAGCGCCTGGTCGACATCGCGACGAGTGCCCCTCGGGGGCAATCCGCTACCGGCGCCGCGACGGGCAGCCCGAGGAGCCGGTGCCGCCGGTGAATCTCGCCGGCATCCGCGAGGGCGGGCCCTACGCCTTGCGCGGCGCGCTCCGCCCATCGATGGGGAGCGCGCGCCCTATCGCGCCACGTTGTGCCGCTGCGGGGCTTCGCGCAACAAGCCCTTCTGCGACGGTTCGCACCACGAGATCGGCTTCAGTGCCACGGGTGAGCCACCCAGCGGACCGACCGACATGCTGCCGGTGCGCGACGGGCCGCTCGCCATCGACCCGCCAGCCGAATGGCCCGTTAAGCGTGCGCGGGAATCTGGAGATCATCAGCGGTACCGGGCGGGTGGTGGCGCGGGTCAGCTCGGCGACTCCTGTGCCGCTGCGGCGGCAGCGCGACCAAACCCTTCTGCGACGGCACGCACGCACGTATCGGCTTCAAGTCGGGCTGACAGCTCCGCAGGGCGCTGCGGGCACCCGCCAGCGCGCCACCGCGCGCGCGAACTCGGCCACCTCGGCATCGGCCGCCACGGCTGTGCCGTAGCGCAAGTGCACGTAGCGAGCGAGGAGCGCCTCGAGCGGCGTGCGCAGGTCCGGGCGCTGCGCGAGCACCGTCTCGCCGTAGGCGCGCGGGCCCTGATATGGGGCGCGTGCCGGAGCGACGCGTGCGAGCTTGCGACACAGCCGCCCGTAGGCGCGCGCGAGCGCATCGGGTCGTGCGCCCCGGCGGCCGCGACCGAAATGCCAGGCGAGGAACAGCAGCCAGGCGCCGAGCGCGGCGGCAAAGCGCCAGGCGAGATATCGCGTATCCGGTGAGCGGATGCCGAAGCGGGCCAGCAGGTCGAGCTGGCTCGTGTAGTCGAAACGCACCACGTGATCGCTCCACCAGGCGCTCGCCGCCTCCCAGCGCTGCAGCACTGCGCCGAGCCAGCCCGGACCGTATAGCAGCCGCTCGGAGGCCGAAAATGCGCTGGGCATCAGCTGCATCATGCCGCGCGTCAGGCGCTCCGGGGCCACCACCGCCGTCGGGTCGACCCGCGTCCAGCCGCGTCCCTGCAGCCACACCTCCGCCCACGCGTGGGCGTCGGCCTGACGCACCTCGACGAACTCACCGACCGGATTCCATTCCCCGCCGAGGTAACCGGTTACCACGCGCGCGGGCACATTGGCGGCGCGCATGAGCACGACGAAGGCCGAGGCGTAGTGGCCGCAGAAGCCCTCACGCGTGCGGAACAGGAGCTCATCGACGGCATCAGCCCCGAGGGGCTGCGGCTCGAGCGAATACACGAAGCCGCCACTGCGCAGGTAGCTCAGTACCGCGGCGACGTAGGCCGTATCGGAACCTGACTTACCGTAGAGGCTGAGGGCGAGCTCGCGGCTGCGCGGATTGGCCGCGCGCGGCAGCGCCGTGTCCTCGCGACGGCTGCCGGCACCGAGGGGTTCCAGAGCCCGTGCGTTCAGGTACGAGAGCGCCTCGTAGACGATCGGCTCCACCACCGGGTCATCGGCGATAAGCTGGGAGTCGTAAGTGAGGGAGATGCGCGCGCCCGGAGACTGTGCCGGCAGATCCAGGGCGAACCAGAAGCGCTGCCGGGTCGGGCTCGAGCGCCACGCGGTAGCGCACCGGCTCACCCTGGAATTGCAGGCGCGGCCGTGAGTGGAAGCTGGCCTCGGCACGCCGCCAGGTGCGCCCGTCGAACTCGTGCAGCACCGGACCGCGCCAGTACAGCGGCGCCCCTGCCGGGCGCGGACCGGCGAACTTCACCCGGAACGCCACGCTGTAGTCGGCCACCAGATGCGCGATGCTGCCCGGGCTCGATGGAATCGGACAGGCCGGTGAGTGCGCTGTTGCCGCGCGGGATGGCCCAGAAGGAGCCCGGCAGGCGTGGAAAGAACACGAAGAGCGCCACGGCCAGCGGGGCGGCAATGAGGAGCGTGCGGGCGGCGAGGCCGGCGGCGGCGCGCAGCGGCAGCGAGGGCGTCACGACTGCGGCCAGCGCTGCGCAGCACAACCACGCCTGCAGGGCATAGAGAGGGACGCGCGCGAGGTTCTGGCGATCCAGGCACGCGGCGAGCAGCAGAAAGAGCCCGGCGCCGATCAGTACCAGCTCATCGCGGGTGCGGCGCGTTTCGAGCAGCTTCAGCGCCGCCATGAGCAGCAGCAGCGTCGTGCCGGCGTTGAGCCCATTCAGGGTGTGAAAGCGCGCCAGCACTACCGCGGCCATGGCGAGGGCGAGCGCGAACGCAGCAGCGGGCCGGGCAGCCACAACCCCTCTCGCACGGCGGCGAGGCGCCACAGGATGAGGGCCGCGCAGGTCAGCCTCGCCCAGAGCGGCACGCGGTCGACGTGCAGCAACAGCCCGCCTGCGAAGGCCGCGCAGGCCCAGGCGAGGGACTTCGGTGCCAGCGGCTCAGGTTCCGATACCACTCGGTGCGCCTCAGAGATGCGAGCGTGCGTGCGGCGCTGCGAAGCGCGCCAGCTGCACAAGACAGCGATGCCGGTGCTCGGGCCCGCGAGCGCTCGGCACGCGCACGCCCGGCAGTGCCAGGCCGTAGCGCTCCCCGCTGGCTTCGCGTCCACCACCCAGCGGGCGAGCTGCGCGAGCCGTGCCTCGGTGTCGAGTCCGGTGAGCTGCGCGAAATCGAACCAGCGCAGGTCCGAGCCCACGGGCTGGTATTCCTTGACCATGAGCGGCGCTTCGCGCGCATAGGCCTTCCAGTCGACCTGGCGCGGTGAGTCACCGTCGCGGAACGGCCTGAGTCCGAGCCACTCATCCACGCCGGCGCCACCGGGCGCGCGCGTGCCGGGCTTGTGGGCGCTGGTGTGCGGCGGGGGCCGGGACCGGTCGGCGCCGGGTAGACCACCAGTTCCAGCGGCGCGTGCACCCAGGTCCAGGCACGGAACAGCCCAAACGGGTGCGCCGTGGTGATCCGCACGCGCGCGATCGGCACTGACACCGCGCGACTGCGGGGCGAGTGGCACCTTGATGAGCACGCGGGAGTGCGCGCCGATATCGGCCAGGGCGCGCGGGGCGCCTTCAAGGCCTGCCGCCACGCGCAGCCGTGGCGCGGCGCTCGGGTTGCCCAGAGTGACCAGGAGCGTCGCGGCGCGCGCGGCGAACACCGGCGGCGCCTGCAGCGCGATGACCTCCACACCCAGCAGGTTGCGATGGCACAGCTGCATTACCACGAGAGCGAAGGCGGCCAGCAGGAAGGTGAGGAAAAGCGCCAGGCTGTTGGCGTAGTTCAGCCCCGCCAGCAACATCACAAACACCAGCGCGCCGAAGGCGAGGCCACCGCGCGTCGGCAGGATATAGAGGCGGCGGCGCCCGAGCTCCACCGGCAGCAGGTCCGCGCCCTGGCGGCGGCGCACCCAGCGCGCCGTGCGTGCCTGCAGCGCGACCCGCAGCGCGCGCAGCGGATTGATGCGCCGCCGGCGTACGGCTGCAGCTGCAGCGGCCATGTACCTAGGTCGGCACCGCTACCGCGCGGATCATCTCGTACGCGAGCTCCTCGTGCGCGCCGTCGGCGGCATCGCGCCGCTCGAGGCGGTGCGCCACCACCGCCGGCAGCACGGCCTGCACGTCCTCCGGCAGCAGCGCGCCACGCCCGTCGATAAAGGCCCAGGCCTGGGCGGCGCGGACCAGTCCCTGGCCGGCACGTGGCGAGAGCCCGAGCTTCAGATCGCCGCGCTCGCGCGTGCGGGCGATGAGGGTCTGCGTGTAGTCAAGCAGCGCATCGGCGATGTGCACGTTGCGCACCTGGCGCTGCAGGCGCACCACCAGTGCCGGGGACAGGGCCGGTGCGATCGCAGCCAGCAGCTCGCGCCGCTCCCCGCCGCGCAGCAGCGCCCGCTCGTGCGCGGCGTCCGGGTAACCGAGCCTGACGCGCATGAGGAAGCGGTCCAGCTGCGACTCCGGCAGGGCGAAGGTGCCCAGCTGCTCGTGGGGATTCTGGGTCGCGACCACGAAGAACGGATCCGGCAGAGGATAGGTGGTGCCGTCGGCGCTGATCTGGCGCTCTTCCATGGCCTCCAGGAGCGCGCTCTGCGTGCGCGGACTGGCGCGGTTGACCTCATCCGCCAGCAGCAGCTGCGTGAAGATGGGACCCTGGCGGAAGTTGAAGCGCTGGCTGGCGCGATCGAACACCGAGACCCCGATGATATCCGCCGGCAGCAGGTCGCTGGTGAATTGCACGCGCTGCCAGGCCAGGCCGAGCACGTGCGCGAGCGCGTGCGCCAGCGTCGTCTTGCCGACCCCGGGCACGTCCTCGATCAACAGATGGCCGCGCGCCAGCAGGCACGCCAGACACAGGCGGATCTGCTCGGGCTTGCCGAGGATGACGGTCTCGAGGGTCTCGAGCACACGCCCGAGCAGCGCGGCTTCCGCCGGTATGTCGGTCGCGGCCGTCACGGGGCGAGCATGCCGCGCACGCGTTCGCAGCTGTGCGCTGAAGCCCGCCGCGGTGCGCGCCAGTTCTGCGGCGCGCTCGCGCTCGGTATGCACCACCTGCGGCGGGGCGTTGCGCACGAAGTTCTCGTTGGCGAGTTTCGCTTCGGTCTTGGCAAGATCCGCCTGGGTCTTGGCGAGGAGTTTGCCCAGACGCTCGGCTTCAGCGGCGGCATCGATCAGGCCTGCCATCGGCACGAGCAGGGCGAGCGTGCCCACCAGTGCCACGGCGGCTTGGGGTGCGGGACTGCCCGGGACGAGCACGGTCGCGCTCTCCAGGCCCGCCAGGCGTTCAAGCAGCGCGCGGTGGCGTTCGATGAGGAGCAGATCCTGCGCGCTGGCATCGCGCAACAGCAGCGGTATGCGCCTGCCCGGACTGATGTTCATCTCGCCGCGGATCTGGCGCACCCCGAGTATCACCGCCTGGATCCAGGCGGCTTCGCTCTCGGCGGCCTCATCGGGCGGGAACTCGCGTGCGTGCGGATAGGGGGCGAGCATCACTGTCTCGCCGCTGACGCCGGCCAGCGGTGCCACGCGCTGCCAGATCTCCTCCGTGATGAAGGGCATGAAGGGGTGCAGCGCGCGCTGCAGCGCTTCGAGCACCTGCGTGAGGGTGGCGAGTGTTGCCTGGCGGGCGGCCGCTGCGGGGTTCTGCGCCTGCAGCACCGGCTTGGTGAATTCCAGATACCAGTCGCAGAAGTCGTACCAGGCGAACTCGTAGAGGGCGCTCGCGGCGAAGTCGAAGCGATAGTCGCGCAGCGCAGCCTCAACCGTCGCCCAGCATGCGTCCGAAGCGCGAGCGGATCCAGCGATCGGCAACCGAGGGTTGCCCCGGACCCGCCCCCGCCGGGGTGGCGCTCGGTCGCGAGCGTCACGAAACGCGCCGCGTTCCACAGCTTGTTGCAGAAGTTGCGGTTGCCGGCGACGCGCGCCAGATCGAAGCTGATGTCGCGGCTCGGGGAGGCGAGCGCTGCGAAGGTGAAGCGCAGCGCATCGGTGCCGTGCGCGGCGATGCCCTGTGGATACTGCTTGCGCGTTGCGCGTTCGATGGCCGGCGCGAGCTGCGGCTGCATCAGGCCACTGGTGCGCTTGGCCACCAGCGCCTCCAGCGCGATGCCATCGACGATGTCGAGCGGGTCGATGACGTTGCCCTTGGACTTGGACATCTTGTCGCCGTGCTC
The DNA here is from genome assembly GCA_963743625.1 of uncultured Pseudomonadota bacterium. Taxonomy (GTDB): domain Bacteria; phylum Pseudomonadota; class Gammaproteobacteria; order Steroidobacterales; family Steroidobacteraceae; genus 13-2-20CM-66-19. The sequence goes on along the minus strand of CAVUQM010000012.1, from coordinate 14,812 downwards.
ATCGCGGATGAGACCGGTGATGTAGACCTCGCGGAACGGCACGTCGCCCATGAACTTCAGGCCCATCATCATCATGCGCGCCACCCAGAAGAAGATGATGTCGAAGCCGGTGACCAGCACGCTTCCCGGGTAGAAGCGGGTGAGCTCGCTCGAGCTGTGTGGCCAGCCGAGGGTCGAGAACGGCCACAGCGCGGATGAGAACCAGGTGTCGAGAACGTCCGCGTCCTGGGTGAGTGTCAGCTCGCTTGCGAGCCGGTGCTGTGCGCGCACCTCGGCCTCGTCGCGTCCGACGTAGACGTTGCCGGCGGCGTCATACCAGGCGGGGATGCGATGTCCCCACCACAGCTGGCGGCTCACGCACCAGTCCTTGATGTTGTGCATCCACTCGAAGTACGTGCGCGACCAGTTCTCGGGCACGAAGCGGGTGCGGCCCGTCTCCACGGCCGCGATGGCCGGGGCTGCCAGCGGCGCGATCTTCACGTACCACTGGTCGGTGAGGTAGGGCTCGAGCACCGCGCCGCTGCGGTCGCCACGCGGCACGGTCAGGCGATGCTTGTCGATCTTCTCGATCAGACCGGCCGACTCCAGTTCCGCCAGCACGCGCTGACGCGCCTCGAAACGGTCGAGCCCGCGGAAGCGCTCGGGCACGTTGTCGTTGAGGGCGGCACGCGGGGTGAAAATGTTGATGAGCGGCAGGTGGTGGCGCTGGGCGATCTCGTAGTCGTTGAAATCGTGAGCCGGGGTGATCTTGAGGCAGCCGGAACCAAAGGCCGGGTCGACGTAGCCATCGGCGATCACCGGAATGTCGCGCCCGGTGAGCGGCAGCCGCAGCTGCCGCCCGATGAGGGCGCGGTAGCGCTCGTCCTCGGGATGTACTGCGACCGCGCTGTCACCGAGCAGGGTCTCCGGGCGCGTGGTCGCGACCACCAGATGCCCGCTGCCGTCGGCGAGCGCGTAGCGCAGGTGCCACAGCCGACCTTCCTCTTCCTGCGCCTGCACTTCGAGGTCGGAGAGCGCGGTGAGCAGCACCGGATCCCAGTTGACCAGGCGCTTGCCACGGTAAATGAGTCCCTGCGCGTGCAGCCGCACGAACACCTCGGTCACCGCGCGCGACAGCTCCGGGTCGAGGGTGAAGCGTTCGCGCGACCAGTCGACCGACTCTCCCAGGCGCCGCATCTGGCCGCTGATGGTGCCGCCCGACTGTGCCTTCCACTGCCACACGCGCGCCACGAACTGCTCGCGCGACAGATCGGTGCGCCTGGTGCCCTGTGCATTCAGCTGCCGCTCGACCACCATCTGCGTGGCGATGCCGGCGTGGTCGGTGCCGGGCTGCCACAGCACATCCTCGCCGCGCATGCGGTGATAGCGCACGAGCGCATCCATCAGCGTGTGCTGAAACGCGTGCCCCATGTGCAGCGTGCCGGTCACGTTGGGGGGCGGGATCATGATGCAGTAGGGCGCCCCGTGGCCGCTGGGTGCGAACCAGCCGTGGGATTCCCAACGCTCGTAGATGCGCCGCTCGATTTCGGCCGGCGCGTACACCTTATCCATCAGGGGGCTTTAAGACTCGCGGCAAGGGGGCGCCCGGGATTATAGCGGCAAGGGGGCGCGGCGCCCGCGCCGGCTGTACCGGCGGTTGGGGCCGCTCGCGCCGCTTCAGCGCGTACGCAGCAGGCGTGCCGTCAGGCGCAGCGGCCGGCGCGGCCGGCAGAAGCGCACGTGCCGGAAGGTGCGCTGGTGGCTCGCCCCGTGGCGCGTCAGTGAGAGGCGCGCTGGATGAGGAAATCCGCGAGCAGCGGCGTCGGCCGACCGGTGCTGCCCTTCTGCGCACCGCTCTGGTAAGCGATGCCCGCGACGTCGAGGTGCGCCCATTTGAGTCCCTGGGTGAATTTCGCCAGGAAGGCCGCGGCGGTGATGGCACCGCCGTCGCGGCCGCCGACGTTGGCGAAGTCGGCAAAGTTGCTCTTCAAAGCCTCGGCATACTCCTCGGTGAGCGGCAGCTGCCAGCAGCGATCATCGGCGCGCGCGCCGGCGGCCAGCAACTCCTGGACGAGCTTGTCATCGTTGCCCATGACTCCGGCGTGGTAGTGCCCGAGGGCGACCACGCAGGCACCGGTGAGGGTGGCGATGTCGATGACGACCGCCGGACGGAAGCGGCGCGCGTAGTGCAGTGCGTCGCACAGGATCAGTCGGCCCTCGGCGTCGGTGTTGAGAATTTCCACCGTCAGACCTGCGGCACTGGTGGCGATGTCGCCGGGCTTGACCGCCTTGCCGTCCGGCATGTTCTCGACCGCGGCCACGAGGCCGACGACGTTCATGTCGAGGCGCAGCTGTGCGACCAGTGTCAGCGTGGCGATGACGGCGGCGGCTCCGGACATGTCGAACTTCATCTCATCCATGCCCGGCGGGTCCTTGAGCGAGATGCCGCCGCTGTCGAAGGTCACACCCTTGCCGACCAGCACGACCGGGGCGGCGTCCTTTTTCGCGCCCTGGTATTCGAGCACGATGAAGCGCGGCGCCTGCTGGCTGCCCTGGGCCACCGCGAGCAGGCAGCCCATTTTCTCGCGCCGGATCGCCGGCTCATCGAGCACCTTCACGCGCAGGCTGGCGTAGCGCTTGGCGAGCGCGCGTGCCTGCTCGGCCAGATACAGCGGCGTGCACACGTTGGGCGGCAGGTTGGCGAGGTCGCGCTGTATGGACTGCGCGGCGGCCACGGCGGCGCCCTCGGTGAGTCCGCGCTGCGCGGCGCCCGCCTTGCGCACCGGACCTGCCAGTACCTTGCGCAGTGCCGGCGGCGGCGGCTTCTTGCCGGTCTTCAGATCGTTGACGCGGTACAGGGCGGCGCCGGTGAGCTCGGCGACCTGACGCCCGAGGTAGTAGTCATCGAGCTGCTTGGCCTCCGGTCGGTCGAGCGCGATGGCGCAACTGCCAATACGGGTGCGGGCGATGACGGCGAGCGCCGCCTGGCAGGCGCGCCGCCAGGCCTTGCGCTGGAAGAGTTTCTTGGTGCCAAGGCCGGTGAGCAGCACGCGTGTCGCGCTCACGCCCAGCAGGTCGGCGATGAGCTGCGTGTCGCCGGGCCGTCCGGCGAAATCGCCGCGCTCCAGCAGCTTCTTCAGCCGCCCGCCACTGGCGGCATCCACGCTGCGCGCCTCGCCGCTCAGCTCGCCCTCTTCAAACACCCCGAGCACCAGGCAGTCCACCTGCAGTGTCGCCAGGCCCTTGGTCCAGACACCAAATTCCATTGCGTAACCCCTTCCCATTGAGGCGCGTTAGACTGTCACTTACCTTATTGAGCGCCTCGCTCCGTCGCGTGCCGATGCAGCTCCTGCTGCGTGCCCCACGGGTGCAAGCGATGGCCAGTGTAACTCAAGAGCCTGTCGGTTTTCCGGCGGACAAACGGAAGGTCGCGCTTTGGGGAAGATCCTCGGCCGTTACATTTTGCGCGAAGTCATACTGGCCTGGCTGCTGGTAACCGGCGTGTTACTGGTCATATTGCTGGCTTACCAGGTGGTGGGCGTACTCGAGCGCGCCGCCGCCAATCAATTCCCGCCGGACGTGGTGCTTGAGCTCGTCTGGCTCGGAGCCCTGCAGTATCTTTCGATCCTGCTGCCGGTGGGCCTGCTGATCGGGGTGGTGCTGGCTTTCGGGCGCCTGTATGCGGACAGCGAAATGGCCGCAGCGCTCGCCTGCGGCGCCGGCCCCGCCAACGTCTACCTGCCGGTGGTGCTGCTCGCGCTCGTGGTGGCCGCCGGGCTTGCCTGGCTCACCCTTGTGCTCGCCCCGCAGGCGACCGAACAGGCCCTGAGCCTGCGGCAGCAGGCGGTGCGCGCTGGCCAGTTCGCGCCCATTGCGGCGGGCAAGTTCCGCAGCTTCGGTGGTGGCAACGCGGTGGTGTACGCGCAGGGAGTGAACCCGGACGGGACCTTGCATAACGTGTTCGTGGAGCGCAACCGCGGCGCCGTCGTGCAGGTGGCGCTCGCCGAGCGCGCGCGCCACAGCGTCACACCCGATGGCATGACTCACATCCTGACGCTCTATGACGGCGAGCGCTTCGAGGGGGTGCCGGGAAGCGCAGAGTTTCGCATCGTGCGCTTTGCCGAGCACATAGTGCCGGTGCAGATGCCGGTCAGTACCGACCGCGTGCGTGACCTCGAGGCGCGCCCCAGCATGGCGCTGGCGCAATCGAGCGACCCGCAGCAACGTGCCGAGCTGCAATGGCGCATCGCGACGCCGCTGATGTGCCTCGTGCTCGCCCTCATCGCCGTGCCGCTGGCACGCCTGCGGCCGCGGCAGGGGCGTTACGCGCGCGTGTGGGTGGCGCTGCTGATCTTCCTCTTCTATTCGCAGCTGATCTCGGTCGGCAAGGTCATGATCGGCCGCGGCACGCTGCCTGCGTTCCTCGGGTTGTGGTGGACACACGCGGTGGTGGTGGCGCTCGCGCTGCTGGTGATCTTCGGCCCGACGTTCACGAACCGCCTGCGCTACCGGGTGCGCGGCCTGTGAACATTCTCGACCGCTACATCGTGCGCACCATCCTGGGTTCGGTGCTGATGGTGGGGGCGGCCTTTGTGGTACTCGGGGCGCTGTTTATCTTCATCGGCGAGCAGGATGACATCGGCAGCGGCGGCTACACGGCGCTCGGGGCGCTGTGGTACACGCTCCTGAACCTGCCGATCTTTGCCTTCGACCTGTTGCCGATCACGGCGCTCATGGGCGCGCTCGTGGGCTTAGGTGCGCTGGCGCGCGGCAGCGAGATCACCGTGATCCGCGCCACCGGGATCTCCATCGCGCACCTCGCCGGGATCTGCCTGCTCGCGGCGCTGATCTTGGTCGGCTGCGCGGTGGTGCTCGGGGAGTTTTTGGGTCCGGCGCTGCAGCAGACGGCGCGCGAGCAGAAGGCTTTCAGCCGTTTCAACAATGTAAGTTTCGGCGGCAGCGGCGCCTGGGTGCGTGACGGCAACCGCATCCTGCACGTCGCCGGGCAATCAAGCGAGCGCCAGTTTGGCGGCATGCAGATCTTCGAGCTGTCCCCGCAGCACCGACTGCTCGCGGTCGGTCAGTCGCAGCACGCGATCGCAGGTTCCGCGGGCAGCAAGGGCAAGTGGCTGCTCGCCGATTACACCGAGTCGCGCTTCAGCGGCGATAGCGTCAGCAAGAGCACCCCGGCGCAGCGCGTGCTGCAGTCGAACGTGACGGCGGGTTTTCTGGGACTGGCGATCGAGAACCCCGACCAGCTCACCAACCGGGCACTGTGGCGGCTCATCAGCTACTATCGCGCCAACGCCCTCGATGACCGCGAATACAAGTTCGCCTTCTGGTCGCGCATCGCGCGTACCGTGGCGGTGATCTTCACCGTGCTCCTGGCTATCCCCTTCGTGCTCGGCTCACTGCGCTCCACCGGTACCGGCACGCGCATGCTCATGGGGCTGGTGCTCGGCATCGGCTTCTTCCTGCTGGAGAAGCTGATCGAGAGCGGTACGGTGGTTTTCAATCTGAACCCGATCGTGCTCGCCTGGCTGCCCACCACGCTGCTGGCGCTGGTGACCGTGAGCCTGCTGGCGCGGGCGCGCTGAGGGCGCTCCTGCCTCAGGAGCCAACGCCCGCCGGATGCTGCGGCAGATCATCGGCGAGCACCGTCCAGGGCAGTTTGTCGGCGACCCACACATGCATGGTCGGCACAAAGCGCTCGGCTTCATCGAGGCAGGCGAGCGTCACGTCGATTTCCGTCGGCCGTTGCTCGTTGCGGAAGGTGAGGGAGGTGCCGCAGGTGTTGCAGAAGCCGCGCAGCACGTGCGCCGAGGAGCGGTATTGCGTGAGCGTGCCGTGGGTCACCTCAAAGCGCGCCAGATCGAAGGTTGCCCACGGCACGGCCGGCGCGCCGGCCGCGCGGCGGCAGCTGACGCAGTGGCAGTAGCACAGGTGGCGTGCCGGGCCGGCGGCCCGGAAGCGCAGCGCCCCGCACAGGCAGCCTCCGGCATGCATCGGGTCGGACATGGCATTACGGTAGCACTCGTTGCCTCGTCGCTCCATTTCGGAGAACATCCGCCACCTTTTCGCTTGTTTCACTATCGGTTACGAGGCTTCCCTATGCGAGCGGCTCTGACGGCGTGTGTGACTGGGGCGTTGTGGCTGAGTGCGGGCGCCGCGCACGCGGCTGACCTCAACATACGGCTGGATGCGCGCGAGGTGGCGCGCAAGCACGTTCACACCGATCTCAGTCTTGCGGTCAAACCCGGGCCCCTGGTCCTGGTGTTTCCCAAGTGGATACCCGGGGAGCACGGGCCCACCGGCCCGCTGAATACCCTGGTCGGCATGACGATTCGCGCCGGCGGCCGCGAACTCACCTGGCAGCGCGACCCGCGCGAGATGTTTGCCATCAGTGTCAACGTGCCCGCAGGCAGCACGCGCCTGGAGATCGCCCTGGATACCGGACTGCCGACCGAGGGCGGTGAGTTCACCGCTGGTCCTTCCAGCAGCGCGCAGCTGGCCGTCATCTCCTGGAACCAATACGTGCTGTTCCCCAAGGGCCGGGATGCGGCCAGCATCACCACCGCGGCCTCGCTCCTCGCGCCACCGCAATGGCAGGTGCAAAGTGCGCTTGGCCTCACCTCACTGGCCGATGGCAGCGTGCGGCTCGAGGATGCGAGCCTTGCGCGCCTCATCGACTCACCGGTGCAGCTGGCGCGCTACGCCAAATTGATCGAGTTGCCCGGCTCGGCGCCGTTCCCCGAGCTCAAACACGCCATCTCGATCATGGCTGACAGCGATGCGGCGCTTGCCGTGCCGGAGGACTTTGCGGACAGTTATGGGCGCCTGGTGGCACAGGCCGGCATGCTCTTCGGCACCCGCATGTACCGCCACTACACCTGGCTGCTGACGCTCTCGGATCACGTGACGCACTTCGGACTGGAGCATCACGAGTCCAGTGACGACCGGCTCGATGAGAACTCACTCTCGGACGTGCCGTTGCGCGAAGGCGTCGCGGAACTGCTGGCGCACGAGTACGTGCACAGCTGGAACGGCAAGTACCGGCGCCCGGCGGGCCTGCTCAGTCCGGATTACCAGCAACCCATGGATGGCTCGCTGTTATGGGTGTACGAGGGCATGACGCAGTTCTGGGGCACGGTGCTGCCGGTGCGCGCCGGTCTCATCCCGCAGGAGAGCTACCGCGAGATGCTGGCGAGTCTGGCCGGGTTCTACGACATCCAGAACGGGGATCGCTGGCGTCCGCTGGCCGACACCGCGGTCGCCGCCCAGATCCTCTACGACGCGCCCATGAACTGGTCGCTCAGCCGGCGCGATGTGGATTTCTACGAGGCCTCCGAGTTTCTCTGGCTGAACGTGGATACCGAGCTGCGCGCGCGCTCCGGCGGCAAGGCCTCGCTCGATGACTACGTAAAACGCTTCTACGCCGGTGCCGGCGGCGCACCGGCGCTAAAGCCCTACGTCGAAACGGACGTTTATGCGACGCTCGCGAGCGTGGTGCCGGCGGACTGGCGCGCCATCATTCACCGCCACCTGGATTCGCTCGGCCCGGGAGCGCTGCTCGAGGGGCTCAGGAGCAGCGGCTGGCAGCTGAGCTACTCGTCCGAAAAGAACGCTTACCTCGAGGCGCAGCAGAAGCGCCGCAAGCAGACCAACCGGCTCTGGTCGCTCGGGCTGCTGCTCGATGACAAGGACATGGTCCTGGAGAGCGTCGAGAATCGCGCCGCCGCGCGCGCCGGCGTCGGCCCGGGCATGAAAGTGCTGGCCGTCAACGGTCGCAAGTACACCGCCGAGGTGCTCGATGCGGCGCTGCTGGCGGCGCAGGCGGACAAGAAGCCGATCGAGCTGTTGCTCGAGAACGCCGACTACTTCCGCTCCGTCAGCGTGCCCTACACCGACGGACCGCGCTGGCCGCACCTGACGCGCCTGCCCGGCCAGGCCGACGTACTCAGCGAGGTGCTGCGGGCGCGGACCAACTGAAGCGTCGCCTTGGCTGTTGGTGACGGCGCGTCTGCGGCATAGACTCTCGCGCGCTGAGGTGTCCCGTGATGCGGACAATTCCAACAACCTTAAGGGGGAGATGACATGAAGAGATTTCTCATCAGCGCACTGCTGCTGGCGCCGGCCGCAGCGTTGGCGGCCGGTGCTTTCGATGGCACCTGGAAGGGCCGGCTCGATTCGATCAAGGTGAGCGGCAAGCCGGACGTGTTCGTGCTCGCCAACGGCGCCTGGAGCTGCATGAGCTGCGATCCGGCGGTCGACAAGCTGCCCGCCGACGGCGCCTGGCACAAAGTCACCGGCCACGCCTACTACGACGAGCTGATGGTGCGGGTGGTGGATGCGCACACCGTGGAGACCTCGCAGAAGCAGGGCGGCAAGCTCATGGGTGTCAACAGCATGACAGTGTCCGCGGACGGCAACACCGTCACCGGTAAGTTCACCGGTTACGGTGGCGCGCAGCCGGTCACCGGCAGTTACACCGAGAAGCGCGTCGCCGCCGGGCCTGCCGGCGCGCATACGCTGTCGGGTTCGTGGCTCCAGGACCAGATGAGCAACGCCAACGACGCACTCAGCGTGGTGCACTACGCGATGACACCCGGGCAGTTCAGCATGCAGGCCAATGGGCAAAGCTACGCCGCCAAATTCGATGGCAAGCAGTACCCGGTGAGCGGCGACCCGGGCAATACCGAGGTGATGCTGAAGAAGATCGACGACCACACGGTGCTCGAGACCGACTATCGCCAGGGCAAGGTGGTCGATGAGATCCGCCTCGCCGTGGCAGCCGATGGCAAGAGCATATTGCTGACCGATAAGGACGTCGCGCACGGGCAGACGACCACCATGATTCTGGACAAGCAGCCCTAGGGCCGCTGCGCCGCCGCCCGCGGGCGCAACCCGCGGCGCGGACGGCGAGGCCCCTCAGTGGCGGTGCGCGGGGAACAGCCGACAGTAGATGCAGTCCGCACCGCTCGGGTTGTCCGGCGAGAGGTGGCTGATCCAGGAACCCTCCGCGTGCGAGGCGGCGTGCTCGAAGGGCTGGTGCTGAAGATCGTGTCCGACCAGCTCAAGCGCTCCTGCGCCCTCGAGGAGTTCGGCGGCGCGCGTCGTCTCTAGGTCACCACGCGGATGCACGGCGATCGTGACTGCCTCGCCGTCGCCGACGCGGCCGGCGAGCAGCTCGGCGAACGCGCGCTCGTCATTACGAGTGAACAGGGTGCGGAAGTACTGCAGAAACTGCGATTCGGCCGTGCTTGCCGGCTGCAGGCCGGCGCGCCCCTTCTCGGTCGTGGCAGTGAGTTCCACCCGGTCGGTGGGAAAGCCATCCTGCACCAGCCGCGTGCGCACGCGCTCCGCGTCTTCGAATCTGTTGAAAACAGCGAGCAACACAGCGCTCATGTTCGTTCTCCTGCAAGGCCGTCCTGCCCCGTAGGTGCAGCGGCATCTAGGGAAAATTCTACGCCGTTGAGCGCGCGCGCGGATCTGGTGTTCCCGTCGGCCGGGGACGACATACACGCCGACGGCCGCGCTACAGCCTGCGGTTAGAGGCTCGGGGCGCAGGGGGAGGGTAAATAGGTTCGACGCCGCATAGGATGCACTCGATGGTCATCCGCCGCCGCCGAGGCCGCCCGCCCCACGCTGACGTACTGACGCCTGCGGAGTGGCGAGTCGTACACGCCGTGCAGCACGGCATGAGTAACCGGGAGATCGCGCGGCGACGCGGCATCAGCGCTGATGCCGTCAAGTTTCACGTCGCCAACGCATTGGCGAAGCTCGGTCTTGAAAATCGTCAGGCGTTGCGCCGTTGGTTCCGCGAGCCCGGCGGCAGCGCCCTAAAGAACAGGAGCAAGATGGAGATGACTACTGATTTGCAGCTCGGCGCGCTCGCTCAGATCTCGCGTGGCGTGCGTGATATCAAGGAGTCCGAAGCCTGGTACGGCACCACGCTGGGACTTAAGCACCTGTACAGCTTCGGCACACTCGCGTTCTTTGACTGCGGCGGCATACGCCTCTACCTGCAGCAACAGGATAAGCCCGGCCCCGAATCCATCCTCTACCTGCGTGTGGGCGATATTCGCACCGCTTATCAGGTCCTGAGCGCGCGCGGGGTAACATTTACCTCGGTGCCACACATGATTCACCGTCACGCCGACGGCACGGAAGAGTGGCTCGCGAGTTTCAATGACCCGGAGGGCCGCCCGCTCGAAATCATCGCTCAGCTGAGTCCCTGAGTATGTGGCCTCACTGGGGCCCGGGGGTCTTAGGGGTTGGCGGCGGGCGCGGCGACGGCTTCTTTGCCGCCGGCGGCAGCGGTTTCAGCAGATCCGTGAGCGGGGTGAAGATCGCCGCGTACTTGTAGTCCGGGATCTCGAACTCCCAGCCACTCAGGCGCGCCTCTAGTTTCTGCGCCTGCTCGCCCGCGGACGCCTGGGCGGCGTGGGCATCGAGTGTGATGAGGCTGCGCGCGCCGTCCTTGCGTCCGCTCACCTGCACCTCCAGTCCGTCGAAGGTACGAAATACCGCGTGCGCTGCGGCGGCGCCGGGCGTGGGTGCCTTGGCCACGTCTTCGAGCGTAAGTCCGCTCAAGGCCGCGCCCAGGGAGTCGGCAGCAGAGGGGGCGCTGAGTTCACGCCCCTTGGGAATCGCGCTCACACTGAAGTGGGCATCGTCGGTCTTCTGGCGCGAGGCGTTGTAGGAGGCGCCTATGCCATCGGCGGGGTGCTCCTCGATCTCGCGCACCCGCTCGGCCGGCAGGTCGATCAGGGCCGTATCGAGCCAGGCCTTCGGATCGGCCGTTACGCTCACCAGCGGCGCGGCGAGCACGCTGGTCGGCGCGTTCGCAAGCCGCACGTAGCCCGATTTTCCGCCCGAAGGCTTGCCCACGATGAGCGTCCAGGTGTGCGCCGGGGCCAGCACGCTCACCTCGGTGCCGCTCGCCTTGGGCGTGCTCAGGTCCTCCACGCCCAGGGCCGGGTAGTTGCCCGGCAGGTGCGTCTTTTCCTCGACGACATTCAGCGCGCCCAGATCGAGGAGGAGCTTGCGCACCCTGCTCACCTGTGCCGGCCAGTTACGCTCGCTCACCGTCCAGCTGCCGGCGTCGGCCCGCTTGAGAGTGGCGTGCGTGCCGTCGGCCTTGCGCAGCCGTACCTCGGTCACGCTGTTGACGCCGTGCTCCAGCCCCGGCAGTACCAGATCGCCGCTGAGGGTGGCGCGCTGCAGGTGGCGCTGCGATGACAGCCAGATCGCGAACGCGATGACCATGAGTCCTGCGAGGAGCAGCCAGGTGACGCGGCGGGCGTTCATGTCGGGACGACCTCACTGCCGTGCGCGCGCGCGCGGCGGCGGCGCCGCCACAGCGCTATGAGGAGCGCAAGCGCCGCAAACAACGCCGGCACTATGATGATGTTGATCACCTTGAGCGTAGTGCCGAGGTTACGGATGTCCTCATCGAGCCCGGCACGCACCGCGCGCAGCTCCTTGCGGATGCGCAGCTTCTCCTGCTGGAAGTGCTCGATCTCCTGTTCCTGCTCCGGGGTCACCAGGACCGAGCTCGAGGGTTTATCGCCACCCTTGGTCTGCAGTGCCGTGAGCTTCTCCTCGGTGCTCCGCAGCTGCGTTTCGAGCTCCTGCTCCTTGACGTGGAAGTGCTCGTTGGCGGTGCGCCGCAGCTTCTGCACCCGCTCGAAGGGCCGGTCGAAGGAGGCCCGCCCGCGCACGCTGATCAGGTCGGCGCTGCCGGCGAGGTTGTCGAGGGCGTTCTGCACCAGGTCGCCATTGCTGGCGATGGCCTGGGTCATACGCTGGCCGAAGAAGTTCTGCGCGCGCAGCCACATGAAATCCGACAGCATGTCCGAGTCGGCAAACACGATCAGATTCAGGGGCCGGGTCGAGGCTTTCAGGTCCAGTTGTCCGGGAGCGAGCGTCACGCCGGCGGGCGGTCCGGCCGGAAACGCGCTTCGCACCATCCCGCTCACGCGCGCCGCCAGGGTGTAGCGCTGGCCGGCGGGCTTGAAGTCATCGAGCAGGCTGCCCGGATCCATGAGCATGCGGAAGCGCGCGCTCGGCAGCAGTTCTGCATCGCGGCTCGACTGCAGCAGTGGCTCGAAGCGCACCTTGGCATCCTTGACCGGCTCCAGGGCGCCGGCCATCGCGACGTTGACGTTGGAGAGACCGGCGGTGATCACGTCATCGGCGGCGAAGCTGTCCTTGTCGAGCCCGAGGACCCCCAGATGCATCACGGGTTCCTGATTTTCGCGCATGGTGACCGAGAGCGCATGCCCGCGATCGGCCACCACCTTGCTGGAATCGAACTTCACGCCCCAGGCGTTGAGCAGCGAGTCCAGGTGCGAGGACTTGTCGGCGGTCACGGCCGCCATGGGATTCTGGGGATCCGACGCGGAGGTGTCGTTTTCCGCCAGCGGGTCGACGAACACCAGGATGTGGCCGCCGCGCAGCGCGTACTGGTCGATGGCGAACTCGGTGGCCGGGGACAGGTTCTTCGGGTGCACCAGCACCAGCACGTTGGTGTCGGGATCAATCTTGGTGGCGTTCGTATCGAGGGCGCGCAGGTCGAAGAGCTGCTTCGCCTCGCTGTACACCATCCACGGTTCGCGGGCACTGCCGCTGTGCGGGTCAAAGCCGCCCTCCATGGGGAGCGTCGAGAGCCAGCTGACGACCGGCTTCTTCGGGTTGGCGAGCTGGTAGATCAGCTTGACCACGTCGTACTCGAGGAACTGCTCCTTCTTCGGATCGAAGAACTCGATCGCCGCGTGACCGTCGGTGGCATTGGTGCCGGCGAGTCCGAAGTAAAACTGGCCGCCGGCACCGATGGGCGCGCCGCGCACGCCGAGTTCCGCGGCGCGGTCCTCTTCCTCCGAGAACGGCTGCGGGTCGATGACGTGCAGGCGCAGCTTGCCGTTGGAGCGCGCCACCAGCTCCTCGAGGAAGTCGCGCACCCGCGGTCCGTAGGCCTGCAGGTCGGGCATCTGCTGCGCGGCCTTCTCCGAGTAGAAGAAGTAAAGATTGATGGGCTCCTTGATGCTTGCAAGGATCCGGTCGGTGCCGGAGGCGGTGGTATAGAGGCGGTTCTCGGTGAGGTCGAGCCGCCAGCCGCGCAGGGTGTGGTTGAAGAGGATCGTAAAGCCTACGAACAGCAGCGCCAGCGCCAGCAGCGTACCGCCTCCCAGGGTGGAGCGTTTATTCATGAGTCTCACTCCGCCTTGCGCAGATCGAGTGCGATGGTAGTTGCGTACAGGAACAGCGCGATCAGCATGGCGAAGTACAAGAGGTCACGCAGGTCGATGACCCCCTTGGAGATCGACTGAAAATGAGTGAGAAATGACAGCGAGGCGATGGCATCCACCAGCGCCACCGGTGCCCAGGCGCGGAACACGTCGATGACCATGGGGAAGCCTGCCATCACGAACACGAAGCACACCACCACGCCGAGGATGAAGGCGACCACCTGGTTGCGGGTCAGCGCCGACATGCACGAGCCGACGGCGAGGAAACCACCGGCGAGCAGCAGGCTGCCGAGGTAAGCAGCCACGATCGCGCCGTTGTCGGGTTTGCCCAAGTAGTTGACCGTCAGCCACAAGGGGAAGGTGAGGGCGAGGGCGATCGCGGTGAACAGCCACGCTGCCAGGAACTTGCCGAGCACCGCGTCCCATAGCGTCACCGGCTGCGTCATGAGCAGCTCGATGCTGCCGGACTTGCGCTCCTCGGCCCACAGCTTCATGGCGATGGCCGGAATCAGGAACAGGTAGAGGAAGGGAATGAAGCCAAAGAATGAACCGAGGTCGGCCTGGCCGAGTTCATAGAAGCCGCCCAGGTAGAACGTGAACACGTTCGCCAGCAGCAGGAAGATGAGGATGTAGACGTAGGCGAGCGGGGTGGCGAAATAACTCGCCAGCTCGCGGCGCATGATGATGCCCACGTTGCGCATGGTGCGTTTAGTCCCTTCAGGCAGTAATGGTGCGGAACACCTCATCGAGGCGTCCGGATTCGAGGTGCAGCTCCTTGAGCTTCAGGCCCTGGCGCGCGGCCAATTCCGAGACCGCCGCCAGGATCATGTGGCCCGAGCGCGGCAGCGCGGTCAGGCGCACATCGCGCTCGCTCACCTCGACGGCCGCGATGTCGGGCACGGCGCTCAAGGCGGCGCGCGCAGCTCCCAGCTGGCCGGCTTCCTCGAGCTGCATCGAGACTGCGTTGTGATAGCGGGAGCGCGCCGCCAGTGCCGCCGGGGTGTCATCGGCGACGATGCGCCCTCGGGCGATGATGATGGCGCGGCTGCAGACGGCCTGCACTTCTTCCAGGATGTGGGTCGAGATCACGATGATCTTGTCGCGCGCCATCTCTTCGATGAGCGTGCGCACTTCCTGCTTCTGGTTGGGATCCAAGCCGTCGGTAGGCTCGTCCAGGATCAATACCGGTGGGTCGTGCACGATGGCCTGGGCGAGCCCGACGCGGCGCCGAAAGCCCTTGGAGAGCGTGTCGATGCTCTGTTCGAGCACCGTACCGAGCTGCAGGTGCTCGATCACGTGCTGCAGGCGCGCGCGGCGCCGCTCGCCGCTGAGCGCGCGCAGGTCGGCGATGAATTCCAGAAAGCCGCGCACGCTCATCTCCCCGTAGAGCGGGGCGCCTTCGGGCAGGTAACCCAGGGCAGCCTTTGCTTGCAGCGCGGCCGTGCCGATGTCGTGGCCGCAGATGCTGGCGCTCCCGGAGGTCGGGGCGATGAAGCCCGCGAGCATGCGCATGGTGGTGGTCTTGCCCGCCCCGTTGGGGCCGAGGAACCCCAGCACCTCCCCGGGGTGCACCTGGAAGCTCA